>NZ_JAVAMQ010000039.1 GCF_030732095.1 Paracoccus spongiarum | reverse complement strand
AGCAACGACATCGTGAACCCGGCTGCCCAGGACGACCCGAACAGCCCCATCGCCGGCATGCCGGTGCTGGAGGTGTGGAAGGCCAAGCAGGTCTTCGTCAGCAAGCGCGGGCAGGGCACCGGCTATTCCGGCATCGAGAATCCACTATTCTTCAAGGACAACACCCGCATGTTCTATGGCGACGCCAAGGACAGCATCAACAAGCTGCTGCCGATTATCGAATAGGTATCGCAGTGCAAAAAAGAGGGGATAATCCGCTTTTGCCGAACCGAGTCGGTCCAAAACGGTCCCCCGCATGTGAGGAGGAAAGATGCCTGGTATTCTGACATTCATTCTGGCCCTGCTTCCAATTGCCACGGTCTTTCTGCTGCTGGTGGTTCTGGCACGGTCTGCCAAGCTGTCGATGGGCGTCGCCTATCTGGTCACGGCCGCGACCGCGCTGCTGGTCTGGGGAACTGACTTCAACAAGGTGCTGGGCGCCACGGTAAACGGCGCCGTGACCGCTGTCAGCCTGCTCTACATCATCTTCGGGGCCATCCTGTTGCTCTACACACTGGAGGAAAGCGGTGGAATCCGGTCGATCCGGGCGGGGTTCACGCGCATTTCGCCTGACCGCCGGGTGCAGGCCATCATCATCGCCTGGCTGTTCGGATCGCTGATCGAGGGGGCATCGGGCTTCGGCACGCCGGCGGCGATCGCGGCGCCGCTGCTGGTGGCGATCGGCTTTCCTGCAATGGCGGCGGTCCTGGTGTCACTAATCATCCAGAGCACCCCCGTATCCTTCGGAGCGGTCGGCACGCCGATCCTCGTGGGGGTCAATACCGGCCTTTCGGGGCAGGCCCTGGTCGAGCAGACCATCGCGCCGATGGCGTTCGGCGACTATCTGGTCGAGATCGCCGTCAAGGTAGCCACGCTGCATGGCCTGATAGGGTTTCTCATCCCGCTGATCATGGTCGGGATGATGACGCGGTTCTTCGGGGCCCGGCGCAGCTTTGTCGACGGCTTCAGGATCTGGAAGTTCGCGCTGTTCGCCGGGTTGGCCTTCACGGTTCCCTACTGGATCATCGCGAGCCTTCTCGGACCCGAATTCCCGTCCCTGGTGGGTGGTATCATCGGATTGCTGATCGTCGTTCCCGCAGCCAGAGCCGGCTTCTTGATGCCGAAGGACATCTTTGACTTTCCGCCGCGCGAGCAGTGGGATGGCAAATGGATCGGCAAGCTGGACGACCTCGAAGATCACCGCGCTGGACATCAGGTCATGTCGCTGCTGAAGGCATGGACACCCTACATCGTCGTGGTACTGCTGCTGGTTGCGACGCGCACCATCCCCGAACTCAAGGCCTGGCTGACCGCGCCCGGGCGCACGATGGCCTTCAACGACCTGTTCGGGTCGGGCATCAATGCGCGGGTGCAATGGCTGTACCTGCCGGGCACCGTGCTGATCCTGGCCTCGCTGTTCACGCTGGTGTTCCACAGGATGAGGGTCGGCGATTTCGGCAAGGCTGTGCGCTCCTCAGGCTCGACCATGATCGCAGCCGCCCCGGCGCTGCTTCTGGCGGTGCCGATGGTGCAGGTGTTCATCAACTCGGCGTCCGCCACGATGGCGTCGATGCCGATCGTGCTGGCCGAAGGTGTATCGTCGGTCGTCGGAGGCGCATGGCCGATGTTCGCGCCGCTGATCGGCTCGATGGGTGCCTTCGTGGCCGGGTCGAACACGATCAGCAACATGATGTTCTCGCTGTTCCAGTTCTCGACGGCCGAACAGATCGGCCTGGGCGCGACCGGTGCAGGCTTCGTTGTGGCACTTCAGGCGATCGGCGGGGCGGCGGGCAACATGATCTGCGTGCACAATGTCGTGGCGGCCTCGGCCACCGTGGGCCTTGTGGACCGCGAGGGCGAGATCATCCGCATGACCCTGATTCCGATGTTCTACTACATCGTCCAGGGCGGGTTCATCGGCCTCGCCTTCCTCGCGGGCGGCCTTAATCCGTGGTGGCTTGCGGCACTGATCTGGCCCGTGATCGTGCTGTTCACCATGTCGCGCAATCGCGGCCGGGCGCCCACCGTCCCCGCCAACAACTGAGGTCGCCATGTCCGCAAAGCCACATCCGAGGGTGGGTCTGTTCGTCACCTGCCTTGTCGACGCCATCCGTCCGCAGATCGGCTTTGCCGCCATCCAGTTGCTGGAGGAAGCCGGTTGCATCGTCGAGGTGCCGGCGGCACAGACCTGTTGCGGTCAGCCGGCCTTCAACAGTGGCGATGATGCCGATGCGGCGCATCTGGCCCGCCAGACCATCGCCGCCTTCGAGGGGCTCGATCATGTCGTGCTGCCCTCTGGCTCTTGCGCGGCGACGATGGTGCATGGCTATCCCGAATTGCTGGCGGACGACCCGGACTGGGCCGCCCGCGCCCGCGCCTTTGCCGCCAGAACGCATGAAATCACCAGTTTTCTGGTGGACGTGATGGGCTATCGTCCGCAGGGGCGCCGGCTGGATGCCTCGGCGACCTATCACGACAGCTGTTCGGGGCTGCGCGATCTGGGCGTGGCAGCGCAGCCGCGCGCGATGCTGGCCGAGATCGAGGGGCTTCAGATGCACGGCCTGGAAGGCAATGACGTCTGCTGCGGCTTCGGCGGGACGTTCTGCGTGAAATACGCCCCGATCTCGAACGCCATCGTCACCGAAAAGGCCGAGGCGATCGAACGCAGCGGCGCCGATCTGCTGCTGGCCGGGGATCTGGGCTGCCTGATGAACATGGCCGGCAAGCTGCACCGGCGCGGCGCCGCCACGCGCTGTTTCCATACCATCGAGGTTCTGGCGGGTCGCGCAGACGGCCCGGCCATCGGCGAGGAGGCGTGATCATGTCGCACCCAAAGCCACAGCCATCCTTCAAGGCCCGCGCCGGGGCGGCGCTGGCCGACCCCACACTGAAGCTGGCCATCGACCGGACGACGGGCACCGCCGAACGCAAGCGCGCCGCCGCCGTCGCGGCCTTCCCCGAATTCGACGCGGCCCGCGCACGTGGCAAGGCGATCAAGGATCACGTGATCGCGCATCTGGACCACTATCTTGAGACCTTCGAACGCAACGCCATCGCCTCGGGCGCCAAGGTTCACTGGGCCGCGGACGATGCCGAGGCCCGAGCCATCGTCACCCGCATCTGCCTTGACGCGAAGGCCAGGCTGGTCACGCGGGCCAAGTCGATGCTGGGCGAGGAGATCGGCCTTCCCCATGCGCTGGCCGATGCCGGCATTGAACGGGTCGAGACCGATCTGGCCGAACATATCATCCAGCTTGCCGGCGAGGCGCCCTCGCATATCATCTGGCCGGCCATGCACCGGACGCGCGAACAGGTGGCCGAACTGTTCAAGGCAGGCCACCACCCGCCGCCCACCGCCGACGACCCCGCGACGATGGTGCAAAGCGCACGGCGCGAATTGCGGGCCAAGTTCCTTGGCGCCGATATCGGCATCTCGGGCGCCAACTTCCTTGTGGCCGATACCGGCGCCACCTGCACCGTGACCAATGAGGGCAATGCCGAGCTGACCACCACGCCGCCCCGCATCCATATCGTGACGGCCGGGATCGAGAAGCTGGTGCCCTCGACCGCCCATGCCTTTGCGCTGCTGCGGCTGCTGGTGCGATCCGCGACCGGGGGCGAATTGACGCAATACACCACCTTTCATTGCGGGCCAAAGCGTCCGGGCGATGCCGACGGACCCGAGGAAATGCATATCGTCCTGGTCGACAACGGCCGCTCGCGCATGCTGGGCGACGAATTTCGCGAGATGCTGCGCTGCATCCGCTGCGGGGCGTGCATGAACCATTGCGTCGTCTATCGCCAGATCGGCGGGCATGCCTATGGCGGCACCTATCCCGGACCGATGGGTGCGGTGCTGACCCCGGTTCTGGACGGTCTGGCCGGGTCGCGCGACCTGCCGCATGCCTGCACGATGAACGGCCGTTGCGCCGAGGTCTGCCCGGTCGGCATTCCGATCCCGACGCTGCTGCGTGCCTGGCGGGTGCGCAGTTGGCGCGAGGGGCTGGAGCCCGGCGTCATGCGCGCCGGCATCGGCATCTGGGCGATGCTGGCCCGTCGCCCGGCGCTGTACCGGCTTGCCACGCGCCTTGCGCTGCCTGTGCTGCGGCTGTTCGGGCGACGCGGATGGATCGGCAGCCTGCCACTGGCCGGCGGCTGGACGGCGCATCGCGACCTGCCGCACCCGCCGGGGCGCAGTTTCATGGACCAGTATCGCGATCAGCAGGCGAAAAAGGGGGCGGGGCAATGACCGCACGCGACCGCATTCTGGCCGCCATCCGGGCCAGCCTGCCCACGCCGCGCCCGGCCCAAGACGCCATCGCCGCCGAGGCCGCAGCCTTGCTGGACGCGCCGGCGACAACCCGGCCGCCGCTGGCCGCTCCGACCCTTGCCGGGGCGTTCGCGGCCAAGGCCACGGCGCTGGGAACCACCATCGACGCCGTGCCCGACATGGCGGCCGTGCCCGACGCGGTGCGGCGTTATCTGGCCGCGCAGGGGCTGACCGCCTCGATTGCCCTGCAACCCGCCGCCGCGCTGTCCGATCTCGACTGGACCGGCATCGAGACACATGCCGGCATCGCCCCCGACGAGGCGGCGGCGCTGGGTGTGGCCGACTGGGGCATCGCCGAAAGCGGGTCCCTGGTGGTGCATTCAGGTCCGCAGACGCCGGTCCTGCTGTCCTTCCTGCCGCTGCATCATCTGGTCGTGTTGCATGAAACCGCGTTGTTGCCGCATCTGGAAGACTATGCCAGCCGGATCACCGGCGCGCCGCAGCCCCGCAACGCGATCCTGATCACCGGCCCCAGCGGCACCACCGACATCGAGGGCAGCTATGTCCGCGGCGCACACGGACCGGGCTTCCTGCACGTGATCCTTGTCACTTCAACAGGCTGACACGTGCTCATCTACACTGCGTGTGCAAGACAAACTCGACGCAAGAGCATATTCGCGGCAGGGCAGCCAAACCAAGGAGCATTCATGGACCAGACGCAGATTGTAGACCAGACGGCGGAATTCGTTGACCTGATCGAACGGGCGCGCGAATTGACCGTGCGCAGCCAGGCGAATGCGATGGCGAAAGCCAGCGGGCAGGATTTCTCGGTTGTTGATGCCAGATCCGTGGCCAGTGCCTATGCCCGCGCGGGCCTGGAACTGACCCGCAATCCCTGGGCGATGCTGGATTTCCAGATGAACCTGTGGAAAGACAGCGCGCAGGCTTGGGCTGGCGCCTGGACCGGCAAGGGCGAAGACAGCAAGGACCGCCGCTTTCGCGACCCGCGCTGGACAAGCAATCCGGTCAGCCGGGGACTGCGTGACGTGCATCTGGCCATCGAACAGGCGGCCGAACGGTTGCTGGACACGCTGCCGCAGGGCGACAAGGAAAGCCTGCGGGTCAGGTTCTACACCCGGCAATTGCTCAGCGCGCTGTCGCCCAGCAACTATCTGGCGCTCAATCCCGCGGCACGGGATCGTTTTCTAGAAACCGAAGGGCGCAGTCTGCTGGACGGGTTTCGCAACCTGTTGGAAGATATGGAACGCGGCGACGGCCGGCTGGCCATCGCCACCCATGACCCCGAGGCTTTCGAGGTCGGACGCGATCTGGCGACCACGCCGGGTCAGGTCGTGTTCCAGAACGAATTGATGCAGCTGATCCATTATGCGCCGCTGACCAAGACCCAGCACAAGCGTCCGCTGATCTTCGTGCCCCCGTGGATCAACAAATACTACATCTTCGACATGCGCCCCGATAACAGCCTGGTCCGCTATATGCTGGAACAGGGGCACAGCCTGTTCCTGATCTCCTGGGTCAACCCGACCAAGGAACATGCCGCGATGAGCTTCGAGGATTACATGCGGCTTGGCCCTCTGGCGGCGCTGGATGCGGTGGAAAAGGCGACCGGCGAATCCGAGGTGGACATCCTGGGCTTCTGCATCGGCGGCATTCTGGTCACCGCCACACTGGCCTATCTTGCCGCCAAGGGCGACAAGCGCGTGAAGACCGCGACGACGCTGGCCACCATGGTCGATTTCACCGATGTCGGCGAACTGGGCGTCTTCATCGACCGCGACCGGCTCAAGGTGCTGCGCGAGCATATGGCCGAAAAGGGCTATCTGGAAAATCACCACCTTCAGGACATGTTCTCGATGATCCGCGAGAACGACCTGATCTGGTCGTTCCATGTCATGAACTACCTGATGGGCCGCAAACCGCCGGCCTTCGACCTGCTGTTCTGGAACAGCGACAGCACCCGCCTGCCCGCCGCGATGCTGCTGTGGTATCTGGAAAAGATCTATATCGAGAACGGTCTGCGCCAACCAGGCTATCTGACCATGGACGGCGTCCCGATCGACATTTCCAAGATCGACATCCCGTTTTACGTGCTGGCCACCAAGGAAGATCACATCGCCGTATGGTCCTCGATCTATCCGACCACCGGCCTGCTGTCGGGCGACACCACCTTCGTGCTGGGCGGGTCGGGTCATATCGCCGGGGTCATAAATCCACCCTCGAAGCGACAGAAATACGGCTATTGGACCCGCGCGGACTATCCCGAGTCGCCCTCGGAATGGCTTGCCGGGGCTGAACATCACGACGGATCGTGGTGGCCGCACTGGCGGGACTGGATTGACAGCCATGCCGACGGCGAACAGGTGCCAGCCTATCAGCCAGGAAAGGGAGGCCTGATGCCGATCGAACCCGCCCCGGGCAGCTATGTCAGGGCGACATGACTATGGCTGCCTGTCGGGCCAGCAAGCCGCGTTCACCAGAGGCTGCCAAACTTCAGCCAACAGTGGATCGACGGTTTAGCGTTGTGGGGTGGTGCGCCGAAGAAGGTCTGTTCCGGGACAAAATGCACGAATACTTAAAGTTGGTGTGGTGGTGTCTTTAATGCACGCAGGAGGCGTGACGCCACCTTTTGGCATTCGTTGGCTTGCCGCTATTTTTACCATGAAGGCGCATCTGTCGGGGTTGCAGGGCAACACACCAGAATTGAGACAAAGCGATCGCGGCCGACACCAGGTTTTCCCGCAACCGCGGGTTCAAAAGAAGGGTGGGACATGTTCGAACATTCTGACGCTGTTCTGCTGGCTCGGATCCAGTTTGGCTTCACGGTCAGTTTTCATTTTTTGTTTCCCGCTTTCACCATCGGCTTAGCCAGCTTTCTGGCCACCCTGAACGGGTTCTGGCTTTGGACTAAAGACAAACGCTACCTCGATCTTTTTCGGTACTGGGTCAAGATTTTCTCTCTTGCGTTCGCAATGGGGGTCGTGTCGGGAATCGTCATGTCCTATCAGTTTGGGACAAACTGGTCGGTGTTTTCCGACAGGGCAGGGCCGGTGATCGGCGGTCCCATGGCCTATGAAGTCCTCTCAGCCTTCTTTCTGGAAGCTGGATTTCTCGGTATCATGCTTTTCGGACGCGAGCGTGTCGGCCCTACATTGCATATGATCGCCTGCCTTGCGGTGGCGGTGGGCACGGCAACGTCCGCCTTCTGGATTCTGAGTGTCAATAGCTGGATGCATACGCCGGCTGGTTTCAGGATAGATCCCAGCACCGGACAGTTCCTGCCGACCGACTTCTGGGAAGTGATCTTTAATCCGTCTTTCCCCTTTCGCCTGATGCACACCGTCACCGCCGCATATCTGACCACAGCGTTTGTCGTAGGCGGCGTAGCTGCCCTGCATCTGCTAAGGTCGCGGCACAGGCCGGGATCGGCCAATCCTGCGACACGCACCATGTTCTCAATGGCAATGTGGATGGCAACAATATTCGCACCGATCCAGATATTTCTGGGTGACATGCACGGCCTGAACACCCTCGAACATCAGCCAGCAAAAGTGATGGCAATGGAAGGGCATTTCCGAAGCTATCCCGAGGGCGCACCCCTCTACCTCTTCGGGATTCCAAATCAAGACGAACAGCGTCTGGACTACGCTTTTGGTATTCCCAAGCTAAGTTCTTTGATCCTAAAGCACGACTTGAACGCTCCCATGGCGGGCCTCGACACGATTCCCCGCGAAGATCAGCCACCGGTCGCGATCGTATTCTGGTCATTCCGGCTCATGGTGGCGATCGGTTTTGGGATGCTGGGCATAGGGCTTTGGTCATTGTGGACGCGGCTTCGCGGTCGATTATTTGATGCAGCCATGCTCCATCGCGCCGCGCTTGTCATGGCACCTTCTGGTCTTGTTGCTGTCCTGGCTGGGTGGTTCACGACCGAAGTTGGACGTCAGCCCTACACCATTTACGGATACTTGCGGACATCCGACAGTGTCGCGCCGCTGGACGCAGCTGCCGTCGGCACTTCGCTGATAGCGTTTGTCATCGTGTACTTTGCCGTCTTTGGGGCGGGGACCTACTATATCCTAAGACTGATGGGGCGTCCGCCGATGGAGGCCGAGCCGCGATTGGCTGAGGTGGCCGAAAGTCCCACCCGCACAGCGGGTATCACGCCGGCGCAGCAGCAGTTGACGCTGAAGGCGAACCGCAACAAACGCAACGGAGACCTCACATGATAATCGCAGAAGGTGTGTCGTTCGATCTGACGTTGGCATGGGCGTTTGTCATTGCGTTCTCAGTGCTGGTCTATGTGATTCTCGACGGTTTCGATCTCGGACTCGGAATCCTATTCGCCGTGGAACGCGATGGTCGTGATCGTGACGTCATGATGAATTCGGTGGCCCCGGTATGGGACGGCAACGAAACCTGGCTCGTGCTGGGTGGAGGTGGTTTGTTTGCTGCATTTCCCTTGGCCTACGCGCTGATACTACCCGCGCTCTATGTTCCGATTATCGCCATGCTGTTGGCGTTGATCTTTCGGGGCGTGGCGTTTGAATTTCGCTGGCGAACTCAGAGATGGCGGCAAGTATGGGATTTTGCCTTCATTGGCGGCTCTTGCCTCGCGACGTTTTTTCAGGGCATAGCGCTCGGCGGATTGCTGCAGGGCATCGACATCGACAAGGCTGCGCGCAGTTATTCCGGGGGCTGGTGGGACTGGTTAACGCCTTTTTCAGTGACCGTCGGGGTCGCTTTGATTATTGGATATATGCTTCTGGGCGCAACATGGCTTGTCATGAAGACAGCAGGCCCTTTGCAGGCCAGAATGCGGAAGCGCGCCTGGCCCCTCGGGGTGGCTACCCTTGCATTCATTGGCGCAATCAGCCTATGGACCCCATTTCTTCAGGATGGTTATTACAGCCGCTGGATCAGAGGATGGAACATCCTGCTGGCGATAGCGGTGGCAGGATCCGTTCTTGCGCTGGCGTTTGGTATGTTTCGGACGTTGCGCTTGCGAGAGAGTGACTACTGGCCATTTATATTTTCTTTGTCCTTATTCATTATCAGTTTTGTGGGCCTGGGAATTTCGATGTATCCGTATATTGTTCCCGTTGAAGTCACAATTTGGGAGGCCGCTGCACCCGAGAACAGCCAGATGTTCATGTTAGTTGGCGCGCTTGTCCTCGTTCCCATAATCCTGGCATATACAGCCTATTCTTATTGGGTGTTCCGCGGCAAAGTCGATCCAGACGAAGGTTATCACTGATGCGTCACGGGTTGATCAGACTTGCCTATTTTGTAGGCTTGTGGATGGCAAGCGTTGTGACCGTCGGGCTATTCGCCTGGTGCATTCGAATATGGATTCTGTAAGTTCAAACAAACACCGTAGAATTTAGGTAGCGACTGAAGGTGCACATTTTCAGTGTTCATCCTCATGATCATCTGCTATCCTGAAGTAGGCGTTCGCGTCGCCTTCCAAGTGAGCAGCCGGCCAAGGATCTGCGAGATAACTGTTTGAGGAAGAATGCGGGTCAACCGCCGGTTCCGACCAAAGGCGCGGAGGAGGGGCATGTACATCCCGGGCGTCGATGACGTCCAGGTCGCGCGGGAGCGCGTCCGGCCACACATCCACCGCACGCCGCTGCTAACTTCGTCTGTGCTGAACGCGCTGACCGGAGCGGACCTTTTCTTCAAGTGCGAGAACTTCCAGAGGCATTGCCAAGTTGGGTGATTGTGGGCGCAAAGGGGGGCGAAGCGTGAGCGCTTATGCGTTCATCTCGAGCGCATAGTCGTTCCACAGGCTGAAGGCGTCATCCCGTGCGTGGCGGTATGAAGATGCGGTGAGACGATAGCGGCGGGGACGGAGGAGGGTGTTGATCTGGTCATGGGCGGCGAGGAATCTCTGCGCCTGTCGTTGGGACTTGAAGCGTCCCATGATCTTCTCTCGCCGTCGCGTTGGTCTGTGTGAGCCCTCGACCCGGTTGTTCAGCCCCTTGTGTGCCCTGTGGTCGGCGTCGGGAGCCAGGTTCCGGATTGGCTTGAAGTAGCTGCGCAGCTTGTCGGTGATCATCACACGCGGCTGGCCGAATTGCGCGATGAGCCTTGCCAGAAAGTGCCTCGCGGCTCTGGCGTTCCGGCGGGTTTGCACGAGGATGTCGAGCGTGTGGCCATTGGCGTCAACCGCCCGCCAGAGCCAGTGTTTCGTAAGCTCACGCCGAAGGCCGTCTGGAGTTAACGGTTTTCTCGTGCTCCATGATGCGTTCGATGACGTCGGGCTCACACTTCTCGTCCTGCAGGAATTCAAGGATTCCGCCGTCCCATGTCCGGATGTCTGCGAGAAGTTCCCGCAGGCATTCGATGCCGCGGTCCGTGAAGGTCGTGATGCCTTCGTCGGTACCGTTGTCGACCCAGATCGTCTCGCCATAGTCGACATTGTCGGAATTGGCACTGACGAG
>NZ_JAVAMQ010000038.1 GCF_030732095.1 Paracoccus spongiarum | reverse complement strand
GAAACTTTCCCCGCAAGGGGTCTTGCCAATTGGTGAACCGGCCGCTATTCGGCCGGTCTGCCTTATCAACGAGGTTCGAAGCAGGCGTCGCATGGTGCGGGGTCTGCCTCTCAACTGAAATCCCATCCGAGGGATGACCAATGCAAAGCCAGAATATCCGCATCCGGCTGAAGGCCTTCGATTACCGCGTGCTGGACGCCAGCACCCAGGAGATCGTGAACACGGCCAAGCGCACCGGTGCGACCGTTCGCGGCCCGATTCCGCTGCCGAACAAGATCGAGAAATTCACCGTCCTGCGTGGTCCGCACATCGACAAGAAGTCGCGCGACCAGTGGGAGATCCGCACCCACAAGCGCCTGCTGGACATCGTCGATCCGACGCCCCAGACCGTGGACGCCCTGATGAAGCTCGACCTCGCCGCCGGCGTGGATGTCGAGATCAAGGTCTGAGGGGAGGCGAGACATGCTGCGTACTGGTGTAATCGCCAAGAAACTGGGCATGACCCGGCTGTTCCTCGAGGATGGCCGTCAGGTTCCGGTGACCGTCCTGCAACTGGACAATCTGCAAGTCGTCGATCAGCGCACCGTTGCGCGCGACGGCTATACCGCCGTCCAGCTGGGCGCCGGTGTGGCCAAGGCCAAGCGCACGACCGCCGCGCTGCGCGGTCACTTCGCCAAGGCCTCGGTCGCGCCCAAGCGCAAGATCGCGGAATTCCGCGTGGCCGAAGAAAACCTGATCAATGTCGGTGAGGAAATCACTGCTGACCACTATTTCGCCGGTCAGTATGTGGACATCGCCGGTACCTCGATCGGCAAGGGCTTCGCGGGCGCGATGAAGCGTCACAACTTCGGCGGGCTGCGCGCCTCGCACGGCGTGTCGATCAGCCACCGCTCGCATGGCTCGACCGGCCAGTGCCAGGACCCCGGCAAGGTGTTCAAGGGCAAGAAGATGGCGGGTCATCTGGGTGCCGTTCGCGTCACCACGCAGAACCTGCAGGTCGTGCGCACCGATGCGGACCGTGGCCTGATCATGGTCAAGGGTTCGGTTCCCGGCTCGAAGGGTGGCTGGGTCACGGTCAAGGACGCCGTCAAGAAGGCGACGCCCGAAAACCTGATCTACCCCGCCGCGCTGAAATCGGCCGGTGAGGAAGCCAAGCGCCTGGCCGAGGAGGCCGCAGCCGCCGCCGCCGCCGAGGAAGAAGCCGCCCGCGAGGAAGCCGCACGCCTGGCCGCCGAGCAGGAAGCTGCTGCATTGGCCGAGGCCGAGGCCGCGATCGAGGCCGACAAGAACGCCGCCGATCCGAACGCGGACCCCGCTGCCGATGCAGGCGACGCGCCCGAAGGAGACAAGTGATGAAACTCGATGTGATCAAGCTGGACTCCGGCAAGGCCGGGTCGATCGAGCTGGCCGACGAGATCTTCGGGCTGGAGCCGCGCGGCGACCTGCTGCAGCGCGTCGTGCGCTGGCAGCGCGCCAAGGCACAGGCAGGCACCCATTCGGTGCTGGGCAAGTCGGATGTCAGCTACTCGACCAAGAAGATCTACCGCCAGAAAGGCACCGGCGGCGCCCGCCACGGGTCCCGCAAGGCGCCGACCTTCCGGCACGGTGGCGTCTACAAGGGCCCGACCCCGCGCTCGCACGCCTTCGATCTGCCGAAGAAGGTGCGCGCCCTGGGCCTGCGCCATGCGCTGTCGGCCAAGGCGACCGCGGGTGAACTGGTGATCGTCGAGGATCTGAACCTCGCCGATGCCAAGACTTCGGCCGTCGCGAAAGCCGTCAAGGAAAACGGCTGGAAGCGCGTGCTGATCATCGACGGCGCCGACGTGAACGAGGGCTTTGCCCGTGCCGCGCGCAACCTCGAGGGCGTGGACATCCTGCCGTCGATGGGCGCGAATGTGTATGACATCCTGAAGCGTGACACCCTGGTGATCACCAAGGCAGGTGTCGAAGCTCTGGAGGCTCGCCTGAAATGAGCGCGAAACCCGAACATTACGATGTGATCGTCAAGCCGGTCATCACCGAGAAGGCCACCATGACGTCGGAAAACAACGGCGTCGTGTTCCAGGTCAGCAAGGATGCCAGCAAGCCGCAGATCAAGGACGCGGTCGAGGCGCTGTTCGGCGTCAAGGTGAAGGCGGTCAACACCACCATCACCAAGGGCAAGCAGAAGCGCTTCCGCGGCCAGCTGGGCCGCCGGAGCGACATCAAGAAGGCCTATGTCACCCTTGAAGAGGGCAGCAGCATCGACGTCTCGACGGGACTTTGATCACAGGCCGCGACGTTGCGGCCCCGGCGCGCCCGGGGCCGCGATCATTTGACTGAAACGGACCAATTCGGTCCAAAGCGACGGAAGACAGAAAGATGGCATTGAAGTCGTACAAACCGACGACGCCTGGCCAGCGCGGGCTGGTTCTGATCGACCGTTCGGAGCTTTGGAAAGGTCGCCCCGTCAAAACCCTCACCGAGGGTCTGACGAAGAAGGGCGGTCGGAACAACACCGGACGGATCACCATGCGCCGCCAGGGCGGCGGGGCAAAGCGCCTGTATCGCATCGTCGATTTCAAGCGCAACAAGTTCGACATGGCGGCCGTGGTCGAGCGGATCGAATACGATCCCAACCGCACCGCCTTCATCGCGCTGGTGGGTTACGAGGATGGCGAGCGCGCCTATATCCTCGCGCCGCAGCGCCTGGCGGTGGGTGACAAGATCATCGCCGGCGCGAAGGTCGACGTGAAACCCGGCAACGCCATGCCCTTCAGCGGCATGCCGATCGGCACGATCGTCCACAATGTCGAGCTGAAGCCCGGCAAGGGCGGCCAGATCGCGCGTTCGGCGGGCACCTATGCCCAGTTCGTGGGTCGCGATGGCGGCTATGCCCAGATCCGCCTCAGCTCGGGCGAGCTGCGCCTGGTGCGTCAGGAATGCATGGCCACGATCGGTGCCGTGTCGAATGCCGACCACTCGAACCAGAACCTCGGCAAGGCCGGCCGCAACCGCCACAAGGGGATCCGCCCGTCGGTCCGCGGTGTCGCGATGAACCCGATCGACCACCCGCATGGTGGTGGTGAGGGCCGCACCTCGGGTGGCCGCACGCCGGTGACGCCCTGGGGCAAGGACACCAAGGGCAAGAAGACCCGCAGCAACAAGGCGACCGACAAGTACATCCTGCGGTCGCGTCACGCGAAGAAGAAGGGGCGCTGACCTATGGCACGTTCTGTTTGGAAGGGCCCCTTTGTTGACGCCTATGTGCTCAAGAAAGCGGAAAAGGCCCGCGACGCCGGCAAGTCCGACGTCATCAAGATCTGGTCGCGTCGCTCGACCATCCTGCCGCAATTCGTCGGCCTGACCTTCGGCGTCTACAACGGCAAGAAGCACATTCCCGTTGCCGTCACCGAAGAGATGATCGGCCAGAAGTTCGGTGAATATTCGCCCACCCGGACCTATTACGGTCACGCGGCCGACAAGAAAGCCAAGAGGAAGTAATCGTCATGGGTAAGGAACAAAATCCGCGCCGCGTGGCGGAGAACGAGGCCTTCGCGAAAACGAAGATGCTTCGCACCTCGCCGCAGAAGCTGAACCTCGTGGCGCAGCTGATCCGGGGCAAGAAAGTCGATCGCGCGCTGGCCGACCTGACCTTCTCGCACAAGCGCATCGCCGGCGACGTGAAGAAATGCCTTCAGTCGGCCATCGCGAACGCCGAGAACAACCACGGCCTCGACGTCGACAACCTGATCGTCGCCGAAGCCTGGGTCGGCAAGAACCTGGTGATGAAACGTGGCCGCCCGCGGGCGCGCGGCCGCTATGGCAAGATCATGAAGCCGTTTTCGGAAATCACCATCAAGGTGCGCCAAGTCGAGGAGCAAGCGTAATGGGTCAGAAGGTCAACCCCATCGGGATGCGCCTCCAGGTCAACCGCACCTGGGACAGCCGCTGGTATGCCGATGACAAGGAATACGGCAATCTGCTTCTTGAAGACCTGAAGATCCGGGACTTCATCAAGAAGGAAGCCAAGCAGGCCGGCATCAGCCGCGTCATCATCGAACGTCCGCACAAGAAATGCCGCGTGACGATCCATGCCGCGCGTCCGGGTGTCATCATCGGCAAGAAGGGCGCCGATATCGAAACCCTGCGCAAGAAGCTGGCGAACTTCACCAAGAGCGATGTGAACCTGAACATCGTCGAGGTCCGCAAGCCCGAGGTGGACGCGGCCCTGGTTGCCGAGTCGATCGCCCAGCAGCTCGAGCGTCGGGTGTCGTTCCGCCGCGCGATGAAACGCTCGGTCCAGAACGCGATGCGCATGGGTGCCCTGGGCATCCGGGTGAACGTGTCGGGCCGCCTCGGCGGCGCCGAGATCGCGCGGACCGAATGGTATCGCGAGGGCCGGGTGCCGCTGCACACGCTGCGCGCCGACATCGACTATGCGCTGGCCGAAGCCACGACCCCGTACGGGATCATCGGGGTGAAGGTGTGGATCTTCAAGGGCGAGATCATGGAGCATGACCCCCAGGCGCGCGACCGCAAGGCCGCCGAGGCGCAGGAAGGTCCGGCTCCGCGTGGTCCGCGCCGCGACGCCCGCTAAGGAGAACGACAAATGCTGCAACCGAAACGGACCAAGTTCCGCAAACAGCACAAGGGCCGCGTCCACGGCCTGGCGAAGGGCGGATTCGACCTGAACTTCGGCTCCTACGCGCTGAAGGCGACGGAGCCCGAGCGCGTCACCGCCCGGCAGATCGAGGCGGCCCGCCGCGCGATCACCCGTCACATGAAACGTCAGGGCCGGGTCTGGATCCGGATTTTCCCGGACGTGCCGGTTTCGTCGAAGCCGACCGAGGTGCGGATGGGCAAGGGCAAGGGCTCGGTCGATTTCTGGGCCGCCCGCGTCCACCCGGGCCGGATCATGTTCGAGATCGACGGTGTCAACGACACCATCGCCCGCGAGGCGCTGCGCCTTGGCGCGCAGAAACTGCCCGTCCTGACCCGCATCGTGGCGCGCGAGGACTGGTAAGGTCGGGGCCGCGGGCCCCTGGCCGACGAACGCGGACCCCGCCGGTCGCCCGGCGGGGTTTGGCATTGCCTCCAAAGGGGCTTGCAAAAGCGGGGCCTCGCCTGTATGGGCAGGCCTTCATCACGAAACTCCACCGGAATCAGGGTGGCCCTGGGTAACAGGGGCTCTCCGGTGATGTTGAAAGGAAGAAGCGTCATGGACGCCAGCGAACTGAAGACGAAGACGCCCGACCAGTTGAAGGATCAGCTTGTCGCGTTGAAGAAGGAAGCGTTCAACCTGCGCTTCCAGCAGGCCACCGGCCAGCTTGAGAACACCGCCCGCATGCGTGCCGTCCGCCGTGACGTGGCCCGCGTGAAGACGATTCTGAACCAGAAAGCGGCGGAAGCCGCGGCCTCGAACTAAGGAGCCCGGCCCATGCCCAAACGCATTCTGCAAGGCCGCGTCACCAGCGACAAGAACGAACAGACCGTCACCGTTCTGGTCGAGCGCCGCTTCAAGCACCCGCTGCTGCACAAGACCGTCCGTTCGTCCAAGAAATACCGGGCGCATGACGCGAACAACCAGTTCAAGATTGGCGACACCGTGCGCATCATCGAATGCGCGCCGATCTCGAAGACGAAACGCTGGACTGTCCTGACGGACGAGACTGCCTCGGCATAAGTCCATCATCACAGATCAGAAATGATCGAAACCCTGGGGCCGCGACCGGCGGTCCCCAAAGGTCGGGAGAAACCAAATGATCCAGATGCAGACCAATCTGGATGTTGCTGACAACTCTGGCGCTCGCCGGGTTCAGTGCATCAAGGTCCTGGGTGGTTCGCACCGTCGCTATGCGTCGGTGGGCGACATCATCGTGGTGTCCGTCAAGGAAGCCATCCCGCGGGGCCGGGTCAAGAAGGGCGATGTCCGCAAGGCCGTCGTCGTCCGCACCGCCAAGGAAGTCACGCGCGAGGACGGAACCTCGATCCGCTTCGACCGCAACGCCGCCGTCATCCTGAACAACCAGGGCGAACCGGTCGGCACCCGTATCTTCGGGCCGGTCGTGCGCGAGTTGCGTGCGAAGAACTTCATGAAGATCATCTCGCTTGCGCCGGAGGTGCTGTGATGGCTGCCAAGCTGAAGAAGGGCGACAAGGTCGTCGTGCTGGCCGGCAAGGACAAGGGCAAGCAGGGTGAGATCACCGCTGTCATGCCCAAGGACAACAAGGCCGTCGTCGATGGCGTGAACGTTGCGATCCGCCACACCCGCCAGTCCCAGAACAGCCAGGGCGGCCGCATCCCGAAGGCGATGCCGATCGACCTGTCGAACCTCGCGCTGATGGACAAGAACGGCAAGGCCACCCGCGTCGGTTTCCGCGAGGAAGACGGCAAGAAGGTGCGATTTGCCAAGACCACGGGAGACGTGATCTGATGCTGGACGCAACGAAATACGCCCCGCGCCTGAAGGTTCTGTTCCGCGACCAGATCAAGGCC
This sequence comes from Paracoccus spongiarum, assembly GCF_030732095.1. Classification (GTDB taxonomy): domain Bacteria; phylum Pseudomonadota; class Alphaproteobacteria; order Rhodobacterales; family Rhodobacteraceae; genus Paracoccus; species Paracoccus spongiarum. Next base: position 4,683 of record NZ_JAVAMQ010000038.1, on the reverse strand, counting down.
GCGCTGAAGGAAGAATTCGGCTACAAGAACGACATGCAGATCCCGCGTCTGGACAAGATCGTCCTGAACATGGGCATCGGCGAGGCCGTCAAGGACACCAAGAAGGTGAAGCAGGGCGCCGAAGAGCTGTCGCTGATCGCCGGTCAGAAGGCTGTCATCACCAAAGCCAAGAACTCGATCGCCGGGTTCCGCGTGCGTGAGGAAATGCCGCTGGGTGCCAAGGTCACGCTGCGTGGCGACCGGATGTACGAATTCCTCGATCGCCTGATCAACATCGCGCTGCCCCGCGTCCGCGACTTCCGCGGCGTCAAGGGCACCTCTTTCGACGGCCGCGGCAACTATGCCATGGGCCTGAAGGAGCACATCGTGTTCCCGGAAATCAACTTCGACAAGGTCGACGAAGTTCTGGGAATGGACATCATCATCTGCACCACCGCGACGACCGACGCGGAAGCGAAGTCGCTGTTGAAGCATTTCAACATGCCGTTCAACAGCTGAGTCGCGGAGGGAAAGAGATATGGCAAAGAAATCGATGGTCGAGCGCGAGAAGAAGCGCGAGCATCTGGTCCAGAAGTTCGCCGCGAAACGCGCCGCGCTGAAGGACGTCATCAACGATCAGTCCCGCCCGATGGAAGAGCGCTTCAAGGCCAGCCTGAAACTGGCCGACCTGCCGCGCAACTCCTCGGCTACGCGTCTGCACAACCGGTGCCAACTGACCGGTCGTCCGCATGCGTATTACCGCAAACTGAAACTGTCGCGGATCATGCTGCGCGAGCTTGGCTCGCAAGGTCAGATCCCCGGCCTGGTCAAATCCAGCTGGTAAGGGGGCGAAAATGAACATGAACGATCCTCTCGGCGATATGCTGACCCGCATCCGCAATGCGCAGATGCGTGGCAAATCGACCGTTCGCACCCCCGCCTCCAAGCTTCGCGCCTGGGTTCTGGACGTGCTGAAGAACGAAGGCTACATCCGCGGCTATGACGAGGTGACCACCGACGAAGGTCACAAGGAGCTTGAGATCGGCCTGAAATACCATGACGGCGCCCCGGTCATCCGGGAACTTTCGCGCGTCTCGAAGCCCGGTCGCCGCGTCTATGCCGGTGCCCGTGAAATCCCGCAGGTCCGTCAGGGTCTGGGCGTCTCGATCGTCTCGACCCCCAAGGGCGTCATGTCGGATGCAGCGGCTCGCAACGCCAATGTCGGCGGCGAAGTCCTCTGCACCGTGTTCTAAGGAGGGCAGAATGTCTCGGATTGGTAAGAAGCCGGTCGAACTGCCCAAGGGCGTGACGGCCGAGATCAAGGGTCAGACCATCGAGGTGAAGGGGCCGAAGGGCACCCGCAGCTTCACGGCGACCGATGATGTCGATCTGGTGCTGGACGAAGGTTCGGTGGCCGTGAAGCCGCGCGGCACCTCGAAGCGTGCGCGCCAGCAATGGGGCATGACCCGCTCGATGATCGAGAACCTGACCGTCGGCGTGTCGCAGGGCTTCAAGAAGGAACTGGAGATCCAGGGCGTGGGTTACCGCGCCAACATGCAGGGCAAGACGCTCAAGCTGGCACTGGGCTACAGCCACGACGTGAACTTCGAAACGCCCGAGGGCGTGACGATCACGGCGCCGAAGCAGACCGAAATCGTTGTGGAAGGCATCGACCAGCAGCTTGTTGGCCAGGTTGCCGCGAACATCCGCGAGTGGCGCCGCCCCGAGCCCTACAAGGGCAAGGGCATCCGCTACAAGGGCGAGTATGTCTTCCGCAAGGAAGGCAAGAAGAAGTAAGGGGCGCATGAAATGGCACTGAAAAAGCAAGAGCTGTTCCAGAAGCGCCGCCTGCGCGTGCGGAACAAACTGCGGGCGATGTCGAATGGCCGTCCGCGCCTGTCGGTTCACCGGTCGTCGAAGAACATCTCGGTCCAGATCATCGATGATCTGAACGGCGTGACCCTGGCCGCGGCCAGCACGCTCGAGAAGGATTTCGGCGTGGTGGGCAAGAACAACGTCGAGGCCGCCGCCAAGATCGGCACGGCCATTGCCGAGCGTGCGAAGGCCGCTGGCGTGGAAGAAGTCGTGTTCGATCGCGGCGGGTTCATCTTCCACGGCAAGGTCAAGGCGCTGGCCGATGCGGCACGCGAAGGCGGGCTGAAGTTCTGATCCCTGCGGGTGGCGGGAACGCCGCCCCGATGATCCGGGGGCCGGCCGCAGACCGGGCGGCCCACCAGGATTGGACACAACGGCGCGGGTCGCGCGCCAGCATGAAGGAAATGCCTGATGGCAGAACGTGATAATCGTCGGGGCCGTCGCGAAGAGCGCGAGGAAACCCCGGAATTCGCCGATCGTCTGGTCGCGATCAACCGCGTGTCGAAGACCGTGAAGGGCGGCAAGCGGTTCGGCTTCGCGGCCCTCGTGGTCGTCGGCGACCAACGCGGCCGTGTCGGCTTCGGCAAGGGCAAGGCCAAGGAGGTCCCCGAGGCGATCCGCAAGGCGACCGAGCAGGCCAAGCGCGGCATGGTCCGCGTGCCGCTGCGCGATGGCCGCACCCTGCACCATGACATCGAAGGCCGTCATGGCGCCGGCAAGGTGATCATGCGCACCGCCGTTCCGGGCACCGGCATCATCGCCGGTGGTCCGATGCGCGCCGTGTTCGAGATGCTGGGCGTTCAGGATGTCGTGGCCAAGTCGCAGGGGTCGCAGAATCCCTACAACATGATCCGCGCCACGCTGGACGGCCTGAAGAAGGGCGCCAGCCCGCGTTCGGTCGCCCAGCGTCGCGGCAAGAAGGTCGCCGACATCCTGCCCTCGAATGACAAGCCGGCTGCCGAAGCCGCGCCCGTCGAAGCGTAAGGAGACCGGAACATGGCAACCATCGTCGTCAAGCAGATCGGCTCGCCGATCCGCCGCCCGGCCATCCAGCGCGAGACGCTGAAGGGCCTGGGCCTGAACAAGATGAACCGCACCCGCGAGTTGGAAGATACTCCGGCGATCCGCGGCATGGTCGCGAAGATCCCGCATCTGGCGATGATCATCGAGGAACGCGGCTGATCCCTCGGCCTGCAGACCGCATCCGAAAGGGCGTCCCGCATCGCGGGGCGCCTTTTTCGTTGGGCGGGGATGATCGCGAAAAGAGGTCGCGCAGTCCCGCGATACACGCTAGGATTGCATAAACCCTCGGCGGAGTTTGCGATGGCGTTCTGGCTTGTATGGCTGCCCCTGCTGACGCTTCTGGGCGGTGCCGCGCAGGCCGGTCCCTGGCCGCGTGCCGAGGGCACGCATTTCCTGTCGCTGTCGGCCGAGCGTGATCGTGACGGCAACGACTATCTGGGCATCTATGGCGAATATGGCCTCAGCCCGCGCACCACGCTTGGCTACGAGATCGGCCACAGCAATGCCGGCGAGAGCAGCCTGATCTTGTGGATGCAGCGCCCGCTGGACGATGGCGACGGGGTGTTTCGCCTGACCTGGCAGGGCGGAATCGGCGTGGTCCGGCGCGACGGCGACCTGTCGCCCGTGGCGCTTTCGGGCCTGTCCCTGGGTCGGGGGTTCGAGGGGTTGCTGGGCGGCGGCTGGATCTCGGCCGAGGCGCGCGTGAAGGTCGCGGGCGTGACCGATCCGGTGGCGGTGTCTGCCGGTCTCGACGATGGCGCGCTTGCCTATCTGACCCCAGAGACCGAGGTCAAGGCCGACCTGACCCTTGGACTGCGGCCCCGCGGCGATCTGATGTGGATCAACCAGCTTCGGCTGGAGCGGCGGCAGGGCCAGGACGCCGAGGCGAAATTGGCGACCTCGCTGGTCCATGACCTTGGCGGGCCGGTGAAGATCGAGGCCGGGGTGGTTCTGCCACTGTCCGGCGGCGGAGAGCAGGCGGTCAAGCTGGGCAGCTGGCTCGAGTTCTGACCGCGCGAGGGCGCCGGCCGCGTCATTCCGCGCAGGCATACACCGCGCCGCCCACGGCCACCACGCTGACCGCTGCCCCCGCCAGCAGAGCGGGCGAGGCGGCGATGCTGGCCGCAGCGCCGCCGATCGCCCCCAAAGCCTGCGAGATGTAGCCCGAGGAGCCGCTGATGATGGCGGCGGTGGTGCCGTCGGGCAGGGCGCGCAGCCCGCTTGCCGCACCGCGCGCCGCTGCCGATGTGATTTGACCGGCCGCGCTGCGGGTCTGGTTCACGCGCTGGCAGACGGTGGCGGCGGGCCTTTCGCAGCGGCCATAGCTGTCGCGGCGGCCAAGGTCGTAGCCGATCACCGATTTCGTCTCGGGATCATGGCGCAGGCAGAACAGGCCGCGCTGTTCGTCGGTCAGGTCCGGCGTCAGGCTGCGCAGCACGACATAGCTGGGGCAGGTGTCGCGGCCCCATCGCGTGAAGACGATCTCGCGCAGGCCGTAATTGTCGCGCAGGCTGGGCTCGTCCTTGTCATAGGCCAACGGCACGTCCTTGCCGGCGATGCGTGTGGTGCAGAACACGGGCTCGGCCGTGGTGGCGGCCGGCAAGGCGATCGCCAGCACGATCAGCAAGGCGGCGGCGGTCAAGTGGGCAGCGGGCATCACGAACCTGTTCGAAGGGCATACTCATCTACTGCGTGTGCTGCCACCGGCTCAACACACAATAAAGTGTGCCATCAGCCGTCAGGATCGGCTGAACCGGCTGGTTCATCCTTGACAGATTCGCGCGATCCGCGCCAAATCTGCGCACG
>NZ_JAVAMQ010000037.1 GCF_030732095.1 Paracoccus spongiarum | reverse complement strand
CGGGCGGTTCCCGATGCGGATGTTGTTTGACACGAATATCTGCAGGAAGCCTATAATCGGGTCCGGCACGAGATGGGCGTTGACGTGGACATGACACCGATGGCGCCGACGGTGATCGGCGCACAGATGGTCGTCCCGATCCGCATCGATGGCCGTGCGCTAGTATTCGATCCGGTCGACAAATATGCGGCCTATGGCGGTCTGGCCGATCATGGCGTCGAGGTCAGCGGCCCCACGATCTCGGACGTCGCCCTGTCAGGGAACCTGCTGATCATCACCGCGGCTGCACCGCTGTCTCTGCGCACCGTCAGCTATGCCATGCAGGCACAGGACCACAGCGGCGCTCTATATCAGGACGGCGAAGGCAAGGGCTATGCCGGACACCGTGGCGACATCATGGAGGCCGCCCCGCTCGCCAGCTACCTGGTGCGCCTCTCAAGCGCTTCGTCCCCTCGTTCAGGATCGCCGCGTGACCGACTGGCGCGACATGCTTGCCGCAGGGCTGAGTATCCGCGAAACGGCGCGGCGCTGCGGCGTGGCGCCGTCTACGATCATGAGACGGAAACAGCGCGACGGGGTGGTCCACTGCGGGCCGTCCCGTGAACAAAGGCGGGCGCATCTCGGCAGTCAGAATGAAGAAATGGTCGCGCATCGCCAGCGCGAAAGAGACGCCGCGCGCGGCACTGGATGAGCGCAACGCCACTATCCTCAGCCATGCAGCGACGGGCCTGAACGCGGCGGAAATCGCCCGCGAAGTCGGCGTCAGTCGTGGCGTCGTCTGGCATGTACTGTCGGCCCATGGCACCCGGCCGCACCCGGAACCCCGGATCAGAAGCATCGCCGACGTGGTCGCGGACATGATGCGGCTGGACGCGGTCAAATACCTGATTGCCGCCTATGACGATCTCGCCGGGCGGACGGATGCCACCGTCGCCGAGGTCTTTGCCTACGGCCTGGCCCCGGCCGAGGCGAATATCTTCGGGATCCTGTCCCGCCACCAGGGCCGGATGGTGCCGGTCCGGATGATCGAAGCCGCACTGGATGCCGAGCGCGATGCCGATCGCGTCGTCGGCCGGCATCTGATTTACGTTCATGTCAGCCGTCTGCGCCGAAAGCTGCGCGGGACGCCGTGGCGGCTCGTCAATGTCTTCGGATACGGCTACCGGCTGGACGCCGAAACGCAGTCCTCCGTGTCAGCAATCGACGGCAGTGCGGCGGCCATGAAAGGCACTCGCTCAGGCACCGTTTAAGGCTGCCTTAAAGCCCCCCGCCGTCAAAATCGTTTTGCTGCAAATATTCGTGTCAAACTGTGCAAGAATTCGTGTCACGCTACAGCGGACCGCCGCCACGACTTGCGCCTGGCCGGCGAGGCTGAGCGCCGCACCCAGCGCGGGCGCCGGGCCGGTCGTGAGGCCGATCCCCGCATGCGCGAAGCTCGGCTGGACAGGCGGGGGTGAAACTGGGCTTTGCCACAGGGCTCACCCTTCGAGTGTTTTACTCTCCGGCAAACCCGGGGCGGTTCAGGACTCGGCCACGCAATGGCTGCGGCCTGACGCGGATGACCGCCCGAACGGGCGATGCGGCGGCACTACAGCCGCACCGGACTCGGAAGTGCCCGCGTGAATTCGACAGAGGGAGCCAGTCATCAAAGGGCCGATGACCGGGGCAACGTCAAAATCCGCCACCAGTGAAAAGTCTTCGCAATCCCTCTGGACGCCCCCCGACGCCATTGCTATACCCCGGCTCGTGTTCCGGCGTAGCTCAGCGGTAGAGCAGTTGACTGTTAATCAATTGGTCGTAGGTTCGATCCCTACCGCCGGAGCCAAAAATCCCTGAAATATCAAGGATTTAAGAGCAAGCCCCCGAAAGGGGACATTTCTCTTTGTGACTTTGGGGAACACTGGGGGAACAGGTCGAAAGCGGGGAACGCGGACCAGCACCGCCGATGAATCGGGCTACTCGGCCCGCTTCAATGCCGCGAAGGTGACAGCGCCCGCTTGTTGTCCTAAGCTTCAGAGAAGAGTTTAGAGGTTCGGGGGTGGTGCATGGCACTGTTTGGTTTGTTCGGCGGATCAAAGAGCAAGAAAGAGGTCCGATGCAAGCGAGGCAGGGGCAACACCTATGAGATAGTGGGGGAAGCCAGTTACCAAGCCGATCTGCTCAAACTAGCTGGCGGCAGAAAGGGCGAACATGGCGTCAAAATTGATGAGCAGGCTACACTCCGCCCGGAACCCTCGAACCCTCACGATCCGAATGCCGTCGCTGTATTCATCCATAAGAAAAAGGTGGGATATCTCAGTAGGAACGACTGCCCTACGTTCAATGCCTTCTTGCGTGAAGTTGGAGCCGACAGTGCGGTGTGTGATGCCCGCATCGTCGGGGGATGGAATGACGGCGCGGGAAACGAAGGCCACTTCGGAGTCAAGTTGTCGCTTTCGTGGCCGCCCAAGGTTGCGACCTAGGTTGTCTTGAACGATCATTTTCCGTCATCCGCCCAATCAATGAAGGCCAGCGCATCTTGCAGGGTTGCGCCCTCGATCCCGGCTTCCTTGGCCTGGGCCAGTGCCGCCACCATCGTTGCCAGCGCCCGTGCCTTGCCGCCCGCGTCGAAAGCCTGCATCGGTCGCACAACGTCGATCTGGACAGTCTCACCGAGCTTTTCCGAGACTTCCTCGGCCATCTGCCCGGCAATCGGCTGCAAGATAAGCTGCGCAAGATGCCGCTGCGCCTCGCGTACCATCGGCCCGGTTGTGTCCGGGTTCATCAGGCCGGGCAGGATGCCGAACACGCCATAGATCGCGCCCTTGGCGTCAGTCAGCAGCTTGTCGGCAAGGGTCTTGTCCAGATGCGGTGAAAGCTGGTCGGGGTGCTGGCCGATATTCGGATTCATGCCCGCCGCCGTCGCCTGCGCCACGCCCTCGATCACTAGAGCCTGACCGCGCCGCCCGCGAAAGCCCGCCCGCAACGCTGCCATATCATCGGCGCTGCCCTCGGGCACAGGGATGATCTGGGAACCCAACGGGGCATCCCTGAACACGTCGCGCAGGGCGGTTTCCAGTTCGTGCAGCAGCTGCGCCGAGAGCGGCGCGCGGCGCAAGGGTCCGGTGCCGGTCCACGGGGCTGCCGTGTCGCAGCCGATGCGGAAATGCAGAACCTCCTGCGCCAGCGCCGTTTCCCGCCGTCCGCCGCCGATTTCAGGGATGCCGAGACGATATGCGCGGGGAATGCCGTTGCGCGTGGTCACGTCCCAGTCGGTCGCGGGGATCAGCCGGTCACGGATCAGGAAAACAGCCTCTCCACGCAAGGCCAAGGCGCGCGCCGTCATCGCCATCGTGCGCCGGTCAATCATGTCGGTGCCGGTCACGTCTGCAAGCGACAGGCCGCTTTCCCATAGACTGACGCAGGTCTGAACTGCCGCCGTCAGTTCGGCCAGCCCGGACGCCCCGCTGATCCAGCTTTCGCGCGCCGCCATGACGGCCGCCGTATAGCCGGTGGCAACAGCGCGGGTTTCGGAAATGTCCGCGCGTTCGGACGTTCTGCGCCGGAATAGATCCATGAAGCCCATCACGCCCTCCAACGGTTCAGGGGATTGACCATGCCCCGATAAGGTTGCCGGTCCTGATGCGTTTTCCACGCCCTCGCCTCGATCTGGGCCGAGGGATAGGCGGGCCGGGTCACGGCGCTGATCTCGAACAAGGCCGCGCGGCTGATCGTCCGCAGGACGCCGTTGCCCCGCCGCTCGATCCGCTCGCCGCCGTCGTGGACACGGAAGCCCGGCGACAGTCCACGGATCAGCCCGCCCGCATGTGCCGCCAGAAAATCGCGGGCCCAGGTCGTGCCGTCTGCAATCGTCGCCTCGATGGTCAGCGCGTCGTCGCCGTCCGTCAGCGTCAGGTTGCCCGCCGCCCGCGAGGCGAGGGGCTTGTTGTAGTCGTGACCGGACAGCAGATGAATGTCTTCGCCCGCCTCGATCCGATCAGCGAAGGCACGGGCCGCGATAACCTCGCGCCGCCCCGGTGCCAGTTCGGTTTCTGCACCATAGGGAAACCGCGCCCGAAGGCGGGTTGAACCGCCCTCGCTGCGAAGTTCCAGCGCGCCGAGATTGCCGCCCCACAGCATCTTAGCTGCCGTCCGCGATGCCGGTCAGGATGCGCGTTTGCAGCCCACGCGGGACGGTGAAATCGGCCGTCACAAGCCCCGTCAGGACCAGCGCGCCGCTGCCTGCCTTCGTGTAAGGATCGCGGATCAAATCGACGCCGCCGTAAAGGCCCAGATAGCCCGGCGCGATGCCTTGCACGTTGGCCGTCATTATCGCGGTTTCGGCGGGGATCACGTTGCTGATCGCGGGCTGGCCGACATGTTTCGCCAGACGGTCCCATTCCGAAACGGCGGTGCCGGTGATCAACGCTTCGTCCAGTTCGGCCCAGATGGCCGGATCAAAGCCCAGATTAACCTGTCCCGCCGACGTGATCGCGTTGGCCTGCATGAATGCGACAACCTCGGCCCTGAACGCCGCCCAGGTGGCAGTCGCGCCAACGGCAGTCGAAGTGATGCCATAGGTCGCTGCGCCGGGGATGATGCCCAGAGGCTGCCCGGCAGCGCCCGAACCGTTGACGACAACGCGATCCAATTCGGTGCCGATTACCGCGTTCAGATCGCGCCGGATTGCGGCTTCCAGACCCTCGCCCGCCTGTTTCAGCGCCTTGCGGCTGATGATCAACTGCGCGCCGCCGGTATGGTCGGGGTTCAAGCTGCGTTCGGCAGTATCATAGGGCGAAGCCGCACCAACGTCGCCCAATTCGGTCGTCTGCCATCCGAACACTGCGCCAGCGGTCGCGACCGGGAACGCCAGTTCGCCGTTCGTGATGTTGATGCGCTGAACGCCCAGACGCTCGGCCACGCTGCCGGGGAAAATCCGGTCGATGATCGGGCGAATTGTCTTCGGGTTCACCTGATCGGCAGCGACCGTGTTGCGGGTTTCCAAGGCCGCGTAGGGGATCGGAACGCCACGATAGCCGCCAGCGGCCCGCATTTCCTCCACGATCTCGGCGGTTGCGCCCGTCAGGCCCTTGCCTTCGTCCAACGCCAGCGCCACTTGGCGCAACTCGAACCTGCCCATCATCTCGGACCATTCGGTATCCGAGCGGGTTTCCAGATCCGCCCCGGCTTCGCGCCGTTCCTGATCCTCGGCGGTCAGCGCCGCGCGATAGCGGGTTTCATTGGTGCGATATTCCTGATCCATGCTTTCCATGGAGCGGGTTTCGTCTTCGGTCGGCTTTTCCTTGCCCACCAGTTCCGCCAGGGCCTGCCGGATTTCCGACTGGCGGCGGGCGATTTTTACAGATTCCAGCATTGATTTACCTCATGTTGCCGGTTTCGTTCGTCGCCAGATCGGCAACAGCTTGCCCCCAGGCGTCACGCTCGGGGGATGTGATCGGGGGCGGGTGGCCGCACTCGATCCGGGTTTTTCTGGTGTGGCAGGACGGGCAGCGGGTCGCGCAATTGGCCGGGTCGAAGGCCAGCTCGGGCCGCGTCCGCACGGGCTGCACATGGTCGATTTCCAACCTGCCGCGCGTCTGGCCGCAGTCCACGCAAGCCCAACCGTCACGCTCCAGCACGACATGCCGCAGCAACTGCCAGCGCTTCGTTTTCAGGACGGGCCGAGAATAACGGCGGTGTTCGCGGTTCAGGCCCATGCCAACCTCGCTTTCCGCGTCGGTGCCGCCTTCATGCGCTGCCCCTGCGCCACGGCCAGCAAGGTTGCCGCCGCCGCGTCGATGCGGCCCAGCGAACGGGCCTTTGCCAGCTTGGCGTTGTTCGCCGGGTCGTGCAGAACGATGGCGTCTGAAAAGGCAGAGCGCAGAAGCAGCGAAGGGGCCACTTTCACCTCGCCGTCGAATAGCGCGCGCCGGAAGCGTTCCACGTCCTCGGAGCCGTCTTTCCAGCCGAAGCCGCGCCAGATGAAGGGAACGCGGGCCAGACCGGCCTTTTCCATCGCCTCGACAAATTCGGCATGACGAAAACGGTCGCCCACGACGCAGGCGATCTCGCAGCCGTCCAGCTTGCGCACGATCTCGGCCAGCCACGGGCCGGGTGGAACCGTCGCATCGCCCATCGTGATCAGTTCGCCGCGTTCCTGCATCTCGGCATAGCGACCGGACACGCCATCAGCCGCGCCACGATCCGCAAGGCCGGGGTTGCTAGGGAAGGTGCCCAGAGCCTCCAACCGGCCAGTGTCGGGCCAGTAGAACGCCGCAGCGGACATGGACCGCGAACCGCCCAGATCAACGCCCAGAATGCACGGCCCTTCACGCGGTGGAAGATCATCCGGGGCACACTCGGCACTCAGCCATTCATCGACGGTAACAAGCACCGAGCGATCTTCCGTCGATACTCTTTCATTTCTATTCAGGTTGCGGAAGCTGGAAAGTGCAGAGCCGCCCCGTGCAATCGCACGCTTGGCCTGGGCGACCAGCCATTCGGGGCTTGAGCCGATGCCCTCGACTGCGCCTGGGTTGGCTTGCAGCAGGCTTTCCAGATCGTCAGCAGGCAGGCCAAAAGCGGGCCGGTGTTCCTGCACATAGGTCCCGGGCGGCGGTTCATCCAGCCAGCGGGAAAAGGTGTTCGCGTCGTCCGGTGCGCTTGTGCTGATGATAAGTGCACGTCCGTCGCGCTTGCCGAGACCGGACAGGATCGCGTTTTCGAGATTGTCGCCTTTCTCGCGTTCCCACGCGGCACGTTCGTCCATCAGGGCCAGCGTCGGAGCGCCGCCAAGGATCGACTTGCCGTCAGCCGCGATGCATCGGGCCAGACCGCCGCCGTTGCCGGAATATTCGACTTCCAGCTTGGAGCCGCGCCGGATCAGGAATTGCTCCTGCTCATCTTCGGGCAGCCCCTCAATGAAGCCGACCAGGAATTGAAAGGCGGTTTTGGCCTGATCGCGGTTCCGGGCAGCGAACAGGATTTCCCGTTTCGGCTGATCGTCCCACACGCCCTTTAGCGCGCCCAGAGCCAGCCCGGCAGACAAGGCGGTTTTGGCGTTGCCACGTCCGATGCTGAGACAGGCCACCATGACGCCGTCGCCCAGTGCGCCACGAACGAACTCGCGCTGAAACTCGGCAAGCCGTAGCGGTTCACCTGCCTTTTTTCCTTCCGGAATTTTCAGGGTTTCCAGAAACGCAATCGCTTGATCGGCCATTTCAGGGGCCGGGAAAGAGAGCGGAACACTTGGCAGCCGGTCCCCCGTATCAATCGAAACCGGGGCATTGGGACCAGATCCCCCGCCCCCCTTCGCCCTGGTCGCAGCCGCCGTCATACCGCAACCCGCCGATGCCGTGCCGCGATGCGGGACGCCGCGACTGACAGCCCTTGCCGCGCATCCTCTGCCCCACGCTGGTCATAGAACGCAGCCGCCTGATCACAGATCGCCAGCGCCAAGTCAGCCGGGATGCTCGACGCCTCCATGCCAAAGCCCGCCGGATAGGTGATGCGCAGGTGCTGGCCCTGTCCTGTGCTGGTCAGGCTGATGACGGGATAGCGCCCGCCCTCGATCCGCCATCCCGCCGGGTGCGGGGTCACGTTGCCCGCCTCGTCAATCAGTTCAAGCGTGATCGGATGATCGGTCAGACCTGCGGTCCAGAACGGACCAATGGGCAGGGGGATGCGGCAGCACCAGCTGGACAGTGTGACGGTGATGGCCTGGGCCAGCAGAGCCAATCCGCAATGTGCCTCGATCTCGCGCGCCGCTGCATCGGCCATCTGCGCAATCGTCCAATCCTCGAAGTCACCATCAACGCGGGCGTGCGCCTTCACGCTGTCCAGGTCAAAAGGTGATGCGGTGCTGATCGGGGTGCGGTTGGTGTTCATGGAAACTCGATTGCTGCGCCCCGCAATCATAATTCACAAGCAACCCATTGATAAGATTATCAAACCATAACGTTAGCTAACACGCAGGGGATTATCTGCTTTTGCGCAGCCCCGCGCCAAGCGGGTGCGCAGCCTATAGGGGTATGGGGGTTGGAAGGAACAGGGGTTGGAAGGGGGTTGGAACGGGGTTGGAAGCGGTCGGAACGTCATTCAACCGCTTCCAGAAACTGCCGCCGTTTCGATGGCGGGCCATCCTCGGCCAGCCTGATCTTGCCCGCTGCCAGCAAGGTTTCCATGGCAGAACGAAAGGCACGCTTATTCACGCCCTCGGCCTCTGGGTGATTTGAAAACACCGTTGGTGCATAGGTCTGCCCGCCACCAGTGTTCACCCGCCGCCCTTGCGCTGTCAGAAGGACCAGCAGCTTGAGGAACACCCGCTCGGACCTTGCGCTTGCCGCCATGCGATCCAGCCCGGTTTCCGGTTCGTCAGCGACGAACACCCCCCCGCGCCACGTCATGCAGATTTCGCCGCCAGTCGTGGAATAGTTCGCCTTTTTGGTCGAAAGTATCCGGGCATCGGGATTCGCCTCGTATCCGTCCTGCACTACACGTTCCAGATAGAGGCGGCTGCGCACCGAATTGTTCCACGCCGTCGATCCGCTCGTGCCCGAACCACTGTTCAGCCCGGACAAGGACGGGTGCGCCAGCAGCAGCACGGCGCAGTCGTGACGGATCGCCAACCCGCGCAGGATGCCGACAAATTGCCGCGCCTGCGCCCGGTCATTCTCGTTGCCGGGAAACAGGTCTGCCAGCGTGTCCAGCACCACAATCGCCGGGCGATCTTCGTCGGTCCGCTTGTCGATCTCGGCAAACAACGGCGACGGATAAAGCGTGCCGGTCTTGCCGTCCTGCATGGCAAGCAATGCGTCCTCACCCGCAAGGCTGCGCATAGTCAGGCGGTCCAGATCATCGAACCGCAGGCCATCCGCCTGCACTACGTCATTCAGGCGGCGGTGCAATTCCGCCGTGTCATCCTCGGCACTGATGAACAGCGCCCCGCCCGACGATACGGCCCGCCCCATCCATTTGCCGCCCGACGCAACAGCACAGGCCAGTTGCAGCGCCAACAGACTTTTGCCGGTGCCGCCATCTCCGCCCAGCAAGGTCACCGTCCCGGACGGCACCAGATCGCGCACCAGCCATTCCCGCGAAGGGACCGGCTTTCCCGCCAGATCAGACGCGGGGAAGAACCGCGACAAGCGCGGATCGGGGTTTTCGGTGAATGGATTATCATAGTCTGCCGCCACGCGGTCGAGATTGGCAAATTCGTTCATGCCGCCCCCGCCGCATATTCCAGAAAGGCCTTCTGGTCGTTGCGCGCCAGTCGCCGCCAGCAAGCCACCAAATATGCTTTCCGCTCGGCCCGGCTGGCCCAATCGGCCCAAAGTGCCGCCTCGGCCATCACGCTATCGAAAGGCGCAACGGGCGGCCCCGCCCGCAAGGCGTCGTGCAGGATTTCAAGGAAAGGAAGCCGGTCCCGTGCATCACAATCGACCAGCGCGCGGATAAGCGCCGTTGCCTTGTCCTGCCGATCCAAGTTATTATTGAACCAATCCCACCAGGATTGAATTTCGTCCCCGGCTTGGTTCGCAGCCTCGCCGGGGAAGTCTTTTTCATGGATCATCACAGCCCCCCCTGCGATGCCACGGCCTGCGCCTCGATCCAGTCGAAAACTTCGGCCTCGTCAAAGTAGCGCCGGTTGGCGATATAAATGGGGCGCGGGAAATTCAGTTCGGGGTCATTCAGCTTGCGCCAGAGCCACATGTCCGACGCGCCGTCAAAGATTTCGTTGCGCAGTCGAGTTGCAGAGATAAGCTTGCGTGCCACTTGGGTGCCTTTCGCTTGGTTGCGTTAGGCCCCCTATTGATCGCCGTTCTTCAGGCTAAAAAATCCTGCGGCAATTATTTTTTTGCGATCTTGTTCTTTTTTGGCCGCCCACGCGGTTTTGCGGGCTTCGCCAGCAGTTTCAGCCCCTCTTCATTCCGAACCCGAGACAGTCGTAGCCCAAGTGCGTCAATCGCGAGGCTGTTGGCCTCAAGCAAGTATTCCAGCGCAAAGTCACAATTTTGATTGTCCAGTTCGCGAATGCCATTCTTGGCGTTCTTGAGCGCAGTGACCCAATACGTGCGACCGCTTTGCAAGTCGTCTTTTGATTGGCGCTCAGAGGCCGCATCGCCGACCCAGAAGCTCGTTGTAGCTCCGTGCCCGACGCCCTCAATTTTTCGTATAAGGGCTTCAAGTCTCGCTCGGATCATATCGTCAGAGGTTTTGCCAACAGCCATCACCGCCCCCCGATCCGCACGACGTTGCCCGGCTTGCCCTCCACAAGCTGCGTCACATAGCTGGCCCACGCATCCAGCGCGGCCCGCTTTTCTTCGGCATAGTTGTGCCTCTGGTAAACCCCGACGATACCGCCGCCGGTCCCGCTGACATGGTTCAAGACAGCTTCGGTCACGCGCACCGGGATGCCCAGACGCGCCATGCCGGTCGCCGCAGTTCTGCGCAGATCATGGAAGGTCCAGCGGGGAATTTCGACCGGCTCGCCCCGATCCTCTGCCGCAGCCTTTTGCATCGCATCGGCCAGTGTCGCACGCGCTTTGTAGAAGCCGCTGACAGGCGTTGTCCCGGTCGTGGTGAAGATGAAGCCCGGTTTCCCGGCAATGCGGTCCACTCCCGCCAGAACATCGCGCACGGCACCGGACAGCGGCACATCATGCACCCGCCCGTTCTTTGTCCGGTCGGCTGACAGGTGCCACAGATCGCCGCGAATTTCACTGTCAGTGATTTGTGCGGCCTCATTCAACCGCTGGCCCGTCAGCAACAGCACCTTGCCCAGCGGACCCCAAGGGAAGCCCTCGGCTTCGCAGGCTGTCCAGAACCAGCGAATTTCATCGTCGGTCAGAACGCGGTCGCGGCTCGGTTCTTTCGCCACAGGCTTAACGCCTGTTGCCGGTGACATGGGGATAATGTCGCGTTCAACCGCCCAATTCAGAAACTTGTTCAGATAGGCCCTGACGCGGTTCGCGGTCACGAAGCGCCCGCTGTCGGCAATATCGTCCAGCAGGTCGATCACGTCACGCTTGTTGATCGAATGAATATCCCGCTCGCCCCATTCCGCCACGACGAACCGATCCAGTTCCCGCCGGACCACCGCACCGCTTTTCAGGCTGGCAAGGTGCCGTTTGTGATATTGGCCGATCAGCACCTTGATCTTGTCGCGGTCGTCCTCGGGCTTCGGCGCTTTCGCGGCCCTCACTTCCTCGGCAGGGTCGCGCCCCTCGGATGCCGCCGCCAGCGCATCCCTCGCCCGCTGCCGCGCATCTGCCAGTGACAGCACCGGATAGGCCCCCAGCGTCATGCGGCGATGGGTGCCGCTGTGGCGGTATCGGACCTGCCAGCCCTTCTTGCCGGTCGGCTGAACAACGAAATAGAGGCCAGTGCAAAGCGCGTCGGGTATCTCCTGGCGCTTGTCGGTCGGCTGCAACTTATCGACGGATGCGGCGGTCAGTTTCATAGTCAATTTGTCCTCTGGGGAACAGTCTGGGGAACAGAATAGCGGATTGCCATTGTTCCCCAGCGTTAGACTATGAGAGAGATAATTGTCAACATACGCCGCATATGCTGATGATTATTTGTCTGGACCGTTTTACATCGTTAGACCGTGATCGCCGCCATAAATAGACTGTTAATCAATTGGTCGTAGGTTCGATCCCTACCGCCGGAGCCATAAAATCAGATACTTACGGCCCGCAGGACTCCTAAGACGGGAAGTTAAGACGGGTTCTAAGACGGAGGGCGTCCCCTGCGGGCGCTTTTTCCGTCTTTGTGGCCCCCACCACATGTGGCATCAAGGCTGCATGTTGAATCAATCAGTTGACCCCCGCATCCTCGCCCTGTGTGAGAAGGTGACCGCGAAGCGCGCTCGCGCGCTGATTGACTACCTGATCGAGCACGACGAGTGTTCGACCGAGGACCTGAACGAGATGGGCTACGACCACCCGCCCCGCGTGGTGGGGGATGTGAAGGAAGCGGGCATCCCCATCACGATGACCCGGGACCGGGTGTCGGCCAAGACGGGCCGCAAGATCGGGGCCTACCGTTTTGGGGACCCGGCTGACATCAAGTCCGGGCGCATCGACGGGCGGCGGGCGTTCTCAAAGCCCTTCAAGGACCGCCCCGTGGCGCACTACGGTTCCCGCGAGGCGTTCACGCAGGAGGTCCTCGCGCCGCGCTACCTCCAGATTGACCACCGAGTCCCCTATCAGGTCGCGGGCGACGGTTCCTTTGATGGGTCCAACCCCGACGCCTACATGCTGATCGACGCCTCAAGTCAGCGGGCGAAGTCGTGGTCCTGCGAGAACTGCATCAACGCCCAGAGGGACCGCCGCAAGGACGTCTGCAGGTTGTGCTTCTGGGCCTCCCCGGAAGCCTACACCCACGTCGCACCTGAGGAGGTCCGCGG
>NZ_JAVAMQ010000036.1 GCF_030732095.1 Paracoccus spongiarum | reverse complement strand
TGATTTTGAAATCAGCAATCCATCGTGCCGATGAAATTTATCCGCATGGTTGCTGCTGACAAAGGCGCCGCGACTTTCAAAATCTCATTGCTTCAAGTCGCGTCGTCAGGTTGGGGAAGTAATTTTTCGTAATCGTTTTTCTTTTTGAGCGTCCTTGCGTTAACGTGGATGGAAAGGACTACGCACGGCTTTTTCGTGCGCGGTACCAGATCTGGCAAAAAAGGCCAAGCACGACAGGAGCCAGTGCGGACATGAGTGAACTGACGCAATACGCCATTCTGCTCGGCCTGACGTTCGGCACGGTCGGGCTGGTCCTGAGCATCTATGCCCTCGCCCGTGCGATCGGGCGGGCCCGTGCCGAACCCGCCAAGGACGTGCCCGCAACCGCCGGCACGCTGGCCCGCGATCCGGTCTGGGTCCGATACCACGCCAAGTATTACGGCTATGCGCTATTGTTTCTGGCCTTCGATATGGAGATGGCGTTCATGTACCCTTGGGCGGTCGTCTACCGTGAAGAGGGGCTGGTTGCCCTGCTCGACATGGGTGTCTTTCTCGCAATCCTGTTTCTCGGCCTGCTCTATGGATGGAGCCAGGGCGCGCTGAGGCGGCAATGATGGATTTGTCCGGAGCACGTCAGGGTCTGTTGCGCGGTTTCCGCGGGTTGGTCGCCGGGGCCATGGCGCGGGACTTGCGCGCGTTCGTTATTCCCGGTGAGGATATCGCAAATGCCCGTGGTCTCGATCTGGACGCCGCAGGGCTGATCCGCGCGGTGACGCCGCGCCACGCGAACGTCTTGCTGATCGCGGGGCCCTTGCCCACTGCGCTGGCCGATGCGGCCAGCGTCGTCTGGGCCCAGATGCCGCGACCCCGGTGCATTCTGGCGCTTGGTGAGGTCGATCTTGGCCCTCTGCCCACTGCCGACGTGACGGCGGAGATGTCGCAGGCGGGCCTGATCTCCGGACTGGAGGATCTGCGCAAACTGCTCCGCAATGGGGCTTTTGCACCAGACATCACGGAGTTTGATGCGCCTGCCCTGTCGGAGCGGATCGAATACACCTGCCCCATGCATCCCGAAGTCGTTTCGGACGAACCCGGCAAATGCCCGAAATGCGGGATGTTCCTTGTGGAACGCCGCGTTTCCGGCGCGGCGTCGCACGGCCATGAGGGCCATGAGGGCCATGAGGGCCATGAGGGCCATGAGGGCCATGAGGGCCATGAGGGCCATGAGAAATCGTCCACGGGTTCTACGCAAGCAGAAAAGGCCCATCATCACGCGGATGCTGTGACCAGCGCCGAGGCGTCCACTTCCTATGTTTGCCCCATGCACCCAGAGGTCACCTCCGACACGCCCGGCTCCTGCCCCAAATGCGGCATGGACCTCGTCCCTCAGGCCGAGGCCGGAGAGCACGCGCACCAAGGTCATCATGCGCATCACGGCCACGGCCATCACGCCAAACCGGCCTCGGAGCCGACAGGCCCCTACACCTGCCCGATGCACCCCGAGGTGACCTCCGAGACACCGGGTTCCTGCCCCAAATGCGGCATGGACCTCGTTCCGCAGGCCGAGGCCGGAGGCCACGCGCACAGTGGACATGGCAGTCACAAGCACCACGCGCACACGCCAGCCCAAGAGGGCCAAGGGGGGCACGCTGCGCATGGCGCACACGGGCAGCAGGATGCGCATAGCGAGCATCATGGCCACGCAGGCCACGGCGCAGCGCCCGACATCCCGGGGATCGAGCCACATTTCATGTCCATGGTCGAGCTGACGGAAGGCAAACCGGTCAGCCCCGACGGGTTGGTGATGGAATGGATAGACGCTCCATTCGGCCCATTCTTCCCGGGTCTGCCAAGCGGACTGCATATGGTTCTGACCCTCGATGGAGACAGCGTCGCGGGCGCCGAGATCAGAGGGATGGAGGCGGCAGCGCTGCCATCAGGCGTTGCTCTCGAAGACTTTGCTGCAAGTCTTGCAGACGCGGTGCCCCTGTCACCTGTGGCGATGCGCGAACTGGCCTGCCGCGCTGCCGAAGCTGCAACAGGGCAGACCGCGCCGAAAGACGTGCTGACGGCGCGCGCCGCGGCGGTTGAACGCGAAAGGATCGCAAGCCATCTCAACTGGCTTGCCGGGTTGGCTCGACAAGCGGGCCTTGCACCGCTGGGGCGCCGGGCGGCGGCCATGGAACACCGCGTCCGGACGGCTAAAGCGGATGAGGTGGCAGAGCAAGCAACCTCTATAACGAGCCTTCTGCACGTTGCACTCAACCGATCACTTATGGGACCAAAACTGACCGGGATCGGGACGCTTCAGGGAGCATCGGAAGGTCCTGTGGCACGTGCGGCGGGCCATGCGTCCGATGCCAGACACGGCGACGGGGTCTACGACGAATTAGGTTTCGAACCGATCACGCAGGATGAAGGCGACGCGATGGCGCGGCTACGCCAACGCTGTGCGGAGATTGCGCAAAGCCTTGATCTGATAGCCGAGGCGGGCGCGATTGCGATACCAGTGATGCCGCGTGCAAAAGGCGACGGCCATGGCATGGCCACACTGGAAACACCGCGCGGACCGGCAACCCTGCACCTGACATTGAAGGGTGGCATGGTTTCCTCGACCCATCTGACCACACCTTTCGCGGCACTCGCTGCGCATGTGCCCGACCTGATAAAGCAGATGGAACTTGCCGACGCACTGACCGCAATCGCCTCGCTCGATCTTGATCCCTGGAGCGCGTCACAATGAGTATCGCGATGATCCTTTTGGCGCTTGCTGTCGGCTGCTACGCAGTGGCCGTTCTGGAAAGCTGGGCGGTTCACGGACGCCTGAGCCTGACACGCCCGGCGACTTCGGCACTTGCTCTTTTGGGCCGTGAACAGATCATGCCCCGCACGCCCGACCGGCTCTTCTTCGAATCCGGCCCGGTCCTACTGCTGGTCGCGGGATTGCTGTCGGTGGCGGTGATCCCGCTGGCGCCGGGGCTGATCATTACCGATCTGGCCATTGGCGCGTTGTTTCTGAACGCCGCGCTGGCCTATGTACTGGTTGCCCTTATCATGGCGGGCTGGGGGCCAAACGGAGCTTATGGGATGATCGGCGGCTGGCGCTTTCTGGGCCAGTTCATCGCCTATGCCATGCTGATCGTGATGCCCATAACGGCAGTGGCGATGCGGGCGGAGTCGCTCTCCACCACCCAGATCGTCCTGTCTCAGGCGGCGCTGTGGAACGTCGCCTATCAGCCCATCGGCTTCGTCCTGTTCGTCATCGCGGCGATGGGTGTCGCCTGGCTGCCGCCCATCGACCTGCCCACCGGCGGCGGCGATCTGGCGGGTGGAGTCGAGGCCGAATACACCGGCGCGCGGCTGGCCGTCCTGCGGCTGGCACGGCTTGTGATCATCGTCGCACTGGCCAGCGCAACCGTCACTTTCTACCTCGGAGGCTGGCTTGGCCCGTGGCTGCCGGGCTGGGTTTGGACTGCGCTCAAGACGCTCGCCGTGGCAGCAGGGATGCTTGCGCTCGGATCCAGACTGCCGCGCCTGCGCGAGGCGAAGTATCTTGAACTGAGCTGGAAGCTCGGCATCACCCTGGCGCTGGCCAATATCTTCCTTGTGGGCGTCATCGCCCTCGTGGTGCCGATATGAGCCTTGCCACCGCCCTGTTTCTCGCGTTTTTCGGTGTTGCCGCGATCTGGTTCGGGATCGTCGTCTTTCGCACGCATTCCATGGTGCGTTCGGCCATCGCGCTCCTCTTCAGTCAGACCGCCATCGGGGCGATGTTCCTTGTCATGCAAGCCGAGTTCCTGGGCGTGCTCCAGATCATGATGATGGCCACCGAGATGAGCGTCATGGCGATCTTCATGGTCATGTTCATGATGGACCCCGGCGGCATGGGCAAGATGGACATGACACACCAGAAACGCTTGTCGCTCTGGGCAGGCGGGATTGGCTTGGTTGCCGCGCTTGTGGTGATCTGGACCGCCGGCTGGCAAGGCCCCGTGCCCGACGTGCCCGGGGCCGATGAACAGGCGCGCTTGCTGGGACGCGAAATCCTCGGACGCTCGATGTTCATCTTTGAAAGCGCGGCGCTGATGATCCTGACCGCGATGATCGCCGCGACCATGGTCGCCATCGCCCCGCAAGAGGAGGACACCCCATGATCCCCGAGCTCATGATCGCGCTCAGCGTCGGTGCGGCGCTTTTCGGCGTTGGTCTCTATGGCGCGCTCAGCCAGACCAACCTTGTCATGATCATCATGGGGGTCGAGCTGATCCTTGCCGCGGCACTGCTCAATCTCGTGGCGTTCTGGCGCTATCTGCACCCCGATGTGACCGCGGCGAAGATGTTCGTGCTAATTGTCATGGCGGTGATGGCGGTCGAGATGGCCGTGGGTTTCGGCATCGCCATCGCGCGGTTCCGCTCGCGCGGGTCGGTCGAGATGGAAGAAGCGCGGGAGCTCAAGGGGTGATCTGGCTGGCGCTGACGATCCTCGCGCCCCTGGGCGCGGGCCTGACGGCCCTTGCGCTGCGGCGGGCGCCGGAGGCGATTGCGCTAATCGGCGCAGCCCTGGGCCTTGCCGGGGCAATTGCGCTGTTCGCCGGGGTGGCGGGCGGTACGGATATCACGGCCAGTCTGCCTTTCCTGCCGGACCTGCCGATCCGGTTGGTGGCCAGCCCGCTGACGGCAACGCTGGCGCTGGTCGTCGCGACCGTCGCGGCCATGGTCCTGACCTATGCGGCGGGCTACATGGCGCAGGATCCGGAACGCCCCCGCTTTTTCGGCACCATGCTGATGTTCGTGGCCGCGATGCAACTTCTGGTGCTGTCGGGCGACTGGATCACACTTCTGGCGGCGTGGGAAATGATCGGTTTCGCCTCTTACCTTCTGATCGGGTTTTGGCACGGACGCAACGGAGTGCCCGGGGCGGCCATGAGGGCGTTCCTCTATACCCGGACGGCCGATCTGGGCCTCTACCTCGCGGCCTTCCTGCTGATCGGTATCGCCGGAACCTCCGAGATATCGGCCACGCTTGCCACCACCGGCACCCCGGCGCTGATCGCGGGCCTGCTGCTCTTGTTCGCGGCGATGGGCAAGTCGGCGCAGGTGCCGATGCAGGACTGGCTGATGCGGGCGATGGCGGGACCAACGCCGGTGTCTGCCCTGCTCCACTCGGCCACGCTGGTAGCGGCGGGGGCGATCCTGCTGATCCGGACCGCACCGATGTTGCCTGGCGGCGCGCTTCTGGCAATCGGGATTGTCGGCGGGGCGACGGCGGTGATTGCCGGGCTAATGGCACTGGCCGCAACGGACCTCAAGCGTCTGCTCGCCGCCTCAACCGCCAGCCAGTACGGGCTGATGCTGATCGCGGTGGGGGCCGGGGTTCCCATCGCCGCCCTTCTGCACCTGATCGCCCATGCGGCGATCAAGTCGGCGCTGTTCCTTGGCGCCGGCGTCTTCCAGCACGACCGCGAGAGCACGGATCTTGACACGCTTGCGGGCGCAGGTCGCACCCGGCCCGGCATCTTTGCGGGCTTTGCCGTGGCAGCTCTGGCGCTGGCCGGGCTGCCACCGCTCGCTGCCTTCTATTCCAAGGACGCAATACTCGCCGCGGCTCTCGATAGCCCCTCTGCCGCGTGGTTGCTGCCGCTGGCCCTTGCCGGGTCGGTGCTGACCGGGGCTTATATGGGCCGGGCATTGAAGGTGCTGTGGTCCGGCACGCCGGAGAAGCCCCACGATCCAGTGCCGCTTATGGCCGTCGGCATGGGCGTTCTCGTGGCACTCGCCGCCACGCTCGGCCTTGTTTTCAAACCGCTGGAGGCGATGCTGGGCGCGCATCTGGCCGAGCCCGGCTGGATCGTCCCGGCCATGGGGCTGGCGGTGGGTCTGGCCGGGCTGGCGCTTGGCTGGCTGCTGGCCCCCGCCCGCCTTCTGGGTCCGCTGCTTGCGCCAGCACGAAACGGCTTCCCGCTCGCAGGTGGCATGGACGCCCTCGTGGTCCGCCCGACGCTGGCCCTGGCACGGCTCTGCGACCGCCTGGATGCCTGGATCATCCGCCGTGTCGTGCTGGGCGGCATCGTCGCAGGTACACAAGCATTGTCACGCCGGATCGAACGCGCCGAAGACAGTCTTCTGGCGCTGCTCAACGCGGTGGGCAGGCTCAACCTGTCCCTCGGGCTGGCCAGCCTGCGTTTTGACCGCGACACCATCGATCGTGCGATCTTTGGCCTTGTCGATCGCACAATCGCCCTCGGCACCCGCGCCCGCCGTCTGCAAAGCGGCCTTATCCACCGCGAAATGGCGCTGACCGTCGCCGGAATCGCTCTCGTCACCGGCGTACTCCTCGCCGCCCCGTTCTACTTCTGAGGATCGCGCCCATGCCGCTTCTGACCATTGCCACCTTCCTGCCCATCCTTGCCGGTCTCGCGCTCATGGCGCTGCCCGACCGGTCCACGCGAACGGCACATGCGGTGTCCATCGCCGCCACGGGGGCCGTGTTCCTGATCACACTGGCAATCTGGGCGCGCGGCATCGTGGCCGGAGACTTCGCCCAGGTCGAGGAAATCGCCTGGATCCCCGCCATCGGCGCGGCCTACCGGCTGGGCGTGGACGGATTGAGCCTGCCTCTGGTGCTGCTGACCTCGCTTCTGTTTTTCCTGTCGGCGTTGTATTCGGCGCGGATCGGGGAGCGGGCGGCCTCCTATGTGGTGCTCATGCTGATGCTGGAAACCGCCTCGCTCGGCACGTTCATGGCGCTTGACGGCCTGCTCTTCTACGTCTTCTTCGAGGTCTCGCTGGTCGGCATGTACTTCATGATCGCAGGCTGGGGCTATGAAGAGCGTCAGCGGGCCGCACTCATGTTCTTTCTCTACACGCTTCTGGGCTCGCTGCCGCTCCTGCTGGCGATCATCGGGCTTTACCTCGGATCGGGCACCTTCGACATGCGTGTCTGGGTCGAGGGCACCGCACTGGGCGGGCTTCCTGCCATGCTGGCGCTGATTGCAATGCTCGTGACCTTCGCGGTCAAGATCCCGGCCTTCCCGGTCCACACCTGGCTTCCCGCGGCGCATGTGCAGGCGCCCACGGCGGGCAGCGTGATCCTCGCCGGTGTGATGCTGAAATTCGGCACCTACGGGCTTGTGCGCTTTGCCTACCAGATGACGCCCGAGGCCTTCGCGCAGGCCGGACAGGTGATCCTCGCCTTCGGGGTGGTCAGTGCGCTATACGGGGCCTTCGCGGCACTGGCGCAGAGCGACCTGAAAAAGATGATCGCCTACACGTCCGTTAACCACATGGGGTACGTGGTGATGGGTGTCGCCGTAGCCGCACTGGCGACAGAGCCGCGCATCCGCACCATCGCATTGGATGGCGCAACCCTGCAGATGGTCAGCCACGGTCTGGTCACGGGGGCGCTCTTCTTCCTTGTAGGGATGTTGCAGGACCGGGCCCATACCCGCGGAATCGGCGATTTCGGCGGGTTGCTGGGTCGCGTGCCGTGGCTCGGCTGGGCCTTCATCCTGTCGGCTTTCGCCTCTCTCGGATTGCCGGGGCTGGCGCATTTCCCGGCCGAATTCCAGATCTTCCTCGCCACGCTCAACGGCATGCCCTGGGGGTTGATCGCGATCCTCGCAATCGTGATCACCGCAGCACTCTACCTGCGCGCCATCGCGGGTGTGTTTCTTGGCGAGATGAACGACAAGTGGGCCGAGATGCCGGATCTGGACCAGCGCGAAAAGCTGGTGATCCTGCCGCTTCTTGTGCTGACCGTTCTGATCGGTGTCGCACCCGGCTGGCTCATTGACATGATCCACACCACCATGACGGGCCTCGGCAACTGATGGAGATGGGCCGTGATCTTGCGCTTCTGGCCCCGGAGCTGACGTTGGCCGCCGCTGCGATGCTGATGATCGTTGCGGAGATGTTTCGCGCGGCGCGGCTGGTGCTGGCCATCGGTCTGGCCGGGCTTGCGGCGGCGACGATCCTGACGCTGCCGATGCTGAGCGTCGACGCCACCGTATTCGGTGGCACCTACCGGATCGACCTGATCTCGGGCTGGGCCAAGCTGATCCTGCTGCCCGGCACTGCGCTGTCCCTGCTGCTCGTCCGGGCCGAAATCGCCGGTCGCCCGCGCGAAGGCAGCGTTCAATCCCTCGTCGTGCTCGTGACCCTTGGCGCGCTGATGCTGTCGGGTGCGGGCGACATGATGGTGGTGGTGATCGGTGTCGTGATGACCGGTCTGGGCTCTTTCGCGCTTGTGGCCTGGCCCCGCGACGATGCCGCCACCGAGGCGGCGATGAAATACCTCGTCTTCGGCGCGGTCACCGGATCGGTGATGATCTACGGGCTGACCTTCTGGTTCGGCGGCACCGGCTCGACCCTGTTCTCGGAGCTGGGCCAGTTGCAGGGCCAGACACTTGTGACCATCGCCGGGTTGATCGCCATCATCGTCGGTCTGGGCTACAAGGGATCGCTGGTGCCGTTTCATTTCTGGGCACCGGACGCTTATCAGGGGGCGCCCGTGTCGATCGCGGCCTACCTGTCCGTCATCACCAAGGCGGCCGCCTTTTTCGCGTTCGCGCAGGTCCTGCGCGACCTGCCCCGTGACGGTGGCTGGCCTCTGGCGCTGGCCGTGATCGCGGCGGCGACAATGACCTATGGCTACCTCGCCGCACTGGTGCAGACCAACCTTGTGCGCCTGATCGCCTATTCCTCGGTGGCACAGTCGGGATATTTCCTGATGGGCGTCGTGGCCCTCGGGGCCAGCGGCTTTGCCGTTCCGGGCATTCTGGTCTTTGCCGCCGCTTACGTGGCGATGAACCTCGGTGCCTTTGCGGTTGTCCTGCTGGCCGGGCGCGATCTGGGCGATCTCGAAGGCTTCGGGCGCACCCGTCCGTGGCTCGGCGCGGCGATGGTGGTGTTCCTGCTGTCACTGACCGGCATCCCGCCGCTCTTCGGCTTCGTGGGCAAATTTTACCTGCTCTCGGCAGCGGTCGAGGCCGGGTATCTGTGGCTTGCGATCATCGGCGTCCTGAACTCGGTGCTGGCACTTGGAGTTTACCTGCGGTTGATGGTGCCGATGTATCGAACTTCTTCGACAGAGCACCCGTCAGAGGTGGGCGCAGTTCTGACCCAAGGAACAGTCGTGGTCACCGTGCTTGCCACGCTGCTCATCGGGCTCGCGGCCGGAATCCTGCCCGGGCCGTAGACCAGACATCGGCATGGATTTGAAGGTGACCGGGCCAGCCCGCCGGTTTGAGACGCGTTCAAGCGAAGAGCATCGGACATTCGCGCGCGCACCTTTTGCGCGCGATGATGTAGATGAGGTGCTGGGTCCCGAGACCGGCAAGCAGGCAAAAAAAATCTACGCATAAAGCACGAACAGGGTATCGACCACTGCCACAATCGTCAGCGCGCATCATCGCATGTGCAAACAGGTTGAAACCGCTGGAGGCGGAATGATCGGGGACAGATAGATCACCTAGATCATCCATCGCGGCATCAGGTAATGGCCCAAAGGGCCCGAAGCTGCATATTTGGGCTTTTGCCGGAACAAATGCGGTACGGATCACGGGTCTGACCGCAGGAGGTACATGGCGACATTATCGGCGGGGAACTTGAAGCCCCGCCCATCCGACACGCGTTCAGCACTGACAGGATATTTCGGCCTGTTGGGGTTGATGGCGACGATGCGGAACAGTTCATCCTTCGACCGGAAGGTGCGACCATAGTCTGAGGGCTCCAGCCCGAAATGAGGTGCGAGAACCTCGAACATGGCCTTGTTCGGGGAATAGATCGCGCCGTCCTCCTGCGGGATGCCGACGCGGAAGCTGATCTCAAAACTGTGGCGCAGGTCGATATCCGTGAGATCGCCCCCTTCGACTGTCAGTCCGTGCGTCTCTGCCACAGCGAGGCATGCCTTCATCATGTCCCGGCGCAGCCGATCGCAAAGCTCTGGGGTCAGGTTACGTGGGGGTTGCACCTTGACCCGTGTTTGCGCAGGCGCCTTGGGCGCAGAAGGCTGTCGCTTGCGCGGGGGCTTTTTCATGCAGTCGGCACCTCTGTGATCTCGTTACTCGTCAGCATTTCAGCCTTTGCTTTATAGACAGTCCCGCGCGAGATCCCCATCTCGCGGGCAATTTCCGTTGGGGAGAGACCTGCGCCAAGTTTGGTCTGAATGGCCGCCATATCGATCTTCGGCGGGCGACCTCGATAGACCCCTTTCCGTTTAGCAACCTTGATGCCTTCGGCTTGCCGCTCCCGACGGAGGTTGGTCTCGAACTCTGCAAAGACCCCAAGCATGTCGAAGAAGGCCTTGCCCGCAGCGGTCGACGTATCGACAGGTTGCTCTGTCGCCGCCAGATGCGCACCCTTTTCTTTCAGCCGCGCAACGATGGTCTGGAGATCCTGCATCAAGCGGGCCAGTCGGTCGATCCGAGTGACCACCAAGGTTTCACCTGGATGGATAAAGTCGAGGATCGTCTTCAACTCAGGTCGACCATCAAGGGTAGCCCCGCTCTTTTGCTCGGTGCGGACCATGCCGCACCCGGCCGCTTTCAAGGCAGCAATCTGCGCATCGAGGTTCTGATCGACGGTCGAGGTGCGCGCGTACCCGATTTTGGCCTGATAAGTGTTCATTTTGGGTGTGCCTCTGACATGACCTGTTCATTATCTCGAAACGGACCCAAAGTGAACACAAAAGCGGTTTGTTTCAGTGTTCACGCGAGATATCATTATAGGCATACCCAAAATGACGAACCTGAAGACTACTCCATCCAAAAATTTCGCTCCCGCCGTTTCTGGGTCTGCAACTTCGTGAAGCGCTCCCTGACAACATCGGCGTGGATTTCATCATGAGCCCAGTCAACGTATCCGGCTTCCTTCGCCCAATCATGTTCTGGGTGGCTTGCGTCCTCGCGCGCCTCCTTGAATGCCTCGTACATCGGTGGGCCTCCGATATCCTCTGGCGGGGTCGCCCATTGACCGCCGACAAAACGCGGCAAGGGCTCGTTCGGCACAACGCGGCGCTTCGAGATCAACTCAACCCGGTGCATCCAGTCATCACCAAAGTCATAGGTATAAATGACCGGCGGCACCTTGGTTTTTAGGAAAAAGTCGACCTTCTTCGTGGTCACTTCCATTACGGGCGGTCCCCACATTGGCTCGACCCAAAAGTCCTCGCTCTTCATTTGGTATTTGCGGTCACCGATCCCGAAGTCCCACAGGTGCATGTCATACCATAGGAAAGCCGCCTGAATGGCGTCGTGCAAATGTGGCAAGGTCTTGTCCGATCGGATCTCGATCTCCCGCCACGGCGCAGGCTCCACGTGTTCAAGGGTAATTTTCAGCCGCAAAACTTGGGGGTCTTTTTTCGCCATGAGCGCCTCTATGCGGCCATGCGTTCAAAATCGATCCGCTTATCCAGATCGACCTCGAAGCGGCCATAAGGGTTGATGTGCAGGTAGATGAGCGGGGACAGGCCGCGATAATCTTCCGGTGACAAGCGTGCGGCCACGTCGGGATTGCGCAAGATAGACTGCACCATCCTCGTGTTCACATAGACCAGCGATGACTGCAGAAGGTGCAGCGCATGGGCGGCAGTTTCCTGATCCCGTACGCGGTTGGTGGCAATCTCACCACCTTTGCCAAAGAACACAAAGCTGTTGGCGCTATTCCAGTTCTCCACGACATTCAGCCCTTCGTGGATTTCCCTGCGGAAGGCCTCTGAGCGCAGATACCGGCATAGAAAAATCGTCTTGATGGCGCGGCCAAGCTCTGCCAGCGCCTTGTAGGTGGGGTGCATCACGTTGGAACGGGCGAACCGGCGCAGGATAGCCTCAGGATCAGCAGTGCCGTGTTG
This sequence comes from Paracoccus spongiarum, assembly GCF_030732095.1. Classification (GTDB taxonomy): domain Bacteria; phylum Pseudomonadota; class Alphaproteobacteria; order Rhodobacterales; family Rhodobacteraceae; genus Paracoccus; species Paracoccus spongiarum. The sequence continues at coordinate 1,940 of NZ_JAVAMQ010000036.1, read as the reverse complement.
CATGGCCGCAGCGTATTTGACCATTTCGTCATACTGACGCTCGATCTCATCCCAATCAACGACGCCTGATAGAATTGGCAACAGATTGGGCAGTTGCGCCCGCATACCCGTACTCGGAAGGGCCAGTTTCTGTCGCGCGATAGCCTTGAGACGCGGTGCAAGCTCGAAGCCCAGAAGGTGGCAGAAGGCAAAGCCGACTGCGCTTTGGCCATGGCTGTCGACATAGTGCCTCTGGATTTCCATATCCGTGCAATGTCGCAGGACGCCTTCGATCATGGCTGCGACTTCAGAGGATGAGCAACGCTTCAGTTGCGAATAGATGCAGGTCGCTTGGCGCTCGACATGCCAGTAGATCATGACACCCCGCCCGCCATAGCGCGCGTGCCATTCGGTCATCAGGTTACGATCCCAAGCTCCGAACTTGGTGGAATCTCCCGCACAAGTCGTCCCCGGCATGCCCCAGACCTCTGGGTTACGGATCGCAAGCGTTGCATTGGCAACCTGCGCGCAAGCCGCTTTCAGGGAGGCCGGATCAATATACCGCCTCCGAATGTGCAGAAGTTCATCATAACTGACATCGGATGAGCCTGATGCCACCCGTTTCAGGCCCGCATTCGTTCCCAACCCATAAAGGCACAGCAGCAGGCGTTGATCTCGAACGGCTGACGGCAATGCTTCCCGGCTGGCCGAGGTCTGAAAGCTTCCCAGAAACCCGGTATCCAGCGCCGTTTCCTTCAGCACATCGAGCAGCCCCGTCATGGGCCAGACCCGAGCGACTTCGCTTTTCAGCGCAGCCAAGCCGGGAGGCTCAGGAACTGGAGCCAGCGGGGTAACTGAAATCCGGTTTTCCCCACTCCACCGCAGGCGCACCTTATCATTGTCAGGCAACCTCGCATTCAGCAGGAAAAGTTCCTGCTCCAGGTCAGCCTTCACGCGTGCTACGAAGCCCTTGGAATCCTGCGGCAGCCTCAGATCCGCGTAATAGTCATCTCGTCGTTCCGCAAAGTCCCCCGGCAGATCATCATCCGGATTGCGGTACCGGTCCGCGCCCTCAATCCAGATTTCTTTGGCACGGATGCGTTCCCGCAGTTGCGTCAGCACACAGAGCTCAAAGGACACAACATTGACCCGGCCGTTCTCCTCAATGACTGTGTTGCGCCATTTCCCGGGGAGAATCCCTGCTGGAGTATCATCTTCAGAAACCACCCGACGACCAGCTTCCGCAAATCGGATAATCTGATCCAAGGCGGATAATATCGGATTGCCCGCACGTTGCCGCCGCGCGGTATCACTGGAAAATGAGTAGGAAAGATCGTCTGTTGCCCCAATCTGATCCGCAACGTACGCGATCACATCAGGGTCAAGATCACTGCGGTCGGCAGGAAACCGTGCATGTTGGCGAAAAAAGACGAGCTGGCATGCAATCGCTACCCGAGACTTCGCCCCAAACCGATTGAGAAATTCAAAATCGGAATACGAAAGCCCCCACACCGTGGCAAATGCTTGCTCTGTCATGACACCTCCAGACGCAAGCATCATCCAACATCAGGTCTGGCCGTCAATCAGCCTTTTGTTCTCAACATGTTCTCTCAAAAGCCCAAATATGCAGCTTCGGGCCAGCAGGGCCAAGGAGAAGATCGTCCATTTCCACTATCGGCGGCTTCGGATACTGGACCCCGATCGGCTCATCGAGGTCGCCAGCGTCGATCCGCAGACCGCCATGTCGTGGTTTCAGCGGCGGTCGCCTTGAAGGGCAGCACGTGTGGCCAGCGGCATGAGCGTTGAACTAGGCGGTCGGAGCGATTTGGCCCCGGCTGTTCCGTTCGACGATCAGGACGCCGAAACCACTCAGAAAGAGACCCAGAATCAACAGAGGTCCGATCTGCTCATCGAACGCGATGACACCGAGCAGAAGGGCCAGCACGGGCGTAAGGAACGTA
>NZ_JAVAMQ010000035.1 GCF_030732095.1 Paracoccus spongiarum | reverse complement strand
AACCCTGATCAACGACCGCGAGGAATACTGATGCTGACACTCGACCTGAGCAATGAACCGCGATGGCACGATCTGGCGCCCGGTGTCCGGGTGCAGCTGCGCCCGCTGACCACGGCGCTGATGGTCGCCACCCGCAGCGATCCGGATGTCGAAGCGGTCCCGGAAGAGATCAGCGACGAGGAACGGGCGCTGATCTTCGCCAAGGCGCTGGCCCGCCGCGCGGTACTGGACTGGGAAGGCGTCGGCGACGCCGAGGGCAATGTCATCGATCCAAGCCCGGAGGCCATCGATGCGCTCCTGGACATCTGGCCGATCTTCGAAGCGTTCCAGCTGGTCTATGTCTCCAAGGGCCTGCTGCTGGAACAGGAAAAAAACGTCTCCGCGCCCTCGCCGAATGGTCCTTCGGTTGGGGCGACAGCTACTGCGCGGCCTGCAAGGAAGCCTGCGAAGACTGCCCGGGCCGCGCAAACCAGCCGCTGACATTCGAGGGCTGGCAGGTCTGGGATCTGGTCGGGCGGCTTGGCGGGCAGCTGCGGGTGCTGCCGGGCGCAGTGATCGGCTGGGATATGAACGCCGCGCTGGGTCTGGCGGCGGCGCTGGGCATCCCGGCCCCGGCAGCGGCTGAGCTTTTGCCCATCATTGAGGCGGTGATGGTGCGGAAGATGAACGAACAGATGGCCGCGAACGGATCCGGCGCAATCAGCTTTTGACTTTGGGAACCAGCATGACGCCCGGCAGCCCGTCGAAATGCGCGTCGCAGGTCAGCAATTGCGCGCCATGCGCCTGTGCCGTGGCGAAGATGATGGCATCGGCCGTGGCCAGCTTGTGGGCGCGGCAGGCTTCGGCCGCTGCCAACGCGGTTTCGGTGTCGAGAGTCACGATCTGACAGATCTGGGTAAAGGCAATAACCTGATCGGCCTTGTCCTCGCCGATCTCGCGGGTCAGCCATTTCGCCAATTCCAGCTGCACCATGGTCGGCACCAGCCAGTCGGCCTGCTCGGGCAGATGATCGGCCAGCTTGTCGCCGGTCGGCGAGGCGATCAGCCATTCGATCCAGGCAGAGGTATCGACAAGGATCATTCAGTGGCGGTCCTTGCGATCGCGATAACCTTCGGCATTGGCACCCTTCGCCAGCCCGCGCAATGCCTCGCGCTCGGGAACGGGCACCAAAAGCACCCCTGTCCCTTTCGGGATGAAGGCAAAGGTCAGCCCGGCCTCCCAGTGCTGGGCGGCGCGGATTGCCTTGGGGATGGAGATCTGGAATTTCGTGGACAGGGTCGCGGTCTCGGCCATTGTCATACCCATCATTGATCGATGCGACGAATGTAAGACGCGTATCGGAGAAGATCAAGGAATCCCTTCATGGCAGAGAAACGTGTGAGCGTCCGCCTCGCGGCGGTGGGCGGGCGGCAGGTGCGCGCCGAGCTGGAAGGTGTCGGCGAGGCGGGATCGCGCGGCTTCGGGCGGCTCTCGCGCGAGATGGAGGCCGCCAATGCCCGCATGGCCGGGTTCACGCGGAAGGTCGGCGTGGCTGCTGCCGCTGCGGTCACCGCCGCCACGGCCGCTGGCATTGCCATTGTGCGGTCCGGCCTTCAAACGGTGGATGCGCAGGCGAAGCTCGCCCAATCGCTCGGCACCACGGTCGCCTCGATCCAGACGCTGGAGCGCGCCGGGGAACTGGCGGGCGTGTCGATGTCCGGCATCGAACAGGCGACCAAGGATCTAACGCGACGACTGAGCCAGGCGGCGGCGGGCGGCGGTCCTGCGGCAGATGCGCTGGAACGGCTGGGCCTGACGGCAGGCGAGTTGCTGGCCCTGCCACTGGACCAGCGCGTCGGGGCGATCAATGCCGCCATCGAAGCCTTCGTGCCGGTGGCCCAGCGCGCGGCCGTCGCCGGGCAACTCTTCGGCGAGGAAGGTTCGATTGCGATGGCGCGCATCGACACCGCTACATTGCGCCAGGCGACCGAGGATGTGCGGGCCTTCGGTGTCGTGGTCTCGGAACAGGACGCCGACAGGATCGAACGGACGAATGACGCTATTTCCCGGCTGGGCCTCGTCTGGCGCGGGCTATCGAACCAGCTGGCGGTGGCTGCAGCCCCGGCCTTGGAGGCCGTCGCCGATGCCATGGCGGCGCTGGCCAGCCGCACCGGGCCGCTGGGGATGGCGATCTCTGCCCTCTTCGACCAGATCGGCAGGCTGTCGACCTACGCCGCAACCTTCGCCGCCTTCATGGCCGGGCGCTGGGTGGCAGGTCTGGCAGCGGCGGCACTCTCGGTCCGGGGCCTCGCCACCGCATTGGTGGTGCTGCGCGGGGCGCTGATCCGGACCGGTATCGGCGCCCTGATCGTTGGGGCGGGGGAACTGGTCTATCAATTCACGAGACTGGTCAAGGGCGCGGGCGGCTTCGGCAATGCCATGGCGCTGATGGGCGATGTGGCCAAGGCCGTCTGGGACGGCATCAAGGTGACGGCCATGTCCTTCGCGGATGATTTCCGGGCCATGCAATCGGAGATCGAGGCGATCTGGACCCGGTTGATGGCCTTTCTCGCCGGGAAATGGGCGGATTTTCTGGGGATGATCGCGCCCACCTTCAACAAGGTGGCCGAAGAGATCGGATCTGACACCCGCATCGACGTCTTCGAAGCGCTGGGCCGGGCGTCGATGCTGGAACATGCGGCCAGCAATTCGGCGCATATGGCAGGTCGCTATCGCGACAGGGCAAGTTCCAGCCGCGCCTCGGCTTTCGATGGTGTCGGACCGGCCATGGAGGCGCTGCGCGCCGCGATGTCGGGCGGCGAAGATGATGCCGGTGGCGCGGCGCTGGACGTGGCGACAGAAGCCGCCGGGCGTTATGAGGATGCGTTGAGCGGGGTGGAAACCGCCGCCACCGGCGCGGGTGCGGCAGCCAAGGAGGCCGGGGCCGCAGGCAAGGCGGCTGCCGAAGAAGCAAAACCCTCAACCGAAGCCACGGCCACCGGCTGGAAGGCCGTCACCGAGGCCCTGTCGGATTATGCCAAGAAAGCAAAGGACATCGGTGCCGATATCGGCCAGGCGCTGGTCGGGGCGTTTCAGAGCGCCGAGAACGCGGTCGGGGAATTCGTGAAGACCGGCAAGCTCGATTTCCGCGATCTGGTCACCTCGCTGCTGGCCGATCTCTCGAAGCTGGCCGCGCGACGCTTCCTGCTCGGGCCGATTGCCAATGCGCTTTCGGGCGCGCTGGGCGGCGCAGGCGGAATCTTTGCCAGCATCATGCACACGGGCGGCATGGTTGGCACGGGCTCGCCCTCGCGCATGGTTCCGGCATATGCCTTTGCCGGGGCACCGCGCATGCATAGCGGCGGCATGGTCGGCCTGCGCCATGACGAGGTGCCTGCGATCCTGCAACGTGGAGAACGGGTGCTGTCGCGCCGCGAGGCGCAGGATTACGGCCACGGCGTCACGGTCAACATCAATGCCCGCGACGCCGAGAGTTTTCGGCAGTCCCGCACCCAGATCGCCGCCGATATTGCCCGTGCCGTCTCGCTCGGCCGACGCGGTCTCTGATACAAGGGTTCTTGCAAAATGGCATTCCACGAGGTCCGGTTTCCGGAAAATATCAGCCGCGGCGCGCGCGGCGGACCGGAGCGGCGCACCCAGATCGTCGAACTGGCCTCGGGCGACGAGGAACGCAACGCGAGCTGGGCCAATTCGCGCCGCCGCTATGATGTCAGCTACGGCATCCGCCGCGCCGACGATCTGGCGGCAAACGTCGCCTTCTTTGAGGCGCGGAACGGGCGGCTCTATGGCTTTCGCTTCAAGGACTGGGCCGATCATCGGTCATGTCTGCCCTCACAGGCACCGTCTCCCACCGACCAGCAGATCGGCACCGGCGATGGCGTCGCGACCGCGTTCCAGCTGGCAAAGCGCTACACCTCTGGCGGCCAGTCTTGGACGCGAACGATCAGCAAGCCCGTCGCGGGCACCGTCCAGATCGCCCTGAACGGCGTGTCGCAGGGCTCCGGCTGGTCGGTCGATCACAAGACCGGTCTGATCAGCTTCGACACTGCACCATCCACCGGCATCGCCATCACCGCCGGGTACGAATTCGACGTACCGGTGCGCTTCGACAGCGATGTGCTGGACGTCACGCTGGATATCGAGCGCCTCGGTTCCATCACCTCCATTCCCCTGCTGGAGATCCGGCGATGAAGACAATCCCGCCTGACTTTCAGGTGCATCTGGACAGCGGCACCACCACATTGGCCTGGTGCTGGCGCATCACCCGCGCCGATGGCATCGCCCTCGGCTTCACCGATCATGATCGGGCGCTGACCTTCGACGGCACCGAATTCGAACCGGAAAGCGGGCTGACCGCCAGCGAGATCCGCTCCGGTGCCGATCTCTCGGTCGATGCCCAGGACGCGGCGGGCGCGCTGCGCTCCGACCGGATCACCGAGGCGGATATTCTGGACGGGCGCTGGGACAATGCCGAGGTCGAACTCTGGCGGGTGAACTGGGCCAGTCCTGCACAGCGGGTGCTGATGCGGCGCGGCGCCATCGGCCAGATCCGGCGCGGGCGGCATGCCTTCGTGGCCGAGATCCGCTCGATGTCCCATGTTCTCGGGCAGACCGTCGGCCGGACGTTTCAGGCCAGCTGCGACGCCGCGCTGGGCGATGCCCGCTGCGGTGTCGATTTGGAGGATCCGGCCTATCGGGGCACCGGCACCGCCGTCGACAGCCTCCGCGACCGCGCCTTCACCGCCTCGGGTCTGGGCGGCTTCGCTCCCGGCTGGTTCCGCTTCGGGTGGCTGGACTGGACCACTGGCCCCAATGCCGGTCGCCGCGCGGAGGTGCTGGCGCATGACCGCAGCGATGGCATTGCCGTCCTGACGCTGCTGGAAGCGCCGATCCGGGCGATTGGCGCGGGCGACGGTTTCACCGTCCGAGCGGGTTGCGACAAGCGCATCGCCACCTGCGGCGCAAAATTCGGGAATGTGGTCAACTTCCGGGGCTTTCCGCATATCCCCGGGCAGGACACGATTCTGCGCTATGCCTCATCGGACGGTGGTCATGACGGAGGCGTGCTGTGATCCGCGTGCAGACCGCCGTCGATCCGGACCGCATCATCGCTGCCGCGCGCGGGTGGCTCGGCACACCCTATCACGACCAGGCCAGCCTCAAAGGCGTCGGTTGCGACTGCCTCGGGTTGGCGCGCGGCGTCTGGCGGGAAGTCGTGGGCGACGAGCCCTTTCCGATCCCGCCCTATAGCCGCGACTGGCGCGAGACGGGCAGCCGCGAGGTGCTGACCGAGGGGGCGCGGCGGATGATGATCGAGATCGATCCGCGCGACGCCATGCCCGGTGCCCTCGTGCTCTTCCGCATGCGCACCGGCGCCATCGCCAAGCATGTCGGCATCCTGACCGCGCCGTGCCGCTTCATCCATGCCTATGAGCGGCTGGGCGTGATCGAAGAACCCCTGACACAAGCCTGGCGCCGCCGCATCGCTTTCGCCTTTCTGTTTCCTGACTCCTGAGGTTTTCCTGAATGGCAACCTTAGTTCTGGCCTCGGTCGGCGCCACGATTGGCGGCGGCTTCGGGGGCGCGATTCTCGGGTTTTCCGGCGCCGCCATCGGCGGCATGATCGGCTCCACCATCGGCGCGGCCGTGGACAGCTGGATCGTGTCCTCCCTCGCCCCGACCCAGCGCATCGAGGGGGCGCGGCTCGACAATCTGCGCATCACCGCCTCGACCGAGGGTGCGGTCATTCCACGCGTCTTCGGCCGGATGCGCATGGGCGGGAATATCGTCTGGGCCACGGATTTCCGCGAAGAGACCCGCACCAACCGTCAGGGAGGCGGCAAGGGCGGCGGGCCAAAGGTCGAGACCACCGAATATCTCTATTATGCGTCTTTCGCCGTGGCATTGGCCGAGGGCGAGATCACCGGCATCGGCCGCATCTGGGCCGATGGCAAGCCGCTCGACACCTCAGGGATTACGCAAGCCGGACGGGGAGGACGTCCAGTTCCGGCTCATCACCGCCCCAGACTCGGACGACATCGAGCGCCAGACGGGCTATCTCGAGCAAATCCGGGACGGGATTGCACCGCTGGGCGTGGAGTTCAGCTGGGCCTTTGACGGGACGAGCACGATCCACGCCCGGCACCTCGTGACAGACTCTGGCTGGAAGATACTGCTCGACCGGGGACTCGACGTGTTCCAGAGAGCAGACCTGAACAACGGGTTCAGCCCGGCCAACAGGCATCAAAGCTTTCGGCAAGTGAGGGCTTTTGAGGTGACCTACCTGCAAGAGGGAGCGAAGGCCCTGTGATGGTACCGATGATCCGTACGCCAACACCGTGGTGAAGAGCGACGTTTCGAGCAAGGACTCCCAACCGTGATAGGTGCACAATTGTGCCCATTTCCGGGCGCGACAGGGAATGGGGCTTCGTGCCACCATCAGGGGGCAGCGACTCGCCGCCGTTCGTTGACAGCGTGAATCCACAAACCAGGCCGGGACATGCGCTGCGGTCAAGGCGTCTGACGTTTCCTGCAGGCCCATGGCCCGGCCTGGTTTTGCTAAAAGCAGAGCCTTCGCGTGCTCAGTAATCCGTCTCGAGGTAGACCCCTGCGCAATCGTAGGCGACGGCGGCGGCGGTCGCGCCGGTGTTCATGAACAGCCGAGGTGAGAGGAACTGCGTCGCAGCTGGCAGATCGGCGGTGATCTCCTGCTCGAAGACCGCGCCGGAAACCTCGTCGACGACGCGCACCCAGACAGAGCTGCCGTTGGGCGGCGCGGCGATGAACAGGGTCACCACCCCACCCGTGGCGATGGCGAAACTCGCCCCCATGTCGGTCAGAGTCGGCGCCCCGGTGCCGTCGTTCGCGACCAGCTGCCACCGGGTGTGCGTGCCGCGCTGGAAGCCGATGCCGATGCAGTTCACTACGGCGGCCAGCGTCAGGGTGGTGGCCAGCGCGGCGGTAGAGCCGTAGAGGCCGAAGAACCCCATCCCGGTCGCCTGCAGCGTCGTCAGCGAAACCCGCGTAACGAGTGTCCAGCCGCCGGGGCCTGCCGCGTTGCCGCGCCAGCACGCCCAACCTGCGGATCGCTGGTCGGCCACCGAGTCCACGACGGCCGCCGACGTCAGCCGCCAGCGACGCATCGAGGCGGCGAGGTTCGTCGCGGCGAGTGTTGGGTGTGAGACGGTGCCGACCGAGGTGATCGGCAGGCCTTCGGTGGTGATCGTCGTGCCGGTCGAAGGCGCCCAGTTGGCGATCCGGTTCACCCCGAAGTGCGGCTGCAGGGGAAAGTCCCGGCCGGAGGGGCGCATGACGTCTATCCATGGCGCTCCGGCGCGGCTGCGTGCATAGACCGAGGCCTTGCCTGCTGGTGGTGGCGACGGCGCTGCGGCAAGCCCCGGCAGGAGCGTGGGCTGCGGCAGTTCAACCTGGCCGCTTGTGCGGTCGATCCGGATCGCGTCGTAAAAGGCCGACCCGTCCGGGCTGACCTTGAAGCTGAAATCGTCGTTGCCGAGCAACCCGATCAGCGCGCGAGCGGAGAAGCCGGTCTTGAAGGCGAAGGCGGCGTCGTTCGCCGGGGCGGCCTTGTTCACCGTCGCCTCGATACCCGCGCCTGCGTTGTTCAGGAGGACGGCCGGGGTGTTCACCGACAGCCGGTTGCAGCTGTCGGCCGTCGCCCCGCCGAGACCCAAGAGCTGCGCGGTCAGGTTCGCCTGCGGCATACCAACCTGTGTCACGGCATTGGCGAAAGTGACCGTGGGCGTGTTCACCACCGTCGTGCCGCCCGCGCCGGCGGTGGCCGAGCCGATGTTGACGACCGTGGTCGACCCGGACGCGCCACCTGTGCCGAGGTTCACGGTCTTGGTGACGCCGGTGGTCGTGGCACCTGTCCCCATGCCGTAGGTTGCGGTGCCGGTGGACGTGCCGATGGTCGCCGTAGCCCCGGATGTCGTCACCGTTCCCGACGCCGTCAGCGTGCCCGAGAAGGTCTTGTTCCCGGTAAAGGTCTGGGTGCCCGCTAGGATCGCCAGTTCGGACGATGTGTTCGGCAAGGTGAAGCTGCGCGTAGTTCCCGTTGTGATCCCCGCTAGAGAGAAGGTCGCCTTCTTCGTCGGATCCGCGTCGTTCACCAGGCTGAAGACCGCGTCCGACACGTCGCGCGGCTCGCCCACCACCTCCCAGGTGCTGCCGGTCCAGACGAGGAACAGGCCTTCGGCCGCGACCCAAGTGAGCCAGCCGATGCGAGGCACCAGCCGGATCCATGCCCCGTCGATCCAGAAAGCGATGTTCAAGTCCCACCCGGCCCAGAGGCCGGTCGCGCCGGAGGCCACGAGGTGCCGGTTGCCGTCCGCGGGGCTCGCGGGCGATGTAGTGCGGGTGCGGTCCAGAACGGAAAGCTGCACCATGGCATCGAGCAGGCGCAGCGCCTCGTTATGGGTGACATGCTTCTGCGCCTGTGCCGCCATAAGGTAGGGCAGGCCCAGATGGGTCGTGGTGTCGGACATCGGAAATCCTGTCAGAACTGAAGGGTCGCGGTCGCAGGAGTGCCGCGCCCGAGGCGGTTCGAGAGCTGGTAGATGCGGATCGCCAGCGTCTGGCCGGGACCGAGGGGCGCTCCCCAATCGGCACTTTGCTGGGCGGCGGTGTAGAGGACAGCAGTGGTGCTGCTGGTCAGCGTGCGCTTGACGGTCGTCCCGTCGAGGATCTGCACATCGTAGCTTTCCAGGTCCTCGGCCAGCGGCACCTCGACCTGCTCCCAGGCATCAGCGACCAGTGCGCGGGATCGGCGCGTCCAACGGATGGTCAGATCGCCCGGGTTGCGCGCCATGCGCCACGGCTGTTCGACATGGACCGGCGCGAAGGGCACGAGGCCGCGCCCAGTCGGGGTGAAGCCCAGCGCGGCATAACTGTCATCGGTGACAGCGCGGGCGGCCGGGCCGACCCGCCAGTTCCACGGCAGGCCGAGGTCAGCTTCGGCGATGGGGAGCGGGGCTAGCGTCGTATCCAGTACCACGACACGCGCCCCAGCTGCGGCCGGGTTGCCCATGGCGTGCTCCGTCCCGCGCTGACCACGCAGCAGGCGGGTGAGCCGGTACCTGCCCGGCGCGATCAGTTCGCCCGCGCCCGCCTGCACGATCTCCCACTGGCCAGCGGCACTCTCGACAGCAAGCGCATTGGCCCCGCCGAATAGGGCGACGTCCGTTACGCTTTCCAGCGTCCCCGACAGAAGATCGACAACCAGCGCATTGCCCAGATCGAAGCGCGAGGTGGGCCCCGGAAAGACGTCGAAGGCCAGCGTGCCGATCCGGGCCCGACTGCCAAAGGTCGTCAGCAACGAAAACCCATCGATGGATGGACTGCGGAACACCGCGATCTCGCCGGGCCAGGGGCTGGCATGGGCGGCGATCAGGGGGCGATGGGCGGGCTGGTCCTCGCTGATCTGCGGCAGGTCCAGCATCACCACCTCCGGCGTACCGAAGACGACGGGGCTTGCAAGGCTCGCGGGCCGGGGCTCCCCGGGCGGCAGATCGTAGGCCGCACGGTCCTGGCGCACCGCCTCGATCCCGCGCGCTTCCGCATCGGCCACCGAGACAAGACGGAACTCGACCTCGCGGCCGTCATGCGTGAAGGCCGCCTTCAGCCACAGCCCAAGGTTCTCGACATCGATCGGCACCACGACATCGCCATCGGCGGTGACCGCGTCCTTGATCGGAGCCAGCGGGTCTCGCCCCTGGCCCAGCAGTTCCGAGGAGATCAGCGGCTGCTCGGAGCCGAGCGTGGTGCTGGCGAAGGGCACCGTCCGATAGCCCGTGGCGGGCGCGGTGCCGTAGACGGACTCGAACGCAAGCGCCATCTGCGCCCGCGCCCCATGGGCTCGTGCCATAGTGTTCTCCTGTCGTAAGAGGGGTCAGGCCAGAGGATCGGCCGTGGTGTAGTGCAGGACGACCGCGATCACCGCCGCCTTCAGGCTGGCGGCACCTTCGACCAGCAGATCGACCGGGCGCGGCGCTTCCGCCTCCACCCAGTCGCAGAGCCCGCCCAGCGTGCGGTCAGCGGTGAGCGCCGCGCCGATGCTGGCGCAGAGCGTGTCGAAGGCGGCATCACAGGCAGCACCCTGCACGACCGCCTCGATCTCGGCCCGGTGCTGGTAGTGGTAGCGCAGCGGCGACAGCGTCACTTCCGGCTCCCCCGGCTCGCCGTCGCGCAGGATCAGGAGGCCAGCGGCGGGCACGCGCTCGGGCAGCACGTCACCGCGCAGGGCGGTCGCGGGCAGCCCCGAGAGCCGCGCATGCAGCGCGGTGAGGATGGTTTCGCGAGAAGTTGGCATTCGGTGGCCCTTGGCTCAATTGTGACTTCTGCGACAGTCAGCGATATGCTAAAGGTAATACCCATGAATACTCACCCGGAGCCGTACCCATGAACGCCGTCCGCCCCATCGCCGTGAAGCTCGATCAGGATACCCGTGACCGCCTCAAACGGTTGGCGGATGCAAAGGACCGCTCCACCCATTGGATGCTGCGTGAGGCCGTGGCGCAGTTCGTCGATCGCGAGGAGAAGCGGGAAGCGTTCCGGCAGGCCGGGCTTCAGGCTTGGGAAGAGTATCAGGCGACCGGCAAGCACGTCACCCATGACGAAGCCGATGCCTGGCTTGCCAAGCTGGAAGCAGGCGAAGCGGCGGCTGCTCCCGAATGCCACGACTGATCTGGTCGCCCGCAGCCCTGCGGGATGTCGAGCGGCTCTATCGCTTCCTTGCCGACAAGAATCCTGAGGCCGCCCGCCGTGCGGCCAAATCCATCCGCGAAGGCATGAACATCCTGCGCGATCAGCCCGGTGCCGGGCGGCCGGTCGAGGACATGGATCCGGAATTCCGCGAGTGGTTCATCACCTTTGGCGACAGTGGCTATGTGTCGCTCTATCGGTTCGACGGCGAGACGGCGGTCGTCTTGGCCGTGCGCCATCAGCGCGAGGCAGGCTACTGATGGGCGGATGGTGATCACACCTTGCCCTCCACCCAGTTCGCCACGATCAGCCCCGGCACAGCATCGTGCGCCCTCGCAGCATCCCGCGCGAGGTCCAGCCGCTTCGGCAGCTTGACCTGCGGCACCAGCAGGAAGATCGGCGCGGTTACGAGTCCCCTGCCGGTCTTTGAACGCGACGCCACCGCGCGGCCCTTCGTGTTCAACCGCCCCTCCGCCACCAGCAGGCTTGGACCCCTCCGCCGATAGATGAACCGCAGGCGCAGACCGGTGCGGCGTTCCCATTCGGCGGGCGTGATCCGACCGCCCCGCAAGGATTTGCCTGCGGCGGGTGTAGGGATCGCCAGCCAGAAGCCGCTTTTCGACCGGATCAGCGGGCCCGTGTCGTGGGCGCCGATGATGACCGGGGCGTTGGACCAGACCACGGCCGCTGCGTTGAGGCTGGGCGTAGCCTTGGGGAACTGCTCCGACCGGATGGTGCGGGCAAGCCGCGCCCCCAGCCCCGCGCCGGTGATCTGCAGCCGCCAGGCGGCCTTCAGCCCTGTCCCGGCCTCGCGGATCGCCGCCGACACGGCCCGCTCGCCCGCCGCGACCTCGGCCGCCATCATCGCGACGATGTCGGGATCAATGTCGAGCTTCTGTTTCATGCGACCCTCAGATCGACGGTCCAGACCAGCCGCTCGCGGTCGCGAACGGGCTCGCCCTGGATGAGGAAGGCGTCGCCGTCGATCTCGATGCGGTCGCCGGGGCGCGGGGCTTGCACCTCGGCCACGCGCAGGTCGATGCGCGTGGTTTCGGACCAGAGCCGCGCGTCGCCGAAGTCGGTGATCGCATCGGCGCGCCGGGCAACGACGCGCACCAGCTTGGGCGCGCCGCCATCGGCGATGTAGACCGCGTCCCGGCCGATGTTCGGATCGGCGAAGAGCAAATCTACTGTGGATGCAAATGCGTTCACGGTTATGCTGCCCTCCATGACACTTGTTTCCATTTCCCAAAGCCCCGTTCGCACCCGAGCGCTTGTCGCCCTCAGAAGGGCACTGGCCCGTCAGCGTCCTGACGGGTTGATCGACGACAACGGCTATGCCGCAGATTTCAAGGGCAACCTGCTGCCGATGGTCCTGCCCGAGGACTTCGAGGCCGATCTCAGCGCGGGCGACGGCAACGAGCTTCAGACCAAATTCCGGGCGGCGCATTCCTCGTCTGCACTTGCCGTGAACTGCTTTGCACCCTTCCGCCGTCGCATCGGTGATCTGGCGATGCCAGGCGGCGCGGCCTTCGATCAACTCCAGTTCGAGCGGAAATGCCCGACTGGCCTGCGGGGCGGACGATCCCCGAACCTCGATGTTCTGCTTTCAGGCCCGACCGGGGTGGTCGGCATCGAGTCCAAACTGACCGAGTACCTTGTCAGACACCGCGCCGCCTTCTCGCCTGCCTATGCCGAGCAAATCCGCGACGGCAGGCGCGATCATGGTTATTTCCGCGAGATGATCCGTCTGATGTCCGCGCCCGACAGCTATGTCTGGCTGGATGCGGCCCAACTGATCAAGCACGCCTTCGGTCTGGCGCACACGTTCCGGGACGGCCCCACGACGCTCCTCTATCTGTTCTGGGAGCCGCAGAACCCCGATGCTTGCCCCGAGTTTGCGGCACATCGCGCCGAAATCGCTGCTTTCGCCGAACGGGTCGCGGGCGCGGGTCCGAGTTTCGTCGCCATGAGCTATCCGGAGCTCTGGGAAACCTGGGCGCAAGCCGGGCCGGCTTGGCTGACGTCACATCTCGCGGAACTCCGGGCTCGGTATCTCGTCGCCATCTAGGCTCGATCAGAAGGCGCCGTTCAGGCGCACCCGGCCGATGGTGTCGGCTGCTCCGCCCGCCACCGCGACCACGGCCACGCTGATCAGGGTGTTCGAGGTGGTGGTCTTGGTCGCTTCCCATGCGGTGTTGTCCCAATAGACCTTGTCGCCTGCCGCCCAGGCTTGCGAGGCGACCTTCTTCAGATCGTAGACGCCGGTGAGCGCGGCCTCGACGGACTCGCCAAGGGCGGCAGAGCCAGTGGCGACGCCGAAGATAGCACCGACGAGCAGGCCATCGCCCGATGCGACGGCATAGGGTGCGGTCAGGGTGATGGTGTTGCCCGGTTGGACGTAGTTCTTCATGGGGATTTCCCTTCTGGTGACAGTTGCGCGTGGTGCGAATTTTTCCTACCTTGGCGGCAGGAGGATCGGACATGGCCGGAAAGATCAGCATTTCCATCACCGACGAGCATGCCGCACTGCTGCAGGAGGCGGTGGGCAGCGGCGCCTATGCCTCGTCGAGCGAAGTGGTCCGCGAGGCGCTGCGCGAGTGGCGGGCGCGGCGGGTCGTGGGTGAACTCTGGGATGCCGGGATCGCCAGCGGCCGCGCCGAGCCGGGCACGACCATGGCCGATATCAAGCGCGAGGCCCGGAACCGCAGAAGCGCGTCCTGACACGCATGCCGCGGATCTTCTTCACGCGGGCGGCCCGCGAAGACCTGATCGATATCTGGACGCACATCGCCGAGGACGATCCGTCCGCTGCCGACCGTGTCCTCGACAGGCTGGACGAGGTTGCTTCGCATCTGGCGGATAATCCGCAGATTGGCCCGGCCCGGGACGATATCCGCCCCGGGCTGCGCTATCTGGTCAGCGGGTCCTACCTGCTGCTCTACCGGATCGACGGTGACGACATCGAGATCGTCCGCGCCGTTCATGGGCGGCGCGATCTCTACGGGTTGTTCTGACCTTACGCGCCCGGGTTCTTGTAGAGGCCGCGCCAGTCGATGGCCTTGGCGCCGAAGTCGAGGCGGCACTTGATTTCGACCCCGTCGACGTCGAAGCCGTTGCGGGTCTCGATGTAGGCGCCCTGCTGCCCCTCGAGATAGGCATACTCGATGGTGTCGATCTGGTTGGGCGAGGCCGCCAGATACCAGGAGGTGGCGCTGGCCGCGTCGAGGCGCGGCTCGCTGATGGGCGACAGCGTGCGGATCGACTGCGGCACCACCTTGGCACTGTCGGCGGGGACGAGGTTCTGCGCGATCAGCTGCTCGGCCTTCAGTTCAAGGGCCGCGGGCACGATCAGGAAGGCGGGCCGGATGTTCAGCACCGTCTTCTTGTCGAGCCCGGTCTGCAGCGCCATCGCCGCCCGGGCCGCGCCGACACTCGCCACATCCAGCGCGGCACCGGTGCCTGCGAGGTTCTTGTGGGTGGTGTGGAACAGCGCGTTGCCGTCCGCCATCGCCGGGTTAGCGGTGATGATGCCCCAGACCACGTCGCTTTCCAGCTGGGCGATGGAGTTGCCGTACATCGCCGGGATCCGGGTGAAGGCGTCGAGATCGTCGTTGATCAGCACCTGCCGGGTGATCGCGACCACGCGACCATAGGTCTTCACGCGGTAGCTCTCCTTGCTCTCGCCAAGCGTGCCGCGCTTGAACTCGCCGCTTTCGCCCACTTCCAGCAGTTGCGGCGCCTCGCCCAGCTGGACGCGGTGCATGGACTTGAAGTCGGTCGCCAGCACCTGGCGACAGAAGAGCGCGAAGGTGCGGGGATAGGCGTCATAGGCCTGCCGCAGCGTCTTGTTGGTGACGGCCGACAGGATCTCGGGGAAGTCCGAGGTGGAATGCAGCGCGCGCGTCGCCACCTCGTCGCGCGACAGGCCCCGCGTGTTCACCCCCGCATTGCCGAGGCTTTCACGGGCCAGTTCCAGCAGGGTCATGCCGCGATACTGGCGCGCGGCATCCTCCAGCGGGAAGAGCGTGGGGCTGTAGCGGTGCAGGAGTGCATTGGCCACCGCGTCGCGGCG
>NZ_JAVAMQ010000034.1 GCF_030732095.1 Paracoccus spongiarum | reverse complement strand
TCGCATCCGCTGGTTCGCGCGAGAGATATGAGGATGGGTGGCGCCGTTTCCGCCCGGAGCGAGAAACGAAAAAGCGCCCGCGAGATTTCTCTCCAGGCGCACCTCTGCGATGATTGAAGTTTGCGTCAAGGGGGGCAGGGTTGTCAAAGCGTTTTTCGTCTGTATTTCAATCGTGTACACCAAAGCTCTCGGCACGCACCGCTGCGCCGGAAGATCATTCTGGCGAAAGCTGATGCCCAAGGTCTGATTCGGCGCTGTCGACGCGCGTCCTAGGTTCATCAGGGCAAAATGGCACTTATTTTGTCACAAATAGCAGAAGAGCAGCCGAAATCTGGCGTATTTCTGGCCGTCTAGCCACGAAGCGTGACAGAAAATGCCAATTTTACATATACGAAAATGGCACCTAACTTGATGTCGTGGGCTCAAGGGAGGCACCGATGGCGTTCAAGGCAGAACTTCTCAAGAAGAAACTCAAGGAAGAGGGCAAGACGCGCGACGAACTCGCCGCGAAGCTCAAGAAGCACAAGCGTACCGTAAGTCGCTGGCTGGCGGGGACCAATCCGCCCAAGCCCAAGGATCTGGAGGCGATTGCCCGTGTTCTGAACTGCAAGCCTCAGGATTTCGATCCGTTCTTCGCCGACATGGGCATGGGAGAGATCTCGATTCAGGCCCATGTGTCTACGGCTTCCCATAACGCCTACGAGCTGATGCGCTGGCGTTACGGGGTCAGCCAGAAGCAGATCATGGAGCTCGCTCCCGTTCTCTTTGCGATCACGGCGGCACACGCGCTCAAGGTGCCGGATCAGGATGACGCCCTTGAGCGAGAGGCGCGGATGAATGGCCGCCCCAGCACGCAAATGATCGGTGACCACATCGATCGGCAGGCCAGCAAGTTGGGGCGGTGCTTTGGTCTTGAATCGGCAGATCCCAACAACGAGCCCTCTCGAAACTTGTTCGACACCGCTGTCCAGCGGCTCTCTGTCCAGGCCGCAGATCATGTCGATGCCAGGTGGTATGTCGGGGCTGCGCCCGGAGATGTTCCGGGGGCGGCAGGCTTTATCCCTGACACGGACTTCCTCGAAAAGATCACCGGCGGTGACTGGACGCTGATTGAAGCAATCGTCAAGGGACGCATTCGGCTTTCGACGGTTCTCCAGGAGATCGGGGAGCGCAGGGAAGGTACTTCGGTCGAAGTTCTTGCGAGTGCCATCCGCCACGCACATGACGCTCGAATCGAAGAGCAGCGCGAGGCTGGCCTCACGAAGCTGAGGGCTTGGCGGGAATTCTATTCTGCGCGCCACAAGGAGCTGGCCGAGGAATATGACTCGCTCGTCAACCAACACTGCCATGAGGAAGGTTGGTATCCAGAGCGTTACACAGATGACGACCGCATCCAGAGCTGGGTGAACCCCATTCGGGAAGATCGGCACATCAACGAGGATACCCTACCCGTGTACCAGCGACTGAAGGCAGCCAGAACTGAGGATGGGAAGATCACTCTTGTTCTCCCGTTCCAGGATCCCGTCTATCGACGCTTCCAAGAACTTCGGCATCACCGCGCCCAACTGAAAAAGCAGTTCGAGGAGACTTGGTCGTGACGTCGATTTGCGAAAACGAAGTGTTCATGGTCAGCACGCACGCGGCAACTCGCATGGCCCAGCGGGGTATTCGGCGGGCGATCCTTGACCTCGTGGTCCTGCATGGGACCCCGGCAAAAGCCCAGAACGACTGCGAAGAATACATCCTCTCGGAACAGGCGGCTCGGTTTCTTGTCAACACGGGGTATGACCCCCAGACGATCACTGCCGCCACTAAGGTGCGGGCCATCGTGGATCCCTGCGGCACAATCGTGACCTGTTACCACAAGCGGAACGGTCGTGCACGCCCCTCCAGCCGAACATCCCACCTGCGAGATACGAGACACATCTGACCTCTGCTTGGTTTGCAGAGCCGCACATTGTTCGGGCGACAGGTCCACCAAAGGCGTCGCTGTGGCCTCATCTCAAGATTTTCTTTCATCGAAAGGGACAAGCATGCCTGCCACCATCCACCAATCCACGAAATTTGCCTATGCACGCGAACAGTACTTTGCCGTCGCAAGTGGGCACACCCTTCTCCGCCTCACTCTTGGCGCATCTGGCGGGCAGCCCGGCGGCGCAATCAAGACTGCCACGGCGAGCGACCTTGGTGCGCCACCAGTCTTTCGCGATCGGGGCGCGTTGACAAACGCGATGCGCCGGGGCGTGCAGGATCTCGGTGGCAAGGCACAGGATGTGAGCATCGAGGTCGATGCCAAAGGACGCCAGTTCGGGGAGATCGCTTTGGCAGGATCGCGGGAGCAACTCATCGAAGCACTTCACCTGCTCGCCGAACAAATGGAGATCCACCTTTGTCGTCCAATGGATGGTGCCCACGACAGCGGTTACAGCGATCTGCGCGGACTTTACGATGACCTGTGCCATACCGACGGCGAGCCAGTTTACCTCTCGGACGGAGTGTACTTGGGTGCTGATGGGCGCCTTTTCGAATGACCAAGCGGGGAAAGAGAAGCGCCGTCCAAGACCGCCGACAAGAGAACACCGACTTCGTGTGCGTGTTCCGCTGCGCAAGTCGGAGCACACTGTTCGCCAGCCGGTCCTGCTTGCCGGCGCAACTGCAGCCGCGGTACGGCCTCTTGGACAGAACGTACCTGCAGAGCGCCGACGAGACTGCAGTTCGGCACGGTGGGCACGGCCCTGATGATCACGCGCAAATCCGGACGGTCCTGCGTGAACTTCACGGGCTAATCTTCACCAATTTGCGTGCAAGTACGCTGGCATCCCGCCATCAAAGAATTTCCATTCTTTCAACAAGATG
Source organism: Paracoccus spongiarum (assembly GCF_030732095.1). Taxonomy (GTDB): domain Bacteria; phylum Pseudomonadota; class Alphaproteobacteria; order Rhodobacterales; family Rhodobacteraceae; genus Paracoccus; species Paracoccus spongiarum. The sequence goes on along the minus strand of NZ_JAVAMQ010000034.1, from coordinate 12,128 downwards.
CTGAGCGAAACAAAACCTCGTCGGCCAGAATGATCTGGACGCTTCGTGGGACCTTTTAAATTTTTGGGGCATTGGGCTGACCTATGCATGTACTCTTGGACTTGGACGGCACGCTCGTCGACACAAATGCGAGCAAGTTTGACGAAATCAAGTTCGGGCGTGACCGCAATTTCGCCTTGAGCGATATCCCCATTGTTCCCGGCGCCATGAACTTCGTTGCCGAGATCAAGCGTCGCGGGCATTCAGTTGCCATCGTGTCTGACTCACATGCCGCCTATGTGGGCCCGGTATCCGAGAAGGTGTTTGGGACTCCGTGGCTCGCGCTTGCTGACAAGCCGAATACTGCCAGGATGCGTGCCTTCCTTGAGAGCGAGTTCGGATTTCCCCGTCACTCGTTACGGGAGTACCTACGAGCGGGACTTGCTCCTGGAAGTGCGAGACGGCGTCGTGATTGAAACCTCGTTTCGGCACAATAAAGTCGAGGCATCCGATGATGATGACTGGCTGCCCTTCTGAGCTTGCCCAACCATGGTGCCAGATCGCGGTCCGATGGAATCGCTCTCATCGAAGAATTGCTAGGATTACGAAGGACTTCTTTCCCTCTTGCTTCCACAGTGCTTCCACGGGTGTTGGAAACGCAAACGCCGCCCCGGAGGGCGGCGCGTAAGCGTTTGATAACGAGTAATTTTCTGGTTGCGGGGGCAGGATTTGAACCTGCGGCCTTCAGGTTATGAGCCGATCAGAAGGGAAAATCGGAAACCTAACGAATTCAGCATCTTACAAAGTAACCGTTTGATTTTTCGCGATTTCCATTCCGGCGTTCGACCGCATTGAGCGGCTTTTGACAGCACAACCTGCACGAAAACTGCAGCCAAAGGTTGATGTGGCGTTGAGGTGAGCAATTTTCAGTACCATCCATTTCGCTATATGATCACGCAGAACGTGATCCCGCACGAACGCAGCGACGAAAGTGCAAGTTTGACTTGACAGAATTTCGTCCGGCTCTCCATCGATTTGGCTAAGATCAGATTGTCGCCCCGAGGCCAGGGTAACGATGATCGGTCGCGCAAAGCGAATGGTCGCCCAATGCTTCGATGACGCGGCAGTTCGCTATTTTGCCTCCCGCGCATTGCGTCAGAATACGTTGCAGTTCGACCTTGAGCGCGCCCAGCCGCGCAAGACGACTTTCAACCTCGGCCAGTTGCGCGATGACGATGGCGTCGGCCGCCGCGCAGGGCTGGTCAGGCTGGTCCGACAGGCTGAGCAGGTCACGGATCGCCTCCAGCGTGAAACCCAGATCGCGCGCGTGGCGGATGAAGGCCAGCCGTTCCAGCGCCTTTTGACTGTAAAGCCGCTGGTTTCCCGCACTGCGTTCAGCCTCGGGCAAAAGACCGATCTGCTCGTAATAACGGATCGTCGGCACCTTCACACCGGCAGACGCACCCAACTTTCCAATCGTCAGCATGAGATTCCCCTTGAAGCTCTAGTTACTAGAGACATTAGGTTCTCGAATCGATGAAGGCAACTTCCCGATCCGGGGCGAGGATAACGACATGACAACTACAGATCCCAACAGCGGAACAGCCTGCGACTGGACAGTCTCGGGCATGGATTGTGGATCCTGTGCGACCAAGATCAAGGATGCCGTGACACGCCTGCCGGGCGTCAGCGGCGTTGAAATTGGCATCATGACGGAACGGCTTCGCCTGACGCTGGACGAAACACAGACCGATCGCGACAAGGTCGAAAAGGTGGTGAAATCGCTTGGTTATGGAATCGCGCCGCGCGCGGCAGGGGCGAAGAAGGACTTTGTCATGCCCGCCATGAGCGATGCGCCGGCAGATGGCCATGACCATGCCCATGACCATGATCGGAATGATGCCGCCGCAGCGGCGCGTGACGACAGCGGTCATGGCAGCCCTGGCCATGTGCATGACGACCCTGCCGACCGCGGCAAGCGATGGTATCAGACCCGCAAGGGCAAGCTGGTAATCTTTACCGCGATCCTTCTGGGTGTCGCCTGGATCATCGAATTGCTGGCGCCGCAGGTCGGCAAATGGGCTTTCGTCGCGGCCTGTCTGATCGGCGTGGCGCCGGTTGCGAAACGCGCCTTTGCAGCTCTGCGTCTGGGTCAGCCCTTTACAATCGAAAGCCTGATGACGGTCGCGGCCATTGGCGCCTTGTTCATCGATGCTGCGGAAGAGGCGGCATTGGTAGTGTTCCTGTTCGCGGTTGGCGAAGTGCTGGAGGGTGTGGCAGCCGGCAAGGCGCGCGATGGCATCCGCGCGCTTGCCGATCTGGTTCCCAAGACAGCGCTGCTGTTGGCAAACGGGACAACGCAGGAAGTCCCGGCATCAAGCCTTGCTGTCGGGCAAATGGTGCTTGTCCGTCCGGGCGACCGCATCCCCGCAGATGGCGAGATTGCCGAGGGCACCTCGGGCGTAGATGACAGCCCCGTTACCGGCGAAAGTGTTCCTGTCACCAAGGGGCCGGGCGACCCGGTCTTCGCCGGCTCGATCAATACCGAGGCCGCGCTACGCGTGACCGTCACCAAAGCTGCAGAGGATAACACAATCGCCCGCATCATCCGGCTGGTGGAAGAGGCTGAGGTCGCGCGCGCGCCGACTGAACGCTTCATCGACCGCTTCAGCCGCTGGTACATGCCCGCTATCGTTACTGTCGCGGCGCTGGTTGTTCTGGTGCCGCCGCTGGCATTTGGCCAACCTTGGGACACCTGGATCTATCGCGGTCTGGCGCTGCTGCTGATCGGCTGCCCCTGCGCGCTGGTCATCTCGGTTCCGGCCTCAATCGCCTCGGCGCTGTCCACGGGCGCACGGCGCGGGATGCTGATGAAGGGCGGTGCGGTGATCGAGGCGGCGGCCAATGTATCCCGTGTCGCCTTCGACAAGACCGGCACCCTGACTCATGGGCGTCCGGTGGTGACGGATGTTGTCGCTTTCGGCGCGACGACCGAGGCCGAGTTGCTGGCAGTGGCGGCGGGGGTCGAAACCGGCTCCAGCCACCCGCTGGCCGTCGCCATCCTGACCAAGGCCGATGAGGCGGGCATCGAAGCGCTGCCGTCACGCGATGCGAAAGCACTGTTGGGCAAAGGGGTGATCGCCACGGTCGGCGACGCCTCCGCTTGGGTCACCTCGCCGCGGTATGCGCTGGAAAATGGCGGGATCGACCAGTCTGACCTGCAGCTTGCCACGGCATTTGAGGAAGATGGCAAGACCGCTGTCGCCGTCTTCCGCGAAAAGACCCCGCTCGGCCTGATCGCCATGCGCGATGAGCCAAGACAGGACGCAGCCGAAGCGATTCGTCAACTGACAGAGATGGGCGTGACCTCCGTCATCCTGACCGGGGACAATCCGCGCACGGCGGCCGCGATCGCCGGCGGGCTGGGCATGGAGTTTCGGGCCGACATGATGCCTGAAGACAAGCTAACCGCGATCCGTGAAATGGGCGAGCAAGGCGGCGTGATGATGATCGGGGACGGCATCAACGACGCGCCGGCCCTGAAACAGGCAAGCATCGGCGTGGCCATGGGATCAGGCACGGATGTGGCGCTGGAAACCGCAGATGCCACGATCCTTCGCGACCGGGTCACGGACATCCCCGCGCAGATCCGGCTTGCCCGCACGGCCATGGGAAATATCCGCCAGAACATCACCATCGCGCTGGGGCTTAAGGCGGTGTTTCTTGTGACCTCGGTTCTGGGGATCACCGGGCTGTGGATCGCGATCATGGCCGATACCGGGGCGACGGTTCTGGTTACGCTGAACGCGCTACGGCTGTTGCGCTTCAATCCTGAACGCGAGGCATGACGCCGTGATTTCCGCTTTCGGTTGGGCGGTGCTTGCCCTGCTTGCCGCTTACCTCATGCTTTTCTTTTTCGGCAATGCCATGGCGGCGCGAGCCGCCGGGCGGCCGGTCTGGCTGTTCTCGCGGGCGAAACGGCGCGACTGGTGGGCGGCGCTGGGCTTTCGGGCGGCCTTCGCTTTGGCGCTTCTGGGGCCACTGCTGTGGGGTGCCTTTCCCACGCTGCATAACCTTGACCCCTTCTGGATCGAAGGACAGGCGCTGGCGCTTGGCGGGGTCGGTGTGTTTCTGGCCGGCATCGGCGCGATGGTTGCCTTTGCTGCGCAGATGTCGATGGGCGCTTCATGGCGGGTGGGTGTCGCTGACGGTGCCACGGGTGCGCTTGTCTCGGGCGGGCTCTATCGGTTCAGCCGCAACCCGGCCTTTTTCGGGCAGTTCATCCTGCTTCTTGGCACAGCCCTTGCCATCCCTTCGCTGCCGACACTTCTCGCGCCGCTGCTGTTTCTGTGGTCGGCCACGGCGCAGGTCCGGTCCGAGGAGGACGTCCTTCGGCAAGCCCTGGGGGCAGAGTATGACGCATACGCGGCATCTGTTCCGCGCTGGATCGGGCTACCATAATCTCTTCTCGACCAATTACCTGAATCACACGATCAATTATGCCACTTGCGAATGTCCGGACGGATCACAGCTCGACCCGTTTCAGCCGCAGCGCATTGGCGATGACAGAAACCGAGGACAGCGACATGGCCGCTGCAGCGATCATCGGCGACAGCAGCAGGCCAAAGATCGGATAGAGCAGCCCCGCCGCAACCGGGATGCCGGCGGCATTGTAGATGAACGCGAAGAACAGGTTCTGTCGGATATTGCGCATGGTGGCCACGGCGAGCTTGCGGGCGCGGACAATGCCGGTCAGGTCGCCGCCCAGCAGGGTCAGCCCTGCGCTATCGACCGCCACATCGGCGCCGGTGCCCATGGCGATACCGACATCCGCCGCAGCCAGCGCTGGTGCGTCGTTTACCCCGTCCCCCGCCATGGCGACCTTGTTCCCCTTACCGCGCAGCCCGTCGATCAGATCCTTCTTTCCCTCGGGCAACATCCCGGCGCGGACCTCGTCGATGCCCAAGCGGCTTGCCACGGCCAGCGCCGTGCGCTCATTGTCGCCGGTTGCCATGATCACCTTGATGCCCAGATCGTGCAGGTCACGTATTGCCGCCTCGGCGGTGGATTTGATCGGGTCGGCCACGGCGACCAGACCGGCCAGCCCGCCATCCAGCGCCACGAACATGGCGGTCTTGCCCTCGCCGCGCAGGCGATCGGCGGTCTTCTCGCCCGTGTCGCAGTCGATGCCGAGCGATGTCATCAGCGCATTATTGCCAAGCGACACATCCCGGCCATCGACCTTGCCGATCACCCCCTTGCCGGTGATGGCCTCGAACTCCTCGCCATTGCCAAGGCTCAACCCACGCGATTTCGCGCCTTCGACAATCGCCTCAGCCAGCGGGTGTTCGGAGGCGCGTTCCAGCGCAGCGGCAGCAGCCAGCAACTCATCCTCGGGCACGTCGCCGAAGCTGGTCACATCGGTCAGGGCCGGCTTGCCTTCGGTCAGCGTGCCGGTCTTGTCGACGATCAGCGTGTCCACATCTGCCATCAGTTCCAGCGCCTCGGCATTCTTGACGAGCACGCCGGCCTGCGCCCCGCGCCCCGCCGCCGTGGTGATGGAAATCGGCGTCGCCAGCCCAAGCGCACAGGGACAAGCGATGATCAGCACCGAAACCGCCGAGGCAATGGCGAATACATAGGACGGGCTGGGGCCAAAGATCAGCCAGACGACAAAGGCCAGAATGCCGATCACCACCACCGCCGGCACAAAAATCGCCGAAACCCGGTCGGCCAGCCCCTGAATCGGCGCTTTGGAACGTCGCGCGCCGGCGACCATCTGGACGATCTGCGACAGGACCGTGTCGGCGCCGACATCGGTGGCGCGGATCGCCAGCGTGCCGTTCTTATTAATCGTGCCGCCGGTCACGCGGTCGCCCTCGGTCTTCTCGACCGGCACCGGCTCGCCGGTGATCATGCTTTCATCGACGGAAGAGCGGCCCTCGACCACCTCGCCATCGACCGGCACGCTGTCGCCAGGCCGCACGCGCAGCATGTCGCCCGCCATGATGTTTTCCAGCGGTGCATCGTATTCCGTACCATCGGGCAGGATACGTCGGGCAGTCTTGGGCGCCAGATCCAGCAGCGCCCGGATCGCATCGCCGGTGCGTTCCCGAGCCCGCAGTTCCAGGACCTGCCCGACGAAGACCAGCGCCACAATGACCACGGCTGCTTCGTAATAGGTGCCGACGACCTCGCCCATTCGGTATTCCTCGGGAAAGATTCCCGGCAGGAAGGTGGCGGAGAGCGAATAGAGATAGGCCGCGCCGACACCCAGCGAGATCAGCGTCCACATGTTCGGCGAGCGATTTTTGAAGGAATCCAACCCGCGCTGAAAGAAGGGCCGCGCCGCCCAGAGCACGATGGGCGTGGCCAGCAGGAACTCCAGCCAGACGGCGGTGCGGTGCCCGATCCAGTCGCGGACCGGAATGCCCACCATCTCGCCCATCGTCAGGATCAACAACGGCACCGCAGCGGCCACGCTGACCCAGAGCCGCCGGGTGAAATCGGTCAGTTCATGGCTGGGTTCGTCCGAGGGAATCATCGGCTCCAAGGCCATGCCGCAGATCGGGCAGGCGCCGGGTTCGTCGCGGACGATCTCGGGATGCATCGGGCAGGTCCATTGCGTGCCCGCCGGGGCGGTTTTTTCGACCTTGGCCGCCGCGCCCGAGGCGTAGAACCACGGATCGCCGTCGAATTTCGACTGGCACCCGTCCGAGCAGAAATAGAAGGTCTGTCCCTCATAGTCGCGGTGCCGGGCCTCGGGCTTTATCTTCACCTGCATCCCGCAAACCGGATCGATGGCCTTGCCGGAATCAGCCTGTGCCTGTGCGCCACCGTGTGTCCCGTGATCGTGATGCCCATGCGAATGATCGTGCTTGTGGTCCATGACTCTCTCCCGGCAGATACCTATAGGGGGTATATCAGGCTTGCTCTATACCCCTTGAGGGTATAGCACAAGCCGCGGATGTTGAAGATCGGAGCCCTCCTTGGCGCATGACAAGCAGAACCGAGACGCGATCCTGAAGCGGCTTTCCCGCCTGAACGGTCAGGTGCAGGGCGTCTCGCGCATGGTCGAGGATGGGCGCTATTGCGTCGACATCCTGAACCAGACCGCCGCCATCCGGTCTGCCCTGCGCGGCGTCGAACGCTTGCTGATCGAGGATCACGCGCGAAGCTGCATGGAAGACGCGATCCAATCCGGCGATCAGGACCGTCAGCGGGTGATGTTCCGCGAGGTCGTCGAACTGATGGAAAAGGTGCGCGACTGATGCGGTTCCTGCTGTCGGCACTGCTTGTCGTCATGCTGGCGGTGACGATGCCACTGGCCCTGACCGGCGCCGCCTCGGCGGAGGCATCGTCGATGGCCTCGACGGCCGAAACATCCGCGTCGCCAGTCGCGCATGAATGCTGCACCACGCAGCCGGATTCTCCACATGGCGACTGTGCGGCCTGTGCCGACATCGGCAATGCCGAAATCACGTCCAACGCGGCCCGCTTGTCACGCCGAATCCGACACTTTCCCCCGCTGCAAGATATGAAAACCGCCAGGCCGCGCTTGCCGCGGCCCCCTCCGCGATCCGCTGCTCTCTGACGCCACATGGCCCGAGGGGCCACAAGCCGATCAACTGCGCGACGAGAGGGGCGAATGACCCTACGGCGCGTAATATCCTGAAGGACATCAGAAATGAGCAATTCCAATTTCTCGCGTCGCGGGGCGATCCTTGCGGTCGCAGCGATGCTGTCGACAACCTCTACACTTGCCTTTGCCACCATCGGTTCGGACGAAAAGCCGAACCTGCTGAGCATCACCAAGGACCCCGGCTGTGGCTGCTGCGGCGCCTGGGCCGATCTGGCCATCGAGGCGGGGTTCGAGGTCGAGACGACCGAAACCAGCGATTATGTCGGCATGAAGCGCGACGCCGCTGTGCCCGAAAACCTGTGGTCCTGCCACACGACCCGGATCAGCGGCTATATCGTCGAGGGCCATGTGCCCTTCGCGGCCATAAGGCAGCTTCTGGAAAAGCGCCCCGACATCACCGGGATCGCCGTGCCGGGGATGCCCGCCGGATCGCCGGGAATGGGCGGCGGGGTCGAGGCCACCGCCGAGGTCATCGCCTGGGGCGGCATTGCCGGCGATGGGCGCGCCTTTCCGCTGGACGGGTAGCAGATGACGCGCAACGCACTCATCCTCATCGCAGCGGTCGGGCTGGCCGCTGCGATCCTGATCCTCTGGCGCGGCAGCGCGGCGACTGAGACAGCCGCGCAGGATCAGGCCGTGATCGCGCTTGGCCAGCGGCTCTACGCCGAAAACTGCGCCAGTTGCCACGGCGCCGATCTGGAAGGCCAGCCGGACTGGCAGACCCCGCTGGAAAATGGCCGCTATCCGGCGCCCCCGCATGACGAGACCGGCCACACATGGCATCACGCCGACCCGCTGCTGGAACGGATCATTCGCGACGGCACGGCCGCCGTGGTCGGCGATGGGTATGAAAGCGACATGCCCGGTTTCGGCGATGTCATGAGTGACGCCGAAATCGCCGCAGTTCTGGCCTATATCAAATCGACCTGGCCCGAACGGGAGCGCGCAATCCAGAGCCGCATGACCAGCAACAGCGCGCCTTGACAACCCGGCGTGTCACCAAGATAGCCAAGGAGTTTCCCATGCAGAAAAGAACCGCCGCCATATCCTTGACGCTTCTGGTCCTCGCCGGATGCGCGGCTCAGGCGCCCGACGTCGCAGCCGAGGCCGCGTCCCCCTATCCGATCCCGGAGGAAGTCGTCGCCGTCGCCGGCCCCAATCAGGACCTGACGACGGCACGGCTTGACCCGGCGGACGATTGCTACTGGTATTATCACGCCGGGCCGGTCGAAACGACGCTGGTGCCGCTGCGCGCCGCGAACGGCAACCAGATCTGCAACGTGCGCGCGTCCTGACGCCAGGCATTACCGGAAGGCACGCGACTAGCTGACGGCCGACACGCTGCCTACCGGCGAATAGAGATATGCGGTCGCGCCGATCTGGACCCGCGGATACAGTTCGTTGATGTGGGCCATGACCATGCGGACGCAGCCGGAACTGGCGCGGCTGCCGATCGAGGTTGGAAACGGCGTGCCGTGAATGCGCAGATAGGTATCGCGGTCGCCGAGATAGAGATACAGCGCACGCGAACCCAGAGCGTTCCGAGGGCCGGGTTCCATGCCGTCCTCATATTGCGCATAGACCTCGGGTTCGCGCTCGATCATGTTGCGCGTCGGGGTCCAATGCGGCCATTCGGCCTTGCGTTTGATCGTATAGGTGCCCGGCTCGTAAAGATCGCCCCTGCCGATGGCCACGCCGTAACGCATCGCCGTGCCGCCCTCTTCGATGTGATAAAGGTATCGGGCCACCGCATCGACATGAATGTCGCCCGGCACCAGCCCTGCGTTCGCAGTGACTCGCTGCGGCAGGTAACGCGCGTGCAGTCCCCAGGGATTGGGACCACCGGCCTCGACCTCGGCATCCCAAGCGGCCTTTTGCGCCGTGTCGGGCCAGGTTGAGGCCATGACCGGCGTGGCGGCGGCCGCCGAAAACAGCGCCGTCGTCGTGCGGATGAAATGTCTGCGTGTCAGCATGTGATTGCTCCTTGTCCTTTCCTTGTATCTTCAGATGGAAGCGGCAAGCGCAGCGACTTCTGCGATTGCCGTGCCGAATCTTCAGCGCCCATCGACCTCTGGCGTCGCCGCTGGCCCGCCTTCCAGATCGGCGATCAGCGCCTTCATCTCCGCGATTTCCAGAGTCTGCGCCTCGATGATGCTGTCCGCCAGCGCCCGGACGCGAGGATCCGAGATATCCGCACGGGTGGATGTCAGGATCGCAATGGAATGATGCGGAATCATCGCCTTCATCCAGGCGGTATCATCGACCGTTGCCTGACTGCGGACCAGAAACAGGCCAAGCGCAAATGCCAGAATCGAAACGCCCGCGACGATCAAATTGGCACGCGGACTGCGATACATCCCCAGCATGAAGGCCAACATGATCAGCGCCATGGCACCGCCCATGTAGAGCGCCATCCACATCCGGGTCTGGCTGAAAAAGACGTGATCGATCGCCCAGGTGTTCAGATACATCAACCCGAACATGATGACCGTCGAGGTGACGATCATCGCCGCAAAACGGCCATAGCTTCCGCCGCTCAGGCTTCCGTGGCTGTTGTGTTGATCAGAATGATCCATGACGTTGTCCTTTCGTGAAATATGTCAGTTGCGCCGCGCGGCGGCGACAAGTTCGGCCAGTTTCGCTGACGAAATGGCGCCAAAGCGCGAATCCGATCCGGCGATGAAGGTGGGTGTGCCGACAAGCCCCATCGCCTCGGCCAGCGCATTGGACTTCTGGATATGTTGGGCAATCTCCAGGCCGCCCATATCGCGCTGCAACTGCTGAGTGTCTAAACCCATGGATCGCGCGACACGCAGGACGCTGGCCCTTTCGGCCCGGGGTTTCTGACTCAACAGGACGCGATGAAAGTCGGCGTAGCGGCCCTGCTTGCGTGACGCCAGCGCCGCGCGGGCCGCGAAAACCGAACCCTCGCCCAAAACCGGCCATTCCCGCATCACCATTCGCAAGCCGGAATCGGCTCCTAACACAGCATCCACCACCGGCATCATCGCGCGGCAGAATTGGCAGTTGTAATCGAAGAACTCGATCAGTGTCGCATTGCCCTCAGGATTGCCAAAGATCGGCGCATTCGCGTCATGTTCAAGCTGCCTGCGGAATTCGGGTGGCAGCGAATGCCCGGCCCACGCCAGACGAGGAGCAATGGCCATCGTCGGAGCCGCGAGCGCCAGGGTCAGGATCATGCGTCGCTGATACATGGTGCTTCCTCCCTCACGCCGAGACCGAGAAAGTCGTCATCATGCCGCTGGCAAGATGCGGCATGTGGTGACAATGCAGCATCCACTCCGCCGCCTCGCCCGCATCCAGCGCCACCGTGACCATTGACATGGGCGGCACATAGACCGTGTCGCGCAAAGCACCGGCGAACCGCTTGCCATTGAGGGCGACGACCTGAAAATGATGGCCGTGCAGATGCATCGGATGGCCCATCATCGACATGTTGTGAAACATGATCTCGACCCGCTGACCCGATTTGGCCGCAACCGGAATTCGGTCCTCGAACACACGGTCATTGATGGTCCAGCGATAGGGCTGCATCTGCCCGCCCAGCATCACCATGGGTGAGGCATCGGCAGCACGTTCCGTCAGCGGAGCAACGGCCCGCAAGGCGGCTTCCTGCGCAAGGTCGATATCGAATGCAGGTGCCGCATCGTCGGCCATTCCGAGAATGACCGGCACGTTGGCGCCAGAAGTGGCAAGGATAAGGCCGGTGCGCTCATGCGCGCCTTCGCGCAGAGCAAGGATCGGCCAGGCGCCGCCTCCGGCGGGCAGGTCAAGTTCGATATCCAGGCGCTGACCCATGGCCAGACCGAAGCGTGTTCCCGGCAAGGGCTGCACCGGCTGGCCATCCACCGCGACAAGCCGGCCTGGTACCTCGCCGCTGTCGATCCAGAACACCGTGGCAGCAGCCCCATTGATGACCCGCAAAAGGATGCGGCCACCCTTTTCCACCTGCACGACCTCGGGGTCGCCCAGGGTGCGGTCATTCGCCAGATAAGCGTCGAAATCGAAATCGTTGAGGTCCATCTGCATCCCGGCCATACCGGACATGGACATGCCGCCCATTTCCGACATCCCGTTCATGGCCATACCATCGCCCATGTCATGACCGGCATGAGGATCGGCTGGTTGCGACATTTCGGCTTCGGCGGCCTCTTCATGCCCCTTTCCCGAGCGAATTTCGTCCAGCACCTCTTCCGGCGAGCGGAATGAAAAGTCATGCAGGAACATGGTGACCTCTTGCCGATCAGCTCGCCGATCCCCGGGGCGGCGGACGATCAGGGGTGCGGCCAGTAACTGCATCTCCTGAATGGGCACATGGCTGTGCATCCAGTGCGTGCCTGCTGCGGCCTCAAAATCATAGCCACGCGTCTCTCTTGGCTGCAGCAGCGGCATCGGCATATCGGGAACGCCGTCCTGCGCGTTCGGCGGGATCTGTCCATGCCAATGAATGATCGTCGGCTCGGTCAGATCGTTGGTCAGGTCCAGA
>NZ_JAVAMQ010000033.1 GCF_030732095.1 Paracoccus spongiarum | reverse complement strand
TTAATGCTGCTGCCTTACACGCGTGCCTGAGACCGAAGCCGCAATCGAAAGATGATCACGATCGCGTTTGATAAGTCGTGGGCTCATGTCCTTCGGCGAACAATAGGCTGCAATCGGGCAAATGTGTACCGAAAGCGCTTGGACCGATACGCCCAATCGGCGCTTTCCTGCTTTCAGGTGCCGACGCAATATGGCTGCGCGCTGTAACAAACACTAGCGCCGGTCGTCTTTTTGAGAGCCGGGGTCGTTCGATGCCCCTTCCAAACTCAGACAAACGCGGAGGCACCGATCATGTCCAACAGCGAAATCTCACCTGATGAGCAGTTTGAATTGCATGACGGCGCGAGGCAGCTTCCACGCCTTGGACCCGGAAGGGCCGCGATGTGGTTACTTGCCAAATTGCTCAGCCGTCTGGTTCGGAACGGTCACCTGACTGTTATCGACCCCTGTTGTGGGACTTGGCGTTTCGGTGGCGGTGACGGCCCTGCCGTTTCAGTCCGATTGACCGACAAGGCGCTGCCTGCGCAACTTCTTGCAAACCCCAGTCTGGCGCTTGGCGAGGCCTATATGGATGGAACGCTCCGCATCGATACCGGCAGCCTGCGCGACCTTCTTTCGATTTGCATGGCTGACCTCGACGCCGTCGACGCTTTGCCCGGGAAACGGATCAGGCAAGGGCTGGACGCTTTTTTGAGCCGCAGGTTGCATCACAACCCGATCAACCGGGCCCGCTGCAACGTGGCGCACCACTATGATCTCTCGACCGAACTCTACGACCTCTTTCTTGACGCGGACCGACAGTATTCATGCGCCTACTTCGCCACAGGCAATGAAACTTTGGACGAGGCGCAAGCCCTCAAGAAACGACACATCGCTGCAAAGCTGCTGCTGCGGCCCGGCCTTGACGTTCTCGATATCGGCTCGGGCTGGGGGGGCTTGGCGCTGGAGCTTGCCCAACAGCATCAGGCCCGCGTGACCGGTCTGAGCCTGTCTACCGAACAGATCGTGGCCGCCCGCGCCAGCGCAACGCAGTCCGGCCTGTCCGAACAGGTCGCCTTTAAACTCCGCGACTACCGGCAAGAGAAAGGCCAGTATGACCGTGTCGTTTCGGTGGGCATGTTCGAGCATGTGGGCCGCAGTGGATTTGATGACTATTTCAGCACGATCCGAAGGGTTCTCAAGCCGGATGGAGTCGCGCTTGTACATGCGATCGGTACGATGGCACCCAAAGGTGGCAGCGATGCGTGGATCAGGAAATACATTTTCCCCGGTGGCTATCTTCCGTCACTGTCCGAAACGATCTCGGCGGCGGAACGTTCTGGGCTTTGGGTCACCGATGTCGAGGTCCTGCGCCTGCATTATGCAGAGACCCTGCGGCACTGGTCCGAACGCTTCGCAGCCGAGCGCGGGACCGCGCGGAGGCTTTACGACGAACGGTTCTGCCGCATTTGGGAATTCTATCTGGCTGTCTGCGAAATGGCATTCCGGCATGGCCGGTTGATGGTGTTCCAGCTCCAGTTGGCCAAACGCCGCGACACCGTTCCGTTGACGCGGAATTACATCGCGGACGCTGAGGCAGATCACCACTGCCACATCAGGGCACTCGGCAAACAAATAGGGAGAGCAAGATGACAGGCAAAGGGCAAATCAAGGTCGCCGTGAACGGATACGGTGTGATCGGCAAGCGCGTAGCCGACGCGGTGGCCGTGCAGGCCGACATGGACCTGATCGGCGTGGCGGATGTCGTGGCCGACTGGCGCGCCCGGATGCCGGCAACCAAGGGCTTTGCCCTCTACGCTGCAGACCCGGAACGGGAATCCGCGATACAAAAGGCCGGCCTGAACCTCGCCGGCGGCTTGGACGATCTGTTGGCCGCCGCCGACATCGTGATCGATTGCACGCCGAAAAAGATCGCCGCTCAGAATGTGGAAACATACCGCGACAAAGGCATCCGTTTCATCGTTCACGGCGGCGAAAAACACAGCGTAACGGGCCATTCCTTTGTCGCCGAAGCGAATTATGAAACGGCGCTCGGGCGCGACAGCACCCGTGTCGTGTCCTGCAACACGACCTCGATCGTCCGCACGCTGAGCGCACTCAAACGGTCCGGCCTGCTTGGCTCGGCGCGCGGAACGCTGCTTCGGCGCGCCACTGATCCATGGGAAAGCCATCTGGGCGGGATCATGAACACGCTCGTTCCCGAACCCGAAATCCCTAGCCACCAAGGCCCCGATGCGCAAAGCGTCGATCCCGACCTTGACGTGATCACGATGGCCGTCAAGGTGCCCCAGACCCTTGCGCATTTGCACTACTGGTCCGTGAGGATGCCGCGCAAGGCATCAAAGGATGAGGTGCTGGACGCATTCTGCGCGTCGTCCCGCATTGCTCTGATCCGGATGTCGGACGGGCTGGGTGCAATCAACGCAGTCAAGGAGATGATGGCCGATCTCGGGCGCCCCAACGACAGCCTCTACGAGGTGGCCCTGTGGGAGGACATGCTCAGGGTAGAGGGCGACGAGTTGTTCTATGCCTATATGGTCGACAACCAGGCTATCGTGATCCCCGAGACCATCGACGCGATCCGTGCCCTAACCCAAGCTGAGCCAGACGGAGCCGCATCGATTGCGCGCACGAATGCGGCGCTGGGTGTCGGTGCGTTTGCGGCCAACACACCGACGCGTTAGCAAGAGGCACTGAGGACTGAATTGGCGTGACTGATCAGCCCGCCGCCATGCCCCCGTCGACGGGATATTGCGCTCCGGTGATGAACGCGGAATCGTCGGAGGCGAGGAAGAGGACGAGGTTGGCGATATCGAGGCTTTCGCCATAGCGACCCAGCGGGATCGTATCGGAAAGCTGCTGCTTTACTTCATCGCCGCGACCGGGATTGAAGCCTTCCTCCAGCGACCGCATCATCCGGGTGTTGACCGGCGATGGATGCACGGAATTGACCCGCACGTTGTGGCCCGCCGCCTCGATCGCAGCCGCGCGCGTCAGGCCGACTACGGCATGTTTCGACGTGATATAGGGCGCGACGTTTGGGCTGCCTTTGAGACCCGCAATGGACGACATGTTGATAACGCTTCCCGATTTCCGTCCGATCATCACCGGCAAGACATGCTGCAATCCAAGGAATGCGCCGCGCACGTTGACTGCCATCACGCGGTCGAAATCCTTGATCTTCTGATCGATCAGTGGCGCGACCTTGCCCTCGATCCCGGCGTTGTTGAAGAACACGTCGATGCGTCCGAATTTCTCGACGGTCTGCGCGACATATCGTTCGCAATCCTCGACCGACGATACGTCGGCCGCGATTGTCAGCACATCGCCCGAATTTCCAAGATCCCTCGCGGTATCCGACAGATCACTTTCCCTGAGGTCGACAAGCGCGACCTTGGCACCTTCGCTGAGAAAGAGCCGCGCGGTTTCCAGACCGATACCAGCTGCGCCCCCGGTGATCAGGGCGACTTTGTCGGCGAGACGTTTCATCGAGAATCTCCTTTTGATGATTTTGGGGGTGACGAACGAACCTGCGTCCCGGCCGTTCCATCCAGAAGCGCCAGCGCATCCTCAAGCTGACCGATACCAGCGAGGCCTCCTGCCTCCGCGAAATCGGCCGCTGCCGCCATCTTGGGGCCCATAGAGCCCGCCGCCAGGTCGAGCGCCCGCGCCTCTGGCGGGGTGAGATGTCGGATGGGCGCCGCATCATCCGTTCCGAAATCCCGGTAGGCCGCATCCACGTCAGTGAGCAGAAGCAGCGCATCCGCCCCGAGCCGTTGCGCAAGCAGCGCGCTGGCGGCATCCTTGTCGATCACGGCCTCGATCCCGGTCATGCTGCCGTCGGGCAGGCGCAGCACGGGAATGCCCCCGCCTCCGGTGCAGATCACGATCACACCCTGATCCAGCAGCAGGCGCAGCACACGCAGATCCGGAATGTCCTGCGGCTTTGGCGAAGGCACGACGCGCCGCCATTTGTCCCCGTCCTGCGCGATGCTCCAACCGGCGGCGGTGGCGCGTGTTTCGGCCTCGTCGCGGGAATAGACCGGGCCGATGAACTTGCTGGGCGCCTGAAACGCGGGGTCGTCCGCGTGGACCACAACCTGCGTCAGAAGCGTGGCGACCGGAAGCGCATGATCCAGCGCATTCTCCAGTTCCTGCTCGATCATGTAGCCGATCATGCCGACGGTTTCCGCACCCAGCACGTCGAGAGGAAATGCCTCGTCGGGTTTGTACACCGCCCCCTGAAGCGCCAGCAGCCCGACCTGCGGACCGTTGCCGTGGGTCACGACCAGTGTGTGCCCGGCGCGCACGATATTTGCCAGCGCAGCGGACGCAGTCCGGACGTTGGCGCGTTGATTGTCTGCCGTCAGGGGTTGACCCCGCTGCAGCAGGGCGTTCCCGCCAAGCGCTGCGACCACCAGCACGGCTAGTTAGCCAATGTGGCGACAAGGATCGCCTTGATGGTGTGTAGCCGGTTCTCGGCCTGATCAAAGACTATGGAGGCCGGGCTTTCGAACACCTCTTCGGTCACTTCCATCGCCGTGATGTCGAAATGTTTTGCGATGTCGGCACCGACCTCAGTCTCGGCGTTGTGGAAGGCGGGCAGGCAGTGCATGAACTTGGTCTGCGGATTGCCGGTCTGCGCCATCACGTCCGAGTTGACCTGATAGGGCAGAAGTTGGCGGATACGTTCTTCCCATTTGTCCTTGGATTCACCCATCGACAGCCAGACATCGGTGTAGATGAAATCGGCCCCTTTCACCGCCTCGCCCACCTCTTCGGTGATGGTGATGCGCGCGCCGGTGGTCTCGGCGATCCGGTGCGCTTCGTCCTGAATGGCTGGATCGGGCCAACAGGCCTTTGGCCCGCACAGACGGACATCCATACCCATCTTGGCGCCGCCGATCAGCAGGCTGTCGCCCATGTTGTTGCCCGCATCCCCTAGAAACGCATAAGCGACCTGACCCAGCGGTTTGTCGGAATGCTCTGACATGGTGAGAAAATCGGCGAGAATCTGAGTTGGGTGAAATTCGTCCGTCAGGCCATTATAGACAGGTACCCCGGCATATTGTGCGAGTGTCTCGACGATGGGATGACCAAAACCGCGATATTCGATCGCGTCATAGACCCGGCCCAGCACGCGGGCGGTGTCCTTGACGGTCTCCTTCTTGCCCAGATGCGACCCCGACGGCCCCAGATAGGTGACATGGGCGCCCTGATCGTTGGCGGCCACCTCGAAACCCACGCGCGTGCGGGTGCTGTCCTTCTCAAAGATCAGCGCAATTTCCTTGCCGGTCAGGCGCGGCACCTCGTAACCGCCGTATTTCGCTGCCTTGAGGTCGGCCGAGAGTTTCAGCAGAAAGCCGATTTCCCGCGGGCTGAAGTCGCGCAGCGCAAGAAAGTGGCGGTTTCGCAGATTGTACGACATGGGTCTTCCTTTTGTCAGATTGCGTCGCGAATGGTCGGGCAGCTCATGCAGTGGCTTCCACCCCTGCCCCGGCCCAGTTCGGCGCCGGGGATGGCTAGAACTTCGATCCCGGCGTCCTTCAATGCTGCGTTGGTGTCGTCGTTGCGGTCATAGCCGATTACAACACCGGGCCGCAGCGCCAGCACGTTGTTGCCATCGTTCCATTGTTCGCGCGATTGCTCGGCCAGATCGCTGCCGCCCGTCGGAACAAGATGCAGCTTCTTGAAACCCAATATCTCGGCGGTGATCTCGAACAGGTGTCGGGCATCGCGCCGGATATCAAGCGCGGTACTGCCTGTGGCGGGACGCAGATCATAGCAGGTGATCGCGTCAGCCACTTCCTTGAACGTGGTCACGACATCGTTGCCGCAATGGGTGAACACCGTGTCCAGATGCATTGCCGCCCGCGACCGGGGCATCTGGCAGGCGATGACGCGCGTCACATCCCCCCCCTGAAATAACGCCTCGGCCAACTGACCCACAGCCTGCGGAGACGAGCGTTCCCCCATACCGACCATCACGACGCCATGGCCGATGGGCATGATGTCGCCGCCTTCCAACGTAGCGGCGCCAAAATCGCGCGTCGGATCGCCGAACCAGACACGCGCATCTGCGAACTTGGGGTGGAACCGATAGACAGCCGCCATCAACAGCG
Organism: Paracoccus spongiarum; assembly: GCF_030732095.1. Lineage (GTDB taxonomy): Bacteria > Pseudomonadota > Alphaproteobacteria > Rhodobacterales > Rhodobacteraceae > Paracoccus > Paracoccus spongiarum. The sequence goes on along the minus strand of NZ_JAVAMQ010000033.1, from coordinate 8,953 downwards.
TTTCGGGTCGCCGTGCTGGCCAGTACATCGGGTTCAGAGAGACGCCGCCATAGACCGAGGCGGAATTGTCCCGCGTGAAGATGAAATTGGGCAGCGGTGGCAAAACAAAGCCGTTGAGGCCGAGATAGCTGCCGAACATGCCAGACGGGGTGAAAGGCAAATCGTCGACGGTGATCCCACCAACGAGAAACCGGGCCAGATCAGCGCCGGACAACTCCTCCATCCAGCCGCGCAGATCGTCGCGCATGCCGACGCCGACTTCGTTGCGGGTGATGCGATGGTCAAGCACCCAGCTGCGCGCCTCGGAAGTGTCGAGCGTCTCGGCGAGCAGCGCCATGGCATCCAGGACCTCGATCCCTTCACCGCGCATGATGTCGGCAAAGGCAGCATGGTCCTTGATCGCTTGCTTGACCCAGAACACATCATCGAACAGCAGATCGGCGCAGTTTTCGGGGGTCAGGCGGCGGTGGGCAAGTCCGGGCGGCGACACGATCACCTGCCGCAATTGCCCGGTTTCCGAATGGACGCCCAGTTTCGGTTCAGACATCTGTGATTACTCCAATGTATCTGGTCAAAGAATCGCGGCCAAGCTGATGCTGGCCGAGATGAAAACGACGAGGATCAGCAGCAATGGCCACACGAAGACGACCCACCGGTCGAACGACACGCGTCCGATCGCCAGACCGCCGATCACCACTGCGGATGTCGGCGTGATCAGGTTCACCAGCCCGCTTGCGGACTGATAGGCCGTCACGACAAGGTCCCGACCGACGCCCGCAAAATCCCCCAACGGGGCGAGGATCGGCATCGACAGAACCGCCAGGCCGGACGAGGACGGCACAAGAAAGCTCATCCCGATCTCGATCCAGAGCATCAGGTTGATGAACGCGATTTCCGGCAGGCCGCCGAGGGTCTCGGCGGCACTGTTCAGGATCGTATCGGCGATCAGACCTTGTTCCATGATCACCACGATGCCGCGCGCCAGCCCGATCACGAGCGCCACGCCCAGCAGATCCTTGGCGCCATCGACAAAGGCCGATGTCAGCTTTTTCTCGCCCATCCGCGCGACAAGTCCGACGACGATAGCCATGCCGAAGAAAAGCGCCCCCATTCGGGCCATCCACCATCCCTGGCTCGACACGCCCCAGATCATCACGGCGAAGGTCGCGAAGAAAAGAACCAGAACCAGCTTCTGGGTGCCGGTCAGCTTCGGCTCGCTGAATTCTGCATCCGTCTCCTTAAGGAAAAACCGCCTGTCGCTTTCGCGTTGCGCCGCAACGACGGATCGCGCCGGGGCCGCCTTGATTCTTGAGGCGTAACGCATGACATAGGCGGTGCAGATCGCCAGACCGCCGATCAGGATGATCAGACGCAGCCCCATACCTTCGGTAAATGGAATGCCCGCCGCATTCGAGGCGATGACGGTGGCGAATGGGTTGATCGTCGATCCCAATGTGCCGATGCCCGCGCCGATCAGAATGATTGCCACGCCGGTTATTGAATCGTAGCCTGCGGCAATGACCACAGGGATCAGCAGCGCGTAGAAGGCGAGGGTTTCTTCGGCCATGCCGTAGGTCGTTCCGCCCAATGCGAAAAGCGACATGAGGATTGGGATCATCCATATCTCGCGTCCCTTGAGGCGACCCATCGCGGTCTGGATCCCGGTGTCGATGGATTTTGTAGCGTTCACCACTCCCAGAAAACCACCGAGAAGCAGCACGAACAGCGCCACGTCAATGGCATTGGCGGAATAGCTGTCGGGGTCATAGAACCCCGCGACAGGTGCCAGCATGACATCGACAAACCCCTGCGGATTGGCTTCGACCGTCTGATAGGTGCCTGGCACCGCGATCTCGCGCCCGACCTCTTCATTCATCGCGCGGTCGTACTGCCCGGCAGGGATGATCCAGGTCAGGGCCGCAACGGCGATGATCAGCAGAAAAAGGATGGAATAGGCCGTGGGAAATCGTGCTGCCAATCCGCCCTCATCGGGCTTTTTGTCTATAGATGTATCGGTCATCGTGGCCTCCCCTTCTTTCAATGTGTTTGGTGTGTTTGAGGTGCGGAACCCGAGGCCCGGACGGTTTCGGAATTCGCCGGGTCCCGCCGAGCACCTGCGCTGCCTTTGCCTTCGCTGATCCCTTCCAGCCGCGTCCGCTTGAGCAGCAGCGCATTGACGGCAACCAGCGCCGAGCTGCCCGACATGGCAATCGCGGCGACGGCAGGGCTGATGATCAGCGGGTAGAACACGCCCGCTGCAGCGGGGAAGGCGATCACGTTGTAGGCCACCGCCCAGAACAGGTTCTGGTGCATCTTGCGCAAGGTGGCGCGAGATAGTTCGATCGCGCCCACAACATCGTAGGGATCGCTTTTCATCAGCACGACATCGGCGCTTTCCATCGCCACATCCGTGCCCGCGCCGATGGCAAAGCCGACATCGGCCTGGGTCAGCGCGGGCGCGTCGTTGACGCCGTCACCGACCATGCCCACTTTCTTGCCCTGGGCCTGAAGCTCCTTGACCTTCTCGGCCTTCTGCCCCGGCAGCACGTCTGCAAGCACCATGTCGATGCCAAGCTCGCCCGCGATCCGCCGCGCGGTGCCTTCGTTGTCGCCGGTCAGCATCGCGACCTCGACCCCGCGCTCGCGCAGCTTGGCCACGGCGGCCATGGCGCTTGGGCGCGGTGCATCGGCGATGGCGATCAGCCCGAGCATCCGCCCGCCCTTCGCCACATGCACCACGGTGCGGCCCTCGCCCTTCAGGCGCTCGGCTTGGGCATCGAGCGCGCCAAGGTCGATGCCTTGCTCGTCCATCAGCCGACGGTTGCCGACCAGCACCGGCTCGCCCGCGATCTCGGCGCGTGCGCCGCGGCCTTCAAGGTTCTCGAACCCGGCCATCTGCGGCACATCGAGCCCTTCGGCGCGCTGGACGATGGCCAGCGCCAGGGGGTGCTCCGATCCGCGATCGACAGAGGCCGCGGCGCGCAACGCATCATCCTCGTTACCCCCGTCGGCCGCGACGAGTTCCACAACGCGCGGCTCGCCCATCGTCAGCGTGCCGGTTTTGTCGAAGACGATCACGTCGAGCTTGGTCGCATCCTCAAGCGCCCCGGCATTCTTGAACAAGATGCCGTGCTGCGCCCCCAACCCCGTGCCCACCATGACAGCCATCGGCGTGGCCAGCCCAAGCGCATCCGGGCAGGCGATGACGAAAACGGTGATCGTCAGTGTCAGCGCGAACAGCAGCGGCGATCCGATCCACCAGAACCAGACCGCGAAGGTGGCCAGCCCGATCACGATGGCAATGAGGACCAGCCATTGCGACGCACGGTCGGCCAGAAGCTGTGCCGGTGCCTTGGAATTCTGCGCCTCCTGCACCAGCTTGACGATCTGCGCCAGCGCGGTGTCGGCGCCAACCTTTGTGGCGCGGTAGCGGAAGGTGCCGCTTTTGTTGATTGTGGCGCCGATGACGGTATCGCCCACGCTCTTGTTCACGGGCATCGACTCGCCGGTCAGCATCGACTCGTCCACCAGGGACGCGCCCTCGAGCACCTCGCCATCCACCGGGATCTTGTTGCCGGGGCGGATCACCACCGTTTCACCCTGAAGTACCTCGGAGGTCGGCACCTCGATCTCCTGCCCGTCGCGGATCACCGTGGCCATCGGCGGCGCGAGATCGAGCAACGCTCGGATCGCCGCAGAGGCACCGGCGCGCGCTCGCATTTCCAGCCAGTGGCCCAGCAGGATGAAGACCAGCAGTACCGCGACCGCCTCGTAGAACTGCACGCCGGGAAAGAAGAAGGTCGAGCCAACACTGAAGACGTATCCGGTGCCGACCGACAACACGACCAGCACGGCCATGTTAAGGATGCCGTTCTTCAGCGCCCGCCAGGCGGCTACGAAAAACGGCCAACTGGGCCAGACGATGCCCGCGCTGCCGAGGAAGAACAGCCAAAGGTCCAGCCTCAGGCCGAAAGGCGGCGCCGGGGGCGTGAACATGCCGCCCATCGGCGAGTAGATGAAGATCGGGATGGTAAAGAGCAGCGCCACCCAGAACCGGTTGCGCATGTCGCGGACCATGTCGGCCATCTCCATGCCGCCGCCGTGACCCATCTCATGGGCCATCGCGTCCTTGGCAACGGGCCCTGTCGCGCCATGCGCCGCGTGGTCTTCATGGCCGGTGTGGTCCATCTGGCAGATATGGTTCGGCATACGCTCTCCGGCGCAGTGAAAGCCGCAGGCGTCGATCGCCTTGCGCAGCGCCTCCTCGTTCACCACCGTTTCGTCGTACTGCACTGTCACACTGGCAGACGCAGGGTTCGCTTCCGCCCGGTGAACGCCGTCGAGGGCGGATACATGACGTTCGACCGCGAGATGATCGAGTTCCTCGAACAATCCGCGGACCTCAAGGGTCAAGGTTTTCAATGCTGGCTCCTGTCGATTAATCCTTGCGGTCGCGAAGGTCCGTCAGGGGAATAGACGTTGCCAGGCATCGGACGTTACAGTGTCCGGCGAAAATCTTCGCAGGCACTGCCGCTGGTGTCACCCATGAGACGGTAACGCTTTACGTACACTCGCGTCAGTATTTCCGTATGGCGCGCACTGGCGCAGGGTCGGGCAGCCTGGGACCAACCAATTGACGAAAAGCCAAATTGCGGAGTTGGAATTGAGCAGCATGACCAAAGCGAGCACTGCAACCCACAAGTGCTTTGCCCTCGTGCTAAGGGGCGGCGGGGCAAGGGGCCTCTCGCATGCTGGCGTACTCAGAGCTTTGATCGCCAGGGGCTACATCCCAAGCGCCGTCGTGGGCGTGTCGATGGGCGCGGTTGTCGGTGCTACGTATGCTCTTAATGACAAATGGTACGACGCACTCGTGGGCATGGATACCAGCGGGTTTCCGGCAACACCGGACTTTCGCGTGCCTGGAATGGCTGCAAGGATCAGGGGAATGCGGCTTGCTTTGCTTGCCGCGCGGGACATGTATTTTGGCTGGGGATCAGGCGCGCGCACCGAGACCTGGGGCCGCAGTGTCCTGTCCGGCCTGACCAAGGGCAAGAACCTGCAGGACGGCCGCATCCCGGCTTTTGTCTGTGCAACCGACATGCTGTCTGGCCAACGCGTGGTATTCGGCAAGGGAGATGCCACTGATTATGTCTATTCAAGCGCGGCGCTGGCCGGAATACTGCCGCCCCTTGTCGATGATCCGTATGTACTGATGGACGGAGCCTATTCCGATATCGCGCCGGTGGACGTCGCCAGGGCCACCGGCGCGGAAGTCGTGATCGCTGTGGATCCCAGCCAGCGCGAAAACGCGACTGGCCCGAAAAACGGCTTGCAGGCGATGATGCGATCCATCGAGGTCTGCCAGTATGAACATGCGCGACTGCGTTTTGAGCAAGCGGATTTTGTGATCCGACCCGCTTTCAGCCAGACCATCGGCACACTGGAATTCCGGCAAAAGCGTCATTGTATTGCGGCAGGCGCCGTGGCGACCCGCCGCGCATATAACGACATCAGCATGCTGCTCGCCCCCTGATCGGCGAGTTGCCCCCGACGTGCGATTGCGCTCAGTTGCAGTCACCCAGGAAACATCCCTGCAAGCTACCCCATGAGCAGCGTGATCGGCGCGGTCGCGCCCAACACGATCATCAGCGGCGGCGCCGGGGCGGCGCTGTCCTGTCCGGACTCTCGCGGCTGACACATCGGCACCACGATGCGCAGGTAGGCCGCCAGCGCCAGCACGCTGTTGAGAATGCCGATCACCGCCAGCCACAGATAGCCCGGCTCGATCGCCGTACCGAAGAGCAGCACCTTGCCGAAAAAGCAGAAAAGCGGCGGAATGCCCGTCATTGACAGCAGGAACACCACCATCGCTACGCCGATCACAGGGCGCGCGCGGCCGAAGCCCCGGAAGTCGTCAAGGCTGCGTCCGGCGACCATGATCACCGCGAAGGCGCCGAGATTCATCGCCACATAGGCCGCGCTGAACACGATCACCGAGGGCAGCGCCAGCAAGCCTGGCCCCAGATCCACGATCCCCATCATGAAATAACCCGCCTGCGCCATCGACGAATAGGCCAGCAGGCGCACCTCGTTGCTTTGCACCAGCGCCGCCAGGTAGCCGCACGTCATCGTCATGGCGGCGATTAGCGCGACCACCATCGGCCAGCTGGTACCGACCGGTAGGTCGCGCAAGATCTGCGCGAAGGCGAAGATTGCCGCGACCTTGGTAATTACCGACAGATAGGCGGCCACGGACACCGGCGCGCCGTCATAGGCGTCGGGTGCCCAAAACTGGAACGGCACCAGCGCCGCCTTGTAGCCCAGCCCGATCAGCACCGCGGTCAGCCCGGCCAGCGCGATCAGCGTCCTGCCCGCCAGCCGGCCCAGCTCGGAAAAGAGCGTCGAGCCGGCACCGCCGTACGAGATGGACCAGCCGGAGACCCGGCGTTCAATCGTGCCGCTTTAGCCTCTGCGCCCGCGTGACTGCCGCGGCGACGCGGAGCAGGCCTTCCGCCTCCTGTTTTTGGGGGGAGCCGGACCAATCCTGCGGCTGAGGATTTGCATTCTTTTCAAGGCTGTAGAAGTCGCTTACGTTTGGAAACAGAGAGTAGGCCTGAAAAGGAGAATGCCATGTGCCTGTCGGCCCAAGTCAGTTTTGCTGCAAGCGTTTTCCTTGTCGGGGGTGGGGCCGCCATTTCAATCGTGGCCTTCCAGCGCAACAAACGCTATCTCCCGCTTGCATTGATGCCGCTTTTCGCAGGTCTTCAGCAATTCACTGAGGGTTTCGTGTGGGTTGGCATGAACGGAAATGATCCCCTGGCGGTCTTGTGGGGGGCAATGGGGTTCATCTTCTTCACGTGGTTCATGTGGCCGATATGGGTTCCCTTCTCGGTTTATGTGCTGGAGCCGGACGACAGTCCGCGCAAGCGATTGTTCCGCCTCATGGCGCTGATCGGACTGGCCTTCGGCCTGCTGCTATACATCCCGCACGGGCTCAACAGCGACATGGTTGTGGTAGAGATCAACAACCAGTCGCTGGCCTATGAAAAATCCATGTGGCTCGATTTCATGATGCCGCGGTGGTTGACCAACACGATCTACGTGACCCTCATCACCCTGCCGCCGGCCCTGTCGCACTACAAACATGTGCGCCATTTCGCCTTGACGCTGGTGGCGGTGATCGTGGTCGATATCGCTTTCCTGCAATATGCCTACATCTCTTTCTTCTGCCTGCTGGCAGGACTTGCGACGCTGCATCTGGTCTACATCATCCTGACAAATAAGTGCGCCCGTGAATGTCCTGAACTGTTTGCCTAAATCCGACAAGTAAATGGCGCGCTCTACGGAATCACAACGGCGATTCTCTGTATTTCTTACCGGCCTGTCCAAGGGGTCGTCGTAGGCTGAACGTCAGGGCTTCCGGGACGCTGCCATGGTACCGGCGCGTGAATGGGCGGGCTGTCTGGTCGGTCATTGATTATTGCGCTTCGTCTTGCGGGCTTAGACTGTGTTGGTTGGTTTGGTCACTGTGGCGTCATGTGGTCTGCGGGGCGGCCTTCCCTGCCTTGCGCCTAGCGTCGGTTCCTGTCTTGAGGGCTTTTTACAGGGATGGCCACGAGCGCTTCTTCGACAACAATGCCGTCACGATGTGCTTCGACTATTCTGCTGGCGAGCAAAACCGAAACGAGGATACCAACCAGAATGAGAGGTCCGAACATGTCTGTCTTCCTTGCTGATGAACGCTGATTGCGCGGTTCATAAGTGTAGACGCCGGCTCTGTCCTTTCGTTACACACATCGGGGTGCGGTCCGTAACCCGACCACTCAGTGGCCCACACTTCGCCTCCCTTCCCCGCGCGTTTGATCTTCGTCCGACGCCGATACTGTGAGGACTGACGATACCAAAGCACTGGCTATCTGGCGGCGGAACAAAAAAAGAGCTGTTTTGGCGTCACCTGTGCTGAGCCCGACCGCGTCTGCCGCAGACCGAAGGCTCCGCCCTTCGACATCTACCTTGAGAAACAACTCGCCCGACAGCCTTCCAACATCGGCCTCAACAATGCTTCGACACTCGCAAAACACATCCGAAATCAAGTCTGCGACTGCCTGCGCATCTGTCGGTTCCGTGGTCATACGATCCTCCCGAGCGTCTTCTTTATGAAGACGCCGTTTGAAGCGCAGCATTACAAAACCGCCTCAAGACGGGGTGTTTTCGTCCTTACAATCGGTCTCTTCAACAGGATGCTCGCAGCCGACCGGCGGACAGGAGCAATCGTCAAAGCCATGACGGCAACAAGGGCCGCAGTGGGCCATCAACGCGTCACCCAAGGCGGCGCGGGCGCGGTGGAGACGCACATTCAGTGTGCCGGACTTAAGCCCGAGGTCCGCTGCCACAATGCCGCGATCCTCGTCGTCAATGTCAATTCGGCGGATCAGTTCGGCGTCACCGGAACGCAGTTCAGTGACCAGCCCTTTGACGCAGTTGCAGATCACGTCCATGTCTTCGACCGGGTCATCCGCGACAACCGCAGACTGAACTTCCAGTGCGACAGCCTCTGTCAGACGCCTCGACCGTCCCGACTTGCGATAGTGATCATTCAGCGCCGAACGCAACACCGCGTAAAGCCAGGCATCCATGCGGTCCGCCTCGCGCAGCTGATCCTTACGTGCCAGAACGCGGATGCAAAACTCCTGCAGAACGTCCTCAGCATCGGCCCGGTTTCCCAGCCGTTTGACGAGAAACCCCAAAAACGCATTTCTGTTCACCGACAGTGTTGTCTCGAGGCCGGGCGGATCACCGTCGCTGTCCATTGGGATATGGTTTTTGGTTTCCGACATGGTTGCACGCCGCCCTTGCACCGAAATTCCGATCCAGCCCGGCAGGCGGATACATCGAACATGTCGCCATGGGCAGATACCATGAAGCTATCCATTCCAAGGCGAAATTCCAATGT
>NZ_JAVAMQ010000032.1 GCF_030732095.1 Paracoccus spongiarum | reverse complement strand
CGCAGGTGGCCGAGATCGCGGGCTCGATCCGCGAGTTCGGCTTCGTGAACCCGGTGCTGATCGCCGAGGACGGCACGCTGATCGCCGGTCATGGGCGGGTGCTGGCGGCGCGACTGCTCGGCATGGATACGGTGCCGACGATCACTCTGACCGGGCTCAGCGACAGCCAGCGGCGGGCACTGGTGCTGGCGGACAACCGCATCGCGCTCAACGCCGGTTGGGACGAGGCGCTGCTGTCGCTGGAGCTCACAGATTTGAAGGAGGCCGGGCTCGATCTCGGTATCCTGGGCTTTGAGGATGGTGAGCTGGACCGGCTGCTGGCCGGGACCGAGGGGGAAGAGGAAGGCTCGACCCCGCCTGTCGTTATCCCCGAGCCGCCGCGCAACCCGGTCTCGCGCACCGGCGATCTCTGGATCCTCGGCGATCACCGGCTGCTCTGCGGGGACAGCACGAGCGACGACGACGTCCGCCGGCTGATGAACGGCGAGCGGGCGGTGCTGTTCGCGACCGACCCGCCGTATCTGGTCGATTACGACGGCAGCAACCACCCGACCCGCAACAAGGACTGGTCGCAGTCGTATGGCGTGACCTGGGACGACAGTTCTCAGGGCGCGGAGCTTTACGACGGCTTCATCGGCGCCGCCGTGGCCGAGGCGATCACCGAGGACGCGGCCTGGTATTGCTGGCACGCCTCCCGCCGGCAGGCGATGCTCGAGGCCTGCTGGGAGAAGGCCGGCGCCTTCGTCCACCAGCAGATCATCTGGGTGAAGGACCGCGGTGTTCTCACCCGGTCGCATTACCTGTGGAAGCACGAGCCCTGCCTCATGGGCTGGCGCCGCCCGAACCGCCCGCCGAAGGTGGCGGACGAGACGCTGCCCTCGACCTGGGAGATGCCCAGCTTCGCCAGGGACGAACGGCCCGATCACCCGACGCCGAAACCACTCGACGCCTTCGGGATCCCGATGCGCCAGCACGTCGCCCGTGGCGGGCTCTGTTACGAGCCGTTCTCCGGCTCCGGGTCGCAGATCATGGCCGGCGAGGCCAACGGCCGCCGCGTCTTCGCGATGGAGATCAGCCCGGCCTATGTCGATGTCGCCGTCGAACGCTGGCAGGCTGAAACCGGCAAGGATGCGATCCTCGACGGCGACGGCCGGACCTTCGCTGAGGTGAAGGCCGAGCGGTTGGGCGACAAGGCCGATACGGAGGCGGCCTCTGCGACCTGACGACGTGGATGGCGTGGCTTACGCAGGAAACCCGTCAGGTCCCGGAGCAGCCTTTACCAGCAGCACCCGCTTTTTTCGTCCAGTTCGGGTAACGAACACGAGCTCTTCGGAGCCATCCTCGTTCACGACATACTTCAGACGATGGAGCGAGAATACCTGACCATCCACGGTCAGTTCTTTGTGGTCTTTGGAAAGGGAAACATTTCCCAACTCGGCATCGAGCCGCGCGAGGATCGCTTCCAGGGACTGCGCTTCGAGAAGGCGAACTTCTCTGACGATCTCCGTCAGCGTGATGGGCTCGAGCCCGCCTTTCTCACGCTCTTCATTGATGCGACGCATCGTCTTTCGAGTGAAATAGTAGCCCAGCGTGGCGACGACCGTAGCTGCCGCGCCGGCAATCGCCCATCCGACAGGGGTGAGTCCTAGGAACGTTGCAGCCGGAGCAATCCCGAGCGTACTGGCAACGCCGCCCAGTCCGACGGCAGTCAACGCGGAGCCGACTCCAAGGGCAGCACTTGACGAAAGAGCAGCGAGGCCGCCGGTGGCGCCGAAGATGCCTGCTGCCGATACCAACCCGAAACTGCCGAGCAGAGTGCTGTTGCCGAGAACGAATGCACCGATCCATGTGCCCGATAGCGTCCCGGCGATGTAGCCGGAGGCTGCTGTCGAAGCGATCCATGCACCTGAGGAGTGGAGAACAGGAACGGCAATGGCGAGAAAAGGCAGGGGCATAAGAGAACTCCGACGTAAAGTTATTGTCTGAATGTGGGTCCTCGCCTGATTCTGTTCAAGTCTTTGTGAGCCAATGTCGCTGAACCCACCTCAACCCTGTTGGCGATGGATGCCGTCGACCTTGCAAGATCACAAGGACGGGACGCCGCACGGCGTCTGGCGAGATCCGGATTGGCTCCTCTGCCGCGATAACCGCTGGCGGCCCGTTGAGCCAGGAACATTCCCGCTGGCTGATGGGATACCCGGCCGCATGGGGCTCCTGCGGGGCTACGGCAATGCGATCGTGCCGCCGCTCGCGGCGGAATTCGTGACAGCATTTCTGGAGAGCCTGAGATGAAGCAGAGCCGGACCATGTCGATGGTCGAGGCCGCGGCAAACGTTGTCGTCGGCTACGTTTTGGCCATCGCCACGCAGATCGTCGTGTTCCCGTGGTTCGGGATCGAGACGGGTCTCTCGGAGCATCTGACCATCGGCCTCGCCTTCGTCGGCGTCTCGCTGGCGCGCGGCTACCTGCTGCGCCGGCTGTTCGAGGCGATCCGGATGCGGAACTCGGAATGAAGCACCGCCGCCCCATGCGGGACGGCGTCATCGGGACCATCGTGGTGTGCGGCTTCAGTTGTCTGTGATGCGGTAGGCTCTACCGCGCCCCTCGATTTTCTCGGAGGTGATGGTCAGGCCGAGCTTCTTTTTCAGCGCGCCGGACATGGCGCCCCTAGCCGTGTGAGCTTGCCAGTCGAGGGCCGCCACGATCTCGTCGATGGTCGCGCCGCCCTCGGCGCGGAGCATCTCGATCAGCTTCGCCTGCTTCGTGCCCGTGCGCGGTATGCGCGCCTTGGGCGCGGAGCCGGCTTCGGCCGGAGCGTCTTGCGGGGCTTCTGCGCTCGGCGCCTCGTCCGCGCCCGTGGGCGCGTTGTCGCCGCCGTCCGGCTCGACGCCTATGGCGGCGAGGCCCGCGTCGGTGATGTGCAGGAGGATGGCGTCGCCGTCCTCGTCGTTGCGCCAGATGCGGTTGAGCGCGGCGTCGGCCTTGGCCCGGCTGTCGGTCGTGGTCTCGGCGATGAGCCCGCGCTTCAGCAGCGCGCCGACCGCCTTGGCGGCGGCGCCTCCGCCGAGCGAGCCGGGGAGCGGCAGGACGTTGCGGTCCTCGCGCTGCGCGGCGGCGCTGAGGATCACGAGTTGGGTATCGGAAAGCTTGGTCATCTGGGGTCTCCGTGTTCGGGGCCGCGACCGTCGCGACCCTCCTACGACCCCGAGCCGCGCAACGGCGCGGCAGGAGTTCCGGCGGGGCCGGAGATCACTCGGCGTGCTCGCCCTCGCCGAAAGCGCTGTCGGTGATGCGCTTCAGCAGGCTGGCGTAGTGCTCGAGCGTGCCGACGTGGCCGCAGGTCACCTCGTCGGGGTGGGCGTTGAAGTGCTCGTCGCTGAGGGCGGTGAGCCGGACCAGCATCGCGTCGATCTCGGCTTTCTTGCCGATGAAGGCGCTCAGGGCCTCGGAATTGTCGGTGGTGCGGCGGGTCATCTCGGGCCTCCCTGGCTCTGATGCAGCGTCCTTGTGTCATCAGAGTCGCTCCGCGGCGCTGCGAAGTGTAGGCAAATCGCAGCAAGATCATTGCTTTGTGGGGAGGGAACATCAGGAAGGACGTCAATCATGGCTGGCCGCAAACCGCTCCCGACGCAGTTGAGGCTGGTGAAAGGCACGGCGCGGCCGCACCGGATGAACCCCGCCGAGCCGCAGCCGGTCGTGGCGGTGCCGCCGGCTCCCGATCACCTCGACGATGCGGCCGCCGCAAAGTTCACCGAGCTGGCCGAGCTGCTGGCCCGGCACGGGGTGATGTGCCGCGCACGGCCGTCGGCACCGCGTCCACGCCGACGCTCGCCACCACGAACCTCTCGACATCTATGCGCCGCTGGCGGGTGACCAGCGCCGCCACCGCCGATGCGGCGGCAGAGGAACGCTCGGCCGGCTGGGTCTGCTGGCGCGGCAATGCGGATGGGCTGGGCGGATTCACCTATGTGAACCGGCTCTCGCTCGTCACCCTGCAGGCAACCGGCATGGGCTTCTTCGGCCTCTATGGATCGACGACAGCGCTGGCGACGACACTGACGTTGTCGGCCGTGGTGAACTGCATCGGCATCGGCTTCCAGCGCGGCACCCACACGAACTGGCAACTGGTCCGGAACGATGCTTCCGGCGCGCCCACGCTCACCGATCTCGGGGCGAATTTCCCGGTCGCGAGCACGACGAACGTCCTGACCCTCACGCTCCTTGCTGCCCCGAACAGCACCGAGATCGGCGTCCGGGTGGTCGAGGAGGTCAGCGGAGCGGTGGTCGAGGTGATGCTCGACACCGACATCCCCGCCGCGACGCAACTCCTGAGTCCCCGGAACTACATGAACAACGGCGCGACAGCGGCGGCGGTCGCCTACGATTGCTCGGGGGTTTATGTGGAGACAGACTACTGAAATTGACAAAGATGAATATTGATACCACCCGAATGGCTGGAAGCGCAAGCGATAGAGTAGCAATACACTTGCTCGCCATAAGCAGGACATGCAGGATGCAGAACGTAGCAGGCAGATCGACGATAACTGTCCTGTTGCCATTCCAAGAAGTATCAGTTCAGATCTCAACGGATGAATAATTCCACGGCTACAGCTGATGAGGACGGTTTTGTGTCAGTGAGGTCAACCAAAAGTACGGAGTCCGAAATCACCCAGCCGCGATGAAGGAGGTATAATTTGGACAAATTGGTTTCACCTCATAGAGATGGAATTCTTTCGTTTTGGCTCCGTCTATGGCGATGTTTGGCTGTCGAGGCCGTTTTGTAGATGGAGGGGAATAAAGGTGACTATTGTTTCGATAAGTGGACCTGACAATGTCGGCAAGACAACTCAAATTAGATGGCTATGCTACCGCAACTCTGAACTGTCGACGCTTGGCGGGGTGCAACAACACGATCCCGATTGGCCGATCCCAGAATACAATGATTCCAAGGACTGGTGGTTTACTTGTAGTACAGATGAACATGTAGCGGCAATAACACGCGCTTATAGACGACGCGCCGTAGCAGCCAATGGTGCAGCGTTTGTAGTGCTCGATCGTGGGCCTAGAATGTTCGCCGCAGTTTGCGCGGCAACCCACGTAGCCAAAGAGGGAGGCACGATCGAGGCAGCGCTAGAAGAGGTTGAGCGCAAGGGAATGTTTACCGGGTTATATTCGGAGGTTCCGGAAATCCTTTTGCTGCCAAGTCCTGATGTAAGCGAGTGCGTCAAAAACACGCTGCAGCGTGAGGATCAAATCATAAGGAGCCCACTTTACCCCGTTTATCAGGAGCAACTTTCAAGAGCGCTGTTGCTCCAATCCGCTCGCGGCCTATACTCGGCCGTGCATACAGCCCGCGAGGCTTCAATAGCGGACGTTTCAAATCGCCTTTCCGATTCGATCACGGGATTGACTGGAAAGCCCTTTTCACCGCTATTCAACGAAATGGATGATGTCGTAGTCCTTTCTGGATTAAGCGAGAGCGGCAAAAGCAGTGTGGGAGAACTGGCCAGATTGCGTTGGGGGTATTCCCGGCTAAAAATTTCTTACTTAGCAGAGGTAGCGGCTGACCGAATGCGTCTGACTCTTGAGGCATTTTACGCCTTGCCCTCAGTTGAGATCGCAGAGGCCATGCTGCTGGCTCTCGACCGCTTCGCCGCGCGACACTATTATCTGCGCCGGTTCACACTCGAGAGTGCTCATCGATATGATGTAGCAAGGCATTGGAAGCGTGTTCTAGGCAACCGAATCTGTCTTTTGTTTATCGATGCATCAGAAGAAACTCGGCACAAGAGGACCTTCGAAACAGAAGAAGAATTTAACCAACGGGAAATCGATAAAAAAAGCAGGGGTGCCCACCATATAAAGAATGTTGCAGACCAAATCCTGCTAAATGACGGCTCTCGCCACTCGCTGGAAGAAAATGTCGCGCGCATACTCACAGGCCGAATCCACGACACCGCTCCGTATCGTACTCAAAGTACCGCGATTCCTTCGCCATTAGTTCCAGAGATTGCTTCTATCTTTCGTCGACACGCACCCAAGGAGACGCTCTATGCGGGAATGATGGGCAGCCTCGTCCATGGAGGGTGGTCGGAAGACAGTGATATCGACATCTTGATTGTCGTCTCTTCGTTCTGCTATGCCACTTTTGAGGACCTTGGCGTAGCGCTTGCTGCATGCTCTGGCGGTCGCAAGATTGCTCTCAACATCATTGAAGAGAGCGAGCTTCTTCGGAGTCGGTTAAACGGAAATCTCACCCACAAGATAAGGCTGGCAAACGCCCGTCTAGACTATCGTCTAGTATCGACAGACTGGGTTCCACCCCCACTCACGAGGGCCGATGATATATTGGCCTCGGAACCGGATCTCATCATGGCAGTGACCATGCTGCGGCGGCACCTGGTCTTGGGAAATATTAGCCATCGGCAAATTGTTAAGTATACGGGTATTGTAGCAAAGATATTGCTTCGACAACGATCAATCGACGTTGAGCCGGAGCAATCTGCTATTGGGTACGCGCTGGCCTATTTTCTTGGCAAGGACGAATTGGCGGATGATTGCTTGCCAAATGATTCTCGGTCGGTTGCAGAAATCGGTCTAAAACTATTCAGGAAGGCGCTCAGCTGAAATTTATCAGTATCAGTCGCAGGTCATCGACTAGGTCGATAATAATGCTGGTCGGCCTCAGAAGGGGGTGGACCGTTAAGTTGCGGCCGATAGAAACCGGAACAACCGAAGTCCAGCGCTACAACCTTGTCCGGAATCTTCTCCCTGCACCAAAGCTCCGTTGGAGTTGGAAAATCGGCCGGTGGATGGTCCTCGTGTTCAACAAGCTGCCACTTGTACGAACCACGAGTGGTATGCTTTGCGATTTGCTAGTGGGCGATGACATCGTGTCGGGAGTTGATTTGGCGCAGGCCCACGCACACATCTTAATCGATTTGATCCGCGAGACAGGAACCTGGCGTGACGGTGTCGCCGCAAACTCTGATCTCTTCCATGCGCGAGCGCGTCGGACTTCTCGGCTGGGTGAGTGGCTCACGTTGGACGACCACGAACTGTCGGAGGCGTTATTTCATGCCGAGTGGACTGTGAACGGGAGGCGGTGTAAAAAATCGCCACAGAAACTTCTTATGTCTCTTGAGGAGTGGGCCGGTAGTCCAGCAGGATCGTCTTTCGTTGTTCGATCTCAGGGTGATGCAACCGAGATGAATATTGCCGTTCCCCTATCATACGTGGACTTCAAGTATTCTGGAGATAATTTTTTGTTGGGGGAAATTGCCAATTTTTCATGGGCAATACTTGCCCAGGGTGCCTATTTTGTGCCGAAGTATAATCCGGCGGCGGTATGGGGCCGTGACGGGATTGCGAAGGAGGCAGAGCAATGGCGGCCCTCTATGCGCTGCTCTCCGAATGGTTTCGACCTGCTTTTGCCTGTTTCTGAAGTGCGTCGTGAGGTAGTCAGCGCATTTCTTGCGTCTATTTGGCCAAAGGTGCGGGAGCTATACGCCTCGCTTGGTCGCTCTGCGGCGATGGAGATGGCGCCCTATTTGTTGTCTCGCATCCTTCTAACGTTCAGTCCCCGTTTAATGAGCGGAAGCGACCGAATGGCGATACTTGCGCTTGCCATGCTAGCTGATGATATGGGCCCAGCCGCTTTTTTTGAGTGGCTTGGAATCACGGAGGTGATCGAATGAAGAATGCTGTACGAGCGATTGCTTGGAGCCCTGCGGGGCTGGTCTTAATTCGACGAGATCGGCCCGGAATCGCTTCCTATTTCGTGCTGCCCGGCGGAGGTGTTGAGCCGGAGGATCCCACACTCGAGGACGCATTGCGTCGCGAGTTGAACGAAGAGATCGGCGCCGCCCCGGAACGAATACGTCACCTAACTACCATGGACCGTCGGCCCGAGGGCTTGGATAAATTGGAACACTTCTTCGAATGCACAATTCCCTTGGTCGGCGCTAATTTTGTGGGCGATGAGGCGCGCGATCAGGGACGGGGAGAATATCAACTCGTGACGATCCATAGCCGCAGCGAGCTTGAGTTGATTAATTTGCTCCCTATATCAATAAAATCGCTCATCCTTGCCAATTCGAAATTCGAAGAATAGCTATCTCTTGGCATATTTCCGACAATCTCCAACTAAACTGGCGCGCGAAGGGTCGATTCAATTCGGAAGGTTTATGCGACCCATCGCATCCACTTCAGCGAGCCATCCCGGGCCGCGAGAGAGTCCGCGCTTTTTCCAAGCCGACATCGAGCGAATCTGGAGTGCCGAAGAAACTGAACGGCCGCACGAACGCTGCGTGAACCATCATCGAGGCAACGAAGGAGAGTACTGGCGGCCAACTCGGAACGGGTTCGGGCTGGGGAGGAACCGCAAGGTGCGGTCCAACTGCCACTCCGCCAGCAGCACCCTCATATCCACCTGTCACATAGTTGAGACCATTATCTTGGCAATAAGTGTAAATGGTTTCGTCGAAATCATTTGTGTCGGCGGCACAATTGAAGACGGCGCCAGAAAGCTTCTTTTCGTCGCGGTTGTGCTGGAAGCGTTCATTGAGGACCACTTTGCAATCAGGCCGGATTGATTCTATGACTATCTTGAGAGCCTCACCGCGGTTCGAGCCAATGGCATTCGCGGGGAACGGGAACCGCGCGACGTCAAAATCGCGGACTTTCAGCTCCGGCGTAAAGATATGGATCTCTGCCACACCAGACAGTGCAAGAAGATAGGCAACCCAAGTGCCAAGTCCACCAGCACCAAGCACGGTGGCCACTTCGGCCACAGTAAGGTGTTCGATCCGGTTTTGACGCTCATAACTGATCATCGTATTCGTCCCTCCGTAGCGGCTTGATCACTCAGGGCCAGTTCCCACACACCCGTGAAGAACGGTATGCCATCGGGTCTTTCTTGGGAAGCAGTAAGTTTTGGGCATTGCGCTATCTCGTGTGGGCGCAAAAATTTTCGACCGGTGCCGGTAGCTCCCTAGCATGTCGGCGAAGCTGGTTGCCACTTACTGGAGCGCGTCGGCGCGTAGTAGTCTCACTCAAGCAAGACGTATTCTGCAGAGCATAGCATCCCTCGAAGCGCAAGATTCAGAAAAAGGCGCGACGTCCTCAGAGTACAGGATTTCAATGACTTATGCTGGAGATGGGGTGGATGCCGCTCTCTCCCCAACGGCGTCGCAATGCGCCAAGCTTGTGATGCTGAAGTCACAAGAGAAACGAGAGGGCATCCATGAAGGAAATTAGCATCATCGGGGTCGATCTGGCAAAGAACGTGTTCCAGCTGCATGGCGCGGCCGCGGACGGGACGGTCCTTTTCCGCAAAAAGCTGTCGCGCCCGCAATTCCAGCGCTTCATGGCGGAGCATCCGCAATGCCTCGTGGTGATGGAAGCCTGCGGCGGCGCCCATCACTGGGCGCGGGAACTGGTGCGGCTCGGCCATGAGGTGAAACTGATCGCGCCGCGTTACGTCAAGCCGTTCATCAAACGGCAGAAAAACGACGCGGCGGACGCGGAGGCGATCGTGGAAGCGGCGCTGCGCCCGACCATGCGTTATGTCGAGCCGAAGACCAGCGACCAGCAATCGCGCTCCATCCTGTTCCGTACCCGCGCGCAGTTCGTGAAGCAGCGCACCGAAGCGGTCAATGCGCTGCGGTCGCACCTGTACGAATTCGGCTTCACCGCGCCCGAGGGGATCGGCTATCTCCCGCGCCTCGGAGCCGTCCTGGAAGATCCGAGCTCGCATTTGCCACCGCTCGCCCGGGAAATCTGTCGCGAGCTTCTGGAGCAGATCGCGAACCTGAGCTGCCGGATCAATGCCATGAAAAAGAGACTCGACGCGATCGCCAGGGAGGGCGAGACATCGCGCCGCCTGCAGACGATGCCGGGCGTGGGCCCGATCAGCGCCCTGGCCGTCGAGACATTTGCCCCTCCCATGGAGCAGTTCAAACGAGGGCGCGACTTTGCGGCTTGGCTGGGGCTCGTGCCGCGACAGGCATCGACCGGCGGCAAGCAGCGGCTCGGGAAAACCTCGAAGATGGGCCAGCGCGACATCCGGCGACTGCTCGTCACCGGTGCGATGGCCGTGATCCGCTGGGCCCTGCGCCGTGGCGCACCGCAAAATCCCTGGCTTGAGCGCATGCTGGAACGCAAGCTGCCGATGGTCGCAGCCTTCGCGCTGGCCAACAAGATGGCGCGCGGCATTTGGGCGATGCTGACGCGCGGCGAGGACTATCGCGATCCGGTGATGGCCACCGCCTGATCGGGCGCGTCGGCAGGAACGGAACGCAGAGTTGTGAGGAAGGCATGATCCGAATGGGCAAATGATCGACATGATCCGGGTTGGGCAAACCAGGAACCTTCTCAGAGCTTCGAGCTCGCTGTTGGAGATTTGGCCCCGGTCCGCGCATCACCATCCCGGCCAGCGGCATCTATCGGGCCGCACTAACAGGCCTGACAAGAGTCCGCACTCGATCACATGTCTAATGTTCAGAAATTCCTTGCAAATGAGGGCGGCATCCACAAGAGAAGGTTGGATATCAGACCCATACCCTCCGCCACTTGCACAGTGCAAACCCGAAAACAGGTCCCTCGCGGGGCCTTTTTCTTTATGTGCCAAAGGGGTTTGCAGGCACCATCCGCCCTTCGGAGACAGACCCGCCGCGCAAGATCGGTCTCCGAACGCCCACCGTCTCTTTCCACCCGCCCCTCGCTCCCGGCGAGACGGATTCAAAATTCCAATAGATTTCAACGAACTGACGGGATCGCGTTGCGCCCGTGTTTCGCTGGTTCCGGGTTGTCTCAAAGCCGATGGCGACGCGCCACGCGCGGCGTGTTCGTTGGTATGTCTTGGGAGTTTTGCGCGAAGTATCTGATGACAAACGCAGTTTCCGCCCCTAGCCTGGCGCAATGTCAAATGGGGCTTGGACCGATCAAGAGAACGAGCTGATCGTCGCGGATTACTTCGCGATGCTGGCCGACGACATCTCTGGTCGCCCCTACAACAAGGCCGAGCACCGGCGCGGGCTTCTGCCGCTGTTGAACGATCGGTCCGAGGGATCGGTCGAGTTCAAGCACCAGAACATCAGCGCCGTGCTGAAGGGGCTGGGTGAGGACTGGATCCCGGGCTACAAGCCTGCCTTCAATTTCCAGATGACGCTGGTGGATGCCGTGGCGCGCTGGCTGGCGCTGAACCCGGCGTGGCTCGGTCGCCATTCGCGTGCAGGAGCGCCGACGGGCCTCGCGGAGGCACGGCCGATCTGGATCGGGCCGCCGCCCACGTTGTCGAACCAGCCGCCGCCGCAGGAGCTTGAGCAGATGCTGCACATCGCCCGCAAATTCGATGTCGCGGCGCGAGACGAGCGAAACCGCGCCCTCGGCCGTGCCGGTGAGGAGCGCGTCTTGGCGCACGAACGTGCAGCCCTGAAATCAGCGGGCCGCGACGATCTTGCGCGCAAGGTCAGGTGGGTGTCGGAGGAGGATGGCGATGGTGCCGGCTACGATATCGCCAGCTTCGCGCCGGACGGCCGTCCGCGCCTGATCGAGGTGAAGACGACGAATGGCTGGGAGCGTACCCCTTTCCACATCAGCCGCAACGAACTGGCCGTGGCCGAGGAGCGGCGCTCGGAATGGTCCCTGTTCCGGTTCTGGAACTTCGCGCGCGAGCCGAAGGCGTTCGAATTGCATCCGCCGCTGGACGCGCATGTCTCGCTGACCGCGACGTCCTTTCAGGCGAGTTTTCATTGATTCCCGAAGCAGCTCCTTTGCGCCGCTTGATCGCCTTCACAAGATTACAACGCCTTACGGCTCTATAGATGCCTATTCTTGCCGGAAATCTCGGGTAAGCATCTGAGATGCAGTAGAAGCAACGTTGAAGTTGGCGCCGGCGATCTGAGCGGCTGCAACTCGTCCTTGCGCCGCAAACTGTTGGAGACGTTCCCGCAATGCACTTAAATTGGCTGTGTCGATTACTAGCCTGATTGCAGTCCCTCGGAAATCCGAACCGAATGTATGCTTCCCCTCGTGGCTTAGCTCAATTCCGGTTCCGCCCGAACATAACAGGAAACTTCCACCGTTCCGGCAGATGCGGCTGGTCATATAGAGGCCGTAGCCAGAATTGTTCCATTGGTCGTTACCCCGCCCGGCGTGAGGATTCCCTGAGATTCCGGGCATCAAGGCCATCTGAAGGGCTTCCGGTTCCGTCAAGCCATCGAAGGCTGGGTTCCCGGTGAGAGCCCTATGGATGCCGATGCCGTCATCGACAATTCCAACTTCCACTTCATGGCGTTGGGGCCAATATTGAGCGCAAATGTAAATCTTTTCAGAACCGCTATGCTCGACGACATTTCGCATGATCTCGCGGATGGAATATGTAAGGGTATCCTGCAATTCTCCCTGCTGATGGCGCGTAAGTAGCCCAGCAAGCTCGGCGGCTTTCCCCTCAATTACGTCTCCTACTTCCTGAAAGGAGTCGAATGCCTCTTGGCGAATCTCTGCGACATCAAGCTCGCTGATCGGAACGTACGTAGAACTTCCAGGTGCCTCACCGGGAGCATTCCCATGTTGGAGACCAAAAGATCGGAAGAAGCCGAAATGCGCTGCGTATGAGTGATTTTCATGATCCCGTGCTCGTCGACGAGCTTCTGGTCGATTGCCTCGGAACTGGCGAAGCAGAGCAGATAGGAGCAGCATCGAAAACGGAGGGAACCAACGCTCGCCGCCAAAGTGGAACTCGTATTCGGCTGCGTCTGGAAGATCTCGGAGCATGCAGGCGAACCCCGCGAGGCTAACCGGCGACAAATCGTAGGGGACGTCCACGCGCATTCGAAATCAGCTTTCCAATAGCCTAGAAAATATCAGAATTTGGGCATGCCCACGGTCAGGCGCTACCTTTCTCATGAAATACATGCTTGGACAGCCATGTTCCAGCGCCACTGAGTGCGGGACGGCGTCAAATTCCAGGTCACGTTTCTAAGCGCGCCCGAACACCCGACCGGCCTGCTCCTGCCATGTCTCCCCCGCCAGAAAGCACAAGTCATAGAGGCTGACCGCCGACGCCTCGCGGCCGCAGGTCAGGCGCTTCAACACTTCCGGCGCAAGATAGGCCAGGCGCAGCTGGCGGCTGACATGGCGTTCGGCCAGACCGACGGCCTCGGCCAGTTCCTGGATCGTGGCGAACTCACCTTTTGCCGCGCCCGGTAGAAAACCCCGGACTTCAACAGCGGTTCGCTGGACCAGGCCCAATCGATGAAGCCTTCCTTGCCGACCACGATCATCGCGCGTTTGTCGGTGATGGTCATCCATTTCAGGATCGCGGCCGTCAACGAGACGGCATAGCGATCCGCGAGCTCGGTCATCACGTCGATATCGATGATCCGGCCTTTGATCTGCTCGCGGAAATCGTCGAGGGGCATCAGCAGGTAGGAGGCGAATGTGTTCGCCTCCGCCTCGATCCTGTTCCGGGCCTCATCCCAGTCGGCCATGTTGCGGCTGGTGCATTGGAGCCCACCCGGGTTGGCCTGCCGGTGCAGGAGGTAGTGCCCCAGCTCATGCGCCAGCGTGAAGTTGCGCCGCCCCGGCGACCGGATGGTCTCGTTATAGACAATGCCCCACTCGCCCGCGCAATGCGGATTTGGCAGCAGCATGCCTTCGACGCCCTTGGAGAGTTTCAGCCCTTGCACCATCGTGATTGGCGCATCCGGAAAGACCTGACGCGAGAAGTCCTGCGCGAGCGCGGCCACATCGATAGGGAAACGCGGCAGCCCGTGCACCGCCTGATGCACGGACAGGATTTTCGTCAGGCGGTTGGCCCAGCTCTGAGGCGTCGTCGGCAGGCTCAATCCTTCTTCCCCCACATGTCGATCATCTGGTTGATTTTTTGTTGGTCTTCGGGATCGAGCTTGCTGAACTTGCGGAAGAAGGCCTCCTTCAGAACCTCGTCGCTGGGCTCCTCGCTGTCATCGAGCAGGTAGTCGGTCGTGACCTCCAGAGCCTGGGCGATGCGGGTCAGCTTCTCGCCCGACGGTTTTCGCGTATCGCGGTTCTCGAGTTCCCACAGGTAGCTCTTGCTGGAGTCGGTCAGCTCGGCGAGCTTGTCGAGGGAGTATGACGAACCACGACCCCGTGGCCTTCGAGGCGGTGGCACGGGAGGTCGGGTTTCTCGGTTTCGGCTTCTATCCCCGTTCGGGGTTTATTCATGTCGACCTCGGCCCGGCACGGCAGTGGGGCGAGCGGTTCCCGGTGCGGTCGACGGCATTTGCTGTCGAGACGCCACCCGCGCGCGAAGTGTTGGCCGACAGCCGCACCATGAAGGGTGGCGGGGCCGCCGGTGTGGCTACGCTGGGCGCCGCGGGCGTCGAGGTCGCCCAGAGCGTCCTGGCTGAGACCCAGTCCGCCATCCTACCGCTGGTGCCGTACCTCGACACGCTCCGCTGGGTGTTCATCGCCGTGGCGCTCGGCGGGATCGCGGTCACCATCTATGCCCGCGTCGATGACTGGCGCCGAGGGCGGCGATGATCGCCGCGCTCCTGACCGGGTTCGCCGCCAGCCCGTGGATGCGGGCGGCGCTGCGCAACGGATCCATCGCACTGGCAGTGCTCCTGTTCCTGCTTTTGCTTCGGCGGTCCGGGGAGCGAGCGGGACGCTTCGCCGAACACCTTGAAACCACGGAGAAGGCCAATGATGTGCAACGCCGGATGCTGGAGGCTGCGGCTCGCCGCCCTCGCAATCGCGACGAGCTTGCTGAGCGGCTGCGCGATGGTCGGTTCTGAACGCCGCATTGACACCGTCTGCCCGCCCGTCATCGAGTACAGCCGTGAGTTCCAGGCGCGCGCTGCCGACGAGCTCAATCTGCTGCCGGAGGAGTCGGCTATCGCTGAGATGCTCGCCGACTACAGCGTTCTGCGCGCCCAGGCTCGGACTTGCTTGCTCTGATCACCACAATGGCGCGCGTGACAGAACATATCGTGGCTGAAGGCCGGGATGCTGCGCTGGTATTACCGCGTAGCACTTGGCCAGCGTAGCAGAACAGCACCAGCTCGTCGAATGCGGATCGAGCATCATCGCCCTCCGCTTGCTGCCGAAGCGAACCACGTTCCTCTTGAAGGGTTGCTGGTAGGCCTTTTCAGTTCAACGCTGCAAACTCAACGGACCCCACGGCAGCTACGCCCATCGATGGTACTGATAGTCTGTGGACTCATAGTCTCCTCCCAGATGATTATGGTTCGATGGCGAAGAGAAACAAGAATTCGAGCAGATTCGGAGACGCTGTCCGTCAGGCGCGTGCGACGGCTGGGCTAACACAAGAAGAGTTGGCCGAGCGTGCCGGACTGGACAGGAGCTACGTAGGCGGTGTCGAGCGCGGAGACCGCAACCCAACTCTAA
>NZ_JAVAMQ010000031.1 GCF_030732095.1 Paracoccus spongiarum | reverse complement strand
GCGAAAAGTCCGCAACCGTGGTCAAATACGGCACCATGGACCGCAAAGATCCCGAGACCGGCGACGAAAAGACCGTCGGCTATGCCAAGGCTTACCGGGTGTTCAATTCCGATCAGATCGACGGCATGCCCGAGAAAGACCACGCCGCCCCGGTCGAAGAACCGCGCGATCTCGGCACCGAGGCCGATCCGGCGCTTGAGGCGTTCTTTGATGCAACCGGCATCGCGCGCCGCACCAGCGACGACCCGCGCGCCTATTACGATATCGCCGGGGATTTCGTGCATATGCCGCCTGTGGCGACTTTCCACGATGCGGGCGGATATTTTGCGACCCTCGCGCACGAATGCTGCCACGCGACCGGCGCAGCCCACCGGCTGGACCGCTTCACCCGGTTCAGCGACAGGGCATCTTATGCGTTCGAAGAGCTCTGCGCTGAGCTTGGGCAAGTGATGATTTGCGCGCAACTCGGCCTGACGCCTGATTTCGGGCAATCGGCGGCCTATTGTCAATCGTGGCTGCGGGCGCTGAAAGATGACCGCCGGATGATCTTCAAGGCCGCGACCGAGGCGCAGAAGGACGCCGACTGGCTGATGCGCACCGCCCCCGCCGGCTTGATCGCGGAAAGGGCCGCCGCATGAGCGGCCCGACCCCCCTGCCCGTCCTGACCTGCCGCAAATGCGGCAGCGTCAACCCGCTGGTGTTTCTCGCGCCCGTGACCGTGCCGGGCGAGCCGGTCGGAACCTGCATCTGCATGTCCTGCGCGATGGCGCGCGGCTGGCTCGACGGAGACGGCAATCTGAAACCCGGCATCGAGCTTTAGAGGGTGACGCCATGATCTATGAATTGCGAGACCATCCCGACGATCTGCCGATCCCCTGCGATACGCTGGAAGACGCACGCCACAGGGCGCGGCGACGGGCGGAACGGTTCGGCATCGCGGTCCTGATCTATGAGATCGACCCTTATAGGGGCGAACGCTTCATCGAGGAAATCACCTGAGGACGATCCCCGGCCAGCAGCGATCTGGCCGGGGGTGAATTTCGCGGCCAGGATTGACGGCTGCGCCGCCCCTCCTGGCCGCGCCGGCGCCGCTGGCGCAGCGCCGGGAACGGAGAGGCAAGGACAATCGACGGAAGTGGTGCGGCCCGCAGGCGCAGCCGAGGACATGCACAGCCCCAGCCATTGCCATCCTTCCCGCTGCCGGTTTGGCGATCGCTTGGCTCCGTGGCCGGTTGGTCCTGTTCCTGCAAGGGGCGTTTCTCATTGATGAAACATGACAGGGCAGCGCGGCGGACGGCCGTCGGCCTTCAACGACGAATTTCCCCTGGCCTGCGGCCATTCCTCGCGCCCCAAATTCGCCTTTGACAGCCGCTCGGTCTGCCCTGTCCGCAGGGTTTCATCGAAACACAAGCAGGAAAGGAAAATCCAATGGCCACCGAAAACATGAAGCTCCGCGTCAAAACCGGCGAGAAGGACGGCAAGAACTTCTGGGACGACTGCGGCGTCCTCTTCATCAACCGCAACCCCGCCGGTGAGATCACCTCGATCCAGGTCCGCCACAACATGTTCCCCGGCGTCGATATGGTCGCCTTCCCGAAACGGGCGGACGACCAAGAATGACCAGCCTTGCAGCTGACACCGGCTGAGGCGGGTCTTGCTGTCCGGCTGGCAGTCGCGCGGCACCTTTTGGCCAGTACCGATCAATCGGTCACCCGGATCGAAGCCGCCTCCGGCTTCTGCGACGCCTCTCATTTCTGCACGGTCTTCCGCATTTGCGAAGGGTAGCGACCCGAAGCCTGGAGATAAAGAAATCGCGCGCAAGATGCGCGCGATCTGTTTGTTTGATCCAGGGGCGGGCGTGGTAGAGGTTGCCAAAGCCCTGTGATGTGCCTCCCCTTTGCCGTCGGCCTGACCTCGCTCACGTTACCTGCTTGCTCAGGCGGCGTCCCGCGGCCGTTCGGATTCCTCCGCGAGATGCTCCATCGACAAACATCGAATAATGGCGACGGCCATGAGCACCATGATTAGCGAGAACGGCAGAGCCGCGATGATCGCAGCCGTCTGCAAGGTGCTCAGCGCGGCACTGCCGCCGGCCACCAGCAAGACCGCGGCCACGATCCCCTCGAGGGAACCCCAGATGACCCGGTGGCGGTACATCGGGTGTTCGTTGCCTTCGCTCAGGATCGTCGCGACGACCAGGGTTCCCGAGTCAGACGAGGTGACGAAATAAGTCGTCACCAGGATCGTGCCGAGTACCCCGGCAACCACGCCGATCGCGCCTACATCCATGGCTTCGAAGGTCGCGAAAAGCGCCATGGAGACGTTTGCACTCACGGCATCGGACACGCCGCCAGGCCCGACGAGCTCGGCCCAGAGCGCCGTTCCGCCATAGGCCACGATCCAGACGAAGGACAGCAGCGAGGACACTCCGACGACGCCCAGAATGAATTCCCGCACGGTGCGGCCACGGGAAACGCGCGCAACGAACACCCCCACGAAGGGTGCCCAGGAAATCCACCAACCCCAGTAGAAGGTGGTCCACCAACCCTGCCACATGTCGCTCCAACGGGTCGCTTCGGTCGGTACGCTTTCGACATAGAGGGTGAATGTGATCAGGTTGGCGGCGTAGGCGACGGTCGCTTCAAACAGGCTGACGATCAGGTACTGCGTCGGCCCCCAGGCGAAGAAGAACATCAGCAGGACAATTGTGAGCCACATGTTGACCTGCGACAGCCACTTGATGCCCCGATCGAGGCCCGACAGCACCGAGCAGAGGGCGACAGCGGTGATCGCGGCGATCAGGACAAGCTGGACCGCCTCGGAGATCGGGACCTGCCAGATATGGTTCAGACCGGCGTTGATCTGCGTCACTCCCAGCCCCAGCGACGTGGCGATGCCGAAGATCGTCGCAAACACGGCGATCACGTCGATTGCCACGCCGAGCGGCCCTTCGACGCGATCTCCGAACAGCGGATAAAGCGTGTAGCGGATCCCGAGCGGCTTTTTCAGCCGGTAGCTGACCAGGCAAAGCGCCAGCGCCACGATGCAGTAGATCGCCCAGGCGTTCAGCCCCCAGTGAAAGAACGTGACCTGAAGCGCCATGTCCGCCGCCGCCTGATTGGCTGCTCCCTCGGCAAAGGGCGTGCCCCCGGAATAGTGAAAGACTGGCTCGGCGATCGACCAGAAGATGATCCCGATCCCCTGCCCCGCCGCATAGAGCATCGCGAACCAGGTGAAGTAGCTGTATTTCGGCCGATCGTCCGGGGCACCGAGGCGGAGAGCGCCGTACTTGCTGACGGCGACCAAGATCAGAAAAACGAGAAATACTCCTGAAAGAGCTACGTACCACCAGTTGAAGAAGAACGTGACAAAGGTTCTGGCACTGTCGATCCACGCCGCGGATCCGGTCGGAAAAGCAAGGACCAGGAACACGAAGAGAAGGATCACGGCAGCCGAGATCAGGGATGAGTTCGGATTCACCCCCCTGAATACTCCGGATCGAATTAGCATCTTTATCTCTCCCATTGGGTGCATGGATTCCGCGCGCCTCCTCACCCCTGCGCTCGGATATTTCGTTCAAGTCAATTCGT
This sequence comes from Paracoccus spongiarum, assembly GCF_030732095.1. Taxonomy (GTDB): domain Bacteria; phylum Pseudomonadota; class Alphaproteobacteria; order Rhodobacterales; family Rhodobacteraceae; genus Paracoccus; species Paracoccus spongiarum. Next base: position 12,500 of record NZ_JAVAMQ010000031.1, on the reverse strand, counting down.
GTTCGCCCGGCAGCACATGGCAGCTTTCGGGCGCCCATTGCACGAGAACCTCCAAGCCCGTATGCAGGGCCAGCGAGGTCAACTCGCCGTGGCTTTTCTGGACCTTGATTTCACGTCCGTCCGCGGCCTCGAGAAAGACCATCGCGGATCCGCCGATGAATTCTTCGCCCGCGACACTGGCTGCAATCCCGGTCTGGCCGCAGTCGGGCCGGCTCATTTGCATGTTCTCGGTACTGACGATGAAGGTCACCGCCTTGCCTTCCGACGCATCCGGCAGTTCGCTCCTCGGCAGCATCATTTCGCCGCCTTCGAAGGCGAACCGAACTCGGCGCGCAGCGCCTGGACGATGCCCATGGTGCAGACGTCCAGCAGGATATCGCCCTTCTCGGCGGTCGCGTCCTTCGGCGAGGACAGCGTGCCGCTTGCCGGCGTCCAGTCGCGCTTCGCCGGATAGACGTCATATGGCGGAAACGTCGCGGGAGCGTGTTCGACCGCGTCCTTGAGCGACACGAGGTCGGGGTGCAGGCGCAGCATCAGCGACGTCTCCAGAACACCACCGTGTTCGATGTCCCACCCGAGAAAGCCTTCGGGATAAAGCTTGTCGATCGCGGTCTGATCCACGAAGTCCCAATAGGACAGAACCACGACCTTGACGTCGTGGATATCGCCCCAGCCCAGTTCGCGCAGCGCGAGGTCGATGGCTTCGGTGATGAACCACGAGTTCTCGAAATGCCCGTTGACGATGCACAGGTTGCGCACGCCGTGCCGCACGAATTCCTTGACCACGTCCTTAAGCGCATTGACGAGGCTCGCCCCATCGAGGCTGGTCGTTCCCGGGAAAAAGTTCCCGCCGCCCGACTTCTGGTGCGACTTGTATCCGTATGTGAACGGTGGCGCGACAAGGGCGCCGACCTGTTCCGCAGCGCGGCGCGCGAATTCGGTCGGCAGCAGGACATCGACATGCATCGGCATGTGATGCCCGTGCTGTTCCATGGACCCCAGGGGGATCAGGACAGGCACCTCGCCCCCTTGAACCCGCTTCTGGTAGTCGGGCCAGGGCAACTCAGCGGCGAAGACGGTAGACTGTGGCATTACACCCCCCGCATCTCAATATCGCCAGACCGTAGGGCACCTTGCCTTTTGATTTAAATTTATAGTAACAATACTTAAATAAGGATTGTTAATGATGCGCCGGTTCACCAACCTCCGAACGGACTTGCTGCGGACCTTCGTGACTGTCGCCGACTTGCGCAGCTACACCGAAACAGGGATCGTACTGGGTCGGACGCAGCCGGCGATCTCCCTGCAGATCAAGCGCCTGGAAGAAATAGCGGGCAGCAAGTTGGTCGATATCCAGGGAAAGCAGATCGAGCTGACGCCGGAAGGGCAAACACTTTTGGGCTATGCGCGCGAGATACTGCGCCTCAATGATCGCGCCGTCGCCAACCTGCAACAGGCGGCTTTCCTTGGGACCCTGCGGATCGGCCTACCGGTCGACTACTCCATCGACTTCTTCCAGAGCATCATCGCGCGGTTTTCTGCCGACAACCCGGCCGTCCTGCTGGACATCCGGTGCGACTGGAGCAGAAAGCTGCTGTCGGCACTGCATGTCGATGATCTCGACATGACGATCGCCGTAACCGACGCGATGCCTGCACCGCATGTCTCGATCTATTGGTCAGAACGGCCGGTCTGGGCATGCGAACGAGATTGTCGGATCGACCCGGACCAACCGCTGAAGATCGTCGCACACCCGCAGGGCTGTCCGTATCGCAAGCGCATGATCGACGCGCTGAATTCCGAAGGCCGGGACTGGCGCGTATCTTTCGAGAGCCTCGGGGTGTCCGCCCTCCAGAAGGCGGTCCTGCATGGCATGGGCGTCACCGCGCTCACAAAGAAGACGCTGATGCCCGGCATGCGCATTCTCACGCCGAGCGACGGGTTTCCGCAGCTGTCGAAAATCCATGTCGGGCTGTTCTACAAGCATGTGAAGATGTCGGATGCCGCTCTCAGGCTCATCGAACAGATCACGGAAGAGGTTTCGACTTTCCGCCTGCCGACCCGTACGCGGGCGGGATGACGGACATCGCAGTAAATTTGCAATCCTTATGGTCTCATCATTTCAATTAATTTTTCGTCGCGATCAGGCGCTGCTACGGACATATGAACACCGCAAGCAGGAAGGATCCTCGAGATGGACGGTAACACCCACGTCGCTGACATGCTTCACGTCATGGAATGGCACAACGGAGAGAAGGAGTTCTCTCCTTTCTCGGATGCCGAAATGGCTCGTCGCCAGAACGAGTTGCGCGATTGGATGGCCAAGAACGACGTCGATGCGTCGCTCTTCACGTCGTACCACTGCATCAACTATTACAGCGGATGGCTTTACTGCTATTTCGGCCGCAAATACGGCATGGTCATCGACCAGAAGAATGCCACCACGATTTCCGCCGGGATCGACGGTGGCCAGCCCTTCCGCCGGAGCTTTGGCAACAACATCACGTACACGGACTGGCGTCGCGACAACTTCTATCGTGCGATCCAGCAGCTGACGCCAGGCGCCAAGCGCGTCGGCATCGAGTTCGACCACGTCTCGCTCGAGTATCGCCAGCTTCTGCAGGACGCCCTGCCCGGCGTCGAGTTCGTCGATGTCGGCCAGCCAGCCATGTGGATGCGCACGATCAAGTCCGCCGAAGAGATCAAGCTTATCAAGGAAGGGGCGCGCGTCGCCGATGTGGGTGGGGCCGCTGTTGCCGCCGCCGTCAAGGCGGGGGTTCCCGAGCATGAAGTCGCGATCGCCGGCACCAACGCGATGATCCGCGAAATCGCTAGCTCGTTCCCCTTCGTGGAACTCATGGACACCTGGACCTGGTTCCAGTCCGGCATCAATACCGACGGCGCGCACAACCCCGTGACCAACAAGAAGGTGCAGTCGGGCGAAATCCTGTCGCTCAACACCTTCCCGATGATCTTCGGCTACTACACGGCGCTGGAACGCACCCTGTTCTGCGATCACGTGGACGATGCCAGCCTTGACATCTGGGAGAAGAACGTGAAGGTCCATGAACGCGGTCTGGAGCTGATCAAGCCCGGCGCGCGCTGCATGGAAATCGCGATCGAACTCAACGAGATGTATCGCGAATGGGATCTGCTGAAGTACCGGTCGTTCGGCTACGGGCATAGTTTCGGCGTGCTGAGCCACTATTACGGTCGTGAGGCCGGTGTCGAACTGCGTGAGGATATCGACACCGTGCTCAAGCCCGGCATGGTGGTCTCCATGGAGCCCATGGTAATGATCCCGGAGGGTCAGCCGGGTGCCGGCGGGTACCGCGAACATGACATCCTGGTCATCGGTGAAGACAACACGGTCGAGAACATCACCGGCTTCCCCTACGGCCCCGAGCACAATGTCATCAAGAACTAGGGCCAACGCGATTTCGATAGCGAACGCGATTGCCACGACCAGCGCCTTTTTGGCGCTGGTCGTCACGGTCGTTCTCCTGTCTCGTGAAGTTCAGGGGCTCGGTTACACGGTGATTGCGGTTGGATCCGGCGTTTCTCTCACGATGCAAACCAGTGCCCGCAACAACCCAAGTTCAGGCAGTTTATCAGATCCTGAAAGCCCGTCTGTTCTGGCGCAGGGTTCCGAACCCCGTTGAACTCTCTTTCGACAAGGTGAACTGCCCCGAATTCTACGGAAGCACGGCTTTATGAGTGCTCTGATCCCCGACACTCATCCAGGTGACGCCGGAGTCCGAGTTTCATTTGCACTGCTCCCCAATCTTGGACCGCCGGAAGCTGGATTTTTCCGGCCGTCTCACGATGACGGCTGATGGCGCCATCGGGATAATGCAGGGCAATCGGGACGTTGGATCCGATCGCGCCGTGGGGTCGGTCCTCGTCGTAGTGTCTACGCGAGTCTTCCAGCTTTTCACGGGCATCGGCAAGGCTCACGAACCAGTGTGCGTTCAGGCACTCCGTCCGCGATTGGCTGCGCGCTCTTGCCCTTCGCGCGAAGGCCGCGATGCTGGGATGGTCGCACCCGTCAATCGGAGACCGCATGTCGCTCAGCCAGATCCAGATCATCCGCTCCCTCGGCGAGGCGCTGCAATGGCTCGAAAGGGAGCTCTCCTGGGGCACGCCTCTGGGCGAGCTGAACCATCTGACCGGCCGGATCGGCGAACTCTATGCCGCAATGATCACCCGCGGGCAGATGGCCGGCGCGGTGAACCAGCAGGGCTATGATGTCGTTTCTGCCGACGGCGAGCGCATCCAGGTTAAGACCATCACCAGTTCAGGCCATGTCAGCTTCCGCAAATCCACCATCGGGCAGGCCGATCGGGTCATGATCCTGAAGCTCGAACTCGACGAGGACGAACCCTCCATCATCGAGCTGCTCGACGCACCGATCGCCGATTTGATTCCCCGGCTCCGGGACAGCGGCACCAAGCTCTCATACAACATCTCCCGCCGGTCTGGCCCGGCACCCGATCTCTCGCGGCTGAAGCGTGTCTCCGTGGCGCTCTGGCGCGACATCCGCGTGGCGCAGCTGGAAAACGGCTCGATCCTGGTCGAGCGCGAGGACCTGCCCGTGGCGCCTGCAAAGCCGGTCCTTCGCGAGATCGCCCGGGATATCGGCGTCGATATCCTCTCGGGATCCGGCCGGCCAAAGAATACGCGGGCGCTCGGCTCGGACATCATCAAGGCGCTCGGCTAGCGCGGCGCGGGCCCCGTCAGGGCCCGGCCGCGATCTCGCTCATCCCCCCATACCCGCGCCGCAGTTTGCGCCTTCGCCAGGCCTCGGCTTCCGTCGCCGCGGCCTCGGCGGTCTCGAACCATTCTCGGCGCTCGCGGCCGATCGCGCCGGTCCGGCCCCAGCTGCGGATCAGGACGGCGCCGCCGAACAGGTCGGGGGCGGTCTCGAGGCGGTAGAACCGCGCCATGTTCCGGACGGGGTCGCGGCGCCAGAGGCAGTGAATTTCGGCAGCAGGCTGGGTCATGCCGCCAGTCTCGGCCGGCCTGTCCGCGCGGTCCAACGACAATTCCGAATCGAACCGGCCTGACCTATTCACCGCGTTGATGGATCGCCGCGATCGTCCAGAGCGGGCCCGGTCGACGCGGGCCGCATCACAGCCGCGCGGTCCAGAGCCGGAACCGGCTGGCGCCGGTGGTCTCGCGCACGAGATCCATGCCGGCCAGCCGGGCCAGCAGGCGTTCGGCGGTATCGCGGCTGACCTCGGCGGTTTCCGCGACCATCGCGGGCGTCACCAGCGGCGTCGCGACCAGCGCCGCGATGACCCGCGCCGGGTTGGCCCCCTTGATCCGGGCGGTCATCCGCAGCGCCTGCGCCTGCCAGGCGGCGAGCCGCGCAAGTTCGGTGCGCGCCTCCCGGGCGCCGGTCGCGATGGCGCCGTACCAGGCCGCCAGACGCTGCGCCGGCGCGCCGCCCGCAAGGCGCAGGCCGCGGCGGGCCGTGCCGAACGGCACGAAGCCGGCATGCTCGCAGGCGCCCGCCATCGCGCGCGCCGCCCAGCAGGCCGGCTCGATGACATCGCCCTCGGGCGACAGGTCCGAGAGCCGCCACAAGACCTCGCCGAACGCCGCGCGGGTCAGCGGATGCAGCATCTCGGCCTCGGCCTGCCGCGCCCGGAACGCGGTCTCCGCCGCGTCGAATTCCGCGCCCGTCGCCCGGCCGCGCCAGGGCAGGTCGGCCAGCAGATCGGGGGCGGCCTGCAGCGCCAGGAAGTCGCGCAGATCCTGAAGCCGCCCCCTGCCCTGCAGGCGCCGTACCGCCCACCGTCCCGCGCGCAGCGCCTCGGGATCGCTGTTCGCCCGCGCCTCCATCATGTCGCGGCCCAGATCCTCGGCCGGCAGCGGCGTCCCGGCGACCCAGAGCAGCGTCTCTGTCTCGCGGATGGCCAGCCGCGACAGCACGCCCGGCCGCAGTCCGGTCCCGTCCAGCATCGCCAGGGCGCCGTCGAACCGACCCAGCGCCATCGCCGCCCGCGCGAGTTCCGGCGCCAGATCGGCCTCGGCCCGCCGCCAGGCCAGCGGATCGACCAGGGGAGGGTGCCCGGCGCCGGAACCGGGGCCAGAACGCCCCGGCTGGGCGCCTTCGAGACCCTCCTCGGGCACCATCATCTCTGGATCGCCACCACTCATGGCCGCAGAATACGCCAATTATGCGGCGTACTGAAGGGGGACCATACAGCTGCCCATCACTCTCGATAAGGTACACTTATCAAGTGTCTTGGCTTGAGCGCGAATTTCACTATCATGGCGTCAGGAAATCGCCCCGAGGCCCCGCATGTCCCCGTCAGCCGAGCGTGTCGACCCCTTCCGCCGCGGCCGCCCGCAGCAGCGCCCGATCGCAGCTGGTCAAGACGCCGCCCTGCCGCAGCGCGCATTCCAGGTAGAGCGCATCATAGGCGGTCAACCCGTGCCGGCGGGCGAGATCCATCACCACCGGCGCGGATGGCGCGATATCGAGCACGATCCCGAGGGCCTCGAGCGGCTCCAGGATCTGTTCCGCCATGCCGACGGGCAGCCGCCCGCGCCGTTCGCTGACCAGCAGGATGTTGCGCAGCTCGACCCACAGGAGCCATGGCGCGACCACGCTGTCCCCCGCCGCGAGGGCGGCGTCCAGGTGGGGACCCGTCTCGTCCGGCATGACCCAGGCCATCAGCGCCGAGGCGTCCGGAATCAAGATCACCGCCGGCCCTCATCCCGTGCCGACAGGATCTCGTCGGCGCTCAGGGCGATACCGCGGCCTGCCAGCCGCGCGCGCAGCGTCCGGATTCCGCGAAGTCCGGCGATCCGATCGGCGGCTGGCCCGGCGGGCACAAGTCGCGCCACCGGCCTGCCGCGCCGGGTGATGAGGACCGATTCACCGGCCTCCGCGGCCGCCAGCAACTCCGAAAGATGGGTCTTCGCCTCGAAGGCGCCGATCTCACGCATGAGTCCTCCTTAAACTGGTCTGTAATCTAGCTTGTTCATGTCCGATTATCAACCCCTGCCCCTTCCCGCCCACCTGCCCGCCGCCGAGCTTGAGGCGCTGGCCAATCTCTACCGTCGCGGCACCCCCGAAAACACCCTGCGCGCCTGGGAGCGCGACCTGGCCTATATCACCGCCTGGAAGCTGGCCGCCTTCGGCGCCGCGCTGGACTGGCCCGAGACCGAGGCGGTGGCGCTGCGCTTTGTCCTCGACCACGCCGCCGATCTGACCGAGGCCGCCGGCCCGGCCCGCGCGGCGGCCGAGGCGCTGATCGCGGCCGGGCTCCGGCGCAGCCTCGCCTGCCCTGCCCCGTCGACGCTGGACCGCCGCATCGCCTCCTGGCGGGCCTTTCACCGCATGAAGAACCTCGCCTCGCCCTTCGAGGCGCCGCTGATCCGGCAGGCGCGGGCCAAGGCGCGGCGGGCGGCCGCCCGGCCCCGCCGGCGCAAATCCGAACATCCGATCACCCGTGAGGTCCTGGAGGCGATGCTGGCCACCTGCGACCACAGCCATCGCGGGTTGCGCGACCGGGCCGCGCTGATGCTGGGCTGGGCCTCGGGCGGGCGCAGACGGTCCGAGATCGTGGCGCTGAACCGCGACGACATCGACGATCGGGACTTCGCGGCGGACGGGCTGCTGCGGATCCGGCTGCTGACCACCAAGACCACCGGTCCCGATGCCGCGCCGCGCCTGCCGCTGAAGGGCCGCGCCGCGCGCGCGGTGATGCGCTGGATCGCCGCCGCCCGGATCGCCGAGGGGCCGCTGTTCCGGCCGGTCAGCCTGGCCGACCGGCCCCTGCCCCGGCGGCTCAGCGCGCATGGCCTGTCGGTGCTGCTGCGCCACCGGCTGGAGCTGGCCGGCTATCCGCCGGGCTTCGCCAGCGCCCATGGGCTGCGCGCCGGATTCCTGACCCAGGCCGCGCTGGACGGCGCCCCCCTGCCCGCCGCCATGCAGCTGAGCCTGCACCGCAGCCTCAACCAGGCACAGCAATACTATGCCGATGTCGACATCACAAAAAACCCCGCAACAGATCTGCTGGAGGACTAGAGGCGCCTCGACGGACGGTTTCGCAGCGAAACCCGGATCATTTCTCAAGCAGCGCCTGGATTTCCAGCATCAGGCTGTCCACCAGATCGGAAGTGATTGCATCGCCTTCCAGTCGAAGGACATGGCCCTTGCTGTCGGTCGCCCGACGTATCGTGATACCGCTGGAGGTACGCAAGGTCTTGTCATCGATCCAACCAAGACCGGCCGGTTTTGCCTTCGGACGCCCGCCGCGACCGGGATCCCGCGAATCTTGGTCCAGCTTGCGGATGGCGGGTTCGATCATCGACCATTCTTCTTCGGCGTCAGCCGGGGTGTATTGCGATAGCGCCTCGCGCAACTTACCTTCCGCTCCCCGCCGCAACGCGCCCGCAAGCTGCAAGCCGCGCCGTTCGGTCAGGCACTCGGGGAATTGCAGCATATCGCCTAGTTCCTCGAATATCGCCGCGAAGGACCGGATCTTCGATCGTTTGGCCTTGGAGCCGGTCGCAAACAGCCTCGCTACGGCTTCTTCGGTGTTGGCAAAAGCCCCCTGATCGGCGGCAATAACGGCTATCCGGCCGCGTTCAAAATGGCTGAGTTCCTCGCGAACCTCGTTCTCCTCGATCATCGACACGAAGGCGCCGCCGCTGTCCTCGCGTGGCCGGATCACCGCGCGAATGCTGCGATACTTGTCGGCCTCGGTCAGTTCCAGTAAGTTGCGGGTCGCAAGCAGTCGGCGATAGCCGGACAGCAGTCCATAGCGTTGCCCTTCCCTGCCCGGCTTTTCCAGTTCGAACACCTCGATCGGTAGACGCAACCCGTATGCCGCGATCGACTGTCGCAGCTCCTGCATGTCATCTTCGCTCAATGTCAGCCGATCCCTGATCATCGCGCCTTCGTCGATGTCATCGACCGGCAACTCGACCATTAGCAACCCCTGCTCCTGCGCGGCGCGCAGCCTCGCGGCGTCGGCCTCGAGTCGGGCGCGAACCGCGCGGGCATCCGCGTTTTCGGTTTGCGCCAGGGCGGCGCTGTCGGCCGCCACCTGCGCGATCGGCGCGATCCCCCGCACTGGCGTGTGCCGGTCAGAGGTTTCGCTGCGAAACTGCTGTTCGATCCGGTCCAGATCGGCGTTGCTGGGTGTTTCAAGACGCCTGCGCTTAACCAATTGCCTGCTCCTCCTCGTCAGCCTTTTCGGCCTGTTCCATCTGCTGATCGCGCCACCAAGCACCAAGGATGAGCTCCTTGACCTCCGCCCATGTGCGGTCGAATGTCTCGCGGCCGCGAACATAAGTATCGCGATTGAATTCGCGGTAATCGGCCTCGTAGATGCCGTTCACCTGTTCGCCGGCCTGTCCGACCATCGCAGTAAGCTCCTGACGATAGGTGGTCATAAAATCCCCGAAATAGGCCTGAATGACATTGGCCAGATCGGTCTGCTGACCGGCGTCGAAGCGCGTGATCAGCGCGCGCACGGCGTCCCATTCGAAACGCATTTCGGGCAGGCCATCACGCCGTCGGGCCGCGTTCTCGCCATCCTCGACGCTGGCGAAGGTAGAATAAAGCATGTCGAAGAATCGTCCGGTCGAATCGAATTCAAGGAAGGTCGCGCCAAGCGGCACCAGAAGGATGTCGGCGGCAGCCAGCGCGTTGATAGTCAGATAGCCAAGGGCAGGCGGAGTATCGAGAATGATGATGTCGTAATCGTTTATGATTCGGTCGTTGCTCAGACTGTTCGACAGCGCGTCCCACAGTGGCCAGCCACGCAGCCCCATTCGCCAGACCGGCACCTGAAATTCGGCCCAGTAAAGGTTCAGCTGCGCGCCAAGGAGGTCAATATTCGGCCAGTGGGTTGGCTGAATCACGTCGCGCGCACTGATCTTCAGCGCCTCGGTCAGGGTCTCATCGAAGGGCAGGGGTGCGAGATTGGCAGCCTCACGAACGCGGTTCTCATCCTGCAGGGCCAGTGCATAATCCCTAGCCAGAAGCGGGAAGGCCGTGGACCATTCGTCGGGCACTTGACCGCCCATAATCGAGGTCATGCTGCCCTGACTGTCGAGATCGATCACCAGCACCTTATAGCCGTCCAGCGCAGCCGACATGGCCAGATGCGCCGCTGTGCTGGTCTTGCCTACTCCGCCCTTAAAATTTGCTACTGCGATGGTCTTTGCCGGCAATCCTTGGGGTCGCCACGGGCGGTATTCGCGATCCGGCGCGCCCTCAGCCGCAAAGTGGTCGCGCAGGCGCAGAACCTCTTCGAGGGTGAACCACTTCGAGTTTCCTTCACCCGCACCCTGCGGCAATTCTGGGTATTTCCGCAGGACACGCCGGAAATGGGCCGGGGCGACCGGGATCAGATAGCGACACACCTCCCACGTGGAAAAACGACGCAGGCGTTTGCGCCCGTCTGGAGCATAGCCGCGTTCAGCCAGATCCTGCCGGCCGCGGGCAGCGAATGCGGCTGCTTTGGCGAATCGGGCGGTTCCGATAGGATCCGACAACCGCTGTGCGGCCCTGGCCGGGTCGATGCTGAAATAGGGGGGAAGGGGTTCCTTGCCTGACATCTCGATCCCTTTGCGATGTACTGCTTCGTTATGAGTTTTGGCAAAACTATCGCACATGCTGCGGCCCATGTGAATCGGCACAGAAGGGTTTCGCGGCGAAACCTATCAAATATTGAAGAAAGCACCGGCATAAAGCTTGTAGGAACTTTAGAGTCTTTAGAGTCTTTAATCACGAATTGATGATTTATATCAATAAATTGCGCGACGATAGGCGCCCGTTTACGGTGCCTTTGGCACCCGAATACAGGATAAAAGGGACCCGGATACGGGTGGAAGGGTCCCGATTCGCGGGAGGATGGGTATTCGCATGCGGGATAGGGCGAAAAACTGATCACTTGGGCACGGAACCATGTAAAAAACGTACCTGCTATCCCGAAAATGGGTCCCTTTAGTGCCTTTCAGAGATCAAGGTACCCGTCTGCGGGATCGGTCCGTCCTGCAGATGGGCGCCTTGACCGCCGTTGCCGGAAGGTACCTTTTCGGGCATAATGCCATCAAAACAAGACGAGCAGAACGATGGACGATATTCCCCGCGATCAGCTGTCGGGTGCGCTGCGACGTGGCGCTGTCAAGAAACATGTGGCCGCGATCCATGTGTCTGGCAAGCTGACTCTGCTACAGCGCAAGTTATCGAACGTGCTGCTCTTGAACGCCTATGATACGCTGACCAGCCGCAGCCGCCATCAGATCGACGCGCGCACGTTGTGCCTGATGATCGGCTATAACTCGAACGACATGGAGACGCTGAAGCAGTCCCTGCGCGGGCTGGCCGAGACGGTCGCCGAATGGGACATGCTGGACGAGAAGGGCCAGCAGGAATGGGGCGTGTCCAGCCTGGTCAGCTATGCCAAGCTGAAGGGCGGGGTGTGCGAATACGCATATTCGCCGGCACTGGCCGAGAAGTTGCACGATCCCAAGGTGTTCGCGCTGATCAATCTGAACATCCAGCGGCGATTCACCTCAGGGCATGCATTGGCGCTCTACGAGAACTGCTATCGCTTCGTAAGGATAGGGTCGACCGGCTGGTGGCCGCTGGACCTGTTCCGGCGGCTGATGGGGGTGGACGGCTCCAGCTATTACGAGACCTTCAAGCATCTGAACGCCAAGGTGATCAAGCCCGCCGTCGCCGAGGTGAACAAGACCAGCAACATCATCGTTACCCCTGAGACGCGCAAGCAGGGCAGGGCGGTCACCGAGATCAGGTTCCTGATCAAGGACAACCCACAGCTGGCGATTCTGGACATCGACGATGGAGAGGGGATGCGGCACGGCCCGGTCTATGCGCGGCTGCGTCAGATGGGAGTCAGCGACCGGCTGGCGCGCCAGTGGCTGAGCGTTCATGGCGAGGAACAGGTGACTGCTAAGCTGGACTATGTCGAGACGCGCAAGAACGTCAAAAGCAAGGTCGGCTATCTCAGCGCCGCGCTGGACGGCAATTTCGGTGTTGAAACGGATGATGGCGGCAGGGCAGGGACGGTCCCCATCAATGCACGGGCCGAGCGTCTGCGCCGGATTTTGGAGGTGGTGAAGGCACGCACGCCCACGCAGCGCGACGCAGACCGGCGATTGTTCCTGAGCCAACTTACAGACGGCAAGGCTCGCGACGACTTTTCCAAACACGGCTGGATGTCGCCGCTGAATGCCGCAAGAATCAGGCTGTTCTGGGCCGAGATGTCGCCGGGGCTTTTCGATGAAATTGAGGATGAGGCACCTTAGGAATAGTCGTATTGCAGCGGACGGCGCCTTCCAATCAGCGTTTCAAGGAAGCAGTCAAGTTTGATCCGGTTCTGCACCTGACAACCTACGGGCGCCGTCAGGGTGGTGGCCTATGCGCGAGATCCTTGCGCGCCTTCAGGCGGTCGGACGCTTCTTAGGCTGGTCCGGCACGATCAGCTTAGTTAGCGTCCGAGGAT
>NZ_JAVAMQ010000030.1 GCF_030732095.1 Paracoccus spongiarum | reverse complement strand
GAACTGCATGTCGCCCATCTTCTGCCCGGCGCGCAAATAGGCGGCGTGGGTCGCCAGCGACATGCTTTCCTGTCCGCCGGCCAGGACGATCGTCGCATCGCCCAGCAGCACCTGCTGTGCCGCCAGCGCGACGGTGCGCAGCCCGGAACCGCAGACCTGGTTGATCAGCCAGGCCGAGGATTCCTGCGGCAGCCCGGCGTTGATATGGGCCTGACGCGCGGGGTTCTGGCCCTGCGCGGCGGTCAGCACCTGTCCGAGGATGGTTTCACTGACCTCTGCCGGGTCCACGCCCGATCGCGCGACCACTTCTTTCAGCACGGTCGCGCCAAGGTCGTGGGCGGGCACGTTGGCAAACGCGCCCATGAAGCTGCCAACCGGCGTGCGGGCAGCAGAGACGATAACGGCTTTGGTCATGGAGTTTCTTTTCCTCTATGGATGTCAGCGGTTCGGGTTAGTTCCATCTCTGTGCTTCTGGAGTCTTTCGACGCATCATCTCCCGCTCACACAGGGCACCTTGTCTGGAATGGCGGGCGTCCCATCAGAGACCGTGTGTGAAAAGAAAGTGAGCCATGCGATCGAAACCGCGAGGACATATCCACATTACGCCATCGATTTTAGCAGGATCCGGAATATGCATATGGCAGAATCACCCGCTTGCGTTGTCTGGAGGCGCCGCCTCCCTCAGCGTCCCCACATCGCAATACGCTTGAGCGCGCTTGTTGGCGATGGTACATACGGTTTACCAATACGTTAAGTCAATAATAAAATTTACCACTTTGCGGCGCGGCAGATGATGCCAGTAGGGAAGATGAATGTGGGGAATGTTGCAATCCGCCCACGAAATCTCTCCAAGATGCTGTTGTTGAAAGGAGATTTTGATCCCGGCTGATCTTCCCCTATCCTTGGCTCCGGAGCCGGGGTAAATTGAGCGTGGGACTTTCTCCTGGAGGATGCGGCCAACATGATCGCCAAGGATGTGTTCGATCCGATTGACCACGAATCGATCGTCGATGCCTTGGTCAGCAAGGTCGAATCGATGATCGTTGATGGTGTATTGAAGGATGGAGTGCGCTTGCCGTCCGAACGCGAATTGGCTGAAGCATTCGGCGTTTCAAGGCCGAAGGTACGCGAGGCCTTGCACATCCTTGAAGACAGAAATCTAGTAACAGTCAGGCACGGTGATGGTACTTATGTTGCAGAACTGACCGGGCGAGCAATGTCTCCGGCTATGCTATCCCTCTATGCCCGTCATGGAGACGCCCTTTACGATTACCTCGAATACCGTCGCGAACAGGAAGGATTTGCGGCCCGTCTGGCGGCCGAACGTGCCACACAGGCCGACAAGTATCGTCTGGCCGCGATACGGGCCGAACTCGAAAGTTCATGGGAGACCGAAGATCCCGACGCCGCCCGGGAAGCAGATTTCCGGTTACACGTCGCAGTTGTTGACGCCAGCCATAACACAACCCTTATCCACATGATGGCATCGGTATATGACCTCACGCAGAGAGGCATATTCTATAATCGAGAACTTCTCCGAACTTTTGACAATAGCGGACGCAACTTGCTGGATCAGCATCTGGAGATCATTGACGCCATAATTGCTGGTGACATAGAACGTGCAGAAAAAGCCGCCCGCGACCATATCGACTTCGTGGAACAGTCGTTGAGGCTTGGCCAAGAGCTGCAACGACGTGAGCGACGCGCGGCGATGAGAATGAAATCAAACGAATGATCTGAAGCCACTGTGCCACTAATTTGTGACATTTCAGAATTTAGCACTTGGGTGCAGAGGAGCAGTGTTCCGAGCGATTCGTTCGCTCTTTTGTTTTTAGTGGGGGGAAGGGTAATATGTTCCGTATTTGCGATGGCGCGACTGCCGCCGAAGGATATTGCTGTCCGACCGTTGTACTGGCAGGCACATCTTTCCAGTTTTCCGACCGGCTTATTAAACTGCTTAAGGTTGATTTTGACGATATTTATTTCGAACGCTCAATGGATAGCAATATTGTCCTGGAGCACGAAACGCAGCCCAGAGTGATAATCGTCCACGAATCATGCGACGATCTGGAAGGTCGGATCAGCCTGTTTCAGCGCAAGTTGCCCAAAACCCAAATCGCCGTGGCCTGCAGCGATACAACAATCATCGAGCGTCTGAACGTGTCCGATCGATTCACGCTGCTGATGGGTCCCGGCGATGGCTCACAGCCGCGCGGTCCAGATCCGGAACCGGCTGGCGGTGGTGGTCTAGCGCACCAGATCCATGCCGGCCCGGCGACCGTCGGTGCGGCTTGGGACCACCCATAACGGCAAAAGACAACGCGACCTGCGAAAATTATCGCTGCCCCGGACTGGCCGAAATGGCCTAAGCCATCCTTAAGGGGAGGCCTCATCGCTGCGACAACGACTTCGTGCTGCATTCGGTAGATGTGATGCCATCGATATCGCTTTCGGGCAAAGCCGGCCAACTCGTCACGATCGTGACGACCTGCGACTGTCCCGACGTGCCTGGCCTCGCGACGGCACACGCGCTGATGGTATGAGAGGGCCGGCTTGCAGAAGGAACGAGATGGAGAAGATTATGGCCAGGGGTAGTCGTGCGCGCGCCGAAAGCGACATACCGTTGATGACCTCGGACCAAGGCTCTGAGGTCGTTCTCAGTTATGGCCCATACGGGATGGTCCTGGCGACGGCAATGCGTCAGGGCCTTCACTTGACATATCTCGCTGCCGCGATCGAGGTTCCCTCGACGAGAAATCGCCTCGGCGAACCGTTTCCGATTACCTCCAGTCCCGGATCGGTCTCGACACCAAGCGAGACCGCCTTGGCGAAGTTATTGCCGTTCCATGGCAGCCCGGAATACCGCGCTACAACGGTCGCTCCCGCCCGCTCGACGGTCGCGGCGACCGAGGTGACGCCGGGTGCGGTGGTCAGGACCGATGCCGAACCCGCGCGTCTGATGACGGAATTGCCATCGTCCATCTTGGGAAAACCGTTGTCGCCCGTCTCGCTGTAATCGTGATCGAAAAAGCGCGATTGCAGCGAGTCCATGTGGTTCAGGGCCAACTCCTCGTCGTCGCGCAGGATCCACAGGTCGGCTGCGTGCTTGTCCCGCATTTCGATTTCCCAGATGCCGGCGGTCAGCGCGGGTTCCAGCGCCAGACGCACGACCAGCTGACCTTGCGATCCTGACTGGCGCGCATGGACACGGCCGATCACTTCATTCTCGTCGAACAGCTCGCAATAATCGCCATGCTTGAGCGTGAAAGCGACGGATTGCCCGTTCGATCCAGAGCGAAGCGTGAAGGTCGCCTCCTTTCCCGATACGCAGAGATCCAGCACATTGGCGCTGGCATCGCTTGGCTGGATGCCCCAGATGACCTTGGGTTGTGCCGCGGTCAATCGCGCATGAAGCCGGTCCTGACGGTGATTGCCGGCGGGGAGGATCAGCTCGACCTTCGGAAAGCAATTCAGTATCTTGGAGATCTTCCTTGCAGCTGGATGATCGCCGTCTTGGGGGCCGCCGGTGAAGCCAAAGGGAAGAAGGACCTTTCCCTCGTAGTTTGGCGAAAGTTGGCCGGCAATTGCCTGAAAGAGGGCGATCCACAGTGTCAGGGTCATTTTGTCGCCGCCCCAGTCCAGCAGCAGCGCCTTGGGCAGTTCAAAGGCGACCAGATCATGTGATGTTCCGGCCACCAAGCCTGCCGTGGCGGTTCCGTGCCAGAAATCATCCGGGTCAGGCGGCAGCGACCAGACGCTGCCGGGGAAGGCCTTTGCAAGGATCGGGATTGGGGCGGCGGGTCCGCCAGACGCAGCCTCTGCGCGGCATCTGGCGGCTAACAATGGATCCAGTTTCGTCGGAGGGTCCTGACATCGGATCATTTCAGGGTAGTAATAGATCGCACTGAAGCGGAAAATGCCATCCGGCCAGAAAGCATCGTTCCAATGGGCCAATCCGCAATCGATCAGCACCAGTCTTGACGGCCGCTTCAGGTCGACGGACGTTGCAAGGGGAATCAGACCGCTTCGCTCTGCCGAGACAATTCTCGAACCGATGAAATACGGGGTGTCGTCGCCCCTGTCCGCCCGCGACAAGACATCATTCGTCCCCACCGGGTCGCGCAGCGTTTCTGCCGGCAGGTTCAGGAAGGGATAGCCACGAGCCATTGCTTCCGTCTCGCTGAAATCGACAAGCGTGGCTACCATCCGGCCGTGGACTACCCCTTCACCGTCGACTTGGTCTTCATCGTCCACGATGGGCAGGAAGTTCCACGGCAAGTAGGGGAAGTTCCCACATTTCGTCGAGAGTTTCATCATGCACCTCTTGTCATTTCTCGGCGCAGGCAGCGTCGCGGATCGGCGTCAACGCGGCGCCGCCCTTGGTGATCGTGTCGACCAGTTTGGCGCCCGCATACTTGCCGCAGGCATTTCCCCATGCAACATCGACAGGGAAATGCACACCCGCGTAAAGGCGGCTCTGCCCGATGCGATCGGCGACGTTCAGCAGCAAAGCTTTCGCACCCGGGAAGAAATCCGCCAGCACGGCAGCCAGAGCATGCGCCTCGATCGCATGGCCGGCGGGGAACGAGCTATGTGCAGGGGTCTGGATGACCGGCGAGATATCGGGCGCAATCTGGATTGGCCGCATGGTCGAAAACCTGACCTTCAACGGCACCGAGATCCGGAAGGCGGCGGTCCAGACGGCCTCGAGAAGCTGCATCATCCGGGGATGCGTCTCGTTCGAGATCCCGACGGGCTGGGTCAGAAAGCTGATCAGGTCGGTCTGCTGCAGATAGATCTCGGGCAACTGCTTGTCGCGCGAATAACGCAAATTCCTCAGCTTTTCTATCTGGCCCTGCCAATCAGCACAGGTCCAGGATGTAACAGCCGTCGAGACCGCGAAGTATTTGCTTCCCCCTGCCTGGTCAACCGCATCGATCACAGAGCCAATATCCAGATCACCCTTGCTCGCCCTAAACGGTTCCAGAAGTTCCGTCGCCAGCACTTCGTTCAGATGCCGGGCATTCAGCTTCAGGTAGTTCGGTGTCCCGACCGACGGCGCGGGGACGGGACCCGCCGTGATCGGCACATCCAACGCCCTTGCGGCGGTGTTGAGCGCCTCGGTCAGCAGCATCGAGCTGGCCTGACCGGCCAGATCAAGCTCTGCGAGGTCTGATTTGTTGGACTTGTTCGATTTGTTGGACTTGTTGAGCCACGACATCAAAGCCTCCATTCATCAGGGAATTGCGGCACCGGGCGCAGGGGCGCCAAAATCGGCCTCTTGGGGAAAGGGTATCACGGCGATGGCATCCGGCATACCGGGCTCAACCCGGCTTGCCGGCTGCAGATCGGCCGGCAGGCTTTCGACCGCATCGGTAATTGCCCGCGCGGCGGCCATGGCATTGCCGTCATTCGTCAGCGGAATCGCAAGCGTCTCGGTCGCGATGGCGTCGAGCATCGGTTCCGTCAACGCGCCGTAGCTTGCGATATCCAGTGCATAGGTCCCGTCGGCCCGAGCGGTGCCAAGTCTTGCAAGATCATGGATGATGCTGGACGGCGCCTCGGGGTTCGGCCGGATGCTGACCGTTGCCATCTTGGCCTCGAGTTGCGCGATGTTGGCCTCGGCATTCCAATTGGCATACTGGTCCAGGGGAACGACCACGCTGGCGGTCATCACGTCCGCCGGGTCCGTGCCAAGCGCTGTCGCGTAGCGGATGCCGTTTCGGAAGGCCTTGCAGATGTCGTGCTTGTTGGTTTCGTCAAGGCAGTTTGCAAGCTGCCAGTAAAAGCCGAGATTCGCTTCTTGCGCGGCCGAGCCAAGCGGCGCGACAATCGCGGCGGCGATGACGGTGCAAGCGAGGTGTCTGTTCATGGCTGCCTCCTCTCTATTCGGGTTCGGAACTGATATTCACCGGCGCGCTGACCCCCGAAGCTGTTCGGCCGGTTGCCGAGGTAAGCTTGCAAGTTTCGGACGGTTCCGGGGCCTGGTCCGTATTGATGCCGAAACAGGGGTACAGGCCCAACTGGTTGCGGCTCCAGTTGACGTCCTGCAAGTAGGCCGGGATATCGCGGGTCACGAAGGGTGCGGCTTGGGGTCCGCTGAAATACAGGTTCAGCGCGACGGTCGCAGCGCCCATGACGCAGAGCAGCATCCCCGGGAAGGACGAGGTGGCCTCGACGTTTCCCTTGCCGGAAAGAGCGGCGATGAGCTTGTTGGCTTCGGCGGACTGAACCCGGTCGAAGATCAGGATCGCGCCGAGCAGCACCATCATCATCGACACGATCAGCCCCGATATGCCCATGAAATGCCGATAAAGCTGGGAGATCGAGGCGCGTGAGGCGCGCAGCCGCAGGGCTTCCTGATCCAGCAGATAAAAGGGGTCCGTGACCGGCGCGGCGGCGGTCGGTGTCGCTATCCGGCCAAGCTCCTGATGTTGCAACCACGCCTGCAGGAACAGCAGCAGGATGATGCCGCCAACGAAGCAGGCCGACATGATACAGACGACGAGCCCTGCCTGGCGGGAATATCTGTGCCCGTTCTGGACGGGCACGGCATTGGGAAGATCGGACGCGGCGCTCATTCTGCGGCCTCCGCGATGATCATGTCATCGCTGTCGGTCATCGTCACCGCCCGGCGGATCGACAGGAGCTTGTAGTGCTGGCCGCCAAGGCTTCCGTTGCGGGGGTAGGAGGCAATCGAGACGCGGCCCGACTGGTTGCCGCCGAGAACGGTGATCGAGGTCGCATTGGCCGACACGAGGAAACCCACATGCCCGCCGCTTTCTGGCTGGCCGGCGGCGTTGGTCCACTGCCTGCGCCAGACGACAATATCGCCCTCGCGCGGCGCCTCCGTCACCTCGTCGCCCCAGCCCTGCTCGTGCCAGGAACGGGCGGCTTTGCTGTTGGTCCCCTTGAGCCCGGCCTTCTCGACGCAATAATTGACGAAGGACGAACACCAGGGAACGCTGTCCTCGTCGCCATGCCCGGTGCTGGCATGATAAAGATAGATCCGCGGATTGGTCTTCTTACCCGGAAACTCGTGAATGTTGTCGGCCAGTTCCTCCCGGGCAATCTGATAGGGGTCGGCAAGCGCGGGATGGCGCATCCCGAAGGCATCGGCCACGAGTTCCAGATAGCCCCGGTGGCAATAGCCGTCAGCCTTGCCGTCGCCCTCGGTATCTACCAGAACCCAATCGCCAAGAACCGAGATGCCAAAGACCCGCGTCCCAAAGGGCAGCGACCGGATACGCTCATAGCTGGTGCCGGCCCCCCGGCGCAGCAGCAGACCCGAGCGCGCCGTGACCTGCATCATCGACCGCAGTTCTTCGGGCGCCGCGTGATCCCTGGCGAACTCGTCTGCGCCGGAATTCAGCGTGAACTGGCCGAAATCGGGAAAGGCCGTATTGCTGTAGTTGGGATCATAGCGGTAGCCGGTGCCAGGCAATGTGGTGGCCGGAGCCTGAGCCAGCGCCCAACGCTGCGATTTCAGGAAGTCGTCATGACCCGACCAGCCTTGCGATTGCGACAGCCATGCGAACTTGACCAGGCCTTTCGTCAGCAGGCGGTCGCAGACAAGCCCCGAACCATAGACGCCGACCCGATACGATCCGGCGAGCGCGGCATTGACCGCGCCAAAGTAGGCCTCGATCGAGGCAAGTTCGGCCTTCGTGATGAAATCCCAGTCGACGGCGAAGTAGATTGCGCTGCCCTGCGGCTGTCCGATATCGGCCGCGACCTGAAGCGCACGCGCGGCATCGCGCTGCCCGGTCATGGCGGTAAGATCGCCGATATGGCCGCCATTGCCGCCTCCGCGCTGCTGGAACACGGCACCGATCGATAGCCCGGCCTCGGTCAGGGTGCGAGCCTCGGCGCGGGTCAGGCGCTTGCCGGGCAGGCTGACATCCTTGTGGTTGTAATAGCGCATGACGACCCGGATGCCTGCCTGAGCCAGTTGCCTGACCACCAAAGTGGCGGGCCGCGCGCTGTCGATGACCGTGAACATGCTGATCTCCTGTTGTGAACTGTGCCAGCAGTTGAGCAGCCTTGCGTGATCGCAGCGTTATGGGCGACCGAATCTTAGCCGATCCGATCTTTCAGACCGGCATCCAGACCCAGGCTTCGCAGCGTTTCCATGGGATAGGCGGCGTCCAGCAGGGAAAGCGGCGTGAAGCATGGTTCAAGGCGTGCAAGCCGCTGCGAATACCTTTGGGCATCGGCATCGTTGCCGCAGAGCGCACTGAGCGCGATGAGATATCGCAGCGCCGGTCGATAGGCGGGCATCTTCAGATGACATTGCCGCAAGAGATCCAGCGCTTCCGGGGACCGCCCCATGCAAAGGGCGCCAAACGCTGCCTGCATGTCCCATGAAAAGCTGTTGGCCAGTCCGGTGGCGACCAGCCTGGCCCGCTCGGCTGTGCGCTGGCTGAGCGACAGCTCGCCGCGCATCATCTGCGACTGGCTCAGCGCGTCAAGCGCATACGGATTTTCCGGGCCGGCTTCGACGGCCCGCAGCGCAAGATGGTGGCTGTAGTCAAAGTCCTTCGTGAACTTCAGCTGAGTCTGGGCCGCAAGCGCAAGAACGGTCGGGTCCTGCGGCGACAGCCGCACCGCTTCGTCGGCCAGATCAATGGCCGAAGCGGCTCTCCTCGCCGCATCGGTTCTGAATTCCAGAACCGACGTTAGTTGGGCAAAGGCCTGCCATGCCAGCGCCAGCCCCATGGCGGATCCGTTCGTCGAGGCCCGCAACAGGCCAATCGCCGTCTCGAGGCCCGATTTGTCGTAATTGTAGATCCTGCGAATGGCCCGCTGGATGCGGGCGATGTCGCCCTCGGGGCCGCGCAGGGAAAGCTGATCGTTCAGCGCGGCCACGGCCTTGTTCAGTAGACCGGCAAATTCGGGCGCATCCCAGATCCGGCCAAGGTTGCGCTCGACCCTTAGGCGGTTACTCCACAGATATTGCCGTACCGGGTCGCCGAGCAGCCGCACCAGAATGAGCCATTCGTCCTGGCCCGACTGAACCTCGACCACGAATGTATAAGAGGCCGCGCCGTCTTCGGGAAGGAGCAGAATCGCCGGCTTGCACGCGGCAATGCCCGCGACGAGGTCCGCAAGTTGCTGCGCCAGCATGTGACACAGGAACTGGCAGTCGTCGAATTGCGCGGCAACCGGGACGATCCCGACGACAGGCAGAGCCGCGGATGGCCTTGGCGGGGGTGATTTCTGCCCGACATTCTCGGGTTCGGTCACGGCCTGTCGCTGGTCACGCAGCCAGCTCTCGAATTCCTCATCGGGAACATCCAAATCGGCCAGAAACTCCGAAGCGGGCAGGGCCTGGTCCTCGGCGATGAGGAATGGAGGGTCCAGCCAGATCGCGTCGCGGTCGCTTTTCAGGCTGTCGCGCAACGGGCCGAGATCCCGCCGGATATTGGACAGGGCCTGTCGCAACGACACCTGCCCCGCCTTCAGCGTGCTCTTGCCCCAAAGCATGTCCTGCAACATCAACCGCCGCCGACGCTGCCCCGGAGACAGCGCCAGCATGGCCATCAGCGCGCGTTCTTTCATGCCGTGCGGCGTGTAATCACCGTCGTGCTGGTCGCGAATCCGGAACGCTCCCCACGTCACGACGCGGCCCACGTCCATGACATCACCGTCTGTGTCTGGTAGCGATCATTCTACACAAGGTTGCAGGCGCTGTATCGCGATTTGTTACCGGGCGCTGGCAGGCTCGGCCACGGCTTCGGCAACCACCATGCGGGCCAAATTATCGCTGCGAGTCTGTGGCCGCGTGAACACGAAGCAGGCGATTCCGTTCTGTTTTCCACCCGCCACTCGGTACGCATTATGCGCAACTCCGAAGAGGTTAACGGTCTTCTCCCAGATTAACCGATATATCGCGGCCTGCCCGCGCGGTCCAACGACAATTCCGAATCGAACCGGCCTGACCGATTCACCGCGCTGATGGATCGCCGCGATCGTCCAGAGCGGGCCCGGTCGAAGCGGGCCGCGTCACAGCCGCGCGGTCCAGAGCCGGAACCGGCTGGCGCCGGTGGTCTCGCGCACGAGGCCCATGCCGGCCAACCGGGCCAGCAGGCGTTCGGCGGTATCGCGGCTGACCCCGGCGTCTTCCGCGACCATCGCGGCCGTCACAAGCGGCGTTGCGACCAGGGCCGCGATGACCCGCGCCGGGTTGGCGCCCTTGATGCGGGCGGTCATCCGCAGCGCCTGCGCCTGCCTGGCGGCGAGCCGCGCAAGTTCGGTGCGCGCGTCGCGGGCGCCGGTCGCGATGGCACCGTACCAGGCCGCCAGACGCTGCGCGGGCGCGCCGCCCGCAAGGCGCAGGCCGCGGCGGGCCGTGCCGAACGGCACGAAGCCGGCATGCTCGCAGGCGCCCGCCATCGCGCGCGCCGCCCAGCAGGAAGGCTCGATGACATCGCCCTCGGGCGACAGATCCGACAGCCGCCACAAGACCTCGCCGAACGCCGCGCGGGTCAGCGGATGCAGCATCTCGGCCTCGGCCAGCCGCGCCCGGAACGCGGTCTCCGCCGCGTCGAACTCCGCGCCCGTCGCCCGGCCGCGCCAGGGCAGGTCGGCCAGCAGATCGGGGGCGGGCTGCAGCGCCAGGAAGTCGCGCAGATCCTCAAGCCGCCCCCTGCCCTGCAGGCGCCGCACCGCCCACCGTCCCGCGCGCAGCGCCTCGGGATCGCTGTCCGCCCGCGCCTCCATCATGTCGCGGCCCAGATCCTCGGCCGGCAGCGGCGTCCCGGCGACCCAGAGCAGCGTCTCGGTCTCGCGGATGGCCAGCCGCGACAGCGCGCCCGGACGCAGCCCGGTCCCGTCCGGCAGCGCCAGGGCGCCGTCGAACCGACCCAGCGCCATCGCCGCGCGCGCGAGTTCCGGCGCCAGATCGGCCTCGGCCCGCCGCCAGGCCAGCGGATCGACCAGGGGCGGCTGCCCGGCGACGGAACGGGTTCTGTCGCAAAGATTTTGATCGCGAGAAATCCGGCGTTGATCTTTGTTTTCAGGCGGCCAGTTGGCAGAACTGCTGAAACGGTCGCAATTCGGGTCGGAACTGGCCCTTGCGGATCATGTTGACCAGTTCGATTCCGGCGATGATCGAAGATGCTGACGCGAAGCTCTTGAAGCCCAGCATCGGTTTCACTCGGCGCTTGATGAACCGGTGGGCCGCCCTTGAGGCCAAACGGCAACGCGGAAGGCCCGCCTCCTTCGCCACCATCAACAACACGCCCCTGATTGACGCGGCGCGACAATCAGAAACGAAAGAGGAACTTGCCAGCGACAATCAGGATGCTATCGTCGCAGATGCCGCGACATAGAAACTCATCCAGATCGTCGCCAGCGTCTCACCCAGATTGTCGCGCTATACCGTATTGTAGTCGTAGCGCCAGAGCGCCAGCTTTCTCCGTGCGTCGTCCAGGCTGTCGAAGATCTCCTCGTTGAGCAACTCGTCCCGCAGGCTGCCGTTGAAGCTTTCTATGAACGCATTCTGCTGGGGCTTACCCGGATCGATGTAGTGCCACGGCACCTCGTTCTCATCGGCCCATTTCAGGATCGCCCGACTAGTGAACTCTGTGCCGTTATCGCTGACAATGCAGCCGGGCTTGCCGTAGACCCGGATAAGGGCGCTGAGCTCCCGGGCAACCCTTGCCCCGGAGAGGCTGGTGTCCGCCACGAGGCACAGGCATTCGTGCGTGCAGTCGTCGATCACGGCGAGGATCCGGAACTTCCGCGAGGCACCGGAGCTGTCGGATACAAAATCCAACGGCCAGCACTCACATGCTCGCCAAGATAGCCGGGAAGCTGGACAAGCCGGATGGATGCCGGTGGCTCGGACCGGAAAATCTCCCCGAAGCCATCGCCCATCTCTCGCTGGACGATCTGCCGGGGATCTCCGGCGCTATGAAGGCCCGGCTCTACCGCGCCCGCGTGTTCGACGTGCCTGCCCTCTACGCGCTCGATCCGCGCCATGCGCGTCTGATCTGGCGATCGGTAGAGGGGGAGCGGTTCGTGCGGATGCTGCAGGGCATGGATATTCCCCTGATCGCGACCGAGCGCGGCGGATTCGGCAACAGCAAGGTGCTGTCGCCTGAATTCCGCGATCCGCGCCGCGCCTATCTGGTCGGCCGCTGGCTGGTCGAGAAGGCGACGGCACGCCTGCGGCGCGACGGTCGCGTGGCCGGGCGCTTCAGCCTGTCGGTCAGCTTCATGGCCGGCGGTGCCTGGTCGCGGAACGTAAGCTGCTTTCCCACCCAGGACACCGCGATCTTTCTGCGGCTTCACCGCGCCCTGTGGGTGCGCCTCTGGCGCACCACACGACCGGGCGCGGTCATCAGCCTCGGCGTGCACCTCGGAGACGTGGGGATGCGCGACGAACTCTTGAACGAGACGCTGTTCTTCGGCCTCGACCATGCCCGCAACGTCATCGACGCCTGGGTGGCCGATTACAACGCCAACCGCCCCCATTCGGCGCTCGGCTACCAGACCCCCGCGGCCTACGCCGCCCAACTCGCCGCAACGGGCGATCGGCTCCACGAAACGGAAGCGTTCCGCCGATCGCCCATTGCTCCCTCCGCGCAAGTGGGCAATTGTCACCCGCCGGCTCTGGTTTCAGCTGGATGACTCTCGGGGGTCAGAGCAGTTCCTGCGCAAAGCTGCCAGTGGGCAGTCTCACGAGGCGACTGACGCGCGCAGTGACCTGCCCCGAGACGATCAATTCGCCCAGCCTATTCTAGGCAGGCGATACTCCGTTTGAGCTCGTGCACTGGACTCTCTCTCCGACGAAACGTAAGCTCACGCCGAACGCCGTCTGGAGTTAACGGTTTTCTCGTGCTCCATGATGCGTTCGATGACGTCGGGCTCACACTTCTCGTCCTGCAGGAATTCAAGGATTCCGCCGTCCCATGTCCGGATGTCTGCGAGAAGTTCCCGCAGGCATTCGATGCCGCGGTCCGTGAAGATCGTGATGCCTTCGTCGGTACCGTTGTCGACCCAGATCGTCTCGCCATAGTCGACATTGTCGGAATTGGCACTGACGAGTTCGATGAGTTCCAGGTTCTCGCCAATCTGTCTGGCGACCTCGTCGATGGTGACGACCTGCGTGACGCGGGCCATCAGGCGGCCTCGGCCGAACTGGCTGCCGGTTTTTGCCAGTTCCATGGCAACAATGCGGGCAGTCGCGAGACCGGCAGGTCGGAGATGCGGGCGATGACATCGGCGAGCCAGGCTTGCGGATCGATGCCGTTCAGCTTGGCGGTACCAATCAGGGTGTACATGGCGGCGGCGCGCTGCCCGCCGCGTTCGGAGCCTGCGAAGAGCCAGGATTTTCTGCCCAAAGCCACACCGCGCAGCGACCGCTCGGCGGCGTTGTTGCTGAGGCAGACCCGGCCGTCGTCCAGGAAACGGGTGAAGCCCGGCCAGTGGTCGGCTGACAGGAGATAATCGATCGCCTTGGCGACCTTGACGTGCTTCGACAGTTTCGCGCGTTCGCCGCGCAGCCAGCGTTCCAGGTTTTCGACCACGGGCGCGGACAGGCGCTGCCGCGCCTCGAGACGGGCGGCTGGGTCGAGGCCATTCAGACCGCGTTCGATCTCGAACAGCGCGTCGATGCGCTTCCTCTGACCTGAGTTCCGCGACCAGTACTTCGAGCGTATCAGCAGAACCAGAGGTCAACGTCGAAACAGTTCTGGAAACCGAGGGGCTGGCCGGGTAACTTCGCGAAATCAGCCTCAGGCGCCACAGCATCAGCTCACAGAACAGAACTCGATCGGCTTGGAAAAAATTGCCACGCCATCCATGGAGAATCTCCGCGATGCGCCCTCTCGAACCCATCTACGAGCCTGCGCTCAACCGGTCTATCAAGGTTGATGCGCGAGCAAATTGGATCCTCAGGCCCGCGCCCGCGGCGAGAATCGAGATGGTCCCTGCCTGCGAATCTCCAGAATCGAACGATCGGATCAGGGCCTATTATATGCGCTCTGCGCTATGCAACGCCGGTACAGCCGTACTTGAAGTAAATAATCTACCCGCATTGATGCATCATGTGACCTGGAACAGGGGGAAGTTGAAGTTTGCGGAAGAGGTTACCTTGAGTTCTCCGTCAGGGCATCGATTTATCGAGGCCGTGACAAGATCTGATCCGGAAACCCTCAAATCTGTGCCTCGAGCAAAAATTGGGGCGAAACGCTTCATAAATGTGTTTGCGAATGAGGCCTCAGGAGAGGACTACAATCTGCCTTTCATCGTCGACATGCGGAACGGCAAGAATTATTTCCATTTTCTTTCAGAGAGTCTTTCGCAACTGGCCGTAGCGCCGCGCGCTCTCAAAACCGTATATCTCCTGTCCCGAAACAGGTCACGCCGCAGCTTTGTCGAGAATTTTCTCGCAACACTCTTCCCTGAGTGGGATGATCGAGTTCTGTTTTTGTCGGAGGCGGTCGAGTTCGAGCGCGCATGGCTATCGTATAGTTTTCGCTTGCTCCTTGCACAGCACAAGATTCCCCGGTTCGATCGGCTCATTCAGGCGCATATTCCGTCATTTTCTCCCCGCCGGGCACTCGAAAGGCGTTCACGGCGAGCGCTTGCTGCTTTTACCCTGGATCATGGCTTGATGCGTTTGCGGGAGCGCGCCTTGATCGCCGCAAAGGGGATGGCGTTCGCGCCGCCCATTCCGAAAATCCTGGTTGTCCGAAGCGCCGATCCGGCCTTGGCCCGCCAACGGGATACGGAGGGTTTTTCTCTTCTTCGCGCGTCGCTCAGACAAAAAGGGTTCCAAGAGGTCGTGCTGGAACACCTGTCGCCGCTCGAACAGATCAGGCTGTTCAACCAGGCGTCAACGGTGGTCGCTGAACACGGAGCCGGGATCGCGAATATGATGTTTGGCTCAGAGAAGCTGCATTTGATAGAGATCGGGACAATGCAAACGCTCCGCTTCAGATGGGGTGACTTCTTTCAGATGGCCCATGCTTCTCAGTGCCGCTACACGACGGTCTTCACGGACGCATCCGGGGAACCTTTGGAGATCGCTTCGCCACCGCAAGGCAAGCTCGCTCCGCCGAAGATAGGCCCTGCGGCACTTTCTGCAATACTCGACATTGTTGGTTAGAGCGCGCATGCGGCAGACTGAAATCTCGCGTCATGTTTGTCTGTGTGTCGGAGCATTCCCGTCAGGTGCGGCAGCAGACATACGGGTCGTCATCTGCGTCGATGATCAGATGCTACGCATCTGGCTGCGACTGATCGACAGGTCTTGTCCCTGCGGATCGCTTATCCATCGCGACGAGACCGGAAATTCATGGGGACTGGTTCATTGCCTGGCGGGTGAGGGCACCATGGAGGAGCTTTTCGACGCCGAGACAGTCGACATGGCCGTCCTTAGGCGAGTTGTGCCGGGAGATCGGCGGCGGATCGCTATCCTGAACGGCAATGAGCTCCTCATCCGGCGTAGACGGCTGCAAGCCACCGACCAACTCTCGGACCGCCAACCGCACTGGGGAACAGAAGCAAGAGTCGATCTTCACGTCACCTCGCTCGAGGATTGCCTGAGGGCAATGGCAGACGATGCTCCCGACAAGAAGACACGGCGGCCTGGCGCCAGATCATCTGTCATCGGATCGATGCCGCTCAACCTGATCAGGGGAGATAGCGATCTCAAACTTCCGTTCAGGCGAATACGTGTCAGCGCGAAGCCGTCGATTCTCAGCCTCAACACACCGCGAAAAAACGACGATGAATTCGTTCATCCGTATATCATGGAGTTTCCAGACGGGTTCAACGGCTTTCGCTATCTGCTGGCGGTGACCGGTTTCGAGGCGGCGAGAGAGAAACTCGAGAACCCCTATATTTTCGGTTCAAACAATCTGGAAAATTTCTTCCTCCTGCATGGAGTGCGGCAACCGATCTTTTCTCCGATCACAGAAGGAGATGGTCATAATAGCGACGTTGCCCTCGCATATGATTTCGGGACTTCTGAACTTCTGTGTCTTATTCGTCAAACCCACCGCCTTCGGGGCCGCGCGATCGATACTGGTGACATCATCGATTCTATATCGTTCAGGGCGACAAGGGATGGTGTGAACTGGAGCGAACCCTGCGAGATACTCAGAAGCACGAGGGACAAGGATCCGCTTCTTTCGCCTTCTTTGCTTCATGACCCGAACGACGGCAGGTGGCACCTGTTCACGGTTTCCAGGCCCCACATCCTGCACCGCTCAGCGACAGATCTCAGGGGGCCATGGACCGAGCCGGATCTCATCCACGTTCCCGGCTCTATCCGCCCGCATCACATTGAGATGAAGTGGATCGGACAGAGGCTATTTTGCCTGCTGCACTCCAAGTCGTCCCACAATCTGCATTTCGGAGCGTCGGAGAACTGGACTAATTTCCAATTTGATCAGGAACCCGTTTTGATGAACTCGCCACCGAGCGTCTACAAGGGAAGTTTTCTACCCTGTTCCGCACAGGACGGGATCAGGATCAGGTTGTTTTGGACGCCCGGCGCGGGAACTATCAAGCAGCGGAACGTCTATCATCTGTTTCGATCCGAGGTCGGGCCGTTCCCGGAATGACGTTCTTTTCTGGATTCTCAGAAGGCTGGCCAATAATTGCAGGGACGCCTTGTCGGTAGCGCACGGTCTGCGCAGGACTTGCCTTCGCGCCTCATTATCATGTGCTACGAGAGGAAATCGTCTTCTGCCAACCTGTCTATGCCGCGTATCTCGATCGCGAAATCCGCAATGCCATCGCCCGAAACATCGCCACGGAGTTAGCGTCCGAGGAC
>NZ_JAVAMQ010000003.1 GCF_030732095.1 Paracoccus spongiarum | reverse complement strand
TCAGAAGTGGAATGGCGGCGCGGTGATCCGCCGGCCCAGCATGAAGGCATCGGCGACCAGCACCATCGGTGCGAGGTCCACATCCGAGGCCCCGTTGCGCACCAGATCGGCCATGTCGGCGTAGAGCGCGGCATACTCGCTGCCCATCACCTGATCGTCGCCCGCCACCGACTTGCCGTCGATCTCAAGCTTGTTGCCGCCGTTGCGCAGCGCCAGGTGGCCGCCATCGGTGGCGAATTCCATGTCCCAGACCTGCGGACCCTCTTCGCGGAAGTCCAGATCGGCGCGGATATTGCCGTCGAATTCCAGCCGCGCGGCGATCGGGGCCTGGCGGTTGGCCGGAACCTCGATCTCGGCCGCGATCAGGCGCAGGGGCCGGGGCAGGATCCCGGTGAGGATCGAGGCGGCATTGATGCCGGGGTCAAAGACGCCCATGCCGCCCGCCTCGAAGATCCAGTCCTGGCCGGGATGCCATTTGCGCACATCCTCGCGCCAGATGACCCGGCCCTCGCGGATCTCGCGCCCGGCCAGCCAGGCCCTGGCGCGGGCGACGCCATGCGCGCGGCGCGAATGCCAGGTCGCATAGAGGCTGACGCCCTGCGCCGCCGCCATGTCGCGCAGCACATGGACCTCGGCCAGCGTGGCGCCGGGCGGCTTTTCCAGCATCAGGTGACGCCCCGCCCGCAGCACCGCCTGCGCGGCCTCGAAGCGCGGCACCGGCGGCAGGCACAGGCTGACCGTGCCGATGTCGGGCCGGGCCTCCAGCATGGCGGCGATGTCGCTGAAGGCCTCGACGCCCTCGACGGTGCCGTGGCGCGAGACGGTGGCGGCGAGGTCCCAGTCCGGGCTGGCGGTCAGCGCGGGCACATGCTGGTCGCGCGCGATCTTGCCGATGCCGACGAGCGCGAGTTTCATCAGTGGCTGTCCTTTCCGACCGGATTTCCGCGACAGCCCTTGAGGAAATCCAGATCCGCCCCGGTATCGGCGCCCATCACATGCGCCTGATGCAGCCAGGCATAGCCGCTGGCGGGCTGGTCGGGCAGCGGCTGCCAGCCGGCCAGCCGCGCGGCCAGGTCGTCGTCGGAAATGTCCAGATGCAGGCGGCGGTTCGGCACGTCCAGCTCGATCATGTCGCCGTCGCGGACCACCGCCAGCGTCCCGCCCGCCGCCGCCTCGGGCGAGGTGTGCAGCACGACCGTGCCATAGGCGGTGCCCGACATGCGGGCATCGCTGATCCGCACCATGTCGGTGATCCCCTTCTTCAGGACCTTGGGCGGCAGGCCCATGTTGCCGACCTCGGCCATGCCCGGATAGCCCTTCGGCCCGCAGTTCTTCAGCACCATCACGCAGGTCTCGTCGATGTCCAGCGCGTCATCCTCGATCCGCGCCTTGTAGTCGTCGATATCCTCGAAGACGACGGCGCGGCCGCGATGGGTCAGCAGGTGCGGGCTGGCCGCCGAGGGTTTCAGCACCGCCCCGTTCGGCGCCAGATTGCCGCGCAGCACCGCGATGCCGCCCTGATCGGTCAGCGGGCGGTCGGCCGGCAGGATGACATCCTCGTTCCAGTTGACGACATCCTTCACCTCGTCCCAGATCGGCCCGCCGCTGACCGTCAGCGCATCCCTGTGCAGCTGCCCCGCCTCGCCGAGGCGTTTCAGCACCACCGGCAGCCCGCCGGCATAGAAGAATTCCTCCATCAGATACCGGCCCGAGGGCATCAGGTTCACGATGGTGCTCACGTCGCGCCCGCAGCGGTCCCAGTCGTCCAGCGTCACGTCGACGCCCACGCGCCCGGCCAGCGCCAGCAGATGCACCACCGCGTTCGTGGACCCGCCGATGGCGCCATTGGTGCGGATGGCGTTCTCGAAGGCCTGCTTGGTCAGGATGTCCGAGGGTTTCAGGTCGTCCTTGACCATCTGCACGATGCGCCGCCCCGACAGCTGCGCCATCACCCGGCGGCGCGAATCCACGGCCGGGATCGCGGCATTGCCCGACAGCGCCATGCCCAGCGCCTCGGCCATCGAGGCCATGGTGCTGGCGGTGCCCATGGTGTTGCAGGTGCCCGAGGATCGCGACATGCTGGCCTCGGCTTCCAGGAACTCCTCCTGGGTCATCTCGCCGGCCTTCACGGCCTCGCTGAACTTCCAAAGATGCGTGCCGGACCCGACCCGCTCGCCCCGGAAATAGCCGTTCAGCATCGGCCCGCCTGTGACCACGATCGAGGGGATGTCGCAGGAGGCCGCCGCCATCATCAGGCTGGGCGTGGTCTTGTCGCAGCCGACCAGCAGCACCGCGCCGTCCATCGGCTGGCCGCGGATGGTTTCCTCGATCGCCAGCGCGGCGAGGTTGCGAAACATCATCGCCGAGGGGCGGAAGGTGTTTTCGGACGCCGAGAATACCGGCACCTCGACCGGAAAGCCGCCCGCCTCCCAGACACCGGCCTTCACCTTCTCGGCCAGTTCGCGCAGATGGCCGTTGCAGGGGGTCAGGTCGGACCAGGTGTTCAGGATGCCGATGATCGGGCGGCCGTCGAACAGGTCATGCGGATAGCCCTGGTTCTTCATCCAGCCGCGATGATAGATCGTGTCGCGCGAGGTGCCGCCATACCAGTGCTGCGAGCGCAGTTGGCGCGGCCAGGGGGCGGGGGTGAAGGGCATGGCGGGCCTCAGAGTGCGGCGACCGCGACCGGGGCCGCGTCGTCGGGTTGCAGTGTCAGCGGATTGCGCAGGGGCAGCCCGAAGGCGTCGCAGGCGATCTCGAACACGTCGCCCGCGCGGGTGGTGATGCCGTCCGCAAAGGACAGCGTGGCGGTGCCGAAGAAATGCACATGCACGTCGCCGGGCTGGCGGAACAGGCCGTATTTGAAGTGGTGATGTTCCAGATTGGCGAGGCTGTGGGACATGTTCGCCTCGCCCGACAGGAAGGGTCTTTCCCAGATCACCGCGCCATCGCGATGCAGGCGGCTGTTGCCCTCGACATGCGCGGGCAGATCGCCCAGCAGCATCTCGGGGCCGAAGCTGGCCGGGCGCAGCTTGGAATGGGCCAGCCACAGATAGTTGCCGCGTTCGGTCACATGGTCCGAGAACTCGTTGCCCAGCGCGAAGCCCAGCCGGAACGGCTGGCCATCGGTGCCGATCAGATAAAGCCCGGCGATCTCGGGTTCCTCGCCCGCGTCCAGCGCAAAGCCGGGGCTGGCCAGCGCCGCGCCCGGCGCGACCGCCGCATGGCCGTTGCCCTTGTAGAACCATTCGGGCTGCGCACCGACCTGGCCCGCGGCGGGCTTGCCGCCCTCCAGCCCCATGCGGAACATCTTCATGCTGTCGGTCAGCGTCTCGGGATCGGCGCCCTGATGCATCGCGTCGCGGGTCGCGGCGCTGCCGAGATGGGTCAGGCCTGTGCCGGTCAGGTGCAGATGCGCGGCGTCGGGATGATCGAGGGGCAGCAGCATCCGCCCCTCGGCCAGCGCAGCGTCCAGATCGACCGCGGCGCCCGGTCCGCGGGCCGCGATCTCGGCGACAAGGCCGCGCCCCGCCGCGATCGCGGCCAGCGCCAGATCGCGCGTCGAGGCAGCACCTGGCACCAGATGCGCCGGCCCGCCGTCGCGCGCCGCCACGGCCCGGTTGCCGTCGGGCAGGATCAGTTGCGACAGCAGCATGGCTCAGGCTTCCTTGTTCTTGTTGTAGACATCGAAGAAGACGGCGGCCAGCAGCACCAGGCCCTTGATGACCTGCTGGTAGTCGATGCCGATGCCCAGGATCGACATGCCGTTGTTCATCACCCCCATGATGAAGGCGCCGACCACCGCGCCGACGATCTTGCCCGACCCACCGGCCATCGAGGCCCCGCCGATGAACACCGCGGCGATCACGTCCAGTTCGACCGCGAAGCCCGCCTTGGGCGTGGCGGTGTTCAGCCGCGCCGCAAAGACCAGCCCCGCCAGCGCCGCCAGCAGGCCCATGTTGACGAAGGTCAGGAAGGTCAGCCGCTCGGTGCGGATGCCCGACAGCTTGGCCGCCTTGGCATTGCCGCCGACCGCATAGACCCGCCGGCCGAGGGTCGTGCGCTCGGTCACGAAGACGTAGATCACCGTCAGCACCACCATCGACAGCAGCACGTTGGGAAGGCCGCGGAACCAGGCCAGCTTCCAGGTCACGAACAGCAGCGCCGCCGCGACGATGGCGTTGCGCAGCAGGAACAGCCCCCAGGGCTCGTCCTCGATGCCGTAACGGGCGTTGCGGGCGCGGCCGCGCAGGCCCATCCACAGGATCAGCAGCACCGCCACCACGCCCACCGCCAGCGCCAGCGCATTGGGCCGGCCCAGTCCGAACAGGTCGGGGATGAAACCGGTGGACAGCGCCTGGAAGCTGCGCGGGAAGGGTCCGATCGACTGTCCGGCCAGCAGCCACAGCGACAGCCCGCGAAACACCAGCATCCCGGCCAGCGTGACGATGAAGGACGGGATCTTCCAGTAGGCCACGAAATAACCCTGGATGCCGCCGATCGCCATGCCGGTGACCAGGCAGATCGCCACCGCGACGATCACCGGCAGGCCCCAGCTGACGATCATCACCGCCGCCAGCGCGCCGATGAAGCCCATGACCGAGCCCACCGACAGGTCGATATGGCCGCCGACGATCACCAGCAGCATGCCCAGGGCCATGATGATGATATAGCTGTTCTGCAGGAACAGGTTGGTGATGTTGACGGGCTTCAGCAGCACACCCCCGGTCACCACCTGGAAGAACAGCATGATCGCGATCAGCGCGAACAGCAGGCCGTATTCGCGGATGTGCCGGGCCACATAGGCGCCGATG
Organism: Paracoccus spongiarum; assembly: GCF_030732095.1. Classification (GTDB taxonomy): domain Bacteria; phylum Pseudomonadota; class Alphaproteobacteria; order Rhodobacterales; family Rhodobacteraceae; genus Paracoccus; species Paracoccus spongiarum. The sequence continues at coordinate 320,311 of NZ_JAVAMQ010000003.1, read as the reverse complement.
CCGATGCCCTGCGGATGCCCCGAGGTCTGTTCCAGATCCATGATCCTATTCCCTGACGATCATCGACATGATGGCTTCCTGGCTGGCCGCCTCGGCCGCCAGCTCGCCCACGAAGCGGCCCTCGTTCATCACATGGATGCAGTCGCACATGCCCAGCAGTTCGGGCATTTCCGACGAGATCAGGATGACCGCCTTGCCCGCCGCGCTGAGGTCGTTGATGATGCTGTAGATTTCGTATTTCGCGCCGACATCGATGCCGCGCGTCGGCTCGTCGAGGATCAGCAGGTCGGGCTCGGTGAACAGCCATTTGGCGAGCACCACCTTCTGCTGGTTGCCACCCGACAGGTTCACCACCTTCTGGAACACCGAGGGCGTGCGGATGTTCAGCATCCGCCGATAGCCTTCGGCCACCTCGGTCTCGCGGCCCTCCTCGATCACGCCGCGCTGCGAAACGGCGCCGAGATTGGCCAGCACGGTGTTGCGGCGGATCGTGTCCTCGAGGATCAGCCCAAGCGTCTTGCGGTCCTCGGTGACATAGGCCAGCCCCGCCGAGATGGCGCGGTCCACGGTCGAGACATCGACGGGCCGGCCATGCATGCGCACCTCGCCCGAGATGCGCCGGCCATAGCTGCGCCCGAAGATGCTCATGGCCAGTTCGGTCCGTCCCGAGCCCATCAACCCGGCAATGCCGACCACCTCGCCCGCGCGCACCGTCATCGACAGGTCGCGGATCATCTGCCGGTCGGCATGTTCGGGATGCCAGACCGACCAGTTGCGCAGGTCGAACACGGTGTCGCCGGCGCGGCGCTGGCGGGCGGGATAGCGATGCGCCATGTCGCGGCCGACCATGTCGCGCACGATGCGATCCTCGGTCAGCCCGCCCTCGCGGGCATCCAGCGTCGAGATGGTGGCGCCGTCGCGGATCACCGTGACGCTGTCTGCCACCCGCCGCACCTCGTTCAGCTTGTGGCTGATGATGATCGAGGTGACGCCCTGCGCCTTCAGCTCCAGCAGCAGGTCCAGCAGCGCCTGGCTGTCGCTTTCGGACAGTGCGGCGGTGGGTTCGTCGAGGATCAGCAGGCGGACGTTCTTGGACAGGGCCTTGGCGATCTCGACCAGTTGCTGCTTGCCCACGCCCAGGCTTTCGACCCGCGTGCCCGGCGTCTCGCGCAGGCCGACCTTGGCCAGCAGGCCCTCGGTCTGGCGGAAGGTCTCGGGCCAGTCGATCACGCCGCGGCTGGCCCGCTCGTTGCCGAGGAAGATGTTCTCGGCGATGGTCAGCAGCGGCACCAGCGCCAGTTCCTGATGGATGATGATGATGCCCCGCTCCTCGCTGTCGCGAATGCCGGTGAAATGCACCGTCTCGCCCGCATAGACGATCTCGCCGTCGTAGCTGCCGGCGGGATAGACGCCCGAGAGCACCTTCATCAGCGTGGACTTGCCGGCGCCGTTTTCACCGCAGATGGCGTGGATCTCTCCCTCGGCCACTGCCAAGCTGACGTCGTCCAGCGCCTTCACGCCGGGAAAGGTCTTGGTGATGTGGCGCATTTCCAGAAGGGCGGTCATCGGCATCCTCCGGTCGGGCCGCCCGCCTGCCCGAGGGCGGGCGGGCGGCCGCTTCCGATCACTCGATCTGGTCTTTCGTGTAATACCCGGACTCGATCAGCACCTGTTCCCAGTTCGACTTGTCAACCGGAACCGGCTCGAGCAGGTAGGACGGCACGACCTTGACGCCGTTGTCGTAGGTCTCGGTGTCGTTGATCTCGGGCTCGCCGCCCTTGATCATCGCATCGACCATGCCGACGGTGACGCGCGCCAGTTCGCGGGTGTCCTTGAACACGGTCGAATATTGCTCGTCGTTCAGGATCGACTTGACCGACTGAACCTCGGCGTCCTGGCCGGTCACGATCGGCATCTTCATGTCGCCCGACCCGTAGCCCACGCCCTTGAGCGATGACAGGATCCCGATCGACAGCCCGTCGTAGGGCGACAGCACGCCGTGAACCTGCTTGTCGGTGTAGTTGGCCGACAGCAGGTTATCCATCCGCGCCTGTGCCACCGCGCCGTCCCAGCGCAGCGTGCCGACGGTATCCATGCCCATCTGCCCCGACACGACCGCGATCGAGCCGTCGTCGATCAGCGGCTGCAGCACCGACATCGCACCGTCATAGAAGAAATAGGCGTTGTTGTCGTCCGGGCTGCCGCCGAACAGCTCGACGTTCCACGGCTTCTGGTCCGGAAAGCGTTCCTTCAGGCCCGCAACCAGCGAATTGGCCTGTTCCACGCCGACCTTGAAGTTGTCGAAGGTCGCGTAATAGCTGACATCGGGCGTGTCGCGGATCAGCCGGTCATAGGCGATCACCTTGATGTCGGCGGCGGCGGCATTGGCCAGCGCGTTCGACAGCGTGGTGCCGTCGATGGCCGCGATCACCAGGACGTCGACGCCCTTGGTGATCATGTTCTCGACCTGGGCCAGCTGGTTCGGAATGTCGTCCTCGGCATATTGCAGGTCGGTCTCGTAGCCGGCTTCCTCGAACTGCTTGACCATGTTGTTGCCGTCGTCGATCCAGCGGGCCGAGGATTTCGTCGGCATCGAGATGCCCACCGTTTCGGCGCTGGCGCCCACGGCAAGCCACGAGATTCCGATCGCCAGCGCGATCGCCGCGTTGCTGAGTTTCATGCGTTCCTCCCTGTGACGGCACTTGGCGCGGCCGTCTGTCATCCCCTGTCCGCCCGACGCTCATCGGGACGGCCAAGGAAAACTCTAGCAAGCCCGCGACATGCGCGTAAAATGACATCTCGAACAATCTGCATGACGGAAATGATATGTCACCGCCCGCCCAGCGCCTGACGCTGAAACCCGCCCAGCTGCGCCTGATCCAGCAGATCGCCGAACACGGCCAGCTTCAGGTCGCCGCCGAGGCCTGCGCGATGACCCAGCCCGCCGCCTCGCGGATGCTGGCCGAGACCGAGCGGCTGATCGGCGCGGCGCTGTTCCTGCGCCAGCCCAAGGGGATGGAGCCGACCGAGATCGGCCGCACCGTGCTGCGCCGCGCCCGCGCCATCCTGCGCGAGATGTCCAGCATCGCCACCGACGTGCGCGGCCTGCGCGAGGGCTATGCCGGGGCGGTCCGCGTCGGCGCGGTGACCGGGCCTGCCGTCAGCTATCTGGTCAGCGCGATCCGGCAGGTCAAGCAGGAGGCGCCGGCCGCCGACATCACCGTGGACGTGATGCCCTCGCGCGAATTGCTGACCCATCTTCTGGCCGGCGAGATGGATTTCGTGCTGGCCCGGATCCTGCCCGACTTCGACAGCCACGACTTCAACATCCTGCCGATGCGCGACGAGGGCGTGGCCTTCCTGTGCCGGGCCGGTCACCCGCTGGCCCGCGCGCCCCGCGTGACGCTGACCGAACTGGCCGACTGCGAATGGGTGATGCAGCAGCGCGGCGCCCCGATCCGCGAGGCGGCGCTGGCGGCCTTTGCCGATGTCGGCCTGCCCGAGCCGGCCAATATCGTCAACAGCCCGTCGCTGCTGCTGACCATGGCCTATCTGGCGCAGGGCGACGCCATCGCCGCGGTCTCGCAGGAGGTTGCGGACCTGCTGATCCAGCCGCCGATCGCCGCGGGCTTTGCCCAGCTGCGGCTGGCGCAGGACCTGCGCGTCTCGGCCTATTACCTGCTGGACCTGCGCCGCCGGCCGCTGTCGCCCCTGGCGCTGCGGCTGCGCGACCGGCTGGCGCAAAGCTCGGCCAGCGCGATGCGCGAGGTACTGCCCGGGCGGGGCATCCGGGCCGACCGCGACCAATGGGCCATTTGAGGACGGCCCGTTTCGTGGCAAGTCTGGAGCATCCGCGCGCCACAGCGGCCGGGGCGTGCGACCTTGGGGAGGGCCAGCGGGGAAGGACAGCCGATGCGCGACCGCGATCATGTCGCCGAGATCGACCTTGTGCTGCGCGGTCAGGCGACCGGGCGCGACGGGATCGTGTCCGACAGCTGGCGGCGCTGCGTCGAGCATTACGGCCTCGACCCCGCCCGCCCCTCGCCCGCGCATATCGTCACCGATGCCGAACTGCGCAGCCACCGCGAGCAGTCCGAACGGCTGATCGCCATAGCCCGTTCGGGGCTGGACGCGCTGTTCCGGCAGGTGGCGGGCCAGAACTACGTGCTGCTGCTGGCCGATGCCAAGGGCGTGACGGTGGACTTCTTCGGCGACACCCGCTTCGAGGACGATCTGCGCCGGGCGGGCCTCTATCTCGGCTCGGACTGGTCCGAGCATCTGGCCGGCACCTGCGGCGTCGGCGCCTGCATCGTGACCGGCGAGGCGGTGACGATCCACCAGACCGACCATTTCGACCTGCACCACACGCCGCTGTCCTGCACCGCCGCGCCGATCTTCGACACCTCGGGCCAGCTGGCCGCGGTGCTGGATTTGTCGCTGCTGCGCTCGCCCCAGCCCAAGGCCAGCCAGAGCCTGGCGATGAACCTGGTGCGCGCCTCGGCCCGGCGGGTCGAGATGGCGAACCTGATGGCGATGACCCGGCGCGACTGGGTGCTGCGGCTGTCGGCCAGCCCGGAATTCCTGGAGGTCGATCCCGAAGCCGCGATCGCGCTGGATCCAGAGGGCCGCATCATCGGGCTGACCCATGCCGCGCAGGCGGCGCTGGGCGGGTCCCGACCGCTGCTTGGGCAGCGGCTGGACCAGCTTCTGGAACTGGGCGTCGACGATCTGCCCGACCTGATGCGGGGCCGGCCGACCGAGGATCGGCTGGTGCGGCTGCGCGACGGCCGGTCGCTGTTCGGCCATGCCATCGCGCCGCAGACCGCGCGCCTGCCGCGCGGCCTGCCGCTGCTGCCGGGCGGGTTGTCCAGCCTCGCCGGCGCCGATCCGGCGATGCAGCGCATGCTGTCGCGCGCCGCGCGGCTGGCCTGCAGCGGGGTCTCGCTGCTGATCGGCGGCGAGACCGGCACCGGCAAAGAGCGTCTGGCGCGCGCGATCCACATGTGCCTGCCGCGCCCCGCCGCCTTCGTCGCGCTGGACTGCGCCGGACAGGACCCCGCAGCCCTCGCCGCGCAGGACTGGACCGCCGGGGCGACCGGCACGCTGTTCCTGCGCCGTGTCGACGACCTGTGCCCGGAGGCGCAGGCCGTGATGCTGCGCCAGCTTGCCACGACGCGGCTGCGGGTCATCGCCACCAGCCGCGGCGATCTGGGCCAGATGGTCCGCGATGGCAGCTTTCGCGCCGATCTGTTCTTTCGCATCGCCGGTGCCGCGCTGCACCTGCCGCCATTGCGGCTGCGGCAGGATTTCGACTGGCTGGTGGATCGGCTGCTGCGCGGCGGGGCCACGGACGGGCTGCGCCTGACCGCCGCCGCCCGATCGGACCTGCGCGGCCGCGACTGGCCGGGCAACCTGCGCGAACTGGCCGCCACGCTGGACACCGCAAGCCTGCTGGCCGAGGGTCAGGTGATCGACCAGACCGACCTGCCACCCGCGCTGCTGGCCCTGCCCCCGGCAGCCGATCCCGACGAGGATCTTCGGGCCATCCTTGACGCCTGCGGCTGGAACATGGCCTGCGCGGCCCGCCGGCTTGGCGTGAACCGGTCCACCGTCCTGCGCCGGATGCAGCGGCTGGGGCTGACCCCGCCCGGCTGATGCTGCGCGCCGCGTTGCGCGCCGTGTTGCGCGCCGTTGCGCCTGCAACGCCGGACCGGCCCGCTGCCGAATTTCCGCGCCGCGGCGTCGGTTTTTCCTGTCGCCACGCCCCGCCAGCCCGCAGCCTGCCCGTGGGAGCATCACCAATGGGAGGACAACATGCTGGATTCCACCGTCACCGACCGCGCTCAGGCGGTCATGGACGAGTTCGGGGCGGCGCTGGAGGCGGGCGACATCGACCGCGCCGCCTCGTGCTTCGTGACCGATTGCTACTGGCGCGACCTGGTCAGCTTTACCTGGAACCTTCGCACGATGGAGGGGCAGGACCAGGTGGCCGACATGCTGCGCGCGCAGCTGGGCCATGTCAGGCCGACCGGCTGGGCGCTGGACCCGGCCGAGATCCCCGGCGAGGAGGACGGCATCATCACCGCGTGGTTCCGCTTTGAAACGGCGGTCGGGCGCGGCTGCGGCCTCGTGCGGCTGCGCGACGGGCGCATCTGGACCCTTCTGACCGCGCTTCAGGAACTCAAGGGCCATGAGGAAGCCAAGGGCTTTTCCCGCCCGCTGGGGGCCAGACACGGCGCCGGCAAGAACCGCCAAAGCTGGCGCGAGGAACGCGAGGCCGAGGCCGCCGAACTGGGCTATGACCGCCAGCCGCATACCGTCATCATCGGCGGCGGACAGGGCGGCATCGCCCTTGGCGCAAGGCTGCGGCAACTGGGCGTGCCGACGATCATCATCGAAAGGAACGACCGCCCCGGCGACAGCTGGCGCAAGCGCTACAAGTCGCTGTGCCTGCACGACCCGGTCTGGTACGACCACCTGCCCTACATCAAGTTCCCCGAGAACTGGCCGGTCTTCGCGCCCAAGGACAAGATCGGCGACTGGCTGGAAATGTATGCCAAGGTCATGGAGCTGAACTACTGGACGCGCAGCAGTTGCACCCGCGCCAGCTATGACGCCGACAAGGGCGAATGGACCGTGGTGGTGGACCGCGACGGCCAGCAGGTGACGCTGCACCCCAGGGAACTGGTGCTGGCCACCGGGATGTCGGGCAAGCCGCGCATCCCCGATTTTCCCGGCATGGACCGCTTCAAGGGCGACCAGCATCATTCCTCGCAGCATCCCGGCCCCGACGCCTATGCGGGCAGGAAGGTGGTCATCATCGGCTCGAACAACTCGGCCCATGACATCGCGGCGGCGCTGTGGGAACATGATGCCGACGTGACCATGGTGCAGCGGTCCTCGACCCATATCGTCAAGTCCGACAGCCTGATGGAGATCGGGCTGGGCGCGCTGTATTCCGAACAGGCCGTGCAGAACGGGATGACCACCGAGAAGGCCGACCTGATCTTCGCGTCGCTGCCCTACCGGATCATGCATCAATGGCAGATCCCGCTGTATGACCAGATGAAGGAACGCGACAAGGACTTCTACGAGGGCCTTGAAAAGGCGGGATTCAGGCTGGACTTCGGCGATGACGGCTCGGGGCTTTTCATGAAGTACCTGCGCCGCGGATCGGGCTATTACATCGACGTCGGCGCCAGCCAGTTGATCATCGATGGCGAGGTCAAGCTGGCGCATGGCCAGGTGGCCGAGATCACCGAGACCGGCGTTCTGCTGGACAGCGGCGAGGAACTGCCCGCCGACCTGATCGTCTATGCCACCGGCTACGGCTCGATGAATGGCTGGGCGGCCGACCTGATCGGGCAGGACGTGGCCGACAGGGTCGGCAAGGTCTGGGGCCTCGGCTCGGACACGACCAAGGACCCCGGCCCCTGGGAGGGCGAGCAGCGCAACATGTGGAAACCCACCCGGCAACAGGCGCTGTGGTTCCACGGCGGCAACCTGCACCAGTCGCGGCATTACTCGCTGTATCTGGCCCTGCAACTGAAGGCGCGGCAGGCGGGCATCCCGACGCCGGTCTATGGGCTGCAAGAGGTGCATCACCTCGGCTGACCCCCCTGCCCGGCGGCGGGGAACGTCGCCGGATTTCCCCCCACCGATCGCGCCCCGCTGCCGGCCCCCGTGCCGGGGCGGTTGACGGGCCGGCCCTGCGCCGGGCCCGGCCCATCACCACGACATGAGGACATGCCATGAAAGCCCTGCGTTTCCACGCCGCCAAGGATCTGCGGATCGAAGACATCGCCGCCCCGCCCGCGCCCGGCCCCGGCCAGGTGCTGATCCGCAACACCTATTGCGGCATCTGCGGAACCGACCTGCATGAATATGCCTATGGCCCGATCTTCGTTCCGAAAGAGCCGCACCCCTTCACCGGCGCCAGCGGCGCGCAGGTGCTGGGCCATGAATTCGGCGGGGTGGTCGAGGCGGTGGGCAGCGGCGTCACCCATGTCGCGCCCGGCGACCGGGTTTCGGTGCAGCCGCTGATCATGCCGCGGGCCGGCGACTACTATGCCGATCGCGGGCTGTTCCACCTGTCGGACCGGCTTGCCCTGGCCGGGCTGTCATGGCATTCGGGCGGCATGGCGCAAAAGGCGTTGCTGAACGATTACAACGTCGTGCCGATCCCTGCGGCGCTGTCGGACGAGGCCGCGGCGCTGATCGAGCCTGCCGCCGTCGCCGTCTATGCCTGCGACCGCGGCGGCGTCTTTGCCGGCTCCAGCGTGCTGGTGACGGGGGCCGGACCCATCGGCGTGCTGACGCTGATGGCGGCCCGGGCGGCGGGCGCGGTGCGGCTGTTCGTGTCGGACCCCAACGAGACGCGGCTGGCGCTGGTGCGCGACCTGCTGCCCGAGGTGCTGACGCTGAACCCCGGCCGGACCGGCGTGGGCGATGCGGTGCGCGCCGCGACCGAGGGCGGAGTCGGCTGCGACGTGGCCATCGAATGCGTGGGCAACGAACATGCGCTGAAGGCCTGCCTTGACGCGGTCCGCAAGCAGGGGGTGGTGGTCCAGACCGGGCTGCACCCGCATGACAATCCGCTGGACTGGTTCGCGGTCACCTTCAAGGATGTCGATATCCGGGGCAGCTGGGCCTATCCCACCCATTACTGGCCGCGCGTGGCGCAGATGATCGCCTCGGGCGCGCTGCCGGCCGAGAAGGTCGTGACGCGCCGGATCGGGCTCGACGAGGCGGTGACCGAGGGCTTCGACCGGCTTCTGGATCCGGCCGGCACCCAGCTGAAGATCCTGATCGACCTGTCGCGCTGACCCCGCCCTGACCCCGCCCTGACCCCGCCCGCGCCTGCCCGCGGCCGGGGCAGCCAGGCCCGCGGATCGCGGCGGTACGGCTTTTGTGCCCTGCCGTCGCCAACAATTCTTGACCCCGACGAGCAGCAGCGTATCCTTGCGGGACGTGTGGGAAAAGCTGAACAGCCTCGGTATTTTGGTGTTGAGTGCCGGCAGGATCTGCCGCTTCGCGAGTGCCGCTGACAGATGATCGATTTGAGCTTGCAGCCCGGTCGCCTCTGCCCCGCCTTTCGCGCGGGCCAGAATTTTGTCTGGATGTATCCCGCGATCGGTCACCGCACCGCCATGACCACGCTGGAGAACGGCGTCACCTCGGGCCATGCCGTGACCCTGCTGACCGGCGATCCGGGCAGCGGCAAGTCGCTGATGCTGCGCGCCCTTGCCGCACGGTTCCAGCAGGATGAACGCATAGCCTGGATCGACGGCGCCGACGACGAGGGCGAGGATCCCTTCGCCGCCGAGCCCGAGGCCGAGGCCGGCGACGAACTCTCCGCCGATCTGCGCCAGTTCCTCGACGAGGGCGGGACCGCCCAGCCGCGTGGGTTGCTGATCGTGGACAATGGCGAGGAACTGTCGGATGCCGCGCTGGATCAGTTGCGCCGGCTGGCCCGGCTGCATGAAGAGGGCGCCCTGCGCGTCCCCATCGTCATCGCCGGCCTGCCCGAACTGCGCGCGCGTCTGGCGGCGCAGCCGCGGCCGGGGCTTTATGACCTGATCCGCGGGCAGGCGCATCTGCCGGCCTTCCGGGCCAGCGAGACGGCGGGCTATGTCGCGCATCGGCTGGTCAATGCGCAATGCCCGTGCCACGAGGGCGTGTCGCCCTTCGACCAGGCCAGCCTTCAGGTGCTGCACCAGGCCTCGCAGGGGGTGCCGGGCGTGCTGAACCAGATGGCCCAGATCTGCCTGCGCGATGCCGACGCGGCGGGGCTGTCGCGGATCACCGCGGCCTTTGCCGAAAAGGCCCTGCGCGATGCGCGCGACGGGCCGGCCGGCATCGCAGCCCGGTCTGGGCAGCCCCCACAGCCCGGAACCGGCGCCGCAGCCGACCTGCCGACCGCGGCCGGGCGCGACAAGGCGGGGGCGCCGGCGCGGGATTCCGCGCCCGTTCCGCTGTCGGCCCCCGCCACGCTGCCCGCCCCCGTCACGCTGCCCGCCCCCGCCACGCTGCCCGCCCCTGTCACGCTGTCGGCCCCCGCCACGCTGTCGGCACCGGTCGCGCTGGCCGCGCCGATCGTGGCGCCTGCGGGTCCCGCCGACCTGCCCCCGCGCCAGCCCCTGCCGTCGGCCGCGGCGGCCAGGCCCAGGCCCGCCCCGCCGCGCGCAGCGCCGTCAGAGGGTTCGGCGCCGCCGCGGCGGTCGCTGCGCTTTCTTCTGATCTCGGGCACCCTGGCCGCGGGCGTCACCGGAGGGCTGCTGTGGTATGGCGCCCAGGGCCGCACCGACGCGCCCGCCGGGATGGCGACGCCGGAGGGCGCCGCGCCGCCCCCCGCCGATGCGCCCGCCGATGCACCCGGTGCCCGGCCCGAGCCCTTGGAAGAGGCCCGCGCCCCGGGCCCGGACAGCCTTCCGCCCGCCTGGATCGACGATTCCGCGCCGATGCTGCGCATCTCGGGCGGTGCCGCCCCCCCCGATGCAAAGGCGCTTCTGGACCAGGGCCTCCAGATCGGCCGGTTCCGCCCGCAACTGGCCACCTTCCACTATCAGCGGGCCGCGCTGCGGGGCAATCCGCGCGCGGCAAGCTTTCTGGGCCAGGCCTTCGAGATCGGCGACGGCGTGCCAGCCGATGCGCGCCGCGCGCTGGCCTGGTATCGGCTGGCCGGCAATCTGGGCGGCGCGCCGTCGCGGGTCGCGGCGCTGCAGGACGTCGCGGCCGGACCATCGACCCTGCCCGCCATTCCCGTCGCGCAGGTCCTGTTCGCGGATGGCGGGGTCGAGATCCACTGGCGCGCACCACGGGACGAAAGCCCCGCGCGTTTCGCGGTCGAATATCTGCGCGACGGCGAGGAAGCGATGCCGAACCGGCAGGAAACCGACCTTTCGGCGATCCTCCTGGACGGCCCCGTCCACAGCTGGCGGATCGCCACGCTGGACGACGACGGCAGCGAACTGGCCTCGACCGGCTGGATCTACGCCGTGCCGCCTCCCGGCTGACGCGCCGCCCCGCAGGCAAGGCGCCGGCGGAACGGCGCAGCCATCGCGGCCATCCGCCCGCGAGGCCGCGTCAGCAGCCCATCACCTCGCAGATGCTGCGCCGATAGGCCGCGTTCGCATCGCTTTCGGCATCGCTGCCGGTGCTGGCTGCGGGAACCGGCGCGGTGCAGTTGGCCACATAATCGGGCGCGATGCCGCGATTGACGCAGGCGCCGATGTCCCAGCCCGGCGGGATCGCGCTCAGGTCGACATCCTTCCATTTCGGATGGCCGTTCGCCTTCAGGTCGTCGATCCGCGTCAGGATCAGCGAGGACAGGTCCGACACCGCCTCGCAGGCCGCGCGGTGATAGGCATTGCCCCGCATGTCGTATTCGAAGGTCATCAGCACCGCCTTGACCGCGACGAGGTCGAGGGGTTCGGTCTGGAAGGGATAGGTATTCGCGGGCAGCGTCTTGGGCGTGTAGACGCTGCGCAGCGTCTCGTTGCGGATCGGCAGCAGGTGGAACTTCGCGGGGTCGATCTCGCCTTCCGCATAAAGCGAGGCCGGCGCCCCGGCCACATAGATGAAGGCATCGACCTCGCCCGCCTTCAGGGCGGCCAGCCCCTCCTGCGGGCCCAGCGTCCGCGTCTCGGACGGCTTCAGCCCGGCCAGCGAGAGCATCAGCGACGAGGTCAGGAAAGTGCCGCTGTTCTCGTTGCCGATCCCCACCCGCTTGCCGCCGAGCGCGCTGAAATCGGGAATGTCCCTGGTGGCGAGGATATGCACCTCTTCGTCGTAAAGCGGGAAGGCGATGCGCACCCCCCGGATGGTGCGCGCCACCACCGGGTCCTGCCCGGCAAAGGTCTGCATGTATTCCAGCACGTCGTTCTGGACGATCCCGAACTGGGTGAAGCGACGCTGGCGCACGGCCAGGAAATTCTCCAGCGCGCCGGCGGATTCGACCACGCCCATCTGCTTGCCGCATTGCGACATCAGCCCCTGCATGTCGCGCCCGAACTGGATGTAGGTGCCCGTCGGCGAGCCTGTCATGATGTTGATCTGCGGCTCTTGCGCGTGGCCGGGCAGCAGCGACGCGCCAAGCAGCCCGGCGACCAGGGCAAGCCTGCGGAAAAGAAACCTCACTCGCATCCTTCTCTCCTTCATCGTGATGCGCGGCAATGTCGCGCGGGCGTTCAGCAGGGGTCGAGCCGAGAGACAAGCGCCAGCAGCGCCTGGCGGTTGATCGGGTTCTGCACCGCGGCCAGCGCGTCGGGCGCGCAGGCCCCGGCGACCAGCAGATCGCGCAGCCGCGCGCGCGCCGCCGGATCGTCCGGCAGGCCGGGCGCGGTGGCCAGCACCGCGCCGACATCAGCCGGCGCGCGTGGCCGCGCGGGCGCGGGCGGTTCGGCGGGCTGTTCGGCGGCTGCGGCCTCGGACGCGGCCTCCGATCCGGCCTCGGATGCAATGTCGGGGGCGAGGTCGGGCGTCGCCGCCGCGGCCGCCGGGATCGCCTCGGCAGGCGCCGGCGCCGCAGCGGTCGGCGTCGTGGTTTCGGCCGCCAGGGCCGCGCGGCGTTCCTCGAGCGCGGCGACCGCGCCGCGCAAGCCCTCTTCTTCCCCGGTCAGGCGGGCCAGTTCGGCCTGCCGCGCGGCCACCTCCTGAGCCAGCCGGTCGCGTTCGGCCCCCCGCTCGCCGGCCTCGGCGATAGCGGCCTGCAGCCCGTCGCGCTGTTCGGTCAGCGCGGCGATCTCGTCACGCAACTGCGCAGCCTGCGTCTGGCCGGTCTCGGCCTCGTCGCGCAATTCGGCAAGGCTGGCGGTCAGCGCCGCGATCTCGCTGCGCAGCGGCTCGGCCTGCCCGGTCAGTTCGGCCAGTGCGGCCTGCTGCTGCTGCGCCGCCTGCCGCGCGCCATCGCCTTCGGCCTGCATCGCCGCACGATCCGCGCCAAGCTGTTCGATGCCCGCACGCAGCGCCGCGGCCTCCTCCTCAAGCGTCGCAAGCTCGGCGCGGCGCGCGGCCAAGGTCTCGTCCAACTCGGCGGCCTCGCCCTGCCGGGCCTCGAGCGCGGCGGCCAGACGGTCGCGTTCGGCGGCCAGTTCGCCGCTGGCCTCGATCTGCGCCTGCATCTCGTCGCGCTGGGCGGTGAGGCCGGCGATCTCGTCGCGCAGCGCGCCGAGTTCGTCGCGCAGGGGCTGTGCCTCCTCGGTCAGCCGCGCCAGTTCCGCCCGCGCGGCCTCGGCCTCGGCCTGCGCCGCGCTGCGGTCGTCGGCCAGCCCGGCGATGGTTGCCTGCGCCTCCTCGGACTGCGCCTTCAGGGCCTCGTGCTGCTGGCCGGCTTGCGCCAGTTGCTGTTGCAGCGCGGCAAGCCGGGCCTCGGCCTCGGCGACCTGCCCGGCGACCGCATCCAGACCCGACCGCGCCTCGCCTGCCTCGGCAACCCCGGCCTTCAGGGCGTCACGCTGCCTGGTCAGGGCCGCGATCTCGCTGCGCAGGTCCTCGGCATCGGCTGCAAGGGCCGCCTGCGCCTGCCGGCCCGCCTCGGCGTCCGATCCCGCCTGCGTCCGCTGCTGCTCGAGCGCTGCCAGTTCCGCCTGGGCCGCGGTCGCGGCCTCTTGCGCGGCCTGCGTCTCGGCGGTCAGGCTGTCGCGGTTCGCGGCAAGCTCGCGCAGCGCCCCCTGCAACGCGGCCTGCTGCGATTCGAGTTCGGCAAGCTCGGCGCGGCGGGCCTCGATGGTGCCGGCCATCTCGGCATTGCCGGCCTGCGCCTCGGCATCGGCGCGCTCGGCTTCGGCCTGCCGCGCGGCGGTGTCGGCATTGGCGGCGGCCAGTTCGTCGCGCTGCGCCTCGAGGCCGGCTATCTCGTCGCGCAGGGCGGCGATGCGCGCCTCGGCCGGGGCGACCTCGTCCAGAAGTCCGGCCAGCTGGTCGCGCGCGGTCTGCGCCCGTGCCTCAAGCTGGCCCACCTCGTCGTCCATCGCCGCGATGATCTGGCGCAGCGAATGTGCGCGCTGCGAAGGATCCTGCTGTGCCAGCGCCGCCGGCGGCACCACAGAAACAAGTAGACAAAGCGCCGCTGCCGGGCCTGCTGACCAATTCACACGCACCACCATTACTCCCCAGACCCAAATCATGCCAAACGGACCGGTCTTGTCAATGTTCATGGTCAGGAGATGGCCCCGCATGGCAGGGCCGCACGGTGCGGCGGTCAGGCCTTCGTCGCCCCGACGGGCGGCGTCTTGGTGCGGGCGCGGATCTGCGCCTCGCGCCATGTGATATAGCTGATCGCGGCGATCATCATGGCACCGCCCAGGATCACCCAGCCATCCAGCGGCTCGGCAAAGACGAAGACGCCCACCAGGCTGGCCCAGATCAGCTGCAGGAAGGTGACGGGCTGGGTCACGGTCAGCGGCGCGGCCGCGAAGGCGCGCGTCATCGTGTAGTGGCCAAGCGTGGCGAAGACCGCGACCACGCCCAGCCACAGCACCTGCGACAGGCTGGGCGGCACCCAGACCGCAAGCGCCAGCGGCGCAAGGCCGATCGCGACGCAAAGCGACATCATCGCCACCACGATCGCCGCCGGCACGCGTTCGGACAGGCGCTTGGCGACCAGATAGGACGCGCCGAAGGCCAGCGAGGCGGCGACCTGCGACAGGTGGCCGGGATCGAGAACCCGCAGGCCGGGTCGCAGCACCACCAGCGCGCCCAGCAGCGCCACCCCGACCGCCGCCAGTCGCCGCGCCGCCAGCCTTTCGCCCATGAACAGCGCCGCCCCCAGCGTCACCACGATGGGGTTCAGAAAGCCGATGGCGGTCACCTCGGCCACGGTGATGCGCGACATGGCATGAAACCAGGCGACGACGGCCACGACATGCAGCCCGCCGCGCAGCGCGAACATCCGCCAGACCGGCGCCGGAAAGCCGCCGCGCAGGGCCGGGGCGATCACCGGCAGCAGGAAGGCAAGCCCGAACAGGAACCGGATGAACGCCGCCTGCGGGGCCGGCAGCGCGCCGTCCAGCCCGCGCACGATGCCGTTGACCGCCACGAAACACAGGCCGGTGGCCAGCATCCAGCCGATGCCGATCAGGTCCCGCCGTGTCTCGCGTTCCATTTGCATGACCTGCAATCTGCCGGTTTCCGCCGCCGGCGCAAGCCCGGTTCAGCCAAGCGCCAGCCCGGCTGCGATGGACCACATGACCCAGCCGACCCCGAACTCCAGCCAGCGCCAGGCCGCGGGGCTGGCAAAGACCGGCGCCAGAAGCCGCGCCCCATAGCCCAGCGCGAAGAAGAACAGGAACGAACCGCTGATCGCGCCAAGAGCGAAGCCCGTCGGCCAGGCCGTCTGCTGCGCGATCGCGCCCAGCAGCACGACCGTATCCAGCCAGACATGCGGGTTCAGCCAGGTCAGCGCCGCAAGCGCCGCGATCGTCGCCGCCAACCCCGCGCCGTCGCCCTCGGGGCGCAACCCGGCGCCGCCGCGCAGCGCCGCCCGGAAGGATCGCGCGCCGTATGCGATCAGGAACACCACGCCGCCCCAGCGCATCGCCTCGGCCAGCCATTGCCAGCGCGTGCCCAGCATCCCCATGCCGCCCACGCCCAGAAGGATCAGTGCCGCATCCGACACGGCGCAGAACAGGCAGACGGCCAGGACGTGCCGGCGCATCAGCCCCTGCTTGAGGACGAAGGCGTTCTGGGCGCCGATCGCCGCGATCAGCGACAGCCCCGTGCCCAGCCCGGTGAAATATGACGTCATGCGCACCTCCGGGCTTGCTGATCGCGCCGTTCAGGCGTCAAGTGAAGTGAATTCACCTTGTGCCGATGAAGCGTTGCTAATGTTCGACTATCCCGCCCTGCTGGCCCTGTCCGAGATCCTGCGCCGCGGCTCGTTCGAGGCCGCGGCGCAGGCGCTGTCGGTGACGCCCTCGGCGATCTCGCAGCGCATCCGCGGGCTCGAGGATCGGCTCGGCACCGCGGTGATCGACCGTGGCCCGCCCCTGCGTGGAACCCCCGCCGGGCTGCGCCTTGCCGCCCATCTCGATCAGGTGCGGCTGCTCGAGGGCGCGCTTGCGGGGCCGGGCGGGGACGCTCCGCCGGTAATCCGCATCGCCGTGAACGCCGACAGCCTCGCCACCTGGGCGATGGCGCCGATGCGTGCCGCGCCGGGCCTCATCGATCTGGTCATCGACGACCAGGACCATGCGCAGGGCTGGCTTCGCTCGGGGCTGGTGGCCGCCGCGATCACCGGCGAGGGCCGCCCGGTCGGCGGCTGCGACAGCCACGGCCTTGGCGCGATGCGCTATCGGGCGACCGCCAGCCCTGATTTCGCGGCCCGCCATTTCGCCGGCGGCATCGATCCCGACAGCCTCGCCCGCGCCCCGGCCCTGGTCTTCAACGGCAAGGACGCGCTTCAGGACAGATGGGTGCGCCGAGTGACGGGCCGGCGCATCGCCCTGCCGCAGCATCGCATCCCCTCGACCCACGCCTTTGCCGAGGCGGCCCGCGTCGGCCTGGGCTGGGGAATGAACCCGGAAGGCCTGGTGGCCGCGGATCTGGCCGCGGGGCGGCTCGTCGACCTTGCGCCGCATTTGCCTCTGGACGTGCCGCTGTTCCTGCAGACGGCGCGGATAACCGCCGGGGCGATCGCGCCGCTGACCCGTGCGCTGACCATCGCCGCCCGCGCCGCGCTGCGTCCTGCGGGGCCGGCCGGAGATGCCGGCTGAGCCCGGCCGACGGGGCGCTTGGCCGACGGGGCGCTTGGCCGACGGGGCGCCGCCCCCGGATGGCGCGGTTGTTTCGGGACGAGACCGGCAACCCGGGGTCCCGCGGGCGCGATGTGCCGCAGGGGGTCCGGGGGGGCCGGGGGGGTCCGGGGGGCGTGGCGCCCCCCGGCAACCGCCCCCGGCAAGGAGCCGCGCAGCTTACAGCTGCGCGGCCACCGACTCGCTCAGGTCGAAATTGCCGGTGACGTTCTGCACGTCGTCGTCATCCTCCAGCGCGTCGATCAGCTTCATCAGCTTCTGCGCCGTCTCGACATCGCCGATCTCGGTCGGGGCCTGCGGCTTCCAGATCAGCTTGGCCGTCTCGGATTCGCCCAGCGCCGCCTCCAGCGCCGTCGAGACCTCGTTCAGCGCCGTGTCCGCGCAGTAGATCCAGTGGCCCTCCTCATCGGTCTCGACGTCATCCGCGCCCGCCTCGATCGCAGCCAGCATCACCGTCTCGGAATCGCCGGCCGCCAGCGGATACATGATCTCGCCCACCCGGTCGAACATGAAGCTGACCGATCCGGTCTGCCCCAGATCGCCGCCCGACTTGGTGAAATAGCTGCGCACGTTGGACGCCGTGCGGTTGCGGTTGTCGGTCATTGCCTCGACCACCAGCGCGATCCCGTTCGGGCCATAGCCCTCGTAGCGGATCTCCTCGTAGGTTTCGGCATCGCCGCCCATCGACTTCCTGATCGCCCGGTCGATCACGTCCTTGGGCACCGACTTGGCCTTCGCCTCCTTCACCGCCAGCCGCAGCCGGGGGTTCTTCTCGGGGTCCGGGTCGCCCATCTTGGCGGCCACGGTGATTTCCTTGGCGAGCTTGGAAAACAGCTTCGAGCGGGCGGCATCCTGCCGGCCCTTGCGATGCTGGATATTGGCCCATTTCGAATGGCCTGCCATGATCGGTCGTCCTTCGCAATGCAGATCAGTTCCGGATTCGGGCGCTTTTAGTCCAGCCCGGCCCGCCATCGCAAGGCGAACCCGATCGGCCGGCCCCGCGTTGGTTCCGTCGGCCCCGCACCCGCCAGAAAGGAACCTTCCCCGATGAGTTTCGCGCAGATCGCCCTCTTCTCCATCTTTGCGGCGATGATGGTGCTGATGTTCTGGGGCCGGTGGCGGCATGACCTGGTGGCCTTCGCCGGGCTGATGGCCGCGGTGCTGGTCGGCATCGTTCCCGCGCAGCAGGCATTTTCGGGCTTCGGCAACCCGGCCACGATGGTCGTGGCGCTGGTGCTGATCGCCACGGCGGGGCTGACGCGGTCCGGTGCGGTGTCGCGGCTGACCCGGATGCTGGCCTCGGATCGGCGCAGCCTGACCGGGCACATCCTGCTGTTCTGCGGCGTCGGCGGCCTGCTGTCGGGCTTCATGAACAACATCGCGGCGCTGGCCATGCTGATGCCCATCGACCTGCAGGCCGCGCGCAAGGCGGGCCGGGTCGCCGGGCTGACGCTGATGCCGCTGGCCTTCGCCACCATCCTCGGCGGCATGCTGACGCTGATCGGCACCCCGCCGAACCTGATCGTCTCGGGGTTTCGCGCCGAGGTCCTGGGCGAGCCTTACCGGATGTTCGACTTCCTGCCGGTGGGCGCCGCCGTCGCTGTGGCCGGCATCGCCTTCATAGGCCTCTTCGGCTGGCGCCTGATCCCGGTCTCGGGGCGGGGCGGGCCGGTCGGCGCGGCGGATGGGGCACGCCGCTATCTCGCGCGGCTGGTCGTCACCGAGGCCAGCAGCCTGGCCGGCGCCAGCCTTGGCGACGCCCGCGCGGACGCGCTGAAGGCGGGCGTGCGCATCATCGGGCTGATGCGCCACGGCCATGCCGTCTCGGACGATCCCGATGCCGCGATCCTCGCGCCGCAGGACGTCCTGCTGCTGCGCGCCGCCCCCTCGTCGCTGGACGAATTCCGCGCCGCCGACCGCCTGGCCTTTCCCGACGGCCGGCTGGAGCCGCGCGCCCGCAAGGATGTCGAGGGCCAGAGTCTGCTGGAATGCCTGGTGCCGGTGGGCGCCGACATCATCGGCCGCTCGGCACAGTCCTTCGGGCTGGTGAACCGCTATGACAGCGTGCTGATCGGAATGCGCCGGCGGGGCGTGGCGCTGCGGGACGCGCTGCCCCGGCAAGAGATCGCGGCCGGCGATCTGCTGCTGCTCTTGGTGCCCGAAAGCCGGGCCGAGGACGTGCTGGCGGCGTCGGGGCTGCTGCGCATCGACGGCGGCAGCCTGCCGGTCCAGCGCGACGGGCACATGCGCACCGCCATCGGGCTGTTCGCGCTGGCCGTGCTGGCGACCAGCCTGGGACTGGTCAGCATGCCGATCGCGCTGGGCGTGGTCGTGATCGGCTATGTGCTGACCGGGGTGCTGTCGATCAACGAGATCTACGACCATGTGGACTGGCCGGTAATCGTGCTGCTGGGCGCAATGATCCCGCTGGGCATCGCGCTGGACGAGACCGGCGGCACCGCGCTGATCGCCAGGCTGCTGGCCGGGCTGACCGAGGGCTACCCGGCCTGGATCGCGCTTCTGCTGCTGATGGTGACGACGATGTGCCTGTCGGACATCCTCAACAACAACGCCACCACGATCATCGCCGCGCCGGTCGGCATCCGCCTGGCCGAAGAGCTGGGCGTGCAGCCCGACGCCTTCCTGATGGGCGTGGCGGTGGCCGCGGCCTGCGCCTTCCTGACCCCCATCGGGCATCAGAACAACACCCTGATCCTCGGGCCCGGCAATTACCGCTTCGGGGATTACTGGCGGATGGGCCTGCCGCTGGAGATCATCGTGCTGGCCGTCGCGCTGCCGATGCTGCTGATCGTCTGGCCGCTCTGACGCTGCGCGCGCCCCCGCCGGAACGCGCAGTGGCCGAAACGGTAAGGGCGACCGGGGCGCAAGGCCCCGGCCGCCCGATCGGCGCCGCGATGGCGCATGGGTCAGATGCTGCCGCTGATGCCCAGGATGCGGCGCATCTCGCCGTCGCGGGTCAGTCCGCGCGCCTTCAGCTCTGCATCGGGGATGCGGTTCAGCCGCTCCAGCGCCTGCATCCGCGGGCTGGCCTCGGCCAGCATGACGAGAAAGCGGCCGATCGCCAGGAAGGGTGCGGCGAGGATCGCGGAGAGGCGGGGTGCTTCGGCGCTGCGGCCGATATTGGCGGTGGTAGCCATGGGAGACTCCTTCGTGCTGCTCAAGGTCGTTCCATCCCTGCCGCCAATCTGGGACCGGGCGACGATCCGCACAACCGCCGATGCTGCATGGCAGCATTGCAATCGCTTCAGGCCGTTATGGGGAACGCCCTGCGATCAGAGTGGCCAGACGAAGGGGATCACCGCCGCGGCGACCACCGCCATCAGCAGGTTCAGCGGCAGGCCGACCCGGATGAAGTCCGAAAAGCGGTAGCCGCCCGGACCATAGACCAGCGTGTTGGTCTGATAGCCGATCGGCGTGGCGAAACTGGCCGAGGCGCCCATCATCACCGCGACCACCAGCGGCCGTGGATCGACGCCCAGCTGCCCGGCCAGCGAGATCGCCACCGGCGTGACGATCACCGCCACGGCGTTGTTGGTCACCGTCTCGGTCAGCGCGGTCGCCAGCAGGTAGACCGCCAACACCAGCCCCCAGCTGGGAACCTCGGCCAGCGTCGGCGCGATCTGCGTGACCAGCAACTCCACCGCGCCCGAGTTCTCGAGCCCCGCCCCCACCGCCAGCATCGCGAAGATCAGCGCCATCAGCCGGCCATCGACGAAGCCCAGCGCCTCATCCGCGTCGATGCAGCGGGTGCCCAGCACCACGGCGACGCCCACGAAGGCCAGCAGCAGGATCGGCGCGACGTCGAAGGCCGACAGGATCACCACCGCCGCCAGCGTGGCGACCACGATGGGCGCGTGGCGGCGGCGATAGGCGCGGTCCGAGGGGGCGTTGACCTCGACCATCTCCATGTCGCTGGCCAGCCTCTGGATGTCGCCCGATGCCCCCTCGAGCAGCAGCGTGTCGCCGACCCGCACCACCAGATCGTCAAGCTGGCGGCCGATGTTCTGGTTCTTGCGATGCGCGGCCAGCACATAGACGCCATAGCGCCGCCGCAGCCGCATCGAGCCGAGGCTGCGCCCGACCATGTGGCAGCCCGGCGTGATCAGCACCTCGACGGTCGAGGTCTGGACCGAGCTGAGCTTGTCCACCATGCGCAGGTCCTTGTGGGTCTGCATGCCCAGCACCTCGGACATGGGCGTGCGCAGCACGATCCGGTCACCTGCCTCCAGTCGCACCGCCGCCAGGTCGCGGCGCAGCGAGGCGTCGCCGCGCAGCACGTCGATCACCCGGGCGGTGTCGCGGGTGAAGATGTCGACCTCGTCCAGGGCCTTGCCGACCAGCGCCGATCCCTCGGGGATGGCGACCTCGGTGAAGAACTTCATCTTGCTGCGCCCCGACATCAGCTGCGACATGGAATCGCGGTCGGGCAACAGGCGCGGCGCGAAGATCGTCAGGTAGATGATGCCCACGATCGCCATCGGCAGGCCGACGGCGGTGATCTCGAAGATGCCGAAGGGCGCCATGCCGGCATTGCGGGCCACGCCGTCGACCAGCAGGTTGGTCGAGGTGCCGATCATCGTCATCGTGCCGCCGAGGATCGACAGGTAGGACAGCGGGATCAGCAGCTTCGAGGGCGAGGTGCCCATCTCCTTGGCCAGCTGCATGAAGATCGGCATCATCACCACGACCAGCGGGGTGTTGTTGACAAAGGCCGACATCGCGCAGACCACGCAGGACACCAGCGCCAGCGTGGTCGCCGGACGTGCGGCCGCATGGCGCGCGGCCCGCTGCCCGATCCAGTCCAGGGCCCCGGTCCTGACCAGCCCGCCCACGATGATGAACATGAAGGCGATGGTCCAGGGCGCCGGGTTCGACAGCACCCCCGCAACATGGCTGACATCGAGGATGCCCAGCGCCAGCAGCGACACCGCCCCGAGGATGGCGGTCACCTCGGGCGGGTAGGTCTCCCGGATGAACAGCGTCAGCATTCCGGCGATGAGGACGATCGTGGTGACTGCGGACAGGGTCCCGGTCAGTTCAATTCCGAACATTCACATCTCGCGCTTTCGCCGGGCACCGGCAATCCGGCCGCATCTTGCGCCGATTCCGCGTCACGCTGCAAGGCGGCATGGCCTGCGGGCGGCTATGCGGCGGGCGGATGGGTGGGCGCCAGCCGGCCGCCCGCGCGCACGGGGTCGATCCGGCGCGCCAGCCCGCTGCGGTCGTCGGTCTCGACCAGCACGCCGCACAGGGTCGCCTCGCCGTCGGCGGGGGTGAACCGGTCGCGCGCCATGCCGGTGATGAAGCGGCGCAGCGGCTCGGCCTTTTCCATGCCGATCACGCTGTCGTAATCGCCGCACATGCCGGCATCGGTCAGATAGCCGGTGCCCCGCGGCAGGATCTGCGCGTCGCCGGTCGGGACATGGGTGTGGGTGCCCACGACAAGGCTGGCGCGGCCATCGCAGAAATGCCCGGTGGCCATCTTCTCGCTGGTGGCCTCGGCATGGATGTCGACCAGCGCGGCCTGCACCATGCCGCCGGGCGGATGGGCGCGCAGCACCGCGTCAAGCGCCGAGAAGGGATCGTCATAGGGCCGCGACATGAACACCTGTCCCAGCGCCTGCGTGACCAGGATCTTGCGGCCGCGCGCATCGCTGAAGACGCCGGCGCCGCGGCCGGGCGCCTCCCGGGCGTAGTTCAGCGGCCGGATGATCCGCGGCTCGCGGTCGATGAAGGCCATCATGTCCTTCTGGTCGAAGGCGTGATCGCCCAGCGTCAGGCAATCGGCCCCCGATTGCAGCAGCAGCTGCGCATGGCCCGCGGTGATGCCGCGCCCGCCGCTGGCATTCTCGGCATTGGCGATCACGAAATCGGCCCTGAGGCGGCTGCGCAGCGCGGCCAGACCCTCGCTGATCGCGCGCCGCCCCGCCCGGCCCATCACATCGCCCAGAAACAGAATCCGCATGATCGGGTGGTTATGACAAAGCCGTGACACGCTCAAGCCGGATCGACGGGCGGATGCCCGCAACTTGTGCAGGATGTGATGGAAACGCTGCGTGACGGGGCAAGGCTGGTGCCGGTTGAGGGACTTGAACCCCCGACCCCCTGCTTACAAGGCAGACGCTCTACCACTGAGCTAAACCGGCCCGAGGCGGGGTCAGCCCGCCTGCCCGACCCCGATACCGCGCGGCGGCGATTTTCGCAAGCCGAGGTTCGCGCGGCCCAGCAGGCCCACCGCCAGCAGCCCCACCGCCATCACCAGCAGCGCGGCCGGCGCGGCATTGCCCAGATCCTCGAGGCTGGCGCGTTCATGGGCGCGGGTGGCCAGCGTCTCGAAGTTGAAGGGCCGCAGCAGCAGCGTGGCGGGCAGTTCCTTGCAGGCATCCACGAAGACCAGCAGCAGCGCCGAGCCGACCGAGCCGCGCATCAGCGGCATGAACACATCGCGCAGCACGCCGCCCGAATCGCGCCCCAGCGAGCGCGCGGCCATCGGCAGCGAGGGCGAGACGCGGGTGAAGGCGCCGTCGATGGCGCCCTGCCCGATGGCGAAGAACCGCACCAGATAGGCCAGCACGATGGCCGCGCCGCTGCCGGTCAGGATCAGCCCCGGATCGGTGCCGGTCAGCGCCAGCCAGCCATCGGCCAGCCGGTGGTCCAGCGCCGCCAGCGGGATCAGGATGCCGACCGCCAGAACCGCCCCCGGCGCGGCGTATCCGATGGTCGTCACCGGCATCAGCAGCCTTGGCAGCGCCCGACCCGACAGCCGCACGCCATAGACCATCACCAGCGCCAGCCCGACGGTCAGCACCGCCGCGATGCCGCCGAGGCTGACCGTGTGCCAGGCCGCGCGCAGCAGGCCGGGGGTGATCCAGCCCTGCGGATAGGCCAGCGCGTAGTGCAGGATCACCGCCACCGGCAGCACGAAGCCCAGCAGGAAGGGCAGCAGGCAGGCGGCCATCGCGGCCAGCCCGGCGACGCCGCCCAGGCGCTGGCGCAGGATCGGGCGCGGATGCCGCGCGCTTTGGTGATAGCGGGCATTGCGGCGGCCGAACCGTTCCCACAACACCAGGATCACCACGACCAGCAGGATCACGCAGGCGATCTGCGCCGCGCCGCCCGCGTTGCGCCGTTCCAGCCAGGTCGTGAAGATGCCGGTGTTCAGCGTCTGCACCCCGAAATAGCTGACCACCCCGTAATCCGCGACCGCCTCCATCATCGCGATGGCCGAGCCTGCGACGATGGCCGGCCGGGCCAGCGGCAGCCCGACCCTGCGAAACAGCCGCCACGGGCCGCAGCCGAGGGCCCGGGCGACCTCGTAGGCGCTGGCAGATTGCTCGTGCAGCGCCGCGCGGGTCAGCAGGTAGACATAGGGATAAAGCGCCGCACCCAGCACCAGGATCGCCATCTCGATCGAGCGGACCCTTGGAAACCAGTAGTCCCGTCCGCTTTCCCATCCGAACCAGCCGCGCAGCGCCGTCTGCACCGGGCCGGAATAGTCGAGGAAATCGGCAAGCGCATAGGCGCCGATATAGGCCGGCACCGCCAGAGGCAGCAGCAGCAGCCATTCCACGACGCGCCGGCCGGGAAAATCATGCATGGCGACCAGCCAGGCCGAACCGGTGCCCATCGCCGCGGCCAGCGCGCCGGTGCCCGCCGCCAGGATGACGGTGCTGCCCAGATAGCGCGGCATGACCGTGGCCATCAGATGCGGCCAGATGTTCTCGGTCGGGTTCAGAGCCATCCAGCCGACCGCCGCCACCGGCATCAGCACCAGCGCGGCGATCAGCAGCGCCGCCAGCGACCAGCCGCGCCCGCCGCCCTGCCGCAGGGCGTGATCGTGGCTGCTCCGAGGGCGGCGCGGGGCGTCGGCTGTGCTCATGGCAGGGGGCGATACTGCAAAGCGGTTTGACTGTCCACGAATGCTGGCTAATCTGCGCGCTCGACAGCTTTGGGTTGCACGACAAGAAGAACGGACGGGCGGGACGGATGCAGATGGTCTTCCACATCGGGGTGCATGGCACCGATGGCGACAGGTTGCTCAAGACGCTGCTGAACAACCGCGACTGGCTGCTCGGGAACGGCACCGAGGTGGTCTCGCCCGCCCGGCATCGCGGCCTGTTCGACGAGGCGATCATGGCGCTGAAGGGCGGCGCCGCCACGCCCGAGATGCAGCAGATCATGCTGGACGCCATGCTGGACAGCGCGGCGCCGCAGCGGGTGGTGATGTCCTCGCCGCTGCTGCTGGGATCCGCCGGGCGCGCGGTGGGGCGCGAGGGGCTGTATCCGCAGATCGGCGCCCGGGTGTCGGCGCTGGCGAACCTGTTTCCGCAGACGCAGGCGGAATTCTTCGTGGCGATCCGCAACCCGGCCGTCCTGCTCAGCAAGCTGTTGCCGCAGATGGGCTGCAGCTACGAGGCGATGATGCAGGGCTGCGCGGTGCGGGACCTGCGCTGGCGCGACACGATCCGCAGGCTGGTCTCGGCCGCGCAGGGGCGGCGGGTGGTGGTCTGGTGCCACGAGGACGTGCCGATGATCTGGCCCGAACTGCTGCGGCTGGCCGGCGACATGCCCCCCGAGGCGCCGCTTTCCGGGGCGCTTCTGTACATGCAGGAGCTGCTGGGCGAGGCCGGGATGGCGCGGCTGCGCGCCGCGCTGGCGGGCCGTGACCAGATCACCATCGCCCAGCGCCGGCGGATCTGCGCCGCGGTCCTGGCCGACCACATCCTGCCCGATGCGCTGGACGAGGACATCGCCCTGCCCGGCTGGACGCAGCAGACCGTCGATCACGTGACGGACGCCTACCGCGCCGACGTGGCCGAGATCGCGGTGCTGCCGGGCGTCGAATTCGTCATGCCGTGATGGCGGGCGGCGCCAGCACGCCGGCAAGGCCGGGTGCAAGGCGCGACAGCCCCGGCGCCAGCGGGAACAGCGCCGCCTGCAGCGCATGATAGATGTCGGGCTTGCCCGCGAACTGCGTCGCCGCCGGGCGGCCGTCCTCGCCGATCTCGGGGAACCAGCCGCCCTGCGCATGGTCGATGAAATGCGCGTCGGCGAACAGCCACAGGCGCCGGTACCAGGCCTCGTCAGCAGCGCGCGGGTCCAGCTTGATCAGCGCGGCCAGGACGCCGATCGCCTCGGTCACCGGCCACCAGTAGCGCGCGGGGATCGCCGGGCGGCCGTCGTGATCCAGCGTATAGACCAGCCCGCCGCGCGCCGCGTCCCAGGCGTCGGCCAGTGCCCGGTCGACGACCTGCCGGGCAATCCATGGGGCGTCGTTGCCGGGCCGGCCGCAGAGGTCCCAGTGCTGCAGCAGCAGCCGGGCCAGTTCGAAGGAATGGCCCGGCGTCGTGCCCGGCGGGCGGAACATCGGATCCCCCGCATAGTCGGGGTCGATCCGCCAGTCCGGGCCGTAATGTTCCGGCAGGCGCCAGCCATGCGCCGGGGCGATGCGGTGCATGAACATGTCGAGGATGCGCCCGGCGCGGTGCAGGTGAACCTCGTGCCCGGTGGCCTCGAAGGCGGCCAGCAGCGCCTCGACCCCGTGCATGTTCGCGTTCATGCCGCGATAGGTCGAGAAGGGCGTCCAGTCGCGGTTCCATTCATCGGCGAAGAGGCCGGGGCCGTCCTCCCAGAAGCGGGCGTCCAGCACGGCGGCGACATCGGCGATCAGCCGGTCGGCATCGGGGTGGCCCGCAAGCCTTGCGCTGGCCCCTGCCAGCAGCACGAAGACATGGCCATAGGCCAGCTTGCGGCCATCCGCGACCGCATCTCCGTCCAGCGCCCAGACATAGCCGCCATGCGCGCGGTCGCGGTGATGATCCCACAGATAGGCCATGCCGTGATCGATGACGGCCTCGCAGCCCGGATGGCCTGCCAGATGGCCGAGGGCAAAGGAATGGACCAGCCGCGTCGTGCTGTGCAGTTGCTGGACGCTGTCGGGCAAGGGTCGGCCGTCATGGCCGAGGACATGAAATCCCGGCCCGTCGCGCAGGCTGGCCCGGAACAGGTCCAGATGCGCCCTAGCGTCCTGCGCCAGCCAGCCGCGATGCGCCGGATGGTCCAGCCACGGCGTCGCATCCGCCGTCAGATCGGGATGATGTGGCGTCCGCATCCTGTCCCCTGTCCGGCCGTCCGCGCCCGAGCCCGCGCTCACATGCCCAGCGCCTGCTTGTACATCTCGAGGATCGCCTCTTCCTCGGCAATATCGTCGCGGTCGCGCTTGCGCAGCGCGACGATCTTCTTCAGCACCTTGGTATCGTAGCCGCGCGCCTTGGCCTCGGCCATGATTTCCTTCTGGCGCTCGGCGATGTCCTTCTTTTCCGCCTCCATCTGCTCGAACTGCTCGATGAACTGGCGCAGCTCGTCGGCTGCGACGGAATAGGCCTGATCGTCCTGCATCGCGTCTGTCCCTTCTTCGTGTCGCGCGGGGCGCTGCCCCTTCCGGCGCCGAGTGTTAGGCGCTCTTGTTCCGGGGCGCAATCGCGGCTAGGCCCCGCCCGACCGGATCCGCCAGCAAGGAGCGCCGAGACATGGGCATTTTCGACATGATCATCTGGGCCGGCGCGGCGCTGACGCTGGCCGGCGTGGCCGCGCTGGTCTGGTGCATCGTCACCGTCGCCCGCGCCCGCCGGGCTGGCCTGGACGAGGGGGCGCTGCGCCAGAAGATGCGCGGCGTGCTGGCGGTGAACATGGGCGCGCTGGCCGCATCGACGATCGGGCTGATGCTGGTCGTGCTGGGCATCTTTCTGGGCCGCTGAGGCGCCGCGCGCCTTGACGTATTCCTTTCTGCGAATATATCTGCCGCGACACCGAAAGGAGCATGGGCATGAACCCTGACTGGATCGCCGGGCTGGTCGGCGGCTTGATGATCGGGGCCGCGGCGGCGCTGTATCTGCTGGGCAATGGTCGCATCATGGGGGCCAGCGGCCTTCTGGGCGGGCTTGTCGATGGCAGCGGCCGGTCGAACCGGACCGAACGCGCGGTGTTCATCGCCGCGCTGATCGCGGTGCCGGGCCTGCTAGTCGCCGCGGGGCAGGCCCAGGCCTCGGCCCCGGTCGCGGGCAGCGGCGCGCTGGTGCTGGCCGGGCTGCTGGTCGGTTTTGGCACCCGACTGGCCAATGGCTGCACCTCGGGGCATGGGGTCTGCGGCATCTCGCGGTTGTCACGGCGCGGGATCGTGGCCACGCTGGTCTATCTGCTGGCCGGCGGCGTCGCCGTGCTGCTGGCCCATGCGTTGGGGTGGACGGCATGATGCGGCTTCTGATCGCGGCGCTGTCGGGCGGACTGTTCGGCGCGGGTCTGGTCATCTCGGGGATGACCGATCCGGCGAAGGTGCAGGGCTGGCTGGACGTGTTCGGCCAGTGGGACCCGACCCTTGGCTTCGTGCTGACCGGGGCGATCCTGCCGATGGCGCTGGCCTGGCGTGTCGCCGCGCGACGGCACAGCGCGCTGACCGGCGGCGACCTGCCGCCGCCGCCGCCGCAGACCATCGACGCAAGGCTGGTCGCCGGGGCAGCGCTGTTCGGCCTTGGCTGGGGCTTCTCCGGCCTCTGTCCCGGCCCG
The DNA here is from genome assembly GCF_030732095.1 of Paracoccus spongiarum. GTDB lineage: Bacteria > Pseudomonadota > Alphaproteobacteria > Rhodobacterales > Rhodobacteraceae > Paracoccus > Paracoccus spongiarum. The sequence continues at coordinate 291,977 of NZ_JAVAMQ010000003.1, read as the reverse complement.
GCGATGGCCTCGCTGTCGTTTGGCGGGCCGTCCTTCCTGATCTTCTTTGTCGCGATGGTGGCGGGGATGCTGCTGTTCTCGGTCTGGAACCGCCGCGCATGAGGGCGCTGGTCCAGCGCGTGACCGAAGCCTCGGTCGCCGTCGGGGGCCGGATCATCGGCCGGACCGGGCCGGGGCTGCTGCTGCTGGTCTGCGCCATGCGCGGCGATGACGAGGCGGCGGCCGACCGGCTGGCCGGCCGCGTCGCCCGGCTGCGCATCTTTCGCGACGATCAGGACCGGATGAACCGGTCGCTCCTTGACAGTGGCGGCGGCGCGCTGGTGGTCAGCCAGTTCACCCTGGCCGCCGACACGCGCAGCGGCAACCGCCCCGGCTTTTCCGCCGCAGCCGCGCCCGAGGACGGCCAGAGGCTTTACGACCGCTTTGCCGCCAGCCTCGCCGGGCTGGGCATCGCCGTGCAGACCGGCAGTTTCGGCGCCGACATGCAGGTGCGGCTTGTGAATGACGGGCCAGTCACAATCTGGCTGGACACCGCAGAGCGCGCTTGACTTATCGGCCCGACTGCCCCATCTGGCACAGGTCGCCGCCTGCTGCCGCGTGAGTAGCCGCGAGATTTCGCCAACGGCGCGACACCAATCCAGTTTCCCATTCACGCGGGGAGGCTTGCGGGCATCCTCGTATCGCGCCCGCACCCCTGCCTCGACCGCGCCCCGATGGCGCGGCCCCTGCCCTTGCATCCGATACGGGGGATGCGGGGGACGAAAGACATTCATGGACCAGAAACCCACCCGCCGCCGCCCCAACCGCAACGGCAACGGCACCGCGAAACCCAACCCCCGCCACGGCCACGGCGCCGTCGCCAACGAGGGCCGCCGCGCCCCGGCCCGCGACCCGCTGCCGACCGGCCCCTTCGCCGAGATGGGCATCGACGCCCGCATCAACGCCAACATCGCCGCGATGGGGCTGACCCAGCCGACGCCGATCCAGACGCAGGCCATTCCCGCCGTCGTCAAGGGCCGCGACGTGCTGGGCCTTGCCCAGACCGGCACCGGCAAGACGGCGGCCTTCGGCCTGCCGATGCTGACCCGGCTGATCAATTTCGGCAAGAAGCCCGATCCCAGGACCTGCCGCGCGCTGATCCTGGCGCCGACGCGCGAACTGGCCACCCAGATCGCGACGAATATCGACGCCTATGCGGAAGGCACCCCGATCCGCAGCTTCCGCGTGGTCGGCGGCGCCTCGATCGGCGTGCAGACCGAACGTCTGTCGCGCGGCGTCGACGTGCTGATCGCCACCCCCGGCCGGCTGATGGACCTGATCGAGCGTCGCGCGATCAGCCTCGAGGCGACCACCTATCTGGTGCTGGACGAGGCCGACCAGATGCTGGACATCGGCTTCATCCACACCCTGCGCCGCATCGCCAAGATGCTACCCCGGGAACGCCAGACGCTGCTGTTCTCGGCCACCATGCCGAAGCTGATGGAGGAACTGTCCGACACCTACCTGACCGACCCGGTCCGCGTCGCCGTGAACCCTCCGGGCCAGGCTGCGAAGAAGATCGAACAGGGCGTGCACTTCGTCACCCAGGGTGACAAGGCGACACTGCTGGCCGAATATCTGGCCAAGCATCCGGGCGAATTGGCGATGGTCTTCGGCCGCACCAAGCATGGCAGCGAAAAGCTGGCCAAGCTGCTGGAGAAATGGGGCTTTGCCGTCGCCGCGATCCACGGCAACAAAAGCCAGGGCCAGCGCGAGCGCGCCCTGGCCGCCTTCCGCAAGGGCGAGACGCAGGTGCTGGTGGCGACCGACGTGGCGGCGCGCGGCCTCGACATTCCCGAGGTGGCGCATGTCTACAACTACGACCTGCCGAACGTGCCGGAAAACTATGTCCACCGGATCGGCCGCACCGCGCGGGCGGGCCGCGACGGTCGCGCCGTGGCCTTCTGCGCCCCGGCCGAGGTCGGTGAACTGCGCGCCATCGAACGGGCGATGAAGTCGCCGATCCCGGTCGTCGGCGGCGAGGTTCCGGCGGGACCGGCGCCCACGGCGCGCGGCCCGGCCGGGCGTGGCAAGCCGATGGGCGCGGGCGGCAACAAGCGCCCTGCCCGGCGCCCCTCGCGCCAGCCGCGCAGCCATCAGGCCAAGGGCTGACCGGGGCGCAGGCCCGGACGGCCACCGCAACGCATCACGAAAGGCCGCGGGACGGATGGTCCGCGGCCTTTTGCCGTGCTACGCCGCGCGCAGCCGCAGCCGCGGCAGCGAGGCCGCGGCCGCAAGCCAGGCCAGCAGGCCGCACAGCGCGATGGCCGCGACCATCGTCACCGCGCTGTTCTGCATGAAGGGCCCCGTGAGGGCGATCATCAGCCCGCCGGTCAGCATCTGGATCGTGCCGCCCAGCGACGAGGCGAGGCCGGCGATGTCGGGATGCGGGTCCAGCGACATGACCATCGCGGTCGGAATCACCAGGCCCAGGAAAGCATTGGCCAGGAACAGCCCCGCGATCACCACGGGCAGGCTGTCGGCGCCCATCCACACGATCAGCGCCAGCAGGCTGGCCATGCCGGCAAAGCCGGTGATGGCAAGGGCGATCACCCGCTCCATCCCGAAGCGTTCCGACAGGCGGCCGGCGAATTGCGAGGCCGTGAAGAAGCCGATCGCATTGACCGCGAAGGCCAGCGAAAACCCCGTCGGGCTGAGCCCGTACTGCCCGGTATAGACAAAGCTGGCGGTCGCCAGGAACACGAAGAAGCTGGCAAGGCCGAAGCCGCCGATCATCGTCAGCCCCATGAAGCGCCGGTCGCCCAGCAGCCGCCGCGCACCGGCCAGCATCGGTCCCGGCCGCACCGGCCGGCGCTGCGCGGCGGGCAGCGTCTCGGGCAGCACGAAGAGGATCAGCCCCAGGCTCAGCGTGGCCGCCACGGCGAGCACCGCGAAGATCTCGCGCCAGCCGCCCCAGGCGAGCACCAGCGATCCGGTCAGCGGCGCCAGCATCGGCGAGATGGCGATGACGATCATGATCGCCGCCATCATCCGTGCGGCGGCCGGTCCGGTCGCCATGTCGCGGATCACCGCGCGCGGCACCGCCATCAGCGTGGCCGCACCCAGCCCCTGCGCGGCACGCGCCGCGACCAGCCAGCCGATGCCGGGCGCCAGCGCCGCCGCCACCGTCGCCGCCAGGAAGATCGCGACGCCGATCACCAGCGGCGGCTTGCGCCCCACCGCATCGGCAAGCGGGCCATAGATCATCTGCGCCACCCCGAAGACGATGAAATACGAGGTCAGCGTCAGCGCCGCGCCGGCCTCGGTGGTGCCGAGATCGGCCACCACCTCGGGCAGCGCAGGCAGATACATGTCGATCGCGAAGGGACCGACGGCCGAGAGCAGACCCAGCACGAGGGCCATGCGGAACAGGGGATCGCGCATCGAAGGAAACCCGGGACGTGAATTCGGAAACCGGCGCGGCGGACAGGGCCATCGGATCACCGCCGCCGCCCCGCAATCTGCCACCGGCGGCCCAGGGACGCAAGCCCGCGCCCGCTCGCCCCGCCAGCGCGCGGTGCCTTGCCCGGCTGCCCCGCCTTGCCCGCACGCCCGCCCGCGGCTATCTGCTGGCGCCATGGCCAAGCTGTATTTCCATTACTCGACCATGAATGCCGGCAAAAGCACGCTGCTGCTGCAGGCCTCCTACAACTACCGCGAACGCGGCATGGCCACGCTGCTGCTGACGGCCGCGCTGGACGACCGCGCCGGCACCGGCCGCATCGCCAGCCGCATCGGCATCGCCGACGCGGCGCTGACCTTCGATCCGACGACCGACCTGCTGGCCCTGGTCACCGAACGCGGCGCGGGCTGCGCCTGCATCTTCCTTGACGAGGCGCAGTTCCTGACGCGCGATCAGGTCTGGCAACTGGCGCGCGTGGCCGACGACCTCAACATCCCGGTGATGTGCTACGGGCTGCGGGTCGATTTCCGGGGCGAACTGTTCCCGGGTTCGTCGGCCCTGCTGGCCCTGGCAGACGATCTGCGCGAGGTGCGCACGATCTGCCATTGCGGCCGCAAGGCGACGATGGTGATCCGCCGCGACGACAGCGGCCGGGCGATCACCGAGGGCGCGCAGGTGCAGGTCGGCGGCAACGAAACCTATGTCTCGCTGTGCCGCCGGCACTGGCGCGCGGCCGTCGGTGCCTGAGCCGCGCTGCTGAACGCTTGCCCAAATCCTTCAACCCTGCCAGTCTGTTGGGCAGGGAGTGAACAGCATGGACGGACCCGCGCAGCCCCGCAAGAAGCTGGATGCCGCCGAAATGGGCGTGCTGGCGCATCTCTATCGGGGCGAGGTCTATCGCTCGACCATCTGGCGCACGCGGCTGGACACGACGACGAACTGGTCGGTGGTGACGCTGGGGGTGGCGCTGTCGATCACCTATTCCTCGCCGCAGGCCTCGCCCCTGCCGCTGGTGCTGGTCGGCATCCTGATCATCTTCTTCCTGATGCTCGAGGCGCGGCGCTATCGCTATTTCAACGTCTGGCGCGCCCGCTGCCGCTGGATGGAACTGCATTTCATGGCGCCGATCCTGCGCGAGGGCGACCTGCATCTCGAGGAACACTGGCAGGACCGTCTGGCCGAGGACTATCTGCACCCGGCCTATCACGTCAGCATGTGGACGGCGATCGGCCGGCGCATCCGGCGCAACTATTTCTGGATCCTGCTGATCCAGACGGCCGCCTATCTGGGCAAGCTGATCGTCCATCCGACGCCGCTGGAATCCGCGGCGCAGCTGCTGGAACGCGCCTCGATCGGGCCGCTTCCGGGCTGGCTGGTGCTGGTCGTCGGGGCGGTCTACTGCGCCAGCTGGGGGATCATCGCCTATCTCAGCGAGAAGCGCGACGAAAAACGCGCGCGCACCCGCCGCGACCCCCTGGGCATGGGCTGAGCCGCGCGGGCCGGGCCGCAATGCAACCATAGCGTTCAAAATCGCGCGTTCGCCGGCCCTGCCGCGTTGCGAGCCTGCCGGGCTTGCTGTAACCATCGCTGGCAAACAGGCAAAGGATCCTTCGATGCGCGCTTTTCTGCTGAGGCTTGCCGCCCTGCTGTCTCTGGCCCTGCCCGCGCAGGCCTTCGACACCAATGCGCGCGCGGCCTGGGTCTATGACGTGGCCACCGGCACCGTGCTGATGGAAAAGAACGCCGATGTGCAGATCCCGCCGGCCTCGATGTCCAAGCTGATGACCACATACATGCTGTTCGAGGCGCTGCGCGAGGGGCGCGTGCAGATGGACACGCGGCTGCCGGTCTCGACCAAGGCGCGGCAGATGCAGGGCTCGACCATGTTCCTCAACGAGCTTGACCGCCCCACGGTCGAGGAGCTGATCAAGGGCATCATCGTGCTGTCGGGCAATGATGCCTGCGTGGTGGTCGCCGAGGGGCTGTCAGGCACCGAAGAGGCGTTCTCGCGGCAGATGACCGAAAAGGGCCGCCAGCTTGGCCTGACCAATTCGGTCTTCACCAATGCCTCGGGCTGGCCCGACCCGAACCACCGCATGACGGCCCATGACCTGGGGATGCTGGCGCTGCACCTGACGCAGGATTTCCCCGATCTGTACAAGAATTTCGCGCTGACCGAATTTCCCTTCGACAACCGCGCGCCCTCGAACCGCTTCAACCGCAACCCGCTGCTGAAGCTGGGCATCGGCGCCGACGGGCTGAAGACCGGCCACACGCAAGAGGCCGGCTACGGCCTGGTCGGATCGGCGGTGCAGGACGGACGGCGGGTGATCTTCGTCATCACCGGGCTCGAGACCGAAACCGCCCGCGCCGAAGAGGCCGAGCGGATCGTCAACTGGGCCTTCCGCCAGTTCACCATGCAGACGCTGGTGCCGGCCGGCCAGAACGTGCTGGAGGCGCCGGTCTGGCTGGGCACAGCCAGCCGCGTCGGCCTGACCACCCGCGACGGCGTGAACGTGCTGATCCCGGCAGGCGCGCAGGATCAGGTCAAGGTCGAGGCGGTCTACGACTCGCCGATCCCCGCGCCCATCGCCAAGGGCGAGCAGATCGGCAGGCTGGTGGTCAGCGTGCCGGGCGCCAAGGACGCGGTGACGCCGCTGATCGCGGCGCAGGACGTGCCGGCGGCCGGCTTTGCCGGGCGCATGAAGGGCGCGGTCATGCGGCTGGGCAACAAGGCGATCACGGCCGCGGGCCTCTGAATGTTTCTCAGCTTCGAAGGCATCGACGGCTGCGGCAAGTCCACCCAGGCGAGGCTGCTGGCCGAGGCGTTGCGCGCCGAGGGCCGCGATGTCGTGCTGACCCGCGAGCCGGGCGGCAGCCCCGGCGCCGAGGAAATCCGCCGCCTGCTGGTCGAGGGCACCGGCGAACGGTGGTCGCCCGAAACCGAATGCCTGCTGTTCACCGCCGCGCGGCGCGACCATCTGGAACGCACCATCCGCCCGGCGCTGGCAGCAGGCCGGGTGGTCGTCACCGACCGCTTTGCCGACAGCACCCGCGTCTATCAGGGCGCGGCGCGCGGCGATCTGCGCGACATGGTGGACCGGCTGCACGCGCTGATGATCGCCACCGAACCCGACCGGACCTTTGTCATCGACATCGACCCGGCCACCGCGCTGGCGCGCGGCAGGGCGCGCGGCGGCGGCGAGGATCGCTTTGAAAGCCTGGGCCTTGGGTTTCAGGAACGGCTGGCGGCGGGCTTCCGGGCGCTGGCGCGGGAATATCCGGGCCGGGTGCGGCTGATCGACGGCAGCGGCACCGCCGATGATGTCGCGGCCCGCGTGCGGGCAGCGCTGTGAAGACCGATCCCGGCGACATCCCCGAACCCGACCGCGTCCCCGGCGCGCCGCATCCGCGCCTGACCCGGCGCGTGATCGGCCAGGACAGCGCGATCCGCGATTTCGTCGCGGCGGCGCGCGGCCAGCGCATGCACCACGCCTGGCTGCTGACCGGCCCGCGCGGCGTCGGCAAGGCGACGCTGGCCTGGTCGCTGGCCCGCTGGCTGCTGGCGGGCGCGGACAGCGACGATCTGTCGGTGCCCGAGGGCGATCCCGCCGCCCGCCGGATTGCCGCGCTTTCCGAGCCGCGGGTGCAACTCGTGCGCCGGCCCTGGGACGACAAGGCCGGCCGGCTCAGCGCGCAGATCACCGTCGACGAGATCCGCCGGCTGCTGTCCTTCTTCCACCTCTCCTCGGCCGAGGGCGGCCGCCGCATCGCCATCATCGACGCCGCCGACGAGATGAACACCGCCGCCGCCAACGCGCTGCTGAAGGTGCTGGAAGAACCGCCGGCCGACGCGCTGATCCTGATGATCGCGCATCAGCCGGCGCGGCTGTTGCCGACCATCCGCTCGCGCTGCCGGACGCTGCGGCTGGCCCCGCTGAGCCCGGGGCAGATGACGCAGGCGCTGGCCGATCAGGGCGTCGACGCCGAGGCCGAGGCGCTGGCCGCGCTGTCAGACGGCTCGGTGGGCGAGGCGCTGCGGCTGGCCGGGCAGGACGGGCTGGCGCGATACCAGCAGATCGTCGATCTGTTCGCGGGCCTGCCGCGGATGGACCGGCTGGCGGCGGCGCGGCTGGCCGACACCGCGGCGGGCCGCGCCACCGCCGAGGGCGATCCCTTCGATCTGGCGGTGACACTGATGGACCGCTTTCTGACCCGCATGGCGCGCGCCGGGCTGATGGGCGCGCCGCTGCCGCAGGCCGCGCGCGGCGAAGGCGCGCTGATGGCGCGGCTGTCGCCCGACGACCTGGCGGCGCGGGCCTGGGCCGGGGCGCAGGCGCGGCTGTCGGCCCGGGCCCGCGCGGGTCGGGCGGTCAATCTTGACCCTGCCGCGCTGGTGATGGATATGCTGACCGAACTGGCGCATCTGCCCCCCGCGCAATCCGCCCCGCCTGCCCGAGCCTGACCCGAAGGTTGACCATGACCCAAGCGGCCCCGACGCCGATTGTCGACAGCCATTGCCATCTGGACTTCCCCGATTTCGACGGCGAACACGACGCGCTGATCGCCCGCGCCCGTGCCGCCGGGGTGACCCGGATGGTGACGATCTGCACGCGGCTGCGGCTGGAACCGCAGGTCCGCGCGCTGGCCGAGGCGCATGAGGGCGTCTTCTACGCTGCCGGCACCCATCCGATGAGCGTGGCCGACGAGCCGATGGCCAGCGTCGAGCAGCTTGTCGCGCTGGCCCGGCACCCGAAATTCGTGGCCATCGGCGAAACGGGCCTGGACTATCACTACACCGCCGACAGCGCGGCGGCGCAGCAGGCCAGCCTGCGAATCCATGTCGAGGCCGCCCGCCAGACCGGGCTGCCGCTGATCATCCACGCCCGCGACGCCGATGACGACATGGCCCGCATCCTGACCGAGGAACACCGCGCCGGGGCCTATGGCTGCGTGATGCACTGCTTCAGCTCGACCGCCGCGCTGGCCCGCGCCGCGCTGGATCTGGGCTTCTACCTGTCGATGTCGGGCATCGCGGCCTTTCCGCGATCCACCGAGCTGCGCGAGATCTTCGCGGCGGCCCCCCTCGACCGCATCCTGGTCGAGACCGACAGCCCCTACCTCGCCCCGCCGCCGCATCGCGGCCGCCGCAACGAGCCGGCCTATGTCGCCCATACCGCCGCCGTGGGCGCGGATCTGTTCGGCATCGACTACGCCGATTTCGCGCGCCGGACCTCGGAGAATTTCGACCGGCTGTTTGCCAGGGCCGCCCGGGGTGGCGCGTGATCCGCGCGACGATCCTCGGCTGCGGCTCGTCGGGCGGGGTGCCGCGGCTGGGCGGGCGCTGGGGCGCCTGCGACCCGGCCAATCCCAGGAACCGCCGCCGCCGCTGTTCGCTGCTGGTCGAACGCGACGGGCCGGACGGCACGACGCAGCTGCTGATCGACACCGGCCCCGACATGGTGCCGCAGCTTCTGGATGCCGGGGTAGGCACGCTGGACGCGGTGGTGCTGACCCATGCCCATGCCGATCATGTCCACGGCATCGACGACCTGCGCCAGCTGGTCTACAACGCCCGCCGCAAGATGCCCGTCTGGGCCGACGCGCCCACCGCCGAGGCGCTGATGGCCCGCTTCGGCTATGTGTTCGAGACCGCGCCGGGCAGCTATTACCCGCCGATCGCCGATCTCAGCCCGCTGGACGGCCCGTTCAGCGTCACCGGGCCGGGCGGCGCCATCGACCTGGTCCCGTTCCGCGTCCAGCATGGCGAGATCACCGCCCTGGGCTTCCGGATCGGCGGGCTGGTCTATCTGCCCGACGTGTCCGACATCCCGGAAACGGCCTGGCCGCTGCTGGCGGGTGCCGAGGTGTTCATCTGCGACGCGCTGCGCCCCGAGCCGCATCCCAGCCACGCGCATCTGGCGCAGGCGCTGGACTGGCTGGCGCGCGCCGCGCCGCGTCGCGGGGTGCTGACGAACATGCATATCGACATGGACTACGATCAGGTGATGGCCGCCACGCCCGATCATGTCGTGCCGGCCCATGACGGCATGGTGCTGACCGCATCGGCGGCCGCGCCCGCGCCGGTTGCCGCGACATGAGCGCGCTGTTCACCATCATCCTGCCGGTCTTCCTGGTCATCGGCTTCGGCTATCTGGTCGCCTGGCGCGGCTGGTTCGGCGAGGCGGGCGTCGACGGGCTGATGCGCTTTGCCCAGAACTTCGCAGTGCCGACGCTGCTGTTCGCATCGATGGCGCGGCTGGACCTTGGGGCCGAGTTCCGCGCGCCGCTGCTGCTGGCCTTCTATGCCGGGGCCTTCGCCAGCTATGGCGCGGGCTGGGCCGGGGCGAAGTACCTGTTCGGCCGCAGCCCCGCCGATTGCGTCTCGATCGGCTTTGCCTGCCTGTTCTCGAACACGCTGCTGCTGGGCGTGCCGATCACCGAACGCGCCTTCGGACCCGACGCGCTGGCCGGCAACTGGGCGATCATCTCGATCCACTCGCCGCTGCTTTACACCTTCGGCATCACCGCGATGGAGTTCACCCGCGCCCGCGGCAGCGGCCTGTCGGTGGGGACGGTGGCGCTGCGGGCGCTGTCGGGGGTGCTGCGCACGCCGCTGGTGATCGGCATTGCCTGCGGCCTCGTGATGAACCTGCTGATGCAGGCAGGGCTGGTCATGCCGGCGGGCTTCTGGGCGGCGGTGGACATGGTCGCCCGGGCCGCGCTGCCCGCGGCGCTGTTCGGGCTGGGCGGCATCCTGCACCGCTATCGGCCCGAGGGCGACATGACCACCATCGCGCTGTGCTGCGCCGCGTCGCTGCTGCTGCACCCTGCGATCACCTATGGCCTTGGCCACCTGTCGGGGCTGGACACGGCCGGGATGCGCTCGGCGGTGCTGACGGCGGCGATGGCGCCGGGGGTCAACGCCTATCTCTTCGCCAACATCTACGGCGCGGCGCGGCGGGTCGCGGCCTCGACCGTCCTGATCGGCACCGCGGTCTCGGTCTTGACCGTCTGGATGTGGCTGGCCGTGCTGCCCTGACCGCCAACGGGGTCCGGCCCGTCCCTGGGGCCCCGCGAATGGCCTCAGGGGCGCAGCCGGCCCAGCACGCCCTCGGCCCAGCGAGCGGCGGCCGCGCCAAAGCAGTCATGGATCGAATCCACCGCGATCACGCTGCCCTGCGCCAGCCGGCCCAGCAGGCAGAGGCCCGGCTGCGGCCGGCCGTCCGCGCCGACCAGCCGACCGTCCGGCAGGGTCTGCGCGCCCAGCCTGTCATGCAGCGCGACCGTGCGCCCCTGCGCCACGAGGTCGGCCATCAGCGGGTCGGTCAGCCGCGACAGGTCCGGCGAGGGCAGCACCGCATCGACCATCGCGGTGATGCCCGCCGACAGGTCGTCCTCGACCAGCTGCCAACCCGTCCCGGTCAGCCGGATGTCGGGATCGGCCGCGGCGCGGGGATCGACCAGCCCGGCCTCGATCAGCGCCAGCAAATCCTCGGCCGAGGCGACGGGGGGGCCGTAGGAATAGCGTTTCAGCCCCTCGTCGAACCCGATGAGGGCTGCGGCCGTCGCAGGTGCCGCGGGCGCGGGATTGAAGCCCTGCCGCAGCGCGTCCTGCCATTTTCGGCACAGCTGGCCGACCACATAGCCCGTCGAGGGCGGCACCCGGCCCCGCGCCTCGGCGATGCCGGCCCGCAGCGCCTCGGCGACCGGCCGGGTCTCCTGGCTGCCCGGCGCCGCGCATTCGCTGTCCAGCCAGTCCTGGAGCCGCCTGGCATCGTCATCGCCGCCGGTCTCGCGCAGGATGCGCAGCGCAGGGCCGAGAAAGGCATCCGCGACCCCGCGCAGCGCGGCCTCGGCTCGGCTGTCCACCGCGGCGCGGACGGCCTGCAGGAAGGCCGCGGTCTCCTCCGCCTCGGGATCGAAGCGGCGGTCCAGGTCCGCGGTGGCGGGCTTGGGCACCGGCGGATGGCCGTCCAGCGAAAAGGGCAGGATGCGCGCCGGCTCGCGCCCCGAGGGGTGATAGCGGCCATCCTCGAACCGCCCGCCCAGCCCGCAGGTCAGCATCCGCAGCGCGTCCAGCGTCGACAGGCCCAGCCCCCGGATGCCCACCTGCCGCCCCGCCCATCCCTGCGCCGCGGCCAGCAGGTCGCGCGCCGGATAGGCCGCGACCAGATCCGCCCCGCAGCCCCGCGCGTGCTCCTGCCACCGCGCCAGCTGGTCATCGGGCGCGGTCTGGGGCTGGCCCTGGCTCAGCAGGATCTCGGCATAGGGGCCCTCTGGGTCCCCGCCCGCGTCCAGCCACCAGCCCTGCCCGTCCCGCAGGATGCGGCGGACATGGCGGGCATGGTGGACGATCTGCACCGAGGCCGGCGCCCCGGCCACCAGCGCCGCCATGCGCGCCGCAAGGCAGGCGCCAAGCTCGGCCCGGGCCGGAAACCGCTCGTCGTCGCGCCCCGCCGCGCCCAGCCAGTCGCGGAAGTCGCCAAAGGCCGCCCCGTCACGATCGGCGCGACCGATGTCGATCAGCCGCAGCGGGATGTTCAGCAGGCACAGCGGCGTCTCGTCCGGCCTGAAATTCGGCCCGGCCCCCGGCCATGCGCCCGGATCGAAGAGGTCGATCCGCAGGGCATCGGTCCCGGCCCGCGCCAGCAGCGATTCAAGCGCACCGAGCGCCCGGGGCCCCAGCCCGATGATGGCAAGGCGCGGCGCGGCGTCGTCATGGGCGGTGGTCATCGGGCGATCCTTTGCGGGCCTGCGTCGCCCGCCGGCGCGGCGGCGTGCTGCCGCCCGGCCGGGATGCGTCGGGATGTGTCGGGCCGCATCCTCGCCAGTATCGCGCCGCGGTGCAAGATTGACGGCACCCGGCCGCGCGCCTATCGAATCGGAACCGCCAGAGGAAAGCCGCGATGGATACCCACGCTGATCATGCGCCGCAGCCCGACCTGATCCCGGTTCTGCTGACCGGCCGGGTGGCCCCGCTGCCGGGCAGCGAGATCCTGTCGGGCATCGCCAAGGCCAAGACGGACGAGCCGCTGTGGCTGGGCCCCGAGGGGTTTCACGGCGACATGCAGGCCGACCGGCGCGTGCATGGCGGCATCGAGAAGGCGCTGCATCACTATCCCCGCGACCACGCGCCCGCCTGGCGCGACGAGATCGGCGCCCATCCGCTGCTGGACCGGCCGGGCGGTTTTGGCGAGAACCTGTCCGCCGAGGGGCTGACCGAGGATCGGGTCGCGGTGGGCGACATCTTCCGGCTGGGCGCCGCGCTGCTGCAGGTGTCGCAGGGGCGCCAGCCCTGCTGGAAGCTGAACCTGCGCTTTGGCCTGCCCGACATGGCCCGCCGGGTCCAGGCCAGCGGCCGCACGGGCTGGTATTACCGCGTGCTTGAAGCGGGCCGGGTCGCGCCGGGCGACCGCCTGTCGCGGATCGACCGGCTGGCCCCCGACTGGACGCTGCACCGGCTGTGGCGGGCGATGTATGTGGACCGGCTCGACCGGGCCGAACTGGCCGGCATCGCCGGGCTGGAGGTGCTGGCCGAGGGCTGGCGCCGCCACGCGCAGCGCCGGCTGGAAAGCGGCCGGGTCGAGGACTGGCGCCCGCGGCTGGAGGGCGCGCGGTGAGCGCGGACCCCCCGCCGCTGGTCATCTCGATCCAGAGCCAGGTGGTGCATGGCCATGTCGGCAATTCGGCGGCGCTGTTTCCGATGCAGGCGGCGGGGCTGGAGGTGGCGGCGATCCCGACGGTGCTGTTCTCCAACACCCCCGATTACCCGACGCTGCGCGGTGCGCCCGTCGCGCCGGATCTTTTCGCCGACCTTCTGCGCGGAGCAGAGGAACGGGGCCTGCCGCAGCGGGCGGCCTGGCTGCTGACCGGCTATATCGGATCGGTCGAGGTGGCCGCGCTGACGGCCGATTTCGTCGCCCGCAGCAAGGCCGCCCATCCTGGCCTGCGCTATCTGTGCGACCCGGTGATGGGCGATCACGCGCCCGGCCTTTACGTCCCGCCCGAGATCGCCGCGATCCTGCGCGACCGGCTGCTGCCGCTGGCCGACCTGGCAACCCCGAACGCCTTCGAGCTGGGCCATCTGACCGGCCGCGATACGCGCCGCATCGGGGATGTCGCCGCGGCGGCGGCGCTGCTGCGGCTGGCGCCGGGCGCGCGCGTGGTCGCGACCGGCTGCGTGCTGGCGGACACGCCCGAGGGCCATCTGGAAAGCGTGATCGCCGATTCATCGCGACTCAGCCGGCACCTGACGCCGCATCTGCCGGTCTCGCTGCCCGGCACCGGCGACCTGTTCGCCGGGCTGGTGGTCGCCGGGCTGGGGCTGGGGCGCGATCTGGGCGCGGCGGTCGATCTGGCGCAGCGGCTGACGGGCCGCGCGCTGGCCCATGCCGCCCGCCTCGGCGCGCGCGAGATCCTGCTGTCCGAGCCGGGCTTCCGTCGCGCGCTGCTGACGATCTGACCCAACGTCACGGCCGCTCGGCACACCTTACATGCGCGGCCCCCGCGCGCCAGACTGGCCGAAACGGCACAGGGGGGCGGCATGACGATCGGGGCGGAACTGGACGGCGCCATTGCGGCGCGGGTGCGCGACAGCTTTGCGCGGCAGGGGCTGATGGCGCATCTGGGGGTCAGCATCGCCGAACTTGGCGCCGGCCGGGTGACGCTGCGGATGCCGTTCCGGCCCGAACTGACGCAGCAGCACGGCTATTTCCACGCCGGCGGCACCTCGGCCATCGCCGATTCCGCCGGCGGCTATGCCGGGCTGACCATGTTCGGCCCCGCCGACGAGGTGCTGACCGTCGAGTTCAAGCTGAACCTCATCAACCCCGCGCAGGGCGACTGCCTCGAGGCGACCGGCCGGGTCATCAAGCCGGGCCGCACGCTGACCGTGTGCCAGCTGGACGTCTGGGGCGTGACCGGCGCGACCCGCCGGCATGTCGCCACCGGCATGCAGACGCTGATCCGCATTCCCGGCACCGGCACCGAGGGGGCGTGACACCGGCCGTGCGCGGGCCTATGCACATCGCGCAACGCAGAAACGACGAAGGAGAGGCGGGATGGCGCAATCGCAGGTCGGCTTGATCGGGCTGGGTACGATGGGGGCGGCGCTGGCGCTGAACATCGCCGAGAAGGGCTTTCCCATCGCGGTCTGGAACCGCACGACGTCGGTGACGCACCGCTTTCACCGCGACGCCGGGGCGCTGTCGGCGCAAATCACCCCCGCCGACACGCTGGAGCAGCTGGTGGCGGCGATCGCCGCGCCGCGGGTCGTCATCCTGATGGTGCCGGCGGGCCAGGCGGTCGACGACCAGCTGGCCGCGCTGGCGCCGCTGCTGGACGCCGGGGATCTGGTGATCGACGCCGGGAATGCCGATTTCCACGACACCGACCGGCGCAGCGCGGCGGGCCTGTCCTTCGGCTTTCTGGGCATGGGCGTCTCGGGCGGGGAAGAGGGCGCGCGGCACGGCCCCTCGATCATGGCGGGGGGCAGCGAGGCCGACTGGCAGCGCATCGAACCTCTGCTGAGCGCCATCGCCGCGCGGGCCGAGGATGGCAGCCCCTGCGCCGCCCGCATGGGCGAGTCCGGCGCCGGCCATTTCGTGAAGATGGTTCATAATGGCATCGAATATGCCGACATGCAGATGATCGCCGAAATCTACGGGCTGATGCGCGACGGGATGGGCCTGCCCGCAGCAGCGATCTCGCAGGTCTTCGCGGGCTGGAACGACGGCCCGCTGCAATCCTACCTGGTCGAGATTTCCGCCCGCGTCGCCGAGGCCGCCGATCCGGTCACCGGCCAGCCGATTCTGGACGTGATCCTGGACCGGGCCGGCCAGAAGGGCACCGGCCGCTGGACGGTGATCGAGGCGCAGCACCTGTCGGCGCCGGTGCCGGTCATCGACGCGGCGGTGATGGCGCGCAATGTCTCGGCGCGGCTTGGCGAACGCGAGGCGGGCGAGGACCGCTTTGGCGCGGCACCCGGCCCGGTGCGGCTGGACCACGCCACGCTGGAAGCCGCGCTTATCGCCGGCAAGATCCTGTGCTATGCGCAGGGCTTCGCGATGATCGCGGCCGCCTCGGAGGGCTTTGGCTGGGCCCTGCCCCTGCCCCGGATCGCGCAGGTCTGGCGGGCCGGCTGCATCATCCGCTCGGCGATGCTGAACGACATGGCGACGGCGCTGGACCAGCACGCGGATCGCAACCTCGTGCTGGCGCCGCATTTCGCCGATCTTCTGGACCGGACCGTGCCGGCGCTGCGTCAGGTGGTGACGGCGGGGCTGGCCGCGGGCAATCCGCTGCCGGCGCTGGCCAACGGGCTGATCTGGTTCGACATGATGCGCACCGCACGCGGGACCGCGAACATGATCCAGGCGCAGCGCGACTTCTTCGGCGCGCATGGCTTCCAGCGGCTGGACGGCCTTGACCGCCCGCACGGGCCCTGGTCCAGCGCGGGCTGATACCCGCCCGGCGGATCAGGTCGCGCGGCCGACCCCGGTGCGGATGTCGCCGGTGGCCAGCACCGGCGCCGCGTCGATGCCCTGGGCATTCAGCATCGCCGCGACCCGTTCAAGCGCGGCGATCAGCATCGCCTGTTCCCAGTCCGCCAGCCGCGCGAAGCCCTGCACGAAATGCTGCTGCAGGGCGTTGGGCGCCGATGTCAGCGCCTCGGCCCCCAGGGGGGCAAGCACCACGTCGGTCTGGCGGCGATCGGCGACCGAGCGGTGCCGGGTGACATAGCCGCGCTTCTCAAGTTGGTCCAGCAGGGCGGTGACCGTCGCCTGGCTGACGCCCATCTGGTGCGCCAGCGTCGTCGGCGTGCTGCGATCACCCTCGCGCGCGTCCAGCAGTTGCAGCACCCTCAGCTTGGCCGGGGTCAGCCCCACCGCCTGCGCCAGATCGCGTTCGTAAAGCTCGGTCGCGCGCAGGATGCGGCGCAGGGCGATCAGCGCGTCATCGACGCGATCGGCGGGGTGCTGGCTCATGCGCGCCATCATGCCACGGCAAGGCCAAAAGGTTCAATCATCAAAGGATCGTGGCGCAAATATTTCGCTTGACTAAGTGAAATTTGCGGCCCTTTGCCCTTCCGCGCCCTCAAAACCGTATTGTTCATAGCTAGTTAGCTGATATGGCACAAAAATTATGCTGCGGGTTGCAACCACAAGGCGGTTTTACTAGTTAGATAGCCGAAGCAATTGAGGATCAGGACCACATGCCCAAGGACATGGCCGACATCACCGCCCTGCGCCCCCGGACGCTGACCCTGCGCAAGCCGGACAGCACAGACGGCGCCGCCATCTGGGACCTCGTCCGCGCCTGCAAGCCGCTGGACGAGAACTCGATGTATTGCAACCTCGTGCAGGCCGAGCATTTCGCCGACACCTGCGTGGTTGCCGAGATGGAGGGCGAGGTTGTCGGCTGGGTCTCGGGCCACATGATCCCGAACGAGGATGCGCTGTTCGTCTGGCAGGTCGCGGTCAGCCCGCGGGCACGCGGCCTGGGGCTGGGCCTGAGAATGCTCGAGCATCTGATCGGCCGCGACGCCTGCGCCGAGGCCAGCCAGCTGAACACCACCATCACCCGCGACAACGAGGCGTCGTGGGCGCTGTTCCGCAGCCTTGCCCGCGAGGTCGGCGGCGACCTGACCGACGCGGCCCATTATCGGCGCGACGAGCATTTCGATGGCCGCCACGCCACCGAGCACATGGTCACCATCACGCTTCCCGAAGAGGTCGACGACACGGCCGAGCGCGCCGGCGCCGCCTGATCCGACCCCTTCCCCTTCCCGGAACCAGACAACGCACGACGTGCGAAAGGACTTTTCATGCCCAAGGACATGGCACCGACCAATCCCCAGACCACCATCTTCGAGCGCCGCGAAAGCGAGGCCCGGTCCTATTGCCGCGGCATCCCCGCGGTGTTTGCCACGGCCAGCGGATCGATCCTGACCGATGAGACCGGCCGCCGGCACATCGACTTTCTCGCCGGCTGTTCGTCGTTGAACTACGGCCACAATGATCCCGACATGAAGGCGGCGCTGGTCAACCACATCGCCGGCGACGGGCTGGCCCACGGGCTGGACCTGCACAGCACCACCAAGGCCGCCTTCCTCGACGCCTTCGATCGCCACATCCTTGCCCCCCGCGGCATGGATCACCGGGTGATGTTCACCGGGCCGACCGGCGCGAACGCGGTCGAGGCCGCGATGAAGATCGCCCGCAAATCCACCGGGCGCACCAACATCGTCGCCTTCACCAACGGCTTCCACGGCGTGACGATGGGGGCGCTGGCCGCGACCGGAAACGGCTATCACCGCGGCGGCGCCGGCATGGACACGCAGGGCGTCACCCGGCTGCCCTATGACGGCTATGCCGAGGGCGTCGATGGCGCGGCGCTGCTGGACCGGATGCTGTCGGATCCCTCGGGCGGCATCGACGCACCCGCCGCGATCATGCTGGAGACGATCCAGGGCGAGGGCGGTCTGAACGCCGCCTCGGCCACGTTCGTGCGCGACATCGCCGATGTCGCCCGCCGCCACGGCGCGCTGCTGATCATCGACGACATCCAGGCGGGCTGCGGGCGCTCGGGCCGCTTCTTCTCGTTCGAGGAGATGGGCGTGACGCCGGATCTGGTCACGCTGGCCAAGTCGATCTCGGGCTTCGGGCTGCCGCTGGCGATGGTCCTGGTGCGCCCCGAGCATGACGTATTCGGCCCCGCCGAACACAACGGAACCTTCCGCGGCAACACCCACGCCTTCGTCACCGCGCGCGTCGCCATCGAGAAGTTCTGGTCCGACGATGCCTTCACTCGCGAACTGGCCGGCAAGGCCGCGCTGATCGAGGCACGGCTGACGGAACTGGCCCAGTTGGTGCCCGGCGCCTTCCTGAAGGGCCGCGGGCTGATGCGCGGCGTCGATGTCGGCACCGGCGAGCTGGCCGACCGGATCTGCGGCCGCGCCTATGACAAGGGGCTCATCATCGAGACCTCGGGCAGCGACGGCCAGGTGGTCAAGGTGCTGGCGCCGCTGACCACCCCCGTCGAGACCTTCGAGGCGGGCTTCGATATCCTTCTGGAAGCCGCGCGCGAAGTCCTTGCCACCACCAGCATCGCAGCGGAGTAACAGACATGATCGTTCGTGATTTCAACAAGCTGAAGAACAGTGACCGGGCCGTGTCGGACGCGAAATGGACCTCGGTCAGGATGCTTCTGGCCGATGACGGGATGGGGTTTTCCTTCCACATCACCACGCTTGAGGCAGGCTCGGAACATACCTTCCACTACAAGCACCACTTCGAAAGCGTCTATTGCATGTCGGGGCGCGGCTCGATCACGGATCTGGCCACCGGCCAGACGCACGAGATCCGCCCCGGCGTCATGTATGCGCTGAACCTGCACGACCGCCACACCCTGCGCGCCGAGGAAGAGCTGGTGATGGCCTGCTGCTTCAACCCGCCCGTGACCGGCACCGAGGTGCATCGCGAGGACGGCTCTTACGCGCCCGTCGCGGAGACGGCCTGAGCCATGACCCAGCAAGCCAGGACACATACGGTCGAGAAGATCGGCGGCACCTCGATGTCGCGCGTGAACGAGTTGCGCGACACGCTGCTGATCGGCGATCGTCGGGGTGCGGATCTCTACCACCGGATCTTCGTGGTCTCGGCCTTCGGCGGCATCACCGACCTGCTGCTCGAGCACAAGAAGACCGGCGAGGCGGGCGTCTATGCGGCCTTCGCCAGCGCCGGGGACGATCACGGCTGGCACAGGGCGCTGGACCGGGTCGAGGCGGCAATGATCGAGGCGCATCAGGCGGTGCTGGACCATCCGGGCGATGTCGAACGCGCCACCGCCTTCGTGCGCGACCGGCTGATCGGCGCGCGCAACTGCCTGATCGACCTGCAGCGCCTGTGCTCCTACGGTCATTTCCGGCTGTCCGAACACATGCTGCAGACCCGCGAGTTGCTGTCGGGGCTGGGCGAGGCGCATTCGGCCTTCGTCACCAGCCTGATGCTGCAACGCGCCGGGGTGAATTCGCGCTTCGTCGACCTGTCGGGCTGGCGCGACGAGGGCACCGTCAGCCTCGACGACCGCATCCTGGGGGCGATTGAGGGGGTCGATGCGGCCACCGAAATGCCCATCGTCACCGGCTACGCGCAATGCGCCGAAGGTCTGATGCGCGAATATGACCGCGGCTATTCCGAGGTGACCTTCTCGCGGCTGGCGGCGCTGACCGGCGCGCGCGAGGCGATCATCCACAAGGAATTCCACCTCAGTTCGGCCGACCCGCGGCTGGTGGGCACCGATGCGGTGCGCAAGCTGGGCCGCACCAATTACGACGTGGCCGACCAGCTGTCGAATCTGGGGATGGAGGCGATCCATCCCAAGGCCGCCAAGACGCTGCGCCAGTCGGGCGTGCCGCTGCGCGTGACGAACGCCTTCGAGCCCGATGATCCCGGCACGCTGATCGACGACCGCCCGGCGGACGAGGCCGCCGTCGAGATCGTCACCGGGCTCGAGCTGTTCGCGCTGGAGCTGTTCGAACAGGACATGGTGGGGGTCAAGGGCTATGACGCCGCCATCATCGAGGTGCTGACCCGCCACGACGTGCGGATCGTCTCCAAGGCCTCGAACGCCAACACGATCACCCACTACGTCGACAGCAGCCTGAAGGTGCTGCGTCGCGTCGAGCGCGACCTGCTGGCGAAGTTTCCGGCGGCCGAGGTCAGCTCGCGCGCGATCGCGATGGTGGCGGCGGTCGGGCGCGATCTGGACGGGCTGGCGGTCCTCAGCCGCGGCCTCAACGCGCTGGCCGACCGGGGACTCTCGGCCATCGGCGCCAGCCAGGGGCCGCGCCAGGTGGATGTGCAGTTCATTGTCGAGCGCGAAGTGATGACGCCCGCCATCCGCGCCCTGCACGCGGCCCTCGTCGAGGCCGAGCCCGAGGCCCGGCGCGAGGCCGCCTGAGATCATGGGCGGCGCGGGGCCTTGGGGCGGGCCCCGCCCGCGGCGCCCCTAACGGGCGAAGACCCGGTCGAAATCGGCAAAGCCCTTGACCTCGATGGGGTTTCCGGACGGATCGAAGAAGAACATCGTGCGCTGTTCGCCGGCCTCGCCCGCAAAGCGCACGACCGGCGGGATGTCGAACTCGACGCCCGCCCCCTGCAAACGCGCGGCCAGCGCCTGCCATTCCTCCAGCGGCAGCACGACGCCCAGATGCGGCATCATCACCAGATGCTCGCCCACCCGGCCGCTGCGCATGGTCGCGAAGGGCTGGCCCAGATGCAGCGACAGCTGATGCCCGAAGAAGTCGAAATCCACCCAGCTGTCGGTCGAGCGTCCCTCGGCGCAGCCCAGAACGCCGCCGTAAAAGCGCCGCGCCGCGTCGAGATCGGTCACATGGATGGCGAGATGAAAGACTGAACGCATGACATTCCCCCTTGGCCCTGCACGGACCTAGCGCGGCCGCGCGCAGAACGCCATGCCGCGGGTCGCGGGCGGTGTCGGACTGGGGGGTAAGGTGCAGGATTCTGTTGCCAGGCTCCTGCGGGCCCCGCCTTACGCTGCTAGGCGCAAGGGCTTAGGTTTCGGTTACCCGAGCTGCTTACGCAGCCAGAGCGACCGGAGCACGGTTGTCGTTGGCAACTGTACTTTTCGCACCGATAACGGTGGTAGCTCACCGGGACAAAGCAACCCCTTTAGACGTTCGTCGATCCTGTTTCGGCCCCATGATCCCCAACGCGGGATGGATGGTGGAGCCGCCGGGTACCGCCCCCGGGTCCGATCCGCTTATGACGAGCGCGTTTATGTCCATAGTCCGGCTTGCGCCGCACGAGACCAATATAGGACCGCGCGGGCGGGCCCGCAAGGCATCGCGGCGCCGCGCGGGTCCGCGGGCCGACAGCGCGCCCCGCCAAGTGCGGTCAGTCGTGGCGGATCACCATCGTCCGTGTCGCCGCGAATTCATACAGCGCGTCAAAGCCCTTTTCGCGACCATGGCCGGACTTCTTCATGCCGCCGAAGGGCAGTTCGATCCCGCCGCCCGCGCCATAGGCATTGACGAAGACCTGCCCGACCATGATCTGCCGGGCCACCCGGATCGCGCGGCTGCCGTCGCGCGACCAGACCCCGGCGACCAGCCCGTAATCGGTGTCGTTGGCAAGGCCGATCGCGTCGGCCTCGTCCGCAAAGGTCATCAGCGACAGCACCGGGCCGAACACCTCCTCGCGCGCCAGCTGGTGATCGCGCGGCACCGGGCCATAGGCGCGCGGCGCGATGAAATTGCCGCCTGCCGGCGCGTTCGCGGCGATCCGCCCCTCGGCGATCAGCGGGATGCCGTCGGCATCGGCGCGGTCGCAGAAGCCCCGCACCCGCGCAAGCTGGGCCGGGCTGATCAGCGGGCCAAGGTCCCGGTCATCGCCCGGCAGCCCCGCCGTCAGGGCGGGAAAGGCTTGTCGCAGCCGCTCGATCACCGTGCCGGCGATGCCGTCCTCGACCAGCAGCCGCGCGCCGGCCGAACAGGTCTGGCCGGCATTCTGGGTGATCGCCCGCAGGATCACCGGCATCGCGCGGTCCAGATCGGCATCGGCAAAGACGATCTGCGGCGACTTGCCGCCCAGCTCCAGCGTGCAGCCGATATGATGGGCCGCGGCGGCGGCCTGCACCGCGACGCCCACCTCGGGGCTGCCGGTGAAGCTGAGGAAGTCGACGCCGCGATGCGCGCAGAGCGCGGCCCCCGCCACCTCGCCGCGACCCGGCACGCAGTTCAGCGCGCCCGCCGGCAGCCCCGCATCGCGCAGGATCTCGACCAGTCGCAGCGGCGTCAGGCAGGCATCCTCGGCAGGCTTCAGCACGCAGGCATTGCCCATCGCCAGCGCGGCGGCGATCGTGCGCCCGAACATCTGCGCGGGATAGTTCCACGGGATGATGTGGCCGGTGACCCCGAAGGGTACATGTTCGGTGGTGACGAAATGCCCCGGCAGGAAGGGGATCATGTCCCCGTGCACCTTGTCGGCGGCCCCGCCATAGAATTCCAGATAGCGGGCGGTGGCGGCGATGTCGGCGCGCGCCTGCGCGAGGGGCTTGCCGGTGTCGCGCGATTCCAGCCGCGCGAGCGCCTCGGCCTCGGCCAGCACCAGACCCGCGGCGCGCGACAGGATCCGGCCCCGTCCGGTCGCGTCAAGCGCGCCCCATGCCCCCGCCCGGGCGCGCCGGGCCGCGGACACCGCCGCGTCGATATCGGCGGCATTGCCCGCCGCGATCCGGGCGAACACCGCGCCGGTGGCGGGATCGCTGACCTCGATGGTCGCGCCGCTGGCCGAGGGCCGCCACTGGTTGTCGATGAAGACGCCCTGCGAGGCGGCGGCGACGGGATCTGCGGCGATGGTCATGGCGTCCTCCTGCGGAGGGCAGGTTTGCCCATCGCGCGGGCGGTGGCAAGCCTCAGCGCCGCGCCCGGTCGACCACGGCGATGGCGGCCGCGATGGCCTCGTCGATGCCCATGTCACTGGTGTCGATCAGCACCGCGTCATCGGCCGGCCGCAAGGGCGCCGCGGCGCGTTCGCTGTCGCGGCGGTCGCGGTCGCGCAGTTGCACCAGCATCGCGGCGGGATCGGCGCCCAGCTCGGCGGCGCGGCGGGCCGCCCGCACCTCGTCCGAGGCGACGACATACAGCTTGACCGGGGCATCGGGGCAGATCACCGTGCCGATGTCGCGCCCGTCCAGCACCGCGCCGGGTTCCTGCGCGGCAAAGCGGTGCTGGAAGGCGACCAGCGCCGCGCGCACCTCGGGGATCGCCGCGATGCGGCTGGCGGCCTGCCCCGCTTCGGCGCTGCGCAGGTCGGGCCGGGCCAGATCGGCGGGAGACAGCGCGCGCGCGGCGCACACCGGATCGCCCCCGCGCGCACCGGTTGCCCGATAGAGCAGCCCGGTATCGAGATGGTGAAAGCCGAAATGGCGGGCCAATGCGCGGGCGATGGTGCCCTTGCCCGAGGCGGCGGGACCATCGATGGCGATGACGAAGGGCATGGCAGGAAGTCCGCGTGGCTGGGAAACTGGCCCGGCCTGCTTCGCACATCACGGCGCCGAAGGTCCAGCCTCGGCGCGACGGGCCGACGCGCCGAATTGCGCCGATCGGGCCACGCAATCCGCGCGATCGTCGATTTCCCCTTGGAAAAATCGTGGCCTTGCCATCCTATGTGCGGGTAAGTCATTCATTTCACGATTGTTTAAGTCACATGTCCACGCATTTCCTGGAACGATTCATCAACGCCGACACCGTTTTCGACCTGCGCCACGCCTATTTCGACGCCATGCGGCATTTCGGGTTTGCCCAGGTGCTGTACGCGGCCCGCTTCATGGCCAGCATCCCGCCCGAGATTTCGCCCAGCCCGGTCGAGTTGCACAGCAACTTTCCCCCGACGCTGGCCGAGGCGCTGGCCGAGCAGGACCTGATCGCCGCCTCGGTCTGGTCGGACTGGGCGCGGCAGGGCCCGGGCAGCATCGCGACGCGCAGCCTCTACGAGACCGCGGCGGCGCGGCTGGACCAGGACGCGGCGCTGCAACTGGCCAGTGCACACGGGCTTGCGGCGGGCCAAGTCGTCAGCTTGCGGGACAGGGTGCTGCGCGGACAGGGCACGATCCTTCTGGTGCCCTTCGCCGGCGCCAGCCATGCCGAGGCCGACCGGATCTGGGAACGGTCGCATCGCGAGGTGATGATCCATTCCTGGGTCCTGCACATGCGCATGGCCACCCTGCGGCACGACACCGCACGGGTCCGCCTGACGACCCGCCAGCGCGAGGTGCTGGAATGGAAGGCCGCCGGCAAGACGGTCGCCGACATCGCGACGATCCTTGCGGTCACGCCGGCCACGGTCGAAAAGCACCTGCGCCTGGCCCGCGACGCGCTGGCCGCGGGCAACACCGCGCAGGCGATCCTGAAGGCGCATCTGACCCACCAGCTGTTCGTGCAGGAACACGCCGGACAGGCCGGGCGCTAGGGGTCTGGCAAGGGTCGGCCGGGGCCGTGCAGGCCACCTGCAGGAGCCATGCCCGATGCCGGAAGCGAGGCGCCGGCGATCCGGCGATGCCCGGAGGAACGGCGGAAAAAAGCGAAGGCGCCGGCCCGCAACGGACCGGCGCCCCGGATGGCAGCAGGCTGGCGATGCCGGCGGGCACGGGCCCGCGCGGCGATCACCTGCGGATCAGGCGCCGCTGAGGGTCTTGGCGACCTCGGCGGCGAAATCCTCTTCCTTCTTCTCGATGCCCTCGCCGACGGCAACGCGGGCATAGCCGGTCACCTCGACGCCGGCTTCCGCCGCGGCCTCGGCCACGGTCAGGTCCGGGTTGATGACGAATTTCTGGCCCAGCAGCGTCACTTCCTCGAAGAACTTCTTCATGCGGCCTTCGATCATCTTCTCGATCACCGCCTCGGGCTTGCCCGATTCACGCGCCTGTTCGGTCAGCACGGTCTTTTCACGCTCGATCAGCGCCGGCTCCAGATCGGCCTCGGCCAGCGAGGCGGGGTTGGTCGCCGCGATGTGCATGGCGATCTGCTTGCCGACCTCGCGGGCCTTGCCCTCGTCGCCCTTCAGCGCAACCAGCACGCCGATCTTGCCCATGCCCTCGGCGGCGGCATTGTGGACATAGGAGACGATCGTGTCGCCCTCCAGCAGATGCATCCGGCGCAGGGTCATGTTCTCGCCGATCCGGGCGATCGCGTCGGTCAGCACGTCCGAGACCGGGCGGCCGTTCAGATGGGTCGCCTTCAGCACCTCGACATCATTGCCGACGGTCAGGGCAACATCGGTGATGTCGCGCACCAGCTGCTGGAAGTCGGCGTTCTTGGCCACGAAGTCGGTTTCCGAGTTCAGCTCGACCGCGACGCCGCGGCCATCGGTGACGGACACGCCGATCAGCCCCTCGGCGGCGACCCGGCCCGATTTCTTGGCGGCCTTGGCCAGACCCTTGGTCCGCAGCCAGTCCACCGCGGCTTCCATGTCGCCATCGGTTTCGGTCAGTGCCTTCTTGGCATCCATCATCCCTGCGCCGGTCGTCTCGCGCAGCTCTTTCACCATCGCGGCAGTGATAGCCATGATCCGTCTCCTTTGTTCAACACATCAGGCGGGGCATATCCCCGCCTGACGACAATTCCGTGTAACCTGTGCAGGTCGCGATCCGGCGCGGGATCAGGCGTCTGCGGTGGCCTGCTCGGCGGCCTTGGCCTCGGCCTCGCCGTCGTCCAGCAGCTCCTCGGGGGCTTCGGACAGCGCGCCGACATCGACGCCGGCGGCGCCCATCTGGGCCGACATCCCGTCCAGCGCGGCACGGCTGGCGAGGTCGCAATACAGCGCGATCGCGCGGGCCGCGTCGTCATTGCCGGGAATGATGTAGTCCACGCCATCGGGCGAGCAGTTGGTATCGACCACGGCAACGACCGGGATGCCCAGTTTCCGGGCTTCCAGGATGGCCAGGTCTTCCTTGTTCACGTCGATGACGAACAGCAGATCCGGCAGGCCGCCCATGTCGCGGATGCCGCCCAGGCTGGCCTGCAGCTTGGCCTGTTCGCGCTCAAGCCCGAGGCGTTCCTTCTTGGTCATGCCTTCGGCACCACCGGCCATCGTCTCGTCAATGGCTTTCAGGCGGTTGATCGACTGGCTGACCGTCTTCCAGTTGGTCAGCGTGCCGCCCAGCCAGCGATGGTTCATGTAGAACTGGGCCGAACGCTCGGCGGCGTCGGCGATCGGCTTCTGTGCCTGACGCTTGGTGCCGACGAACAGCACGCGGCCGCCCTTGGCGACGGTATCGCGGATCACCTGCAGCGCCGCGTCCAGCATCGGGACGGTCTGCGTCAGGTCGACGATGTGGATGCCGTTGCGGTCACCATAGATGAACTCGCCCATGCGCGGGTTCCAACGCTGGGTCTGGTGGCCGTAGTGGACGCCAGCTTCAAGAAGCTGACGCAGGGAAAATTCGGGAAGCGCCATTCCATGTCCTTTCCGGTTTGCGCCTTGGCAGGGGTCTCAGGACGCCGGAACGGCGACCCAACCGGTGGACCGTCTGCGGATGTCTCCCGCAGGGGCCCGCCCCAGCCTGTGAAGTGTGCGCGCAGATAGACCCTGCGCGCGGCATTGGCAAGTGCAATCGCGCGCAGTCTAGACGAAGGCGTCCGGAACCGCAGCCTTTTTCCGCGCCACGTAGTCGGCCAGCGCCTCGGCGATGGCCGGGTCCAGCGGCGGCGCCTCGTAGTCGCCCAGCATCCGCGCCACCTTCGCGGCGGCCAGCGTGGCGGTGTCGCGGGCGCCCTCTTCCTCCCAGGTCTCGAAGGGCTTGTAGTCCAGCACGCCGCTGCGCCAGAAGGCTTCCTTGTAGTGGGCCTGGGTGTGGTCGCAGCCCAGATAGTGCCCGCCCGGCCCGACTTCGCGGATGGCCTCCATGGCCTGCCCGCCGGCCGAGATGTCCACCCCCGCGGCCAGCCGGTGCAGGATGCCCAGCTGGTCGGCGTCCATCACGAATTTCTCATAGCTGCTGACCAGCCCGCCCTCCAGCCAGCCGCAGGCATGCAGCATGAAGTTGACCCCCGACATCAGGCCGATGTTCAGGCTGTTGGCAGTCTCGTAGGCCGCCTGCGCGTCCGGCAGCTTGGACCCGCAGAACGCCCCCGCGCTGCGATAGGGCAGCCCCAGCCGCCGCGCCAGCTGCCCGGCGCCAAGGGTGATCTGGGCGGCCTCGGGGGTGCCGAAGGTCGGCGCGCCGCTGTTCATGTCGATCGAGGTGACGAAGGCGCCGAAGATCACCGGCGCGCCGGGGCGGACAAGCTGGCTGTAGGCGACGCCGGCCAGCACCTCGGCCAGCACCTGCGTCAGCGTCCCGGCGACCGTGACCGGCGCCATCGCGCCGCCGACGATGAAGGGGCTGATGATGCAGGCCTGCCCGGCGCGGGCATAGACCTCAAGCGCGCCCATCATCACCGAGTCGAAGGTCAGCGGGCTGTTGATGTTGACGAGGCTGGTCATCACCGTGTGCCGGTCGACGAAATCCGCGCCGAACAGCAGCCGCGACATCTCGACCGAATCGGCGGCGCGTTCGGGCAGCGTCACGGACCCCATATAGGGCTTGTCCGACAGCGTCATGTGGGCGTGCAGCATGTCCAGATGGCGCTTGTTCACGGCCACGTCGGTCGGCTCGCAGACCGTGCCGCCGCTGTGATGCAGGTATGTCGACATCTGGCCCAGCTTCACGAAGCTGCGGAAATCCTCGATCGTGGCATAGCGGCGGCCGGCGGCGACATCGCGCACGAAGGGCGGGCCATAGACGGGCGCCAGCACCAGGTTGCGGCCGCCGATCTCGACATTGCGTTCGGGGTTGCGGGCGTGCTGGGTGAAGGTGCGTGGCGCCGTCGCGCAGAGGCGCCGCGCCAGCCCGCGCGGGATGCGCACGCGTTCGCCGTCGATCTCGGCGCCGGCGTCCTTCCACAACGCCAGGGCATCGGGGTTGTCGACGAAGTTCACGCCGATCTCGGCCAGCACCGTCTCGGCATTGGCTTCGATGATCTCCAGGGCCTCGGCGTTCAGGATCTCGAGGTCGGGGATGTTGCGGGTGATGAAGCGCGCGAACTCGGTCCGCGGCGCGGTGCGTTCGGCCCGGCGCGCTGCGCCGCCCCCGGCCCTGCGCCCGCGACGTTCAGCGACGGCTTCATCGGTCATGGCTGCTTCTCCCCTCCGGTCTGCCCTTGGTGATAGCGCGGCCCTGCCCGTCACGGGGCATGTTTGCGCCGGTCCCGGGCCGCAATGCGACATCGCGCGGCAGTTCCGCGACGCGGGCGGGCGGTGCGGCGGCTCGATTTGACCAAAAGGATGAATTGCGTTGCGCAGCCGCGCGCCGCATCATTGATGGCGTAGCGAATGCGTGTTCAAGGGGTGCGGCGGCGATGGGCAGCCATGTGCGGTTTGGCAGGGATTACGACTTCCACGAGATTCTGGCCGACGGGATCGTGCATGGCGTGGGCGTGGTGCTGGCGCTTGTGGGCGTCACCGCGCTGATCTTCCACGCCACGCTGTGGGGCAGCACCGGCGCGCTGGTCGCCGCCTGGATCTATGGCGCGGGGCTGATCGGGGCGCTGGCGATTTCCTTCACCTACAACATGCTGCCGCCCTCGCGGCTGAAATGGACGCTGCGGCGGCTGGACCATTCGGCGATCTTCATCCTGATCGCCGCGACCTACACCGCCTTCCTGCATCCGGGCCTTGCCCAGCCGCTGATCCTGTGGCTGCTGGTGGGCATCTGGGTGATGGCGGGCATCGGCGTCGCGCTGAAATGCGCCCTGCCCGGCCGCTATGACCGCGCCGCGATCCTGCTGTATCTGCTGATGGGCTGGAGCGGCGTGGTCGCGCTGGGGCCCATCACCGCCAGCCTGCCGCCGGTCTCGGTCGTGCTGGTGGTGGCCGGCGGGGTCATCTACTCCGTCGGGGTGATCTTTCATGTCTGGCAGAGGCTGCGGTTCCAGAACGCGATCTGGCACGGCTTCGTGGTCACCGCGGCGGCGGCGCATTACATCGCGGTCCTGACGGCCTTTCGGCAGGCGGCGATCTGAGCATTGTTGCCAAATCGCCGATAGCGTTAACAATCGCCACCTGGCGGCCGGCCGCGGCGGCCAATCTTCTTGCATCGGGGCCGCGTTGGGGTCAGGTTCGGCGGGAATTTTCCGCAAGAGGTGCCGCCATGACCCCCGCGCAGCAATCGCAGCAGACCCGGACCCTGTGCAACCTGGCGCCGGTGATCCCCGTCATCGTCATCAGGGACGCGGCCCGCGCCGCCGACCTGGCCCGCGCGCTGGTGACGGGCGGGCTGCCGGTGCTGGAGGTGACGCTGCGCTCGGACGCGGCGCTCGATTCGATCCGCGCCATGTCCGCGGTCGAGGGCGGGCATGTCGGCGCGGGCACCGTGCTGACCCCCGACGACGCGCGCCGCGCCAAGGATGCGGGCGCCAGCTTCGCGGTCTCGCCGGGCCTGACCGACCGGCTGATCGACGCCTGCGCCGAGCTTGACCTGCCCCTGCTGCCCGGCGCCGTCACCGCGTCCGAGGTGATGCGCGCCGCCGATGCGGGCTTCGACATGCTTAAATTCTTCCCCGCCGAGGCGGTGGGCGGCGCGCCGGCGCTGAAATCGCTGGCCGGGCCGCTGCCGAAGATCAGCTTCTGCCCGACCGGCGGCGTCTCTCCGGGCAATGCCCTAAGCTATCTGAGCCTGCCGAATGTCGTCTGCGTCGGCGGCAGCTGGATCGTCACCGATGCCGACATGGCGGCCGGCAACTGGGCCGCCATCGAGGATCGCGCGCGCACCGCCACCGCCCTGCGGCAGGGCTGATCGGGCCGTTGCGCGCCGTGGACCGGGCGCGGCGCAACGTCATCGTGCTGGTCGCCGCGCAGGCGATCCTCGGGGCGCAGATGCCCGTCAACTTCATCATCGGCGGGCTGGCCGGGCAGATCCTGGCGCCCAATCCCTGCCTTGCGACGCTGCCGATCTCGATGATCGTGCTGGGTTCGGCGCTGACTGCCCGGCCGATGGCGCGCCACATGCAGGCGCGCGGCCGGCGGTCGGGCTTCCTGCTGTCGGTGCTGGCGGGGGCGCTTGGCGCGGGGATCGCGGCCGCTGCGCTGTGGGCGGGATCCTTCCCGCTGTTCCTGCTGGGCGCGCTGCTGACCGGGATCTACATGTCCGCGCAGGGATTCTATCGCTTTGCCGCGACCGATGCGGCCAGCGATGATTTCGCGCCCCGCGCCATCTCCTGGGTGATGGCCGGGGGGCTGGCCTCGGCGATCATCGGGCCGGCGATCGTGCGGGCCACCAGCGACCTGACCGCCGTGCCTTTCATGGCGACCTACCTCGCGGTCATCGCGCTGAACCTGACCGGGCCGCTACTGTTTTCCTTCCTCGACAGCCCCCGGCCGGTCGCGCCCGAACCCGGCGCCAGCGAGGGCCGGCCGCTGGCCGTGCTGCTGCGCGCCCCGCGCATCGCCGTCGCGATGATCTGCGGCATGGTGTCCTATGCGCTGATGAACCTGGTGATGACCTCGACGCCGCTGGCGGTGGTGGGCTGCGGCTTTGCCCCGGCCAATGCCGCCGACATCGTCAGCGCGCATGTGCTGGCCATGTTCGCGCCCAGCTTCGTGACCGGCGCGCTGATCGCCCGGTTCGGGGCCGAGCCGATCGTGGGGCTGGGGCTGCTGATCCTGGCCTGCGCCGGCGCCGTGGCGCTGTCGGGGGTCCAGCTTGGGCATTTCTTCGGCGCGCTGATCCTGCTGGGGATCGGCTGGAACTTCGGCTATATCGGCGCCACCGCGATGCTGACCCGCGCCCACCGCCCCGAGGAACGCGGCCGCGTGCAGGGCGTCAACGACCTTGTGGTGTTCGGCGGCGTGTTCCTGGCCTCGCTGTCTTCGGGCGGGCTGATGAACTGCCTCGGCGGGTCGGTGCAGGCGGGCTGGAGCGCGGTCAACCTTGCCATGCTGCCCTTTCTGGTGCTGGCGGGCGCGGCGCTGATCTGGCTGGTGATGCGCCCGCAGCAGGGCTGAGGCGGGACGCGGCTACAGCAGGCTTTGCTGTTCGGGCGGCGGGCCGCGCCGGCGCGGCTTGTCGGGCGCCGTCGCCGGCCGCGCCTCGATCCGCCCGTCCGCGAACTCGATCTGGAATTGCGGCGTGACCCCCGCCCGCTCGGCCGAGGTGACCAGCCCGTCGGGGCCATGCACCACCGCGAAGCCGCGTTTCAGCGTCTCGGTATAGCCAAGCGTCTGGCGCATCCGGTCCAGCCGGTCCAGCGTGTCGCGGCGCTGCCGCTGGCCGCGCAGCAGCGCAGCCTCCATCCGCCGGGTCAGGTCGGCCAGCCGCTGATCCTGCTGCGCCAGCGCGCGGCGCGCGGTGGCGCCTGCCCGCCGGATCGAGCTGTCCAGCCGTTCCTGCAGCTGCTTCAGCCGGTCGCGCGGCCGTTCCAGCCGCCGGGCGCGGGCGAGGTCAAACCGGGTCTCGACCCGGCCCAGACCCATCCGCTTGGCGGCGGTGAACTGGCGCAAGGTCGCCGCCGGCATCGGCCGCGAGGCCAGCCGCTGCCGGCTGAGCCGCACCAGCCCGCGCAGCGCCGGTTCCAGCCGCGCGCCCCACAGGTCCAGCCTTTGCCGGGCGCCTTCGGTCAGCGCGGCGGGCCGGCCCAGCCCGCGGCCCAGATCGCGCAGCCGCTGGCGCGGCCCGTCGATGCGCAGCGCGCTGGCCCGCGTCATCCGGGCACCCGCCTCGGCCAGCCGCGCGGCCAGGTCGGCGCGCACCGGCACGGCGATCTCGGCGGCGGCGGTCGGCGTGGGCGCGCGGCGATCGCTGGCAAAGTCGATCAGCGTCGTATCGGTCTCGTGGCCCACCGCCGAAATCAGCGGGATGGCGCTGTCGGCGGCGGCACGCACCACCGACTCTTCGTTGAAGCCCCACAGATCCTCGAGGCTGCCGCCGCCGCGCGCCACGATGATCAGGTCCGGGCGCGGGATCGCACCGCCCGCGGGCAGCGCGTTGAAGCCGCGGATCGCGGCGCTGACCTGCGGCGCGCAGCCCTCGCCCTGCACGGCCACCGGCCAGATCACCACCCGCGTCGGAAAACGGTCCCGCAGGCGGTGCAGGATGTCGCGGATCACCGCGCCCGAGGGCGAGGTCACGACCCCGATCACCCGCGGCAGGAACGGCAGCGGCCGCTTGCGGGCCTCGTCGAACAGACCCTCGGCGGCCAGCGCCTTGCGCCGCCGGTCCAGCATCGCCATCAGCGCGCCGGCGCCGGCGGGCTCGATCTGGTCCACGATCAGCTGGTATTTCGACTGCCCCGGAAAGGTGGTCATCCGGCCGGTGGCGATCACCTCCATCCCCTCTTCGGGACGCTGCGCCAGCCGCGCCGCCTGCCCCTTCCAGGTCACCGCCGCCAGCACCGCCCGGTCGTCCTTGAGGTCGAAATACAGATGCCCCGAGGACGGCCGCGACACGCGCCCGACCTCGCCGCGCACCCGCACCCGGCCGAACTGGTCCTCGAGGCTGCGCTTGACCGCCCCCGACAGCTCGGACACCGTGAATTCATGGGCATTGCTGCCCGGCGCGTCTTCCAGCAGATCCATGCGGCTTGTTCCCCTTCACGGGCCAGACTAGAACGCCCCGGACCCGAGTGGAAGGGTGCGAGGCAAGAGGGCGGCAGATGAACATCCTGATCCTTGGCGGCGGCGGGCGCGAACATGCGCTGGCCTGGGCGATCCGGCAGAACCCGAAATGCGACCGGCTGATCGTCGCGCCCGGCAATGCGGGCATCGCGGGGGTCGCGGAATGTGCCCGAATCGATATCAATTCCCGCGCCGATGTCCTTGAATTCGCACAAGACAACGCCATCGATTTCGTCGTTGTCGGACCCGAGGCCCCTTTGGCGGCCGGGGTGTCGGACGCGCTGCGCGCCGCGGGTTTCCTGGTGTTCGGCCCCAGCCAGGCGGCGGCCCAGCTCGAGGCGTCCAAGACCTTCACGAAGCAGGTCTGCGATGCCTGCGCCGCCCCGACGGCGGGCTGGGCGCGCTTTACCGAGGCCGCGGCGGCGCGCGACCATGTCAGCGCGCAGGGCGCGCCGATCGTGGTCAAGGCCGACGGGCTGGCGGCCGGCAAGGGCGTCACCGTGGCCGAGACGGTCGCGCAGGCGCATGAGGCGATCGAGGCGATCTTCGAGGGCGAATTCGGCGACACCTCGGTCGTGATCGAGGAGTTCATGGCCGGCGAGGAGGCGAGTTTCTTCGTCCTCAGCGACGGCACCGACTGCCTGCCGATCGGCACCGCGCAGGATCACAAGCGGGTCGGCGAGGGCGATACCGGCCCCAATACCGGCGGGATGGGCGCCTACAGCCCCGCCCCGGTGCTGACGCCGGCCCTGCAGGATCAGGTGATGGCGCAGATCATCCGCCCGACCATCGCCGAGATGGCGGCGCGCGGCACGCCCTTCCAGGGCGTCCTCTATGCCGGGCTGATGATCGCCGACGGCAAGGCGCGGCTGGTCGAATACAATGTCCGCTTCGGCGATCCCGAATGCCAGGTGCTGATGATGCGGCTTGGCGCGCAGGCGCTGGACCTGCTGCTGGCCTGCGCCGAAGGACGGCTGGCCGAGACCGCCGTCAGCTGGGCCGACGACCACGCGCTGACCGTGGTGATGGCCGCGAAAGGCTATCCCGGGGATTACGAGAAAGGAAGCATCATCAACGGACTGGATGCCATACCCGAAACCAGCTTCGAGATGGTGTTCCACGCCGGCACGACCGAACGGGACGGCGCGATCACGGCCAGCGGCGGCCGGGTTCTGGCCTGCACGGGCCGCGGCGCCACGCTGGCCGAGGCGCATGAGCGCGCCTATCGCGCGGTCGATGCGATCGACTGGCCGGGCGGCTTCTGCCGCCGCGACATCGGCTGGCGGGCGCTGTAGCGCCCCGCCGTCCCCGTCGCGGCGGCCGTCAGCCCGAGGAATACAGCCCTTCATAGATCGGCAGCAGGGTGTCGGTCTCGAATAGGCTGGACACCGAGGTGCCATTCCAGATGTTCAGGATCGCCTGGGTGAACATCGGCGCGGTCGGCACGATGCGGATGTTCGGTGCCGCCCGGACCTGCTCGGTCGGCTGGATCGAATCCGTGATGACCAGCGATTTCATCACCGAATTCGCCACCCGCTCGACCGCCGGACCGCTGAGGACGCCGTGGGTGATATAGGCATGCACCTCGGTCGCGCCGTGATCGGTCAGCACCTGCGCGGCCTTGACCAGCGTGCCGGCGGTGTCGCAGATGTCGTCGACGATGATGCAGGCCTTGCCGGCCACGTCGCCGATCACCTTCATCTCGGCGACCTCGCCCGCCTTCTCGCGGCGCTTGTCCACGATCGACAGCGGCGCACCGATCCGGGTCGCCAGCTCGCGCGCCCGCGCCACCCCGCCCACATCGGGCGAGACCACCATCAGATCGTCCATGCGGCCGCGGAAATGGTGCTGGACGTCCAGCGCAAAGACCGGCGCGGCGTAGAGATTGTCCACCGGGATGTCGAAGAAGCCCTGGATCTGGGCGGCATGCAGATCCAGCGTCAGCACCCGGTCGATGCCCGCCTCGGTCAGCAGGTTGGCGACCAGCTTGGCGCTGATCGGAGTGCGGGCCTTGGCGCGACGATCCTGACGGGCATAGCCGAAATACGGGATGACCGCGGTGATGCGCGCCGCCGAAGACCGGCGCAGCGCGTCGGACATGATCAGCAGCTCCATCAGGTTGTCATTGGCCGGATTCGAGGTCGGCTGGATGATGTACATGTCCTCGCCGCGGACATTCTCGAACACCTCGACGAAGATTTCCTGGTCGTTGAAACGCTCGATCCGGGCATCGCACAGGCTGACATTCATGCCGCGATGCATCGACATGCGCTTGGCGATGGATGCCGCCAGGGGCTTGTTAGAATTGCCGGAAATCAGCTTGGGTTCGGTCATGACGGGCATGGAGGGGGGCGCCTTCTGGGGAGGATTCGTCAGATTGCACACGCCTTAGCACCGGGCTAGCCTGCGGCAAACCCCGCAGGAGACGTCTTTATGGCCAGCATCGACTATTATCTCGGAACGATCAGCCCCTACTGCTACCTGGCCGGCCTGCGGCTGGAACGGATCGCCGCGCGGCACGGCGCCGGCGTCACCTACAAGCCTGTCGACCTGCTGCAACTCTTCGACCGCACCGGCGGCGTCCGACCGGCCAACCGCCATGCCAGCCGGATGGACTACCGCGCGCAGGAACTGCTGCGCTGGGCCGACCATCTGGACATGCCCTTCAACCTGAAACCCGCGCACTGGCCGGTCAACATGGCGCCGTCCTCCTATGCGGTGATCGCCGCGCAGCAGGCCGGCGGGGGCGATCTGGGCGGGCTGGTCCACGGCTTCACCCGCGCGGTCTGGGCCGAACAGCGCGACATCAGCGAGGACGGCGTGATCCGCGACATCCTGGCCGCGCATGGCTTCGATGCCGGTCTGGCCGACAGCGGGCTGTTCGTCGGCGCCGAGACCTATGGCCGCAACCTGGAACAGGCGGTCGAGGCCGGCGCGTTCGGGGCGCCCTTCTATGTCGTGCGCGAGACCGGGCAGAAATTCTGGGGGCAGGACCGCCTCGACTTCCTCGACCGGCACCTGGCCAGCCTGTGAGCGGCATCTTTCGGCGCCACTGGCCGGGCGCGCCGGATCGGCCGGCGCTGGCGCTGCATTGCATGCTGGCCAGCGGCAGCTATTGGGGGGCGATCGCCGCCCGGCTGGGCGGGCGTGTCGACCTGCGCGGCTTCGACATGCCGGGGCATGGCCGCAGCGGGCCGTGGGTTCCCGGCCCCGAGGATCCCGATTTCCACACCGCCGTCACCCGCATCGCGGCCAGCTTCATCGACCGGCCGCTGGACCTGATCGGCCACAGCCTCGGCGCGACCGTGGCGCTGCGCATCGCCATCGCGGCGCCCGAGGCGCTGCGCAGCCTGACCCTGATCGAGCCGGTGCTGTTCGCCGCCGTCAGCGATCCGGTGCAGGACGCCCGCGACGCCGAGATGGCCGCCCTGCTGGCCGCCGGCCGCGACGACCAGGCCACCCGCGCCTTCATGGCCGCATGGGGCGCGCAGGGCTATGACGATCTGCCGCCGCCCGCCCGGGCGCAGATGCGCGCCCGCATCGGGCTTGTCGCCGCCAGCGTGCCGACCCTGTCGGGCGACAGCGCCGGCCTGTTGCGGCCCGGCGGTCTCGAGGCGATCGACGCGCCGGTGCTGCTGATCTCGGGCACGCAATCGCCCCCGGTGATCCATGCGATCACCGATGCGCTGGCCGCGCGGCTGTCGGATGTGGGCCGCGCGCAGGTGCCGGGTGCGGGGCACATGCTGCCGATCACCCATCCCGACGAGGTGGCCGGGCTGATCGCGGTCAATCTGGACCGCGGCTGATCGCGCAGGCGCAGGGGTCACAGGTCGAAATCATCCTCGTGACGGACCGCGCCGATGGCCAGCCATTCGGCGCGGATGCGCGCCACGCGGGTATCGCCCCAGGTGCGGAACACGATCTCGAAGCCCGCCTCGCTGATCCTGTCCGAAGAGATGTCGGCGCGCTGGTTGCTGCCGCCCGCGATGTCCCACATGCCGATCGCGACATGCACCACCGGCGGCGCAAGGAACGGCTCGGCGAAGGTGATCCGCTGCCGGACCACGCGCGGCCCCTCGTCCGCCCACATCGGGCCCTCATCCTCGAAGGCCGAGAACAGCATGCTGGCACCGCGCGTCACGCCGACCGCACCCTGGCTGATCCGCTGCATTCGGTTCCTCCCGGCCTGCAGCCTATACCGCCCTGATCCCAAAGCGAAAGCCCCGGCGATCTGCCGGGGCTTGGCTAATTGGTCAAGTTCGATCGACCCGGCCTGCCGGATCAGTCGGGAATGGTCGCCTGTTTCGGGTCCAGCCCGACATGCGTGCCCAGGGCCTCCATGTCGGCCAGCATCTTCACGGCCGCAGTGACGATCTCCTCGCCGACGCTGTCGCGCTTCTGCTCGACCGATTTGCGGCGGCGATGGGCGTCCCGGATCATCTCGTCAAGGATCTCCTGGGTCATCTCGCCACGCGGATGGCCGCGTTCGGCCAGGAGGCTGACCGATTCCCCGTTGATCTCGGCAAAGCCGCCGGTCACCGCGAATTCGGTCTGCGTGCCGTCGGCCGCCACCACCGTGACAAGCCCCGGACGCAGGGTGACGATGGTCGGTGCGTGGCCGGGCATGGCGGTCAGGTCGCCATCGCTGCCCGGCAGGCGCACCTCGCGCACCGGAACCGAGGCAAGCCTCCGCTCCGGCGACACCAGGTCGAACTGCATGGTATCGGCCATTCTGCCCCCTTACGCCGCTTCGGCGGCGAGACGCTCGGCTTTCGCCTTCACCTCGTCGATATCGCCCACCATGTAGAATGCGGCCTCGGGCAGGTGGTCGTATTCGCCGGCAACCACCGCCTTGAACGAGGCGATGGTCTTTTCCAGCGGGACCTGCACGCCGTCCGACCCGGTGAACACCTTTGCCACGTCGAAGGGCTGCGACAGGAAGCGCTGGATCTTGCGGGCTCGGGCCACGGTCAGCTTGTCCTCTTCCGACAGCTCGTCCATGCCGAGGATGGCGATGATGTCCTGCAGCGACTTGTATTTCTGCAGGATGCCCTGCACGTCGCGGGCCACCTGGTAATGCTCTTCGCCGACCACGGCCGGGTCGAGGATCCGCGAGTTCGAGTCCAGCGGGTCCACGGCCGGATAGATGCCCAGCTCCGAGATCGCCCGCGACAGCACGGTCGTGGCGTCGAGGTGGGCGAAGGTCGTGGCGGGCGCCGGGTCGGTGAGGTCGTCGGCCGGAACATAGACGGCCTGGATCGAGGTGATCGAGCCGTTCTTCGTCGAGGTGATGCGTTCCTGCATCGCGCCCATGTCGGTGGCCAGCGTCGGCTGGTAGCCCACGGCCGAGGGGATGCGGCCCAGCAGCGCCGACACTTCCGACCCCGCCTGGGTAAAGCGGAAGATGTTGTCCACGAAGAACAGCACGTCCGTGCCGGTGCTGTCGCGGAACTGCTCGGCCAGGGTCAGGCCGGTCAGCGCGACGCGCATCCGCGCCCCCGGAGGCTCGTTCATCTGTCCGTAGACCAGCGCAACCTGGCTCTCGGACAGGTTGTCCGGCTTGATGACGCCCGATTCCACCATCTCGTGATAGAGGTCGTTGCCCTCGCGGGTGCGCTCACCGACGCCCGCGAACACCGAATAGCCCGAATGGACCTTGGCGATGTTGTTGATCAGTTCCATGATCAGAACCGTCTTGCCGACGCCCGCGCCGCCGAACAGGCCGATCTTGCCGCCCTTCGAGTAGGGGGCCAGCAGGTCGATGACCTTGATGCCGGTCACGAGGATCTCGGAGCTGGTCGCCTGCGCGGCGAATTCCGGCGCCGGCTGGTGGATGCCGCGCGTCTCGGTCGCCTGGATCGGCTCGCCCTCGTCGACCGGCTCGCCGACGACGTTGATGATGCGGCCCAGCGTCGCGTCGCCCACCGGCACGGTGATCGGACCGCCGCTGTCGCTGACCGGCTCGCCGCGGACCAGGCCCTCGGTCGAGTCCATGGCGATGGTGCGGACGGTGTTCTCGCCCAGATGCTGGGCCACTTCCAGGACCAGCTTCTTGCCGTTGTTGTGGGTTTCCAGCGCGTTCAGGATCGCCGGCAGGTGGTTGTCGAACTGCACGTCAACGACGGCGCCGATCACCTGCGTGATTTTACCAGTGGCCTCTGCCATGTTGTCACCTCTGCTTTACGGTCAGAGCGCCTCGGCGCCCGAAATGATTTCGATGAGTTCCTTGGTGATCGCCGCCTGACGCGAGCGGTTGTACTCGGTGGTCAGCCTGTCGATCATGTCGCCCGCGTTGCGCGTGGCGTTGTCCATGGCACTCATCCGCGCGCCCTGCTCGGACGCCGCATTTTCCAGAAGCGCCGCGAAGATCTGCGTCGCGACCGAACGCGGCAGCAGTTCGGCCAGGATGGCCTCTTCGCCGGGCTCGTAGTCATAAAGCGCCGAGGCCCCGGAGGCGTCGCCCTCGGGGGCTTCGGCCGGGATGATCTGGCGGGCGGTCGGGATCTGGCTGATCACCGACTCGAACCGGTTGTAGAAGATCGTCGCCACGTCGAACTCGCCGGCCTCGAAGCGGTCCAGCACGTCCTCGGCGATGGCGCGGGCATTGTCATAGCCGACGCGCTTGACCTCGGACAGGTCGACATGGCTCACGAACAGGCTGCCATAGTCGCGCTTCAGCTGCTCGCGGCCCTTCTTGCCGACGGTCAGGATCGCGACCTGCTTGCCCTGCCCGCGCAGCAGCTCGGCATGCTGGCGCGCCAGCTTGACGATCGAGCTGTTGAAGCCGCCCGCAAGGCCGCGCTCGGCGGTCATCACCACCAGCAGGTGCCGGCGATCCTCGCCGGTGCCGGCCAGCAGCCGCGGCGCGGTGCCCGACCCCGACGCTGTCGCGGTCAGCCCGGCCATCACCGCCGCCATGCGGTCTGCATAGGGACGCGCGGCCTCGGCCGCCTCCTGCGCGCGGCGCAGCTTGGCGGCGGCGACCATCTGCATCGCCTTGGTGATCTTCCGCGTGTTCTTGACGCTTCCGATCCGGTTCTTGAGATCCTTGAGACTGGGCATCTGTTCCCCTCTCAGGCGCGGGTCTTGGAGTATTCGTCCAGCGCCGCCTTGATCGCGTCTTCCAGATCGCCCGACACCTTGCGGTCGTTGCGGGTCATGTCGTCCAGAAGGTCCGACTTCTGGTTGCGCAGGAACTGGATCAGCCCGTCTTCCCAGGCCACGACCTCGCGCACCGGCACGTTGTCGATGAAGCCCTTGGTGCCGGCATAGATCACGATGACGATCTCGGCGTTGGTCAGCGGGCGGTATTGCGGCTGCTTCATCAGCTCGGTCAGGCGCGACCCGCGGTTCAGCAGGCGCTGCGTCGCGGCGTCAAGGTCCGAGCCGAACTGCGCGAAGGCCGCCATCTCGCGGTACTGCGCCAGTTCCAGCTTGACCGGGCCGGCGACCGATTTCATCGCCTTGGTCTGCGCGGCCGAGCCCACGCGGCTGACCGACAGGCCGGTGTTCACGGCCGGCCGGATGCCCTGGAAGAACAGCTCGGTCTCCAGGAAGATCTGGCCGTCGGTGATCGAGATGACGTTGGTCGGGATATAGGCCGACACGTCGCCCGCCTGCGTCTCGATGATCGGCAGCGCGGTCAGCGAGCCGGCGCCATTGGCCTCGTTCAGCTTGGCCGAACGCTCCAGCAGGCGCGAATGCAGGTAGAAAACGTCGCCCGGATAGGCTTCGCGGCCGGGCGGACGGCGCAGCAGCAGCGACATCTGGCGATAGGCCACGGCCTGTTTCGACAGATCGTCATAGATGATCAGCGCGTCCATGCCGTTGTCGCGGAAATACTCGCCGATGGCGGTCGCGGAATAGGGCGCCAGGAACTGCATCGGCGCCGGGTCCGAGGCGGTCGCGGCCACGACGGTGGTGTAGGCCATGGCGCCGGTCTCTTCCAGCTTCTTGACCAGCTGGGCCACGGTCGAGCGTTTCTGGCCCACCGCGACATAGACGCAGTGCAGCGTCTTCATGCCGTCGGCCTCGCGGCCGTTGTAGTTCAGCTGGTTCAGGATCGTGTCCAGCGCGATCGCGGTCTTGCCGGTCTGGCGGTCGCCGATGATCAGCTCGCGCTGGCCGCGGCCCACGGGGATCATCGCGTCCACCGCCTTCAGGCCGGTCGCCATCGGCTCATGGACCGATTTGCGCGGCATGATGCCCGGCGCCTTCACGTCGGCCACGCGACGCTCGGTCGCCTCGATCGGGCCCTTGCCGTCGATCGGGTTGCCAAGGCCGTCCACGACGCGGCCCAGCAGGGCCTTGCCCACCGGCACGTCCACGATGGCGCGGGTGCGCTTGACGGTGTCGCCTTCCTTGATCGAGCGGTCGTCGCCGAAGATCACGACGCCGACATTGTCGGTCTCGAGGTTCAGCACCATGCCGCGGATGCCGCCGGGGAATTCGACCATCTCGCCGGCCTGCACCTTGTCGAGGCCGTAGACGCGGGCGATGCCGTCACCGACGGACAGCACCTGGCCGACTTCGGCGACTTCGGCTTCCTGACCGAAATTCTTGATCTGATCCTTGAGGATGGCCGAAATCTCGGCAGCCTGGATTCCCATTATCCGACCTCTTTCATGGTATTCTGGAGGGAGGCGAGCTTCGAGCGGATCGACGAATCGATCATCTGCGAGCCCAGCTTGACGATCATGCCGCCGATGAGGCCCTCATCGACGCGGGTGTTCAGTTTCACGGTCTTGCCCGATTTCTGCGCCAGCGTGTCGCGCAGCCGCGCCTGCTGGTCGTCGGTCAGGGCGATGGCGCTGGTCACCTCGGCGGTGACCTCGCCCCGCTCCTCGGCGATCAGCGCCTGCAGCTGGCGCACCAGCTGCGGCAGCACGAACAGGCGCCGGTTGCGGGCCATCAGCTGCATCGTGTTGGCCAGCGTGGCCGACAGCCCCATCTTCTCGCCCAGCGCCCCGATGGCGCGGGATTGCTGGTCCCGGCTGTAGAGCGGCGACGAGATCAGGTCGCGCAATTCGGCGCTGTCGGCAAGCGCGGCGCCAAGATCGCCGGTCTCGCGGGCCAGCGCCTCCAGCCCGCCCTGTTCCTTCACGATGTCGAAGACGGCCTGCGCATAGCGGCCGGCAATGCTGTGGGACATGGAAACGGAATTGGCCACGGTCGTCCTTTACGGTTGGCGCAATCCCCGCTGGCGGGCCGGGCCTTGGGCCGGTCAGTCACGGGGTGCGGGTCGCGGTCGCACGGCTTATGGAGGGCCGTCCTGAAATCTGCGGCGTCTCTAGCAGGTGATTTCGCGCCGGGCAACCGGGAAGGACACGGAAATGAGAGGCGCCGGGCCGCCGGACTCGCCTGCATTCAGGGGCATGGGAGAATTGGTCGACAGGGCGCTGTCGCGGGGGTGCGGCAGGCGGTCGCACCCCCGCGGATGCGACGACGCCGGGCCCGCGGAACGGACCCGGCGGCGATGGTCGGGATTCGCGGTCGCGGCGGCCTAGAACGCGGTCGGCAGCGACGGGGCGAAGGCGGCGCGCGCCCGTCCCGCCGCGCGACCCGGATCGGGGGCGGCGACCGGCAGGGTCGCGGCCGCAAGGTCGCGCCAGTCCGGACCCTCGGCCCGCCGGGCCGCGATCTCGAAGGGACGCGCTGGCTGCTCGGCCCGCGCCGGCATCGGCGCGGCATCGGCCAGCCAGTCCGGCGGCTCGACCAGCATCGGCCGGGTCACCAGTGCGCCCAGCCGGGCGATGTCGCAGGGCCAGTCGGCCTGCTGCGCCGAGGCGGCCGGGGCGGCGCCCTCGGCCGCGGCCAGCAGGGTTCCCGCGCCGCGCCAGGACAGCGCATAGCCCGAGGCCAGCCCCGTGCTGGCCGCCAGCGGCCGCAGCGCGACATTCGCGGATGCCTCGCAGCCGCCCCACAGCCAGGCGCGGGCCCGGCCGTGGCTGAACTGGGTCAGGTCGGCATGAAGATAGCCGCGGGCCAGCAGGAATTCGACGAAGCCCGGCATCAGCCGGGCCCCGTCCTCGATCATGATGCCCCCGGGCAGATCCTCGTCGCGCAGCTGCTGCCAGGCGCGGCGGTGCAGCTGCGCGCGCCAGCCGCGGCACGATGCACCCCTCACCGTTTCCAGCACACGAAACGGCAGGCCGCGGGATCGCAAGGTTTCGGTCAGCCGCCCTTCACGGCGCTGAACGCCCGCCGTGCAGAGGACAAAAATGGGCCAGCCATCCAGGGCCGGCGAGACGCAAACAGCACACATGACACCATACCACCTAAAAACTTACCACTTGGTCAGTCTAGGCGATTTTCCGCCGATGGGACACCTCACCTTATGGACAGGTTTTGCGCGATTGGCTGCCTTGCTCAACCAGCGGTCGGGCGCAGTCAGCGCGCGGGCGATCGCCCCGCCCCCGAGGGACGCCGTGTCGCCGGGGCGCGGCCGGGCCGCGGCAGGCCCACGCCGTCGAGGATGTCCAGCGGGCTGGGGACATGCACCTTCAGCCCCGGCGCGGCGGGGGCGCGGCCATGCTTGGACAACTCGACCAGCGTGACGCCGGCGATCAGCACCCGGCTGATGCGCAGGCCGGTGCGTTCCCACATCTGCGCGCTGCGCAGCCAGAAGCGCCGGTCCGAGGGCGGGATGTAGACCGCCGAGCCGTGCCATTCGGTGGTGAAGCCCGCGGCCCGCGTCTGCGCCTCGATCTGCCCGGCGGTATAGCTGCGGCCAAAGCCGAAGGGCGTGCGGTCCGAGGCCGCCCACAGCCCGGCCCGGTTCGGCACCATCAGCATCATCCGCCCGCCCGGGCCCAGCACCCGCCAGGTCTCGCGCAGCAGCGCGGCGGGGTGGTCGCTGGTCTCCAGCCCGTGCAGCATCACCAGCCGGTCGATGCTGCCCGTATCGACCGGCCAGGCCGTCTCGTCGCACAGCACGCTGTGATTGGGCATCCCCGCGGGCCAGGCCATCACCCCTTGCGGCCCCGGCATCAGCGCGGTGACGCGCCGCGCCTCGGTCAGGTAGGGCCGCAGCATCGGTGCGGCAAAGCCGAACCCCGCGACGGCCATGCCGGTGCTGCCCGCCGGGCTCCAGCGTTGCGTCAGCCGGTCGCGCAGGATCCGCTGCACGACCCGGCCCAGGGCGCGCTGGTAGTAGAACCGTCGCAGATCGTCGATGTCGTGGTGCATTGCGCCCCGGCCCGGCTTTTGTCAGGCTGAACCACATCACACAGCAGGGGATTTGCCAATGCCGCTGGAACTGGTCACGCTGCGCTGCCTGACGGACAACTACGCCTATCTGCTGCACGGCGCGGCGGGCACCGTGCTGGTCGACGCCCCCGAGGCGGCGCCCGTGCTGACCGAGATCGCGGCCCGCGGCTGGCGGCTGGACGCGATCCTGCTGACCCATCACCACGACGACCATGTGCAGGCGGTGCCCCGGATCGTCGCCGAGACGGGCGCGCGGGTGATCGGCGCGGCCGCCGACGCCCACCGCCTGCCGCCGCTGGACCTCTCCGTGGCCCCCGGCGAGCGGCTGGAGGTGCTGGGCGAGACGGCGCAGGCGATCGACGTGTCGGGCCACACCATCGGCCATCTGGCCTTCCACTTCCCGGACTCGGGGCTGGCCTTCACCGCCGACAGCCTGATGGCGCTGGGCTGCGGGCGCCTGTTCGAGGGCGACGCGCCGATGATGTGGGACAGTCTGTCGCGGCTGAACGCCCTGCCCGCCGACACGCTGATCTGTTCCGGCCATGACTACTGCACCGGCAACGGCGCCTTCGCGACCAGTGTCGATCCCGACAATGCCGACCTGCGCGCCCGCCTGGCCGCCATCGCCGCGGCCAGCCAGCCCTGCGCCCCCGCGACACTGGCCTGCGAACGCGCCACCAACCCCTTCCTGCGCGTCGACGCGCTGCGCGACCGGCTGGAGATGCAGGACGCCTCGGACGCGGCGGTGTTCGGGCGGCTGCGCGCCATGAAGGACCGCTTCTGATGCGGCCCGGCCACAGCCAAGCCAATTCGGCCCGCGCGCCGGCCCGACTTGAAAATCGCCGGCACGGGCATCACATCTGCCTCATCCGTGGGAA
Source organism: Paracoccus spongiarum (assembly GCF_030732095.1). Taxonomy (GTDB): domain Bacteria; phylum Pseudomonadota; class Alphaproteobacteria; order Rhodobacterales; family Rhodobacteraceae; genus Paracoccus; species Paracoccus spongiarum. Next base: position 247,272 of record NZ_JAVAMQ010000003.1, on the reverse strand, counting down.
AAACGCGCGCGTTTCGTCAAAAAGAACTTGATGCCGGGCGAATTCCACCAAATCTTAACTGTATCGTGACAGTCTGGGCAGGTGGGCCGCAAGATATGCCCATACCGCCAGCCGACTGACAGGAGACGACCGTGCCAAGCTTCTCGACCTCCCTGGAACAGGCCATTCACCAGGCACTTGCTCTGGCAAACGAACATCGACACGAGCTGGCGACGCTGGAACACCTGCTGCTGGCCCTGACCGACGAACCCGACGCGGTGAAGGTCATGCGCGCCTGCAACGTCAATCTGGACGAACTGCGCAAGCTGCTGATCGATTTCATCGAGGATGACCTGTCCACCCTGATCACCGATGTCGAGGGCTCCGAGGCGGTGCCGACCGCGGCCTTCCAGCGGGTGATCCAGCGCGCGGCGATCCATGTGCAAAGCTCGGGCCGGCAAGAGGTGACCGGCGCGAACGTGCTGGTCGCGATCTTCGCCGAACGGGAATCGAATGCCGCGTTCTTCCTGCAGGAAATGGACATGACCCGCTATGACGCGGTGAACTTCATCGCCCATGGCGTCGCCAAGAACCCCTCCTTCAGCGAGAATCGCAAGGTCGTCGGCTCGGACGAGCCGGCCGGCCAGAAACAGGCCGAGGCCCCGCCGGAGGCCAAGGAAGAAACCGCCCTGTCGAAATTCTGCGTCGATCTGAACGTCAAGTCGCGCAAGGGCGACGTGGACCCGCTGATCGGCCGCGAGGACGAGGTCGAACGCTGCATCCAGGTGCTGTGCCGGCGCCGCAAGAACAACCCGCTGCTGGTCGGCGATCCGGGCGTCGGCAAGACCGCCATCGCCGAGGGGCTGGCCAAGAAGATCGTCGAGGGGCAGACCCCCGAGGTGCTGTCTGGCGCCACGATCTTCTCGCTGGACATGGGCGCGCTGCTGGCCGGAACCCGCTATCGCGGCGATTTCGAAGAGCGGCTGAAGGCCGTCGTAAAGGAGCTCGAGGCCCATCCCGACGCGATCCTGTTCATCGACGAGATCCATACCGTGATCGGCGCCGGCGCCACCTCGGGCGGGGCGATGGATGCCTCGAACCTGCTGAAACCCGCGCTGGCGGGCGGCAAGCTGCGCTGCATGGGATCGACGACCTACAAGGAATACCGTCAGCATTTCGAAAAGGACCGCGCGCTCAGCCGCCGGTTCCAGAAGATCGACGTGAACGAGCCCTCGGTCGCCGACACCGTCAAGATCCTGATGGGGCTGAAGCCGCATTTCGAAAAGCATCACGACCTGCGCTATACCAACGAGGCGATCCGCACCGCGGTGGAACTGGCGCATCGTTACATCAACGACCGCAAGCTGCCCGACAGCGCCATCGACGTGATCGACGAGGCCGGCGCGGCCCAGCACCTGCTGTCTGAAAGCAAGCGCCGCAAGACCATCAGCCCGAAGGAGATCGAGGCCGTGGTGGCCAAGATCGCCCGCATCCCGCCGAAGAATGTCAGCAAGGACGATGCCGAGGTGCTGCGCGATCTCGAGGTGACGCTGAAGCGCGTGGTCTTTGGCCAGGACGCCGCGATCTCGGCGTTGTCCTCGGCCATCAAGCTGGCGCGGGCCGGGCTGCGCGAGCCCGAGAAGCCGATCGGCAACTATCTGTTCGCCGGCCCCACCGGCGTCGGCAAGACCGAAGTTGCCAAGCAGCTTGCCTCGACGCTGGGGGTCGAGCTGCTGCGCTTCGACATGTCCGAATACATGGAAAAGCACGCCGTCAGCCGGCTGATCGGCGCGCCCCCGGGCTATGTCGGGTTCGATCAGGGCGGCCTGCTGACCGACGGCGTGGACCAGCACCCCCATTGCGTGCTGCTGCTGGACGAGATCGAGAAGGCGCACCCGGATGTCTACAACATCCTGCTGCAGGTGATGGATCACGGCCGGCTGACAGACCATAACGGCCGGCAGGTGGATTTCCGCAATGTCATCCTGATCATGACCAGCAATGCCGGGGCCTCGGACATGCAGAAGGCCGCGATCGGCTTTGGCCGCGACAAGCGCGAGGGCGAGGATACCGCCGCCATCGAGCGCACCTTCACGCCCGAATTCCGCAACCGCCTCGATGCCGTCATCAGCTTCACGCCGCTGTCGCGCGAAGTGGTCGTGCATGTGGTCGAGAAATTCGTGCTGCAGCTGGAAGCCCAGCTGATGGATCGCAACGTGCATATCGAGCTGACGCCCGAAGCCGCCGACTGGCTGGCCGAAAAGGGCTATGACGACCGCATGGGCGCCCGCCCGCTGGGCCGGGTCATCCAGGAAAACATCAAGAAACCGCTGGCCGAGGAATTGCTGTTCGGCCGGCTGACCAAGGGCGGCGTGGTGCGCGTCAAGATCGAGGACGACAAGCCGGTCTTCGACATCTCGGGCCCCGACGCGCCGCGCATCGGCAAGGCCCGCACGCCGCTGCTGACCGCGGAATAGCCGCGGCGCCGCGCGCGCCCCGCGCGACGGGGGACAAGGCCCCCGCCGCGACCGCCCGGGTCGTTCCGGGTCTTGGGAAACAGCAACGAGGGCTGCCGGGAAATCTCCCGGCAGCCGTCCTATCCGAGGGATGATTTGTCCGGTCCGGCCGATGCCGTCGCGCGAGTCCTGTCCCGCCGCAACACCGGCCGGAAAAATCCTTCGCGGATGTCTGCGCCGTCACCGACGGCCAGGCTCGCTTCGGTCGGGGGGCCTTCTTGACCACGGATCACGGTCGAAAGACCGGAGATCGCGTGATCAGGAAGCGTCGCCAATAAGCCTTGCAGAAGACTGGCCCGAGACTGCCCGCAATTTCGACCTGATCCCTCGGGGCTCCCGACTGCGGCAATGTCGGGACCGCTCATGACGTCCCCACCCCCGTTGTCAGGGGCAAGCATGCCACGAGCCGGCGCCCGGCGGCGGCGGCCAGAGTATCGGCGCGGTCCACCGGCCTCGGCGCCCACACCCTGTCGAGCGACGATCGATACCCGCGAATATCGGAAGCTCTGGAAGACGGGGATGATCCTGCCGGCTGGATCATGGCCGCAGGATGGAATGCGCACATCATCAAGGCAACGGTGTCTGCGACATCGGCTTCGTCATCGTCTCGAACGCGCCTCGGCGAGGAGGATCGAGGGCTGCGCTCCGTCAATCGCAGCCTGGAAGGCCCGGCCGCGGGGCGTGTGGAATCCGCTGTCTCGACCGTCCGGACGAGGTCATCGTCAGCCGCAGAGCCGGAAGGCGCGGACCGGCGGCAATGGCAGGAAGGCGAGGTCTTCGGGCGTCCGCCTCATCCATCGCCCCTGCAAGGGCCGGCCGCGCGCGCATTCCGGTATCCCCGGACCCTCGGACCTGGAAGACGCGGACCGACACCCTGCGCATCCTGCGGTGCATCGTCACTGGCGGCAGCATCACGACCATGCGGCGGCGTTGGGCAGATCCGGATACCGCCGGGCAAATCGCGTAAGCCGTCCCGACAGCCGCATCGTCCGGCTGGAGCCGACGCTGCTGGCCTTCGAACGCGCGAAGCCGAGGGCGTGGAAGCAGACGTCGGAAGGGTCAGGCCGATTCATCCTGATGCGGATCGCCCGGGATGACGTCACGATTTCGCTCACATGGGAAAGGCGTCCCGATCGGCGCCCGACCCCCCGACCGTTCTGCGTCCCGGCCGATATGCGCCGTGGCTACGCCTTGCGGATCGACGCGGCAGTTCGACCCGAACATCGATCCCGTCACCGTCATCAAGACGCATTCCCTCGATCAGGCCGGTCAGCCTGCGAAGATCCGTCGGATCTGCACCCGGAAATCCGGGATCAGCCTGACGGCGCCGACGATGCATGTCCACTGGCCGGGCGGACGGCTCGAGGAGGCTATGCCCTTTGCCGGCGGGTCGGGGCGATGGCGGATATTCGCCGCGCGGTTCAGGAAAGCCTCCAGATGGACATCAAGGACGCCCTCGTCCCGTCCGACGTGCAGACCAGGCCCGCGTGATCGGATGCCGACCTCGCCAGAAGAGGTTCATCGGCACGGTGCAACATCAGGGACGAACGGTTCGACGAGAACCGCCGAGCGCGCGATGTGAGAGGTTCACGATGCGTGGGACGATCCAGCGGGTCATGTCCGGCCTTTCGTTCTCCTCCGGTTTTCGTAAGCCCGTTGCGGGCGACGACCTGAACAGGCGGTTCGGCACCTTCGCCGGTCAGGTTGTCAAGGGACAGGTTCGTCAGCCGCAACTGCGGCCGCCGCAGCGCATGCAATCTCAGCAGCAGCGCCACCAGCAATCGGCGACACCGCCACAACGCCGGGCGGTCGCCCGGCAACCCCGGCCCCAGCACCCCAGATGAGCCTGAACGAGCGCATGGCCGTGCGGCGCGCCCTGTCCGCGGCTGGCCCTGACACGGGTGCGATCGACGGGGTTCCGGGGTCGGGCAGCCGCCGCGCGTTTGCCAGCCGGCAGGGCGCGATGGGCGCATCGCCCACGGGTGGCGCGCAACGAAACCCTGCGCGCCACCCGTCACCACGGCCGGCCGCTCCTTCGGATCGGTATGATCGCGGCGCCGCCGCGCGCGATGATCGCGCGGTGGCAGCGGCGCGTGTCAGAAACGCCGTCCGCGGTCACGGTGCCGATGTCCTCGCCCCTGGGGATCGGGTCCATCAGGTCCGGCAGAACACGGCTGTCGCCTTCCGGGCTGTTGGCGAACGCCACGGCACGGATGTCCGAGGTGGCGGTTTCCATGGCCAGATGGACCTTGCGCCCTTGGCGGCGGCCCTGAACGCCATGCTCGCGGGCTTGCCGCTGCGATCGCCCGGGAACGTGATACCGGTGCTGTCCTCCGGCAGGTCTTCCGCCTGCGGCATGGCATGGAGTCGTCTGGAACCGGCCAGTCCGGCCCGGCCTGGCGATGGAGGCTCGTGCCCCGTCCGGGCGGTCTGCCCCAGCGGCAGCCTGAACAGCACCTCGATCGACGCAGAACCGGATCGCGGCGTTCGAGAACAACGGCGGGCGCCCCGGGCGGCCTTCATGCGGCGCGTGCAAGGCACTTTTCCTGTCCAGCCAGATCAGCGGTGGATCACGCTGTCTCGGCGCAGTGTTCTCGTCAGACCGGCGAGGGGTGCTGCAGCGGGCGGGCTTGGGCTTGCTCAGGCCGGCCGTCTCACCGCATGGATGCGCGCTGTGTGTCCTGCCCGCCTGGACTTCTGCGGCAATGCCGTTCGCAAAGGTCGATGGGATCGACACCATCACCCGCATCGACCTTGGCACGAGGCGCCACCATCCTGCCGACAGGATCTGCTGACGTCCCCGCCGCGGCCCTCACGGCGCGGGGATATCACCATTTTTCGCAAGCGGCTGGCCCGGCGGCCCGACGTCTCGGCCAGGTCTCGCCGGAGAATGAGGCAGGCCTCATGGGATTGCCCGTCCGGCTGGCGTCGCAGACGGCGCCAGGACCGAAGGGTTTCTGGGCTTGGCCACAAGGACCGCTTGTCTGCCCGCACCCGAAGCCGCCTTTTGTGGAAGGTCAGCCTCGTCCGAAGGGCGGACCGGCGCCCCTCTCCTCCAGGACCGTTCACCCCGAGCCACCCCGAGAAACCGCGCGTCGCCCGGGGTCGTGTCGCGCAACCCGAAACGAGCCAGCGACCGCGACGGGGCCTTGGCCCATGCCGGCGGCCGCGGGGCCGATCGACCTGGGGCGGCTTGCGCCCCCCTGCCCCCGGCCTGGCCGAGGCGCTCAGCCCAGATCGGCGCCCAGGCCCTGCATCAGCGCGACGAAATCCGGGAAGGATGTCGCGATCGGGCCGCCGTCATCGACGCCCACCGGCTGCCCGGTCGCGAGGCCGAGGACCAGGAAGGACATCGCGATCCGGTGGTCCAGGTGGCTCTCGCAAAGCCCCCCGCCCGGCACGCGGCCCATGCCGTGCACGGTCATGCTGTCCGGCGTCTCCTCGACCTGCACGCCATTGGCGCGCAGCCCGCGGGCCATCGCGTCGATGCGGTCGCTTTCCTTCACGCGCAGCTCGGCCACGCCGTTCATCACCGTCTCGCCCTCGGCGAAGGCGGCGATCACCGACAGGATCGGAAACTCGTCAATCATGCTGGCCGCGCGCCCGGCCGGCACCGTGACGCCCCGCAGCGGGCCATGCCGCACCACCAGGTCGGCCACCGGCTCGCCACCCTCCTCGCGGACATTCTCGAAGGCGATGTCGGCGCCCATCTCCTGCAGGGTGACATACAGCCCGTCGCGGGTCGGGTTGCGGCTGACGCCCGGCACCCGGATCTCCGAGCCGGGCACGATCAGCGCCGCGGCGACCGGAAACGCCGCGCTCGAGGGATCGCGCGGCACCGCGACCGGCTGGGCGCGCAGCTCGGGCCGGCCGGTCAGCGTGACCACATGCCCCTCGGCGGTGGTCTCGCTGCGGATCTGCGCGCCGAATCCCGCCAGCATCCGTTCGGAATGATCCCGCGTCGGCTCGGCCTCGATCACCACGGTCTCGCCGGGCGCGTTCAGCCCGGCCAGCAGGATCGCCGACTTGATCTGCGCGCTGGCGACCGGCGTGCGATAGCGCAGCGGCAGCGGATCGGCGGCGCCCTCGATGGTGATCGGCAGCCGCCCGCCCTCGCGCGCGGTGATCCGGGCGCCGAATTCGGCCAGCGGATCGGTCACCCGCGCCATCGGCCGGCGCGACAGGCTGGCATCGCCGGTGAAGGTCGCGGTGATCGGCGTGGTCGCCATCGCGCCCATGATCAGCCGCACGCCGGTGCCGGAATTGCCGCAGTCGATGACGCCCTCGGGCTCGGAAAAGCCGCCGACGCCCACCCCCTGCACCGTCCACGCGCCGGGGCCCTGCCGCGCCACCCCGGCCCCGAAGGCGGCCATCGCCCTGGCGGTATCCAGCACGTCCTGCCCTTCCAGAAGCCCGGTGATGCGCGTCTCGCCGACCGACAGCGCGCCAAGGATCAGCGCGCGGTGGCTGATCGACTTGTCGCCCGGCACCTGCGCGGTGCCGCGCAGCGGCCCGCTGCGGCGCGAGGACATGGGGCGGGGTTCGGCGGAATGGGACATGGGAACACCTTCTCGATTGCGCGGCTGTTGTAGCGCCGCCGCGCCGCCGCCGCCACCGCGATAATGCCCCCGACGCCGCTCAGCCGGCGCTGGCGGTCGCGGCCTGCGGCAGTTCGGCGGCCGCCGGATCGGGCTGGCCCGCCGCCTCGTGCTCGGCCAGCCAGGCCTCGGCGTCCAGCGCGGCCATGCAGCCCATGCCGGCGCTGGTGACGGCCTGCCGATAGACGTGGTCGGTCAGGTCGCCCGCCGCGAAGACGCCGGGAACCGAGGTGCGGGTGCTGCCCGGCTCGACCTTGACATAGCCGCCGTGATGCAGCTCCAGCTGGTCGGCGACCAGCTGGCTGGCCGGCGCATGCCCGATCGCCACGAAGACGCCATCGGCCGCGACCTCGCGCCGGGCGCCGTCCTTGACCGATTCCAGCACCGCGCCGGTGACGCCCATCGGGCTTTCGGCACCCTGCACCTCGACCAGCGCGTGGTCCCAGATCACCTCGACCTTGGGGTTGCGGAACAGCCGTTCCTGCAGGATCTTCTCGGCGCGCAGGCTGTCGCGGCGATGCACCAGCGTCACCTTGCTGGCGAACTTGGTCAGGAACAGCGCCTCCTCGACCGCGGTGTTGCCGCCGCCGATCACCAGCACCTCGCGGCCACGATAGAAGAAGCCGTCGCAGGTGGCGCAGGCGCTGACGCCAAAGCCCTTGAACTTCTCTTCCGAGGGCAGCCCCAGCCAGCGCGCCTGCGCGCCGGTGGCCAGGATCACCGCATCCGCCGTAACCCGCCGGCCGCTGTCGCATTCCGCCACGAAGGGCCGCACGCCCAGGTCCAGCCGGGTGACCACGTCGGTCACGATCTCGGCGCCCATCGCGGCGGCGTGGGCCTCCATCTTCACCATCAGCTCCGGGCCCTGGATCTCGGTCTCGCCGGGCCAGTTCTCGACCTCGGTGGTGATCGTCAGCTGCCCGCCCGGCTGCATCCCCTGGATCAGCATCGGCCGCAGCATCGCCCGCGCGCCATAGACTGCCGCCGTATAGCCCGCCGGCCCCGAGCCCACGATCAGAAGTTTCACATGCGTGCCGTCAGTCATCTTGCGCCCCGTCATCAACCTGGTGCATCAGGTAATCGCTTGCGGCGGCTTCTGCAACGTGCCGCGATGCGCGCCGGTCCAGGAAACAATGTTGCGCGCAACAGCCCCGCATTGTAGTTTCCGGAAACGCCAGAACCCCAATCAAGAAAGAGCAGCATGGCCGGCGCGAAACTGGATGTCATCGACCGCAAGATCCTGGCCGAGTTGCAGGCCGACGGGCGCATGACCAATGTCGAGCTTGCGCGCCGCGTCGGCATCTCGGCGCCGCCCTGCCTGCGCCGCGTCCGCGCGCTGGAGGAACTGGGCTATATCCGCGGCTACCACGCCGACATCGACGCGCGCGAGCTGGGCTTCGAGGTGCAGGTCTTCGCGATGGTGCGCCTGGCCTCGCAATCCGAACGCGACCTGTCGGCCTTCGAGGCCCGCGTGCGCGGCTGGCCGCTGGTCCGCGAATGCCACATGCTGAACGGCGAGATCGACTTCATCCTGAAATGCGTGGCCCCCGACCTGTCCGGCTTCCAGCGTTTCCTGACCGAACAGCTGACCGCCGCCCCCAACGTCGCCAGCGTCAAGACCTCGCTGGTCATCCGCGCCGCCAAGGACGACCCCTCGGTGCCCTTCGAGGTGGTCGAGGAGAGGGTGCGCGAGGCGGGGTAATCTGCGAAGGAGAAGGAAATGCGGCGTGCCTTCGTCGGCTTTTCCACCCCGGTAGGATTCGACTACAACGCCCCTGATCGGGACGACGCCGGGCCACCGCCGGTCCTGATCGGCTGTACAGGATTGCTCATTCTCTACGACGAAATTTGGTTTGCCCATCCGGTGGTCTGCCCTCGAAATATGCGGGACCTGGAGTACGTGAAGTTCATCTGCGACGAGTTTCCGGGCGCGCAGCTGAACCTCGATGAACGGGTATCCTGCCTTTTGAATGACGACGAACCGCCCCCGCGACTGGATGTCCTCGCAGAGAACACGACGTATGACGACTTTCTCACGTCGTTTGGCGGCAAAGGGCGTTACGACTATCACAGTCAGCATGTCGACTTTCTGGGCGAAAGCATCTCTGCCAAGCCGGTTGTCGAACGCCTGGCCGCCGACATGATCATCATCGACCACTTCGACGACTTCAATGACTTGCAGCTTGACCCTTGCTTCAACGCCATCACATGCAACCTGTGCGGGCCGTCCCCGTATCAGTATCTGGATTCTCGCAATGCGAGCATCATTTCCGACCTTGCCGAAAAAACGCTCAGGCTCCCCAATCTCTATGACATTGTCGGCAAGGATGGACCGTATCACCCGGTGCTCGAAGAACTCAGGAACCACGATTTCGTTGAGGAGTTCAGGTCATGGGCTGCAAGGCAAGACACACGTCTCGACAATCAGACGATCGCGGCTATCGCCGATGAACTGAACGGGCACACGGAAGAGTTCGACCACAGATTGCGCCGCGCCGGGATCAGCGAAAGCAGCCTTCGGAAGGTGTCGGTTTCCTATCTGCTCAACCAGACCTTGAATCTCGTTCCTGGCGCGGGGACCGTTCACAATCTGATCACCTTTTCCGAGCAACGACGCCGCCGCAGGGAGCAGCGGTTGTTTGCCTTTTGCGCAGAGGCCCAGACCAGCGTGAGGAATGCGCTGAGGCCCAGTCAACGCGCACCGTGACAACGGTTCACTAACCCACCGTGCGTTGTCGGTGTACAGCCTGTGCACGCGCCGTGCCTGCCCGGTGCACGCCCTGTGCGGCGAAAATCCCTGCATTTGCCGGGCGCGGCGCTGCCGCCCCGTTGCGCCGGCCACCACGCAACGCGCGGCGGCGTTGCGCGGGGCGCCGCATCGGCCGGCCGCGGGCGGCCGGCCGGTCATCGCGGGTGCCGTGGTCAGGCGGCCACCTCGAGCGGCGACAGGCAGGCGCGCAGTTCGGCCTCCAGCGCCGGGCGGTCAAGCTGGCGGCCGATGAAGACGATGCGGCTCTCGCGGCGTTCGTCGGCGCGCCAGGGGTGATCGGGGCGCAGGTCGATCAACTCGTGGACGGCCTGCAGCACGAAGAACCGCTCGTCGCCCTCCATCCACAGGATGCCCTTGGTGCGGAAGGCGTTTTCGGCGTTCTCGGCCAGATGGCGCTTCAGGAACGCCATCAGCCGGTCCTGATCGAAAGGCCGGTCGAAGGTGAACGAGACCGACGAGACGCTGGGATCGTGGCTGTGATTGTGGTGATGGCCATGCGCGCCGTCCAGATCCAGCAGCTTGGCCCGTTCCTCGACATAGGAGGGGGTGAAGCCGCTGATCCCCAGGATCGCGTCCAGATCGACCTTGCCATATTGGGCGCGCAGGATCTCGGCGGTCTGGTTCAGCTCGCGCAGATCCGCATCCAGCGCATCCAGTTCGGCTTCGCTGACCAGATCGGTCTTGTTCACGATGATCCGGTCGGCGGCGACCACCTGATCGACGGCCTGGTTCTCGCGCCCGTCCAGCTGCTTGTCGTGCAGGTGCTGGCCGAAATGCTTGGCATCCACCAGCGTCACGATGGCATCCAGCAGGACGGCCTCGGTCACCTCGGGGTCGATGAAGAAGCTGGTCGCGACCGGCGTCGGGTCGGCCAGCCCGCTGGTTTCCACGATCACATGGTCAAAGCGGTCCTTTTGCGCCAGCAGCTTCTTCATCACCTGGATCAGGTCGTTGCGGACATCCACGAAGCAGCAGATGCAGCCGTTCTTCATCTGGAAGATTTCCTCGTCCGAGGCGAGGACCAGATCCGAATCCACGTCGATCTCGCCGAACTCGTTCTCGATCACTGCGATGCGGTGGCCGTGCCGCTCGGTCAGGATGTAGTTCAGCAGCGTCGTCTTGCCGGCGCCGAGAAAGCCCGTGAGGATGGTGACGGGGATCTTCTGGTCCTGGATTTCGTAAACCTGCATGTCAAGCGTTCTCCTGTTTCTGCCGCAGGCCGTTCAGCACGTCCTCGGGGGTGATGGGATAGTGGTGGAAGCGCACGCCGATGGCGTCGTGGACGGCGTTGGCGATGGCCGGGCCGATGGCGATGATCGGGTCCTCGCCCACGCCCTTGGCACCCCAGGGACCGCCGGGATCGGGCGCGGCCTCGAGGATGATCGTGTCGATGTCCGGCATGTCCATCGACAGCGGCATCTTGTAGTCGACCAGCCCCGCATTCAGCGACCGGCCGGTGCTGCGGTCGATGATGTAGTCCTCGGTCAGGGTATGGCCGATGCCCTGCTGGATGCCGCCCTCGATCTGGCCCTGTGCGGCAATGGGGTGGATCACGCGCCCCACGTCATGGACCGGGACCACCTTGCGGCATTCGATGATGCCGGTCTCGGTGTCCACGGCGACCTCGACGAAATGCGCGGCGAAGGAATAGGACTTCGTCGGCATGTAGGTGCCGTTGGCGATCAGATGCTCGGCCGGGATGCCGCGCGATGGGCCCATCGCCTCGGCCACCGTCAGGGTCTGGCCGGGCTTGCCCTGAACGGTGATGACGCCGTCGACCATCGCCAGATGCTCGGGACTTTCCTGCAACCGCTCGGCCGCGCGGGCCAGAACCCGCTGGCGAAGATCGGCGGCGGCCATCTTTGCCGCACTGCCGACGAGATAGGTCGTGTGGCTGGCGAAGGCGCCGATGTCCCAGGGGACGACATCCGTGTCGCCATGCACGACCGAGACCGACTCGAAGGTGACGCCCAGTTCCTCGGCGACGATCTGCGCCAGGGCGGTGTGCGCGCCGGTGCCGAGGCCGGCAGCCCCGGTCAGCAGGGTGACGCTGCCGTCCTCGTTCATCTTGACGGTGGCGTTGCCCTGTTCCCTGATGCCCGGATAGGCGGAGGATCCGTGCATCTCGCAGCCGATTCCCCAGCCCTTGCGGATCGCGGGGTTGGCGGGATCGCCGCGGCCGGCCGCGCGCTTGCCTGGCCAGTCGAAGGCCTCGATGCCGCGGCTGATGCAGGCTTCCAGCCCGCGCCCGACGATGGGATGGCCGGAGGGCGCGATATCGCCTTCGCGCACCGCGTTCAGCAGCCGCATTTGCGCGGGGTCGATCCCCAGCCTTTCGGCCGCCTCGTCGATCTGGATGTCGATGGCGAAATAGGTCTGCACCACGCCATAGCCGCGATAGGCCCCCGCGATCGGCGTGTTGGTATAGACCGCCCGCCCGTCCAGCCGCACATTCGGGCAGCGATAGAGCGAGGTGGCCGAGGCCGTGCCGACATTCGTGACGCCGGGGCTGTGCGAGCCGTAGGCGCCCGATTCATACACGATCTTCATGTCGCGCGCGGTCAGGGTGCCGTCCTTGCGGAAGCCCTGTTTCAGCCACATGCGGAACGGGTGGCGCGAGCGCCCGGCGATGAAGGTTTCCTTGCGCGTGAACTCCATCTTCACCGGCCGGCGGCATTGCCTGGCCAGCAGCGCACAGAGGAATTCGTGCTGGAACAGGTCCTGCTTGGCGCCGAAGCCACCGCCCATGTGATCGACGAGGACGCGGACCTTGTTCTGAGGCAGGTCCAGCACCTCGGCCAGCGCGCCGCGAACCATGAACGAGGTCTGGGTCGAGGTCCAGAAGGTCAGCTTGCCCGACCCGTCCCAGTCCGCGACGCAGACATTCGGCTCCATGTAGGTGGGAACCGGGCGGCCGCCCTCGAACACGCCTTCGAGGATCAGGTCCGCCTCGGCAAAGCCCGCCTCGACATCGCCGCGTTCGATATGGACCGGCGGGATCACCAGGTTGCCGCCCGGTCCGACATCATGGATCAGCGGCGCGCCCGGTTGCTGGGCCGCGTCGATGTCGAGAACCGCGGGAAGCGGTTCGTATTCCACCTCGATCAGGTCCAGCGCCTCGTCGGCGATCTCTTCGCTGACCGCGGCCACGGCAGCCACGCCTTCGCCCCAGAAGCGCACCTTGTCCTCGAGAATGTACTGATCCTTGGTGCAAGAGGCCGAGCGCGGATGCGGCGAGCCGTAATGCAGCACCTTCGGCACGTCATGATGGGTCAGAACCGCCTTGACGCCCGGATAGGCCAGTGCCTTCGAGACGTCGATATGCTTGATGCGCGCATGGGCGATCTCGGCCCGCTTGATCTTGCCGTGCAGAAGGCCCGGCAGGTGATAGTCCCCGGTATAGCGACCCTCGCCCGTGACCTTCTCGATCACGTCCTGGCGCTTGACGCTTTTGCCGACGATGCGGAAATCCTGCTTGGTCATCGTCATGCCTCCACGGATTGGCTTTTGGCGGCCGCCATGCGGCGGCCGGCGGTGCGGATGGCGTCGAAGATCTTGGTATAGCCGGTGCAGCGGCAGATGTTGCCCGACAGCCCGAAGCGGATTTCCTCGTCCGTGGGCAGCGGGTTCTGGTCCAGCAGATGCTTGGCCATGATGAGGATGCCCGGCGTGCAGAAGCCGCATTGCGAGGCGCCGTGTTCCATGAACGCATCCTGCAGCGGGTGCAACTCGTCCGGTCCGGGTTGCAGCCCCTCGACGGTCTGCACGCTGGCGCCCTGCGCCTCGACGGCCAGCATCAGGCAGGCATTCACGGGCTGGCCGTCCACGATCACCGTGCAGGCCCCGCAATCGCCCACGTCGCAGCCCTTCTTGGTGCCGGTCAGCCCGGCCTCCTCGCGCAGCACGTCGAGAAGCGAACGATAGGGTTCGATGGCCAGGCTGCGATCCTCGCCGTTCACGGTCAGTTCCAGAAGCGTCTTGGTCATGCCGCTTGCTCCATTGCCTGGGTGACGGCGCGGCGGGTCAGAACGCCCACCATCTCGCGCCGGTAGTCCGCCGAACTGCGGACATTGCTGATCGGGGTGCATTCCTGCATCGCCTGCCGGGCCGCGGCCTCGATGGTGGCGGCATCCAGCCGCGATCCGGTCAGGATCGCCTCGGCCTGCGGCGCGCGCAGCACCACCGGCCCCACCGCGCCAAGCGCGATGCGCGCCCCGGTGCAGATGCCGTCAGCGGTGTCGAGGCTGACCGCGACGCCGACCGTGGCCAGTTCCATCGCCTTGCGCCGGCCATGCTTCAGATAGGCGCGGCGGCTGCCCGGCGCGGGCGGCGGCACGGTGATGGCCACCGCGATCTCGCCCGGTTCCAGCACCGACCGGCCCGGCCCGGTGAAGAACTCGGCCAGCGGGATGCTGCGACCGCCTTCGGGGCGGAAGGTCTCGATGCTGGCGCCGTCGGCAACCAGCGGCGGGATCGAATCGGCCGAGGGCGAGGCGCGGCAGATGTTGCCGATGACGGTGGCGCGGTTGCGCACCTGGATCGAGGCCAGCGCACGCATCGCCGCATGCAGGTTCGGATAGCGCGCGGCCACGTCGGCCGAGGCTTCCAGCTGGCCCGCCGTCACCAGCGCGCCAAAGCGCAGCCCGTCGCGGTCGGACCATTCCACCCGGTCAAGGCCCGGGACGCGCTTGATGTTGACCAGATGGGCCACGCTGCGCAGGCGTTCGCGGATTTCCACGAACAGGTCGGTGCCCCCTGCCAGCAGGAAGGCCCCCTGCCCCAGCGTCCCCATCAGGCGGGACGCCTCCTCCAGCGTCGCCGGCTCGTGATATTCGAATCGTCGCAATTCGCCCTCCTCTGGCTGGTCGCAAGCTTGGTCGTGATGCCTGGCCGCTTACCGATCGGGGCTACGCCGGGGGTCGTGTCTTTCCTGTCTGCTCCTCAGCCGGGCTCTGCCGTGGCTTCGCGCAGGAATTCGCGTTCCAGCGCCAGAAGCAGTTGCGTGTTGATGGCCTCGGCCTCGGCGCCGTCCTTGCGCAGCAGGGCGGCAACCGTGCGGGTATGGGCGATGACGCCCGAAAAGCTGGACTGCTTTCCGGTCCTGCTGTTGCCCAGCAGCGGCTGGCAGGCGATCAGTTCGTTGACAAAGCGGGTCATCATCTCGTTGCCGGCCAGTTCCATCACCGTGGCATGGAAGGCCCGCGACAGATGCCGCGCCTCGGTCACGCGGCCGTCGTCATAGGCGGCCGCCTCGCGGCGCAGGATGTCCACCAGCCGGTCGCGTCCGGCATCGTCCATCGTCTCGGCCAGGTCGCGCAGCGCCGCGCCTTCGTTGACAATCCGCGCCTGCATGATCTGGCGAATCGTCTCTGGCGAGTATTGCACGACGGTCGCCCCGCGGTTCGGGGTCAGCACCACCAGCCCGGCCTGCGCCAGCCGCGCAAGGCCCTGACGCACCGCCTGGCGGTTGGCCACGGCACCGTCCGATAACTCTCGTTCGACAAGCCGATCACCAGGTTGAAGGCGATTCTGCTGAATTGCCTCGGTGATAAGGCGCACGACGCGCTCCTCCGCCTCGGGGCCGCTTTTGCGCCATTCCGGGGCCGAAGGCAGGACGTCTGCAGTGCGGGGAACGATCTGATCCATGAGCCTTTCCGATTGTCGACAATTTTAAGCTTGCAGATTCGGGCAAAGATTGTCAACGATCTTGTTCAGGCCCTCGGCCGCCTTGACGCGAAGAAGGAGGATTTGCCGTGACACATGCCGCTGCCCCGCGCGGACAGGACAGCTGCCACCCGGCCCTGACCGACCCCTGGGCATTCGCGCTGGCGCAGGGCGCCGGCACCGTGATGGCGGTGCTGACCGCGACCGAGGGGCCCGCCTATCGCAACGCCGGGGCAGCCATGGCCATCGCGCCCGACGGCCGCTTTGCGGGCGCGCTGTCCTCGGGCTGCATCGAGGCAGACCTGATCCTGCATGCCGGCCGTCTGCGCGAGTCCGGCGCGCCGATGCGCCTTCGCTATGGCGCCGGCTCGCCCTTCATCGACCTGCGCCTTCCCTGCGGCGGTGCGATCGAGGTCCTGCTGTTCGCGCTTCGCGACTTCGACATCCTGGTCGAGCTGGCCCGCGCGAGGGCCGCGCGACAGCCGGTGACGCTGTGCCTTTCGGCAGGCGGACGCATGACGCTGCACCCCGGTCTGCGCACCGCCTGCGATGCGCCCGACCGTCCGGCGGCCGCCATCCCCTTCAAGCGGCCTCTGCGCTTCGTCATCTTTGGCGCTGGCGCCGAGGCCGCGGTCTTTGCCGATCTGGTCCGCGCACTTGGCCATGATCATGTGCTGGTGTCGCACGAGGATCAGACCCTCACCGCGGCCGAGGCGATGGGTTGCCGGATCCGCCGTCTGGACAACCTGCCCGACTTCGCGGACCTGGTGCCCGACGACCGCTGCGCCGCACTGCTGTTCTATCACGACCATGATTACGAGCCGCAGATCCTGCGCGGGCTGCTGGACCGGCCCGCCCTCTACATCGGTGCGCAGGGCAGCCGCGCGACCCATGCGGCACGACTGCAAAGACTGGCCGAGATCGGCGTGCCGGCTGCCGCGCGCGCACGGGTGCGCGGGCCGATCGGATTGATCCCGTCATCCCGCGATCCGCGCATGCTGGCCGTATCGGCCCTGTCCGAGGTTTTGCAGGCCGCGATCGCCTGCGACCACGGGCCCGTTCGGGACGCGGCCGCGATAACGGGCAGGGGCTGATGCTGATGGGCGCCCTGCTGGCGGCCGGCGCCTCGACCCGATTCGGCGCCGAGGACAAGCTGCTGGCTGCGTGGCGGGGCGAGCCACTGGTCACCTGGCCCGCCCGCGCGCTGTGCGCGGCGGGCTGCGACATGGTGATCGCGGTGGTGTCCTCCCCGTCGGTGGCCGCTGTGCTGCCGGCCGGGATGCGCTGCCTGTCGGTCGGGACCGGCCTGCCCATGTCGGCCTCGTTCGGCGCCGCGCTGCGCGAGGCACGGCGCCGCAAGGCACGGGGGCTGGTGCTGTGCCTCGGCGACATGCCGAATGTGACGCCCGGCCTGCTGCACCGGCTGAGCGGGATGCACGGCACCGCCGCCTGCCTTCAGGGCACAAGACGCCTTCCGCCCGCCCTGATCGCGGCCGGGGATTTCGCCCACGCCCTCACCCTGTCCGAGGGCGACCACGGCGCCCGCGCCCTGATCGCCGCCCTGCCCCCCGCACGCCTGCTGCCGATCCCCTCTGCGGAAGCTCTGGACATCGACACGATCGAGGACCTCCGCCACGCCTTGCCCTGATCAAGGCCGATCGGCCCGCCCGAATGCGAGGGCGTGGCGGACACCAAGGCACCCCTCAGGACAGATTCAGCGAACGGCCTATTGTCGTCTGGCTTCTGCCTGAAAATCTGCCCGGGTCCTACCCCCAACCGCTCTTCGTGGTCTCCTTCAAGTTGGCGGACTGCCCTGACCTGAGACCGGTTCCTTCCCACCGACCCAAGAGGCGGACCACAAAGCGACCGAGGTTCGCGGCCGATCAGATCATCGGGATGCCGACGGAGCAGGAGGGCGAAATGCCAACGTCCGATGTTTTCCGCAAGCACGCGACGAGTATGGCGAAGTTCCGCAAATGCACGACGCGGTTCCGGACGGCGGCCAGGCTCCGTCGAAGATATGCAGATCCGGTTGAAGTCAAGGCAACGGTTGTGCCTTGCCGTCGGTCTCATTGACCGGACATGTTGCGCATAGAGGACTGGGCGTTCGGCCCCATGCACACAAGAGCCCAGACATGACGATCGAATGGATCGAAAATTGGCCCGGCAAGAGCCCGCAGGAGCCGGGCGGATTGCACCACGCGGCTGTCTATCACATGCTGGACGTTGCCGCGGTTGCCGAAGTGATGCTCGCAACCTGGGATATGCCAAAGCATCGCAAAGAAGCGCTTGTTCTGCTGTCGGCCCTGCATGACCTCGGCAAGATCGGGGGTGCGTTCCGCGATTGCATTCTGAACGGTACGCCGCAGCATTTCGGCTCCCACTGGAAGGTAACCGAGGCGCTGCTGCGCCATCACGATGCGCTTTTGGCGAGGGTGTGGGGCGACGTTCGCCAGACATGGCGGTTCTCGCTCTATGCCGCGACGGCGGGGCACCACGGCCGCCCGCCGAGGGCCTCGGCCGACGAGATCGGGCGCATGCTGGATGTCGCAGGCGCGGAGTCGCTCGCGGATGCTGCATCAGTGATCCAGGAGTTTTCCAATCTTTGGCCGCAGGCCTCGCTGGCCGATCTGACCCGTGACGAGATGATCCGACTGTCGTGGTGGTTGCCCGGTCTGATCGCCGCGGCGGATTGGATCGGGTCGAACGGAAATTGGTTTGGCGCGCATTCACCCATTCTCGGCCCGGCTGAATACCTTGCAAAGACGCGGCCCCAAGCAGCATCGGCGGTAGAAAAAGCAGGCTTTTCCTGGCCCGCAGCTTCAACTGCAGATCTTTTCGACTTCGACCTGCGGCCCATGCAGGAAGCTTGCTCGACCGTGGCGCTTTGTGAGGGTCCGATGCTCGCCGTGATCGAGGACGAGACGGGCGCCGGCAAGACCGAGGCTGCGCTGATCCTGGCGCAGCGGATGATGGCGGCAGGAAAGGGACGCGGCCTTTTCTTTGCCCTGCCAACGATGGCGACAGCGGACGCCATGTTCCTGCGCAACAGGGATTGCGTCGGCAGGATGTTCGAAAGTGGACCATCGCTCACCCTGGCGCATGGGCGGGCGGGGCTGTCGGTCGGGTTTCGCGACCTGATCGGACGTGACCGGCCATCCCCGGACGAGCCTGGCTGCTCGGAATGGCTGGCGGAGGATCGGCGCCGGGCGCTCCTTGCCGACGTTGGCGTGGGCACTGTCGATCAGGCGCTGCTTGCCGTACTGCCGACCCGACATTCATGCCTGCGGCTCTATGGTCTCTCGTCGAAGATCCTGATTGTCGATGAGGTCCATGAGATGGGCGACCCTTATCTTCAGGAGTTGCTCGTCACGCTGCTGAGCATCCATGCCGCAATGGGCGGCTCGGCCATCCTGCTGACTGCGACGCTGCCGCTCGGCCTTCGGGCGCGGCTGGTGGCGGCCTTCGAGGATGGTGCGGACCGGCCAGCGGCGCCCTTGACGGATCGGGCTTATCCGGCGCTCACGGTGGTGGGCGGCGGAGCGCCGGAACTGCCCTGTCATACCGGGGATCGGGGTGCCGTCCGGGTCAGGCGAATCGGCTCCCCCGAGGAGGTCGTCGACCTGCTCGCCACGCAGGTCGCTGAAGGCGCGGCCTGCGTGTGGATCCGGAATGCGGTCGATGAGGCGATCGCCGCTGTCCAGGCACTGCGGGAAAAAGGAGTCGTGGCGGACGTGCTCCATGCCCGCTTTGCGTTGGCCGATCGAAAGCGACACGAGGCCCTTGCGCTCGACCTTTTCGGGAAGAGCAGCAAAGACCGGGGAGCCAGGGTTCTTGTCGGGACGCAGATCCTGGAATCGAGCCTGGATCTGGATTTCGATGTGATGGTGTCGGACCTCGCCCCGATGGCGGCGCTGATCCAGCGGATGGGCCGGCTCTGGCGGCACATGGACCTGCGCCCACACGGGTCGCGCTCCGTCCCCGAGCCTGTTCTTCATGTGTTGTCCGCGGACCCGGAAGACGTGCGTGACGCGCGCTGGCTCCAGCCCGTGCTGGGGGCCGGAGCGCATGTCTACCCGCCGGGACTGCAATGGCGGACGGCCGATGTGCTGTTCCGTGCCGGCAAGATCGAGCCGCCGGGTGACTTGCGCGGCCTGATCGAGGCGGTTCATGGCTTGGACGCGGGCGATGTCCCCGCAGCGCTGGTGAGGGCCGAGATGGAGGCCGAGGGCAAGGACCATGCGGCGCGGGCGCAGGGCGAGCGGAACAAACTCGATTTCGCGCTGGGCTATCGGGACGGGGCGGAGGGATGGGAAGACAGCGAGTTCCCGACTCGACTTGGGCAGCCGGTGCTGCGATTGGTCCTCGCCCGCTGGCAGGCCGGTCGCCTGACCCCTTGGGCGGAGGGCGAGACATTGGCGGACAGCCTCGCGCTTTCCGAGCTTACCGCGGCGGCAGCGCGCCTGGCCTCCTCCGGGTTGCCCGACCAGGGCGCGCCGGAAATCGTGGCGTTTACGACGGGCTGGCCGGACTGGAGGCGCAAGGCGGTGACGGTCTGCCCGGTCAATCAGGATGGAAGGATCGCAGAGGGGTTGCATTACAGCGGCAAAGAGGGCTTGCTGTTTTCATCCCCGGCTGCGCGGGGATGACCCACTAAGGGCGTGTCAGCGCTGAAGTGCGCCGAACCGTTCCCCGCATGCGCGGGGATGAACCGAAGCTAAGAGCGCGACAGCGCATCATTGACAGGGGGCACTGATTCTGCTCAAATACACACGCGCCGAGCCAAGGCTTCCCCTGACTCGGCGCTGGTAGGCCCAAAGGCAGCTCTCTGATCGTTGCAGCGTTCAGAGAGCACCGACACAGGAGGTTCCGAAGATGGGTCTGATATAACCCTTGCCTGCCTGAGCGCGCCAATATTACCGCGGCACTTACGGTCAGGCAAGGTTTGACTTCGGCAGTCCTGACACACAGGCTTTTTTCATGCCCCTGAATCTCATTTCCGATGCCTGGATCCCGGTGATCGACACATCTGGTGATCGCCGGCGGATCGCGCCGTGGCAGATGGCCGATTCTGCGCTTCTTCGTCCCGACTGGCCACGCCCAGACCTGAACATTGCTTGCCTTGAACTGCTCATCGGCTTGGTGGCGCTCGCCGATCCGCCCGCCCATGTGGACGACTGGCAGGACCGCCAAGAACCGGACGCTGAACGGCTTCGCTCGCGTCTGATGCCCTTCGCACCGGCGTTCGATCTGCTGGGCGACGGGCCCCGGTTCATGCAGGAACTGGGCGGGCTTGCAGGCGAGGCGCGGGCCACCGACCTCCTGTTCATCGACTCGGGCGGAGAGGGCGGCGCGCTGACCGTCCGTGAGGGGCGCTATCAGGCGCTCGACCTGCCGCTGGCGGCCATGGCGCTTTACACAATGCAGACCCAGGCCCCGTCGGGCGGGCGGGGGAACCTCACGTCGCTCCGGGGCGGGGGGCCTATGACAGTGCTCGTCGACCCGGGCGGCGGCCTCTGGCCACTCGTCTGGGCCAACGTGCCGGACGGCCGGCCTGCTCGGCCCGAGGATTTGCCTTGGACGCGATCCACCGTCACGTCTGAGGGCGGGGCCTCGCGATACCCGCACCAGGCCCATCGGGCGGAGGTGTTCTTCGGCATGCCCCGGAGGTTCTGGCTGGTGGCGGATGGGGATCGGGTGACTGCCGTGATTCAGCGTCCGAACGGCACGCGGTACACTGGCTGGACGCACCCGTTGACCGGCTATTACCGGCAGAAGGCCGGGGATGATCCGTTACCCGTCCGGCCGCGCGCCGGGTTTTTCGGTTATCGCCACTGGCTCGGCGTAGCCGTGCAGGCCATGGACGGCCTGCGGGAGCGCCCTGCGATGGTCCGCGCGTGGGAAAGTCGAAGCCCGGAGCGCGCCGCCAATTTGATCGTTGCCGGATGGGCGATGGAGAACATGAAGGCTCTCGACTACGTCCACGCCCGTCCGCCATTGGTCAACCTGCCTGATAAAAAGGCGGTTCGGGCCAACGGCATGGTCGGTGCGGCAGAGCATCTGGCAGCGGCCCTGCGCGGCGCGCTGGCGCCTGTTCAAGCCCGGGGCGAGGCGCGTGAAGCCGCGCGCGAGGAATTCTACACCCGTACCCAGGGCCCGTTCGAGGCTCGATTGCTGGAGTTGGCGACCGAGCCCGCCGAGGATGTCGCGCGCCGATGGCTCAAGGACATGCGCCGGGTCGGCATGGCGATCTTCGAACGACTGGCGATGGATGGGCTCGCCGATCGCAGGGTGCCGGATCAGAAGGCGATCGTGGACGCACACAAGGGGCTGGCGATGGCTTTCGATGGCTTCACCCCGCTCGGCCGAAAAGCCTTCGCCGAGTTGGTGCTCCCGCTTCCCGGAAAGAAGAAGGAGGCAGCAGCATGAGCCACAGCAAGATCATTCACGGCTGGTGGAGCCAGCGGATCGGTGCCCGCGATTCCCCGGCGGCGCGAGCTCTGGCTGCTCGTCTCGCCCGGGGCGGACCCATCGCCTGCCTCGCCCAAAGCGCGGTCTACGATCTGGGCAAGGATCTTAACCTTCTGCGACAGCCAGAGAAGCTGCTGCCGCTGGTGCGCGTCCTTGCCGCCGTGCGCGAGCACCGCAGCGAACCGCTGCCGCGGCGGCTGGGCGAGACCCTGTCCCCGTTGCGCTTCGAGCGGCTGATCCGCGCCGAGGGCGAGGAGCTGGCCGACCTGATCCGCCGCGCCCTGCCGATGGTGGATCGCGCGTGCGACGTGGGCAGGCTGGGCGCTGACCTTCTCGCCTGGGATGATGCTGTCCGCGTCCGCTGGGCCATCGACTACCACGGAGGGCGGCAGCCCCACAGTGCTGCCGCCGAACCCGATACATCCGCGCCCGATGAGGAGACGACCGCGTGACCACCTTTGTCCAGTTCCACGTCCTGACCACCTACCCTCCGTCCAACCCCAACCGCGACGACCAAGGCCGGCCCAAGCAGGCCATGCTGGGTGGCGCACAAAGGCTGCGGCTGTCCTCCCAGTCAGTGAAGCGGGCCCTGCGCGAGAGCCAGCACTTCGATGCTGCCCTCGCTGGCAGTATCGGGACACGGACCAAGCGGCTGGGCACCGAACTTGAGGATGAACTGATCAAGGGCGGCGCGCCTGCCGACCAGGCGCGCGCCGTAGCGGTGGAGGTCGCCGGCATCTTTTCCACCCTGGAGGCGCCCGCAAAAGGGCAGCCGCAGGTCGCGCTGGCCACCACGCTCGCCTTCGTCTCGCCCGAGGAATGGCGGCTTGCCCGAGATCTCGCGGCGCGCAAGCTTGCGGGCGAGGCATTTCCCACGGGCAAGGAACTCAAACGGCTCGTGCTGCGCAAGGCCGATGGGGCCGTCGACATCGCTATGTTCGGCCGGATGCTGGCCAGCGACCCCGAGTACAACCGCGAGGCTGCGGTTCAGGTCTCGCACGCCATCACGACCCACCGTGCCATCGCCGAGGACGACTGGTATTCCGCCGTCGACGACCTGAACAAGCGGGAGGATACGGGCGCGGGCCACCTGGGCGAACTCGGCTTCGGCTCGGGGGTGTATTATCTCTATGCCTGCGTCAACGTCGATCTCTTGGTGGAGAACCTGGCCGGGGACGCGGAGCTGGCAGCCAAGGGTCTGGAGGCGCTGGCCCGCGCACTGGCCACCGCAACGCCCTCGGGCAAGCGGAATACCTTCGCCCACCATCCGCGGGCCATCTACATGCGTGTCGAGCGCGGTGCGGTCCAGCCCCGCGATCTGACGGGCGCCTTCTTCAAGCCCGTCGACCTGAAGTCCGACGACATCGAGCGCACTTCGGTCGATGCGCTGCAGCGCATGTCCGAACAGCTCGACCGCGCCTATGGTCCGGCCTGCGAGGCGGTCGAGGTCATGGACGTGAAGGCAGGTCTCGGCACGCTGGACGAGATCGCTACCTTCGCGGCGGCCTCGGTGCCTGCCCATGCGTGACCACCTGATCTTCACGCTCGCAGCCACTCTGGGTTCGATGGGAGAACTGGCCGGCCATGCGCGTCGGGGGAGCTGGTCTTGGCCGGGCCGGTCGTCCGTGCTGGGTCTCTGCGCGGCGGCGATGGGGATCCGGCGGGAGAACGACTTCTCTGCCCTGGACCGGCTGGGGATGGCTGTCGCCATCTTCGCCGAGGGCGACCCCCTTCGGGACTATCACACTGTCCAATCCGTGCCCTCGGCCGCGGCACGGCGACCGCAATCCCGCGGCGAGGCGCTTCGGCTGGCGCGCCAGTCCGTGCGGCTGGGCAAGGGCGGCGCGGAAACCTCCATCACGCTGCGCGACTACCGGGTGGGCACGCTCTACGGCGTGGCGCTGTGGGGCAATGGGCTGGCCGTTCTGCGCGAGGCGCTTCTGCGTCCCGCCTTCACGCTCTACCTGGGCCGGAAGTCCTGCCCGCTCTCGGTTCCGCTCGCGCCGAAGATCGTGGCGGCGTCCGATGCCGCGACCGCGCTGACCCGCCTGTCCCTGCCACCCTGGCAGCGCGGGGCGCGCGCCCATGCCATCGCCACCGAAGAGGATCTGCCGGGCGGTCGCGTCGAGACGCGCCAGGACCGGCCGATAGACCGCATCGCATGGCATTTCGCGCCCCGCACAGTGAAGATCCTGCCCTGCGAGATCGCGCCCGGCGTGGCGGGGGAGGCCGCGGCATGACGCTTTGGCTGTCTCGCCTGCGCCTGGCGCACGGCCCGGACCTGGACGCGCTGCGCCCGCTTCTCGATCCGGCATCCCGGCATGCCGGCGGCATGGACACCCGCGAGCGCGGGTGCCGCAGCGATGCGCATCACCGGCTGATCTGGACGCTCTTCGCCGACACGCCGGACCGCACGCGCGACTTCCTTTGGCGCGACGAGGGCGGCGGGCGCTTCACGCTGCTGTCGCACCGGCCGCCCGCGCCCTCGCGTCTCTTCGAGTCGCCGGAAACCCGCGAGCTTGCTCCGGCGCTGGAGCCGGGCGACCGGCTTGCCTTCACCCTGCGGGCTAACGCCACGCGAACGGTCAAGTCTACGGAACTGGCCCCCAACGGTAAGCGGAAGCGAAAGCATATCGACCTGGTCATGGACCGCCTGCGCCCGCTTCCCGGCCAACGCGACCTGCCCCCGGGCGTGGAAAGCGAGCGCCCGAAGCAGCGTTTGTCGATGGCGCAGGACGCGGCGACGGAATGGCTCGGTCGTCAGGGCGTGGAGGCCGGATTCGTGCCGGATGACGTGACGGTAGGCGACTACTCTACCGCCGCACTGCCGGGCCATGTCGGGCGGCGGAAGGGGCAGCCGCAATACGGCATCCTGGACATGTCGGGCTCCCTGACCGTGACCGATCCTGCGGTCTTCGTGGAAAAGCTCGGGCAGGGGTTCGGACGGGCGCGGGGCTTCGGCTGCGGGCTCATGCTCATCCGCCGAGCCTGAACCATGGCGATGACCGGCCTGCCGCCCGCACACCCGATCCCGCTCAAGGATCGCGCCTCTCTGGTCTTCGTGGAACGCGCGCAGCTCGACGTGCAGGACGGCGCCTTCGTGGCGGTGAACGCCGACGGCACGCGCACGCACATCCCGGTGGGCGGCCTGGCCTGCCTGATGCTTGAACCCGGCTCCCGCATCAGCCATGCGGCTGTGGCGCTGGCCGGGCGCACGGGCACGCTGGTCACCTGGGTCGGCGAGGCGGGCGTGCGGCTCTACTCGGCCGGCCAGCCCGGGGGCGCCCGGGCCGACCGGCTGCTCTGGCAGGCGCGTATCGCGCTGGACGACGCGGCGCGGTTGCGGGTGGTGCGGAGGATGTATCAGCTTCGCTTCGGGGAAGATGCGCCCTCCCGGCGCTCCATCGACCAGCTGCGCGGCATCGAGGGCGTGCGGGTGCGCGAGAGCTACGCGCTCCTGGCCCGGCAGCACGGCGTGGACTGGCGGCGGCGCAGCTACGATCCCTCCGACTGGGAGGCGGCCGACATCCCGAACCGCTGTCTGTCCGCGGCCACCGCCTGTCTGCACGGCCTGACCGAGGCCGCGGTGCTGGCGGCGGGCTATGCCCCCGCCATCGGATTCCTGCACACGGGCAAGCCCCTGTCCTTCGTCTACGACATCGCCGACATCTGGAAGCTCGACACCGTCGTGCCCGAGGCCTTCCGCATCGCCGGCCTGCATGCGCGCGGCAAACTCGACATGGCCCCCGACCGTGCCGTCCGCCTGGCCTGTCGGGATGCCTTCCGCCGCACGGCGCTCTTGTCGAAGATCATCCCCGGCATCGAGGCGGTCCTGGAGGCCGGGGACCTGCCCCGTCCCGACCCGCCGCCGGAAGCCCTGGGACCGGCCTTCCCCGACTCCATCTCCGGCGATGCGGGGCATCGGGGATGATGGTCGTGGTGGTCACCAACGCGCCACCCCGGCTTCGCGGCCGGCTCGCGGCCTGGCTGCTCGAGGTCCGTGCGGGCGTCTTCGTGGGGGACTATTCGGCCCGGACGCGGGAGATGATCTGGGATCAGGTGACGGCGTATCTCGACGGTGGCGACGCGGTGATGGTCTGGCGCGCCCAGACCGATCAGGGGTTCGATTTCGTGACGACCGGCCGCAACCGGCGGGTCGCGGTCGATTTCGACGGCCTGAAGCTGGTTGCGTTCCGCCCCGTCGAAGGCCAGAAATGAGGGCATACACGAGGCGCTCGCCACGGTAAGCTGTTTGACAATCGAATAATCCCGGTGGATCAGGGATCTACAGGAAGACTGTTCCCCGCACGCGCGGGGATGAACCGGTGGCGCCGGATCGTTCATGGCGGGACCAACGCTGTTCCCCGCACGCGCGGGGATGAACCGCGTATTCTCGCTCGTCGGTCTTGATCGTCAGGCTGTTCCCCGCACGCGCGGGGATGAACCGGCGCCCCAGATGGCGACGTTGAGCCAGTCAATCTGTTCCCCGCACGCGCGGGGATGAACCCAGATGCGGCTGCTACCCGGTCAAGGACACGAACTGTTCCCCGCACGCGCGGGGATGAACCGACGCTGCTGGCCGAACGCTTTGTCGATCTGATCTGTTCCCCGCACGCGCGGGGATGAACCGGTGTCGGCCGAGGGGTAACCGGGTCCGGTTTCCTGTTCCCCGCACGCGCGGGGATGAACCGCGGCTGAGTGCGAGTTGGAGCCACAGATGCTGCGGCAGAGCGGCAGGAGCGGGCCTTAGACCGTGGTCGCGCAAGAATTTCTGCGATGGTCAGCAATCGGCTGCCCAAAGGCCAGGTTATGCCCTGCGATGGCCAGGAGTTGACGGGCGCCACACCGGCGCCCGTCCTGCCTCAGCCGCATTTCGAATGGCCGCAGCTGGGGCAGGTCATGCAGCCCTCGATCATTCTCATTCCGTACTGGCCGCAGGACGGGCAGGACGGGCCGCGCGGGGGCTCGCCCACGGCCACCGCCTCGGCCTTGGGGTCGGATTTCAGGCCCATCCCCTCGGCCTCGAGGAAGCCGATCGAGATCATGTGGCGTTCGATCACGCCGCCGATCGCCGCGAGGATCGAGGGGACGTAGCGTCCCGCCATCCAGGCGCCGCCGCGCGGATCGAACACCGCCTTCAGCTCTTCGACGACGAAGCTGACATCGCCGCCGCGCCGGAACACCGCCGAGATCATCCGCGTCAGCGCGACCGTCCAGGCATAATGCTCCATGTTCTTCGAGTTGATGAACACCTCGAAGGGGCGGCGGTGGCCCGCCTGCACGATGTCGTTCACGGTGATGTAGATGGCGTGTTCGCTGCCCGGCCATTTCAGCTTGTAGGTCGAGCCTTCTAGCGCCGCCGGCCGGTCCAGCGGCTCGGTCAGGTAGACGACATCGGCGCCCTTGTCTGCCTCGGGCGCGGCCTCGGTCGCCTCGCTGACCGACAGCACGCTGCCCGTGACGTCGTTCGGCCGGTAGGTGGTGCAGCCCTTGCAGCCCAGATCCCATGCGGCCAGGTAGACATCCTTGAAATCCTCGAACGAGATGTCCTCGGGGCAGTTGATGGTCTTCGAGATCGAGCTGTCGACCCAGTCCTGCGCGGCCGCCTGCATGGCGACGTGATCGCGCGGCGCCAGCGTCTGGGCGTTCACGAAATAATCGGGCAGGGCCGCGTCGCCATGCAGGTCGCGCCACATCTGAACGGCATAGTCGACCACCTCTTCCTCGCTGCGCGAGCCGTCCTTCTGCAGGACCTTGCGGCGATATGCATAGGCGAAGACCGGCTCGATCCCCGAAGAGACGTTCCCCGCGTAGAGGCTGATCGTGCCGGTCGGCGCGATCGAGGTCAGCAGCGCGTTGCGGATGCCATGTGCCGCGACGGCGTCGCGCACCACTGGATCCATCTTCGACATGAAGCCCGAGGCCAGATACCGGTCGGCATCGAACAGCGGGAAGGCGCCCTTCTCGCGCGCCAGATCGACGCTGGCCAGATAGGCCGAATGCGCGATCGCCTTCATCCACGCCCGCGTCTGCTCGACCGCGTCCGGCGCGCCATAGCGCAGCCCCAGCATCAGCAGTGCATCGGCCAGGCCGGTCACGCCCAGCCCGATGCGGCGCTTGGCCTGCGCCTCGGCCTGCTGCTGGGGCAGCGGGAATTTCGAGGCATCGACGACATTGTCCATCATGCGGATCGCGGTGCGCACCAGCCTGTCCAGCGCCTCGGGATCCAGCCGGGCCGCGTCGGTGAAGGGCTCGGTCACCAGCCTGGCCAGGTTCACCGATCCCAGCAGGCAGGCGCCATAGGGCGGCAGGGGCTGTTCGCCGCAGGGATTGGTCGCGGCGATGGTTTCCGCGTAATGCAGGTTGTTGGCCTTGTTGATCCGGTCGATGAAGATCACCCCCGGCTCGGCGAAGTCATAGGTCGCCCGCATGATGCGGTTCCACAGGTCGCGCGCGTTCAGCGTATGATAGACCTTGCCGCCGAATTGCAGATCCCATGGGCCGTCGGCCTTGACCGCCTCCATGAAGGCGTCCGTGACCAGGACCGACAGGTTGAACATGCGCAGCCTTGCGCTGTCCTGCTTGGCCTCGATGAACTGTTCGATATCGGGGTGATCGCAGCGCATGGTGGCCATCATCGCCCCGCGGCGCGAGCCCGCCGACATGATCGTGCGGCACATCGCATCCCAGACATCCATGAAGCTCAGCGGCCCCGACGCATCCGCCGCCACGCCATGCACCGCCGCCCCGCGCGGGCGGATGGTGCTGAAGTCATAGCCGATGCCGCCGCCCTGCTGCATGGTCAGCGCGGCTTCCTTCAGCATGTCGAAGATGCCGGCCATGCTGTCGGGGATTGTGCCCATCACGAAGCAGTTGAACAGCGTCACAGCACGGCCGGTGCCCGCGCCGGCAAGGATGCGCCCGGCCGGCAGGAACTTGAAATCCTCGAGCGCGGCGAAGAAGGCCGGCTCCCACGCCGCCGGATCCTTCTCGACCGAGGCCAGATCGCGCGCCACGCGCCGCCAGCTGTCCTCGACGGTGGCGTCGACCGGCTGACCCGAGGCATCCTTCATGCGGTATTTCATGTCCCAGATCTGTTCGGCAATGGGGGCGGCAAATCGGGTCATCGGGGCGTTCCTTGGTGGGGGTAAGCGTGATAGCATACCACATATTGTGGCAGCTGGGCAGGATCAAGTTCGTTCCGCATGGGGCAGCGCAATCGCCAGCCCGGCGCGCACGGCGGCCTCGGACTGCGCGGCCAGGGTCTTGCGTGTCTGCCCCGCCACCGGGATCGGATCATGCAGGGTCACCTCGGCGCGGCCCTGGTGCGGTGCGGCCAGCACGGACAGCAGATGCGGGCCAAGCGCCATGTCGGACCACCATCCGTAAAAGCGCGGATCGGCGCCGGGCGGCGCGTGATAGGCCACGCTCATCGGCTGGATCGCCAGATCGCGGGGCAGCGCGGGATCAAGAAAACCCTGGAACAGCGTCGGCTTGAAGGGTAGAACCCGCAGCCCGTCGGTCGAGGTGCCCTCGGGAAAGAAAAGCAGCCGATGCCCCGCGCCGACGCGCTGGGCGAATTCCTGCGCTTGCGTGCGGGCAT
Organism: Paracoccus spongiarum; assembly: GCF_030732095.1. Taxonomy (GTDB): domain Bacteria; phylum Pseudomonadota; class Alphaproteobacteria; order Rhodobacterales; family Rhodobacteraceae; genus Paracoccus; species Paracoccus spongiarum. Next base: position 217,671 of record NZ_JAVAMQ010000003.1, on the reverse strand, counting down.
GGCGGGGATCGCGGACGACGAAATGCGTATCGGTCACGGCGGTCAGGATGTTGATGCCGGGCCAGCCGCGCACCTCGGCCTTGCTGACGAAGAACACCGGCATCGCGGCGTTCATCACGAGGATGTCCAGCCAGCTTGCGTGGTTGGCGACCACCGCGCCGGGCCCGCGCGCCGGCGCACCGCTGCGGCGCAGGCCCAGCCCGATGCAGCCAAGCACCAGCCGGCAGACAAATTGCACATGTGGCCCCGTCCAGGGCCGGCGGGGCCCGTGCAGCAGCCGCTCGGCCCCGCGCATCGGCAGGATCAGCAGCACCCCAGCCAGCAGCACGGCAACCGCCGCGCCGCCGCGCCGCAGCACCCGGGCCCAGGCCCGCACGCCCTGCGGCCGCGGCAGCGGCGGAGGCGCGGCCTCGCGCCAGGTCGCGGCAGCCCGGCCGGCGTCGACACGCGCTGCGGGGGTCTGGCTCATGTCGCCTGCCAGCGGCTTTCGTAGAACCTGCGGTGCTTGTCGGACATCGCCTTGGTGTCCATCAGCAGGAACACGTCGGTGGTATTGAAGGCCCGGTCGACGAAGGCGCCGTCGCCGACCAGGCCGCCCAGTCGCAGATAGGCCTTGATCAGCGCCGGCATCCCCACCATCGCGGCGCGCCGATCGACCTGCCCCGCCGGGATCAGGTCCATCGACTGATAGCCCTTCGGCCGGGCCACCGGACGCAGCGCCTCGGGCGCCAGATGGTGATGATGCAGCCAGCTCAGCGCCGGGGCCAGCGCCTCGGTGTCTGTGCCGTGAAAGCTGGCGACGCCGAACAGGATCTCGATGCCGTGATCCAGGACGTAATCGGCCAGCGCGTTCCACAGCAGGAACATGCCCGATCCGCCGCGGCAGGCCGGATCGACGCAGGACCGCCCCAGTTCCAGCAGCGATCGCCCCGAGGCCCGCAGGGCCGTCAGGTCATATTCGCCATCGCAGTAGAACCGCCCGAATTCCTCGGCGCGCGAGCCCGGCAGAAGGCGATAGACGCCCACCACATGATCCAGCGCCTCGGCGGGCCGGCGCCGGTCGATCAGGCAGAGATGGTCCACGACCGGGTCGAACTCGTCACGCTCGAAGCGGCCCGCGTGATCGACCAGAGGACCATCGCCGCCCAGCTCCTCGACGAACACCCGATAGCGCAGCCGCTGCGCGGCCAGCAGGTCCTGCTCGGAGGTCGCGATCCGGATGTCGAAATAGGCGGGGTCAGACTTCATGCGGACTTCATGCTGCGGGCCGGGCTGGCGCGCGCCTGTCTAGGCGGCGGGCGCGGCCAATGCAACACAGCCCCGCAGCCGGATGCCGCGATGTCGCAATCAGCACTTGCCTAACACAATTCGAGGTTGCAAAGCTGATCGCATGATTAACCAATTTCATGCCCCCGCGGCGCCCACGATTTCCAGCGCCACCCGGCGCCCGTCGATCACCTGCTTGCCGGCCTCGGCGAAGTTCACGGTAATCCGGTCGCCGATGCGCGATTGCACCTGCCCGTTGCCCCATTCCGGCGCGCCGGGGTGGCGCACGATCATGCCGGGTTCGAGGATCTCGTTCACTGCCGCAACTCCGTTTCCCGCCGCGAAGGGTATCCCCGCATGAGCATCGACACAACGCGCATCGCACCGGGCGATCTTGCCGCGCTTCTGGGATCGCGCCTCTGCCACGACCTGATCTCGCCCCTCGGCGCCATCGGCAACGGTGTCGAACTGCTCGAGATGTCGCCCGACTTCCCCGGCCTCACCAAATGTCCCGAAATGCAGCTGATCGCCGAATCCGTGGCCGCCGCGCGCAGCCGGATCCAGGCGTTTCGCATGGCCTTCGGCCAGGCGCAGGGCGACCAGCGCATCCCCCGCGCCGAATTGGCGCGCCTTCTGGACGGCGCCGCCGCGCAGGGCCGGCTGCGGATCGAACTGGATGGCGAGGGCGATTTCGCCCGGCCCGAGATCCGCATGGTGATGCTGGCGCTGATGTGCCTGGAAACGGCGATGCCCTGGGGCGGCCGCATCGTGGTGCTGCGCTGCACGCCGGGCTGGCGGCTGATCGCCGAATCCGACCGGATGCGGCCCGATCCGGCGCTGTGGTCCTGGCTTGGCCCCGACGAGGCGGGCCCTGCCCGCCACCCCTCGCCGGCCGAGGTGCAGTTCGCCCTGCTGGCCGAGGCCGCCCGCGCCGCCGGGCGCCGCCTGTCCTGGGACATGGACGAACAGGGCGCCGAGATCGCCTTCTGAGGCCCGCGCGCCCCACAGGCGCCGGACGGAACGGTCCCCCGACCCGCCCTGATCAGGCGCGCACGGCGCCGTCGCCCGTAACCAGATACTTGAAGCTGGTCAGCTGTTCCGCCCCGACCGGGCCGCGCGCGTGCATCTTGCCGGTGGCGATGCCGATCTCGGCCCCCATTCCGAATTCGCCGCCATCGGCGAATTGCGTCGAGGCGTTGCGCATCAGGATGGCGCTGTCCAGTCCGGCGAAGAAGCTGTCGGCGGTCGCGTCGTTCTCCGTCAGGATCGACTCGGTGTGCTGGCTGCCGAAGCGGCGGATATGCGCGATCGCCCCCTCGACGCCGTCGACCAGACGGGCCGCAATGATCATGTCCTGAAATTCGCGGCCGAAATCCTCGGGAACCGCCTCCACCGTGCCGGGCAGAGCGGCCAGCTCGCCCTCGGCCCGCACCTCGACGCCCGCCGCGACCAGATCCCCAACCAGCGCGGCCCGCAGCGCCGGATCGGCGGCGCGGTCGATCAGAAGGCACTCGGCGGCGCCGCAGATGCCCGTTCGGCGGGTCTTGGCGTTCACCAGCACCCGCCGCGCCTTCCCGGGATCGGCGTCGCGGTCGACATAGACGTGGCAGATGCCTTCCAGATGAGCAAAGACCGGCACCCGCGCCTCGCGCTGCACCAGCCCGACCAGTCCCTTGCCGCCGCGCGGAATGATGACGTCGATCAGCCCCTGCGCCTGCAACATCGCGCTGACGGCGGCGCGGTCGCGCGTGTCCACCAGCTGGATCGCCGCCTCGGGCAGGCGCGCCTTGCGCAGACCCTCCACCATGCAGCCGTGGATCGCCCGGCTGGAATGAAGGCTTTCCGAGCCGCCGCGCAGGATCACCGCATTGCCGGACTTCAACGCCAGCGCCCCCGCGTCGGCTGTGACGTTGGGCCGGCTTTCATAGATCACCCCGATCACCCCGATGGGCGTGCGCACCCGACGGATATGCAGACCGCTCGGACGGTCCCATTCGGCGACCACCTCGCCAACCGGATCCGGCTGGTCCGCCACCGTGCGCAGGCTGTCCTCGATCGCGCGCAGCCGGGTCTCATCCAGCCGCAGCCGGTCGATCATCGGCCCGCTCAGCCCCTTCTCGCGCCCGAAGGCAAGATCCTGCTCATTGGCGACCAGAATCGCGGCCCCCTGGTCGCGGATCGCATCGGCGGCCGCGATCAGCGCGTCGCGCTTCCGCCCGGCCGTCGCCAGTGCCAGATCATGCGCCGCCAGACGGGCCGCCTCGCCCATCCGCGCGATCAGCGCCGCTGCATCGTCCCTGTCGCCCATGCCACCCACTCTCACCCCGGCTCGGCCCCCGATATGCCCCGCCGCACCGCGATGATCAACCGCGCATCGGCGCCGATCCGGCAGATCCGGCCCGCCGTCTTGCCTTGGCCGAAATATCCCGGGGGAGTCCGAAGGACGGGGGCGGCGCCCCCTACCCGGCCGAGTTCGGGATTTCCGCGCGAACCCGCGCGACCGACGCATGAATCGGGGGGGAATGGCGCGGTTGACGGGGCTCGAACCCGCGACCCCCGGCGTGACAGGCCGGTACTCTAACCAACTGAGCTACAACCGCGCATCAATCCGGGCGAAGGGTGTGTGTGGCGCGGTTGACGGGGCTCGAACCCGCGACCCCCGGCGTGACAGGCCGGTACTCTAACCAACTGAGCTACAACCGCACACTCACCTTCCCCGGCTGATCGCCCGCCGGGGTGAGGGGCGGTTTACGCAGAGCGCATCTTCGCGTCAAGGGCGCATCGGAAAAATATCGGGCGCCCCCGCGGCGCGGCGCGGCCGGCTGATGCGACCGCCGCAAACCGGCTCGGGCGCGTTGGTCGTCATCGGCCCCGAGGTGGGCAGCCCGCGCAGCACCCGCACCGCCAGCCAGCCGAAGGCCTGCGCCTCCAGCATGTCGCCATCCAGCCCGATCGCCTCGACCGGGGCCACCTCGGCCGGCAATGCCGCCCGCAGCGCGGCCATGACCGCCGCGTTGTGCCGCCCGCCGCCACACACCAGGACCATCGCGGGCGGCGTGGGCAGCCATCGCCAGCCCGCACCGACCGCAGCGGCCAGCGCCGCCACGAGGGTCGCCGCCGCATCGGCATCCGACAGGCCGTCCACCTCGGCCGCGAGCGTCGCGAACTGGTCGCGGTCCAGCGACTTCGGCGGCGGCCGATCGAAGAACGGATTGCCCATGAACCGCGCCACGATACCCGCATCCGCCCGGCCCGCAAGGGCCAGCGCACCTCCGGCGTCGTGGGTCTGGCGCCGGCGCCGGCGCATCAGGTCATTCAGCGGCGCGTTGGCCGGCCCGGTGTCGAAGGCCAGGCAGGCCCCCGGCATCTCCGGCGCGGCGGCCGATGGATCGACCCAGCTGATGTTGCCTACGCCGCCAAGGTTCAGGAACGCGACCGGCGCCCGCGGCAACGCAGCCCGACCCGCCGCCCACTCGGCGCAGGCCCAGTGGAAGAACGGCACCAGCGGCGCCCCCTCGCCGCCGCGACGCACGTCCTCGCTGCGGAAATCCCAGACCACCGGACGCGCGGTCAGGCCGGCCAGCGCCGCGCCATCGCCCGCCTGATGCGTGCCGCGACCCTGCGGCTCATGCGCCAGCGTCTGGCCGTGATAGCCGATCACCTCGGCCTCGGGAAAGTCCTGCGCCAGCGCCGCATGGCCGGCAACCGAGATCTCGGCGACCTCATCGACCCCGGGCGCGCCGGGCCAGCGCCCCAGCGCGCCATGCAGCACGGCGGCCTCGTTGTCCGAATAGGCGCGGAACCGGCTGGGCCCGAAGCCCGCAATACGGCGCCCGTCGGTCTCGATCATCGCCGCGTCCACCCCGTCCAGCGAGGTGCCCGACATCATTCCCAAAGCCCGGATCATCGCGCCTTTTCCTTTGACCTGCCTGCCGGTATATCCGGCCCGTCGAGAAGGAAACAGCCCATGACCTACCAGCCCAAGTCAGACTTCCTGCGCGTGATGACCGAGCGCGGCTACATGGCCGACTGCACCGATATCGCGGCCCTGGACGCGGCGCTGCTGGCCGGGCCGGTCACGGCCTATATCGGCTATGACGCGACGGCGGCATCGCTGCATGTCGGCCATCTGCTGAACATCATGATGCTGCGCTGGTTCCAGAAGACCGGCAACCGCCCGATCACCCTGATGGGCGGCGGCACCACCAAGGTCGGCGATCCCTCGTTCCGCTCGGACGAACGCCCGCTGCTGGATGCCGCCGCGATCCGCGGCAATATCGACGGGATGCAGAAGGTCTTTGCCCGCTATCTCGAGTATGGCGGTGACGGCGCGCTGATGCTGGACAACGCCGAATGGCTGGACGGGCTGAACTATCTGGAATTCCTGCGCGACATCGGCCGGCATTTCAGCGTCAACCGGATGCTGGCCTTCGAATCGGTGAAATCCCGGCTGGACCGCGAGCAGTCGCTGTCCTTCCTGGAATTCAACTACATGATCCTGCAGGCCTACGACTTCCTCGAACTGCATCGCCGCCATGGCTGCCGGTTGCAGATGGGCGGATCGGACCAGTGGGGCAACATCGTCAACGGCATCGACCTGACGCGGCGCGTCGACGATGCGGTGATCTGGGGCCTGACCTCGCCGCTGCTGACCACCTCGGACGGGCGCAAGATGGGCAAGTCGGCGGGCGGCGCGGTCTGGCTGAACGGCGAGATGCTGCCGCCCTACGAGTTCTGGCAGTTCTGGCGCAACACGACCGATGCGGATGTCGGCCGCTTCCTCAAGCTGTACACCGAACTGCCGGTTGCGGAATGCGACCGCCTCGGCGCGCTGCGGGGCGCCGAGATCAACGAGGCCAAGGTGCGGCTTGCCAACGAGGTCACGACGCTGCTGCACGGGGCCGACGCCGCCGCGCGGGCCGCGGCGACGGCGCGGCAGGTCTTCGAGGAAGGCGGTGCGGGGGGGGATCTGGAAGTGTCGCTGCTGCCGGCCTCGCTGCTGGCCTCGGGTCTCAGCGTCGTGCAGATGCTGGTGCAGACCGGCATCACCGCCAGCGGCAAGGAGGCCAAGCGGCTGGTGGCCGAGGGCGGGCTGCGGCTGAACAATGCCGCGGTCGACGATCCGCAGATGGCCGTCGATGCGGCGCTGATCGGCGACGGGCTGAAGGTCTCGGTCGGCCGCAAGAAGCACCGGCTGGTGCGGATCGGCTGATTGCGCGGGGCGCATGGCCGCGTTGCAGGGGCGGATGACGCCGCGTCATCCCTCTGGCGGTGCCGCGCCGTGCTGCCTAGGTGATCGGCACGGAGGAACACACTCCAACCGGAGACAGGACATGGCACAGGACAAGAGGCCGATCAGCATCGCCGACATGGCACGCAACGCCCAGATCGAGGCGGTGCTGGATCAGATGTACGGCTATTTCCGGCGCGAGGCTGCCCCGCGCCCCGTCTGGACCGATCTCGACACCGCCCGCGCCGCTTGAGCGCGCGGCGGCCCGGGGCGGCCGCGCCATCGCGCAGAAGGCGGCACGGAGGGGCGGTCGTGTCCCCCTTTTCGTTCCCTGGCCGCTCGGCGCCGTCGGTCGTGGCTCAGCGCGCGACAGCCCGCGGATAGCCCTGCCGGCGCAGGCGATCCAGCGCCGCGACCAGCGCGCGGCGGTCGGTGAACGGGCCGGCAAGGATGGTCCGCGCGGGACCATCGCCCTTGCGGATGCGCTGCTGCGCGACGCGGAAGCCCATCGACGACAGCCGCCGGATGACGACCGTCGCGTTCGCGTCATCGGCAAAGCTGCCGACCTGGACATAGCGCGCCGATGCCGGGATCATCTCGACGGTCTCGTCGACGGCCTTGGGGCCGGGCTGCCCGCGGCGGGCGATGATCGAGTTGGTCGCCCGTGCGCCCCGGCCGGCGACGCTCGGCGCGGCGCGCGTGGCGACCGAACCTGCGGCAGGGGATGGGACGACGGTTCGGGCGGCGGCGGTCGCGGGCCCGGCCGGCGGGGCCGCCGCGCCGGCCGCCGCGGCAGCCGCGCGCGGGCGGGTGTCGCCGGCGAAGCCGGCAGTGATCCGTTCCTCGGGCCGCGGCGCGCGCATTCCGGGGCATAGCCCCTGGGTGACATCGCCGCCGATGACCGGAATCGGACTGTCGGCCGGCACATAGCCCAGACGGGCGCACAGCCCCGAGCCGGCGCGTTCGCCACCCGACAGCGCGCTGCGCAACAACGCCTCGCGTTCCGCAAGCCCCTTCAGGCTGGTCGCCAAGGGATCGGGCGCGGTCGCGGCCGGCGGCGCGGCGCGTGGCTCGGGCGGGCGGGGATCTGCGCGGAATTCACCCTGCCGCAGACCTGATGCCAGCTGCTCCACCAGCAGGTCTTCGGCCGAGGCAGCTTGCGCCGGATGTTCGGGCGCCAGCACCCGGTCCAGCGCGGGATCGGTGCGCCGGGCCGAAGCGGTTGGCGGGAAGCCACAGACCGCGACCCCGGCCGCGTCGAGGCGCGCGGTCCAGTCGAACCCCGATTTCTGCCAGACACAGCCCCGGCCATCGACATATTGCAGACCGGCAAATCCCTCGGGCGGCGCCGGCACCGGCGCCGCACCTGCCGCGCCCGACAGCACCACGAACCCAAACACTGACCACGACAGCCGCATCACCCACCCGCGAATCTTCCTGATGGCCACGAATAGGCCAAAAACCTGAACCGGGCGTTAAGCCCGGCCTATTTGGTGCCGAACATCCGGTCTCCGGCATCGCCGAGGCCGGGCACGATATAGCCGTGGTCGTCCAGCCTCTCGTCCAGCGCGGCGGTGAAGATCGGCACGTCGGGATGGGACTCGGCCATGCGCGCGACCCCTTCGGGTGCGGCCAGCAGGCACAGGAAGCGCAGGTTCCGCGCGCCCCGCTGCTTCAGCATGTCGATCGCCGCGACCGAGGAATTGCCAGTGGCCAGCATCGGATCGACCACGATGGTCATGCGCTGGTCCAGCATGTTCGGGACCTTGCAGTAATATTCGACCGGCGTCAGCGTCTGCGGATCGCGATAAAGCCCCACGAACCCCACCCGCGCCGAGGGGATCAGTTCGAGGATTCCGTCCAGAAGCCCGTTGCCCGCCCGCAGGATCGAGATCAGCGCCAGCTTCTTGCCCTCGAGCGTCGGGGCCTGCATCGAACACAGCGGCGTCTCGATGGTCATGGTGGTGACCTCAAGCTCGCGCGTGACCTCATAGGCCAGCAGCAGGCTGATCTCGCGCAGGAGCCTGCGGAAACCGGCGGTCGAGACATCCTTCTGGCGCATGATCGTCAGCTTGTGCTGGACCAGGGGATGGGTGATGACGGTCAGGTGCTGCTGGGTCACGAAAACTCCTTTCTCAGCCGGTCGCGCGTGGCCTCGTCGCAGAAGGCGGCGTCGATGGCCCATCGGTTCATCTGCCGGAATTCGTCGTCTGCCCAGCCGAAGGCCGAGGCAAGACGGTCGTATTCGCGGCGCATCGTGGTGTGGAAGAACGGCGGATCGTCGGTCGAGACGGTGACCCGGACGCCGGCATCCGCCAGCCGCGCGATCGGATGGGCGGACCAGCCGCGAAACAACCCAAGCGCGATGTTCGAGCCGGGGCAGACCTCGAGCGTGACCTGACCTTCGGCCAGATCGCGCATCAGCGCGGCGTCCTCGGTGGCGCGGACGCCATGCCCGATCCGCGTGCAGCCAAGGGACAGCGCATCGCGGATGCTGTCCGGCCCGGACCATTCACCGGCATGGCAGGTCAGGCCCAGCCCCGCCTCGCGCGCGCAGTCGAAGGACCAGGCGTAATCGGTCGCCCGGCCCACCGCCTCGGCGCCGCCCATGCCGAAGCCGGTGATCCAGGTCCCGGCGGTCTCGGCCGCGCAGATGGCCGAGCGGCGCGCCCGGTCGGGGCCTAAATGGCGGATGCAGGTGACGATACCGCGACTGTCGATGCCCTGGGCGCGCATCCGCACGGCCACCTCGTCCATCGCGGCGAGATGGTCGCGCCACGCCGCCAGATCGCCGCAGCCGCAGAATTCGGGCGACACGAACAGCTCGGTATAGATGACGCCCTCTTCGGCGCTGCGTTCAAGCACCTCGGCCAGAAGGCGGGCGTAGTCGCGCGGGCCGCGCAGCACGCTGCTGGCGGCCTCGTAGACGCGCAGGAAATCCTCGAACCCGCGATAGGCATAATTGCCGGCCGCATCAAAGATGCCCGACAGATCCTCGTGCCTTTCCGCAGCAAGGGAACGAATGAAGCCGGGGGGCGCCGCGCCTTCCAGATGCAGGTGCAGTTCGGTCTTCTTCACAGGAATGACCTTCCATGCTGCGGCGCAGGCAGGCCCAGATGCGCCAGCACCGAGGCGCCGATATCGCTGAAACCCACCAGCCCGATGGCGCGCGGACCCAGCCCCGCAGCCAGCACCGGCACCCGTTCGCGGGTGTGGTCGGTGCCGTGCCAACTGGGATCGTTGCCGTGATCGGCGGTAAAGATCGCCAGATCGCCGGGGTGCAGCGCCGCGATCAGCCGCCCGGCAATGCCGTCGAACCATTCCAGCTGCGCGGCATAGCCCGCGATATCGCGGCGATGGCCGAAATTCGTGTCGAACTCGACGAAATTGGCGAATGTCAGGCTGCCCGCTTCGGCCTCGTGGCCCAGCCGGATCAGATGTTCGGCCAGATCGGCGTCCGACCGGCCCTTGTGCAGCCGGGCGATGCCGCGATGGCTGAAGATGTCGCCGATCTTGCCGATGGCGTGGGTGACGCGCCCTGCCCCCGCGGCGATGTCGAGGATCGTGGGGCCGGGGGGCGCGATGGCGAAGTCGCGCCGGTTCGGGGTGCGCGTGAAGGCGCCCGGCGCATCGCCCAGGAACGGGCGCGCGATCACCCGCCCGACCCGCATCGCGTGCAGCATCGGTGCCAGCCCCTCGCACAGCGCGATCAGCCGGTCGAGGCCGAAGCGTTCTTCATGCGCGGCGATCTGCAGCACGCTGTCGACCGAGGTGTAACAGATCGGCCAGCCGGTCCGCAGATGCCGGCTGCCGAACGCCTCGATGACCTCGGTGCCCGAGGCGTGACAGTTCGCAAGGATGCCCTCGGTCCCGGCCAGCGCGCAGATCCGGGCGGTCACGTCGGGCGGGAAGGCCGGCACCGTCTTCGGAAAGACATGCCATTGCCAGGGCACCGGCACCCCGGCCATCTCCCAATGCCCCGAGGGGGTGTCCTTGCCGGGCGAGATCTCGGTCGCGGCGCCCCACAGGCCCTGCGGCTGGCTGCCCAGCCCCCGCGGTGCCAGAGCCGAAGCCAGCCGGATCGCCGCGCCCAGCCCGAGCCGGTCGAGGTTGGGCATCGCCAGGTCCACGGCCTCGGCGATATGGCCGATGGTATTGGCGCCGCTGTCGGGAAGATCGCCGTTGAAGAATCGCGCGGCATCCGGCGCACCCCCGATGCCCGCGCTGTCCATCACGACCAGAAAGGCGCGCGGCTCAGCCATCCGGGGCGATCCGGGCGCGCACGAGGGGGCCGGGCGCCGACGCCGTGCCGACGCGGTAGGCGGCCTGCACTGCCGCGACGGCGATCCGGGCGGCGGTCTCGTCGGCGGCGTGAATCTCGGCCAGCGGCGCGTCGGGGCCGACCGCCTCGCCCAGCTTCGCCAGACGGTCCAGCCCGACCGCGTGGTCGATCCCTTCGCCAGCGCGCACCCGACCGCCGCCAAGCGCCACGACGACATGGCCCAGCGCGGTCACGTCGATCTGCGCCACATGGCCCGGCGGCGCGGGCACCGCGCAGCGCACCGGGGCCCGCGGAAGATGCGCGTCGGGCCAGTCCACGAGATCGGCGGGGCCGCCCTGCGCGGCCACCATCCGCGCAAAGCGGTCGGCGGCCGCGCCCGAATCCAGCGCGTCTGTCAGTCCTTCGGTCGATTGTCCCGCCAGCAAGAGGACCTCTCCGGCCAGGGCCAGCGTCAGGTCGCGCAGGGCCCCCGTCTCGCCGCGCAGCACGCGGATCGCCTCGGCCACCTCCAGCGCATTGCCGGCCGAGCGGGCGAGCGGCTGATCCATGTCGGTAATCAGCGCCGAGGCGCGGCAGCCGGCGCCATTGGCGGTTTGCACCAGCACGCGCGCCAGCCGCTCGGACGCCTCGGGCGTCTTCAGGAACGCGCCGCTGCCGGCCTTCACGTCCAGCACCAGCGCGTCCAGACCGGCCGCCAGCTTCTTGGACAGGATCGAGGCCGTGATCAGGTCGATCGACTCGACCGTGGCCGATTCGTCGCGGATTGCATAAAGCCGCCTATCGGCGGGCGCGAAATCGCCGGTCGCCGCGACGATGGCGCAGCCCACGGTTTCAACGATCCGGTGAAACTGTTCCTCGGCCTGGTCGCAAATGAAGCCCGGAATCGCCTCGAGCTTGTCCAGCGTGCCGCCGGTATGGCCCAGCCCGCGCCCCGAGATCATCGGCACATGAACGCCGCAAGCGGCCAGCAGGGGCGCGAGGATCAGGCTGACCGTGTCGCCGATGCCGCCGGTCGAATGCTTGTCCACCACCGGGCCGGGCAGGTCCCAGCGCATCACATGGCCGCTGTCGCGCATCGCCCGCGTCAGCGCCACCCGGCCCTTGTCGCCGGTGCCGCGCGTCAGCACCGCCATCGCGAAGGCGCCGGCCTGCGCGTCGCTGACCGACCCGTCGGCAAGCCCCTGCGCGATCAGCGCGGCACCCGGGCCGTCAAGCCCGCGGCCGTCGCGCAGCGCCGCGATCACGGGGCGTGGATCGGTCATTTGACATGGCTCATATGACTGATATCGAAGCGTCCGGGCAGCAATTCCCCGATGGTGGTGGCCATGCTGGCCCCATCCACGGTCGCCAGCAGCACCGGTGTCTCCTGGCGGCCGAACTCGGCCAGCTTCTGCCGGCAGCCGCCGCAGGGCGGCACCGGCCCCGGACTGTCGGCGATGACCGCCACCTCGACCAGTTCGGTCTCGCCCGCGGCGACCATCGCGGCAATGGCGCCTGCCTCGGCGCAGGTGCCCTCGGGATAGGCCACGTTCTCGACATTGCAGCCGCGATAGACCGCCCCCGACCGGCCGCGCACCGCCGCGCCCACCTTGAAACGCGAATAGGGCACATAGGCCATCTCGCGCACCTCGCGCGCCGCATCCAGCAGTGACATCGCCGTTCCCTTCTGCCCGCCGCGCAGGCCGCCAACCGCGACCCGTCCCGCCCGGCAAGTTTTGCGCATCGTCCTGCGCTAACACAAGAGGAACCCTCCTGTTCCCCGCCCGAGATTTGGTTTAACGGTGAACTATCTACTCAGACGGAGGGGCGAAGATGGAAGAGCGCAGGCAGGATACCGCGCGTCAGGCGGCACTGGATTATCACGAGTTTCCGCGGCCGGGAAAACTGGAGATCCGGGCGACCAAGCCGCTGGCCAACGGCCGCGACCTCAGCCGCGCCTATTCGCCCGGCGTGGCCGAAGCCTGCCTCGAGATCAAGGCAGATCCCGCCAATGCCAGCCGCTACACGGCCCGGGGCAACCTCGTGGCGGTCGTCTCGAACGGCACGGCGGTGCTTGGCCTCGGCAATATCGGCGCCGCGGCGTCGAAGCCGGTCATGGAGGGCAAGGCCGTCCTGTTCAAGAAATTCGCCAATATCGACTGCTTCGACATCGAGGTGAACGAATCCGACCCCGAGCGGCTGGCCGAGATCGTCTGCGCGCTCGAGCCGACCTTCGGGGCGATCAACCTCGAGGACATCAAGGCGCCCGACTGCTTCATCGTCGAAAAGCTGTGCCGCGAGCGCATGAACATCCCGGTCTTCCACGACGACCAGCACGGCACCGCCATCGTGGTGGGCGCTGCGGCCACCAATGCGCTGCATGTCGCCGGCAAGGCCTTCGACCAGATCAAGGTCGTCTCGACCGGCGGCGGGGCGGCGGGCATCGCCTGCCTCGACATGCTGCTGAAACTGGGCGTGCGGCGCGAGAACGTCTGGCTGTGCGACATCCACGGTCTGGTCCACGAGGGCCGGGCCGAGGACATGAACCCCCAGAAGGCCGCCTATGCCCAGGCCACCGAAAAGCGGTCGCTGGCCGAGGTCATCGACGGCGCCGACCTGTTCCTCGGCCTTTCCGGCCCCGGCGTGCTGAAGCCCGAGATGGTCGCCCGCATGGCGCCGCGTCCGATCATCTTCGCGCTGGCCAACCCCAACCCCGAGATCCAGCCCGACGAGGCCCGCGCCGTCGCCCCCGACGCAATCATCGCGACCGGCCGCAGCGACTTTCCCAACCAGGTGAACAACGTCCTGTGCTTCCCCTTCATCTTCCGCGGCGCGCTGGATGTGGGCGCGACCACGATCAACGACGAGATGGAACTGGCCTGCATCGAGGGCATCGCCGCGCTGGCCCGCGCCACGACGGCAGCCGAGGCCGCCGCCGCCTATCGCGGCGAGACGCTGACCTTCGGCCCCGACTACCTGATCCCCAAGCCCTTCGATCCGCGCCTCGTCGGGGTCGTGTCCTCGGCCGTGGCCCGTGCCGCGATGGAGTCGGGCGTCGCCATGCGCCCGATCGCGGATCTTGACGGCTACAAGCGCAAGCTGGACGGATCGGTCTTCCGCTCGGCGATGATCATGCGGCCGGTCTTCGAGGCGGCCGCCACCACCGAACGCCGCATCGTCTTCGCCGAAGGCGAGGACGAGCGCGTGCTGCGCGCCGCCAACGCGATGCTCGAGGAAACCACCGACACGCCCATCCTGATCGGCCGTCCCGAGGTGATCGCGGCCCGCGCAGAACGCGCCGGCCTGCCGATCCGCCCGGAACGCGACTTCGAGATCGTGAACCCCGAGAACGACCCCCGCTATCGCGATTATTGGGAAACCTATCATCAGCTGATGGCGCGGCGCGGCGTCAGCCCCGACATCGCACGGGCGATCATGCGCACCAACACCACCGCCATCGGCGCCGTGATGGTCCATCGCGACGAGGCCGACAGCCTGATCTGCGGCACCTTCGGGCAGTATAACTGGCACCTGCAATATGTCCGCCAGGTGCTGGCGCGCGACGGGTTGTATCCGGTGGGCGCGCTGTCGATGATCATCCTCGAGGACGGGCCGCTGTTCATCGCCGACACGCAATGCCACAACGACCCGACGCCCCAGCAGGTCGCCGAGGTGGCGATCGGCGCGGCCCGGCATGTGCGCCGCTTCGGCCTGACCCCCAAGATCGCGCTGTGCAGCCATTCGCAATTCGGCAATCTCGACACCTATACCGGCCGCAAGATGCGCGAGGCGCTGTCGCTGCTGGATGCACGCGAACCCGACTTCATGTATGACGGCGAAATGCATGTCGACGCGGCGCTGGACGCCGATCTGCGCGACCGCATCTTCCCCGGCTCGCGGCTGGAGGGGACCGCGAACGTGCTGCTGTTCCCCGGAACCGATGCCGCCTCGGCGGTGCGCAACGCGCTGAAGATGCGCGCCAACGGGCTGGAGGTCGGGCCGATCCTGATGGGCATGGGCAACCGCGCGCATATCGTCACCCCCTCGATCACCACGCGCGGCCTGCTGAACATGAGCGTTCTGGCCGGAACGCCGGTGACGCATTACAGCTAGGCGCCGCCGCCCTGCCGGGGCCGGGGCGGGGCGGGGCGAATCACCGCGCCCCGCCGGGCGATCGGCCGCTTTGCAAATGACGCGGCGCAGCATGGGCCTTTTTGCGGCGCGGCCATGTTTGCAAAGCCCTGTCGCATCTGGCCGCCGATTTCTGCATAATCGCGCGCCTGCGGGCCGGGCGATCCCGCTAACATGGTTGCGTGGCGGCGCCCCGGCCCGCTAACAGACCGACAGCGTCGTGGAGGAGGCATGCAATGGCATACAAGGATCTGTACGCAGGCTGGAAGGCCGATCCCGAGGGCTTCTGGATGCAGGCGGCCGCCGCCATCGACTGGGACCGCGCCCCCTCGCGCGCCCATTTCGATCAGGGTCCGGCGGGCGAATGGTTCGCCGACGGCCTGGTCAACACCTGCTGGAACGCCGTGGACCGCCATGTCGAGGCCGGGCGCGGCGATCAGCCCGCGATCATCCACGACAGTCCGATCACCGGAACCACCGCCAGCATCACCTATCGCGCCTTGCGCGACCGGGTGGCCAGCCTCGCCGGGGCGCTGCGCGACCGGGGCGTGGGCAAGGGCGACCGGGTCATCATCTACATGCCGATGGTGCCCGAGGCGCTCGAGGCGATGCTGGCCTGCACGCGGATCGGCGCGATCCACTCGGTCGTGTTCGGCGGCTTCGCCGCGCATGAACTGGCGGTGCGCATCGACGATGCGCGGCCCCGGGCGATCATCGCGGCCTCCTGCGGGCTCGAGCCCGGCCGGGTCGTGCCCTACAAGCCGCTTCTGGACGCGGCCATCGAGGGCGCCCGCCACAAGCCGGAATTCTGCGTCATCCTGCAACGCGACCAGCAGCCCGCGCAGCTGGTGCCCGGCCGCGATTTCGCATGGGACAGCATCCAGAAGGGGGTGACCCCCGCCGATTGCCTGCCGGTCGAGGGCAACCACCCCGCCTATGTCCTCTACACCTCGGGCACGACCGGGCAGCCCAAGGGCGTGATCCGCCACACTGCCGGGCATCTGGTCGCGCTGGCCTGGTCGATGCGCAACATCTACGCCATCGAGGCTGGCGACGTGTTCTGGGCCGCCTCGGATGTCGGCTGGGTCGTCGGGCACAGCTATATCTGCTATGGCCCGCTGATCGCCGGCGCGACCACCATCGTCTTCGAGGGCAAGCCCGTCGGCACGCCCGACGCCGGCACCTTCTGGCGGGTCATCGAGGACCACAAGGCGAAAAGCTTCTTCACCGCCCCCACCGCGATCCGTGCCGTCAAGCGCGAGGATCCGAAGGGCGACTTCATCCGGCGCCATGATCTCTCATGCCTTCAGGCGGTGTTCCTGGCCGGGGAACGGGCCGATCCCGACACGATCCAGTGGCTCGAGGACCGGTTGCACCTGCCGGTGATCGACCACTGGTGGCAGACCGAGACGGGCTGGGCCATCGCCGCCAACCCGCTGGGCATCGAGGCGCTGCCGGTCAGGAAGGGCAGCCCCTCGGTGCCGATGCCGGGCTATGACGTGCAGGTGCTGGACGAGGCCGGCCATCCCGTCGCGCCGGGCACCTTGGGCGCGATTGCCGTCCGGCTGCCGCTGCCGCCGGGCACCCTGCCCTCGCTGTGGAACGCAGAGGACCGGTTCCGCGCATCCTATCTGGCGCATTTCCCGGGCTTCTACGAGACGGGCGACGCAGGATATGTGGACGAGGACGGCTATCTCTACATCATGGCGCGCACCGACGATGTGATCAATGTCGCGGGCCACCGGCTCTCGACCGGCGCGATGGAGGAGGTGCTGTCGGGCCATCCTGCGGTGGCCGAATGCGCAGTGATCGGCGTGGCCGACAGCCTCAAGGGGCAGATGCCGGTCGGATTCCTCTGCCTCAAGAAGGGGGTCGACACGCCGGATGCCCAGGTCGTGCGCGAGGTGGTGCAGCGCGTGCGCGACCAGATCGGCCCGGTCGCCGCCTTCAAGCTGGCCTGCGTGGTGGACCGCCTGCCCAAGACGCGCTCGGGCAAGATCCTGCGCGCGACCATGGTCAAGATCGCCGATGGCGAAGAGTTCAGGATGCCCGCGACGATCGACGATCCCGCGATCCTCGACGAAATCGCCACCGCCCTGCGCGGCCTCGGCTATCCGCAAGGCTGAGGCCAGGCGCGGGGGCGCAGCCCCCGGGCGTCGGCGGCCCCCTCGATGGGGGGCGTCGACGCCACCCCTGCCCCGCTGCCGGGCGGGACCAGCCGCCCCCACCCGCGCGGGGCGGTCAGGTCGCGACCAGCCGCGCCGGGATCAACCCGCGCAGCGCATTGCCGCACAGCAAGCCGGCCCCGTCCAGATCCGCGCGGCGCAGCACCGCCTCGCGCGCCGCGCCGCTGGCGATCAGCGCGGCGCGCAGCACCCCCGGCAGCAGGCCCGAGGACAAAGGCGGCGTCAGCAGCACGCCCCCGCGGCGCAGGAACAGGCTGGTGATGCTGCCCTCGCAGATCTCGTCGCGCTCGTTCAGCAGGATCGCCTCGTCCACCCCCGGCGCCAGTGCGGCGCGGGCCGCGTCATAGACCGGGCGGTGCGAGGTCTTGACCCGCAGCCAGGGATCACCCGAGCAGAGCCGCGGCCCCGCGACCGCGACCCGCCAGAAGGCCGGGTTGTCAGGGCGCGGCGCCCGCTCGATCGCGATCCGCCCCGCCTGATCCACGCTCAGCCGCAGGCGCAGCTCGGCCCCTGCGGGCACCGCATCAAGGGCGGTGCCGACCGCGGCCATGTCCAGCGGAAAGCCCACCGCCCGGCAGTCGCGCCGAAGCCGCGCCAGATGCAGGTCGCGATGCGCGATCCGCCCGTCGGCGCCCGCGCGCATGGTCTCGATGACCCTCAGCCCGTCGGGGCGAGGTCCAGGAATGCGGCCTTGCACAACGCCTCCTCCCATTCCGATCCGGCCTCGCTGTCATGCACGATGCCGCCACCGACATTCAGGCGCAACCGGTCGGGCGCGATCATCCAGGGCGACCGGATCGCGACGCCGAACCGCATCGGCCCGGCCGGGTCGATCCAGCCGATGGCGCCGCAATAGATCTCGCGCGGGGCAGCCTCGAGGCCGGCGATGATCTCCATCGCGCGGATCTTCGGCGCGCCGGTGATCGAGCCGCAGGGAAACAGCGCGGCGAGGATATCGGCCAGCGTCACCCCGGCGCGCAGCCTGCCCTCGACCGTCGAGGTCATCTGGTGCAGGGTCGCGTATTCCTCGATGCGGAACAGGCTCGGCACCCGAACGCTTCCGGGCAGGCAGACGCGGCTGATGTCGTTGCGCAGCAGATCGACGATCATCAGGTTCTCGGCCCGGTTCTTCTCGGATGCCTGCAGCGCCGCCGCCGCCACGCGGTCCAGTTCGGGCGTCGCGCCGCGCCGCGCGGTGCCCTTCATCGGCCTGGTGCGGATGAGGCCCGCGGCATCCACGGCAAAGAACAGCTCGGGGCTGCGCGACAGCACCACCGGCCCGCCCAGATCGACATACGCCCCCTCGCCCACCGGCTGTCGCGCCGCCAGTGCCGCATGGATCGCCAGCGGCGCGCCGGCGACCTCGACCTCGGCGGGAAAGGTCAGGTTGATCTGATAGGTGTCGCCGGCCTCGATCAGCCGGTGAACCTCGGCCAGCGCGGCGTCATAGCGCGCCCGCGACCACAGCGGCCGGGGCGCGCCCACCGCCACGCCCCGCGGATCGGGAAACGGCGGCGCGGGGCGGGGCGCCGCAAAGACGCCCATCAGGATCAGCGGCATCCGCCGCCCCGCAGGCATCAGCGGCGCCAGGCGCGGGATCAGCGCATGGCCCAGCTCATAGCCCAGATAGCCGGCAATCCAGCGTCCGGCGGATCGCGCGTCTTCGATGGCGGCCAGCGCGTCAGGCACCTCGGCCGGATCGTCGGCGCGGATCATCGCCACCGGGTCGGCGAACAGCGTGCCTGCGGGCAGCGGCCCGCGATCAAAGCGGATCTGCCTGCCCGCGGCCTCGGTCACGTCCCCGCCCCGGCCCTGGCGCCCGGCCCGGCCCGCGTGCCCGCATCCACCCGGGCGCCGGCCTTCACCTTGGCCGCGAGGTCGCGGGCAATGGCGAAGGCACCCTTGATGCGATCCGCATCCGAGCCCCATTCGCGGCGCAGCACGATCTTGTTGCCCTCGACCTTGGCCTCGCCGCGCTGATCGGTGAGGAATTCGACCAGGCCGGCGGGGTTCGGGAACTTGTCGTCATGGAACTGAACCGTCGCCCCCTTCGGTCCCGCATCCAGCCGGGCGATGTTGGCACGCTTGGCCATCGCCTTCACGCGGATGACCAGCAGCAGCGTGTTGACCTCGCGCGGCAGCGGCCCGAAGCGGTCGATCAGCTCGGCCGCGAAGCCCTCGAGCTCGACCTTGGTGGTCAGCGCGGCCAGCCGCCGGTACAGACCCAGCCGGACGTCCAGATCGGGGATGAAGCTTTCGGGGATGGTCACCGGCACGCCGAGGTTCAGCTGCGGCGCCCACTCGTCCTCGGGCGTCCCCTCGATCTCGCCGGATTTCAGCTTGGCGATCGTTTCCTCCAGCATCTGCTGGTACAGTTCGAAGCCGACCTCGCGGATATGGCCGGACTGTTCCTCGCCCAGCAGGTTGCCGGCGCCGCGCAGGTCGAGATCCTGCGAGGCCAGGTTGAAGCCCGCCCCGAGGCTGTCGATCGAGCCGAGGAACTTCAGCCGCCGGATCGCCTGCGGGGTCAGCGGGCTGCGCGGGGTGGTGGTGATATAGCAATAGGCGCGGGTCTTGGCGCGCCCCACCCTGCCCCGGATCTGATACAGCTGCGCCAGCCCGAACATGTCGGCCCGCCAGACAACCATCGTGTTCGCGGTCGGGATGTCCAACCCGCTTTCCACGATCGAGGTGGCCACCAGCACGTCATGGCTGCCGTCATAGAAGGCGTTCATCCGCGTATCCAGATCGCCCGCAGCCAGCTGGCCATGCGCGACGATATAGCTGATCTCGGGCGCGTTCTCGGCAAGCCAGTGTTCGACATCGGGCAGGTCGGACAGGCGCGGCACCACGAAGAAGCTTTGCCCGCCGCGATATTTCTCGCGCAGCAGCGCCTCGCGGATGGTGAGGCTGTCGAACTCGCTGACATAGGTCCGGATCGCCAGCCGGTCGACCGGCGGCGTGCCGATGATCGACAGGTCGCGCACGCCTGTCAGCGACAGTTGCAGCGTGCGGGGGATCGGCGTCGCGGTCAGCGTCAGCACATGGATGTCGCTGCGCAACTCCTTCAGGCGTTCCTTGTGGGCGACGCCGAAATGCTGTTCCTCGTCGATGACCAGCAGGCCCAGGTTGCGAAACCGCACGCCCTTGGCCAGCACGGCATGGGTGCCGACGACGATATCGACGCTGCCATCGCCGAGGCCGGTCCGGGTCGCCGCCGCATCCCGGGCCGAAACGAAACGCGACAGCGGGCGCACGGTGATGGCGGTGCCGCGAAACCGCTCGGCGAAGGTCCGGTAGTGCTGGCGCGCCAGCAGCGTGGTGGGCGCCACGACCGCGACCTGCATGCCCTGCGAGGCGGCGACGAAGGCGGCGCGCATCGCCACCTCGGTCTTGCCGAAACCGACATCGCCCACCACCAGCCGGTCCATCGGCCGGCCGGCGGCCAAATCCTCCAGCACATCCTCGATGGCCGAGGCCTGATCGTCGGTCTCGCTGTAGGGAAAGCGCGCGGCGAAGGCCTGCCAGTCGTGGTCCTCGGGTTCCAGGACCGGAGCGGGTCGCAGCAGGCGTTCGGCGGCCACCCGGATCAGCTTGTCCGCGATCAGCCGGATGCGTTCCTTGAGCCGCGCCTTGCGCGCCTGCCAGGCGCCGCCGCCCAGCTTGTCCAGCAGCCCCTCTTCATGGCCATAGCGCGACAGCAGTTCGATGTTCTCGACCGGCAGGAACAGCCGGTCGCCGCCGGCATATTCAAGCGCCACGCAATCATGCGGCACCCCGGCCGCGGTGATCGTCTCGAGGCCGGTATAGCGGCCGATGCCATGTTCGACATGCACCACCAGATCGCCCGGCGTCAGGCTGGTGGTGTCCTGCAGGAAGTTCTCGGCCCGGCGGCGCTTTCTGGCGCCGCGGATCAGCCGATCGCCCAGCACGTCCTGTTCCGAGATCACCGCGATCGCGCCAAGCGCCTGACCCTGCGCGACGAAGCCCTCGTCCAGCGGCCAGACCGCAAGGCCGATCGCGCCGGGCCGGTCGGGCAGGTCGCGCAGATCGGCAAGGCCCGTCGCGCCGGTCAGCCCCTCAT
Organism: Paracoccus spongiarum; assembly: GCF_030732095.1. Classification (GTDB taxonomy): domain Bacteria; phylum Pseudomonadota; class Alphaproteobacteria; order Rhodobacterales; family Rhodobacteraceae; genus Paracoccus; species Paracoccus spongiarum. Next base: position 196,513 of record NZ_JAVAMQ010000003.1, on the reverse strand, counting down.
CGGCCAGCAGCCCGGCCAGCCGGTCCCGCGCGCCGTCGGAAAAGCTGGCGATGACCACCCGGCGATCGCGGGACAAGACCTTAACATGGTCGGCCAGTGCCCTGAACAGGTTCACCGATTCGGCCAGCCGTTCGGGCGCGAAGCTGCGGCCGGGGCGGCCGCCGGCATCCAGCACCCCGGGTCCGGGCGGCTGCGCCAAGACCGACAGGCGCAGCACCCGGCGACCGGCCAGCCAGCCCTGCCATTCGGTCTCGGTCGGAAACATCCGCTCGGGTGGCACCGGCTTGTAGACGGTGTCGGCGCGCCCCTTCGCTGCCATCGCGGCGCAGCGCGCGTCGAACTGTTCGCGGATCATCCCGCGCCGGGCGTCGGCCACCTGCCCCAGATGATCGTCCAGCATCACCGAGGCGCCGGGCAGATAGTCGAACAGGCTTTCCATCCGGTCGTGAAACCACGGCAGCCAGTGTTCCATCCCCGCGGCCTTGCGGCCCGCGCTGACCGATTCATACAGGGGATCGCTGGTGCCGCCGCCATATTCGGCGCGATAGTTCTGCCGGAACCGCGCGATCGCCCCCTCGTCCAGGATCACCTCGGACATCGGCGCGATCTCGACCGCCGACAGCTTGTCGGTGGTGCGCTGGCTGACCGGATCGAAGCGGCGCGCGCCGTCAAGGACATCGCCGAACAGGTCCAGCCGGATCGGTCCCGCCCCGCCCGGAGGATAGATGTCGATGATGCCGCCGCGCACCGCGTAATCGCCCGGCTCGGTCACCGTGGGCGATTGCGCAAAGCCCATGCGGACGAGGAAATCGCGCAGCCCCGCCTCGTCGATGCGGTCGCCGACCCGGGCGGCAAAGCTGGTCGTGGCGACCAGGTCGCGGGCGGGTACGCGCTGCATCGCCGCGTTCAGCGTGGTCAGCAGCACGAACGGCCCCTTGATGGCGCCCTGCGCCAGCCCGGCCAGGGTGGACATGCGCGCCGCCTGCACCTCGGGGGCGGGCGAGATGCGGTCATAGGGCGTCGTGTCCCATGCCGGAAAGTCCAGCACCGGCACATCGGGTGCGAGAAAGCGCAGGGCCGCGCGCATCGCGGCCATCCGGCGGTCGTCGCGGGCGATGTGGATGACCGGCTGGCCGCGGCCGGCCTCGCGGGCCAGCAGGGCTGCATCATAGCCCTCGGGGGCGCCGGAGAGGATCACGGGATCGGACATGGCCGCTGACGTAAGGCGCGTGGCGGCGGTGTCAAGCGTCACAGCCCGTTCGGGTTCATCACCGCCCACAGCGCGGCCCACATCGCGGTGGCGGCAACCGCCAGGATCGACAGCAGCGTGGCCAGCCTGCGATGCCTCTGCATCTGCCGCACCGCCTCGGCGCCGACCCCCGCGAGGGGGCGTTCGCCGCTGTGGCCCGCTGCAAGGACCGGCGCCAGCCGCCGCGCCAGGCGGACGCGCATCCAGAACAGCATCACGAAGGGCGCCAGCAGCAGCGTCAGCGCCTGCGCCAGCTCCAGCCCGTAGCCGAAGCCCATGATCGCCAGCGATGTCAGCAGGAAGCCCGCGGCGCCGGCAAAGACCGCACCCTCGCGCGGGCCAAGCCGCCAGCGCGGCAGGCACAGCGACAGCCAGTCAAGAAGCGCGATCACGGCGGGGGCCTCGGGCTCGCCCGCGCCTTGCGCGCGCCTTGCGGCCGACAGCACCTCGGCGGGCACGCCCAGCACGCTGCGCCCCGAGGCCGACCACATGCCCAGCAGCGCCAGCCAGAACCAGATCGTGCCGAAAGAGCGGCTGTCCAGAAAGCTGATCACTCCGTCGAATTGCGGCACGCGGCGGTTCCTTGTCCTTGGTCGCGCGCGACCTTAGAACGACAGCGCGGCAAGGGAAAGCATCTGCCAGCCCGCCGCCCGCCAGAAAGGACGCCGCCATGGCCAGCCCGATCATCGCCCCCTTTCCCGCCTCGCGCCTGCGCCGGCTGCGCCGCACCGCCAATCTGCGCGCCATGGTCAGCGAGGTGAACCTCGCCTCCGCCAACCTGATCTGGCCGATCTTCGTGACCGAGGTCGCCGGTGCCGAGGGCGAGATCGCCTCGATGCCCGGGGTCGAGCGGCTGACCCTTGATGGCGCGCGGCGGGCCGCCGAGCGGGCCGCGCGGCTGAACATTCCCGCCATCTGCATCTTTCCCCATTCGGACCAGGACCTGCGCACCGAGGGCTGCGAGCGGGCATGGGACCCCGACAATATCGGCAACCGCGCGATCCGCGCCGTCAAGGAGACGGTGCCCGATCTCGCGGTGATGACCGACATCGCGCTGGACCCCTACAATGCCAACGGCCATGACGGCATCGTGGTCGATGGCGAGATCCTGAACGACGAGACGATCACCGCGCTGGTGCGGATGGCGCTGGTGCAGGCCGAGGCGGGGGCCGACATCCTCGGCCCCTCGGACATGATGGACGGCCGGATCGGCGCGCTGCGCGGCGCGCTGGAGGCCCACGGCCACAAGCAGGTGGCGATCCTGTCCTATGCGGCAAAATTCGCCAGCGCCTTCTATGGCCCGTTCCGCGATGCGGTGGGGGCCTCGGGGCGGCTGATCGGCGACAAGAAGACCTATCAGATCAACCCCGCCAACCGGGGCGAGGCGCTGCGCTGCGTGGCCCGCGACCTGGCCGAGGGCGCCGACATGGTGATGGTCAAGCCGGGAATGCCCTATCTGGACATCTGCCGGGCCGTGAAGGACGAATTCGGCGCTCCGACCTTCGCCTATCAGGTCAGCGGCGAATACGCGATGCTGGAAGGCGCGATCCGCAACGGCTGGCTGTCGCGCGAAGCGATGCTGGAAAGCCTGCTGGGCTTCCGGCGCGCGGGTTGCGACGGCGTCCTGAGCTATTTCGCGCCGGCGGTGGCCGAAATGCTGGCGTGAGGGGGCCGGCTCGCGTATCGTTGCGCGCAACCGGCCGTCAATGCCGGATCACGAAACGCGAGGCGACGAGATGAGCAGATCCGGGATGATGACCCGCCGCGGCATGATCGCGTCCGCAGGCGCGGCGCTGGCCGTGGCAGGCTGCACGAACGCGGTTGGCAGCAATGCCGGCGCACAGCTTGATGCGCGGGTCGACCAGACGCATCAATACCTGTTGCAGAACTACCCCTCGGCCGGGCCGCTGGTGCAGGCCGCCAGGGGCGTTCTCTACATGCCGCTGATGACCGAGGCCGCGCTGGGCGTCGGTGGCGCCTATGGCGAGGGGGCGCTGAGGATCGGCGGCGCCACGGTCGATTACTATTCGGCGACGCAGGCCTCGTTCGGGTTTCAGGCGGGCGCCCAGCAATTCGCCCATGTGCTGATCTTCCAGAGCGATGCGGCGCTTTCGGCGTTCCGCGCGGCACCGGGCTGGGTGGCGGGGGCGGATGCCTATTATGCGATCCCGGCGGGCGGCATGGCGCTTGGCGCGGACACGATCACCGCGCAATATCCGGTGGTGGCGATGATCTTCGGGCAGGCCGGGCTGATGGCCGGGGCCGCGATCGAGGGCACCAAGTATTCGCGCATCATCCCCTCGTCCCTTCTGCAACCGACCGGGCTGGCGCTGCCGCAGATGCCGGCGCTGCCGACGATGCCGCGCCGCTAGGCCGCGGCGGCCGCAGGCACAGCCGGGCGCGGCGACCTAGCCGGCGGTCAGCAGCCGCAGCCCGTGCGTCACATCGGCCCGGACCGCCAGCCGCAGCGCGGGTTCGTCCCCGGCCCGCAGCGCCGCCAGGATCATCCGGTGATGGCGCGGAGGCTCGTTCCGGCGCGCCCGGCCGTACAGCGCCTGCATCGTCGGCCCCAGCTGCAGCCAGATCGTCTCGAGCATCGCCAGCATCGCGGGGGCCTGGGCACGCAGATACAGCATGCGGTGGAAATCCAGATTGCAGCGGATATAGCCGACCGCATCGTGCCGCTCGACCGCGTCGCCGATGCGGCCATTCATCTGGGCCAGCCGGTCGATCAGGGCGAAATGCGCCCGCGGCAGGGCACGCGCGGCCAGTTCCGGCTCGATGAGGGCCCGCAGCGCAGCCAGTTCCTCGATCCGCTCGTCCGACAGTTCCGGCGTCGAGACCCGGCCCGAGGCCGACAGCGACAGCGCCCCCTCGGCCACCAGCCGCCGCACCGCCTCGCGGGCGGGCGTCATCGACAGGTGATAGTCGCGCGCCAGCCCGCGCAGCGTCATCGCCTGCCCCGGTGCCACCTCGCCCAGCATGATGCGGCTGCGCAGGCTGCGATACAGGCGCTCATGCGCGGCGGGATCGGTCGGGCGGGACGCGGTCATGCGCTATCTGTGATGAGCGGCGCGGCGCGGGTCAATCGCGGAATTTCCACGCCATCAGGCCGCCGCCATGCTGGCGCAGCCAGGCGCGGCGAGGGGCGTAATCGGGCATCAGCCGCGCCACCGCCGTCCAGAAACGGTCCGAATGGTCCATATGCGCCAGATGCGCGACCTCATGCGCGGCGACATAATCGAGGATCTCAGGCGGCGCCATCGCCAGCCTCCACGAGAACATCAGCCGGCCGCCGGTCGTACAGCTGCCCCATCGCGACCGCGTGTCGCGCAGCGTGATCGCGCGCACCGCGCGCCCCAGCCGCGCCGCATGGCGGTCGCAGGCCACGCACAGCCGCTGATGGGCCAGATGCCGCAAGAAGCCCTGCACCACCGGCCCGCAGGCCCGCCGTGCCGGCAGCAGCAGGGCGTCGGGCTGCAGCTGCGCGGCGGCGACTGCGGCAGGCACCAGCCTGCGCGGGACGCCCTCGACCGGCAGCAGGGCGCCATGCTCGGCCAGCAGGGGCGCCGGCCTGCGCGCCGCGGCCTGCATCAGCCAGTCGCGCCGCATCTCGGCAAAGGCGCGGCCTTCGGCCAGGGCCACCTGACTGGGCAGGGTCAGCACCGCGTCGCCGCCGTCGCGCGGCACCCGCAGCGTCATGCGCCGCGCCCGCGACGACCGCCGAAGCGCGATCCGCATCCCGCAGGCCAGGATAATCTGCTCGCCCATCCGTCCTGCCCGCCACCCGCACCCAGAAAAGCCTTTGACAGCCCCGCATGGCTGTGGCACGGGGTCGCCAAATTCCCTAATCGCGGCGGAAGGAGATTACCATGCCCAAAGAGGAATGGGGCACGAAACGCCTGTGCCCGCATTGCACGACCCGGTTCTACGATTTGCGCAGCAATCCGATGACCTGCCCGGCCTGCGGCAACCAGTTCACGCTGGAAAGCCTGACCGACGGACGCGGCCGCACACTGGTCAGCGAGAAGGCGTCGACGCAGACCACGAACGACCTGACCGATGATGACGAGGATCTCGACGACGAGGGCGGCGATCTCGACGACGATCTGCTGGAAGAGGACGACGACGACGGCGATGTCTCTCTGGACGAGATCGCCGATGTCGCGGATGAGGACGACGACTGATCGCGCCGCGGCCCGCAGCGGCCATTCATCGCCCGATGCCAGAGACACGCGGCCCGGAAGGGCCGCGTTTTCGCATCCGGCGGGACCGCATCGCGGCGCCGGAAAAACCGCGCCGCCTTCGCGAATTTTCCGCTTGCACCCCGCCCCGCCCCCCCCTATACGACCCCCCACGCGGACAGGCGAACGCCCGCCGCGGACCTCCGGTGGGGCCATAGCTCAGTTGGTAGAGCGCTTGAATGGCATTCAAGAGGTCAGGGGTTCGACTCCCCTTGGCTCCACCAATAAAATCAGACAGTTAGACGATATTGTGACCGAACGGTCAGCACCCCTTCGCCCTTCGGGGAACACTGGGGGAACAAGGTTCAGGTTTCGCGTTTCGCCCTACGCGCTGCCTCGCGCGCCCGTGCTGCGCAGGTGCTACAGCAGTATTTCGTCGCTGCCAGCTTGGGTTTCTGGATCATGGCGTCACACCATTGGCACGGTCGCGGTTGGTGCTTTCGGATCGTTGCCTGCGCCCGGCACCACTGACCACAAAACCGCTGATCCTTAGTGTTCGGGACATAGGGCTTGCGGCAATGCTCGCAGATGCGGGCCAGTTTGAGCCGCCATTCCGCACGCACGCCTTTTTGCTGGCAGGGCAACGAACAATAGACAGCCCGCCGGTCCTTGTGGATGGCGACAGGTCCGCCGCATTGCTTGCAGGGCGGACGGTTGCGCTTGGCGTCCAGCCGGGCGGCTTTTTCAAGTGCGTGATAATGGTCGTTGTAGCATTTTGCGCCGCACCATTCCCGAACCTCGGCATAAGGTCCGCTCGGCAATTCGGTCCCGCAGCCCTTGCAGAATGTTTGGAATAGCGGGTCGGTCATTCGCGGCCAACGGCCATATCAAGGGCGGCATTTTCGCCGGCCCGCAAGAGCCGTTCAATGCTGGTATGATGTGCATCGCGGCATAGCTTGCCGCAGAACTTTCGGTGACCTTCCGGCAGCGGCCTGTCGCATCCGCGCCGCGCGCATACCAGCCTTCCAATCAGCCCGCCGCCGTCGATCAGCCACTCGGGCTGGCCTTCGTTCCACGACGGCCTATTCGCACCCAGGCGGATGAATGTCGCGTCCAGCAGATCGCGGGCCATTGCGTCGGCATCGGACCAGCGCCAGCCCTGAAGGCACAGCTTGGACCGGATCGCGTGGCGCAGCGGCCCTTCCAGATTGAAGAGCGTGGCAATCCGCCCGGCCTCGCGTTCGGTCCTGATCGTCTTGGCCAGCCGATCCACAAGCGCCCGGTGCCGGGTCTCGCCCAGCTTGCCGCGCATGGCGTCACGTTCCCGCCGCCGTTCCTTTCGAAGCATGGCCTTGGCAGCGGGTGTCATGACCAGCATCGCTTATTCCTCTTTGGGTGCGGCCTTTTGTTCGGACTGCATGTTCATCGGGCTGAGGAAGACGTCGGCGTCGGCATCGCTGCGCGGGTTCATATGCTCGAAGCGGCGCAGGTCATTGGCGCTGTAGAGCCCGGTTTCGCGCCCGATGCGGTAGCCTTGCAGGCGGGTCAGATAATCGGCCCGGACCAACAGGTCGGTGTCGAATTCGACCTCATGGCTGCGACGGCCTGCTTCGCTGAACAGGTCGCGCATGATCGCCTCTTCCCAGCGGACCAGCCAAGGCTGCACCGTTCCCGCCGCAAACTGTCGCCGCATCTCTACGACATTGCTGTAATTCGCGTTGGTCAGTTCATTGAGCAGCGGCGCCGGGACGTTGAAGATACGGGCCACTTCCAGCACGGCCAGACGGCGGGCTTCGGACAGTTCGGCATCATGCGCGGTTGATGATACCGGCACCCAGTCGCTGCCTTCTTCCAGAACGCCGATCTTGCCCGCATTCTCTGCCCCGCCGTAAAGCGCGTTCAGGCTGTCCCTGAGCGTCCTTGCGGCATCCGGGCCAATCTGTTCCGGGTGCTTCACAAAGCCCGACAGGCGGGCGCCGTTGCGCCAGATCGATTGCGCGAAGCGTTCAGTCGCCACGGAACCGCCCAGCGCCTCGCGGCAACGGTCAAGGCGGCTGCGCGGCGTGAACGGGCAGTCCCATCGGTCGCGAAGAGTGAACACTTCATCCGGCAAAAGGCGACGGGAACCGATTTCGTCGCTGACCTGATAGCGAATGCGGCGGGTGCCGGGAATGCGCTCGATGCTGATTTGCCCCGGATGGATCGGCCACAGCGCCGCAGGGCGCCCGTTGCCGTCGCGCTCGATCTCGGCATATGCCGCGCCATGGACAAGGCAGTTTGCCTGCATCATTGCGACCAGTTCCGTCGGGGTCTGTAGATCGTTCGGCGCGTGACCGAACAGTCGGGCCACGGGATGCGACGCCTCGGCATTGCGCACGCCGTCGCCGTCCTTGCGATAGACGTTCAGCGGCAGCGCGGCCACGGCCTCGGAGATGATGGTGATGGCGTTGAAGGCAGCGGCGTTGCCTTCGATGACGGCGGGCGCGATATAGCCCCCGGCCAGCGTCGGCAGGCCCATGCTCGCCAGCAAGTCCCAGGACGATGCGCGGGTTTCAGTTGTCACGACGTCGTGACGATTGCGCCGAAGGAGGCGGTCGAAGATGCTCATTGGCAGGAATCCAAAAAGCGGCGGGCAGCGACCAGTCGGGGAGTCCATCCGTCTAGCCGCCGCCTCGCCTGCACTATTGTCCCGTCGTAGGCAGGGAACGCCGAGACAATGCTGACTTCGTGAAGATTGATGGCCCGCAGTTCGCGCCGGTCGTTCGTCCAGCGTTCATCCTTCACAGTGAATCCGAAAGACGCCCCGCCAATATCGCCGCGATCCGCAAGTTCGAGGATGTCGCGGCCTGCGCTGGTATTCGGGACGTCCAGTTCGAAGTGAAGCCCGCGCGTGTCTTCGGCAAGCCGCAGCGTCCCGGATCGGGTGCGGGCCAGAACGGCGCGGGCATCGTGATCGGCAAGGGCAAGGATGTCCCTGCCCTCTGCCAGTGTTTGCGAGAAAGCGCCGGGCAGGATGACTTCGGTGAAGTCCCGAATGCGCACGTCCTGTCCGAAGATGGCGGCATAGCCTTCCAGCTTCCGCCCTGCGGCCCGGAGTTCAATCGCCGTCCGCCGCTCCATGTCAGACCGCCAGATCAGCCGCGACGGCGAAGCTTTCGCCATGGCGGACAGCGACATCGACATCCTGCATCGCGCGAACCTGCACACGGCCCGCCGCATAGCCTGAGCCATACGGGTTGACCAGAATGTCGGTGCCAGACCAGCGACCGATGAGCAGTTGCGGCCATGCCCCGAAGATGACGGTCGTGTCTGGCGTTGCGGTCGTGGGAATGGCGGTCGAGGTTCCGACGCCATAGCCCGCCAGACTGCCGGGTTCGGTCATCAGGAAGCCGTGTTCAGGTTCCGCCGCGACCTTGTTCGTGGCGCGCAGCTTGGCGACCGCCGCCGGGTTCATGGCCCAGTTCAGCGAACCGATGTCGGCGTCTTCGCTTTGGATCGCCGCAATCATTGCCAGCACTTCGGCCCAGCTAGGGGTCGCCAGTGTCGAGGTCGCGACGCCAGAGGCATTGACGACGCCCGTCGGCGTGCCTGCGCTGCCATCACCGAAGATTGCCTGATAGTCGATGGCACGGGCCACAACAGCCGCCAGATCGCGACGGACAAGCTGTTCGACGGCAGGGACGGCGTTGATCAGCGTGCGCCGGGAATAACTGGTCAGGCTGCCGACGGTCTTCGGTGCAAGGTTCACGTCGGTGAAGTTCGCGTCGGTTTCCGTCAGCGCGCTGTCTTCCGCCACCCATTGAGCCGCCGAGGATGCGGTTTGCTTGGGAATGTCGATGGTGCCGGTCAGTCCGTCCAGCACGGTCGCGCCCAGTCGCGCGGTCATGATGGCGCTGCGGCGCATGTCGATGAACAGGTCGCCGCGATGGACGTTCGGCACAAGGTCAGCCGCCGCGCCAGAGGTCATCAGCGTGCGCTTTTCCATGAACACTTCGTCCGGGACGGCAATGCCGGTGAAGGCACGCGCCGAACGGCGTTTCAGTTCGGTCGAGAGTTCGCGTTCCCGGCCATCGTCCACACGTTCGCCCATGGCGGCGCGGATCGCGGTCGTGACACTGAAATCGCGGGCGCGGTCTTCATAGGCGCCATCACCACGGCCCGACACGACGGCAGGTGCACTGCGTTCGATGTCGGCGATGTCCTTGGCGCGCTGAATTTTCGCGTCGAGATTGGTGATGTCTTTCTTGAGGTCGGCGTGACGCTTTTCCTCTTCGGCGGTATAGTCGTCGCCACGGGTTTCAACGGCGTCAGCCAAGCGGCGCATCTCCGCGACCGCCTGACTGCGCTGTTCTTGCAAGTCATGAAGCTTCATTCTGTATCCTTCTCAGGGACTAGCGCGTCATCACGACGGGCCTGTTCGAACGGGTCCATAATAAGTCAATAATACTGACCTAACAAGGGTTATTAAGCAACGAAAACGCCACGTTGCGCATAGACGGATTTCTTCGGTGCGGGCGTCCTTGCGGCCAGACCGATTGCCATTGCCGCCGCTTGCAGCCCGTCGATCCGGCCTGTCGCTTTGGCCTTGTCCAGCTTGCGACCGCCTGCCGGTGACAGCGTGGCGATGGCATTGGCGACGCACATGGTCAGGACCGGATTGTTCGGGTGCCTGAGTTCGCCTTGCAGGACCAGCTTTTCGACCGCATCCAGCGCGGGCGCCATATCCTGATAGCCTTGCCCCCATGCTTCCATGGGCAGCTTGACGCCCTCGTCGGCCATGATCCGCTCGACTTCCCTCATGCCCCAGCGGTCGAACGCAACGCCCTGCACGTCATACAGCGCCGCAATCTCGGCCAGACGGCAGACGACAAAACCCTTGTCGATGGCCCTGCCCGGCGTCGCCTCGATGAAGCCCTGCCGCACCCATGTCTTGTAAGGCACATGGTCCAGCCGCTCGGCCTCGTCCAGCCCGTCCTTGGGCTTCCAGAACCATGCCAGCAGATCGCCGGTATCGGGGAAGAAAGCCGCCAGCGCGGTCAGGTCGACTGTCGACGACAGGTCAAGTCCGAGATAGCAGCGCCGCCCCTGCAACGCCTCGACGTCGATTTCCGCGCCGCACGCCCGCCAATCCGTCGCAGCCAGGAACCGGGCTTCACTTTCGACGCGCATATTCAACCGCAAGTTCAGGAAGCGCGGCAGGAATGACGGCGCCCGCTTGGCCCGCTCCGCTTGGCTTCGGAATTCCTTCTGGTCCAGAAAGATACCCCATGCCGGATTGACCGCCTGCCAGACGGTTTCGTCGAACGGGTCCGCGTCTTCCGGTGCCGCAGACATTTGCAGATAGACGGTCGGGTCTTCGCCCTTCGCCGCGTCGTCGATCAGGATGGACAGCGGATGCTGATCCGTCGCCGCCTGCGTCGAAATGACGATGCCAAGGCTTTCCTTGCGCTTGCCCTGTGCGGTTTGCAGGTTGTCGAACAACTCATCCGTGCGGACCTGGGCATATTCGTCATAAACCCACAGCGAAGGGGCCAGCCCGTGACCGCGCCGCACGTCGGCAGACAGCGCCTCGTAGATTGAGCCTTTGCCGTCGCCGTCCAGAACCTCGATAATCTTGTGAAACCGCTGAACGTTGCAACGCTCGTCGAATTCGGGAACCGCCTCGATGATGGCGGACATTTCGTTGAACAGCAGCGACGCCTGTTTCTTGTCGACCGCCGCGCTGTAAATCTCGCCCCGCTGTTCCGCTTCCGGCCCGATCAGATGGCAGAGGCACAACCCGGCAATCAGGCCGGTTTTGCCGTTGCCGCGCGGTTCGCTCTTGATCGCCGTCCTGATGATCCGCCTGCCGTCCGCGTCGACATTACCGTAAATGCGTTCAATGAATTGCCGCTGATTGGGCAGCAGCGTCATTTTCTGCCCGGCCAGGATGCCCTTGGTGATCGGCAGGAATTCCATGAAGGCAATGACACGCTCGACGCGCGACAGCCCGCGCTTGAGCCATGGCAAGCGACGCGCCTTGGCGGGTTCAACGCCCTTCCGTTTCTTTGCCCCCGGCCCGCGCAATCCCATGCGATTTACTCAACTAATTCAGTTTTGAGGGGGGACGCGGGTGTGACGCCCCGGTTTCCCGTGATTGAACGCCCCTCGGCCCGTTCCACAGATGCCCCGGATCGCGCGGGTTGCCATGCTCGTCGCAGCCCCGATGCTTGGGCGCCACCCACGGCTTGCCCTGACGCTCGGCATGGGTCTTGTCGTTGTGGCACCCTTGGCACAGCGATTGCCAATTGCCCGGCTTCCAGACAGCGCCGCCATTCTTCACCGGGACGATATGATCCACATGCGCGGCCAGCCGTTCCTCGCAGCCCTCGCAGACAGGATCGCGCGACAGCTTCGTGCGCCTGCACTTCTGCCAGCGGCTTGTGTCGTAAAAGCGAGTCACAGTGCCGGGTCTTCCTCAGCCAAGGCTTCGGTGACGGCAGGGTCTTGCCAGTCGCGCAGTTGATGGATCAGGCTGCGAACGTGGAACGGCACCACGTTGACGGCCTCGGCCACAGGCAGGCGATTGTCATACCAGTGCGCTGCCAGAGCCATGACAGCGACGCGGGCGCGGTCGGGTGTGGTGACGGTGAAATCCTGCCCCGTCGCGGTCTGGACGAATTCGACTGCCGATTGCAGCAGCGTGTTCAGGGTCCAGTCTTCATGATCGCCATCGACGCGGGCAAAGGCTTTGAGGTCGTTCAGATCAGGCAGCGGCATTGGTCCATCCATGGGCAGGCGCGTCGTCACGACGGGCAGGTCCAGTATAGCCGATGCCAATTAGGTCAGCAATGCTGTCGTTCTTGGAAATCGCCCGGCAGGAAGGAAGGAAGACACAGAGAAGGGTGTATTGTTTCTTATTGGGGTGTGAAATCGCACCCCTTATTCCGGGAAGCGGTAAACCGGCGGATCGTTTGGTCCTCGCCCGCCCGCATGAACGCAGACAATCAGATTGCGTTGCAGCAGTTCGTCGCGCGCGGCTTTGAAGCGGCGCAGGGTCCAGCCCAGTTCGTCCGCATAGGCTTTCGCCAGAATGAAATCACGGCCCCAATGATGGCGGCGCAGCAGCCCCAGCAGGGCATAGGCGTGCGGGTCTTGTGCTGCCAGGTCGTCGACCTCGCGCGCGGCGAATACGACACGCCCGCCAACGCCGAACCAGTTCTTGCCCTCACATTCGTAACCCCATGCCGACGCCACAATCTTCAGGATCTCGTCCGCTGGTAGCGGTTGGGTAAGCTGCGCATTTGCCTGCATGGTTTTCTCCATCAATTCTTCCAGCCGGTGACAACCCTTCGCCTGTTTCATCGCCTCGCGAAAAAGCGTGTCGTTCCGCTGCCCGCGCTCGGCGTCCCGGCGGATGGAGCGGGCGGATTGTCCGGTCTTGGCGGATTGGTCATCGGCAAATGAGGGTTGGCCAAGTTGGCCAACCCTATCGCTGTGCTGGTTGCGACCGTTCATGACCTCCGGGTGCAGCGCCTCATATGCTTCCTTGGCGAAGGACGCCCGCATGATCGGCAGATTGGCGATATCGTCGAGACTGCCCGCAATGATCTCGTATCTGCCCTTACTGCTGCGTGACGGCGGCGCCACGACGAAACCATCGCCCAATATGTCAATCGGCTTGTCGGGTTCCGGGCGGACGCGGCGGCGCTCGCCTCCGTGACAATACCATGCCTGAAAGTTGCCCGATCCAGAGCGGATAATCAGCGGTGTCGGCCCGTGCCGGTCCAGCGCGTCGGCAAGCAGGCGCTCGTCGGGCGCGTCGACGTCCAAGACGGTGATCTTGTTGCGGCTGCAGGCGAAGCCGAAAGCGGCCTCGTCTGCGAACCTGATCGCCAGTTGCTCGCTAACCTTCGGCCCCAGCTTCAAATAGCCTTTGACGCAGGGCCTCTTGTCGCGAACCGGAAAAGTGACAATCCCTCGTGCGGCATATTCGGGTTGCCACTTGGCAAAGGCGCTCACCCGCGCGCCTCCTTAAAGGGGCGCTGCATCCGTGCGGCGGTTTCTTTGGCGTCTTGAACCGCCTCGTCCCGGACACGATAAGCACGCAAGGCGGTCTTGATCGGTCGCATTCCCTCGCAAGGTGTGACCAACACCACGGCCCAATCTCTGCCGCGTTTATGGACGGTGTAATAGCTGACGGCGGCGGTCGGAAGCTTGGTGATGTTGTTCACAGCGCATCTCCGATCAAGCCGGTCATGCCCGCATCCGTCAGTTCCATGCGGCGGCGGTTTGCATCGCCAGCCGAAAGGCAGGTGATGAATTCGTCGGGCTGGCCGAAGCGGTGAACGGCGATGACATAGCGGTCGCCGTCGCGCTGGATCTGGAAAACGCCGTCCGGTTTCAGCAAAACGAGGTCGTCGATATCCTTGAAGTTCAGGGCCATTACATCGCACCCCGCGCTTCGTCGGCCTGCTTTTCGATCCAGTCGAAAATCTCGGCTTCACGGAAATAGCGGCGACCTGCGATCCTGATCGGCTGGGGGAATTCCAGCGTCGGATCATTCAGCTTACGCCAGAGCCACATGTCCGAAGCGCCGTCAAAGACCTCGTTACGCAGTCGGGTTGCGGAAATCAGCTTGTGTTGCATTTGGGTTGCCTACGTTTGGTTGCGGTAGGCTTCCCAATATTCACACGATTGGCGGTTTGAGAATTTCCCAAATTAAGACGGAAAGCGGCGCTAGTTTGGGGAACCTGCTCTCAGAGCGTTTTCGACGTAGCGCGCGCGGCCGGATTCAACGGTCTCCGGCGGGAAGATCAAACCGGGTCGCAGGGCCTCGATCTCGCAGAGAAACAGAACAAAGCTGGAAGTCTTATGGATCGCGACATTGCCGCCAGCATTATTGATCATGCTATGAAGGCGACGGATTGTGCGATGGTAGCTCGCGGCCGGATCATAGCTCCTGAAGTATCGTTCTCGTAGTTTGGCGAGGCGCAACAACCACTGATACAACGGTAGTGAACCGCGATGTCCGCCCTCCATCTGGGCGATTTCGCCTTCTATCGAAAGAGATACCTCAGCGAAATCTTTATAGGCCCGAATGGCGGCAAGTAGTTCTTTCGCTGCATTTTCTATCCTATCGATCTGCCTTTCTGATCCACGCAGAACAGTCGGGGCCAGATCTATCATTGCCAACCTATCCTTTAAGAAATCGGCCATCTCTGATACCAAGCCTTCGTCGTGCGGCAGGACCTTTGACCGTAGCACGCTGGCAATCGTCTTCGCGTCCAACTCGTCACGCAGCCATCCACCCGCGTGAGTCAGTGACAGAGTTTTGCGCCCACGGGTCTGCATGATCACCGCCCCCCGATCCGCACGATGTTGCCCGGCTCGTCCTCGACAAGCTGCGTGACATAGCGCGCCCATGCGTCCAGAGCGGCCCGCTTTTCGTCGGCATAGTCGTGACGGTTATAGACGCCCGCCACGCCGCGCCGGGTGCCGCTGCGATGGTTCAGAATAGCCTCGACCACATGCGGCGGAAAGCGCAGCCCTGCCATGCCGGTCGCAGCTGTGCGGCGCAGATCATGAATCGTGAAAGCCGGGATCGGATCGTCGGACGCCTCGGCCATCAGCTTATCAACGCGCTCCTTGGCGCGGGTGAAGCCTGACACGGGGCTGTTGCCGGTCGTGGTGAAAACATAGCGCCCGCCGATGCGCGGCAGACCGGCCAGCAGCGCCTGCGCATCTTGCGACAGAGGCACGGTGTGTTCGTCCGCGTTCTTGCTTCTAGCCTCTGGCAGCGTCCAAGTGTCGCCGTCGATCTCGCGCCACGTCATTTCCGCGACCTCGCGCAGCCGCTGCCCGGTCAGCAACAGCAGCCGGTAGATCGGCCCGAACGGATAGCCAAGCCCGTCGCAGGCATTCCAGAACAGTCTGATTTCGTCGTCGGTCAGGACGCGGTTGCGGGGCTTTTCGGGCGCAGGCGGCCTGACGCCGTCCATCGCGTTCACCTCGATAATGTCCCTGCCCTTCGCCCAATTGAACAGCGTGTTCAAATGCGCCCGAAGGCGGTTCGCGGTCACTGGACTGCCTCGGTCGACGATACCGTCCAGAACGTCGATCACGTCCCGCTTAGTAATGCTGTGAATATCCCGGTCGCCCCATTTGTCCATGATCTCGCGCCGGAACATGGCAAGCACATCGTCGCCACGACGGTTGCGGCTGGCGTGGCGCTTCATGAACAGGTCTATCACATTTGACAGCTTGTCGCGGTCGGCATCGGGCTTCTTCGCGGCTTTGGCGTCCTTGACCTCGCCAGCCGGGTCGCGCCCCTCTGACGCCGCTGCCAGCGCGTCCCGCGCCCTCTGACGGGCTTCTGACAGCGACAGGACCGGATATGCCCCAAGCGTCATTCTGCGGTGTGTTCCCCCGTGCCTATAGCGGACCTGCCAGCCCTTCTTTCCGGTCGGTTGCACAACGAAATAAAGGCCGGTGCAAAGCGCGTCGGGGATCTCCTGGCGCTTGTCGGTCGGCTGCATCTTATCGACGGTCGCGGCGGTCAGCTTCATGTCAAAAGGTCCGTCTGGGGAACAAACTGGGGAACAGAATAGGCGATAGCCCTTGTTCCCCAGAGTTAGTAACGCAACCTAACGAATGGCGCAATATCCTTATTTTACTGCGTCATTTTGACGTGTGATGTTATGATTTGTTGGCGCTCGTTTTGGCCCGATTTTTGAATGGCATTCAAGAGGTCAGGGGTTCGACTCCCCTTGGCTCCACCAGATCCTCTTCGACGACGGCATTTGCCGCCACGGTGACTGCACCCGGTCCCGGGCGTCGACCGGGATGGGCCACCGCGCGCATCCGGTCCGACGGCCTGTCGCAGCGCGGCCACCGGCGGACCTGACCGGCCGTTGGTTCGCGGTCTCGCCCCTTGTCGCGGATCTCTGGTTCCGGCAGATCTCCGGCGCGGGCCCGGCCCTCGGAGCCCGGCAGGTGACGGCGGCTGCGGGAACGACGCCGGCACCGTCTTGACCGCCCGTCTCGCGCGCGATCGCGCAGAACGACCGGCCATGTTCGACGAGCACCGGGCAGACGCGCCTGTCAGTCCACCGGCTCAAAGATGCACGGCGTCTGGATGCGCACCGCACCGGCGGGCGGATGGTCCATCAGATCGAAGACCGCCGTCAGCATGGCGTCGACATCCTGGCGCATCATGCCGATGTTCTGAGGCAGGAAGCGGGCAAAGGGATCCCAGTCGAAGCAGCCAAAGCGAAACAGGCCGGGGGATTGCGGAGGAGTGTAGATCCACCGGACCACCCCCTCCAGCGCGATGGTCGAGTTCACGAAGAAGCCGCCATGTTCCGTGACCCGGATGCCGGCAAGCGCCGCTTCGGTCTTGGTTGCGGAATAGCCGTGCATGATGCAGCGGTCAGACGGAACAGTCAGGCCCCGCGCGGCATGGGCGGCCATGAAGCCCCGCAGGCGCTCACGGGTGTTGTGATCCTGGGCGCGCCCCCCGATGAAATACAGCGGCGCGAGGCCGCCGAAATCGCGTTCCACACGGTCCAGGATGCGCAGGGTCAGGTCCCGCGCGCCCTCGAAATTGTCGGAGACCACCGAAGGCATCGCGGTTCCGGGCAGGTCCAGATTGATGCTTCGAACCCCGGCGGGCGCGCAGACACCGGCAATGCGGTCCGGATCGGTGGCGCCCGTCGCGATGAGACATTCGGCCTGATAGGAAATCATCTCGCGCGCGGCCTCGACCTCCAGGGCGGGGTCGCGCTGGGTGCAGGTGATGACCGGAAACAGGCCGCGTTCTCGGGCCCTCGCCTCGAACTGCTCGGCGATGGCGCCGAAATAGCGGTTGTCGTATTTAGGGATGATCATGCCGACGATCCGAGAGCGATCCCGACGCAGCAGGCTTGCCTGAAGATTGACGGCATAGCCCTGCTCCTCGGCAATTCGCCCGACATGTTCGGCAAGGCGCGCGCTGATCCGGCGCTTTCTCCAGGTGCCGTTCAGGATCGCGCTGACCGCGCTTGGGCTGGTGCCAGCAATCTGCGCCAGATCGTAGATCGTGGTTCGCCTTGATGGGCTGCTACCGCTTTGAACCATGGGTCCCCGACTGAAAGCCACTGTCGTGGCACCACTGGCCACAAGAGTCAGCTTGACAGGAAATGGAAGCCATAGCAATCTAGCTTCATCGATTGAGCATGGATGCTGTATCGATGGCGCAATCGGGGGAGAATGCGCCGGTGCATTGGGGGAGGTGTCCATCTGCCGACTTGATCGCCGTGATGTCGCGGCGCAGCTCGGCGATGGTCAGGGCCCCGATTTGGGAGCAAGCAAGGATGACATTTCGGATTTCTCTGGCAGCAACGTCACTGTCGATGACGGTCCTGTTGGGCGGCACGGCGCTGGCACAGGAGGCGGCGACCATCGCCTTCCTCATGCCCGACCAGGCGTCGACCCGCTACGAGCAGCACGACTTTCCCGGCTTCAAGGCCGCGCTCGAGGAGTTGTGCGCGGACTGCACGGTGATCTATCAGAACGCCAATGGCGACGTGTCGCTGCAGCAGCAGCAGTTCAACTCGGTCATCGCGCAGGGCGCGAAGATCGTGGTGCTGGATCCGGTCGATTCGGCCGCGGCGGCGGGTCTGGTCCAGATGGCCCAGTCGCAGGACGTGAAGATCATCGCCTATGACCGCCCGATCCCGGACATGCCGGCGGATTACTATGTGTCCTTCGACAACAAGGGGATCGGCCAGGCGATCGCGCAATCCCTGGTCGATCACATGAAGGCCGAGGGCGTGGAAGCCGGTGCGGGGGTGCTGCAGATCAACGGCTCGCCCACCGATGCCGCCGCCGGGCTGATCCGCGACGGCATCGACGCGGCGCTTGACGGTTCGGATTACAAGACGCTGGCCGAATACGACACGCCCGATTGGGCGCCGCCGAAGGCACAGGAATTCGCGGCCGGGCAGATCAACCGCTTTGGCGCCGACATCAAGGGCATCGTGGCGGCCAATGACGGCACCGCGGGCGGCGCCATCGCCGCGCTGAAGGCCGCGGGCGTCGATCCGCTGCCGCCCGTCACCGGCAACGACGCGACCATCGCCGCGCTGCAGCTGATCATCGCGGGCGACCAGTACAACACGATCTCGAAACCCTCCGAGATCGTGGCCCGCGCCGCGGCCGAGGTCGCGGTGACCTTCCTGAAGGGCGAGACGCCCGAGGCAAAGACCACGCTGTACGACACCCCCTCGGAACTGTTCGTGCCCGCGGTCGTCACGCGCGAGAACATCAAGGCCGAGATTTTCGACAAGGGCATCCAGACCCCGGAGGAAGTCTGCACCGCCGATTATGCGGACGCCTGCCGGGAACTGGGAATCCTCCAGTAGATCAACGCTGCGCGCGCCGGTGCGCGCGCGCATTCCCCCTCATGGAAGGAGGCACGTGATGGCCGAGAGCCCAAGCTCTTCGCAGCCCATCCTGAAGTTGCGCGGCGTGTCGAAGCAATTCGGCGCGGTGCAGGCCCTGACGGATATCGAACTGGATGTTCATCCCGGCGAAGTGGTCGCGCTGGTCGGCGACAATGGCGCGGGCAAGTCGACGCTGGTCAAGGTGCTGGCGGGCGTTCACCAACCGACCGGCGGGACGATCGAATTCATGGGCAAGCCGGTGACGATGGACAGCCCCGGCCGGGCGATCGAGCTGGGCATCGCCACCGTGTTCCAGGATCTTGCACTGTGCGAGAATCTGGACGTGGTGGCAAACCTGTTCCTCGGCCAGGAACTGTCCCCCTGGGCGCTGGACGAGGTGCAGATGGAGGTTCAGGCATGGACCCTGCTGCGCGAATTGTCGGCGCGCATCCCCTCGGTTCGCGAGCCGATCGCTTCGCTGTCGGGCGGACAGCGCCAGACGGTCGCCATCGCGCGGTCGCTGCTGACCGACCCGCGGATCATCATGCTGGACGAGCCGACCGCCGCCTTGGGGGTCGCCCAGACTGCCGAGGTGCTGAACCTGATCGAGCGGGTGCGCGACCGGGGCCTGGGCGTGATCCTGATCTCGCACAACATGGAGGACGTGCGCGCGGTCGCCGACCGCATCGTCGTGCTGCGCCTCGGTCGCAACAACGGCGTCTTCACGGCCGAGGATTCCAACTCGGACCTGATCTCGGCGATCACCGGGGCAACCGAGAATGCCGTGTCTCGCCGTCAGGCGCGCAAGCTTGAAGAAGTGGGGGAAGCGACATGAGCGACACCAAAAGCCAACCTGCCCTGGATCGGTCGGACAGCCGGGTGCGTCACGACGAGGGCATAACCGGCGCGATCCGCGGCTTCATCGACCGGGTGCGGTCGGGCGATCTGGGCATGCTGCCGGTGATCGTCGGCCTGATCCTGATCGCGACCGTGTTCTGGTCGCTCAATCCGGTCTTTCTGGCGCCGAACAACCTTGCGAACCTGCTGTTCGACGCCGCCGCGGTCGGCTGCATCTCGCTCGGTATCGTCTGCGTCCTGATCCTGGGCGAGATCGACCTGTCCGTCGGATCAATAAGCGGCCTCGCCTCGGCCATCCTGGGGGTGATCTGGGTCAAGATGGGACTGCCGGTGCCGCTGGCCATCCTCGTGGCCCTGGCGGCCGGCGCCTTCATGGGCCTTGTCTACGCAACGCTGCTGAACCGCTTCGGCATGCCCAGCTTCGTGTCAACGCTGGCCGGGCTTCTCGCGATGCTGGGCCTGCAGCTTTACCTGCTGGGAGCGACCGGATCGATCAACCTGCCCTATGCATCGTTCATGGTCCGGTTCGGACAGATCCATGTCATGCCCGCCTGGTTCAGCTATCTGCTGGCGCTTGCGCCCGGTGCCCTGATGCTGTGGCTGGGGCTGGACCGGATGCGCCGGCGGGCGGCGGTCAACCTGTCCAACCCCGGCGGCATGTCGGTGCTGCTGGCCAGGGTCGCCATCCTGACGCTGTTGCTGCTGTTTACCGTCCATTACCTGAACCAGGGTCGCGGCATTCCGTGGATGTTCGGCCTGTTCGTGATGCTGGTCATCGCGATGAACTATGCCCTGACGCGCACGCAATGGGGCCGCGCCATGTTCGCTGTCGGCGGCAACCGCGAGGCCGCGCGCCGGTCGGGCATCAATGTCAATCGCATCCGCATGTCGGCCTTCATGCTGTGTTCGACGCTGGCGGCGCTTGGTGGGATGCTGGCGGCATCGCGGCTGGCATCGTCCAGCCAGCAGGCGGGAACCGGCGACGTCAACCTGAACGCCATCGCCGCCGCGGTGATCGGGGGAACCTCGCTGTTCGGCGGCCGCGGCTCGGCCTGGTCGGCGCTGCTGGGGGTGATCGTGATCCAGGCGATCTCGAACGGGCTGACGCTGCTGAACCTCAGCTCGTCCCTGCGCTACATGATCACCGGCGGGGTTCTGGCCATTGCCGTCATCGTCGACTCGCTGGCGCGGCAGTCGCGCGCAAGCCATGGCCGTGCCTGAGGAAGGACAAGAGATGAGCAGTCACCTGAACGGAAAGGTCGCGGCCGTCACCGGCGCGGCCTCGGGGATCGGTCTCGAATGTGCCCGGGCGATGCTGGGGGCGGGGGCGACGGTCGTGCTGATCGACCGCGCCGCCGACCGGCTGGAAAGCCTGTGCGACACGCTTGGCCCAGCGGCCAGGCCCCTGGTCGCGAACCTGCTGGACGGTCCGCAGGTCGATGCGCTGGCCGACAGGATCGAGGACATCGCCGGTCCCGTGGACATCTTCCACGCCAATGCCGGCGCCTATGTCGGCGGCGCCGCGGCCGAGGGCGATCCCGACGCCTGGGACGTGATGCTGAACCTCAACATCAACGCGGCCTTCCGCAGCGTGCGGGCGGTCCTGCCCGGCATGATCGCGCGCAGGACGGGCGACATCATCTTCACGTCCTCGGTGGCGGGCGTCGTCCCGGTGGTATGGGAGCCGGTCTATACCGCATCGAAATTCGCGGTGCAGGCCTTCCTGCACGCCACGCGGCGGCAGGTTTCGCAACATGGCATCCGCATGGGCGCCGTCCTGCCCGGCCCGGTCGTGACCGCGCTGCTGGACGACTGGCCCAGGGCGAAGATGGAGGAGGCGCTGGCGAACGGTTCCCTGATGCAGCCGACCGAGGTCGCCGAGGCGGTGATGTTCATGCTGACACGCCCCCGCAACGTGGTGATCCGCGATCTGGTCATCCTGCCGAACAGCGTCGATCTGTAGGGGGCCGGGCATGACGGACGCGATCTTTCTGGGCATCGACGTGGGCACCGGCAGCGCGCGGGCCGGGCTGTTCGACGCGGCCGGCCACATGCTGTCCAGCGCCAGGCGCGGCATCGCCATGTGGCAAGAGGGTGCCGATATCGCCGAACAATCCAGCAACGACATCTGGTCCGCCGTCTGCGCCGCCACGCGCGAGGCGGTGGCCGGGGCCGGCATCGATCCGGCCCGCATCGCCGGCATCGGCTTCGACGCGACCTGTTCGCTGGTGGTTCTGGACCGGGCCGGACGCCCTCTCAGCGTCAGCGCCTCGGGCGAGGACCGACGCAACATCATCGTCTGGATGGACCACCGCGCCGTCCTCCAGGCCGAGCGGATCAACGCGCAAGGCCACCCGGTGCTGCGCTATGTGGGCGACGTGATCTCGCCCGAGATGGAGACGCCAAAGCTTCTATGGCTGCGCGAGAACATGCCCCGGACCTACGAGGAGGCCGGGCATTTCTTCGACCTGGCAGATTATCTGGGCTGGCGGGCGACAGGCGACGAGGCCAGGTCAAGCTGCACGGTCACATGCAAATGGACCTATCTGGCGCATGAGGATCGGTGGGACCCGACCTATTTCCGCAGCATCGGGCTGGAGGATCTGGCGGATGACCATTTCCGCCGCATCGGGCAGCGGGTCGTTCCGCCCGGAACACCGCTCGGGGCCGGGCTGACGGACCAAGCCGCGGCGGATCTTGGCCTGCGGCCGGGCATTCCGGTGGCGGCAGGGCTGATCGACGCCCATGCCGGCGGCATCGGGACAGTCGGGCTGTCCGGCGGTGCGGAAAGCAACCTGGCCTATGTCTTCGGCACCTCGTCCTGCACCATGACGACGACGCGGGATCCGGTCTTCGTTCCCGGCGTCTGGGGCCCCTATTACCAGGCGATGGTGCCCGGCATGTGGCTGAACGAAGGCGGCCAGTCGGCCGCCGGCGCCGCGATCGACCAGCTTGTGGCCTTCCACCCCGCCGCGCCGGAGGCCGAGGCGCGTGCCAAGGCCGAGGGCCAGCCGTTGCCCGTATGGCTTGCCCACGGCGCAGCCCGAAGGCTCGCGACGCTGTCCGATGCCGTGGCGCTTGCCGAAGGGCTTCACGTCGTGCCCGAGTTCCTGGGCAATCGCGCGCCCTTTGCCGATCCCCATGCCCGCGCCGTCATTGCCGGGCTGGGCATGCAGCGCGATCTGGACAGCCTGATATCGCTGTATGTGGCCGGGCTTTGCGGCGTGGCCTACGGCCTGCGCCAGATCATCGAGGCTCAGGACAAGGCTGGCGCGCCGATCGACCGGATCGTGATTTCGGGCGGTGCAGGGCAGTCGGACCTTGTGCGCCAGTTGCTGGCCGACGGAACGCGCAAGCCGGTCCTGTCCAGCGAGGCGGCCGAACCGGTTCTTCTGGGATCCGCCATCCTGGGTGCCGTCGCGTCGGGGCGGTTCACGGACATGGTGCAGGCGATGTCCGCCATGTCGCGTCCGGCACGGGACTATCTTCCCGAGCCCTCGGCCAGCCTTGTCCATGACGCCCGCTTCGCGACCTTCCGCCGCCTGCAATCCGTCATGCGCGAAGCGCGCGAGGCCTGAACGGCCGCGCCGGCGAAGCTGCAACCTCGGTCGGCGGACGTGAGCCGCTCGCCCGCAGCGCGTCCCGACCGGCTGTCAATCGGCGCGCCATGGCGCCCCTTTGGCCGGAGGTCGCAGGAGACGTCCGGCCACGGAAAGCATCCGGCCGGTCAGCAGAGGGCTGGTGCAACATGACCCGCTGGACCGCGTTCCGTCACGGCTGCGGGTCCCGCCCCGCCTGTGCCGGCGGTCTTGGGGGCATCGATGGCTGCGGCGGTCTTGGGGGCATCGATGGCTGCGGCGTTCAGCGATCATGCAGGGCGACGTCCGGGAGTTCCGGTCCGCCTTGCCTGCAGGTCACGCGGGGTGCCTCAAGACGGTGCCGGCATTCCGGCCGATTTTGTTGCGAGACCCGGCAGGCGCAGGGCCGACCTTCTTGCGGTCGGGTGTCCAACGAACAGAGATGGGACGCCGACCTGCCGGCTGCGACGGCGCGGATGTCGCGACGGCACCGAACGGGCAAGCGCGCGCGGCAGCCCGGCGGGGTTCAATGCGTCCAGGGCGCGCGGCGGTCGGTTGCGAAATTCTCGCCATAGCCGCGGGGGCGGATGTTGGCGGCGCGGGCCTGCGGTTCCTGAACCACGAAATCCAGGCCCTGGTCGCGGGCGTAATCCTCGGCCTGCTTGCGGCTGTCAAAGCGCAGGCGCACCTGGCTCTGGGTGTCATCGCTGCTGGTCCAGCCCATCAGCGGGTCGATCTCGCGCGGATCGGCTGCCGGGAATTCCAGCACCCAGCCCCGGCTGCGTGCGGTGCCGGACTGCATGGCGTTGCGGGCAGGCTGGTAGATGCGGACGCGCATGGAGAGATTCCTTTGACCTTCCTTGAGCCTGCTTATCGCCAAGGATCGGCGACGGATCAAGGGGCTGGCGCGGAACAAGCCACGCCTTGGCGGCGTTGCCGCCCGAAGCAGAGGGGATTTGCCATGCCGGTACCATACGTTCCTGTCCGTCTCGCGGCGGCCGTGGCGGTGGCCCTGGGGGTGGCCGCCTGCCAGGCCGATCCCGGCGCGATTCCGGCGCCGCGCTGCAGCATGGCACAGCACCAGCCGCTGATAGGCCAGAACATCGGTGCGGTCACCCTGCCCGCCCGTCTGCCACAGCGGATCATCAGCCCCGGCGACCAGATCACCGAAGACTTCAACCCGGACCGGCTGAACATCTTCGTCGATCCGAAGGGCTGGATCGCCCGGGTCAGTTGCGGATAGCGGTGCCCGCCTAGAAGCCCAGCCGGCGCAGCGGCCCGATCACCCGGCGATACATCACCGGCGGCAGCACATCCTTCAGCACCTCGTCGCGCCGCGTCTCGCGGTCGGCCTTGTCCTCGGTCCCGGGGCGCGGCTTGAACAGCGTCGTATGCGCCTTGCGCGACCGGTCCCATGTCGCGGTATAGTAATACAGCGCCATCGACATCCGCGGCTGTCCCTGCGGGTGATTGACGGTCGCCGGGTTGCCGTGCCAGGTCGTCGAGCCGGTATTGAAACAGACCATCCGGTTGAATTCGGGCACGAAAGTGGACACCATCTGGGTCATCTCGTTGTTCCAGATCTCGAACGAGCCGCCATACTCGGCCTTCCAGTCCTTGTTGAGATAGATCAGGACATTGAGACGACGTTCCAGATTCAGGATCGCGTTGTGGTTGAAGTCCGCATGGATATCCAGATGCCCGCCATTGGCGACGACATGGATGCCGCCACCCGCAAAATAGGGGTCGGGGATCAGCCCCTTGATGCCGGTCATGGCTTCGAGGAACTGGACGAAGGGCCTTGAATTCAGGACATAGAAAAGGTTGCGCGTATAGGGCGGCAGACGTTCCGGCACATAGCTGGTCTTCAGCTTCTCCTGCGGCCGGTCAAAGCTGGTCTCGCTTTCGGGCAGTTGCCTCAGGTCCTCGCGGACGCGGTCCAGAACCTCTGCGGGAAGGAAATCGTCAAATCCGCCATGCGGATAGGGTTGCCTGTTGCGGTAGGAATCGGCAGCCGCCCTGCCCGCGGCCTTCGCGACCTCGGCATCCATTTCGAGGGTTTCGGGATCAAGGGCAAGCACCGGCATGAAATTCCTCCACTGACAAAAGCCACGTCCCGAAGTAAACCCCGCGAAGCGTTTCATGCCAATGGGTTTTGCCGGAAACCTGTCCAACTGGACAGGTCGCCCGCCCCCGCGCCCGGGCGGCCGATCAGCGCCGCCGCTTGGATCGCTTGGTGCCTCCGCGCTGCCCTGCGCGACCGGCGGTCGAACGGCCTGACGACTTCACCGCCGCCTCGGCCGCCTCCTCGATGACCGACTGGCGGGCCAGCGGATCGTCCGAGATCGCCAGATCGACGGCTTCGAGGCGCTTGACCTCGTCACGCAGCCGCGCGGCTTCCTCGAACTCAAGGTTCTCGGCAGCCTTGCGCATCTGTACCCGCAGCGCGTCGAGATGGGCGGCAAGATTGGCGCCGACCATCGGCTTGTCGACCCTGGTGGTGATCCGCGACTGGTCGGTGTCGCCCTGCCACAGACCGGCAAGCACATCCTCGACATTCTTGCGCACGGTCTGCGGGGTGATGCCATGCGCCTCGTTATAGGCCATCTGCTTCTGGCGCCGACGCTCGGTCTCGGCCATGGCGCGTTCCATGCTGCCTGTGATCCGGTCGGCATACATGATGACCCGGCCCTCGACATTCCGCGCGGCACGGCCGATGGTCTGGATCAGCGAGGTTTCGCTGCGCAGAAAACCCTCCTTGTCGGCGTCCAAAATGGCCACCAGCCCGCATTCGGGAATGTCCAGCCCCTCGCGCAACAGGTTGATGCCGACCAGCACGTCGAAGGCGCCAAGGCGCAGGTCGCGCAGGATCTCGATCCGCTCGATCGTGTCGATGTCGCTGTGCATGTAGCGCACGCGGATGCCCTGCTCGTGCAGGTATTCGGTCAGATCCTCGGCCATGCGCTTGGTCAGCGTGGTGACCAGCGTTCGCATCCCGGCGGCGGCGACACGGCGCACCTCGTCCAGAAGGTCGTCGACCTGCATCTCGACCGGCCGGATCTCGATCTGGGGGTCCAGCAGGCCGGTCGGGCGGATGATCTGTTCGGTGAAGACGCCGCCGGTCTGGTCCATCTCCCAGTCGGCGGGGGTGGCGCTGACAAATACCGATTGCGGGCGCATCGCGTCCCATTCCTCGAATTTCAGCGGCCGGTTGTCCATGCAGGAGGGCAGCCGGAAGCCGTGTTCGGCCAGCGTGAACTTGCGCCGGAAGTCGCCGCGATACATGCCGCCGATCTGCGGCACGCTGACATGGCTTTCATCGGCAAAGACGATGGCATTGTCGGGGATGAACTCGAACAGCGTGGGCGGCGGCTCACCCGGTGCGCGGCCGGTCAGGTAGCGGCTGTAATTCTCGATGCCGTTGCAGACGCCGGTGGCTTCCAGCATTT
Organism: Paracoccus spongiarum; assembly: GCF_030732095.1. Classification (GTDB taxonomy): domain Bacteria; phylum Pseudomonadota; class Alphaproteobacteria; order Rhodobacterales; family Rhodobacteraceae; genus Paracoccus; species Paracoccus spongiarum. The sequence goes on along the minus strand of NZ_JAVAMQ010000003.1, from coordinate 169,792 downwards.
CCAGATCGAAATTCGTGCGCTGCTCCAGCCGCTGCGCCTCCAGCAGCTTGCCCTCGTCGGTCAGTTGCTTCAGCCGTTCGATCAATTCCTTGCGGATGCCCTTGACGGCCTGCTGCAACGTCGGGCGCGGGGTGACATAGTGGCTGTTGGCATAGATGCGGATCTGGCGGAAATTGTCGGTTTTGGCGCCGGTCAGCGGATCGAATTCGGTGATCGCCTCAAGCTCGTTGCCGAAGAAATCGAACCGCCAGGCCCGGTCCTCGAGGTGGGCGGGCCAGACCTCGACGACATCGCCGCGCACCCGAAAGCCGCCGCGCTGGAAGGCCGCATCCAGCCTGCGGTATTGCTGGGCGACCAGCTGGCCCAGGAAGTCGCGCTGGTCATAGCTGTCGCCCACGACCATGTCCTGGGTCATCGCCGAATAGGTCTCGACAGAGCCGATGCCGTAGATGCAGCTGACCGAGGCCACGATGATCACGTCGTCGCGTTCCAGCAGCGCCCGGGTCGCGCTGTGCCGCATCCGGTCGATCGCCTCGTTGATCTGCGATTCCTTCTCGATATAGGTGTCGGACCGCGGCACATAGGCTTCGGGCTGGTAGTAGTCGTAGTAGCTGACGAAGTATTCCACCGCGTTGTCAGGGAAAAAGCCCTTGAATTCGCCGTAAAGCTGCGCGGCCAGCGTCTTGTTGGGGGCAAGGATGATCGCCGGGCGCTGCGTCTCTTCGATCACCTTGGCCATGGTGAAGGTCTTGCCGGTACCGGTCGCGCCCAGCAGCACCTGGTCGCGCTCACCGGCCCGGACGCCGCCTGCCAGTTCCGCGATGGCGGTGGGCTGGTCGCCCGCCGGCTGGAAGTCGCTGTGCATCACGAAGCGCCGGCCGCCTTCCAGCTTGGGCCGCGCGACCTCGGGAAAGCGCGCGACCGGCGCGTTCGTGTTGTTGTGACCCATGCGGCGACTGCCCCCTTGCGACTGCCACTCTAGGTGTGTCCGCCCGCGCGAATGTCAACCGCCGCTGCTGACAGCGGCGGTCAGCAGCCTAGCGTTTCAGGCGCGACGGTTGCAGGGCGTCCCAGCCCTTGCCGCCGCTGATCTCGTCGGCGAGGATTTCGGCCGTCACCGGACCAAGCGTGAAGCCCTGATGGCCATGCCCGAAATGCGCCCAAAGGTTCGGCTGGTCCGGCACCCGGCCCACCACCGGCAGCATGTCGGGCATGCAGGGGCGGCGGCCGGTCCAGGGCTCGGCCTCGACCGGGGCGCCGATCTCGAAGAGCTCGCGCGCGGCCTTTTCGCCATGCTTCAGCTGCGGCGGGGTCAGCCGGGGATGCGGGGTCAGTTCGGCGGCGGTTGCGATCCGCAGGCCGCGCCGCATCGGTGACAGCACGACCGAATTGCCGAAATCCGCGATCGGGTGATGCGGCGGCGCATCCATGTGGTAGTGGCGGTGATAGCCGCGCTTGTAGACCATCGGCACCTTCAGGCCGAAACGCTCGGTCATCATCGGCGACCAGGGGCCGAGGGCGATCACGGCATGTTCGGCCTCGGCCTCATCGACCATCCATGCCGCACCCTTGCGGTGCAGATCGCCCGCATCGGCATTCACGACCCGGCCGCCGCGCTTCTGGAACAGCGCCGCATAGGCAGCCACAAGCCCACCCGGATCGGAACAGTTCCAGCTGTCAGACCAATGGGTTGCACCAGCAACCTCGACCCTGATCGAGGGTTCCAGGACGCGCAGCTCGCGGCCATCGATCAGCCGCGCGGCGACCCCGAATTCGGTCAGGAAACGGTCTGCCGTCTTGCGCGCCTTCTCCATCTTGGCGGGGGTGCGGTGCAGTTCGATATAGCCGTTGCGGCGGATGATGTTGTCGGCGCCTGCGGCCTCGATCAGCGGACCGTGGCGTTCGGTCGATTGCCGGATCAGCTTGCCCCATGTCACCGAGGCGCGCTTGTGCGCGGCGGGCAGCGAGTTCAGGGCGTAGTTGAAGACCGCGCCCAGCTGCGACAGCAGCCCAGAGGGTGTCCATTTCACGTCATAGCCGCGCCCGAGGGCAATCTGCATCAGCGCGCCGGGCGCCAGCGGCATGGCATAGGGTTCGACCGCCTCGGTCTGGATCAGCCCGGCATTGCCATAGCTGGTCTCGCGGCCGGGCGTGCCGCGTTCGATGATGGTGACGTGATGCCCGCGCGCCTGCAGCGCCAGCGCCGTGCTGACGCCGACCATGCCCGCGCCCAGAACCATGATCTCGGCCATGCCTGCCTCCTTGCTGCGTTGGGGCGAGGGATGCAGATTCCGCCCTGATCGGGCAAGAAATTTCGGGCTTTCTTCGGCGACCTTGCGAATCTTTGCAAGATTCAGGCGAAAAGCTCGCGGCAGAAGCTCAAACCTTCGACAAGCGCGTCCACCTCGTCGGTGGTATTGTACATCCCAAAGGATGCTCGGGCGCTGGCGGTGATTCCATAGAATTCCATCAGCGGCATGGCGCAATGGCTGCCCGCGCGGACCGCGACGCCCCTCTTGTCGAGGATGGTCGAGATGTCGTGGGCATGGGCGCCCTGCATGGTCAGCGAGAAGATCGCCCCCTTGTCCGGCGCGTCGCCCTGCACCTGCAGCCAGTTCAGCGCGCGCAGGCGGTCGCGGGCGTGGTCGCGCAGCAGGCGTTCATGCGCGGCGATATTCTCCATGCCGATGGCCATCAGGTATTCCAGCGCCGCGCCCAGACCGATCTGGTTGACGATGCCGGGCGTTCCCGCCTCGAAGCGCAGCGGCGGGTCGGCATAGTCGATGGCGTCGCGCGTGACGGTTCGGATCATGTCGCCGCCGCCCATGAAGGGGCGCATCTCGGCCTGACGATCTTGCCGGATCCAGATCGCGCCCGACCCCGAGGGGCCATACAGCTTGTGGCCGGTGATGCAGTAGAAATCGCAGCCCAGCGCGGCCAGATCGACCGGCATGTGCACCGCCGCCTGCGATCCGTCCACCAGCACCGGCACCTGGGTGCCGCGCGCGATGGCGCCGACATCGACCACCGTGCCGGTGACGTTCGACATGTGGGTGATCGCGATCAGCCGGGTGCGCGGGCCGACCGCGGCCAGCACCTTCTCGGGCGGCAGGCTGCCATCGGGTTCGGGCTCGACCCATTTCAGCACCACCCCCTGCCGTTCGCGCAGGAAGTGCCAGGGCACGATGTTTGCGTGATGCTCCAGGACCGACAGCACGATCTCGTCCCCGGCCACAAGTCGCGGTGCTGCCCAGCCATAGCTGACCAGGTTGATCGCCTCGGTCGACCCGCTGGTAAAGATCACCTCGTCCTCGCGCGGCGCGTTCAGGAAGCGGGCAATGATGGCGCGGACCTTCTCGTAATTGTCGGTGGCGAGGTTGGACAGGAAATGCAGACCGCGATGCACATTGGCATATTCGGCCTCGTAGGCGCGGGTGACCGCCTCGATCACCTGTCGCGGTTTCTGCGCGCTGGCGCCATTGTCCAGATAGACAAGCGGGCGGCCGTTCACCTGCCGCGACAGGATGGGAAAATCGGCGCGGATGGCGGCGACATCAAGGCTCATGGCGTCATCTCCGGGAACAGGCCGAGGGCGGCGGCGATCACCGACAGCACGAAGCCGGCAAGAAAGGCGGTGGCGATCAGCACCAGCAGCACCTTGGCGCTGCTGTGAAAGCCGTGCAGCGCCTTGGTGAACTGCACCGTCAGCCACAGGAACAGGGCGATGGCGAGGATGCCCAGAAATCCCGACAGCGGCGGCAGGGCCAGCGATGCCACGACCTGCGCCAGCTGCACCAGAAGCAGCACGACCTCGATCCAGGTCGTCAGCAGCAGTGCATCCTCGAACCGGCCCTGCCCGCCGAACAGCCGGCCCACCCCTGCCATCAGACCCGAGGCGAGCACGACTGCGACCAGCTGCATCCCGGCCATCGCCAGCGGCTGTCCGGTGACCGACAGCACCGCCGGACCGCCCTCGGGCAGCGGGAACAGCTGCGAGGACAGCCAGGCCAGCATCGCCGAGACCGCGACCGCGACCAGCAGCGCCATCCAGCGCGCCGAGACCGGCAGATCAAGCCGGATCAGCGCCCGTGCCGCAGCCTGCGGTTCGCGGAAGGTCAGCCCGACCAGTGATTTCAGATCGTCGAACGTCATGCCTTCCCCGCCAGCGCGGCGATCCCCGCGCCCCAGATCACCAGAAAGCCCAGCCCCAGCACCGCCTGCGTCAGCAGTTGCGCCGTGCCGGGACCGACCAGACCCGCGACCAGCCCCCACAGCAGCATCGCCGGGGCCACGGCCAGCAGCGCCCAGAACAGCGCCAGCCGCGAATCCTCGGGCGACAGCCGCCATGGCGTCAGCCGCGACAGGCCCGACACCAGCGCGGCCACCGCGTAGGCCAGCAGCGGCATCAGGAACATGACCGCCAGCATCGCCCCGCCCATCCGCGCGTCGAAGGGCACCTGCGGGTCCAACTGCGCCTCGCGGGCGCGAAGGGGTGCCTGGGCGATCAGGAAGATCAGCATCGCCGCCATCAGCACCACCAGCTTCACCCGCTCGGGCATGCCGACCAGACCGCGCACGACGCGGCGCGGCGCCCACCAGCTTTGCATCACCCGCGGCAGCATGCCGCCGCCGCCGGGCCTCACTTCGCGGCGCGCCGGGTCAGCCACGCTTCCAACCGGTCGCTGATCTCGCCGCGCAGCACCTCGTCCTCGATCTCGTCCAGCGCGTCGGCCAGAAAGGAAAGCACCAGAAAGACGATGGCGCGATCCTTCGGAACCCCGCGCGAACGCAGGTAGAACATCGCGTCCTCGTCCAGCGCGCCGGTCGTCGAGCCATGCGAGCATTTCACGTCATCGGCATAGATTTCCAGTTCCGGCTTGGCGAGGAACTGGCTTGCCTCGTCCAGAAGCAGCGCCTGGCTGATCTGGTAGCCGTCGGTCTTCTGCGCGCCCGGCTTGACCAGGATCTTGCCCTGGAAGACCCCCTCGGCGCCGTTCTTCAGCACCTTCTTGAACACCTGACGGCTTTCGCCGCGCTCGGCGCCGTGGGTGATGAACACCGTGTCGTCATGGTGGAACGCGCCCACCCGCCCGTCGCCCAGCACCGCGGCTGCGATATGCGCCGAGGCATCGTCGCCGACGATGTCGATCACGCCCTCATGGCGCATCAGCGTGCCGTTGACCGACAGGTTGAAGCATTTCAGCTGCGCCTCGGCATCGACACGCGCGAAGATGTGCGACAGGCCAAGCTTCTGGTGCCCGGCGCGCTTGGCGGTGATGTGGTGCAGCTTCGCGCCCCTGGCCAGATCGGCCTCGACCACGCCGTTCGAGCGCGCCCCGACCATGCCGGTTTCCAGCAGCGTCAGTTCCGCGCCCGGTTCCAGCCGCAGCACATGGTGCCAGACGACATCCGCCTCGGCGGTGGCACGGCGGTGCATGATGTGGACCGGCCTCGTCGGCCGGCCGGTCACCCGGATCAGCACGCCATCGCGCGCCGCCGCGGTGTTCAGCGCGGCGAAGGGGCGGGCCACGGGCCGTTGCCCGGCGGCCTCGAGCACCCCGTAAAGCCCGGCGGCCCAGTGATCTTCCGCCGCATCGGCCTGGGCCAGCGTCGCGATCTCGATGCCTTCCAGCGCCAGCGGATCCGACGCGTCGGCATCGAAGCGGCCATCCACGAACACCAGCGTCAGACGGTCAAGCGTCGCGAACAGCGGCGAATCCGGGGCGCGTTCCTCGATCGCGATGGGCTGCGGGACGGGCGCGTTGAAGGGGCGCGGGTCGGTATAGCGCCAGTATTCGTCGCGCGGCGCGGGCAGGCCCATCTGCCGCAAACGGTCCAGCGCCTCGCGTCGCGCCGCGGCGGTGAAGCCGCCCTGCGGCAGATCGGTCGCGTCAAGCCTGGCCTGCAACCCCTCGGCGGCACGCGCCGGGGCGGCACCGGCCTGCGGCGTCACGTCCTTGGTCTGAACGGCGATCTCGTTCATCAGCCGGCCTCCGCCAGAAGATCGCCGTAGCCTTCCTCTTCAACCTGCAGGGCCAGTTCCGGCCCGCCGCTTTTCACGATCCTGCCGTTCGACATGATATGCACCACATCCGGCTGGATGTGGTTCAGAAGCCGCTGGTAATGGGTGATGACCAGAAAGCTGCGATCGGGCGAGCGCAGCGCGTTCACCCCGTCGCTGACCAGCCGCATCGCGTCCACGTCAAGGCCGCTGTCAGTCTCGTCCATGATGCACATGCGCGGGGCCAGCATCGCCATCTGCAGGATCTCGTTGCGCTTCTTCTCGCCCCCCGAAAAGCCGACATTCATCGGACGCTTCAGCATCTCGGCGTCGATCTGCAGGTCTTTGGCCTTCTCGCGCACCGCCTTGAGGAATTCGCCCGAGGACATCTCGTCCTCGCCGCGCGCCTTGCGCTGGGCGTTCACCGCGGTGCGCAGGAAGGTCATGTTGCCCACGCCCGGGATCTCGACCGGATACTGGAACGCCAGAAAAAGGCCGGCGGCGGCGCGCTGTTCGGGCTCCATCTCCAGCAGGCTGTCGCCGTCCAGCGTGGCATCGCCCTCGGTGACGACATAGCCGTCGCGGCCCGACAGCACATAGGACAGCGTTGACTTGCCCGACCCGTTGGGACCCATGATGGCATGAACCTGACCGGCCGGAACCTCGAGGCTGAGCCCGTTCAGGATCTGCTTGTCCTCTTCCTCAAGTTTGACGTGCAAGTTGTGGATTTTCAGCATTATTCTGACCTCAGTCGATGGTGACGGCGGTGCCGGAAGCCGACACCATCAGCATGTTGTTGATGACCTCGTAATCGAGATCGACACCGACCACGGCATTGCCACCGGCGGCGCGGGCACGGCCCTGCATTTCGTCCAATGCAGTCTCGCGCGCCTGCCCAAGGGCCTTTTCATAGGCACCCGAGCGGCCGCCGACGATGTCGCGGATCCCGGCAAAGACGTCGCGGAAGATATTCGCGCCGATGATCGTCTCGCCGGTCACGACGCCGTGATAGGCGGTGATCCTGCGGCCTTCGACCGACGGTGTCGTGGTCACGATCATCCGACCGACCCCTCCAGCGAGATCGCGACCAGCGACTGCGCCTCCATCGCGAACTCCATCGGCAAGGCCTGCAGGACCTCGCGGCAGAAGCCGTTCACGACCAGCGCGACGGCCTCTTCCTCGTCCATCCCGCGCGACCGGCAGTAGAACAGCTGGTCATCATCGACCTTGCTGGTCGTGGCCTCGTGCTCGACCCGCGACGAGGTGTTCTTGACCTCGATATAGGGCACCGTGTGAGCCCCGCACTTGTCGCCGATCAGCAGGCTGTCGCACTGCGTATAGTTGCGGCTGTTCGCCGCCCGCGGATGCATCGACACAAGCCCGCGATAGGTGTTCTGCGCCTGCCCCGCCGAAATGCCCTTCGACACGATGCGCGACCGGGTGTTGCGGCCCAAATGGACCATCTTGGTGCCCGTATCCGCCTGCTGGTGGTTGTTGGCGATGGCGATGGAATAGAACTCGCCCTGGCTTTCCTCGCCGCGCAGGATGCACGAGGGGTATTTCCAGGTGATCGCCGAGCCGGTCTCGACCTGCGTCCACATCACCTTGGCGCGGGCCTCGCGGCAGTCGGCGCGCTTGGTGACGAAGTTGTAGATCCCGCCCTTGCCGTTCTCGTCGCCGGGGAACCAGTTCTGGACGGTCGAATATTTCACCTCGGCATCCTCGAGGATGACGATTTCCACCACCGCGGCATGCAGCTGGTTGGTGTCGCGCTTGGGCGCGGTGCAGCCCTCCAGATAGCTGACATAGCTGCCCTTGTCGGCGATGATCAGCGTGCGTTCGAACTGGCCGGTGTTCTCGGCATTGATGCGGAAATAGGTCGACAGTTCCATCGGGCAGCGCACGCCGGGCGGCACATAGACGAAGCTGCCATCCGAGAACACCGCGCTGTTCAGCGTGGCGAAGAAGTTGTCGGACTGCGGCACGACGCTGCCGAGATATTTCTTTACCAGCTCGGGATGCTCGCGGATCGCCTCGCTGATCGAGCAGAAAATGACCCCTGCCCTGGCCAGTTCGTCCTTGAAGGTGGTGCCCAGGCTGACGCTGTCGAAGACGGCGTCCACGGCGACCTTGCGACCCTCGGCGGGGATCGCGTCGGCGCCCTCGACACCGGCAAGGATCATCTGTTCCTTCAGCGGGATACCCAGTTTTTCATAGGTGGCCAGCAGCTTGGGATCGACCTCGTCCAGCGATTTCGGCTTGACCTCCATGCTTTTCGGGCGGGCGTAGTAGTACTGGTCCTGATAGTCGATCTCGGGATAGTTCAGCATCGCCCAGCGCGGTTCCGACATGGTGGTCCAGCGCCGGAACGCATCAAGCCGCCATTCGGTCATCCATGCCGGCTCGCCGTTCTTCTCCGAAATCAGCCGGACGATATCCTCGTTCACGCCCTTGGGCGCGTAGTCCATCTCGATCTCGGTGTCCCAGCCATACTTGTAGCTGCCCATGTTCTGCACGGTCTCGACCGTCTCGCGGTCGACGCCTTCGCGCACGTCAAGATCGGTGGTCTCGGTCATCCTCTGTCCTTCCTGGGGCCAGGCGTCGGGCCTGGCCATTCCTGCCGCGCCAGCGTGAATACGCGGTTTCCCACGCATCCGCAAATCGGTTCATCTGATCGACGCCCAAAGCCGGGCTTATCGAGATGCGGATGGCCGACTGCGCCCGGCCTTCGTCGTAACCCATCGCCCGCAGGACGCCGCTGGCCCGGACCTTGCCGGACGAGCAGGCCGAGCCTGCCGACACCGCAAAGCCCGCAAGGTCCATCTGCATGACCTGCGTTTCGCCTTTCCAGCCCGATGTAAGAAGGCAGGTGGTGTTCGGCAAGCGCCGCGCCGATTTTCCGGCCACGATGAGGGTGGGATCGGTGTCCAGCAGGCGCGCCTCAAGCGCATCGCGCCGGGCCGCGACCTCGTCCCACAGGCCCGCCGACAGGTCGCGCTGCGCGGCCTCGGCGGCGGCCGCAAGGCCCGCGATGCCGATCAGGTTCTCGGTCCCGGCGCGTCGGCCCTGTTCCTGCCCGCCGCCGCAGATCCGCGCCTCGATCTCGGCGCCCTTCCGGAGGATCAGCGCGCCGATGCCCTTGGGGCCGCCCAGCTTGTGCGCGCTGACGAAGCCCGCGCCGATCCCCAGCCAGTTGAAGGCGAAGGGGATCTTGCCGAAGGCCTGGGTCAGGTCGCTGACTGCCAGCCCCTCGGGCAGCGCCTGCACCACCCCGGTCTCGCTGTTGGCCAATTGCAGCGCCGCCGCGCCCGGCGCGGCCACCGTCACCAGCCCTTGCGCATCGACCGGCAGGCCGGGCTTGCACCATGCCAGCACCGCGTCATGTTCGACCGCCGCGCAGGCGAGGCCGCGCCCTGCCAGCACCAGCGCCGCCGCCTCGGTCGCGCCCGAGGTGAAGACGACATCCGCCCCCTCGGCGCCGAGCGCGGCGGCCAGGCGCTCGCGCGCGGCTTCCATCGCCATCTTCGCCGCGCGCCCCTCGGCATGGACCGAAGAGGGGTTGCCGGTCAGGTCCATCGCCTCGGCCATTGCGGCCCTCGCCTCGGGGCGAAGGGGGGTCGTGGCGTTCCAGTCCAGATAGGTGCGGCTCACGCAAGCGCCTCGGCGATGGCCTCGGCCAGCCGGCGGGCGACCGCCTCCTTGCTCATGCGCGGCCATTCCTCGGCGCTGTCGGGGCCGATCAGCGTCACGGCGTTCTCGGTGCCCCCCATGATGCCGGTGGACGGGCTGACGTCGTTCGCCACGATCCAGTCGCAGCCCTTCCGCTTGCGCTTGGCGGTCGCGTTCTCGATCACGTCATTGGTCTCGGCGGCAAAGCCCACCACCAGCGTCGGCCGGCGCTTGTTCAGCCCGCTGACCCACGCCAGGATATCGGGGTTTTCCGACATCTCCAGCGCCGGCGGCTTGCCCGACCCGTCCTTCTTGATCTTCCGCTCGAGGGCGTTGGTCACGCGCCAGTCGGCCACCGCGGCGGCCATCACCGCGACATCGGCCGGCAGCGCCGCATCCACCGCATCCCGCATCTGCCGCGCGGTCTCGACGCGGATCACGTCGACCCCGTCGGGCGGCGCGACGCTGGCGGGGCCGGTGACAAAGCTGACCCGCGCGCCCAGATCGCGCAGTGCCGCGGCGATGGCCGTGCCCTGCGCGCCCGACGAGCGGTTGGCGATGTAACGCACGGGATCGATCGGCTCATGGGTTGGCCCCGAGGTCACCACCACATGCCGCCCGACCATGGGCCCGCGCCGCACCTTGGTTTCCGGCAGCAGCTTCAGCGGCCCGCCCTCGGGCTGCAGCGCCAGCCGGATCGCGGCCATGATCGCCTCGGGCTCGGCCATGCGGCCGGGGCCGAACTCCCCGCAGGCCATGTCGCCCTCGTCCGGGCCGACCGTGAGCACCCCGTCACCGCGCAGCAGCGCAAGGTTTCGCTGCGTCGCGGGATGGTTCCACATCCGCACGTTCATCGCCGGCGCGATCAGCACCGGCTTGTCGGTGGCCAGCAGCAGGGTGGAGGCCAGGTCGTCGGCCAGCCCCTGCGCCATCTTGGCCATCAGGTCGGCGGTCGCCGGCGCGACCACGACCAGATCGGCATTGCGCGACAGCTGGATATGGCCGATCTCGGCCTCGGCGACGATGTCGAACAGCCCTTCATGCGCGGCCTCGCCGGCAAGGACCGAGACGGTCATCGCCGTGGTGAACTGCGCGCCCGCGCTGGTCAGCACCGGGCTGACCGCGATGCCATCGGCGCGCAGCAGCCGGATCAGCTGCGGGATCTTGTAGGCCGCAATGCCGCCGCCGACGATCAGAAGGATGCGCTTGCCGTTCATCTTGCCCCCACGCTCTGCCCGACAGATAGCCGCGCGGCCGCCCTGCCGCAAGGAAGTGCGGCCGTTAACCATTCCTTAAGGCCCGGCGCGTTAACGATTGCCGGGCAGGTCACAGGGGGAATGATGGTCGCCATCGCCTATTCGGTCGCGTTCGAGGGTCTCGAGGCGCGGCTGGTCGAGGTGCAGTGCTCGGCCGCGCCGGGGCTGCCCGGCTTCGCGATCGTGGGCCTGCCCGACAAGGCCGTCAGCGAGGCGCGCGAACGGGTGCGGGCCGCGTTCGGGGCGCTGTCGATCGCGATGCCGAACAAGCGGCTGACGGTGAACCTGTCGCCCGCCGACCTGCCCAAGGAAGGATCGCATTTCGACCTGGCGATCGCGCTGGCGGTGCTGGCGGCGCTGGAGATCGTGCCGGCGGACGAATTGGGGCGCTGCGTCTGCCTGGGCGAGCTGGCGCTTGACGGCAGGCTGGTCGGCGTCGCCGGCGCGCTGCCTGCCGCGATGGCTGCGGCCGAGGACGACCGCGCCCTGATCTGCCCGCGCGCCTGCGGCCCCGAGGCCGCCTGGGTCGATGCCGTGCCGGTGATCGCCCCGGCGACGCTGCGCGAGGTCGTCGACCACCTGACCGACCGCCACCCCCAGGGCCGGGCCACCCCGGGTGTCATCGGCTCGGCGCCGCCGGTCGGCTGCCTCTCGGAGGTCAAGGGCCAGGAACGCGCCAAGCGCGCCCTTGAGATCGCGGCCGCCGGGCGCCACCATCTGCTGATGGTCGGCCCGCCCGGCGCCGGCAAATCCATGCTGGCCGCGCGACTGCCGGGGCTGCTGCCGCCACTGTCGCCCGTCGAGGCGCTGGAAACCTCGATGATCCACTCGCTGGCGGGCACGCTGGAAGATGGCGGCATCTCGCGCCGGGCGCCGTTTTGCGAACCGCATCACACCGCCTCGATGGCGGCAATCGTCGGCGGCGGTCGCGGGGCGAAGCCCGGCCAGATCAGCCTTGCGCACAACGGGGTGCTGTTTCTCGACGAATTTCCCGAATTCCCGCGGCAGGTCCTCGAGACACTGCGCCAGCCGATCGAGACCGGAGAGGTCGTCGTCGCGCGCGCCAACGCCCATGTCCGCTATCCCTGCCGGTTCCTGCTGGTGGCGGCGGCCAACCCGTGCCGTTGCGGTCACCTGGCCGATGCGGCGCTGGCCTGCGCAAGGGCGCCGAACTGCGGCGCCGACTACATGGGCAAGATCTCGGGGCCGCTGATGGACCGGTTCGACCTTCGGCTCGAGGTGCCGGCCGTCGGCTTCATGGATCTGGAACTGCCCGCGGGCGGCGAGACTTCGGCGCAGGTCGCGGCGCGCGTTGCAGCCGCGCGGGCAGTGCAGGCCCGCCGGTTCGTCGACAAGCCGCGGCTGCGGGCCAATGCCGACGCCTCCGGGGCGCTGCTCGACGAGATCGCAGCCCCTGACGATAAGGGCCGCGCGCTGATCCACCGCGCCGCCGAACGGCTGGGTCTGACGGCGCGCGGCTATCATCGCATCCTGCGCACGGCGCGCACCATCGCCGACCTGGACGACTCGGTGCGGGTCCATTCGCATCACCTGGCGGAGGCGATCAGCTATCGCCTGCCCTTCGTTGCCGGTGGCTGAGGGTCCGCCCGCGCCTTCTGCCGCGATCAGCGCGCGGCCAGCCGAGCCTCGATCGCCTCCCAGATCAGAGCGGCGGCGTTGACCCCGTCGAAACGCTCAAGCTCCTGAATTCCGGTGGGCGAGGTCACGTTGATCTCGGTCAGCCAGCCGTCGATCACGTCGATGCCGGTGAAGATCAGGCCTTTCTCGCGCAGCACCGGACCCAGCGCCCGGCAGATCTCGTGCTCGCGCTCGGTCAGGCCGACCTTCTCGGCGCGCCCGCCGACATGCATGTTCGACCGCGCCTCGCCCTGCTGCGGCACACGGTTGATCGCGCCGACGGGTTCGCCATCGACCAGGATGATGCGCTTGTCGCCCTTGCTGACCGCGTGGATGAATTTCTGTGCGATCATCGGTTCGCGGTTGATCCCGGCGAACAGTTCCAGCAGGGCCGAGAGGTTGCGGTCATCGGGGTCCAGATGGAACACCCCAGCCCCGCCATTGCCGTAAAGCGGCTTCACGATGATGTCGCCATGCCGGTCGCGAAAGCGGCGGATCGCTGCCGCATCACGCGCGATCGTCGTCGGCGGTGTCAGCTCCGGAAAATCCAGCACCATCAATTTTTCGGGGCAGTTGCGCACCCAGAACGGATCGTTGACGACCAAGGTCGCCGGATGAACCCGGTCCAGCAGATGCGTCGAGGTCACATAGGCCATGTCGAAGGGCGGATCCTGGCGCAGCCAGACGACGTCGGCATCGGCCAGATCAAGCTCGGCCCAGTCCCCGAAGGTGACATGGTCGCCCTGCTTGCGCCGCAGCGTGACCGGCCGGCCCCATGCCGTCACCCGACCTTCGTCATAGCGCAGGTTGTCGACGGTATAGTGGAAAAGCCGATGCCCGCGCGCCTCGGCCTCCAGCGCGATGCGAAAGGTGCTGTCGGCCTCGATCGCCACATGCTCGATCGGATCCATCTGCAACGCGACATAGAGGCTCATGGCAGTCTCCTGAAAGGGGATGGCCGCTTTTCCCTTGTCCGGTGCGGGGATGCAAGGGCCGCTCAGGCCTCTGCGAAGGCGTTGCAGACAAGGTCGACACGGCCCGAGCCATCGACCAGCGCGACATCGAAGCGCATCTCGGTCGCAAGGCCCGAAGGAAGGCTCCCGCAATATTCGCAGGCCGCGGCGCAAAGCCGGTCCATCTGCCTGCGGCCAAGACGCCACGCCGCCTGCGACAGGCTCGCCGCCTGCTTGACCTCGACGAACACGACGCACTCCCCGTCGCGGCAGATCAGGTCCACCTCACCGGCCGCACCGCGCCATCGCCGCGCAATGATGGCAAACCCCCTCCCTTGCAAGTGCCGGGCGACCGTGTCCTCGGCCAGCGCGCCCGAGAGATGCGCAACCCTGCCACGCGCGGAACGCGCTGACCCGGCATGGGCCCCGGACGCGGGCATTCCCGACCAGCGAGCAGCGTTCGACCAGTATCCCATCTCATCCCCTCGAACTGTCCTGTCCCGAACCGTCGCGACAGGCCGGCGCCCGGTCGCGCCCGTGGTCATCCTCGCCGCCCGCCTCAAGCGCAAGCGCGGCCTGATAGACATCGCGCCGGGGCAGACCCAGATCGCGCGCCACCTCGCGCGCCGCATCCTTCAGGGTCATCTGCCCCCTTCGCGCCAACAGGGCGGCGCGCACGGTGCCGGCATCGGCGATCGCAGGTGTCGGGCGATCAAGCAGCATCACGACCTCGCCTTTCAGCGCCGCCATGCGCGGTTCGGCGGCCAGCGCCGCAGCGGTCCCGCGAATCACCTCCTCGAATTTCTTCGTCAGTTCCCGCGCCACCACGATGACACGATTCGGGTCAATCTCGCACAACTCTGTCAATGTCTGGTTAACGCGCCTCGGGCTCTCGAACAGGATCACGGTGGCGTCAAGCCCGCCCCATCGCCGCAGCCATGTCGCGCGTGCGGCCCTGGTGGAGGGTGGGAACCCTGCGAACAGGAACCGGTCGCTTGGCAGCCCGGAAAGGCTCAGCGCCGCCAGCGCCGCCGAGGCGCCCGGCACCGCATGGACGCGCGCGCCGGCCTCGGCAGCATCGCGCGCGAGGCGATATCCCGGATCGGCCACCAGCGGGGTGCCCGCATCCGAAGCATAGGCGATGCTTGCCCCCTCGCCCAGCGCCGCCAGCAGCGCGGGTCGCGCCCGGTCGGCGTTGTGGTCGTGATAGGCCAGCACCCGGCGCCCCCGCAGCGGGATGCCGTGAATGTCCATCAGGTGCCGCATCACGCGCGTATCCTCGGCGGCCAGAAGGTCGGCGGAATTCAACACGTCCAGCGCGCGCAGGGTGATGTCGCGCGCCGCCCCGATCGGGGTCGCGACGAGATAGAGGCCCGGCTGCAGCGGATCGGCCGCGACATGGGCTGCCAGCCGCCTTGCGGGCTCGGCGCCGGCGCCCGGGCGGCCGGTCCCGGCCGTCTCAAACCTGTCGCCCATCGGCGCGATCCCCTGTCATGGCCCGGGCCGGCGACAATTGCCAATTCCGGGCGATCCTCATAACCTGCGGCCAAATCGCCGCCATCAGATCATATTGCAGGGAAGTTTCACATGTCAGCATCTGCCACAACCCGGGCCGGATCGCCGCTGCGCCGTGCGATCTGCCGGGTGGCAGCGGTCGTTTCCGCAGCCTTTATTGCAGCCTGCCAGCCGATCGGCGGCGCCGAGCAGGCGTCAGGGCCCAGCATCGGCCCGCTGATCGAACCCGGCCAGCCGGTCCGGGTCGCCCTCCTGGCGCCGGCCGGCACCGGGGCGCAGGACCTGGAATGGCTGGCCCGCAGCCTCAAGAACGCGGCGCGCATGGCGGCAGCTGACGCGCAGGGCGCGGCAATCGACCTGCGCATCTACGACACCGGCGACAGTGCCGCGCAGGCCGTCGCGCAGGCCGGCGCCGCCGCCGATGCGGGGGCACAGATCATCATCGGCCCGCTGTTCGCCGACGCCGCCAACGCTGTCGGCAACGCCATGATGCCGCGCGGCATCAACGTGCTGTCCTTCTCGAACAATGCCGAGATCGCCGGCGGAAACGTCTTCATCCTCGGCAACAGCTTCGCGAATGTCGCCGACCGGCTTGTGGCCTACGGCGTCCGCTCGGGCAAGCGCAACTACTATGTGGTGGCCGAGGATGACATTGCCGGCCAGATCGGCGGACGCGCGATCGAGACCGCCATCGCCCGCAACGGCGCCCGTCTTGCCGGGCGCAGCAACCATCCCGTCTCGGTCAGCGGCATCGACCGGACCACCCCGCAGATCCTCGCGGCCGCGCGCTCGGGCCAGGTCGATGCGATCTTCATGACCGCCAACAACCAGGCCGTGCTGCCCTATCTGACCGAAAAGCTGGCCGCCGCGGGCGTCACCTCGCAGGTCACGCAATTCATGGGCCTGACCCGCTGGGACCAGCCGCCGCAGAGGCTGACGCTGGCGCAGCTGCAGAACGGCTGGTTCGCGCTGCCGGACCAGAACCTCAAGGCGCAGTTCGATGCGCGCTATCGCGGCCAGCATGGCGAGCCGCCCCATGAGCTGGCGTCCCTGGCCTATGACGGCATCGCGGCCATCGCCTCGTTGGTGCGGGCGGGCAAGCGCAATGCGCTGACCACCGACGGGCTGACGCAATCCTCGGGCTTCAATGGCGTCGGCGGCGTGTTCCGGCTGCGGCGCGACGGCACCGCGCAGCGCGGGCTTGCCGTTGCGACGATCCGCAACAACCAGGTCGTCGTCCTCGACCCGGCGCCGCGCGGCTTCCGCGGGTTCGGCTTCTGACTTGGGCGAGGCCCTTGCCCCCGCCACGCAGCAAAGCGCCCCCGGCCTTCCGGGGGCACATCTGCTTTTCGACACGCCGGGCTTTCTGGCCCTGCTTGACGACAAGCTGCACGGCCTGAAGGAACCGCGCGACATCCGCGCCGCGACCGTGGCGATCCTGTCCGAGGCACGCGCCGCCGCGATGGCCGACGTCGAGGCGGGCTTCGCGGGCCATCCCCGTGCGGCGCGTGAAACGGTGCGCGCCATTGCCGCGATGACCGATGGCATCGTCTGCGCGATCCACCACGTCGCCACCGGCCGGCTGCATCCGGTCAAGACCGCCTCGGGCGGCGAGCGTCTGGCCGTGCTGGCCGTCGGCGGCTATGGCCGCGCCGAGATGGCCCCGGCCTCGGATGTCGACCTGCTGTTCCTGACCCCCTACAAGATCACCGCATGGGCCGAAAGCGTCGTGGAATCGATGCTTTACATGATGTGGGACCTGAAGCTGAAGATCGGCCATTCGATCCGCAGCATCGACGACTGCCTGCGGCTGGGCGCCGGTGACATGACCATCCGCACCTCGCTGGTCGAACATCGGCTGGTCACCGGCCATGCGCCGCTGGCCGAGCAGTTGCGCGAACGGCTGTGGACCGACCTTTTCGCGAGGACGGTTCCCGAATTCATCGAGGCCAAGCTTGAGGAACGCGCCGCCCGCCACCAGCGGCAGGGCGGCCAGCGCTACGTGCTGGAGCCCAATGTCAAGGAGGGCAAGGGGGGCTTGCGCGACCTGCAGACCCTCTACTGGATCGCGAAATACATCCACCGGGTCGATCGCGCCGTCGAACTGGTCGATCTGGGCGTGTTTTCGCGCGACGAGCACCTGTCCTTCTGGCAGGCCGAGGATTTCCTGTGGGCGGTGCGCTGCCATCTGCACCTGATCGCCGGGCGGCCGGTCGACGTGCTGTCCTTCGACATGCAGGTCGAGGTGGCGCGGCGCATGGGCTATCGCGACACATCGGCCCGGCGCGGCGTCGAATACTTCATGCAGGACTATTTCCGCCACGCCACCCGCGTGGGCGAGTTGACCCGCGTGTTCCTGACCGAGCTTGAGTCCCGCCATGTTCGCAATGCGCCGATCCTCGGCCGGATCTTCCGGCGGCGGCGCAAGCTGAAGGCGGGCTTCATCGACCAGCACGGCCGGCTTGCGATTCAGGACGATGACGGCTTTCTGGCCGATCCGCTGAACATCCTGCGCCTGTTCGAGGAGGCGCTGCGCACCGGCATCCTGATCCACCCCGACGCGATGCGGCTGATCGCCGCCAACCTCGACCGCATCGACGACCGGATGCGCGCCGATCCCGAGGCGATCCGCATCTTCATGGACCTGCTGCTGAAGCACGGCAATCCCGAACGGGCACTGCGGCGGATGAACGAACTGGGCGTGCTGGCCGCCTTTATTCCCGAATTCGAGCCGGTCGTCGCGATGATGCAGTTCAACCTGTATCACCACTATACGGTGGACGAACATTCGATCCAGTGCGTCGCCGCCCTGGCCGAGATCGAGCGGGGCGAACACCCCGCCGACCTGCCCCTGTCCAGCCAGATCATGGATCGCGGCATCAGCCGGCGGGTGCTGTATCTGGCGGTGCTGCTGCACGACATCGGCAAGGGCCGGCCCGAGGACCACTCGATCCTCGGCGCGCGTCTGGCCCGCCGGATCGCCACCCGCTTCGGCTTTTCGCAGGACGACATCGACACCGTGGAATGGCTGGTGCGCAATCACCTGCTGATGTCCGACGTGGCGCAGAAACGCGACATCGCCGATCCGCGCACGCTGCGCGACTTCGCCAAGCTGGTAAAGACCCGCAAGCGGCTGGACCTGCTGCTGGTGCTGACCGTCTGCGACATCCGCGGGGTCGGGCCCGGCACCTGGAACAACTGGAAGGCCGCGCTGCTGCGCAAGCTGCATTCGGAAACCGCCGGGGCGCTGGAAAGCGGGCTCGAGGAACTGAATCGCGACAAGCGCCAGAACGAGGCCAAGCGCTCGCTGCGCCATCTGCTGGTTGCAAAGGGCTGGGACGCGCGCGAGATCCGTGCCGAAATCGCCCGGCATTACGACAATTACTGGCCCGGCCTGCCGACCGACACCCAGGCCGTCTTCGCGCAGCTGCTGCGCCAGATCGGCCCCGACGAGATCCGCATCGACCTGCGCGCCGACAAGGATCGCGACGCAACGCGTGCGGCCTTCGTGCTGGCCGATCATCCGGGCATCTTCTCGCGGCTGGCGGGGGCGCTGACACTGATGGGCGCGAACGTCGTCGATGCCCGCACCTACACGACGCGCGACGGCTATGCGACGGCGGTGTTCTGGGTCCAGGACTCCGAGGGTCACCCCTTCGCCGAGGACCGCCTGCCCCGGTTGCGCCAGACCATCGTGCGCACCCTGATGGGCGAGATCGTCGCCCGCGAGGCCTTTGCGTCCCGCGACAAGCCGAAGAAGCGCACCCGCGAGTTCCGCTTTCCGACCCATGTCACCTTCGACAACGAAGGCAGCGACATCTATACCATCATCGAGGTCGATACGCGCGACCGACCGGGCCTGCTGTATGACCTGACCCGGACGATGGCGGCAAACCATATCCAGATCGTCAGCGCCGTGATCGCCACCTTCGGCGCACAGGTCGTCGACAGCTTCTACGTCAAGGACATGTTCGGGCTGAAGCTGCACAGCGAGGCCAAGCGCGACCTGCTGGAGAAGAAGCTGCGCAAGGCGATCGCCGACGGCGCGAAACGGGCAGAGGCGTAGGACAGCATGAAATCGGGGCTGGTGCGCGGGTTCCTGTCGGTGGGACTCTGGACCTTCGTGTCACGGGTCTCGGGCTTCGTGCGCGACATCCTGATGGCCGCCTGGCTGGGCACCGGCCCGGTCGCCGAGGCCTTCCTGATCGCGCTGTCTTTGCCCAACATGTTCCGCCGCTTCTTCGCCGAAGGCGCCTTCAACACCGCCTTCGTGCCGATCTTCTCGAAGAAGCTCGAGGATCCCGACGACGCCCGCCGCTTCGCCTCCGAGGCGTTTTCGGGGCTGTTCGCGGCGGTGCTGCTGCTGTCGGCGGTGGCGATGATCTTCATGCCGGTGCTGGTCTGGCTGATGGCCTCGGGCTTTCAGGGCGATGCGCGCTTTGCGCTGGCCGTCGAGTATGGCCGCATCACCTTCCCCTACATCCTGCTGATCTCGCTGGCCTCGATGATCTCGGGGGTGCTGAACGCCAATGGCCGCTTCACCGCCGCCGCCGCCGCGCCGGTGCTGTTGAACCTGCTGTTCATCGTCGCGATGGGGCTGGGACGCTGGCGGGGGTGGGACCTGGGCCTGACGCTGGCCTGGGCCACGCCGGTCACCGGCATCGCCCAGCTTGGCCTTGTCTGGTGGGATGCCCGGCGCACCGGCTGGCGTTTCTGGCCGCGCCGCCCGCGCCTGACGCCCGACATGCGCCGGTTGCTGGCCGTGGCCCTGCCCGCCGCCTTCGCGGGCGGGGTGGTGCAGCTGAACCTGCTGATCGGGCGGCAGGTCGGCTCGCGCTTCGAGGGCGCGATCGCCTGGCTCAGCTATTCGGACCGGCTGTATCAGCTGCCGCTTGGCGTCGTCGGGGCGGCCGTCGCGGTGGTGCTGCTGCCCGAATTGTCGCGGCGGCTGCGCGCCGAGGATCACGCCGGCGGCCAGTCGGCCTACAGCCGCGCGACCGAGTTCGGGCTGTTCCTGACCCTGCCCGCGGCCTTCGCCATCGCGGTCATCGCCGAGCCCATGGTCGCCACCCTGTTCGAGCGCGGCCAGTTCACCGCCCATGACACCCGCCAGACCGCCGCGG
The DNA here is from genome assembly GCF_030732095.1 of Paracoccus spongiarum. Classification (GTDB taxonomy): domain Bacteria; phylum Pseudomonadota; class Alphaproteobacteria; order Rhodobacterales; family Rhodobacteraceae; genus Paracoccus; species Paracoccus spongiarum. The sequence goes on along the minus strand of NZ_JAVAMQ010000003.1, from coordinate 149,637 downwards.
CCCTGGTGGTCTATGCCCTCGGCCTGCCGGCCTTCGTGCTGCAGAAGATCCTGCAGCCGCTGTATTTTGCACGCGAGGATACCCGGACGCCGTTCCGTTTTGCCGCCTTCTCGATGCTGGTGAACGCGGTGGTGGCCTTCGGGCTGATGCCGCTGATCGGCTTTCTTGCAGCCGCGATCGGCACCACGATCGCGGCCTGGGTGATGGTCGGCCAGCTGTGGTGGGGAACCCGCGCGATGGGCCAGGCCGCCCGCGCGGATGCACGGCTGATCCGCGCGGCCCCCCGGATGCTGGTCGCCGCCGCGCTGATGGCCGCCGCGCTGTGGGCGGTCAGGCACTGGCTGGACACCGCCGGGCTGGGCCGGGTCTCGGGCCTTGCGATCCTCGTCTTCGGGGGCGCAGTGCTGTATTTCACGCTCAGCTTCGTGACCGGGGCCTATCGGCTGTCGGACCTGAGATCGGCCACGCGCCGGTCGCGTTAGTCCCCGCTCAGCGTTGGCGGATCTGGCGCAGAGCCCGGGCAACGCCGCCATCGACGAGGAGGAAGCTGAGCCCGAAGCCGGTGGCGAAACCTGCAAGCTCAGCAATCCAGCCAAGCCCCGCGCCGCCGAAGACGACGCCGAAGACCAGCTGGAACAGCAGCAGCATCCCGATCAGCGTGAAGGCACGCATCCGGTTGGCATTTGCCGCCGCAAGCCGGGTCCACAGCAGGAAGGTGAAGGCGCCGACCAGCCCGTAGACCGCGGGATAGCCGCCGACCAGCGGCGCCACCCGTCCGTGCAGCGCCGAGACCGCGACCGTGTAGACCATCGCCCCGCCGATCGCGCTGCCCAGATAGAGCACGATCACCGCCCACGGCCGGAACTCGCGCGCGACCATGTTGCCAAGGGCCAGGGTGAAGGCCAGCACGAACAGCGCATGGGTCAGCGATGTCTGCACGAAGCTGTAGCTGAGAAGCCGATACAGCTGGTCCCAGTCGATGGCGCCAAGCGACCACATGCGCTGCACCATTTCAGGGGCGTAGGCGGTCATCTGCATCGCCGACAGGCGCAGTCCGATCCCTTCGGCCCCGCCGATCAGCCCCAGACGGCCCAGCCCGAACACCGCCTCGCAGGCAAGGACCGGCAGGACCAGCGCCCAGACGGCGGGCGGCAGCGGATTCAGGGGGGACTGGGTCAGGCCGTCGCGCATCGGGGTTCCTTCGGGTTGCGGTCGCTGCGGCCAACAGCTAAGCCAGCCGCGTGCGAATTCCAAGCAGGCCAGACATGAGCGAGACGATCCCTTCGGGCAATCACGGCACCTCGGGCTTCACCCCGCGCATCTTTTCGGGCATCCAGCCTTCGGGCGGGCTGACCCTGGGGAACTACCTCGGCGCGCTGAAACGCTTTGCCGCGCTGCAGGGCGCGGGGGCCGAGACGATCTATTGCATCGTCGACCTGCATGCGATCACCGTCTGGCAGCAGCCCGAGATCCTGCGCGCGCGCATCCGCGAGGCCGCGGCGGCCTTCATGGCGGCGGGCGTCGATCCGGCGCAGTCGATCCTGTTCAACCAGAGCCAGGTCAGCGCCCATGCCGAGATGGCCTGGCTGTTCAATACCGTCGCCCGCGTCGGCTGGATGTACCGGATGACCCAGTTCAAGGACAAGGCCGGCAAGAACAGCGAGAATGCCAGCCTCGGGCTTCTGGCTTATCCGGCGCTGATGGCCGCCGACATCCTGACCTATCAGGCGACGGCCGTGCCGGTGGGCGAGGACCAGAAGCAGCATCTGGAACTGACCCGCGACATCGCGGCCAAGTTCAACCACGACTATGGCGTGACCCATTTCCCGATCACCGAACCGCTGATCGAGGGCGTTGCCACGCGCGTGATGTCGCTGCGCGACGGCAGCCGGAAGATGTCGAAGTCCGACCCCTCGGATGCCAGCCGCATCAACCTGACCGACGATGCCGACGCCATCGCGCAGAAGATCCGCAAGGCGCGCACCGATGCCGAGCCGCTGCCCGACCGCATCGAGGACCTGAAGGACCGTCCCGAGGCGCGCAACCTGGTCAACATCTACGCCGCACTGGCCGACGAGACGCCGGGATCGGTGCTGGCGCGCTTCGAGGGCCAGGGTTTCGGCGCCTTCAAGCCCGCCCTGGCCGAGCTTGCGGTGGCGAGCCTGTCGCCCATCACCCGGAAGATGGCCGAATACATGGCCGATCCGGCCGAGATCGACCGGATCCTGGGCGAGGGTGCCGCACGGGCGGACGCCGTCGCGCAGCCGATCCTGAATCGGACCAAGGATGTGATGGGCCTGCTGCGCAGCAAGGGCGGGATCGCCGGCCGCTGACCGCAGCCGGCCGGCGCGGCCCTATTCGCTGATCCGGGTCTGGCCGGTATCGGCCTGCGCGATGGCGATCATCTGCGCCAGTTCGGGGTCGGCGTTCAGATCGGCCAGCGCATAGCTAGCGGTCAGATTGTCAGGCGACAATTCGATGTTCTTGACCACCTGCGGGCCGGGCGCGGCAGGACCGTAGGTCTGTCCGGCAAGGGCGAAATAGACCGCCCCCGAATTGCCGGTCCGCAGTAGCGGCGCCTCGTCCGAACGCGGCAGCACGAAGCGTTCGCCCGCATCCATGATCTTTTCCAGCAACACCGTGCCATCGGCCAGCGTGACCCGGACCCAGGCGGGCCGCGCCGCCAGCAGCTCCAGCGCCGGCGCCTCGGCCGCCATGGTGCGCACCGCGGACGCCGTCTCGGCGAGGGCCGGGTCCAGGTCGCCGGCACCGTCCAGCGCCGCGGTCTCGACCGGTTGGGCCTGCGGCGCATCGGCACCCGCATCGGCGGCCGGCCGGGGCTCGTCAGGCGCGGCAAGGCCGGGGTCGATGGCCGCAATCGGGCCGTCGCGCGCAGTCAGAACCGGCGCCTCCAGGATCTGCGGGCGATACAGCCGGTCCAGCGCCTCGGGCTGCGGCAGGTTCTGTGCCAGATCGGCCGTGTCGCTGAGATCCAGCGCAGGTTCCGACATCGCGGCCCCCTCGACAGGATCCAGCGCGGTGATGACACCGGGCTTGTCGTCGCCCGGCGACAGCGTCACCCGCTGCACCTCCTGAAGGATCGACCAGCCGCCATAGGCCAGCCCGCCGACCAGCGCCGCCAGCACCAGCACCGAACCGATGGCCCGCGGCTCGACACTGGACCAGAAGCTTTCCTGCTGCGGAATGAACAGCGCGCGCGGATTGGCCAGCGCCTCGGCGGGGTCCGAGGGGCGGCGCACCGGCTTCGGTCCCGAGGCCGAGGCCGCCATGCCATGCGTCGGCTGAAAGCCCGACTCGGCGCAGAAGCGGCGGAAGGTCCAGTCGGGGTCCATGCCCAGATACCGCGAATAGGATCGCACATAGCCTGCGATGAAGCTGGGCGTGTCGAAGGCGGTCACATCGCAATTCTCGATGGCCGCGACATAGGAGGCCCTGATCCGCAATTCACGCTGCACATCCAGCAGCGACTTGCCGAGTGTCGCCCGCTCTCCGCGCATCAGGTCGCCCAGGCGCGTGTCGTCATCGAGGAAATGGCACCCTTCCTCCACCGTCACAAACTCCTCTGACGGGTGCTCAGCCCGCAGCCTGCTCATCCGAATGCCCTACCTGCCCACATGTTCGATCGCCCGAATCGGACGATACGAGTCCTTGATTAAGGCAAGGTTATCACGGGGGCGAGAGCAGTTCACCCGCGGATTTGGTCAGGCACTCAATTCGGCGCGATTGAGCGAGCACTGCGACCATAATGCATCCATAGCGCGAACCAGATGGTCGATTCGCTTGGCGTCATGGACCGGCGAGGGGGTGAAGCGCAGCCGCTCGGTGCCGCGCGGCACGGTCGGGAAATTGATCGGCTGGACGTAGATTCCATAGTCGCGCAGCAGCATGTCGGACAGCGCCTTGCAATGCACCGGATGGCCGACATGCACCGGAACGATATGGCTGCCGTGATCGATGATCGGCATGCCCAGCGATTTCAGCCGCATCTTCAGGATCCTGGCGTGCAGCTGCTGGGCGTCGCGCAGAACCTGACCGCCGGCGCCCTTCAGCACCCGGATCGAGGCTGCGGCGCCCGCCGCCACCGCGGGCGGCAGCGAGGTGGTGAAGATGAAGCCCGGCGCGTAAGAGCGGATCGCATCGCACATGCGGGCGCTGGCGGCAATGTAGCCGCCGAAGACGCCGAACGCCTTGCCGAGCGTGCCGTTGATGATGTCGATGCGGCCGGCCAGCCCGTCGCGCTCGGCCACGCCGCCGCCGCGGGGGCCATACATGCCGACCGCATGCACCTCGTCCAGATAGGTCAGCGCGCCGAATTCCCGCGCCAGATCGCAGATCTGCGCGATCGGGCCGAAATCGCCGTCCATCGAATAGATCGACTCGAAGGCGATCAGCTTGGGCGCCGCGGGATCGTCCGCCGCCAGCAGCTGCCGCAGATGCGCCACGTCATTGTGCCGGAAGATCCGCTTGGCACCGCCATTGCGCTTGATCCCCTCGATCATCGAGGCGTGGTTCAGCGCGTCCGAATAGATGATCAGGCCGGGAAACAGCTTCGGCAGCGTCGAGAGGGTGGCGTCATTGGCAATATAGGCGCTGCTGAATACCAGCGCGGCGTCCTTGCCGTGCAGGTCGGCCAGTTCCGCCTCGAGGCGCTTGTGATAGACGGTCGTGCCGCTGATGTTGCGGGTGCCGCCCGAGCCGGCGCCCGCGGACTCCAGCGCCTCGTGCATCGCCGCCAGGACCTCGGGGTGCTGGCCCATGCCGAGATAGTCGTTGCCGCACCAGACGGTGATCTCATCGTGCGTTCCGTCGGGCCGGTTCCACACCGCCTGCGGATAGCGCCCCTTCGCCCGCTCGATATCGATGAAGGTGCGATAGCGACCTTCCTCGTGCAGGCGACCGATGGCCTGGTCCAGGGCGGCATCATAGTTCATCGCGGGTGGTCCCTTGCATAGCTGGCTGGGTGCGATCATGGTCGATCACGCGCGGTCGGTTGTTGATACATGTCATGTTGCGTCATTGACAGGTCAAATTTGTCGCATCGCGACCAAGGTCCCTCAAGGAACACGCGGGCAATCCGGCGCGGGAAAGGCATGTCATGGGTGATCGGCACAGGCTTGACGAGGTGCTTGCGCAGCTGCGGGCCGGACAGGACGCGGCGCTGAAACGCCTGCTGGACTTCCTCCGCATCCCGTCGATCTCGACCGATCCGGCGCATCGCGGCGACGTGCGTGCCGGGGCAGAGTGGCTGCGCGACCAGCTGGCCGGGCTGGGCTTCGCGGCGCAGGTCCACGACACGCCGGGCCATCCGATGGTCCTGGCCCGCTCGGCGCCGGGCGACGCCCGCCCGCTGCTGTTCTATGGCCATTACGACGTTCAGCCGGTCGATCCGCTGTCGCTGTGGTCCAGCCCGCCCTTCGAGCCCTCGGTCGAGGACACGCCCGGCGGCCGGGTGATCCGCTGCCGGGGCGCGTCGGACGACAAGGGCCAGCTGATGACCTTTGTCGAGGCGTTCCGCGCCTGGAAGGCCGTGCATGGCGAACTGCCCTCGGACCTGATCCTGCTTTTCGAGGGCGAGGAGGAATCCGGCTCGCCCTCGCTGCGCCCCTTCCTGACCGCCAATGCCGGGGCGTTGCGCGCCTCGCTGGCGATGATCTGCGATACCGGCATGTATGCGGACGGGCGACCCGCGATCACCACGCAGCTGCGCGGACTGGTCGGTGAGGAGGTGGTGATCCGGGGTGCCGATCGCGACCTTCATTCCGGCAGCTTCGGGGGGCTGGCGGCCAATCCGGTCATGGTGCTGGCCCAGGCCCTGGCCGCGCTGAAGGATGGCGCGGGCCGCGTCACCCTGCCCGGCTTCTATGATGGTGTCGAGGATCTGCCCGCAGAGCTTGCCCGCGACTGGGATGCGCTTGGCTTCGATGCCGGCGAATTCCTGGGCCGCGTGGGCCTGTCCCTGCCCGCCGGCGAGGCCGGGCGCAGCCCGCTTGAGATGCTGTGGAACCGGCCCACCGCCGAGATCAACGGCATCACCGGCGGCTACGCCGGCGAGGGGTTCAAGACGGTCCTGCCCGCCGAGGCCCGCGCCAAGGTCAGCTTCCGTCTGACCGGCCGGCAGGACCCGGCGCGCATCCGCGCTGCCTTCCGCGACCATGTCCGCGCCTTCGTGCCCGTCGATTGCAGCGTCGAGTTCCACGAACATGGCGGCAGCCCGGCCAGCGTGATGGACACCTCGGACCCCGCCTTTGCCGCCGCAAAGCGGGCGCTTGGCGAGGAATGGGGCCGCGAGGCCGCCTTCATCGGGGCCGGAGGCTCGATCCCGATCGCCGGCGATTTCCGCGAGATCCTCGGTATGGATTCGATGCTGATCGGCTTTGGCCGCGACGACGACCGCATCCATTCGCCGAACGAGAAATACGATCTGGAAAGCTTCGTGAAGGGCGCGCGGTCCTGGGCGCGCATCCTCGCGGCGCTGCGCTGATCCCGCCCCGGAATTGCCTGCGCCGTTTACCGTCCGTTAACCCGAAGCTGCAATGCTTCTCGGGCGGTCGCCGCGAATCTTGCGAAACCGCACACAGCGAGGCGCTTCGGCTTGCGGCAAAGTCCCCCTTGGCCCCGGCCGAAGCGACCTTCGCGACCGCCCCTGCCCCCCGAGGCTCAGCCGTCGGCGCTGCAATAGCTCTGGCTGCTGGTCCAGGCGGCGATGTCGGCGCGCTTCTTCGAATTGCGCAGGGGCGCCCAGTCACGGGCGACGCCGCGCCAGCCGGTGCCGTCATGGGCCACCGCATTGTCGCGTCCCACCTGCCGAGACATGATCCGCACCGCGCAGGTCATGTTGTCAGCGCCATCGGTGATCGCGCCGCTGCAATCATAGTTCCGCCAGGTCGCGGGCGCGATCTGCATGAGGCCCAGCCATCGCCCGCCGCCGCCGCTGGCGCGCGGATTGTAGGTGCTTTCATGCTTGGCGACCGCCGACAGGAGCCCCGCCCAGAACGCCTTGCGGCCAGTTGTGGTCAGCTGCTCGTAGTTGGGGCAGAACTGGTTGATGTCATGGGGCACCCGCGACATGATGGCCACCCCCTCGCGATCCAGCGCGGCCAGCGTCGCGCGCGTCCATGCGTCCGACCCGCTGCGGTCCCCCCACCGCATCGGAGGTGCGGCGGCCAGCTGCATCTGTTCGGCCTCGGCGACCCTGGCGGCCGCGTCGTCGGGCGCGGTCACGGCGCTGGTCTGGCAGGCTGCCAGCATGGCCAGGGCGGCAAGGGGGGCGATCATCGCGCGCATGCGAACCTCGTGGAATGTAAAGCGGCCTTATGGTCGCCTCAGCGATGAGGCCACGGCCATGATCCCGCAAGCGTGCCGTCCGCACCTCGGCGGGATCACGCCCGCGGCGGCCGGCCGCATGGTCGGAAATCCGCCGATCGCGCCCCGCCCGCGCCACCGCCTTAACCCTTTTTCAACCCTTTGCCACCGGTCGCCTCCGGCGCTGCCGATTCGCCGTGCAGGGCGCCGCGGTCGCGAATCACCAAGGGCGCCGCGCAAGCCGCGCGGCAGGCCGTGACAATGCCCGCGGGCTGGCCTAGAACCGCGGCAAGACCACCACCCCTCAGACGAGGCCGCCCATGCTTGACCACCTGTCCTTCTCTGCCCCGCAGCCGAAAGTCATCGCCGGCGCGAAGGGCGACTGGGAGCTGGTCATCGGTCTCGAGGTTCACGCCCAGGTCGCCTCGCGGGCCAAGCTGTTCTCGGGGGCCTCGACGACCTTCGGGGCCGAGCCCAACAGCAACGTGGCCTTCGTGGACGCCGCGATGCCCGGGATGCTGCCGGTCCTGAACGAATTCTGCGTGGCGCAGGCCGTGCGCACCGGGCTGGGGCTGAAGGCGGTGATCAACATGCGCTCGGCCTTCGACCGCAAGAACTATTTCTACCCTGACCTGCCGCAGGGCTATCAGATCAGCCAGCTTTACCACCCCATCGTGGGCGAGGGCGAGGTGATCGTCGACATGGCCCCCGGCATCGCGCGCCGCGTCAGGATCGAGCGGATCCATCTGGAACAGGATGCCGGCAAGTCGATCCACGACATGGACCCGACCATGTCCTTCGTGGACCTGAACCGCACCGGCGTCGCGTTGATGGAGATCGTCAGCCGTCCCGACATCCGCGGCCCCGAGGAAGCCGCCGCCTATGTCGCCAAGCTGCGCCAGATCATGCGCTATCTGGGAACCTGCGACGGCAACATGCAGAACGGCAACCTGCGCGCCGATGTCAACGTCTCGGTCTGCCCGCCCGGCGCCTATGAGCGATATCAGCAGACGCAGGATTTCAGCCATCTGGGCACCCGCTGCGAGATCAAGAACATGAACTCGCTGCGCTTCATCCAGGCGGCCATCGACCACGAGGCCCGCCGCCAGATCGCGATCCTCGAGGATGGCGGCAGCATCGTGCAGGAAACCCGGCTTTATGATCCCGACAAGGGCGAGACGCGGTCGATGCGCAGCAAGGAAGAGGCACACGATTACCGCTATTTCCCCGACCCCGATCTGCTGCCCCTGGAAATCGATGAGGCCTGGGTCGCTCAGATCCGCGACTCGATGCCCGAACTGCCCGACGCCAAGAAGGCGCGCTTCGTTCAGGATCTGGGACTGTCGGAATACGACGCGGGCGTGCTGACCGCCGATGTCGAGAATGCCGACTACTTCGAGGCGGTGGCCCGCGGTCGCGACGGAAAGATCGCGGCGAACTGGGTCATCAACGAATTGTTCGGCCGGCTGAACAAGGAGGGCTTGGGGATCGAGACCTCGCCCGTCTCGGCCGCCCAGCTTGGCGGCGTGATCGACCTGATCGGCTCGGGCGACATCTCGGGCAAGATCGCCAAGGACCTGTTCGAGATCCTCTGGGCCGAGGGCGGAGACCCGGCCGCGATCGTCGAGGCGCGCGGCATGCGCCAGGTGACCGACATGGGCGCGATCGAGAAGGCCGTGGACGAGATCATCGCCGCCAACCCCGATCAGGTCGAAAAGGCGCGGGCGAACCCCAAGCTTGCTGGCTGGTTCGTCGGGCAGGTGCTGAAGGCAACCGGCGGCAAGGCAAACCCGGCGGCGGTCAATGCGCTGGTCGCCCGCAAACTGGGCGGCTGACGCCGCGCCCCCTCACCCATCGCCGCGCGCCGCCTTGCGCCCCCGCCAGCAGGAGCCGATCATGCCCTTCGAATATACCGCCATCCCTGCCCCGACCCGCGGCGAAAAGGCCCGGGAGGCCAGAACCCCGACGGATCGTTATGCCCGGGCGCTGGCGGCAGAACTGAACCGGATGGCGGCGGATGGCTGGGAATACCTGCGGGCCGACGTTTTGCCCAGCGAAGAGCGCAGCGGCCTGACAGGTCGAAACACCGTCTATCACAACCTGCTGATCTTCCGCCGATTGGCGGCGCCGGCGCAGGAAGAAAAGGCGCCGCAACGCTACCTGCCACAGCCAGAATACCCGGTCGCCGCCTCGCCGGCCCGCGCCCCCGAGCCGCGCCCGCACATCCCGGATGCCGCAGCACCCCGGCCGGCCGATCCCGTGGCCGGGTCAGGCGTCTCGGCCCCCTCGCGAGACGACCATCACCAGACCGATGCGACACCGCCCGCACCACGCAAATCGCCCGCCGATCAGGACTGATCGGCGAGCCATGCCGCGCGCACCTGGCCACGGGCAGTCAGATCGCGATCATGCCGTGTTCACCCAGGTCAGGCTTGTCGCCCGTCAGCTTAGATCGAGCGATCTGATACAGGAAACCAAGGCTGCCGCCGGTCAGCCAGACCTCGGCCTCGCCGGCGTCGAAGCGCAGCAGCTGAATGTCATCATCTCGCCGCCCCTCCTCGAACCAGCTTGAGGCGACGGCGTTCCACAGCTCGTCCAGCTTGGCGCGATCCTCGGACAGCGAGATTTGACCCTCGATGCGGGCGAACAGCCCCTCTCGGCCATCGGTCACGAGGTGAAGGGCGGGCTGCGGGCCGTCTGCAAGATGCCGGGCAAGGTCGGTCTGCCGGGCGGTGATGAACCACAGCGCCGCGGAGTCGCGGTCGGCATAATGCGACATCGGCACGAAGCGCAGGTCGCTGCGCAGGCCCAGCATCCCGGCATTCACATCGTCGAGCCGATCCCAGAAACGGTCGCGCAGGTCAGTCTGTTCGGACATCATGATCCCTTTCGGGCCGCGTCATGCGGCGTCGGGGATCAACCTTCCAGCGGGCAAGCGGTTCCGCCGCCGGCCTCGGACCGGCTCAGACGGCGATCTTGCCGCTGTCGGCCAGCGGATCGTTGACGCCGCAATCGGCGGCGACCCCACCCCGGGCGCGCCGCTTCCGCGGCCGCAACGCATCGGGCAGCGACATGTGTTCGTCAATGAAATCAAGCACAAGTGGCCGGATATTCAGACGCCAGGACTTGCCCGCGAAGATCCCGTAATGGCCCGCGCCCGGCTCCAGGTGCTGCTTCTTGCGCTCGGCCGGAACGCCGCTGCACAGATCCAGCGCGGCAACGCATTGCCCCGGCGCCGAGATGTCGTCATTGGTGCCCTCGACGGTCATCACCGCGACATCGGTGATCTTGCTGATGTCGACGGGCCGGCCATTCACCACAAAGCGGTTCTGCGCAATCTCGAGATTCTTGAAGATGCGCTCGACCGTCGACAGGTAGAACTCTGCCGTCATGTCCATCACGGCAAGATATTCGTCGTAGAACCTGTTGTGCCTGTCGCCCTCGGTCGCAGTGCCGCGCGCCTCGTTGAAGATCTTGTCGAGGAAGGCCCGGCCATGCGTTTCGGCATTCATCGCGATGAACGAACTCAGCTGCGCCAGACCCGGATAGACCATCCGCCCCGCGCCGCGATATTTGAAGCCGACCGACTGGATCACCAGATGTTCCAGCTGTCCCATGGTCATGCGGTTGCCGAAATCGGTGACCTCGGTGGCGGCGGCATCGGGATCGACCGGCCCGCCGATCAGGGTGAGGGTCCGCGGCTGGGCCTTGGGATCCTCCTCGGCCAGGATGGCCGTGGCGGCCAGCGCCAGCGGCGCCGGCTGGCAGACCGCGATCACGTTGGTTTCCGGGCCCAGATGGCGGATGAAGTCGACCAGATAGCCGGTGTAGTCCTCGATATCGAACTTGCCCTCGCTGACCGGGATGTCGCGGGCATTGTGCCAGTCGGTGACATAGACCTCGCAATCGGGCAGCAGCGAGGCGACGGTCGAGCGCATCAGCGTCGCGTAATGCCCCGACATCGGCGCGACCAGAAGCACCTTGCGGATCTGCGGCTCGCGGCGCGCGACGCGGAAATGGATCAGGTCGCCGAAGGGCCGTCTGACCACCGGCTCGACATAGACGATGTGATCCTGCCCGTCCTCGCCCGCGATCGCCTGGATCTCCCAGTCGGGCTTGATGACCATGCGGGCAAAGCTGCGCTCGGTCACGCGGCCCCATGCGCTGATGAGCTTGAAGGCCGGGTGCGGGATCAGGGCGAAGGCCGGGTAGGACGACATGGCCCGGGCCGTCGCGCCCAGCCATTCGCTTGTGTTCCGAATCGTTTCCATCGCGTCGTAGGAAACGATTCCCTTGACCCCCTTGATCGTCATCGCACCCACCATTTGCTGCATTGCGGCGTCAACTGATCGTGTTCGGAGTGACAGGTCGCGCGGATCAAAAGCCGCCTTTACCCTCTGCCCGCCCTGCGCGTATCATCAGCATGTTGTTAGGGGGGAAATCCGGTCATGGCAAGCAAGTCGAAACAGTCCGGCACGAATATTGCGCCGCAGCATGACCAAAAGGCAACAAGCGGAAAACCTGCAAAAGCCTCGCGCAAGCCGGCAAGCGCGGCCGCAAAGCCGGCCGCCGCCAAGGCGGAAGGCAAGGCCCGGACCGCGGCCGCAAAGCCCTCTGCGAAGGCCGCCGCCGCAGCCCCGCGTGCCACACCCGCGCCACGTGCGGCGGCCGCCAAACCCGCGCTGGAAAAAGCCCCCGCTGCGCCGCAGAAGAAGCCGAAGACCCGCAAGCCGTCGCCGCCCGCGCCGGCCCGGCCGCAGCCCGATGCCGCGCCGGCCGCGCCCACGCTGCAGCGCAAGGATGCCATGTCCCGCGCGGCCTCGACGGCGGCCAGCGACGCCAGCGCGGCGCAAGGACCCGACCTCGACCGCCTTGCCGAGGCCGGGGGCGGCCCCGCGGCGCGCCGCCTTGTGGAGAATATCGAGCGGATCGAGGCGCTGAGCAGCCGCTTGGTCGCGGCCCTGACCGACCGCGCGATGCCCAATCCCGGCGTCGAGGCGCCGGGGCCGGAACTGCTGATGACCACCGCCAGCGCCTGGATGAAGACGCTGGCCGACCAGCCGGCCCGGGTCATCGAGCGGCAGGTCAGCTACTGGGGCGAGACGCTGCAGCACTATACCCGCGCGCAGATGGCACTTGCCCGCGGCAAGCTGACCGCGCCCGAGGACGATGCGCCCGGTGACAAGCGGTTCAAGAACCCGCTGTGGCAGAGCCACCCCTATTTCAACTTCGTGAAGAACCAGTATCTCATCAACGCCCGCGCACTCGAGACCGCCGCCCGCGACCTTGACCTGCCCGATGAGGTCGCGCGCAGGCGCGTGGACTGGATGACCCGCCAGTTGGTCGATATGATGGCACCCACGAACTTCCTCGCCACCAACCCCGACGCGCTGGAGCGGGCCGTGCAGACCGAGGGCGAAAGCCTCGTGCGCGGGCTGGAGAACCTCGTCCGCGATGTCGAGCAGAGTGGCGGCGAGATGGTCGTGTCGCTGGCCGACCGCGAGGCCTTCACCGTCGGCGAGAACATCGGCACCAGCGAAGGCAGCGTCGTCCACCGCGCGCCGCTTTACGAGCTGATCCAGTACAGGCCGCTGACCGATCAGGTCCACGCGCTGCCGCTGCTGATCTTCCCCCCCTGGATCAACAAGTTCTACATCCTCGACCTGAAACCGCAGAACAGCCTGATCCGCTGGCTCTTGGAACAGGGCCACACGCTGTTCATCGTCAGCTGGAAGAACCCGGATGCCAGCTTTGCCGATATCGGGATGGAGGATTATGTCGGCGCCTATCTGGACGCGATGGACCGGGTGCGGTCGCTGACCGGCCAGCCTCGGCTGAACGTGGTCGGATACTGCATCGCGGGCACGACGCTGGCCCTGACACTGGCCCTGCTGCAGCAGCGCGGCGACGATCGGGTGAATTGCGCGACGCTGTTCACCACGCTGACCGACTTTTCGGATCAGGGCGAGTTCACGACCTATCTTCAGGACGATTTCGTGAACGGCATCGCCGACGAGGTCGAACGCCACGGGCTGCTGCGCGCCCAGCTGATGTCGCGCACCATGAGCTTCCTGCGCGCCAACGACCTTGTCTGGGGACCCGCGATCCGCAGCTACATGCTGGGCGAGACGCCGCCCGCCTTCGACCTGCTCTACTGGAACGGCGACGCCACCAACCTGCCGGGCCGCATGGCGCTGCAATATCTTCGCGGTTTGTGCCAGCAGAACCGCTTTGCCGGCGACGGCTTCGACCTGATGGGGCACCGGCTGACGCTGGGCGATGTGCAGGTGCCGCTGTGCGCGGTGGCCTGCGAGAACGACCACATCGCGCCCTGGCAGGATTGCTGGCGGGGGGTGGCGCAGATGGGGGCGCGCGACAAGACCTTCATCCTGTCGCAGTCGGGCCACATCGCCGGCATCGTCAATCCGCCCGGCAGGCGAAAATATGGCCATTACGCAGGCGGCAGGGATTTCGACCACGGCCACGAGGCGTGGCGCGAATCATCCGGCTTCGACCAGGACAGCTGGTGGCCGCTCTGGGGCGCCTGGTTGGCCGAACGGGCCGGCGTGATGGTGCCGGCCCGTGCCCCGGACAGCGAAGTCCTGCCGGCGCCGGGCAGCTATGTCCATGAACGCGCGGGTTGACGGCGGCGCGCGGGTTCAACCTTCACAAGCACTTAGGCGAGATCTTGTGGAGGGAGCAAAAATTTATGCTGCATCGCAGCAATTGCCCTTGAAATGCCGCGCCGCAGCATGCATATTGCCCTCACGACAGGAATTGCAGCGGCATCTGACATGACCAGACCCCGACCGCTGCGGCAATAGGAGAACTGACATGGCAAAGACCCCCGATTTCACCAAGACCCTGCAGGACATGATGGCCAACTTCCCGATCGACACCTCGTCGTTCCAGGAAGCCGTCAAGTCGCAAACCGCGCTGACCGAGCGTCTGGCCAAGGTCGCCCTGACCGCCGCCGAGCGTTCGACCGAGATCTCGGCCCAGTGGGCCAAGGACAGCATCTCGCGCCTGGGCGAGCTGGCCGTCGTCAAGGAAGAGCCGGCTGACTACGCCAAGGCGATGACCGACTACGCCTCGGCCTCGGCCGAAGTCGCCGCCGAGCACATGGCCGCCTTCGCCGAAGTCGCCAAGAAAGTGCAGATGGACACCGTCGATCTGATGCTGACCGCTGGCAAGGACATGTCGGCCGACGTGCAGAAAGCCGCCGAAAAGGCGACCCGCGAAACGCAGGCTGCCGTGAAGAAAGCCACTGCCGCCACCACCGCCGCGAAATAATCGCGCCCGGCTGACGGATCGATCGGAGGGGGGTGGGCGACCACCCCCCTTTTTTCATGCGCGGCACCGCGCCGTGACGGCCGGCAGGGCCGCTGCCGCCGATCGCGACGCGGGGGCGCGAAACCGAAAGACGCGGAAATTTTCTTTGCCTTTTCGTGATGCTGCACCCATCATGGGCCAACGACATTGCGAGAGGGCCCGCCGATGGCCGCTACAGCCACGCCGCTGCTGATCAAGCGTTATGCCAGCCGGCGGCTCTATAACACCGAGACCAGCGACTACGTGACGCTGGAGGATATCGCCACCTTCATCCGCCAGGGGCGCGAGGTGAAGATCGTCGACCTGAAATCCGGCGACGACCTGACCCGCCAATACCTGCTTCAGATCATCGCCGAGCATGAAGGGCGGGGCGAGAACGT
The DNA here is from genome assembly GCF_030732095.1 of Paracoccus spongiarum. Classification (GTDB taxonomy): domain Bacteria; phylum Pseudomonadota; class Alphaproteobacteria; order Rhodobacterales; family Rhodobacteraceae; genus Paracoccus; species Paracoccus spongiarum. The sequence continues at coordinate 134,602 of NZ_JAVAMQ010000003.1, read as the reverse complement.
TTTGCCCCTCGACGTGCTGACCGACCTCGTGCGCAGCTATACCACCAGCGCGCAATCGGTCGTGCCGCAATTCCTCGCCGCCAGCTTCGAGATGCTGCGCGAGGGCCAGTCGAAGCTGATGGAGAACATGGCCTCGATGTCGAACCCGATGGCCGCGATGCCCGGCTTCGACGCCATGCAGCGCCAGCAGAAGATCTTCATGAAGGCGATGATGGGCGGCTGGCGCGGCGGCGCCTCGGGGCCGGAACCCGACGACATCAATCCCGAGGCGGGCCAGGGCGACACGCCCCCTGCCCCCTCCGGCGCCGCCAGCCCCACCCGCAAGCCACGGGCAGCTGCATCAGACGCGGCGCCATCCGCCCCTGCAGCCGATGACGGCGCCTCGGACGAACAGGACATGGCCGAGATCCGGCGCCAGCTCGCCGACCTGCAGAAGCGAATTTCCAACCTCTGACTTGCGCCCGCCCGGCGCGCAGGCTAGACCCGCGCCGTCGGAGCGGTGGCCGAGTGGTCGAAGGCGCACGCCTGGAAAGTGTGTAGGCGGGCAACCGTCTCGAGGGTTCGAATCCCTCTCGCTCCGCCACTTGCCTCTGCGAAAGCGTTCTCCCCATCCGGCTGCGGCCGGATTTTTTCGTTGTTTTCGAGGGTTATGCGGGTGGGGCTTTGCACTGACGTCCTTGCCACAGCAGCCGGACACGCTCTCTTGAGCCCGATATTCTCCGGACCTCTCGACTACGCGCATTCGGTGTAGAGCCCGTAACCATTTGAAAATATAGGGTCAGTTCCTCGCACCACCTGAACACTTCGATGCCAGTGGCGTTTGTGGAAAGGAACAGAAATCCAACCGTTCTTTTTCCCTGCAGCCTCGCAAGCCCCTTCCGCGATTGAGAATTTCCGGAGACGACGGCATCCTGTCGGTGAAGGAGGCCATACATGGCGGAACCGGACCTCGACACCGATAAGCTCGACGACGCGGCGCTGGCGATCCTCAGCCTGACGCTGCATGACGGCAATCGCGTCTGGAAAGGGATCGACTGGTCGATCACCGACCGGCTGCACGCCAAGGGGCTGATCCACGATCCCATCGGCAAGGCGAAATCGCTGGCCCTAACGGAAGTCGGACTGGCCCGAGCGGAGGCGGCTCTCGCCGAATTGTTCGTGAAGCAGTCGGACGATTCAAAGAGGTCGGAACGATGAAACCGGCCGACGAGGAGCGCATCGCCGCCCGGCTGGCGAAGCTGATGGCGATGATCTGTGTGCGCAACACGGGGATCGAGGACTTGCACGCCGGGACCGTTCCGGTCACCCACAAGGGCGACTATTCGGACGTGTTCATCACCGATGCCGACGGCCGCCAGATTCCATGGTCTGACGCGTCCCATCTCGACGACGACGAGATGCGAAACCTGATGCGACAGATCGTCGACCGGCTCTACACCTTTCACCTCAAGGCTGACGACGCGGAGTTTCGAGACCACCTCGACCGTTGGCTTGCCGTTGCCGGACGATGGGACGAACCGAAGCTGGATGAGGCCTTTCTTGCGACTATCGCCGGCGGGGAAGCCAAACCGCCGAGATAGCAATTCGCGGTCAGGTCAGGCATCGACGGTTGGTCGCCGGATCCCATTATGCAACAGGTTCGACAACGGCTGAGTGCTTCGTGACAATGTCCTGAATTTCCGCGGGCTTGAACGCGACATCCCATGCCCAGTGGCCGAAGCCGCCCGCCGCGTTGACCGCCTTCACCCACTCGTTCAACGCGTCCCGTTTGGCCTTGTTCTGAGGGCTATCGGTGCCCTTGATCTCAAGCGCCAGAATGGTGCCGCTGGCAAGGCGCACGAGGAAATCAGGAACATAGCGGCGTCGTGAACCGGCCCACATGTAATAGATCTGGAAGCCGAGATGATCGTTCTTGGCATAGGCGATGACGTCTTCGCGCTTCTCGAAAATGTTGGCGGCATGTCCCTCCCAGGACGAATCCCCGACGAGATGGCTGATATGCGACTTGGTGGTCGGAAAGCAGGGCTTGGTGGTGTACCAGGTCCGCATCTGGCCGGTGGCGCCGATGGGATTTTCCTCGTCGAAGACCGGCGTCAGGCGTTCCGTGTTCTGCTCGGTGACGTTGCTCAACACATGCTGAACGACAAGGTCGATGTTGAGCGCGATCAGAATCCGCCGCCGAAGCGGGTCGGAGTGGAACAGCGACGGGATGTCGAGGCGGTCGGAGTTTAGGAACGCCTCGACGATCCTGACCAGCTGCGCCGCGAGATACTCGTGGCTACCCGAGAAACCGTGGCTGAGTTCGGCGAAGGCCTTTCGTGCTGCCTGAAAGACAAGACGTTGCAGACGGAAGCCGTCTGGCAGCTTCTCGAGGTCGATGGCTGTCACCTTGCCCATATCGGTCGCGCCCCCGAGCGCCGGAGCCAGTTCCGCGCTGATCGGCGTGCTGGCAGGGTCGAGCACGAGCGGCGCTACCTTGCCCCAGTCCATGGTCAGCTGCGGTCTCACGACCGTTTCAACCCGCAGCACGTTCGGCCATCGAAGTTCCAGATGAGCCCGCTCGGGTAGGACTTCGATCTGGGTGGTCGGCTTGGGAGGCGGCGGAGCCTCCCCGCCTTCGCCTGTTTCCGAGATGGAAAGCGGCACGCCGAAGACATTGACGTATTCGGGCAGGAACAGACCATTCTCGTCCGTGTCATAGGACACCCGACGCAATCCGCGCCCAACAACCTGTTCGCAGAGCAGCTGGGATGTGAAGGCCCGGAGACCCATGATGTGCGTAACGTTCTTGGCGTCCCATCCCTCCGACAGCATCGCAACCGATATGACGTTCTGTAGATCCTGTCCGGCCGCTCCTCGCTTCCCGACGTTGTCCACGATCTCCCGCAGCAGTTCTTCTTTCTTCAGCGAGCGGAATTGCTGGCGGCGGGTCTCGGGGATGGTCGCAGCGTCGATGATTGCCTTCAGCCGTGCCTCGTAATCCTTGTCGGAGGTCGCGGTCTCGCCGATCTCAGCTTTCTCCAGCACCTTGGAATCGACCCGGAGCGTTCGGGTCGGTGCGTGCAATTCGGGCCAATGCGCATCGCCCTTGTTGAAATAGGTCTCGATGCGGGCTGCGGTTTCAGTGCGATTGCAGACCGTCAGCATGACCGGCGGCGAATGATGCCCGGCCTCCTGCCATTGCGCCCGGGTTTCCCGCCAGTCGGCGCCGAGCAGCGTATAGGCGTCCTGGACCAGTTTTGGCAGCGCCTCATACGCTTCGGCCTTGCGGTTCAGGTCTTCGGAAACGGTCGGGTCGCGGTAGATGTGGTAGAGTTTCGAGCGCAATGTCTTGGCGTCCGGGACAGCATCGTCGCGGACCACGACGCGCGGCGTCTTGACCAGCCCGGCCTCGATCGCGTCGTTCAAGCCGAAATCCGAGATGATCCAGTCGAACAGCGCCGTATCGGTGCTCTTCTTGCCGGTCGGCGCGAAGGGTGTTGCCGACAGGTCGAAGCAGCGCTGGATGCGCCGGGTCTTGTGGATGCGGTCGAGCCCCTCGATCCAGCGCGTCGCTTCATCCAAGTCGATGCCATGTTCTTCGGCATGCTTCTTGCTGATCTTCACCTCGGGCGGCTTGCGGTAGGCGTGGTGCGCCTCGTCGTTGATGACGATGATGTCCTTGTGCGCCGCCAGCTTGCCCAGCACGCGCCGCGTGAAGGCCTCGTCGGACTCGCGCCCTTTCTTCACCACCGAGCGGTCCGCTTCCTTCAGCGGCATCAGCGTGTGCCAGTTCTCGATCAGCACCTCGGCCTGGTTCAGCTTCTGGCGGAGCGCCTCGGACGGGCAAAGGTTGAACTCGTCGTAATAGCTGCCCTCGCTGGGCAGCAGCACCTGCAGCCGTTCCTTCACGGTCAGGCCGGGGGCCACGATGAACACGGCCCGGCTGAAATCCTTGTTTCGCTTCGGATAGGTCAACGCGTTCAGCACCTGCCAGGTGATGATCATCGCCATCACCGTGGTCTTGCCTGCGCCCGTCGCCATCTTGTTGCAGAGCCGCTCCCAGACGCCGCCATCGCCGGGGATCGCGATGCCCTGCTTGTAGGCTTCGGCGCCCTCGACCCACCAGATCAGCGTCTCGATGGCCTCAAGCTGGCAGAAGTAGAACGGATGCTGCCGCGCCTCGCGGTCGTGCCAGTGCTCCAACAGCTTGCGGGTAACGATGGTCACGCCGGGCCAACCGTCGTCGCGCCACTGATCCACGCGGGTGCGGATCGTGTTCACCAGGTCCAGCACCTCGGTGCGCTTGGTGTTGTTGCGCGCGTCAAAGACCTCGTAGCTCGCCGGCCGCCGTTCAGACTTGATCTCCAGCTTGCCGCCCTTGGCCTCGACCCAATGCTGCGCCGGACAGACGAAGGGCGAATTGATGATGAGGGACATGGGCTTATCCCTCCAGCGACATGATCTTGAGCGACTCGATCCCGCGGTCGTCCACGATCTTGACCGCGATGCGCCGGTTCTCGCCCGCCTCGAAGGGCAGCGAGACGGTGCCGTGGAACTGCTCCAGCAGGTCCTCGTCCAGCTCTGCCCGCACGGTCTTGCGCAGGCGGTTCCAGCCGCCCTTGGCATCCGCCATCGGGAAGAACACCTGATGCGGCATCAGGGATCGGTTGTCGTAATCCACGTCCAGCGACCACATGGCGATCTGCTTGGTGCCGCCAGAGACCAGATCGCCCTTGCGCGGATCGAAATAGTCGAAGCCGTTGACCTGAACCTCCCACATCCCGTCCTTGCGCTTGCGCAGATCCACATCGGGCTGGCCCATCAGCCAGAAGGACTGGTTCGAGCTGCGGCCCTTCTTCAGATCTTCGGTCAGAAGGTCGGTGTTCATCTGGGCCTTGAGCAGCGTCACGCCGGGCCAGTTCACCTCGTCGATGTCTTTTGCGGCCTCGGGATCGAAGGTGAAGGCGCAGAACAGGATGAACTTGGGCGACGGGCGCAGGGTCTCGGCCTCGGTCAGCGCCAGTTCCACCTGCCGTTGCTCCAGCGCCGCGTGCTCGGGGCCGAAGCTGACGACGACGCGCTCGCCCGTCTCGGCCAGCGACCCGCTGGCATGGATGTGCTTCAGCCCCGGCAGAGTCTCGAACTCGGCGAAGCGCAGCATGGCGCCGCCCTTGCCGCGCACGCCGGTCTTCAGGAGTTCGTCGCGCCACAACGCCTGGCGCGAGGTCTCGCCGGAGCGGGCGACGCTCTCGTTGGCCTCTTGCGGTGGGATGCTGTCGTCGAGCGACAGGACAGTCGGCGCCGGCACCGCCTCGACCGAGAAGGGCCCGCAGATGCGCAGCTTGGAGCGGTCGATGCGCGGCTTGTCGTAGAGCGTCTCCTGCTCGGCATGGTCGGCGATGCTTTGGTCCATGCGGCGCTGCATCGCCTGACGGGCGGTGTGGAAAGCGTCAAAGGGCGTGCGGGTCGCCTTGGGCCAATCGTCGGGCCAGTCGAAGGGCACCTCCCATTCGTGCAGGGTGTCGCCCTTGGCGAAGTCCACCGGCTTGCCCTTGCGCACGCCCTGCGCGGGATTGAGCGGCTTTGGCGGGGCGACCGTCAGCGCGGCGTTGAGGCCCTCCAGCGCCGCCGTGATCTTCGGGTGGTCCTCGTCATAGATCGTGTCGATGTCGGGGTTGTTGGCGATGCTTTTCAGCGTGATATGCGGCACGGTTTCATAGTCGAAGCCGCCGCCCAGCCCCTCTTGGCTGTAGCGCAGCGCGTAATAGTCGAAACTGGCCGTCATCAGCCGCTGCTTGGCCAGCGTGATCGCCACGCGGCTGGTGTCGCAGGTGATCCAGCGCCGTCCCCATTTTTCGGCGACGAAGGCAGTGGTGCCGGAGCCGCAGGTCGGATCGAGCACCAGATCGCCGGGATCGGTGGTCATCAGGAGGCAGCGTTCGATGACCTTGATCGAGGTCTCGACGACATACTGTTTGTCAGAAGCAAAGCCGGCAATCGTGGTGTCATCCCAATTGTCCGTAACCGGAAAGACGGGAAAATCTTCTATGAACCGAACATAATAGAGGTTTGCGCCGGAACTCTGCGCGCGCTTGGATTTCACCACGCGCGGCATGAAGGCTTGGTCGGTTTTCCAATATCCCTTGGGATAGAAACTTTCGCCCTCATACGCGACATCATATCGCGTGCCGGGGCTCTGGCTTGTGAGGTTATCGACACGATAAATCCGCGAACCTTCGGGAATACTCGTCGGATCGAGTTTTTCCTTCTTGGAAAGCGAGCGCCGTTCTCGACTTGACAGTTCAATTCGACCATATGCCGAACCTCCAAGGCCACCTGCCTCCTTCTGGAAATACAATTGATTGTATTTCAGGCGGCCTTTGTCTTTTGCGAACCAGATGAGATAGTCGGAGACGCCGGGCAGCAAGTTCGCTGTCGAACCCGTCGTTTTCTTGAACGTGATGAGGCTGACGAAGTTCTGCGATCCGAAGATCTCGGACAGCAACTCAGTCACATGGTGCAAGTTCTCATCCGAAATCTGCACGAACACCGACCCGCTCTCGGTCAGCAATTCCCGCGCCAGCATCAGACGGTCGCGCAGATAGGTGAGGTAGGAGTGGATGCCGAGTTCCCAGGTGTCCCGGAACGCCTTGATCATCTCGGGTTCCTGGGTCAGGTCGTCGTCCGAGCGGTCCTTCACGTCGCGCTTGTTCGTGAAGGGCTGGAAGTTCGACCCGTATTTGATGCCATAGGGCGGGTCGATGTAGATCATCTGAACCTTGCCGCCCATGCTCTCCTTGGTCAAAAGCGAGTTCATCACCAAGAGGCTGTCCCCCGCCACCAGCCGGTTCGACCAACCCTTTTCGTGGTGGTAGAAATCCAGCGCCTGGCGCAGCGGCAGGTTCTCGAACGGCGCCGCGAACAGGTCCGGCTGCCGCCATTGCGTTGCGGAATCCTTGCCCTTCAGCCGCTTGGCCGCATTGGCGAGGATCGTCGCCGGGTCCACCCGTTCATGGACATGGAGCGAGACGGTATCGACCTCGACGCTGGTCCGCTCCGCCTTGCCCGTCCAGTGCAGATAGGGCGCCTGCAGCCGCTTCAGCTCCTGCAGCGCGTCCTTCATCCGCTCGGGATCGCCCGAGGCCAGCGCGTCGTCGATCAGCTGTTCGATCCCCGCGCGCGCCGAGTCGAAGTTCAGCACCGGGTCGAGATGCGGGTCATAGGCCCAGACTGTCTTGTCGCCATCCGGATCGGTGCCGGCATGGACCATGCCCACCTCGGGGTTGTTCACCCGCGTCTCGCCGTGGCGGTAGGACAGCACCTGCACCGGCCCGTCCGGCCTGCGCGCAGCCTTCTTTCCGGCCTTGGCCCGCGGCTTTCGCGGCGCGGCCTCTTCGGTGTGGGTCAGTTCAAACCCGTCGTCCTCGTCGCCCTCATCCTCGTCCAGGTCGTCATCCTCATCGCCCAGATCGTCGGTAACGCGGAAGATCGACCCGCCACGCCCCTTGCCACGCCCCAGCACGCCCTCGTCGATCAGAGAATCGCGCGCGGCGATGTAGTCGTCCTCGGCAAGTTCGGGCATGTGCTCGCGCAGCAGTGCCAACATGGCCCCGTTACCGATGGTGGAACCGTCTTCGGGCGAAAGGGTCAGGATCAGGTCGGAAATGTCGGACATGCGGCGCGCGAACTCACGAAAAGGTCTTGTTTTAAATTACCTATCGCGCCGGTTGCCATTTTGCACGCGGGAATCAGTTAACGTCGGACCAGAGCGCGTGCTGCTCTTTCCAGTCGGCCGGGAACGGGTCCATCAAATTGGCGAGCGTAATATGCGCGGGCTGGCGGCCGTCCATCACGGCATCGACGAGTTCCGGGGAAAGGAGCGACAACCGCATCAGCCGCGCCATGTAGGTGAAGGCGATCCCTTCCTTCTCGGCCAGCTCGGAAATCGACGCGAACTCGCCCGACTCCAGCATCCGCTTCCAGCGGAAGGCGCGGGCTAGCGCCTTGACCAGCGTGTTGTCCATCCGCTGTGGTTGCGTGGCGGTGTCTGCGGGCAGCACCATCTCCTTCCGTCCGCCGCGCTTCACGAGGCGGAACGGGACGTGGATGGTGACGGTCTCGGGGATCGGCGTTGCGCGGGTCATGCAGCTGCTCCAATATCTGTGGCCATTTCGCGCGCCAGCCCGGCCAACCCGTCCATGCGCAGGCGGACGCTCAGGCCTTCGGTGCCGATCTCGACCCGCTCGACCAGCAGGGTCACGATGCGCGCCTGTTCAGCGGGGAAAAGCTCGTCCCACAGCGGGTCCAGCTGCTGAAGTGCTGCGCGGGCATCGGCCTCGGTGACATCGCCGTCTTGTGTGCGGGCCGCCCTCCACGTGCCTGCCACGATCTCCGGTTGCCGAAACACAGCGCGCAGCTGCTCGATGACGGCGGCCTCGATCTCGCCCGCAGGCACGCGGCCGATGGGGCAGGATCCAGCGCCATGCTTCAGCACTGTCTGGCTGACATAGTAGCGGTACAACCGCCCGCCCTTGCGGGTATGCGTCGGCGAAAAGGCCGCGCCCTCCGGGCCGAACAGCAGCCCCTTCAGCAGTGCGGGCGTCTCAGCGCGGGTGCGTGCGGCGCGCTTGCGCGGGCTCTCCTGCAGGATGGCGTGGACGCGGCCCCACGTCTCGCGGTCGATGATGGCGTCGTGCTCGCCGGGGTAGCTGTCGCCCTTGTGCACCGCCTCGCCGATGTAGGCCCGGTTGCTCAGCATCCGGTAGATGTATTTCTTGTCGATCCGGTTGCCGCGCGGCGTCCGGATGCCGCGTTTCGTGATCTCTCTCGCCAGCTCCGTGCCCGACCCGATCTCGAGGAAGCGGGCGAAGATCCAGCGCACGTGCGTCGCGCTGTCTTCGTCCACCACCAGCTTGCGGTTCTCCACCCGATAGCCGAAGGGCGGTACGCCGCCCATCCACATCCCCTTCTTGCGGCTCGCGGCGACCTTGTCGCGGATGCGCTCGGCCGTCACCTCGCGCTCGAACTGGGCGAAGGAGAGCAGGATGTTCAGCGTCAGCCGCCCCATCGACGTGGTGGTGTTGAAGGACTGCGTAACCGAGACGAAGGTCACGCCGTTCCGGTCGAACACCTCGACCAGCTTGGCGAAGTCGGCCAGGGACCGGCTGAGGCGGTCGATCTTGTAGACCACGACCACGTCGACCAGCCCGTCCTCAATGTCTGCCATCAACCGCTGAAGGCCCGGTCGCTCCAGCGTGCCGCCGGAGATGCCGCCGTCGTCATACTGATCGCGGACCAGCACCCAGCCCTCAGACCGCTGGCTGGCGATGTACGCCTCGCAGGCCTCCCGCTGGGCGTGGAGGCTGTTGAACTCCTGCTCCAGTCCTTCCTCGGAGGATTTCCGGGTGTAGACCGCGCAGCGCAGCTTGCGGACGGACTTGGTTTTTTCGGGCGGCTTAGTCATGTCCGCCCCCTGTGGTTCTTGAGCCCGAAGAAGACCCAGCCGTTCCAGCGCGTGCCGGTGATGGCCCGCGCGATGGCGGACAACGACTTGTAGGGCCGCCCCTGCCACTCGAAGCCGTCTGCGGTGACAGCGACGATCTGTTCGACGCCCTGCCACTCGCGCAGCAGGCGCGTGCCCGTGATGGGGCGGTCGCGGTCGGCGCGGATGCCGCGCTTCTTCTTGTCGCCGCCGTCCAGTTCTTCGCCCAGCCGTTCCAGCCGCCGGACGGTCTCGGGCGTGAGCCCGCCATAGGCGAGTTCCTGGATCCGGTAGGCCAGGCGGGATTCGAGGTAGCGCCGGTTGAACGGCGGCGGTTCGCTGTCGAACAGGTCGCGCCACTGCTGCTTCAAGTCGGGCGTGCTGGCGGTCTTCAGCGCGGCCAGGCGCGCGGGGATCGGGTCGTGAGTCGTCATGCTGTCTCCGTTGGGTGCGGGGTTGCATGACGGCATCGGTCGGTCGGATAGTGTAGGCGAATTTCTCCAGTTTCGTCAGAAGGTTCTCCCCGCTCTCGCTGCATCAAACGCACCATCCCGAGGGCAAGCAGACCGCACAACTCGGCACGGCGTTCTGTGGGCGCCATCTGTTCGGGTGGCAGGGGATTGGGGCGTTTCATGCGAGCAAGTCCGTGGTGGCTTGCCCTGCCTCTACTCAGGTAAACCGGACAACGTCCCGCTGGGATAGGTAGCCGCTACGCGAAAGGCGGGACTCGACTCATGGTTGATCGGCCGGGTAGAACATAATCGGAACAGTGCTTCACCTTCGCCCGGTGAATCGGTCATGCATTTTCCGCCAGCGTTAAGCGGGTCGTGGAGGCGCAAACCGGTTTGCGACCGCAAGCGACAAGGTTTCAGGGCGAGAGGAGATTACATGGCCAAGAGGATCAAGAATTTCGTCGATCGCGCGTTCTCGCGCACCGTCGACCTCGAACTGCTTCATCGTTTGCTGAGCCCCTATCTGGGCCAGATAGATTTCGACTGGAATGGGCTCCCAGAGGACGAGGGAAAGCGGCGTGAGGCGATTTTCGCGCTCTTCGCCAGGGCTGACCTGCGATTCCCGGCAAAGCTGCAATTCGCACTCTACAATATCTCGACGCTGTCGACCGATGCCGGCGCACGAATCATCCAGGAAATCGCCTCGGAGGCTGGTATTGATGTCCTGTCGGCGTGTCGTATCGACGGGGCAGCTGACGATCTGCGCTTCACGCCGCGCTTCATGGCGCTGGTCACCTGGCTCGATCACCGTGCAATCTTCGACCGCGCCCTCAGCGCAGCGGCATTTCTTGCCCATTCGTCCAAGCTCGAACGCGACGCGGAACGGGAGGACGTCGAACTGCGCCACCACGATGCCGGGGTAAAAGACAGCTTCGCCGAATCGGCACGGCTGCACTTCGCAGGCCGCTACAACGGTCACTATTGCGATGTGCGGTGGTTCGAAGAGGACGATCTGTTACGCGTGCTGATCCTGCACGGCTCCAAGCCAGAGACCAAGAACGTCGATCAGGAGGGGGCAGAGGACACGCTGAAATTCCGCGAGATCGTGCAATCGACCATCGAGTATGACCGACGCAGGAGCGCGGTCTCTGTGGGCTCGAAGTCCGCCACCGACGCCAAGAAGCTGGTAAGGCTTTTCGGCGCCCATGTCCTTGGAGATGGCGACATTTTCGAGGCCTCGGCCAAAGAAGAACTCTACACTCTCGGTCCCCTGCAGCGACACGGCGAGAGGTTCAGGTTCACCTTCGATCCCGACGGCGACATCACGCATGTCGCCTTGCGGGAAGTGCGCATCGATGAGGCGCAACTGACCGCTACGGGGCGCTTGCGTCGCTCGCCGTGGTTTCTGGCGCTCGGCGATTCCGAGAATGCGCTCAGGCGCTTGAAGGATTTGGCCCCCGAGATCGAGGTTGCTGACGTGCGGATCGTGCATGCCAAGATCGACGTTACCATTGAAGTGGACGGCAGCGAGATCGTGGTCCCGGTTACGATCCGGCCGCCGCGCACAGTCAGCATGCGCGACCACTCGCACGAACGGCTCATCCTCGAGATGCTGGAAAACAATGACATTCGCAAACGCCGCAGAACTGATCAGGCTGCTGCTGCGGCAGAGTGATCGTCATCCGATCCGTGCCATCGGTGCGGCAGAGCTAGAGCCCTATGATCCGCGCTTCGTCCGATCGCTGCGCAATCTGGGAATCTTGGCGGACCGCGAGGATCAACGCGACGATGGCACTGCGGTCTTTCAGGTGGTCGGCGATGAATTGATCGTCGTCGATCCAGAGACCGGAGAGTGCGAACGTTACGACGACGCGCTGGATATCCAGTCCTTCGACATCGATATCGCCGCTCTCTGCCGCGCGATACGCGAGCAGTCGGGACTGAAGGGGCCGGGTCCGGTTGCGATCTCGGCCAGGATTTGGCGGCTCGGTCGCCACGAAAAGCATGGTCGAACTGCCGAAATCTGCCTTGTGCGGCGACTGCGGGAGGAGAACTCGCAAGAAATCGTGGACCATGTGCGCGGCGCCATCGACAGCGAAACGCCTGTTGCCCTGATCAGTCTCGGCGATTGCGACTTGCCGACGGCGGTCGCTCGCCAGCTCGACGGCCTCCGCCTGACGGTCACCCGTGCCCTCGATCTGCTGCGCGACGACCCGGATCGCCCCTTCGCGCTCGATCTCGGTCGGGTTCGGGTGCCCACGGGACAGCAGGCCCCGGACGCGCGCCTCCAGATCGACCGTATCGGCCGCCGGGTGATCTTCGAAGGCATCGAAATCGACATCGAGCCGCGAGACTTCGACGCCTTCGCCCTGCTCGCAGAGGAGGCCATGGCCGCCGGGGGCTGGGTTTCAAAGGAGGCACTGGCGGCAACGCTTCAGGCGAGCACAGGGCGGGAAAGCAATCCCGAACAGGTCGATCGCTGCATCAACCGGCTGCGCGATGCGTTCCGGAAGAACAAGCGGCTGGATGCGGTCCCGAGCAACGGGTTCATCGATCGCAAGTCCAAGGTCGGCGCACGTCTCGACCTTGCATCCTCCGGGATCGCGTTCATCGCCTAGACCCGTTTTCCGGCACCGGGAGATTTTCGGGAGGTTTCCGGGAGAAGCCCGAGAGATAAAGAATTTCAGCAGGTTGCATCTTCGACTGGTCAACGCAAACGACCAGGATCGAAACAGATGCTCCCTCCCATTTCCCCCAATGACCTTGGCACGCTGATCGACGAGGCGGCCATTGCCGCGCGCCGCCTGCATCGCAAGCTGGTGCTGCCCGCCGCCGATCTCGACGATCTCCGCCAGGACCTGCTGGTCGACCTGATCTGCCGACTGCCCGGCTTCGACGCCCGCCGTGGCAGCATCGGCGCTTTCTCCAACATCGTCTTGCGCAACCAGTCCTCGCGCATTGCCATCCGTCATCACCGCCAGCGCAGGATGCAGGGCGGCACGGTGCTTTCGCTCGACGCCCCCGTTTCCGGCGCGACCGAGCCGCTGGGCAGTTTGCTGGCGGAAGCCGATGGTCTGGCCGCCTGGCATGGGCAGGACCGCTCCGCCACGGACGACGCCGACACAATCCACGATCTCGCCCGGGTGCTGGGCGGCCTGCCCGAGGAGGCCCGCGGGCTTTGCGCGGCGCTTGGCACCTGCGCTGTCGCAGAGATCGTCGAGCGTACCGGCACCTCCCGCTCCGCCCTCTACCGTCACATCGCCCGCCTGCGGCTCGACCTCGCCATGCGCGGGATCGGGGCCGAGTGGGACGGTTCGAAAGCAGCGTGAGTAGAGGACCGACATGGAGATGATCGTCATGCCCCTCACCGAATTCACGCCCGCAAAGGCCCGGCCGCTCACCGACATCGAGTTCTGCGCCTGGATCGGCCAAGCCATGCCGGGCGACCGCCTCGAGTATCACCGCGGGTTTCTCGGGATCGATACCACGGCGGTGATTTCCACCTTGCCGGAACCGGAACGCCGCAGGCTCGGGGCGCTGGCCAGTGCCGCCCACCGCGCCTTCGAGGCCGCGCTGGTGCATCTGGTGCAGGTCCGGGTCGGCCCCGACCGCTTCGCCTATCTGGCCATCGCGCGGACCAAGCCGCGCCATGCGCCGATCCCGTTTTCCCAACTCATCGCGACAGAGGAGGCCGCCTGATGCGCGCCACGCTTGCCTGGATCGGAGATCGGCTGCCGCCGTCCCTCTACTTCCTTCTGGCCGGAAACTCGGCCCCATCCCTCAACGGAGACCACGACATGACCGAGATCAACGGCCCGCTTGCGCGCCTCCGCAAGGCTTTTCGCAGCCTTGAGGATCTGCCGGAGGTGATCCCCGCCGCCTGGCGTCCCGGCAATGCCACCGATCCGCTGCCCGTCGAGACCGCGAGTGTCGACGATATCGCCATCGCCATCGTCGCCGCGAATGCCGAACTGTCCGCGGCCATCCAGCGATCCTCGGCGCTGGAGAAGCTCCACCGTCTGGCTCGCGAAGCCGGGGCTCTCGGCACGGACCGCGCCGTGGATGCGGCCCTGAAACGGGAGGGGCGCTGATGGCCATGCCGTTCCCCAGCACAGATGCGCCGACCGAGGGGCGCGACGGTAACATGCCGAAGTTCGACGATCTCGACCGGCTGTCCCTCGGCGAGATCGCCGACATGCCGCCGGCGCTGCTTCTTGCGCTGCAGGAAGAAGCAGCGACCGAGACCGCGCGGGTCAAGCGTCTGAAGGACCGTTTCGAAGCGGCACTGGCGCAGCGTTATGGCTCCGCGACCGACGCCGAGCGTTCCGCCCAAGGCAAGACCTCGGGCACGGTGCGAGTCGAGGATGCGGGCGTGGTGGTGATCGCCGACCTGCCGAAGAAGGTCACGTGGGATCAGGACCGGCTGGCCGCGATGGCAACCCGGATCCGCGAGGCCGGCGACGATCCGACCCAGTATCTCGAGATCGCCTATCGCGTGCCCGAACGCCGCTTCGGCGCCTGGCCCGACGCCATGCGCGAAGGCTTCGCAGCCGCCCGGTCCGAGACCACCGGCAAACCCGTGTTCCGGCTCGAGACCCGAGACCGGTGACGCGCGGCGGCGGGACGCCCGAGCGGCAACGCCGGGCAGGTTCCCCTTCGGCACCCGGTCACCCCCGCCGCCGCGCCCCTTGCAATCCTTCGGAGAATCCCATGGCCTTCCGCATCATCACCGCCGACGAACGCCTCTCGGCCGCCGAGAACAAGACCTCGCTCGCCATCTTCGGCCCACCGGGCGTGGGCAAGACCACGCTTCTGAAATCCCTCCCGGCCGACGAAACCGTCTGCCTCGACCTCGAGGCTGGCATGAAATCGGTGCAGGACTGGCGCGGCGCGTCGATCCCGGTGCGCAGCTTCACCGACTTCCGCGATCTGGCAGTGCTGATCGGCGGGCCGGACCCCGCGCAACATCCGCAGTCCTGGTACGGGACCGAACGGCACGCGTGGCTGCAGGCCCAGCATCGCGACAGCGGCATCGAGGCCTTCCTCGCCGCGCGCCGTATCGTCTTTGTCGACTCGATCACCGATCTGACCCGGCAGGCGATGGCCTATGCCCGCCAGCAGCCCGAGGCCTTCTCGGACCGGACCGGCAAGCCGGATGTCCGCGGTGCCTACGGGCTTCTGGGGCGTGAGGTGATCCAAGCGCTGAAGCACCTCCAGCATGCACGCGGCAAGACCGTGATCTTCGTCGGCGTGCTGGAAAAGGTGACCGACGATTTCGGCGCCGTCACCTGGCAGCCGCAGATGGAAGGCAGCAAGGCCGGGCGGGAATTGCCCGGCATCGTGGACCAGGTGGTTTCGATGCAGCTTTTCGCCCGTGATGCCGAAGGCGGCTGGGTGCTGGACGAGACTGCCACCGACCGCCGCCTGGTCTGCAAGTCCGGCAATCCCTGGGGCCTTCCAGCCAAGGACCGCTCCGGCCGTCTCGACCTGACCGAACCGCCCGACCTCGGCGCGCTGCTCGCCCGGATCGATGGTCGCGCCCCCCATCAACCCGCTTTCGCTTCCTGATCCCTGAAAGGACATGACCATGAGCTACGATCTGAACGACGCACAGCCGCAGATGGCCCCCATCGGCGAACTGATCCCCGACGGCACCTTCGCCAAGGTGCGGCTGACCATTCGCCCCGGCGGGGTGAACGGTGCGACGCCGATGGATGCGGGGCTGCTGAAGGCCTCGCAGTCCAGCGATGCGCGGATGCTCGATTGCGAATTCACCGTGGTCGAAGGCCCGCATGCCCGCCGCAAGTTCTGGCAGAGCTTCACCGTGGCTGGCGGCAAGGTCGACGAAAAGGGCCAGTCGATCGGCTGGAAGATCTCGAAAGCCACCTTTCGGGCCATGGTCGACAGCGCTCTCGGGCTCGATCCCAGGGACGAGAGCCCCGACGCCAAGGCCAAGCGGGTGCTTCCCGGGCTCAAGCATCTCGACGGCATCGTCTTTGCCGCCCGCATCATGGTGGAGCCCGCCTCGAACCCGCAATACCGCGACCAGAACCGCATCGCCAACGTCGTTCTGCCCGACGAGCCGCAGCATACGGCCGTCATGCGTGGTGAAACCGTCCCGCCGGAACCCGTCAACGCCCCGCCGCGCAAGGCCGCGAGCGCCGCGCCGGGTTGGCAGGCGCCGACGCCGGCATGGGGCGCGGCACCGCAGCCCAATGCGACGGCCGCTCCGGCCTGGGGCGCGCAGACCGCACCCGCAGCGGCTGCCGCGACGCAGGCACCGGCATCCGCCGCGCCGGGCACCCCGGCAATGCCCGCCTGGCTCAATGGCTGAGGTGCGGCGGAAGCGGCAGTCGGGTGGTTCCGTGCGATCACGCAGCACTGAGCCCGATGGGGCTGGGCCGGGCGACCGGCCCATGACCCCGGACGAATGGCAGGCGCATGTGACGCGCGCCGCCGCGCTGGAGATCGGAACATGGCTCGAGGCCCGAGGAAGACTGCACCAACCTATCGCAAGCCTCGGCCTCGGCGACCTCGAGGCCATGGCCAGCAACGCGATCTCTCGCTGGATCGTGCTGCAGTCCGAAAAGCTTCAAAGGGCGGGCTGGCCGCCCGAAGACCCGATCGCGAATTTCTTGCTGGGGTAGCGCTTTGCGCCGTCTGCGCCCGAGAGGCCCGCGGCTTCGGCTACGTCCACCGCCTCCAGCATGATCGCTATCCCTATCACCGCTTCTGCTCGCTCCGCTGTCAGGTCGTGGGCAGTGCAATCGCCCAAAGGATGAATGGCATGATCGACAAGACCGCCCGCGAGGCACAGGCGATCCGCGACGCGCGGGCGCTCTTTGCCGAAGCGCTGACCGACCTCGGGCTCATGGAGCCCTTCTTCCATCGCACCGCCGCCGATATCGACCGGCTGATCGAGGCGGCCGTCACCGGCTATGTCGACAGCATGTTGGCGCAGGGCGCGCGCAAGGAGCGCACCGGCACCGCCCATGACGATCCGATTCCGTTCTGAGAGGGCCGTCATGATCGATCTGAACAATGAGACCGCCCCCTGGACCGACCTTCTCGCCGCCGCGATGGCGAACGCCATCACCGAATTCGAGGTCGAGTTCTGCGAGAGCCTGCGCCAGAAGCTGGAGACATTCGGCGCGCGCGCCCGGCTGACCGAGGCCCAGCATCACAAGCTGACCTGCATCGCGCAGGCGGGCGGGTTCTGGGAGCGCGACCAATGATCGACCTGAACCATGGCTCTGGTTGCCTCTATGGCGAGGACGCGCCGCGTCCACCGATCGCAGCAGCCGTTTCATCCGCCATCGATTCTGCCCTGACGGCGCGCAATCGCGCCGAGCGCCCGCGCACCTATGTCAGTTCCTCTGGTCTCGGCCGCGACTGCCTGCGCCAGATCCAGTATGACTACCTCGCCGTCCCCAAGGACGAAGGCCAGGAGTTCGAACCGCGCATCCTGCGGATCTTCGAGGCTGGCCATCGGGCCGAGGACATCGTCGCGGGCTGGTTCCGGATCGCCGGGTTCGATCTGCGCACCGAACGCCCAGATGGCCGCCAGTTCGGCTTCGCGACCATGGCGGGCCGGTTCAAGGGCCATATCGACGGCTGCTTCGTCTCCGGCCCCGTGGCGATGGATTATCCCGCGCTCTGGGAAAACAAGGCACTCGGGGCCTCCAGCTGGAAGGATGTGGTCAAGCGCGGCGTCAGCATCGCGCGCCCCGTCTATGCCGCCCAGATCGCGCTCTATCAGGCCTATATGGACCTGCCCAACCCCGCGATCTTCACCGCGCTGAACCGCGACACGATGGAATTGCACACGGAATTGGTGCCGTTCGATGCCCGCCTGGCGCAGGAGATGTCAGATCGCGCGGTCACGGTCGTGCAGGCGTCCGAGGCGGGCGAATGGTTGCCCCGGGCGGCGACCGAACCCACGGCCGTCGTCTGCCGGGGTGGCATGGCGGCTGGCAAGTGGCACGCGCCCTGCGCATGGGCGGCTAGCTGCTGGGGTGAGCGGCGTCCCGGAAACGCTCCAGTGGAGCGTTTCAGCCGCGAACGGGCGGAGCCCAGGCGATGATCCCCGACGCCTATGATCTCAAGCGGATTGTCCGCGCCCATCGCGCGCGCTTCTGGCTGCCGGACCTGCTCGAAGGGTTCGAATTTGCACCGGTCTGGCGTTTCGCCGATCAGGCGCAGTTCGATTCCGACGACGTCGATGCGCTGGCCCGCCGCCTGGCGGCAGGTCCGCAACGGTTGCCGCACCCCGAGACGATTTTTGAGTTGGCCGACCGCAGTCGGACCATCCGCAGCCAGATCGTCTATGCACGTCAGCGCGACGACGGCACCGAGGCGGTCTGGCTCGCCCTGTGGCGCAACCCCAGACGCTGGACCGATATCCATGCCCATGTCCGGATCGCCGATGGCGGCATCGCCGAATTCGCCACCAATCCGGCGCTTCGCGATGAAGGGTTGGCGGAACAAAGCGGTCAGGCGGCTGCGGCCATCGTCTGGCGCGGGCTCGCGATCCTCGCATCGGCAGCGAGCATCAGCGAACGCCAGATCGCCCCGGTCAAGCGCAAACCCTTCGCGCGGGATGGTGTGCGCGGCTGGACGTGGCATCAGGTCGCCATCGATCCGGCCCGGCTTCGCGCCACATCCGAGCGGCTCGGTGGCAGTCATGCCAGCCCGCGCTGGCATCTGCGTCGAGGGCATTGGCGCCAGTTGCCAGACGGCCGGTGCATCTTCGTGCGCCAATGCGAAGTGGGCGATCCCGCGCGCGGCGGGGTGGTCAAGGATTATGCGGTGGAGGCGCGACAGGTATGACGGAATTTACCCCATCGGCGGCGCAGGCCGCCGCCATCGCCGAGGTCCGCGACTGGTTCGAGAACCGCACCGAACAGCAACAGGTGTTCCGGCTCTTTGGCTATGCAGGGTCAGGCAAGAGCACGGTGTTGAAGTTCGCGCTCGATGAGCTTGGCCTGTCGCCCCATCGCGGCGCGAAGGACGGCACCTGCGTGCCGGGTGTGGTCACCGCCACCTTCACCGGCAAGGCGGCGCTGGTGCTGACCCGCAAGGGCACGCCCGCCCGCACGATCCACAGCCTGATCTACTCTGTGATCGAGGCCACGGAAGCGGAAATCGAAGCCGCAGCGCAGAAGGTCCGCGAGGCCGAGACCGCCGCACGGCGCCTCACCGGCTTTGATCGCACCACGGCTGAGGCCGCGATCGAGGCCATGCGGCAGGCGCTCTCGGCGATGAAGCATCCCCGTTTCGCCCTGAACCCGCAGAGCGATGCGGCGGATGCAAGGCTGATCGTCCTCGACGAGGTGTCGATGGTGGGCGAGGAGATGGCGCGCGACTTGATGAGTTTCGGCAAGCCGATCCTCGTTCTGGGCGATCCTGGACAGTTGCCGCCCATCAAGGGCGAAGGCGCCTTCACCCGCGATACGCCGGACGTGATGCTGACTGAGATCCACCGTCAGGCGACTGAGAGCGCGATCATCCGTCTCGCCACCATGGCGCGGATGGGCGAACCCATCGGGTTTGGCGCCTACGACACCCATGTCGCCAAGATGCGCAAGGGCGACATCTCGCCGGAACAGGCGCTGCGTGGCGGGCAGCTGATCTGCGGGCTTAACGCGACACGGTTGCAGATCAACAATGCGATGCGCGCGGCGGCTGGCCATGGCGGAACGTATTTGCCCACTGGCGCCGCGGAAAAGATCATCTGCCTGAAGAACGACAATTCGCTTGGCCTGATCAACGGCATGTTCCTGACCCTCGAGGATATCATCGACGAGGGCAGCCTCTATTTCTCGGCCGTGGTGCATGACGAGGACGGGCGCCGGGTCTCCCCCTTCGACAGCGACGGCCGCCCCGGGCGGCTGCGCATCTACAAGGGGCATTTCGAGGATCACGTTGCCTACGACGCCAAGCGCCATGACCGCGACTGGCGGGAAAAGCGCAAGCTGACCGAGGCGACCTTCGGCTGGGCGATCACCGCCCACAAGGCCCAAGGCTCGCAGTGGGAGAATGTAATCGTCTGGGACGATGGGCTGGGCCGCAGCGAGATCGACCGCCGCCGCTGGCTCTATACCGCTATCACCCGCGCTGAACGCGGCCTCGTCCTTCTGGCCTGAGGGGGCGCGATGATCGATCTCAACGACGTCACCGTGCCAAAGGCAAGACACGATCTGGCCGCCGTGAAGGATAGGCTTGCCGCGACCGCTGGCGACTGGCTCCCCGGTATATTTCCGGAGGCGCGCCTTGCGCGCGACCGTCGCTCCTTGCGCTGTGCCGACCTGTCCGGCCGCCCGCCGCGCAAGGAGGGGTCTTGTACCATCCACCTTGATGGGCCCTATGCCGGCTGGGGTTTCGACTATGCCACCGGCGAAAGCGCAGGGCCGATCGATCTGATCGCGCAGGCAACCGGGCTCTGCGATGGCGCGCTCTTCGACGAGGCGGCGCGGATTGCCGGGATGGATCATCCCGCGCCCCGAAACGCGCCACGCGCGAAGCCCGATCATACCGGCGAGATTGCGCGACTGATCGACGGCGCACAGCCGCTCGCTGGCACGCCCGGCGAAACCTACCTCCGCATCCGCGGCGTTGCCGATCCGGGATGCCCGGATCTGTTGTTTCACCCCGATCTGCCGGATTTCGACACGCGACGCGGTTGGCCGGGCCTGATCGCATTGCCACGCCTGGCAGACGGCACCCGCGCTCAGGGTATTCACCGGACCTTCCTGCTCGACGACGGCAGCGCCAAGGCGTCTGCCGGGAAGAAGATGCTGGGATCGGTAGCGGATGCGGCCGTGCGCCTGTTCGCCATGCCTGCGGACGGCCATCTCGGCATTGCCGAAGGCATCGAGACCGCCCTAGCGGCGCATACCCTGTTCGGCACCGCCGTCTGGGCGGCGCTCTCTGCCGATGGTCTCGCGCGGTTTCAGTGGCCGGCGGGCACGACACGGGTCACGATCTACGCCGATGCAGGCGACGCAGGTCGTCAGGCCGCTGCGACCCTGTCGGATCGGCTGAACCGGGCCGACATTTCGAACGAAATCGTGGTCCCGCTCCATGGCGACGATTTCAACGACGATCTGATGCGCGGGGCGCGTGCGTCCCACTATCGCCCGGAGATTTCGGCAGACGAGCCGGTCGGACCTGAGACGTCGACGACCGTTGCAGCTCCGACGCCTGGCGATCCGGACGCTCTGATTGCCGCCGCAGAGGCGCTGACCAACCCGCCCGAACTCGCCGCGCTCTCCAGCCTTCTCGGCCGCCTTGCGCTTGCCCGGCTCGATCCGCTGCCCGAACGCCAGATCCTCGCCCGGATCAAGACCGCGACCGGCATCTCCATGTCGATCCTCGACAAGCAGTTGACGGAACTGCGCCGCCGCGTGCATGCGACAGGCGATCCGCAGGGCAGGATCGCGCGCCCTGCCTGGTTCGGGCGGCTCTGTCAGGATTTGTCCGGCACGCCTGAGCGCAACGAGGCCAATGTGATCATCGCCCTGTCCTCGGATCCGGTCTTCGCAGGGCTCCTGGCCTTCGACGAGTTCGCCCAAGGTATCGTGGTGCGCCAGCCGCTGCCGTGGGATGACCCGGCCATCCGCTTTCCGCGCCCCTGGAACGATGCCGACGATGTGCGCACGGCCGAGTGGCTGCAATTGCGCGGGCTGAACGTCGCCCCGATGGTTGTCGGCCGTGGTGTCGGCGCGGTGGCCCGCGACCTGCGCATCCATCCGGTTCGCGACTGGCTCGACACCCTGAAATGGGATGGCACGCCTCGGATCGAGACCTGGACAAGCACCTATCTCGGCGCTGCGCCGACTGCCTTCCATCACACCATCGGCGCGCTCTGGCTGATCTCGGCCGTGGCCCGGATCTACCGGCCCGGGGTGAAGGCCGATCACATGCTGATCCTCGAAGGGCCGCAGGGCGCGCGCAAATCGACAGCCATCAAGGTGTTGGCGGGTGAGGACTGGTTCACCGACGAGTTGCCGGAGCTCGGGTCCAAGGACGCGGCCATTCACATGCAGGGCGTCTGGATCGTGGAAATTGCCGAACTCGACGCCATCGGCCGGGCCGAGGTCTCGCGCATCAAGGCCTTTCTGACCCGCACTACCGACCGCTTCCGTCCGCCCTATGGCCGTTACACCGTTGAAGTGCCACGCCAATGCGTCTTCGCGGGCACTGTGAACCCCGACACCTATCTGCGCGACGAAACCGGCAATCGCCGCTTCTGGCCGCTACGCTGTGGCAGCATCGACATCGCCGCAATCGCCCGTGACCGGGATCAACTCTGGGCCGAAGCCGTTCATCGCTTCCGCGAAGGCGCGATCTGGTGGATCGACGATCCGGCGATCCTTTCGGAAGCCGTCGCCGCGCAGGAGGCACGCTACCAGGCGGATGCCTGGGACGCGCGGATCGACCGCTGGCTGACCCACGACACCCGTAGCGTCAATCGCGGCCATGCGGGCTGGGATGATTGGCAGGATGAAGAGTTCGAACGTCCCGAGCCGATCCACGACGTGTCGGTGGGCGAAATCCTCGAAGGCGCGCTCGGCATCGAGCCCGCGAAATGGACCAAGGGCGACCAGATGCGCGTGGGGGCCTGGCTGAAGTCGCGGGATTGGGAGCGATACCGCAGCGGAGCGGGTGCGACCCGCGAATGGCGTTACCGCAGGTCGCCGCGCGGCTGACGTCGCGATGGCCGTGGCAGGCATCGAGGGGGCATCCAACCGGGTGCCCTTTTTCGTTTTGCTGCTGTCCCACTTCGCGGCCTGTCCCACTTCAAGTCCAAGGTGGGACAGAAAAAACCATTTCAAATCAATCCTGTCCTACCTGTCCCACTTGGACCGCCAACTTCTCTCTTTCCCATATGGAGCACATACATCCCCCTCGACCTCATTCTTCCTCATGCGACGTAGGGAAAAAGGTGGGACAAGTGGGACAGGTGGGACGCGCCTTGTTTTGAAAGGAAAATCTGACGTCCCACTTT
This sequence comes from Paracoccus spongiarum, assembly GCF_030732095.1. GTDB lineage: Bacteria > Pseudomonadota > Alphaproteobacteria > Rhodobacterales > Rhodobacteraceae > Paracoccus > Paracoccus spongiarum. Next base: position 111,678 of record NZ_JAVAMQ010000003.1, on the reverse strand, counting down.
GATCGGCAAGTGGGACAACCCGAGACCAGGTGGGACAGAAGCATCGTCTGGCGCATTTTTCTTGAATGGGCGCGCATGGCATGGTTCCCTGCTTTTGACCAAAGCCGAAGGCCCACGATCCGTGAGCCTTCAACATGACGCCGACCATCCAGACTGCCGACCTGCGCCTCGAACCGGGGCCTCTTTCCGCGTACTCCATCCTTGCCCTCGATCTCGGGACAACGACAGGCTGGGCTTTGCGTGGCCTTGACGGCCTTATCACCTCCGGCACGACGTCTTTTCGCCCCGGCCGCTTCGACGGCGGCGGCATGCGCTATCTGCGCTTCACCAACTGGCTGACCGAGATCGACCGGCTGTCCGGGCCCGTCGCCGCGATCTGGTTCGAGGAAGTCCGCCGCCACGCAGGCACCGACGCGAGCCACATCTACGGCGGGCTCATGGCCACGCTGACCGCATGGGCCGAACTGCGCGGCGTGCCCTACGAGGGCGTCCCGGTCGGCACGATCAAGCGTCATGCCGCAGGCAAGGGCAACGCCGACAAGGCCGCCATGGTCGCCGCCGTCCGCGCCCGCGGTTTCAGCCCCGCCGACGACAACGAGGCCGACGCGATCGCTCTGCTGCTCTGGGCGATCGAGACGAACGGGGGTGTCGCATGAGATGGCATCCCCACGGTTACGGCGGCCGCCGCCGGGATCCCGAGCAGGTCAAGCGCGAGGGCTGGCAGGAACAGGGCGTCCTCGCGGTCTCCGCCGATGACGACCGCCTCACCTGGCCCGAGCGTGAACTGGTCCGCCAGCTCGGCGAGAAGCTCTACGGCCCGCGTCCTTCCGACAGGGAGGCGCGCCATGGCTGATCGCGAATGGACCGCCGACTGCGTCGCCGATCATTTCGAGGAGGCGTTCCGCACCCTGCGCAAGCTGCCACCGGTGAAGGCGCAGGGCTACTTCAACACCTGGCCCGACATCGTGCGGACCAGCCGCGAGATCGCGGCGATGGAACCCCAGCCGATGCGGGTCTGGCCCTCGGCCGCCGCGATCACCCGGCTCGAGCAGACCTTCTACTGGGTGCTCTGGATCGAGGAGGCGGAGCGCAAGCTGGTCTGGTCGCGTGCGGCCCGGGTGCCGTGGAAGCAGATCAGCGGGGAACTCGGCTGCGACCGCACGACCGCTTGGCGTCGCTGGCAGCTGGCGCTGACCAAGATCGCTGCGCGCCTGAATGCGCAGTGACTCCAATGTGTTGCAACACTTTTTCCTTCGACATCTGCAACAGATCCATGCTATTCCGAAGGCAAGATGGGGAGAGTGCGCTGGAAAGCTCGCTCTCCCCTTTGCGTTGACGGGGGCCTTCTGGACCCCGGTATCCAGCGAGGGTCCGGCCGGGGTCCAGCCCACGGCAGTTTCCGGTTCCTTCCTGGGCGTTTTCGTATGCTGGCGGGCGAAGCGCGGGACATCGCCAGCGACACGGCCGGATTTTTGGGAAGCCACCCGGAAGCCGGAGCCACGCGCGCCCCGCGCAAACACCAATGAACGCTGGCCTTCCGACCGGACACCGCTGGTAGCCGCTGGACCCCGTGTGGAGTCCGGCCCGGCATCCGGAGTCCGGAAGCCACCGGCATCCACCCGACCGAGGAACCTTGCCCACCATGACGCTGAGCTTCGCCCCGGACGCGATCGAGACGTGGCCGCTGGCCAAGCTCCAGCCCTACGCGAGGAACGCGAAGGCGCATGGCGCGGACCAGGTCGCGAAGATCGCCGCCAGCATGGCCGAGTTCGGCTGGACCGTGCCCTGCCTCGTCGCCGAGGACGGCGAACTGATCGCAGGGCATGGGCGCGTCCTGGCCGCGACGCAGTTGGGGCTGACCGAAGCGCCGGTGATCGTGCTGGGCCATCTGACCGAGGCGCAGCGCCGGGCCTACAGGATCGCGGACAACAAGCTGACGGAACTCGGCACCTGGGACGAGGCGCTGCTGTCGGCGGAACTGAACGACCTGCTGGCCGAGGATTTCGACCTCTCGCTGGTCGGCTTCTCGGACGGCGAGTTGGACAAGCTGCTGGCCTTCGTGCCGGAGGGGGACGGTGACGACGGTGGCGCCGGGGGCTCCGTGCCGCCGGTGACCATCCCCGAACCGCCGCGCAATCCGGCGTCGCGCACGGGCGATCTCTGGATCCTCGGCGATCACCGCCTGCTTTGCGGGGACAGCACCAGCGCTGGCGATGTGCGCCGCCTCATGAACGGCGAGAGGGCGGTGCTGTTCGCGACCGATCCGCCGTATCTCGTCGACTACGACGGCTCCAACCACCCGACGCGAAACAAGGACTGGTCGGCATCCTACGGCACGACATGGGACGACAGTTCGCAGGGGGCGGAACTCTACGACGGCTTCATCGCTGCGGCGGTCGCCGAGGCCATCGCCGAGGATGCCGCCTGGTACTGCTGGCACGCCTCCCGCCGCCAGGCGATGCTGGAAGCCTGCTGGGAGAAGGCCGGGGCGTTTGTGCATCAGCAGATCATCTGGGTGAAGGACCGCGGGGTTCTGACCCGCTCGCACTACCTCTGGAAGCACGAGCCCTGCTTCATGGGTTGGCGCCGACCGAACCGCCCACCGAAGGTGGCCGAGCAGACGCTGCCCTCGACTTGGGAGATGCCGTCCTTCGCCAAGGACGAGCGCCCTGATCACCCGACGCCGAAACCGCTCGACGCCTTCGGCATCCCGATGCGCCAGCATGTTGCGCGCGGTGGGCTTTGCTACGAGCCATTCTCTGGCTCCGGCTCGCAGATCACGGCGGGCGAAGCCAACGGCCGCCGCGTCTTCGCGATGGAAATCAGCCCGGCCTATGTCGATGTCGCCGTGGAACGCTGGCAGGCCGAGACCGGCCGCGACGGGATCCTCGACGGCGATGGCCGGACCTTCGCGCAGGTGAGAGCTGAGCGGCTGGACGACGACGCCGAACCCCCGGCCGATACGACGGACACGGACGCTGCCCCCGAACCCGCGCGGAAGCGCAAGTCCGCCGCATGAAGCAGTCCCGCCTCATGTCGCTGGTCGAGTCCGTCGCCAACGTGGTCGTCGGCTACGGCGTCGCCGTGGTCACGCAGATCCTTATCTTTCCGATCTTCGGGCTGCACACGACGCTAGCGCAGAACCTGAAGATGGGCGCTCTGTTCACGGTGGTGAGCATCGCCCGTTCCTTCGCCTTGCGGCGCGTGTTCGAGGCGATCCGGATGCGGAGCGCCAAATGATCGACCGCCGCCCCGGCGGGACGGCGGCCATCAGCTTGTCGGGGTCCGGCGCGTCAGGCGGCGGGAAGTCTGTACACGCGCCCCCGATCCTCGACCTTCTCCGAGGTCACCTCGAGCCCGAGCTTCTTCTTCAGCGCCCCGGCCATCGCGCCGCGCACCGTGTGCGACTGCCAGCCCGTCGCGGCCATGATCTCCTCGATTGTCGCGCCGTCCGGCGCACGCAGCATGGCGATCAGGGTGGCCTGCTTGGTGCCCTCGCGCGGCGTGCGCGCCTTGGGCGCGGCTGCGGGCTCAGTGGGGGTCGTCGGCGCAGACTCCTCGGAAGGCGCGTCCGTCGCGCCCGCAGGCGCGGTGTTCGCGTCCTCGGGCTCGATGCCGATGGCGGCGAGGCCCGCGTCGGTGGCGACCAGCGTGACGCCGTGGCCGTCGCCGGTCTCGCGCCAGACGAGCTCGCCCTTGCGCATGTCGGCGTCGACCTCCTGCAGGAAGCCCTTGGCGAGCATCGCGCCGACCACCTTGGCGACGGCTCCGCCGCGCAGGCTATCGGGCAGCGGCAGGGCGATGTGGTCTTCGCGCTGTGCGGCAGCGCTGAGGATGATGGCTTGGGTGTCGGACAGCTTGGTCATGGGGACGTCTCCTTGCTCGAGGCCCGCGTCATGCGGCGCCTTCTACGACCCGTTCGCCCGACTTACGCGGCCCCACTGGGGCCACGGTTCGGGCTCACCGCGCAGGGCGCGCGGCGGGAGTTCCGGCAGCGCCAGAGATCAGCGGGCGTGTTCGCCCTCGCCGAAGGCGCTGTCGGTGATGCGCTTCAGGAGGCTGGCGTAGTGTTCGAGGGTGCCGACCATGGCCCAGCCCGCCTCGTCGGGGTGGCAGTTGAAATGGTCGTCGCTGAGCGCCTGCAGGCGGGCGAGCATCTCGTCGATCTCGGCCTTCTTGCCGATGAAGGCCGCGAGTGCGGCCTCCTTGTTCCGGCGCGCCTTCTCGGCGCGGAGTTCGTGGCGCGGGGTGGTGATCGGGTTCAGGCGCGTGGTCATCTCGGTTGCTCCGGTTGAGTTGCATCGTCCTTGTGGGATGGACGTTCGCTCCGGTCGCGACGCTTATCAACTCGATAAGCACATGATTTGGAAAGATAATCGGAGCCGTCGATGCAGGGCATGAGCGAGCGCCAGTACGCCGCCCATGTCGGGCTGTCGCGGGGCGCGATCCAGAAAGCGAAGACCGCCGAGCGCCTGGTCCTTTATCCCGACGGCAGCATCAACGCGGCCGCCAGCGATGCGCGGCGCGCCGAGACAACAGACCCGTCGAAGACGAGGAAGCCGCCCGCGCCGAAGCTGAAGCCTGTCCCCGAGGCGGCGGTCGCCGCTGTCGGCGACACGCTCCGCGAACAGGGGCTGGCTGTCCCGGCGGTCGGCGGCGGCACGACCTTCCTGCAGGCCAAGACCGCAAACGAGGTGCTGAAGGCGCAGGAGCGGCGCATCCGGCTCCAGAAGCTGAAGGGGGAGTTGATCGAGCGCGCCCGCGCGCTGGCGCTGGTCTTCCGCCTGGCGCGGGAGGAACGGGACGCCTGGGTCAACTGGCCCGCGCGCGCCGCGGCGCTGATGGCGGCCGAGCTCTCTGCCTCGTGCAGCGACGCGACCGGCCAGCAGATCACCGTGGAGCCCGCCGCGATGCAGAAGGTCCTGGAGAGACATGTACGCGCCCACCTCGACGAACTCGCCGAGGTCCGGCCCGATTTCCGGTGACGATGACGCACTGACGGACTTCGACGGCGCGGGCGAGATCCTGCGCGCCTGGGGCAACGGGCTGCGGCCCGACCCCGACCTGACCGTTTCGGAATGGGCGGACCGGCACCGGATGCTGTCGGGCCGCGCCTCGGCCGAGCCAGGGCGGTATCGCACGGTACGCACGCCCTACATGCGCGAGATCATGGACCGGCTGAGCCCTGGCGATCCCACGCAGCGGATCGTGTTCATGAAGGCCGCGCAGGTCGGCGCGACCGAGGCGGGCAACAACTGGATCGGCTTCGCGATCCATCAGGCGCCGGGACCGATGCTGGCGGTCCAGCCGACGGTGGAATTGGCGAAACGCAACTCGCGCCAGCGGATCGATCCGCTGATCGACGAAAGTCCGGAGCTGCGGGAGCGGGTCAAACCGGCCCGGTCCCGCGACGCGGGCAACACGATGCTGTCGAAGGAGTTCGCCGGCGGCATCCTGATCATGACGGGCGCGAACTCGGCGGTCGGGCTGCGCTCGACCCCGGCGCGCTACATCTTCCTCGACGAGGTCGATGCCTATCCCGCCTCGGCCGACGAGGAAGGCGATCCGGTCACGCTGGCCGAGGCCCGGTCGCTGACCTTCGCCCATCGGCGCAAGGTCTACCTGGTGTCGACGCCGACCATCCGGGGGCTGTCGCGCATCGAGCGCGAGTTCGAGGCGTCCGACCAGCGCCGGTTCTTCGTGCCGTGCCCGCATTGCGGCGTGATGCAGTGGCTGAAGTTCGACCGGCTGCGCTGGCAGAAGGGCCGCCCTGAGACGGCGGAATATCCCTGCGAGGGTTGCGAACAGCCCATCGCGGAGCACCACAAGACGGCGATGCTGGAGGGTGGCGAATGGCGGGCGACCGCCACGGCCGCCGATCCGACCACGGTCGGGTATCACCTCTCGGCGCTTTATTCGCCGATCGGCTGGCTGAGCTGGGAGCGGATCGTGCGGGCATGGGACGCGGCGCAGGGGTCGGACGAGGCGATCAAGGCGTTCCGCAACACCATCCTCGGCGAGACCTGGGTGGAGACCGGGGAAGCGCCGGACTGGCAGCGGCTCTACGACCGCCGCGAGCGCTGGACATCCGGCACGGTGCCAGCGGGCGGGCTGTTCCTCACGGCCGGAGCCGACGTGCAGAAGGACCGGATCGAGGTCGATGTCTGGGCCTGGGGCCGCGGGCTGGAAAGCTGGCTCGTCGATCACGTCGTCATCGAGGGCGGACCGGATCGGCATGACGCTTGGTCGGAACTGACGGCGCTGCTGGATCGAAGCTGGCCGCACGAACGCGGCGCGCATCTGCGGATCGCGCGGCTCGCGATCGACACGGGCTACGAGGCCCCGGCCGTCTATTCCTGGTCGCGGGCGCAGGGGTTTGGGCAGGTGTCGCCGGTCAAGGGCGTCGAGGGGTTCAACCGCTCGAGCCCGGTGTCGGGGCCGACCTTCGTCGATGCGACCGAGGGAGGCAAACGCCTCCGGCGCGGGGCACGGCTCTGGACCGTGGCGGTTTCGACCTTCAAGGCCGAGACCTACCGCTTCCTGCGGCTGGCGCGCCCGACCGATGAGGAGATGGCCGACGGGGCGGCGTTCCCGCCCGGCTCGGTCCATCTGCCGCACTGGGTCGAGACCGAATGGCTGAAGCAGTTCGTGGCCGAGCAGCTGGTTACGGTGCGCACGAAACGCGGCTTCGCCCGGCTGGAATGGCAGAAGCTGCGCGAACGCAACGAGGCGCTGGATTGCCGGGTCTATGCCCGCGCCGCCGCCTGGATCGCGGGCGCGGACCGCTGGCCGGACGAGAAATGGCGCGACCTCGAGGATCAGCTCGGGGCGGCCCCCACCGACACCGATCCCGCCGGGCAGATCAACCGGCCGGGACAGGCCCCGCAGGGCAAGCGCCGCTCCGACTGGCTCGGGCGGCGTGGAGGATGGTTTTGACATGACCGACTGGACGGAAACCGAGCTCTCGGCGCTGCGCCGCGCCTATGCCAGCGGCACGACCCGGGTCAGCTATGACGGCAAGTCCGTGGATTACGGCTCGGCCGAGGACCTGCTCGCCCGTATCCGGACTATCGAGCGCGCCATCGCGGGCACCACGCGGCCGCTGCCCGTCGCCGGGCTGGCGGGCTTCTCGCGCGGGGACCGGTGATGTCGGCGACCTGGTTCGACCACGCCATCGCGACGGTGGCCCCGCGCATGGCCGCGCGCCGCGTGATGGCGCGTCAGGCGTTCGAGACCCTGACGCGGGGCTACGACGGGGCCGCGCGCGGACGGCGGACCGAGGGCTGGCGCGCGCCGGGATCCTCGGCCGACACCGAGATCGGCGTGGCCGGGGCGCTATTGCGCGACCGGATGCGCGATCTGGTCCGCAACAACCCGCATGCGGCCAAGGCCGTTGCGGTGCTGGTGAACAACATCATCGGCGCAGGCATCATGCCGCGCGCGGCCAGCGGCGACGACACGCTCGACCGCAAGGTGGACGCGCTCTTCGAACGCTGGACGGCGGAGTGCGATGCCGACGGCCAGCTCGACTTCTACGGCCTGCAGACGCTGATCTGCCGCGAGATGGTCGAGGCGGGAGAAGTCCTGGTGCGTCGCAGGCTGCGACGGACGAGCGACGGCCTGCCGGTGCCGCTGCAATTGCAGGTTCTGGAAGCCGACTTCCTCGACGCCACGAAATCCGGCGTCCTCGGCGCGGGGCGGCTGGTCCAGGGGATCGAGTTCGATCCGGTCGGCAAGCGCCGCGCCTACTGGCTCCATGCCGAGCATCCTGGCGACGCCTATGGTGCCTTGCAGAACGGGTTGCAGAGCCGCCCGGTCCCGGCGACCGAGATCGCCCATGTCTACGAGAAGCAGAGGACTCAGGCGCGCGGCGTCCCCTGGGGCGCGCCGGTGATCCGGTCCTTGCGCGATCTCGACGATTACGAGGTGGCGGAACTGGTCCGCAAGAAGACCGAGGCCTGCGTCACCGCCATCGTGTTTGGCGACGACGAGGCACAGCAGGGCATCGCGCCTTCGGTGGTTGACGCCGACGGCAACCGGGTCGAGCAGTTCGAGCCGGGGCTGATCGCCTATGCGCGCGGCGGCAAGGACATCCGCTTCAACCAGCCCGTCGCTACCGGCGGTTACGGCGAATACAAGCGGGCCAGCCTGCATACGATCTCGGCCGGGTTCCGGGTGCCCTACGAGCTAATGACCGGCGATCTCAGCCAGGTGAACTATTCCTCGATCCGCGCGGGCCTCGTCGAGTTCCGCCGCCAGATCGACGCCGTGCAGTGGCAGCTGTTCATCCCGATGTTCTGCGCGCCGGTCTGGCGATGGTTCACGGAAGCCGCATGGGCTGCAGGCCAAATCCCGTCGCCGACCGTGCCGGTCGAATGGTCGCCGCCGAAGTTCGAGGCGGTCGATCCGCAGAAGGACGCGATGGCGAACCTGCTGTCGATCCGGTCCGGCACCATGACGCTGGCCGAGGTGATTGCGAAACAGGGACGCAACCCGGACGCGGTGCTGGCAGAGATCGCCGCCACCAACGCCAAGCTCGACGGGCTGGGGCTGGTGCTCGACAGCGACCCGCGCCGCGTCACCAAGACCGGCAGCGCGCAGAGCAGCGATCCGGCGAACGACGACCCGGCCGCCGACGCGGACAATGACCCGGCGCAGGCCGACCAACAGGACTGACCTTCATGGACACGATGATCGAACTGCCGGCCATGCGCCGGTCGGCGGAGCTTGCTCCGAACACCGCCGATGCCGACAGCCGCACCGTCGAGGTGGTCTGGTCGACCGGGGCCCGCGTCCGCCGCGCCACCTTTTTCGGCGAGCCCTATGACGAGGAACTGAGCCTCGATCCCGCCCATGTGAGGCTCGACCGGCTGAACGCGGGCGCGCCGTTCCTGAAGGTGCATGAGCTCGACACGCTCGATGCAGTGATCGGCTCGGTCGTGCCGGGTTCGGCGAGGATCGAGAACGGCCGGGGCATCGCGCTCGTGCGCATCTCCGAGCGTGCCGATGTCGAGCCGATCTGGCGCGACATCCAGGCCGGGCACATCCGCGCGGTCTCCATCGGCTACCAGGTCCACCGCTTCGAGGTCTCGAAACCCGAGGCCGCCCGCGAACTCTGGCGCGCAGTGGACTGGACCCCGTTCGAGGTCTCCGCCGTCGCGGTCGGGGCTGACCCCGCCGCGGGCTTCCGCGCCCAGCATCCCCTTCACGACTGCGTCCTCCACCGCCGGGACGCCCCTTCAAGCACGAAAGGATCGATCCCGATGACGGACAAGACCGAAACCCCGGCAAGCGACGCCGCAACCCCCACCACCCAGCCGACCGCGCCGGTCGAAACCGAGGACACCCCCATGACCGAGCCGAAAGCGGCTGCGCCCGACCCGAAGGTCGCGGCCAGTGAGACACGCGCGCAGCCGAAGATGCAGGCAACTCCTGCACCCGACACCGAAGCGGTCGCCACCCGCGCCCGCGAGGCCGAGCGCGATCGCGTCTCCACGATCTACGATCTGGCCGGGCGGCTGAACCTCGAGCGCGGCTTCGCCGAGGATCTGGTCAAGCGCGGCGTCAGCGTCGACGAGTCCCGCCGCCTGATCCTCGACCAGGTCGCCGCGAAGTCGGACGAGACCCGGACCTTCCCCCATGTCTCTGTCCCGCTGGGCGGCCGGGACGAGCGCATCACCCGCCGCGACGCGGTGGCCAACGCGCTGCTGCACCGCTACAGCCCGACGCTCTTCCAGCTCGAGGACGCCGCGCGCCAGTACCGCGGCATGACGCTGCTGGAACTGGCCCGCGAAAGCCTCGGCAATGCCGGGGTCAACACGCGGGGCCTGTCGCGTGACGAGGTGGCGACGCGGGCGCTGCACTCCACCTCCGACTTCCCCGAGATCCTGTCGGCGGTCACCAACAAGACGCTCCGGCAAGCCTATGAGGCCTATCCCCGGACCTTCATGCTGTTCTGCCGTCAGGTGCTCGCCACCGACTTCAAGGCCATGCACCGTGTCCAGCTTGGCGAGGCGCCGCAGCTGCTGGAGGTCGGCGAGAGCGGCGAGTTCAAGCGCGGGACGCTGGGCGAGAGCAAGGAGAGCTACAAGGTCAAGACCTATGGCCGGGTGGTCGCGATCACGCGCCAGACGCTGATCAACGATGATCTCGACGCCTTCACCCGGATCCCGGCGATGTACGGCAACTCCATCGCCCAGCTGGAATCGGACGTGGTCTGGGGCATCATCACCGCCAACCCGGCGATGGCCGACGGCAACGCGCTGTTCCACACCACGCACAAGAACCTCGCGGGGACCGGCGCGGCGCTCGATGTCAGCAGCGTGGGCGCGGCCCGCGCCGCCATGGCCAAGCAGACGGGGCTCGACAAGAAGACGGTGCTGAACGTCCGCCCCGCCTTCCTGATCGTGCCCGCCTCGCTGGAGCTGAAGGCCGAGCAGCTGGTCGCGCAGAACCTCGTGCCCGCCGCGACCTCCAGCGTGGTGCCGCAGTCGATCCGCACGTTGGCGCCGATCAGCGAGCCGCGCCTCGACGCCGCCAGCGAGACCGCCTGGTATCTGGCGGCCAGCCCGAACCAGATCGACACCATCGAGTACGCCTATCTCGAGGGCCAGCAGGGCGCCTACATCGAGACCCGCAACGGCTTCGACGTGGACGGCGTCGAGATCAAATGCCGCCTCGACTTCGGCGCCAAGGCCATCGACTGGCGCGGTCTCTACAAGAACCCGGGCGCGTAAGGCGCGCTTCCTGAACCCTGACACACGGGGCGGTCCAATCGGGCCGCCCTTCGTCTTTCCACAAGGATCCCCGTCATGAAAAACTACGTCCAGCCCGGCAACACCATCACCCTGACCGCGCCCTACGCCGTCGCCTCCGGCGATGGCCTGCTCGTCGGCTCCATCTTCGGCATCGCGGCCGGGGACGCCGCCCTCGGCGATCCCGTCGAGGCAGCACTCGTCGGCGTCTTCGACATCACAAAGGTCGGCTCGCAGGCCTGGACCGTGGGCGCCAAGGTCTATTGGGACGACACCAACAAGCGCTGCACCACGGTCGCCACCGACAACACGTCTGTAGGCGTGGCCGTCGAGGCGGTGGCGAGCGGTGCGGGCGACACCATCGGCCGGGTGCGCCTGAACGCGGCCTTCTGATGAGCGCCTTCGCCGCCGCCGTCGGCGCGCTCTTCGCCGATCCGAACATCGGCCGGGACGCGGTCTATATCGCCGACGGCGGCGCACCCGTGCTGGTGCGCGTCATCGCCCTGCGCGCGGATGTCGTCTCCGACTTCGGTGATGCGCGGCTCTGGTCGGAAACCACCCGCATCGATTTGCGTGTCGGCGAGGTGGCGAACCCGCGTCCCGGCGACCGGATCGAGATCGACGGCGACGCCTTCCTCATCCAGGGCGAGCCCATCCGCGACCGCGAGCGGCTGGTCTGGACCGTAGATCTGAGGCCCGCGTGAAACTGAAGCTCGACATCGATCCCGACATCGTCGCGATGATGGCGGCCGAGGTGGCGGCGGGCGAACGCGCGGTGACCGCCGCCATGCGCGAGGCCGGGTCCGGGCTGAAGAGCGCATGGCGGTTGCAGATCACTGGCGCGGGGCTCGGCACACGGCTGGCCAACTCGATCCGGAGCCAGAGCTTCCCGAGGTCGGGCGAGAGCCTGGACGCGGCAGCGCTGGTCTGGTCGAAGGCGCCGGTGATCGTCGGCGCGCACGACACGGGCCCGCTGATCCGCTCGAAGGATGGGGTCTGGCTGGCGATTCCGCTGCCCGCCGCAGGCAAGTCCCTGCGCGGCGGCCGGATCACGCCTGGCGAATGGGAACGGCGACGCGGGTTGCGGCTGCGGTTCGTCTATCGCCGCACGGGCCCGAGCCTGCTGGTGGCCGAAGGGCGGCTGAACACGAAGGGCCAGGCGGTGGTGTCGCGCTCGAAGACCGGTCGCGGCAAGGTCACCGCACCGATCTTCCTGCTCGTGCCGCAGGTCAAGCTGCCGAAGCGGCTGGACCTGGCACGGGATGCGGACCGGGCATTGGACAGCGTGCCGGGGCTGATCGTGGCGAACTGGCTAGCGGGTGGATTACCCTAACAACCGTAGGATCAACGACTTGACCTAGATATTTGTTGTCGCAAGATGCGGCTTTCCCTAACCTCCTAGGCATTTCGTGGAGGCAGTATGAGCGAGACAGAACAGAAAAACATGCCGCCGAATAGCCAAGGGTCCAGAGGTAACTTTGTCACAAGGCATGTAGCCGAAGGGCTTGCAATTCTCATTTCTTGCCTTGCCTTACTTGTCTCAAGCATCGGCCCGTATCAGGAATACTATCTGCAGCGATCTGCGCTTGGAATACAGCTGGTATCCTTTGGCTTCTCACCCACCCCAGGAGTGGCCGAGTGCTTCTTTGACATCGCATCTTTCAATACCGGAAACAGGCCTTCTGCCATCCTTGATGTGGTTTTGTTGGTTCAAAGCCGTGTAGAGAACGAGGAAGGATTCTCGTCGGATGGAGTTACACTCCGTTCCGACAGTGCAAATTTGGACTTTGAGGGACTGGTTGTCGATCCTGGAGCACTTTCTGTTTCACGGGTTCTGTTTCAACGCTGCCATGTGCCGTGGCTATTTCAGACGATAACTGAGGGTACGCAGATGGACATACAGATTCACTCGATGGACAGCAGTGGAAATCGGTTTGAGACACTGATTCCAGTAGGGATATTTGCTTCCTTGTCCGAAAGCGAGCTGCATGTTGATTTATTTCTTAGAGGTAAAACGGACGTACTAGGAAATTTCATGTACGAGCTGGAATCGCCACCAAGCGGAGCGCTGTACATCACAAAAACAGGTGATGATGCTTATACTTTTACGGTGGAAGAAAGGTACTCAAGGCGATTCAATTAATGGGTCTTGGACGGGAGTGGCTTTCGAGTTCGGAGATTTAAATGAATGAACCGAACTGTGGTTCGACAAGCATTCCATACTCAACTTTTACGGCACATGCGCCGCTCCAATCAAGGCTTCGAGATCCCCAATGCCCACCCCCCGCGAAATCATCCTCGCCGCGCTGCACGCGCGGCTCTCGGCGCTGCCTGCCACTGCCCTGCGCGGTGAGGTGCTGCCGGAGCGCGTGCCGACTGATGGCCTGCTGATCCTGCGCGACGGCGAGCCGGGGGAGCCGGAGGTGACGCTGTCGCCGCTCGCCTACCACTACCAGCACCGCGCCGAGATCGAGGCGGTCGTGCAAGGCGCCGACCGTGACATTGCCTTCGACACGCTGACCGCCAGCATCGGCGCGGCGCTCGCCGCCGACCGGACGCTGGGTGGGCTCTGCGACTGGGTCGAGGCGGAAGCGCCGAGGCCAGTCGATCTGCCGGTCGAGGGTGCGGCCAGCCTGAAGGCCGCCGTGATCCCGGTCGTCCTGCACTACACCACGGCCGACCCGCTCGGCTGATCCCGACAACCCGAGGAGAACACCATGGCACGAGCCCAAGGGGCGCGGGCGCAGATGGCGCTTGCGTTCGAGACCACGTATGGCACGCCGCCCGCTGGCGGCTTCACGAAGATGCCCTTCGCCAGCACCACGCTCGGCGCGGAGCAGCCGCTGCTGAACTCCGAGCTTCTCGGCTATGGCCGCGATCCGCTGGCACCGATCAAGGATGCGGTGACGGCCGACGGCGACGTCGTCGTGCCGCTCGATGCCGAAGCGTTCGGTTTCTGGCTGAAAGCGGCCTTCGGCTCACCGACGACCACGGGCACCGGCCCTTGGACGCACGAATTCCAGTCGGGCGCCTGGACGCTGCCGAGCCTCTCAATCGAGACCGGCATGCCCGAGGTGCCGCGCTACGCCATGTATTCCGGCTGCGTGCTCGACCAGATCACCTGGCAGATGCAGCGCTCGGGGCTGCTGACCGCGACGGCCCGGCTGGTGGCGCAGGGCGAGACGGTCGGGACCACGGCCAGCGCCGGAACGCCCGCCGCGCTGGAACTGAAGCGCTTCGGCCATTTCAACGGGTCGATCACGCGGAACGGTTCGGCCCTCGGCAACGTGGTCTCGGCCGACATCACCTATGCCAACAATCTCGACCGGATCGAGACCATCCGTTCGGACGGCCGCATCGACGGCGCGGATCCCTCCATCGCCGCGTTGACCGGCTCCATCGAGGTTCGGTTCGCCGACAGCACACTGGTGACGCAGGCGATCAACGGCGATCCCTGCGAGCTCGAGTTCGCCTACGTCCTGCCGTCCGGCGAGAGCTTCACCTTCACCGTTCACGCCGTCTACCTGCCGCGCCCGCGCATCGAGATTTCCGGGCCGCAGGGCGTGCAGGCGACCTTCGACTGGCAGGCCGCGCGCGACAGCGTCGTCGGCCGGATGTGCACCGCCACCCTTGTGAACGATGTGGAGACGTATTGATGCTGACGCTCGACCTGACCAATGCGCCCCGCTGGCATGACCTCGCCCCTGGCGTCCGTGTGCAGCTGCGCCCGCTGACCACCGCTCTGATGGTGGCGACCCGCAGTGATCCCGCCGTCGAGGCGGTGCCGGACGAGGCGTCCGACGAGGAACGCGCCGTCGCCTTCGCCAAGGCGCTGGCGCGGCGGGCGGTGCTCGCCTGGGACGGTATCGGAAATGCGGAAGGCAAGCCGATCGATCCCAGCCCTGAGGCTATTGACGCGCTGCTCGACATCTGGCCGATCTTCGAGGCGTTCCAGTTGACCTATGTCTCGAAGGGCCTGCTGCTGGAACAGGAAAAAAACGACTCCGCGCTCTCGCCGAATGGTTCTTCGGCGGGGGCGACCGATATTGCGACGCCTGCCAAACGACGTGCCCGGACTGCCCGGCGCGGCTAAACCGGCCGCTGACCCTTGAGGGCTGGCAGGTCTGGGACCTGGTCGGCCGCCTCGGCGGCCAACTCCGGGTTCTGCCCGGCGCGGTGATCGGCTGGGACATGTCGGCGGCGCTCGCCCTTGGCGACGCCCTCGGCGTGCCAACCACTGCTGCGGCCGAACTGCTGCCCGTCATCGAAGCGGTGATGGTTGCGAAACTCAACGAACAGATGGAACGCCCCAATGGCTGAAAAACGCGTCAGCGTCCGCCTTGCGGCGGTCGGTGGTCGGCAGGTGCGCGCCGAACTGGAAGGCGTCGGTGAAGCCGGTGCCCGAGGCTTCGGACGGCTCAGCCGGGAGATGGAGGCCGCGAACACCAGGCTTGCGGCCTTCTCGCGGCGGGTGCGTGTGGCCGCCGCAGCCGCCGTGGCTGCAGCCGCCGCCGCTGGCGTGGCGATGATCCGCTCGGGCCTCCAGACCGTCGATACGCAGGCGAAACTCGCGCAGTCGCTCGGCACCACCGTCGCCTCGATCCAGACGTTGGAGCGCGCGGGCGAGTTGGCGGGCGTTTCGATGTCCGGCATCGAGCAGGCCACGAAGGATCTGACGCGTCGTCTCAGCCAGGCGGCCGCCGGGAGCGGTCCCGCGGCCGACGCGCTCGACCGGCTGGGGCTCTCGGCCAATGAGCTTATCGCCCTGCCGCTGGACCAGCGCGTCGGCGCGATCAACGCCGCCATCGAAGAGTTCGTGCCCGCTGCAGAACGCGCGGCCGTCGCGGGTCAGCTTTTCGGCGAGGAAGGCTCCATCGCCATGTCGCGCATCGACACTGCGACACTGCGCCAGGCGACCGAGGACGTGCTTGCCTTCGGCGTCGTCGTTTCCGAACAGGACGCCGACCAGATCGAGCGCACGAACGATGCCATCTCCCGGCTTGAGCTGATCTGGCGCGGGCTCTCGAACCAGCTGGCCGTCGCTGCGGCCCCGGCGCTCGAGGCGGTTGCCAACGCCATGGCCGCTATCGCCAGCCGGACCGGCCCGCTCGGCATCGTCATTCGCGGCCTCTTCGACAATATCGGCCGCCTGACCACCTATGCCGTGACCTTCGCGGCCTTCCTCGCGGGCCGCTGGGTCGCAGGGCTGGCCGCCGCCGCGCTGTCGGTCCGCGGGTTGGCCACCGCGCTCGTCGTGTTTCGCGGGGCGCTGATCCGCACCGGCATCGGTGCTCTGATCGTCGGCGTCGGGGAGCTGATCTATCAACTTTCCCAAATCGTCGCCCGCGTGGGCGGGGTCGGCGAAGCGTTCCGGCTGCTCTCCGATCTGGCCTCCGAGGTCTGGTCGCGGGTCGGGCTCGCGCTCGACGCCGCGCTGGCCCGAATGGCCGCCGGATGGGAGGGGCTGAAGGCCGCAGCACTCTCGGCGCTCGACGGGACTGTCGCGGGCGTCGTGGGGTTCGGTGACCGCACCGTCGCGATCTTCCAAGGAGCCTATGACGGCGCGGTGGCGATCTGGGGCAGCCTGCCGGGAGCTATCGGCGATTTCGCCTACCAGGCCGCGAACGGGCTGATCGGCGGGGTCGAGGCGATGCTGAACGGTGTCGTCACCCGCATCAACAGCTTTATCGAGACGCTGAACGCCGCGCTGGCCCTGTTGCCCGAATGGGCGACAGGGGAAGGCGGGGTGCGGATCGGCACGCTCGATCCGGTCGACCTGAGCCGGATCGATAACCCCTTCGAGGGCGCGGCAACGGCGGCTGGTACCGCGGCGGCCGATGCGTTCTCGGCGGCGCTTTCTCGGACCTACATCACTCCGCCCGATCTCGGTCTCGGCGCCATGGCGGATGATGCGAGTGCCCGAGCCGATGCCTATCGCGAGGCCGCGGGCATGCTGACCGATGCCGCGACCCGGCCGCTTGCTGCCTGGCAGGCGCTGAAGGATGCCGTGACCGGGTCCGGCACGGAGGCCGAGGTCGCGCTGACGGACGCCGCGACCGCCGCCGATGCGCTCGCGACCGGGCTCGACGACACCACTGCCGCTGCCAATGGTGCAGGAGGTGCTGCCCGCGACGCCGGAACCGCCGCTGGCGAAGGGGCGGAGCATGCCCTGACCGGATGGCAGGCGGTGACGGCGGCGCTCTCGGATTATGCCAGCCGGGCACGTGAGATCGGCGGCGATATCGGCCAGAGCCTTGTCAGCGCCTTCCAGTCGGCCGAGGACGCGGTCGGTGAGTTCGTGAAGACCGGCAAGCTGAACTTCCGCGATCTGGTGACCTCGCTCATCGCCGATCTGGCAAAACTGGCGGCGCGGCGGTTCATCCTCGGCCCCATCGCCAACGCGCTCTCGGGCGCGCTCGGCGGCGCGGGCAGGATCTTCGCCAATATCCTGCACGCGGGCGGTATGGTCGGATCGGCCGGGCCTTCGCGCATGGTCCCGGCCATGGCCTTTGCCGCCGCACCCCGGATGCATTCGGGCGGCGCGGTTGGCCTTCGCCACGACGAGGTGCCCGCGATCCTGCAGCGGGGCGAGCGTGTGCTCTCGCGCCGCGAAGCGCAGAGCTACGGCGCGGGCGGCGGGGTCAACGTCACCATCATGGCGCGCGACGCCGAGAGCTTCCGGCAGTCCCGCACGCAGGTAGCGGCGGACATCGCCCGGGCGGTCGCGCTGGGGCGCCGGGGGATGTAAGCCATGGCGTTCCATGAGGTCCGGTTTCCCGACAACATCAGTCGCGGCGCGCGGGGTGGGCCGGAACGGCGCACGCAAATCGTCGAGCTTGCCTCGGGCGACGAGGAACGCAACGCCAGCTGGGCCAACTCGCGCCGTCGCTACGATGTCGCCTATGGCATCCGCCGTGCCGATGATCTGGCAGCGGTCGTCGCCTTCTTCGAGGCCCGCAACGGTCGCCTCCATGGCTTCCGGTTCAAGGACTGGGGCGATCACAAGTCCTGCCTGCCCTCGGGAGCACCGACCCCGACAGATCAGATGATCGCCACCGGCGATGGCACGACGACCGCTTTCCAGCTGGTGAAGCGCTACACCTCGGGAAGCCAGACATGGGTGCGGACGATCACCAAGCCAGTCGCGGGTTCGGTCACCATCTCCTTGAATGGCGCACCCCAGGCCTCAGGCTGGTCCCTCGATACCACGACCGGCGTCATCACCTTCACCACCGCGCCGGGCGCTGGCGTCGCGGTCACCGCTGGCTTCGAGTTCGATGTCCCGGTCCGCTTCGACACCGACGCGCTCGACGTGACGCTCGACCTCGAGCGGCTGGGCACGATCACCTCCATCCCGCTTCTGGAGATCCGACGATGAATGACGAAACCGGATTTCTGGCGGCGGCGCTGAAGGAACTGATCGCCTCTACCGCCGTGATCCTCGCCGCCTGGGGTGCGCTCGGGGGCGCGACCAACGCGCTGACGACGAAGATGCGGCTGCGCGACGCGCTGCGCCACATCCTGCTTGGCGGTCTGATCGCGGCCGGGATGGGCAGCCTGTCGATGGCGATCATCACCCGCTGGCTTGGCCTGCCGCCCGAGGCGATCCCGGCCGGAGGCGCGGCTGGCTCGGCCGCCTATCTGGTTGGCGTTTTCGGCCCCGCCTTCATCGAGGTGCTGCTCGCCCGTCTGCACCATGCCGGGAAAGGCGATGGCGATGCATGACCTTCTCCGCCTCGCGCGCTCCCTGCGCTGCGACCCGTCCGATCCCGGCCAGGCCTTCCGCCACCGGCTGGGCGTCGGCCTCGCCGTCGCCGCGCTGATCCTCATCCTCTCTCTTCTGGGGTAATTTCCATGCAGATGACCGACCGGGGCTTTCTGGCCCTCGTCCGGCACGAAGGCATCGTGCCCGGACCCTACACGGATGTGAAACAGGTCTGGACCTTCGGCATTGGCCACACGGCTGCAGCCGGTCTGCTTGACCCGGCCACCATGCCGCGCGGCATGCCCGCCGATCTCGACGCCGGGATCCGCGAGGCGTTCCGGGTCTTCCGGTCCGACCTCGCGCGCTACGAGGCCGCCGTCCTGCGCGCCGTGAAGGTGCCGCTGGCCCCGCACGAGTTCGATGCGCTGGTCTCGTTTCACTACAACACCGGCGGCATCGCCAAGGCGGCGCTGACCCGGCACCTGAACGCGGGCGACCGGGCAGCTGCGGCAACAGCCTTCATGGGTTGGCTCAAACCCGCCGCGATCCGCCCGCGCCGCGAGGCAGAACGCGATCTCTTCGCCACGGGCTGCTATCCCGCCGGAACGATCCCCGTCTGGTCGGTCGACCGCAACGGCCGCGTCGATTTCTCGCGACCGATCCGGCGCCTGACCGAGGACGAGGCGCTGGCGCTGCTGCGCCCCGCAAGCGTGCCGGTGCCGACGCAATCCGTTGTCGCCTCGTCCTGGTGGCGGAGGCTTTTGGACCATTTCAAAGGAAAGGCAACATCATGAACTGGAACCTCGCGCGTGGGCTGATCTACCTTGCCTGTCTGGCGGCCTCTGGCCTGGCGATGGGCGGGCTGGCTGTTTTCGATCTGGCGACCGGCACCTTCGACCTGAGGCCCTTCAACCTCTACGCGCTGACCGGCGCTGGCGGCGGTGTCGTCTCGTCCGCACTGGCCTTTCTGGCGGTGCTTCGCGGCTGGGGGCGAAAGTGAAATCCCTCGCTCCATCTCTGCAAGTCCATCTCGACGAGGGCACGACGACGCTCGGCTGGTGCTGGCGTATCGCCCGGGCCGACGGCGTCACCTTCGGCTTCACTGACCACGACCGCACGCTGAGCTTCGACGGCACCGACTTCGAACCGGAGAGCGGGCTGACGGCGTCCGAGGTCCGCTCGGGCTCGGATCTGTCGGTCGATGCGCAGGACGCGGAAGGTGTGCTGACCTCCGACCGGATCACCGAGACCGACATCCTCGATGGCCGCTGGGACAACGCGGCGGTCGAGGTCTGGCGGGTGAACTGGGCCGACACCGCGCAGCGCGTGCTGATGCGGCGTGGCGCCATCGGCCAGATTCGGCGCGGGCGGCTGGCCTTCGTGGCCGAGGTCCGCTCGCTCGCCCATGTGCTGGGCCAGACGGTCGGGCGGACCTTCCAGGCGACCTGCGACGCCGCGCTCGGCGATGGGCGCTGCGGCGTCGATCTCGAGGATCCGGCGTTCAAGGGCACGGGCGCCGTCATCGATCTCCTGCGGGACCGGGCCTTCACCGCCTCAGGCCTCGGTGGGTTCGCCTCCGGCTGGTTCACCTTCGGCACGTTGGACTGGACGAGCGGCGCGAATGCGGGGCGGCGCACCGAGGTGCTGGGCCATGACGTCACCGACGGCATTGCTGTCCTGACACTGCTCGAAGTGCCGGTGCGGTCCATCTCTGAGGGCGATGACTTCACCATTCGCGCGGGTTGCGACAAGCGCATGGAGACATGCGGGGCGAGGTTCGCCAACACCGTCAACTTCCGAGGCTTCCCGCATATCCCCGGCCAGGACGCGGTGCTGCGCTATGCCACGAAGGATGGCGGCCACGAGGGGTCTGTGCTGTGAACGCCAATCCGACGCGCGTCGTCGCCGTCGCACGCTCGTGGCTCGGCACGCCGTATCACGACCAGGCGAGCCTCAAGGGCGTCGGCTGCGATTGCCTCGGGCTGGCCCGGGGCGTCTGGCGCGAGGTCGTCGGGCCAGAGCCGTTCCCGATCCCGCCCTACAGCCGGGACTGGGGCGAGACGGGCCCGCGCGAAGTTCTGGCCGAGGGCGCGCGACGGATGATGCCGGAGATCGTCCCGGCAGATGCCGGTCCCGGTGCGCTGGTCCTCTTTCGGATGCTGCCGCGCGCCATCGCTAAGCATGTCGGGATACTGACTGGCCCCGACACCTTCCTCCATGCCTACGAGCGGCTCGGCGTGATCGAGGAGCCGCTCACGGCAGCCTGGCGGCGGCGCATCGCCTTCGCTTTCCTCTTCCCGCAACGCTGAGACCCCGACATGGCCACCCTCATTCTCGGTGCCGCCGGTGCCGCCATCGGCGGCTCGATCGGTGGCGCGATCCTCGGCGTGAGTGCCGCGACCATCGGCGGCTTCATCGGCTCCACCATCGGCTCGGTCGTTGACAGCTGGATCGTGTCCTCGCTCGCACCGACGCAGCGGATCGAAGGGGCGCGGCTCGACAGCTTGCGCATCACCTCCTCGACCGAGGGGGCGGTGATCCCGCGGCTCTACGGCCGCATGCGGATCGGCGGCAACATCATCTGGGCCACCGATTTCCGCGAGGAGACAAAGACAACCACGCAGGGCGGCGGCAAGGGCGGTGGAGGCGGCAAGGTCAAGACGACCGAATATCTGTACTATGCAAGCTTTGCCGTGGCGCTCTGCGAGGGGCCGATCACCGGGATCGGGCGCATCTGGGCGGACGGCAAGCCGATGGACCTCTCCGGCGTCACCTGGCGCTGGTATCCGGGCGACGAGACGCAGTCGGCCGATCCGTTCATTTCGGCCAAGATGGGGGCGGCGAACACTCCGGCCTATCGCGGCACGGCCTATGTCGTCTTCGAGGAACTGCCGCTGTCGAGCTACGGCAACCGCCTGCCGCAGCTCTCCTTCGAGGTGTTCCGGCCACTCGCCGACCCCGACACGGCCGAAGGCCTGACCCGCGCCGTCACCCTGATCCCGGCCTCGGGGGAGTTCACCTATGCCACCCAATCCATCCGCAAATCCTCGGGCGGCGCGACGCAAGCCGAAAACTTGAACGCGTGCGCGGACACCGCCGACATGGTGGTCGCGCTTGACCGCCTGCAGGCCATGGCGCCGGCCGTCGAGAGCGTCAGCCTCGTCGTCGCCTGGTTCGGCGACGACCTGCGCGCGGGATCGTGCAAGCTGCGCCCCGGCGTCGAGGTTGCGGCAAAATCCACGGCGCCGGTCGGCTGGTCGGTCAATGGCGTCAGCCGCGCCAATGCCTTCCTCGTCAGCCGCGATGACCAGGATCGCCCCGTCTATGGCGGCACGCCGGCCGACTTCGCTGTCGTCGAGGCAATCAAGGAGATGAAGGCGCGCGGGCTGCGGGTGACCTTCTATCCCTTCATCCTGATGGACGTCCCGCCCGGCAACACGCTGCCGAACCCGTATTCCGACAACGCCGCCGAGACGGGCCAGCCCACATTCCCCTGGCGCGGCCGGATCACCTGTTCGCCCGCGGCGGGCTATGCCGGGAGCGTGGACAAGACGGCCACGGCTTCGAGCCAGGTCGCGGCCTTCTTCGGCAGCGCGGCCCCCTCCGACTTCGCGATCTCGGGCGACACCGTCTCCTGGACCGGCCCGTCCGGCGACTGGGGTCTGCGCCGCATGATGCTGCATTACGCGCATCTCTGCGCGGTGGCGGGCGGGGTCGATGCTTTCCTGATCGGCTCTGAGATGCGCGGCCTGAGCACCATCCGCTCGGGCGCCAGCAGCTATCCGGCCGTCACCGCGTTCAAGGCGCTCGCTGCCGATGTGCGCGCCATTCTCGGGGCGGGGACGGAGATCGGCTATGCGGCCGACTGGTCCGAGTATTTCGGGCACCATCCCAGCGACGGCAGTGGCGACGTCTATTTCCACCTCGACCCGCTCTGGGCCGATCCGGAGATCGATTTCGTCGGCATCGACAACTACATGCCGCTGTCGGACTGGCGCGACGGGTTCGGGCACGCCGACGCGACCGAAAGCTGGCCCGCGATCTACGACCGGGCCTATCTGCAGGCGAACATCGCGGGCCGCGAAGGTTTCGACTGGTTTTATGCATCGGCAGCCGACCGTTCGGCGCAGGTGCGCACCCTGATCACCGATGGCGCCGCCGGCAAGCCGTGGGTCTTCCGCTACAAGGATCTGCGCGCCTGGTGGTCGAACCCGCATTTCAACCGGCCGGGCGGGGTGGAGAGCGGCACGCCCACCGCTTGGGTGCCGCAATCGAAGCCCGTCTGGTTCACGGAACTCGGTTGCCCCGCCACCGACCGAGGCACCAACCAGCCGAACGTCTTCTTCGACCCCAAGTCGTCCGAGAGCTTCACGCCCTACTTTTCGCGCGGCTGGCGCGACGACGCAATCCAGCGCGCCTATCTCGAGGCCAGTTACCTCTGGTGGGGTCAGGGCGCGAACAACCCGACCTCGTCTGTCTACGGCGGCCGCATGGTCCACGTTCCCGAATGCGCCGCCTGGACCTGGGACGCGCGGCCCTATCCGTTCTTCCCGGAACTGACCGGGGTCTGGACGGACGGGCCGAATTGGCGGCTCGGGCACTGGCTGACAGGGAGGCTGGGCGCGGTGTCGCTCGCGGCGCTTGTCCGCCATCTCTGTCTGCGCGCGGGCATGCCGGAGGTGAGGATCGACGTCACCGGCCTCTGGGGCGCGGTCGAGGGCTACGCCATCACCGCGCTGGAAAGCCCGCGCGCCTCGATCACCACGCTCTCGCGGCATTTCGGGTTTGATGCCGTCGAGACCGAGGGCATCATCCGCTTCGTGATGCGCGGCCGGGCCTCCGTCGCCACCATCGCGCCGGACGATCTGGTCGCCACCAGCGAGGGCGACGTGCTGGAACTGACGCGCGGCCAGGAGACGGAACTGCCGCAGGCCCTGAAATGGCAGCTGGCCCGCGCCGACGAGGATTACGACGCGGCGCTCGTCGAGGCGCGACGCATCACCGTCGACACCACGCGCATCGCCTCGGAAAGCTTCCCGATGGCGGTGCCGCCCGAGGAAGCCGAGCGCCGCTGCCGCCGCGCGCTGATGGAAGCATGGGTCGGGCGCGAGACGGCGGCCTTCCGTCTGCCGCCATCGCGGCTCACGCTCGATCCGGCCGACGTGATCCGGCTTGCCCATGACGGACGCGAGGTCGAGTTCCGGCTGGTGTCCGTCGCCGATGCCGAGGCGCGCGGCATCGAGGCCGTCCGCCAGGATTGGGAAGCTTACGATCTGCCGCCCGGCAATCCCCGCGCGGCATCGCTGACGAGGGCCGTGGTGTTCGGCGCGCCGGACGCGGTCCTCTTGGACCTGCCACAGCTCTCCGAGGACCAGCCCGCCCATCGGCCGCTCATCGCAGCGCACGCGGTTCCCTGGCCGGGCGAGATGGCGGTGTTCCGCAGCCCTTCGAGCGACGGCTTTGAGCTGCTGACGACCTTTGGAAGCCGGACGTGGATCGGCGTCCTGGTTTCGGACCTCTACGCGGGCCCCACCTCGCGCTTCGACCTCGGCAACGCGCTGGTGGTCGACCTGCTGACCGGCACCCTGGAGAGCGTCACCGACCTGACCCTGTTCGGCGGCGCCAATGCGCTGGCGGTGGAAACCGCGCCGGGCATTTGGGAGATCGTGCAGGCGGGCACGGCGGAACTGCTGGCGCCCGGTCGCTATCGCCTGACCCGGCTTCTGCGTGGCCAGCGCGGCACCGAGAGCGCGATGGGCAACCCGGCCCCTGCAGGCGCGCGGGTCGTAGTGCTGGACGAGAGCCTCGCCCCGCTGCCGATTGCCGAGGCCGATCTCGGGCTGCCCTGGAACTGGCGCATCGGCCCGGCAAGCCGACCGGTCAGCGACGAGACCTATGTGGCGCAGAGCTTCACGCCAGTGGGCATGGGGCTGCGGCCGTTCTCCGTCGCCCATGTCGCGCAGCCTTGGCGCGCGCCGCGCACACCCGGCGATCTGACCATCCGCTGGACGCGGCGGTCCCGCGCCCTCTCGGCCGACAATTGGGGCGCAGTCGAGGCGTCGCTGGCTGAAGAAATCGAGGCCTACGAGGTCGAGATCCTCGACGGCGCCACGGTGAAGCGAGTGCTGTCTACGACCACGACCAGCGCGGTCTACACCGCCGCCCAGCAGACCGCCGACTGGGGCGCGCTGCTCGGCCCCGGCGACACGCTCACCATCCGCATCTTCCAGCTCTCCGCCCTCGTCGGGCGGGGCGCAGCGAAGACCGTCACGCTCAGCTTCTGAAGGCAATCCCATGTCCGACGCCACAACCCATCTCCTGCTGCCCTACATCCTCGCGGCGCAGGCGCAGAAGCATGTCACCCATAATGAGGCGCTGCGGCTGCTCGACGGGCTCGTGCAGCTCTCCGTCCTCGACCGCGACCTGACCGCGCCGCCCGTCAGTCCTACCGACCGCGATCGCTACATCGTCGCCTCCGGCGCCACCGGCGCGTGGGCTGGCTGGGACCTGAACGTCGCGCTCTGGACCGATGGGACCTGGCTGCGCCTGCCGCCCCGGACCGGCTGGCGGGCATGGGTCGAGGATGAAGGCCGGTTGCTGGTCTACGGCGGTTCGGGCTGGGTCAGTACGACGCCCGCCGCGCTGCAGAGCCTCGCGCTGCTCGGGCTGGGCACCACCGCCGACGCCGCAAACCCGTTCTCGGCCAAGCTGAACGCCGCGCTCTGGACGGCGAAGACAGTTGCCGAGGGCGGCACCGGCGATCTGTTCTACACCATGAACAAGGAAGCCGCTGGCCGCGACCTCGGCCTGACGCTGCAGACCGGTTTCGTCACCAAGGCGCTGATGGGCCTGTTCGGCTCCGAGAGGTTCCGGCTTGCCGTCTCCGCCGACGGCAGCAGCTTCTTCGACGGGCTGATCGTCGACAACGCCACCGGCATCGTCGACCAGCCCCGGCTGCCGCGCTTCAAGGGCTTCACCAACTACGACAACTATGTCGCCGTCGACAGCTGGACCAAGATCGGCATCAACAACACCGACTATAACGATCAGGGCGCGTTCGACGCCGGCAACAACCGCTTCGTCGCCCCGGTCGCCGGCACATATCTGTTCGGCGCGACGCTGCTCTACAAGATCAACTCCAGCACCAATGCGCGCATGCGCGGGCGGCTGGTGCTGAACGGCACGACGGAAATCCGAGGCTCGCGCGGCGAGATTTCCGGGGCGCACGCCTCCGAGGCGACGGCGCTCTGGCTGCAGAGCATGGCGCCGCTCGCCCAGGGCGACACCGTAGAGTTGCAGGGCACTTTCCGAGCCGCCGACGGCTACTTCGCGGCCGATCATACGTCCTTCTGGGGCTGCAAGGTCGGGTAATTGCACTGAAGGACTGTGCCGTGATGTGGGAGCAGGCATGCGCGTGCAGAATGATGGGATCCGAAGCGCCGAGATCGGGGGATCGGGTTCCCTACAGCCAATAGACGCAGATACGAACGCCGGGAAGACCGCCGAAAGCATCGCACGCGTTCAACCAGAACTCCGGATGATGAAGCTGGCGCCGGAGCGAACCCCGGCGCCGATCGCTCAGCGGGTCGGGCCGCCGTAGACGATGCCATTCGGCCGATCGCCGACCGGCACCGTGCTGACGACCTCCTGGCTCGCCATATCGATCACCGAGACGCTGTCGTCGGCGATGTTGGTCACGAACACATAGACCCCGTCCGCCGATGCCGATACGCCATGGGCGCCGCCGCCGGTGGTGATGGTCTTCACCACCTGACCGGTCGCGGTGTCGATCACGGATACGGTGTCGTTCGGCTCGGCGTCGGTGCCCTGATTGGCGACATAGACGAATTTCCCATCCTGCGTCGCGATGAGCTGGATCGGGTACGGCCCGACGTCGATCCTGTTCGTCACCTCGCGGGTTGAAGTGTCGATCACGGCGACGCGGTTCTCGTCGCGCAGCGAGACATAGACCTGATCGCCCGAGGGCGTGAACCCGACCTGGACCGGCGCCGCGCCCACCGGAATGCGCGCGATCTCGGAAAGTGCCTGGGTGTCGATGACGGACACCGACCCGTCCTCGACATTGGCCACGTAAAGCTGGGTCTCGTCCGGGCTGAGCCGCAGGCCGTGCGGATAATCCCCCGTCGCGATGCGCCCGATGACCTCGGCCTTTGCGAGGTCGACCACGGCGATCTCGTCCCCACCTGTCAGTGAGACATAGGCTCGCCCCTGCCGGTCAGCGACCACATGGGCCGGATGGGAGCCCACCGCGACGGTCGCTTTGGGCGTCGAGATGTTCTGCGGATCGAGAATGACCAGCAGCCCCTCGGCCGCGCCGTCCGCGCCGTGCCCGTGGCCGTCCGACCCGTGATCCCCCTCGGTGGCAGGATCGCCAACGGCCAGCAGCAGCTTGCCATCGGGCGTCAGATCGACGTTGTGGGGCGCAACCGGGATCGAAACCGTGTCGACCACTCCGTGTCTGACGTCAGCTATGATGATTGCCGAACAAGCGCACGATGACGAGGTTTGCGGTGACGTTGATCGCCGGGGCGGGCTTGAGCCCGTCCCGGCACGGGTTTCGCCAGATCGACGTCAACGAGAGCCTGCGCTCCCTCGACCGGACCCGGAGCCTTGTAAGCCACAGCGCACATGCGCGGCACCTTTCCCGATCGTTCGGTGGAATCAGAAAATCAGGACACGCTTGCCGCGCGTGTGCCCTTCCAGGACGGCGGCAAAGCCTTCCGCTGCTTTGGCAAACGGGTAGGTCCCGCTGACCTCCCACCTGATCCGGCCGTCGGCGACCCGATCCACGACATATTGAAGGTTGGCAGGACTGGGCCTGTTGCCCGTCGCGCGGACCCGTTCCGAGGGGGCGGGGATACCCGTGGTGGAGGCGATATCCCCGTCCGGCTTCACCGTGGCGAGCGACGCGTGCGTGGCTTCCTCGGTGCCGGCCAGGATGATCGCCGCGTCGAACGGAGCGGGATGGACCTCTCTGAGGCGTTCAACGAGGCCGGGACCGTAGGCGACGGGCGTTGCACCGAGCGCGCGCAGATAGTCAGGGTTGGCCCCCGAATCCGTGGCCACGACCTCGATGCCCTTCTCGCGCGCAAGCTGGACCAGCACGGTGCCGACGCCGCCCGCGCCGCCATGGACCAGCAGCGATCCGATGTCGCCCAACTCCTGGACGACGGCCATGGCGGTCTGCGCGGTTCCGGCCAGCGAGCCGGCCACAGGCCAATCGACCGTGGAGGGGCGCCGGATGAGATTGCCGATCGGAACATCGATGATCGTGGCGTGCGTAAAGCCGCCGCCGGAGCCGAGAACCTCGTCGCCGACGGACCATGGCCCGGCCTCGGCGGGCAATTCGACGATGCGCCCGGCGAACTCGGTGCCGAACCTCAAGGGCAGGGGACCGAACCGGATCTCGCCCGTCATCCTGCGCGCGTCGATCGGGTTGAGACCGGCAGCCTTGACCGCGATCCGGGCCTGACCCGGCGTGAGCGCGGGAAGTTCCTCCTCGACGAAATCGAGGACATCGGATTGACCGTAACGGTCGGCGACCAGAATTCTGCTTCTCATATCGTCATGCTCCTATGCCCTAACAAGGCGCCATCGCCTTGCCTTCCCGAGGTGTTGCCCTGAAGGTCAGGACAGAACGGAAATGCCCGTCTTGGCCGTCGCACCGCCGTCCACCGTCAGGTTCGCGCCCGTGACATAGGCGGATTCGTCCGAAGCGAGAAAAAGCCCGGCATAGGCAACGTCGACAGGGCGCCCCGACCGCTTCAGCAGCGGCATGCCTTCGAACAATTTTCGGAAGTCGGGACTGGCGGCAACGACGGCTTCGGACGCGGGCGTCACGATCGGTCCCGGCGAGATCGCATTGACCCGGATCCCGTGGACCCCGCCCTCTGTCGCCAATTGGCGCGTGAAGCTGATCACGCCGCCCTTGCCGGTGGCGTGCGCGGCCGCGCCGGCGCTGCCGATGACCTCGCCGCCCATCATCCCGGCGATCGAGGCGATGTTGATGATCGACCCGCCGCCCCTTGCGATCAGATGCGGCCATGCCGCCTTCGACGGGATGAACACCGTGTCGAGTTCCAGACGCAAGGTGTCGCGCCATTGCGAAAGCGTCATGTCGGCGAACGGCACGAAATGGGCGCCGGCGCCGTTGTTATAAAGGATGTCGAGGCCGCCATGCCGCTTCGCCACGTCATCGACCCATGCACCGACCTTCGCCTCGTCCGAGGCATCGACCAGCGCGAGATCGAGTCCGACGCCTCTTTCGGCCGCGAGCGCCTCGGTGCCCTTGAGGCCCTCGGGATTGATGTCGCAGCCCGCGACGACGGCTCCGGCTTCCGCGAACAGAAGCGCGACCTCCCGGCCCTGCCCGCTGCCGACCCCGGTCACCAACGCAACCTTCCCGGTCAGGCGACCTTTCACGGGACCGCGGCTTAGAAGTTCAGTTGTAGGCATAACGTTTCTCCCTATACGAATTTGTACCATGAACGATCATTTCTCCGTCCCTTGCAGCGCGTTCATGCCCGGCTCACAGTCACTCAGAGCAATATCCGGCGCGAGCCAGGAAGGGTACATGGCCTCGATGGCGGCAAGCAGCATCCCCTCATCCCGAGGGGGCGGAAGGCGGAGCCAGGCCTCCACAGCGCCGGTCGCGCCATGGGCGAGATAGGCGGCATAGAGCGGGGCCGCTTCCGGCCCCGGCACCGGCGGGGTGACAAAACCCTCGCGCAACATGGTCAGGATCGATTGCTCGATGTGTTCGGCGAGCACCACGCGCAGGGCGTACTTCGATGAGGCGCGGCCGGCGCCGCCATAGACCGCCTCGTGCTTGAGGACATGCTCGAAGATCTCGTGAAGCGTGCTGCGCGTCAGGTCACGCAGCAGCAGGCCGTCGCGTTCGAGCTGATCCATGCCTCGCCGGCGTACCCCATCCAACTCGCATGAGAGGACGCGGGTCAGCAGCTCCACGGGCGTCTGGGCATGTTCGTAAAACGTGCTGCGGTTTATACCTGCGCGACGCGTCAACTCGGACACGGAAGCGCTGGTGATATCGCGTTCGGCCGCCAGAGAAAGCACGGCCTCGGCAAGCCGGGCACGGGTCCGCGCAATCCGCGCATCCTCCGCTTCAGTCCAGTCGCCGACGCTTTTTTCCTTTGTCCGTGAATCCATCGCTACCTTCTGTGTGAATCGAGGCTGGATAATCCGACACCTGTCGTTTATGTTTCTAGCCGGACCCTGTGACGACCGTCAAGGCGGATCGGCAAGTTTCATCATGCGGGGAAGGATGGACCGACCATGAAGGATCTCACGACATTGGTACTGGGTGGCACCGGCGACGTCGGTGAAGGCATCGTCCGGAGCTTTCTGAAGCATGGGGCGAGTGTTATCGCCTCGTCGCGCACGCAGACGAAGCTCGACGCCCTGCGCGACTATGTCGGCGACATCGCGACGGGCACCCTGAAAGGTGCCATGGGCTCGCTCGACACGCCAGAGGCGGCGGAGGCGCTGCGCGACAGGATCGGCGAACTGGCCAGCCGCATCGACGTGATCGTCGCGGTGCTGGGCGGCTGGTCGCAGGGCTTTCCCATCACCGGCGTCGGCTTCGACCAGTGGCAGGGGATCGTCCGCAACAATCTGACCACGCATTTCCTTGCCATGAAGACCTTCGTGCCCCTGCTCGCCCCGGAGCGCGGGATCTATGTGCACATCAATGGGCAGAGCGCCGAAGGCCCGCATCCCGGCGCGGGACCGGTGGCCGCCATGTCGGCCGCGCAGAGATCGCTGGCCACGACACTCGCCGAAGAGCTGCGCCCGTCCGGAATGAAGGTGCATGAACTTCTCATGCCTCCCATCAATACCCGCAGGCGCATAAACCACCACCATGACCGCCCTGAATGGCCGAGTCCGGAGGAGATCGGCGACTATATCGCCCATCTGATCGGCACGGACGACCGCGAGGTCGTACACTGGATCGAACCGAAGAAGGGCTGACCCGCCGGGCAGCGACGTTCTGCCTTGCGAGGATATTATAGGGGCTAGAAAATCCGACACATGTCGGTTATTCATATGGTCGCGGCAGCGTGATGGCTGTCAGACGAACACGAGCATGATGCGGCCGGATACGCCGCTCTGAGTAGAAAGGATTGTCATGACCGAAAAAATCGTCGTCCTGACGGGCGCAACGGGTGCGCTGGGCTCCCTCATTGCCGGTGCGCTCCTCGACAAGCCGGATGTGCGGCTGCGGGCCTTGGTGCGCCCGGAAAGCGCCGGGAAACTAGCGAGCCTGCGCGAGAGAGGCGTCGAGATCGTGGCGCTCGATCTCGATGACCAGGCGCAGGATGAAAAGCTTGCGGCGGCGCTCACCGGCGCCTTCTCCGTCGTTTCCGCCATCCAGGGCGGTCCCGACGTGATCGTCGGGAACCAGTTGCGGCTGCTCGACGCGGCCCGGCGCGCGAATGTCCGCCGCTTCATCCCGTCCAGCTTCTCCTACAACATCTTCGGCCTGGACGACGGCGAGAACATCAACACCGACGACCGGCGGGCCTTCGCCCGCGAGGCGGAAAAAGCCCGCGGCGATGTTGAGGTGGTTCACATCAACATCGGCGCCTTTCTCGACCGGCGGGTGCTGTTCGGCTTCCTCGGGGCATTCGACCTCGATGCGGGACAGGCATTCGTCTGGGGAGACGGCGATAGGGCGATGGACTTCACGACCTACGAGGATGCCGCGCGGTTCGCGGCCGAGGCCGCCGTTGACGAAGGACAGGTTCCCAGCGTGTTCGAAGTCGCCGGCGATACGCTGACATTCCACGAGCTGGTGAAGGCCTACGAAGAGGCCTCCGGAAAGACCATCGAGGTCGTGAAGAAGGGAAGCCTCACCGATCTCGACCGCGAGATCGAGAGGCTCAGGCAGGCCGAACCGCAGAATGTCTACGCCTGGCTGCCGCTGATGTACTGGCGCGGCATGCTTTCGGGCAAGGGCAAACTCCACGCAATCGCCAACGACCGCTATCCCTGGATCAAGCCCCTAACCGTTCGCGACTATGTCCGACAGGAAGGGCTTTGAGAGAAAATCACTCGGGAGATGAGCGGCCGACGCGTGACAAGCGCCAGGCAAACGCGCCGACGTCCAGTGCGCTGCTGCTTTTCGGGGCGCTGGAACGGCGGGAACTCCTCTTCCGGTGGAACTGGCACCGGCAGCGCGGCAGTCCGTGCGGGATCTGGCCCTGGTCGATCGCGAGGCGCCGTTGATCCTGACAGACCGGATCCATGAACTGGAAGCCCTGGTGGCGCAGATGAGGGGCATGCAGCCGATGAACTGCGCTTGCTTTGTTGCAACCAAGTTGAAATGTCTTTGGCTGCGCAAAGTAGGTATCGTGTTGGACAAGTGGGGTTTTCAGACCATTTCCGGCCGTCTCTCAAGAGCGCGTTGGCCAGAACGACGAGCTTTCGCATGATCGCGGTCAGAGCAACCTTGGGCGGTCCGAGTCATGTTGGAGCGACCGGCCCCTGAGGTCCATGAGTCCGACGACGGCGTCAATCTGCTCATCGAGAACGCAGTTGCTACCCGCGCCTATGAGGTGAAACGGGAGCCCTTGGCCTCTGGCGAACTCCGGCATAGGGAGGATCTCTCGGACCTCCGAGACCCTGCCGCCGTACCGGGCCCACGAGGCGAGACCCAGCGTATTGCGGTCCGAAAGATCAATGTTTTCTGTTAGCGTCATTGATCGTTTCGCGCGGCCTCAAGTTCGCGTCCCGGCCCCTGAAGCCGGCGACCTTCATCGGGGCCCTGCCGCTCATGGATAGGCCTCGCGCGTGAGCGGTGGGCGGAACATCAAGTCCTCGCCCCGGTGCATGCCGATGTTGATGCGGAAGGCCTCGGCGATGCGCTCCGACCGGGTGATGAACAGCTCGGCCGTGTTGGGCGGGCACAGGTCGGTCACCGTGTGCCGGAACAGCGCGAGCCAGCGGCGGAAGTGATCGTCGTTCAACTCGGTGATGGCAAGGTGTTTCGGCATCGGTCGCCCGTCGTAAGAGCCGGTGCCCAGCAACGACGACGACCAGAACGCGGTGATCTTGTCGAGATGCGCTTGCCACTGATCGTCGGGCACGTGGGTGCGGAACACCGGGCCGATCACCGGATCCTCGCGCGCGTCGGCGTAGAACCGGTGCACCACGCGCCGGATCATCGCTTGGTCCAGCCCTTCGGCGACGGCCTCGGGCGAGCGGGTAGGTGTCTGGTCGGTCATGTCAGCGTCTCGCTTATCACGTAGGTACAGCGGCGGCCGCCGCTGACGATATGTTCGCGCCGTTCGACGGTGGCGTTTTCGCCCAGAACGGCTTCGAACACGGCCTTTTCTGCCCGGCAGAAGCCTTGGCAGAAGGTCGCCGCGGCGCAGATCGGGCAATGGTTTTCCGTCAGGATCATCTCGCCGCCAGGCCCTTCCTCGGCCCGGGCCATGTATCCCTCGGCGGTTCGCAGCTCGGCCAGCCGAGCGACGCGTTGCTGCAACGTGTCGCAATCGGCCATCGCCTGCCGGTACAGCGCCTGAGTTGTAGTTTCCCGCGCGCCGATGATCCGGTCCACCGCATCTTCGCCCAGCACCTCGGAGATGCTGCGAAGGATGTCCACCGTCAGGGCCGCGTGGGTGTCGGGGAACCGCGCCTGGCCCTTGCCGGTCAGGTGCCAATACACGGCTGGCCGGCCGCGTCCGGCGGCGCGGCGTTCGTCGCGCACCAGCCCGTCCTCGGCCAGCCGCAGAAGTTGCTGCCGCGCCGCCTCGCCGGTGATGCCCAGTTCGGTGCCGACCTGCGCCGAGGTCAGCTCTCCCTTCATCTTGAGCGTCATCAGAATGCGCTCGGGAGGGGCGCGGGGCGACCACGCCGCATTTTCCAAGTCGTCCCTTGACATATTGCCCTCGATTTTTCAAAGTTCTCACTTGTTAAATTACCGGACGGCGCCTTGTGGCGCAACCTCCGGCGCGAAAAGGAGACATCCGATGGCCTTCGAACTGCCCGCCCTGAACTATGCCCATTCCGCTCTGGCCGAGCGCGGCATGAGCCAGGAAACGCTGGAGCTGCACCACGACAAGCACCACCAAGCCTACGTGACCGCGCTGAACGGGTTCGTCGAGAAGAACGCCGATCTGCAAGGCAAGTCGCTGGAAGAGATCGTGACCGCGACCTACGGCGACGAGGCGCGCGCCGGCATCTTCGACCAAGCCGGCCAACACTGGAACCACATCCATTTCTGGAACGCCCTGTCGCCCGCCGGCGGCGGCATCCCCGGCACGCTGGAATCGAAGCTGAATGCGGATTTCGGCTCGGTCGAGCAGTTCAAGGACGCGTTCAAGGCCGCGGCCGTTGGCCAGTTCGGCTCGGGCTGGGCCTGGCTGATTCAGAAGGACGACGGCACGCTGGCGGTGACCAAGACGCCGAATGGCGTGAACCCCTTGGCCACCGGCGAGGGCACTGCGCTGCTCGGCCTCGATGTATGGGAGCACAGCTATTACGTCGACTTCCGCAACCGGCGGCCGGACTACGTGACGAACTTCCTGGACAAGTTGGCGAACTACGAATTCGCCGAAGCGAACCTCGCCTGATCGGCGTCCTTCGGGCTGCCGCGCCTTCGTGCGCGGCGGCCGTCCGCTAAAGCCGGAAGCGCACAATGACCTACGTCGTCACCGAGAACTGCATCGCCTGCAAATACATGGATTGCGTCGAGGTCTGCCCCGTCGATTGCTTCTACGAGGGCGAGAACACGCTGGTCATCCACCCCGACGAGTGCATCGACTGCGGCGTCTGCGAACCAGAGTGCCCCGCCGACGCGATCCGCCCGGATACAGAGCCGGAAATGGACAGGTGGGTCGAATTCAACAGGAAATATGCTGAGATGTGGCCCGTGATCACGGAACGCGGCGCACCGCCCGCTAACGCCGATGCGATGGACGGCGTGCCGAACAAGCTGCAGACGCATTTCTCGCCGGAGCCGGGGCAGAAGGAAACGTCATGATTGCAAGTAACTTCCCGACGACCGACACCATGGACGAGACACAGCGCGCCTTCCGCGAAGCCATGGCGGCGCTGGCCGCCACGGCGTGCGTGGTGACTGCGGCCGACGGAGAGACGCGCGTCGGGCGCACGGTGACGGCTGCCCTGTCGCTGGCCGTCGATCCGCCGTCCCTCCTAGTCTCGGTCGACGCCGGCGCACACCTGGCGAGCCTGATCCGCGCGCGGGGCGGCTTCTCTTTCGCCATGCTGCAGGCGGACCAGCAGTCCGTGGCCGAGGCCTTTGCCGGGTCGGTCGCGGCCGAGCGCCGCTTCGACCATGGCGCCTGGACGGCGTGGCCTTCGGGTCATCCGCGCCTGCGCGGCGCCATGGTCGCGATAGATTGCAAGCTTGCCGGCGAGATCGAGACCGCAGATCACGTGCTCTTTGTCGGACACCCCAACCGCATCGACCTCGCCGATGTCCGCCGCCCGCTGGTCTGGCACGATCGCCGCTTCAGCACGGTCCGCCCGCTCTGACCGGGGGGACCCGACCCGCAAAAGTGAAACGGAGATCATCCCATGGCCAACATTCCCTGGCGCCACATCTTCGCCGGCGCCCTTGCCGCGTTTTTTCTACTCGGCGGCATCCTGAACATCTTCGCCAGCCCAGAGATCCGTGCCGACTACGACCGGTGGGGCTATCCCAACTGGTTTCCCTATCTGACCGGTATTCTGGAATGGAGTGCGGCCGCGCTGATCGCGATCCCACGGACGCGCCTTTCGGGAAGTCTCTTAGGAGCCGGGATCATGGCAGCAGCCGCAGCGACTGTACTGCTGCATGGCGAACTCGGCCACGCCATCCCGCCGCTGGTCATTCTCGCGCTCGTGGTGCTGAACGGATGGCTGAGAACGGCGGTGAGAAATTAGGCCACGGAAGCGGCGGCATGGAGCTGCTGCGGGCGGCGTAAAAGTCGTCCACCCTTTCCCTTTCTGCGACAGCAGGGAGGGCGCGAGGATTTTCAGCGTGGAACTATATCTCAGGGTTCGCCAGGCCTGCGCGGCAGGCATGAGCCAGCGTCAGGCGGCGAAGGCCTTCAACATCTCCCGTGATACGGTTGCGAAGATGATGACGTTCTCGGTGCCACCGGGCTACCGGCGGACGGCCGAGGTCAGGCGGCCGAAGCTTGATCCCTTTATCCCGATCATTGAGGGCTGGCTTGAGGCGGATCGCTCCATGCCGCGGAAGCAGCGGCACACCGCGAAGCGGGTGTTCGACCGGCTGCGTGACGAATGCGGGTTCACCGGCGGCTACACGATCATCAAGGACTACATTCGGGAGCGGGAACGGCGGGGCCAGGAAGTGTTCGTGCCGCTGGCGCATCCCCCGGGCCATGCGCAGGCTGACTTCGGCGAGGCGATGGTCAGGATCGGCGGTGTCGAGCAGAAGGCCCACTTCTTTGTTCTGGATCTGCCGCACAGCGACGCCTGTTACGTCCGCGCCTATCCGGCGGCTGTGGCCGAGGCCTGGGTGGACGGCCATATCCACGCCTTTGCCTTCTTTGGGGCGGTCCCCCAGTCGATTGTCTATGACAACGACCGGTGCCTGGTGGCGAAGATCCTGCCCGATGGCACCCGCAAGCGGGCCGCCCTGTTCAGCGGGTTTCTATCCCATTACCTGATCCGGGATCGCTATGGCCGCCCCGGCAAAGGCAACGACAAGGGGAATGTCGAGGGCCTGGTGGGCTATTGCCGCCGCAACTTCATGGTGCCGCTCCCCGAGTTCGCGACCTGGGAGGCGTTCAACCTCTGGCTGGAGGAGCAATGCCGCAAGCGCCAGCAGGATGTCCTGCGCGGTGAGGGCGAAACGATCGGCGAGCGGCAGCAGCGCGATCTGGCAGAGATGCGATCCTTGCCTGCTTCACCCTTTGACGCCTGCGATCAGGACACCGGCCGCGTCTCGTCGCAATCGCTCGTGCGCTACAAGACCAATGACTACTCGGTGCCGGTCGCCTTTGCCCATCAGGATGTCTGGATCCGGGCTTATGTCCATGACGTGGTGATTGGCTGTCGGGGCGAAGTCATTGCCCGCCATCCCCGGTGCTGGGATCGCGATGAACTCATCTTCAACCCGATCCACTACCTGCCGCTGCTGGAGCAGAAGCTCAACGCATTTGATCAGGCCGCGCCGTTGCAAGGTTGGGAGCTTCCCGAGGAGTTCGCAACGTTGCGCCGGCTGATGGAAGCTCGCATGAACCGGCATGGCCGACGCGAATACGTCCAGGTCCTGCGGTTGCTCGAGACCTTCGATCTGGCTGACCTGCATGCCGCGGTAAAGCAGGCGCTTCAGATGGGCGCGATCGGCTTTGACGCCGTAAAGCACCTGCTGCTTTGCCGTGTTGAACACCGTCCGCCCCGGCTGGACCTGGACTGCTATCCCTATCTGCCGCGGACGACAGTCGATAAGACCAGGCCCGGGTCCTATATGCGGCTGCTGTCGAGCGATGCAGAGGACGCGGCATGAACGACGCCCCGGAAATCCTGCTCACCCATCACCTCAAGGCCCTGAAGCTGCCAACATTCCTGCGCGAACATCAGAAGCTGGCCCGGCAATGCGCGGCCGAAGGCATGGACCATGTCCGCTACCTTGCCCGCCTCGTCGAACTGGAGCTGATTGACCGGGAGCGGCGGATGGTCGAGCGCCGCATCAAGGCCGCCAAATTCCCCGCGGTCAAAAGCCTCGACAGCTTCGACTTCAGCGCCATTCCGAAGCTCAACAAGATGCAGGTGCTGGAACTGGCCCGCTGCGAATGGATCGACCGTCGCGAGAACGTCATTGCCCTCGGCCCAAGTGGCACGGGCAAGACGCATATCGCCCTTGGCCTCGGACTGGCGGCTTGTCAGAAGGGGCTCTCCGTGGGCTTCACCACTGCCGCGAGCCTGGTCAGTGAGATGATGGAGGCCCGCGACGAGCGCCGTCTGCTTCGCTTTCAGAAGCAAATGGCCGGTTACAAGTTGCTGATCATCGACGAACTGGGCTTTGTGCCGCTGTCCAAGACCGGCGCCGAATTGTTGTTCGAGCTGATCTCGCAACGTTACGAGCGCGGCGCGACCTTGATTACCAGCAATCTGCCCTTCGATGAATGGACCGAGACCTTCGGCTCCGAGCGCCTCACCGGCGCACTGCTCGACAGGCTGACCCATCACGTCAGCATCCTCGAGATGAACGGCGAGAGTTATCGTCTCGCCAACAGCACTGCCCGAAAGCAGCAACAAAAGTCCTGAAATCAGATGGTGCTGTTTTGGCCCAAGGGGCCAATGCGCCATGGCACGCGCCAGCTATCTGGTAAGCGCGCGCGCCATGGCGCCGGTCACCGCCGCGTGGCCGGATTTTACTCCGCCGCGTGGCCGGATATTGCACCGCCGTTGACAGCCGATCTCGAGGAGCGCAGTCTTCGGCACCAGGCGAGCGAGCGCCCGGATCCCGTCGCGCGCCTTGTTCGCCGCCACGCCTTCGAGAACCTCCCCAACAGCGAAGAGGAAGACGACCAGCGCCGCTTCTTCTGCTGCATTGATGACGAGCGCGCCGGTGGCGGCGATGGTCATCAGCATCTCGATCGTGAACGGCATACCCGCTCGGGCGGACGCCACGGCGCGGCGCGCGATTGGCGCAACCCCGATGAGCGTGGCGAGGACGAATGCCCAGGTCGCCACGTCCTGGGAAGCGAGCAGTTTCACGGCCCATGCCGCCGCGAGGAGGAGCCCGGTGCCGATCACCAGTCTGCCCTTCGCAGTTCGATACCAACGCGAACCGGGCGCAGGGCCGGTCTCGGGCTCTGTCGATGCAGTGTCGGGCTCGAGTCCTGCGCCATCCCGCGAGCGGTCCGCACGGGACGCTTGCTCGCCCTCCGGCAGCACGAAGCGTTTTCGGTCGGGGCTCGATCCTTTCGCTGCGATCCCGTAGCCGAGCCGCTTGACGGTCGCCTCGATCTGATCGCGCGGCGTCTGCCCGTCGTCGAGGGTTAGCCGAAGCCGCTCAGTCATAAGCGCCACGTCGACGTCCCTCACGCCCGGCAAGCGTTCGACCGCACCCCGGACCTTGTTGGCGCAGGACGCACAGTCCATCCCGGAAACCGTCCACTCGTAGGTTGCACTGTCGCTCGCTGTCATCACGCCCTTCCACCCGCCCAGCGGGCGACGTTGTATTTACTGAGTCGGGAATGTAAGGTCTCTAGTAGCTATAGCTTCAAGAGGCAATCTGATGCTCACCATCGGAAAATTGGGTGAGGCGGCCGGCGTAAAGGTTCCGACGATCCGCTACTACGAGCAGATCGGGCTCCTGCCGGAGCCGGAGCGCAGCGCCGGAAACCAGCGGCTCTATGGGGATTCGGCGCTGGATCGGCTGGCGTTCATCCGCCACGCGCGCGAGCTTGGGTTTCCGCTGGACGCTATCCGGGACCTTCTGAGCCTCTCCGATGAGCCCGATCAATCCTGCGCAGCCGCCGACGTCATCGCGAAGAAACAGCTCACCGCCGTCAAGGCCCGGATCGCGCGGCTCACGGCGCTGAAGGCAGAGCTCGAGCGCATGATCGCGCAGTGCGCACAGGGCACCGTGGCCGACTGCCGCGTGATCGAGGTGCTGAGCGATCATTCACATTGCGCGCAAGACCACAGGACGTCCGGGGCCGCCGAATGACGGCGCTGCCGACCCTGGCGATCTATGCCGCCGCGGCTCTGGCGGAAATTGCGGGCTGTTTCGCGATCTGGGCTTGGTGGCGCCTCGGCGCCTCAGCGGTTTGGCTGGTTCCAGGCGTTGCGAGCCTGATCGCCTTTGGCTGGCTCCTGGCGCAGATCGACTCGGCCTTCGCCGGGCGCGCCTACGCAGCCTACGGGGGCGTCTACATCGTGGCGTCCGTGCTCTGGATGTGGCTGGCCGAAGGCGAGCGACCCGACCGCTGGGATCTCACAGGCGGCGTCGTTTGCCTTGCGGGCGCGGCCCTGATCCTGCTCGCCCCGCGCGGCGTCTAGACATAAATCCACGCGCAGCCCTTGATCTCTAGTGACTAGAGGAACTAGAACTGCCTCTCGGCCGATTCTTGGGCAGCAAGCTGCCTCTTTTCTGGCGGGGATCGAGTGGCTTGCGCATGCAGGGCAAATGAGGCCGCCTTGATCCGACGGCCAGCACGAACGGAGGCGAACCTGATGACCAAAGAACTGCCAAAGGATCCGGATGAACGTCAGCGCCGTACGCTCTGGACGGTTCTGCTGCTGAATGCGGCCATCGCCATCGGCTTTTTTGCGACAGGTGCATTGGGCGACTCCAGTGCGCTGATCGCCAACGGTCTGGACAACACCTCCGACAGCTTCGTGTACGCCATCAGCCTTTTCGCCCTGTCTCGTTCGGACAAATGGAAGCGTGCGGCCGCTAACGTGTCGGGGGGGCTGCTGCTGATCTTCGCGGCCGGTATCCTGATTGATGCCGTTCGCCGTTTCTACACCGGTTCCGAACCACTCGGCCCGCTCATGATCTCCATGGCGCTCATTGCCGCGGTCGTTAATGGCATCTGCATCTGGCTCCTTGGTCGGCTCGAGGATCCCGACGTGAACGTCCGAGCGGCTAACACATTTAGTCTCAATGACTTCATTTCGAACGGCGGGATTCTCGTCGCAGGCGGTCTGGTCTGGTTGCTGGGCAGCAATTGGCCCGATCTGGTGGTCGGTATCGCGGTCGCCGGCGTCGCCGCCTGGGGCGGTATCGAAATCCTGCGCGACGCGCATGGCGAGCACCACAAGGCGGTCCATCAAGATGACGGCAAGACTTAAGCGAGAACACGATGTCTCACGACCATGGCCACGCACATATCGACCCCAAGTCCGGCGACCGACGGGTTTCCATTGCGATCTGGGCGAACGCGCTTTTGACGGTCGCCCAGATCGTCGGTGGCATCCTGTCCGGCAGCCTCGCCCTGATCGCCGATGCGCTGCACAACTTCTCCGACATGGCGTCCCTCGTGATCGCCTTCGCTGCGCGCAAGATCGCGCGGCGGCCCGCTGACGCGAGGATGACCTTCGGTTACGGCCGCATCGAAATCGTCGCCGCTCTGATCAACTACACCACGCTGATCCTCGTTGGCTTCTATCTCATCTACGAGGGCGGCATGCGGATGATCGACCCGCCCCAGGTCGCTGGCTGGACTGTGGTCATCCTCGGCGGTGTCGCGCTGGTGGTGGACACGCTGACGGCGCTGCTCACCTATTCGATGCAGAAGGGCAGCGTGAACATCCGTGCCCTTTTCCTGCACAACCTGTCGGACGCCCTGGCATCGGTCGCCGTGATCGTGGGTGGCGCGCTGATCATCCTTTACGACATGCGGTGGGTCGATCCGGCGATCACCATCGGCATCGCGCTCTATATCCTCTACTTGGCTTTGACCGAGATCGGTGGGCCGATCCGGACCCTGATGCTCGGCAGCCCGCCGGACATCGACAACGACGCGGTTGTCGCCGCGATGCGTGGCATCGACGGGGTGGCTGACATCCACCACGCCCATTTCTGGCAGATGGAAGAGCATGCTGCTGCGCTCGACACACATGTGGTGGTCGAGGTGAATGCATGGGATCGCCTCGAGGACATCAAGCACGCGATAAAGCGGGCGCTTGAGAGCGAATTTGACATCACGCACTCGACGCTCGAGTTCGAGCGACAAGATCGGGCCCACCAGAATGCTAGCCTCTATGGACATGGAGGAAAGGAGGATGCGGACTGATGCGAGCTGCAGTGTGGTAACGATCCCAAGATCGCTATAACGGAAACAATGACTTAGGGTGGAGAAGGTTGGATATCAGGCCCATCCCCTCCGCCACTTGCCCCCGCGACAGCGTTCTCCCGATCCGGCTACGGCCGGATTTTTCCGTTGTTTTCGAGGGTTATGCGGGAGGGGCTGTTAACCGGCACACGCCCCGAAAGACGCACAGGCGTTCTCTCCGTGCCGATATTCTCCAGACCTGTTAACCGCTGCGCTTTCGGTGAACAGCTCGCAAGCCACTGATTATAATAAGAATGATCGGCTGCGAGCGATGATCGCTGTTTGTATTGGCGTTTGGCATGAGGACGACACTGTCCTCGAACTGAGCGCGCGCGACGGCCGCGGTCTATTGCAGAGTGCGCCCTTCGTGGTGCCGCACTTCGTCCTCAATCTGATTCACGAAGTCTTCGATCTGCTCCTCGTCAAACACCTTGTTGTCGAACGGCACCTGACGAAGGATCTCGACGGCATTCCGGTACGCTGGCTCCAAGGAGGTGTTCTGAGGACGCCCCACTATGAAATGAACCTGAACATCCTCGGTTGTGCCAATCTTGACGGCTGAAAGGTGCCCCAGCCAGCGGCGTGCCTTATCCTTGATGTTGTCTGCGTCAGACAGGTCGAATGAAAGTGGCTCGTATACGTGCCAGCGCCCGTTCTTCCACGCATGACGAAACTCGACAGCGTCCGTGTTTCCTTGGATGCGCTTCGGCTCCAGCTCAACGTTTACACCATGCTCCTTGAGCTTCGCCTCGACGGGACGCCATACGTCGTCATCACTCCGTCGGCGCTCAGACGGTCGATCATACCTCGTTACAAAACGCAGATAGAGCTGATCGAAGGTCTTCTGCGGGTCCGCAGTCAGGCCGGCGCCTACTGGCGACCACTGCAACGAGCTGTCATCGAGCGGCAACGCGATCCGCGCATAGTCACCGGCTGTCCTCTCGCCTTTGAAAAGGCCCTCACTTTTCAGACTACGCTGAACGCTCTTCATCCCCCGATCGATGGCTTCGATCGCGCGCTTGTAGGACTCACTGTCCAGATCCGGAAAAACATTCTTTATACGGCCGAATGTCTTGCGGGATTTCGTCAGGATGAGCGGTCGACCAGGGACGACCATGACCAAGCCGACATTCACGAACTCGCCCGTAAGGACATCGTGAATGTATCGCAGAACGACGTAGCTATACGGCTCCTTCGCGGTCATGCCAGTATCCTCCCAAGTTCCCCGATACACGCATCGATGTTGTCCCTAGCCTCGGCGATCAACTTCAGCGCAGCATCTATGTCGGCGCGGGCTGCTGCCCACTCCGGGGGGATGGCTCCTTCATACTCCTGCAGCCGCGCATCCGACAAGGCGCTCCAGCGAGATTTGATCGCGCTGAAGTCGAACAGCGCGCCTTTCAGCTCATGCACGAAAATATGCCTGCCAGGGGTTTCTAAGTCCCTCATGCCGCCAAGTACCCATGGCGCGCGCCACAGGAGGAGCAGGCGGTGGGCGAAGGCAAGCTCGTGATCGATGATCCTCAGATCATTGCCCCTGACAAGGCAGTTCGGGTTCTCCGCCCGCCGATCAGGGTTCTGGATGATCGCGTCGAACAGCAGGATGCCAGCGGCCACTGGCCTCATCGCGTCGGAGAGGCGCTGACCGCTGCTCCATGTGGAGAAGCCCGTGCTCCGCGTCGAGCCAAACGCCACAGGGCAACTGCGGCGCAGCTTGTCAGCGATCTGGTGGTCAGTCACGACGGGAAAAATCTCCGGTGGGATCTCGACGAGCCAGGGCCTTGGCACCGGAAGCCCCAGATCGGCCGCAAGACATGCGGCGATGGCCTCTCTCGCCAAGTTCACAACCGCCTGGTCACAGCCAGCCGAAAGCTTGACGAAAACTTCTACCTCTTCCTCGACATGCGCTTCGCAGGCCGACAGGACAGGACCCGTTCGTCCCTGTACCGCAGCCCGGTCGATCCGGGTAAGGACGGCGCGAGGTATCATGCGGCTGTCGCTTTACCATTGAAGACTGAATGAAGGACCGACTGGATCAATGCGGACAGATCCGCCTGTGAGGCCGCTCCTTCTACCTGCAGGTCAGCCAAGACATCTAGCCGCTCCAAAAAGTCCTTTTGTGTTTGCAAGCTAGGAATAGGAATTGCCATTTGAAGAAATTTATCTTCCTTTAGGCGCACTCGATTTGTAGAGCCCTCACTAGCCCGACGGCAAAGATCCACAAACGCCTCTGTTCTTGTGATCCATTCAAAAAAGTGCGGCAAAACAATATTTGAATCTATATCAAAAGCTGGAAAGTCGCCGCTCACCAGGGCACCGTCCAAATCACCTAGGACAATTCCGAAAGCGCCGTGCCTTGCATCAATTCTTGACATGAGAAACTGTCCCGCAGAAACGCGAACCTGCTTCTCTGCCGCAATCTCAGATCCCCGCTTTATACCACGAAGCGCAAGACCTTTACCCCAAAGGCGAACCGTAATTTGCTTATACTCTGAAGAAGGCTCTAGACTGATCTTCTCTGTGTGTTTCACCAAGAACCGGCCAAGTTCGACTCGCCTAAGCTCCATATCCTTCTGGTTATCAAAGTAATCGCTAACCTCGAGTAGGCGGTCTAGGACAAGTCTCTGACGGTCCAGAAGAGACCTAATGATCTCTTTCGGGAGCCTTTCATCT
Organism: Paracoccus spongiarum; assembly: GCF_030732095.1. Taxonomy (GTDB): domain Bacteria; phylum Pseudomonadota; class Alphaproteobacteria; order Rhodobacterales; family Rhodobacteraceae; genus Paracoccus; species Paracoccus spongiarum. Next base: position 67,735 of record NZ_JAVAMQ010000003.1, on the reverse strand, counting down.
TCAAAGCCGCGCGTGTGAGGGTTTTTGATGTCAAGGTTGCACTTGACAACACTGCCTTTCTCGTCCCTCTCGATCAGCTCTTTTGCGGATACCTTCCAAGCGCGCTCATTTTCACACCGATCATTCCACCAACTTAAGCAAGCTTCAAACTCTTCAAATGCCATTGGTGCAGTCTTCGAATACTTCTTTCTTCCCTCTGGTTCAGGCTGTTCATAAAACCATACATCTGTGGACGGGCCCGAAGTATCGAAGAACAGAAGGTTTGTGGCGATGTCGGTATACGGCTCGAAAACGCCTTCTCGTAGTCGCACAATGGTATGCAGGTTGAACTTCTCGAGCAGGTCCGCCTTGATCCGCGCCGAGATACCATCGCCGAACAGCGTGCCGTGCGGAACGACGACCGCGGCCCGCCCGCGCCCGGCGCGCTTCAGCCGTCGCATGATCAGTTGCAGGAACAGCAGCGCCGTTTCGGCCGTGCGCCGGTCCTCGGGGAAGTTGTTGAGGATGCCTGCCTCCTCCTCGCCGCCGAAAGGGGGGTTGGTGAGGATGACATTGACCCTCTGATCCTCGCCGATCTCGGCCAGACGGAAGCGAAGGGCGTTGCCAGGGTCGATGCGCGGGGCGTGCAGGCCGTGCAGCAGGAGGTTGAGCTGGGACAGCAGGAACGGCAGCGACTTGGCTTCGCCGCCGAAAAAGCTGTCCTCCTGCAGGATGCGCCGCTTCTCGACTGTATCGGCCTGGCGCTCGAGATGCTGGAAGGCCTCGGTCAGAAATCCCCCGGTTCCGCATGCCGGGTCGAGGATGGTCTCGCCCAGCTTCGGGTCGGTCACTTCGACCATGAACCGCACGACCGGCCGGGGCGTGTAGAACTCGCCTGAGTCCCCCGCCGCGTCGCGCATCTCTCGCAGCAGCGTCTCGTAGAGGCGGCCAAGGGTATGGACTTCCTCCGAAGAGTCGAAATGGATGCCGTCGATCAGGTTGACCACGTCGCGCAGCAGGTAGCCGCTCTCCATGCGGTTGGCGAAGCCCTGGAAGACCGTGGCGATCACGTCGCGCCGCTCTCGCCGCCCATTGTCGCCGCGCAAGCCTCGGAGATAGGCGAAGAGTCCCGGGCCGCGGGTGCCGTCCGGACGCTCCGTCACCTCGGAAACGAGAAACGACAGGAGGTCCGGGCCTGTGATGCCATCCGCATCCGCCGCCCAGTCTCGCCAGCGATAAGGAGCCTCGATGATCGGGCGATAGTCCTTGCCTGCGAGCTCCGCGCGTCCCTCCTCGATCCGCTCCATGTCGTCGAGGAACTTCAGGAACATGATCCAGGTGAGCATCGGCAACCGATCGAGGTCGCCGTTCAGCCCCTTGTCCTTCCGCATGATCTTGCGGGCGGACTTGATGATGCTGTCGAGACGCTGGGCAGTGGTCAGTTGCTTCGGCTCAGCCTTCTTACGGGCGGTTCTGGCCAAGTTGGATCTCCTTCAATTCAAGCGGTGTAGAGCAGACGCTGCAGCTCGGTGACGGCGCTGCGCAGCTCCTTGCCCCCGCCGAAGCGGGCGGCGATTTCGATGACGTTGCCCCACTCGTTGAACGGGGGCACTTCCAGGATGTCGGGTAGCTTGAACTGGGCACTGCCATGTTCGGCATACTTTTCAAGCACGGCATCCAAGACCTCGCGGGCATCCGGCCCGAAGCGGTCCAGAAACTCGTCCTGCTCTCTCAGCAGACGGTCAGCGCGCTCGCGCCGAGTTCGCAGCGGCGCGTTATATGCCAGATGGCAAAGGAGATCGAACGGATCGGCCTCCGGCTTTCCGACTGCATCAGCCAAGGAGTCGAGGTCGATGCCCTTCTCCTCGAGCCGCTCGACGATTTCCGCCCGGCGTTCAGGGTCAAGCCAGTCCGTGCGCAGTTCCGACGCATTGGGATAGAGCGTGCGAACCTTGTCGCCGGTGTAATCGGTAAGCTGGCGGCAGGCGAGCTGCCGCCCATCGGAATCGAGTTCGTACACGAGGTGCCGGACAATCGCTACCTCGCCGCCGTCGACATAGAACTTGCGGGGCCCGTTCTCGCCCTCGTCCCCCAACTCGACGGGTCCATCCGGGATATCGGGCCCTTCAGGAAGATCGTCCGGATCCGGCGCCACGTCTTCGATCTCGCGCTCTTCCACGATGTCGCCGTCGGCATTGATGACCGCTTCGTCCTCGCGGACGGGATCGCCGTCAAAGGCGGGATCGGCGAACATGCGCGTCGCGGTTCCGGTGTAGTCGATGATGTTGAAGGCGAGCTTGCCGTAGTCGGGCCTGAGGCGGGTGCCCCGTCCGATGATCTGCTTGAACTCGGGCATCGAGCCCACGACCCGCGCGAGCACGACATTCTTGCAGGTCGGGGCGTCCACTCCGGTCGTGAGAAGCTGCGACGTGGTGAGAATGACCGGCGTCTGGGTCTCGACATCCTGAAACTTCGCCCTGTGCGCGCTTCCCACATCGCCTTCGTCGGACGTCACACGGCAGACGTAGTCGGGATGGTCCTTCACGAGATCGGTGTTCAGGGCGGCGAGCGCCTGCCGCATCTCGAGCGCGTGTTCCTGGTCGACGCAGAAGACGATGGTCTTGGCGAAGCGGTCGGTCTCGGCCATGAAGCCCGCCAGATGTCTCGCAATGGCCTGCGTTCGTGCACGCAGCGCCACGACCCGCTCGAAGTCCCGCGTCGAGTATTCGGCGTCGGGGATCTCGCGACCATAGCGATCAAGTTCACCCCGCGTTGGACGCCAGCCGGCAGCGTCGTAGTCCGATATGACGCGATGGACGCGATACGGGGCCAGGAAGCCGTCAGCGATGCCCTGCGCGAGGCTGTACTCATAGAGCGGATCGCCGAAATAGTTGTAGGTGTCGACGTTGTCCTCTCGCCGCGGCGTCGCTGTCATCCCGATCTGGGTTGCGGGCTCGAACCACTCGAGAATTTCCCGCCAGTTGCTGTCGTCGCGCGCACTGCCGCGATGGCATTCGTCAATGATGATGAGATCGAAGAAGTCGCGCGCATACTCTCGGTAGAGACCGGGACGGTTCTCGTCACGCGCGATGGACTGGTAGATCGCGAAATACATGTCGCGGCTCTTGACCGCCACGCCGCCAGCTATCTTGTGACGGGCGTCGCCAAACGGGCTGAAATCCTTTGCCATCGGATCGTCGACCAGGACGTTGCGATCAGCGAGAAACAGGATCTTCGGGTTCCGGTTCACCCCTTTGAAATTCCAGCGTGCCGACCACAGCTTCCAGCAGATCTGGAAGGCGACGGCAGTCTTGCCCGCTCCGGTGCACAGTGTGAGCAATGCCCGCTTCCTGCCCTGAAGCGCCGCCTGTACGGCGCGGTTCACGGCGATCTCCTGATAGTAGCGAAGCGGTTTGGCTCGGTCTGGAAAGGTGGGCGTCAGCAGCCGTTCGGCCACCTGGTCGTCGACAATGCCCTCGGCACGGCGGAGCCGAGCCCAGAGGTCATCAGGCGCTGGGAAATCAGCAATGGTTCGCTCGATGCCGGTCGTGTAGTCGAACTCGACGATCTCGATCCCGTTGGTCGAATACGCGAATTGAAGACCAAGTATTTCGGCATATTCTTTGGCTTGTTGGAGCCCCTCCGCGGCGTGCCGGTAGCGGGATTTGGCCTCAACGACGGCGATCGGGAAATCCGGATTATATCGGAGAAGATAGTCTGAACGCTTCTGTTTTCCGCGGCGAGCCTTGCCACCGACAAACACGACCCGGCCGTCGGTGAAAGTTCTCTGCTCGTTTATCGCGTGCGGGCGATCATCCCAGCCTGCTTCCTGCAGTTTCGGGACGACGAACTTTCTGCAGGTATCGGCTTCGTTCATGCGCAATCTACTTCGCCCGGTTTCGACATGCCATCGCGCAGCAAACGGCTTGTCAAAGAACTCGGCTCAGATCAACGCGCAATTCTTTGGTTTGGCAGCTCTTTCGCCTGACAACGGCTCGGAGAAGCTACAGCGTGGCCGACTGATGCCGCAAGCCTTATTCCGTCCCTGGCAGCAAGGACTCGCGCTGCCTCGACCAGTCATCAGGGATCTGCACTCGCAGCGACTGAAGCGTCAGGCCCGGTGGATGCCGTGCGTCGAGTATCGCCTCGACGAGATCGGGTGCAAGCTGCGTCAGCCGAAGCACGCGCGTGAGGTAGGAGACAGCGATGCCTTCCTGTGCGGCGAGGTCGGCTACCGTGGCAAAGTCACCGTTGTCGAGCATGCTTTTCCAGCGGAACGCGCGCGCAAGCGCCTTGATGAGCGTATTGTCCGGCCTCCCGCGCGCTTGGGTGTCTGAGGGTCGCTGCATCTCCTTCCGCCCGCCGCGCTTCACTACGCGGAACGGCACATGGAGCGTCACCGTCTCGGGGACCGGCGTGCCGCGGGTCATGCAGCCGCTCCCATTTCTCCGGCCAGCATCTCGCGCGCGAGGCCGCCGAGACCATCCATGCGCAGCCGGACGTGGAGCCCGCCTTCGCCAATGTCCACGCGCTCGACCAGCAGCGTGACTATGCGCGCCTGCTCTGCCGGGAAGAGTTCGTCCCACAGCGGGTCGAGCTGCTGCAAGGCCGCGCGTGCGTCGGCCTCGGAGATGTCTTCGGCGTAGGCACGCGCCGCCTTCCAGGTCCCCGCAACAATCTCCGGCTGGCGGAACACGGCGCGGAGCTGGTCTATGACGGCGCCCTCGATTTCGCCCGCAGGCACGCGGCCGACCGGACACGAACCAGCACCATGCTTCAGCACGGTCTGACTGACATAGTAGCGGTAGAGCCTTTCGCCCTTGCGGGTGTGGGTCGGCGAGAACGCCGCGCCATCTGGGCCGAACAGTAGCCCCTTCAGCAGCGCAGGAGTATCTGCGCGGGTGCGGGCGGCGCGCTTGCGCGGGCTTTCCTGCAGGATGGCATGAACGCGGTCCCACGTCTCGTGGTCGATGATGGCGTCGTGCTCGCCGGGATAGCTGTCGCCCTTGTGGACCGCCTCGCCGATGTAGGCGCGGTTGCTGAGCATCCGATAGACGTACTTCTTGTCGATCCGGTTGCCGCGCGGCGTGCGGATGGGGGCGGTCAACACGCCCGCCTATCGCGGCACCGCGTATGTCGTCTTCGAGGAACTGGCGCTCTCGACCTACGGCAACCGCCTGCCGCAGCTCTCCTTCGAGGTGTTCCGGCCGCTCGCCGATCCCGACACCGCCGAGGGGCTGACGTGTTCTTCCACCTCGATCCGCTCTGGGCGGACCCGGAGATCGATTTCGTCGGCATCGACAACTACATGCCGCTCTCCGACTGGCGCGACGGGTTCGAGCATGCTGACGCCGCCGATGGCTGGCCCGCGATCTACGATCGGGCATATCTGCAGGCGAACATCGCGGGTGGCGAAGGCTTCGACTGGTTCTACGCCAGCGCCGCCGACCGCACCGCGCAGCTGCGGACCCCGATCACCGACGGTGCCGCCGGCAAGCCGTGGGTCTTCCGCTACAAGGATCTGCGCGCCTGGTGGTCGAACCAGCATTACAACCGCCCGGGCGGGGTGCAGAGCGCGACGCCGACGGAATGGGTGCCGCAGTCGAAGCCGATCCGGTTCACCGAACTCGGCTGCCCGGCCATCGACCGCGGCACCAACCAGCCGAACGTGTTCTTCGATCCGAAGTCCTCCGAGAGCTTCACGCCGTATTTCTCGCGGGGCTGGCGCGACGATGCGATCCAGCGCGCCTATCTCGAGGCGACCTATCTCTGGTGGGGCGTTCCGGCGAACAACCCGGTGTCCTCGGTCTACGGCGGCCGGATGGTGCATGTGCCCGAATGCGCCGCCTGGACCTGGGACGCGCGACCGTATCCGTTCTTCCCGGCGCTGACCGACGTCTGGACGGACGGTGCGAACTGGCGGCTCGGCCACTGGCTGACGGGGCGGCTCGGCGCGGTGTCACTGGCGGCGCTCGTGCGGCACCTCTGCCTGCGGGCCGGGATGCCCGGGTCGAGGATCGACGTCACCGGCCTCTGGGGCGCGGTCGAGGGCTACGCCATCACCGCGCTCGAAAGCCCGCGCGCCTCCATCACCACGCTGTCGCGGCATTTCGGCTTCGACGCCGTCGAGTCCGAGGGCGTGATCCGCTTCGTCATGCGCGGCCGGGCCGCGGTGGCGAGCGTGACGCCCGACGATCTGGTAGCGGCCCGCGAGGGCGACGTCCTCGAGCTGACGCGCGGCCAGGAGACCGAACTGCCGCAGGCGCTGAAATGGCAGGTCGCGCGCGCCGACGAGGATTACGGCGCGGCCCTCGTCGAGGCGCGGCGCATCGCGAACGCAACTCCCGCGCGCCCGCTCATGAGCCACCTGCCTTTCCGGTGTCGAGCCGGAGCGATGCGCCGCTGAGGCGGGCGAGGCCCATCGCTCGCGGCCTGTGCTGCATCGGATCGGTGGCAAGGGGGACGGTCATGTGGAGACGCCTGGCTCAGATTTCCTGCGCGCCGAGGTAGCGCCCGAAGGTCTGGGTGGTCGGGCCGAACAGGAGCACCTCATAGGGTTCGGGAACGACGCCGGAAAAATCCATGCCCGGCGAGCCGGCAGGCATTCCGGGAACGGCAAGTCCCGTCCCCGCGGGCCGCTCTGCCAGCAGGCGGCGGATCGCGGCGGCTGGCACATGACCCTCCACCACATAGCCCTCCACCTCGGCCGTATGGCAGGAGCTCAGCTCGGCCGGTACGCCGAGCCGCTCCTTGAGGCTGAACACGTCGTCCGAGTCCACCACCCGCACCGGGAAGCCCGCGGCTTCGATATGCTCGATCCAGCCACCGCAGCAGCCGCAGGACGGATCCTTGGTGACGGTCACAAGCGGCAGGGCCGCGGCCCGTGCCCAGGCGGGCATCGACAGCAGGAACGGAAGGGCGGCAGCCGCTGCGAGAACGGCGCGCCGGCCGATGGTGTGATCGTTCCGCATCGTCAAACCTTTCTTCGTGGACTCCATGATCTCACCGGCTAGTCCGGAGCGCGACCCACGAACGGGTGAGAATGCGCCGGCGTCCCGCGGCATGATGTCGCCTGTCAGATGCGCTCGCGGGAACGGCCCACGATGCCACCCGGACATCACAGCTTCACGCCCCGCAGCCGAGACGCATTCGCGATCACGCTGACCGAGGATAGCGCCATGGCGGCTGCCGCGATGATCGGCGACAGCAGGATGCCGAAGAACGGATAAAGCACCCCCGCGGCGATCGGGATACCGAGCGCGTTGTAGATGAAGGCGAAGAAAAGGTTCTGGCGGATGTTGCGCATCACCGCCTGAGACAGTCGCCGCGCCCGAACAATGCCGGTGAGATCGCCCTTCAGGAGGGTGACGCCCGCGCTCTCCATCGCCACGTCGGTGCCGGTGCCCATGGCGATGCCGACATCCGCGGCCGCGAGCGCAGGGGCATCGTTGACGCCGTCGCCCGCCATCGCCACCACCTCGCCCGCCGCCTTGTGCCGCTGCACGACCTCGCTCTTCTGGTCCGGCAGGACCTCCGCCTCGACCTCGTCGATGCCCAGCTGTCGGGCGACCGCCTTCGCTGTGGTCCAGTTGTCGCCGGTGAGCATGACCACGCGGATGCCTTGGGCCTTCAGCGCGGCAAGCGCTTCAGGCGTGGAGGGCTTGACCGGATCGGCGATGGCGAAGATTGCGGCGACCTCTCCGTCCACGCCCATGAAGATCGCGGTCGCCCCGTCTTGGCGCAGCCGGTCAGCCTGCGCGGCCAGCGGCGTCACATCGACCCCTTCTTCGGCCAGGAAGTTTGCGTTGCCGAGGGGAATGCGCTTGCCCTCGACCGTGCCATAGGCGCCCTTCCCGGTCGGCGAGTCGAAATCCGCAACCGGTGCGGTCGCGATCCCCCGCTCCTCTGCCGCGCGCACGATGGCGAGCGCCAGCGGATGCTCGCTCGCCCGCTCGACGCTGGCGGCCAGGCGCAGCACCTCCTCCTCGGTAAGACCGGCAGCGGGAACGATGGCCGTGACGGCGGGACGCCCCTCCGTCAGTGTGCCGGTCTTGTCGACGATGATCGTGTCGACCTTCTCCATGTGCTCGAGCGCCTCGGCGTTCTTGATCAGGACGCCATTCTGCGCGCCGCGGCCGACGCCGAACATGATCGACATCGGCGTCGCCAGACCCAGCGCGCAGGGGCAGGCGATGATCAGGACCGAAACCGCCACGACCAGCGCATAGGCGAAGCGCGGCTCCGGGCCCCAGATCGACCAGGCGATGAAGGCGAGCACCGCGACCACGATCACCGCCGGCACGAACCAGCCCGACACCTGGTCGGCAAGTCGCTGGATCGGGGCACGGCTGCGCTGTGCCTCTGCGACAAGCTGGACGATCTGCGACAGCATGGTGTCGCGTCCGACCTTGCGGGCCTCGATCACCAGCGCGCCGGACTGGTTCATGGTCCCCCCGATCGCCCGCGAGCCGACCTCCTTGGTCACCGGCATGGATTCGCCCGTCACCATCGACTCGTCGACGGCGCTGCGGCCTTCCAGCACCTCGCCATCCACGGGCACCTTCTCGCCCGGCCGCACCCGCAGGCGGTCGCCGACATGGACAGTGTCGAGCTGCACCTCTTCTTCGGTGCCGTCATCACGGATGACCCGTGCGGTTTTCGGGGCGAGATCGAGCAGCGCCCGGATTGCGCCGCTGGTGCTTTCCCGCGCCCGGAGTTCCAGCACCTGTCCGAGCAGCACGAGCACGGTGATGACCGCTGCGGCTTCGAAATAAACCGCGACCGACCCGTCATGCTGGCGGAAGGCGTCCGGGAAGATGTCTGGCGCGAGCGTCGCAACGACGCTGTAGATCCACGCCGCCCCCGTGCCCATGGCGACCCTGCGTTGCCGTCAGGCGGAGCGATGGACCGGGACGCCTCCAATTCGGACGGCGCATCGCGCGCTTGCTTCCGGACATTGGCAGTCATGGGGAAGGCTTTCCCTGTGGGCAGCACGCCAAAGCCTCGGCGCGACAAGTTAGACAAGGCTAATAATCATCCCTGTGGCTTTACGTGTCAATCCGGTTCGTGCGAGACTGGAAGGATGATGGCTGATGACCACACTGAAGCAGAAGCTCTCGAGCCCGAGGCGCGCCCCGCCGACCCACGCGCGGAGGCGTTCCAAGGGGTGCGAGAGGCGCGGCGCAACGAATTGGCGGAAGACTACGTCGAACTGATCGCGGAACTGATCCACGAACACGGCGAGGCACGGCCGGTCGAAATCGCGACCAAGATGGGTGTCACGGCGCCCACCGTCGCCAAGACACTCGGCCGTCTGGCCCGGGACGGCCTGATCACCCGCGCCAAGTACCGCTCGGTCTTTCTGACGGAAGAGGGCCGGGCGCTGGCCCGGGAATGCCAACAGCGGCACGAGATCGTGTTGCGGTTCCTGCTCAGTCTTGGTCTTGATCCCGAGACAGCCGAGCGCGATGCCGAAGGGATCGAGCATCACGTGAGCGAGCGAACGCTCGCCTTGTTCGCGGCCTTTGCCGACCGTTCCTGAGCCTTCCGTTCAGGCATTCTCCACGGCAGATCGCACAGCGGCGACAAGGCTTTCCGCGCTGAAGTTTTCCAGTCGCGTGCCGTTCAGAAAGAACGTCGGCGTCTGGCCGACGCCGAGGGCTTCAACATCGGCCATGTCCTGATTGAGGATGCCGGTGATCCCCGGAAACAGCCTGTCGCTTTCGGCCCGCTCGAGGTCGAGGCCAGCAGCTCCCGCGACCTGCCAGGCCACGTCCAGTCTCGGCATGCCATGCACTGCCCACTGGGGTTGCCGCTCCAGCAGCGCATCAAGCACCGGTTCGAGCTTGTCCTGCATCCGCGCGGTTTCGAGGATGCGCACCGCTTCGTCCGAGCCTTCGTGGAACACCGTGTAGCGCAGCACGACCCGGACCTGCTTCGGGAACTGCCGCCGGATTTCCTGCACCACCGGATGATAGGCTCGGCAGGCTTCGCAGGAGGGGTCGAAGAACTCGACCAAGGTAACCGGAGCATCCTCGGGGCCGAAGCTGGGGGAATGGGCGCGGATCAGAAGGGATGGATCCACCGCGGGGGTGGCGGCAGCGAGCGCTTCGGCCTCGGCCTGACGCTGGCGGTTCAGGATGGACGCACCGCCGCCGAATGCGACAAGCCCAAGAGCCGGAGCCCCGATCAAGAGAGTGCGGCGGTTCATATGCGGTTTCCTTTGGGCAAGATGAGACAGGCAAGGATCGCGGCAAAGGCTGCCAGCGACAGGTAGGGAATAGGCAGGCCCAGAATGATCTGCGCCGGACCAGAGCAGGACGGGCCATCCTTGGTGCAGGGTGCGATGTCCTGCGGGATTAGCCCCATGTAAAGCCCGGAATGCCAGGCGGCCAACGCCAGACCCGCCAGCGCCAGCGGCAGGGCGTATGGGCGGGCCATGCCGTCGCTTCGCCACAGCGACAGGCCAAGGATCGGCACCAGCGGGAACATGGCGATGCGCTGATACCAGCAGAGCGTGCAGGGCGTCTGTCCCAGCACCTCGCCGATGAAGAGCGCGCCAAGTGTTGCCGCCAGCGCGATCAGGAATGCGGCCGTAAGGTGCAAGTCGTCGTGGGACAGGCTCTGTACGTCAGTGTTGGTCAAGAACAGGCTCCTTGCGACGGCGTGCGGGAAGAGAGGCTGCGAGGATGCACACCGCGCCAAGCGTGATGGCAATATCCGCGACGTTGAACGTGGGCCAATGCCAGTCGCGCCAATAGAGGTCGAGGAAGTCGGTCACGGCGCCCTGCCGCAGCCGGTCGATGATGTTGCCAAGCGCACCGCCAACGACCAGCGCAAGACCGGCCCGCTCGAACGGGCGCGGCGCCCGGACTGCCATGACGGCGAAGATCAGGGTCAGAAATCCTGTCAGGGCCGCCATCAGCAGTGGCTTGCCCGCCATTACGTCCGACAGCATGCCGAAGCTCGATCCCTCGTTGAAGCCGAGCGTCAGGCTGAAGCCGGGAAGAACGGGAACCGTCTCGTCGCGAGAGAGCAGCGCCAGCGCCGCCGCCTTCGTCAGTTGATCGGCCAGCGTGGTGATACCGATCAGGGCAACGATCAGCCGGGTGCTCATTTGACGCTCCTGCGGCGCAAGCCGATCCAGCGCGGGACTGAAGCCGCGTAGCGCTCATACTCCGCGCCAAGGGACTGGCGCAGGACAGCTTCCTCGGACCGGATCTGCAAGGAGGCCGATCCGAGGAAGAGCAGCGGCGCAAGGATCGTCGGGAGTGAAGGGATTGCGAAGCCGACGCCCGCAAGCAGCGCGAACTGCCCGAGGAAGGTCGGATTGCGGCTGAACCGGTAAAGCCCGCCCGAGACGAGATCGCCCGTGGCATCGCTTGCGACCCCGACGCGCCACGATGTGCCCATCGACATCTGCGCGGCAAAAGCCACCATCGCGCCGACCCCGGCGAGGAACACGCCAACCGCACCAAGCGCAGCCACCTCTCCCTCGGTCCAGAGCGGGTCGGCCTTGTGCAGGATCGGCCAGGCCAGCCAGAAGAGTGGCCCGAACAAGGCGACGACGAAGGCCGCACGAAAGCCGAAGGCCGCCCAGCGGTCGCGTCCGGACGCCCGCCCGAAAAGCCAGACAGAGCGGCCAGATGCATCTGCCGCGATGGCGATGCCCCAGAGGAACAGCGCCAGATAGCCGAAGATCAGGACCAGGACGGCCCAGCCAAAGCCGGAGATCATGCGTCATGCCTCGCGTTCGGGCTTGAAAGCGAGAAGCCGCAGCGCATTGAGCGTGACCAGCACCGTTGCGCCGGTATCGGCGAGGATGGCAATCCAGAGCCCGGTGATCCCGAGGATGGTCGTCACCAGAAACACCGCCTTGAGGCCGAGCGCGATCGCCACGTTCTGCCGGACGTTGGCCATTGCCGCACGGGCGAGCCGGATCATCGCCGGGATATCGATCACCCGGTCGCGAAGGATCGCCGCATCGGCGGTTTCCAAGGCCACGTCGGTTCCTGACCCCATAGCCACGCCGACATCCGCCTGTTTCAGCGCGGGGGCGTCGTTGATCCCGTCGCCGATCATCAGCACGCCACCGTGCTCGCTCATGTCGCGGATCGCCGTGAGCTTGTCCTCGGGCATCATGTCGGCCTGGAACTCCATGCCGAGGCCCCCGGCAATGGCAGCGGCCGTGCGCGGATTGTCTCCGGTCAGGATGACCGGGGTGACACCCATGTCCTTGAGCTGCCGGACCGCCTCGGCCGCGTCCTTGCGGGGTTCGTCGCGCATGGCGATCAGGCCGAGCGGGGTCTTTTCACGGAACACCGCAACGGCGGTCTTGCCCTCTTCTTCGAAGACGGTGGCCTGGCGCAGGCCAGGATCGTCGAGGCCGCCGTTCTCCATCGCATGGCGGGGGGAGGTCACCCAGGCCGCTGCGTCCCCGACTGTCGCGATCACGCCCTTGCCCATCAGCGCCCTGGCATCGCGCGACGGCAGGGCTGCAACGCCCGCTTCCGTGGCCTTGTTCAGGATGGCGATGGCCAGCGGATGGCTGGATCCGGTCTCGACGCCCGCCGCCACGGCCAGAAGCTCGGCCTCGGTGGTGGCGCCGAAGGTCACGATATCGGTAACCATCGGCCGCCCGTGGGTCAGGGTGCCGGTCTTGTCGAAGGCGATGCGGCTGACCTTCGAGGCCGCCTCGATCACCGCGCCACCCTTCATCAGCAAGCCGCGCCGCGCGCCGGTGGATAGCGCCGAGGCGATTGAGGCCGGAACCGAGATGACCAGCGCGCAGGGGCAGCCGATCAGCAGAAGCGCAAGGCCACGATAAATCCAGGTATCCCAAGGCTGAGCGAAGGCCAGCGGCGGCACCAGCACGACCAGCGCCGCCACGGTGACGATGGCGGGCATGTACCAGCGGCTGAAGCGGTCGATGAAGCGTTCGGTCGGCGCGCGGGCCTCCTCGGCTTCTTCGACCAGACGGATGATGCGGGCGATGGTGTTGTCCTCGGCCGCCTTCGTGACCATTACGCGCAGCACGGCCTCGGTGTTGATCGACCCGGCAAAGACCGGATCGCCCGGCCCCCGCGTTTTCGGCATGCTCTCGCCGGTGACCGGGCTTTCGTCGATGCCGGATGTGCCCTTGGCGATCTCGCCATCCGCCGGGACGCGGTCGCCGGGGCGGACGAGCACGAACTGCCCGACCCGCAGGCTGGCGGCCGGAACCTCTTTCGTGACGCCATTCAGTTCAAGAAATGCGGTCTTCGGCACCAGATTGGCCAGAGCCCGAATGCCGTCCCGGGCCTTGCCCGCCGCGACACCTTCCAGAACCTCGCCGACCGCGAACAGGAACACGACCAGTGCCGCCTCCTCGGCCGCGTCGATGAAAAGGGCGCCGATGGCAGCCACGGTCATCAGGCTTTCGATGGTGAACGGTTGGCCCAGCCGCAGGGCGGCAAAGGCGCGTTGCGCCACCGGTGCCACGCCGATCAGGCAGGCGGCGACAAAGGCCCACTTGCCGAACTGAGGCGCCAGCAACTCTATGCCCCAGGCCACCGCCAGTAGGAGAGCGGTAAAGATGACGAGCTTGCCCTTGCCCGTCTGATACCAGCGCTTGCCGCGGTCTGCCGGGTCGTCATGGACATGGCTGGGGCTGCCGTGGCCGCTTTCGTCTCGTGTCGCGGCCGTGCCGGCCTTCGGGCCGCCGGGCATCACAAACTCGTTCTTGGCCGCCGCGGCGCGTGGTGCGATGCCGTATCCAAGGGCCCGGACCGTCTTTTCAACCTTGTCGCGGCCGGTCTGCGCCTCGTCCAGGGTCAGGCGCAGACGCTCGGACATGATGCCGACCTCCACGCCGCTGACGCCGGGGAGGCGCCCGACCGCATCCTTGATCTTGGTCGCGCAGGAGCCGCAATCCATGCCCGAAACGGTCCAGTCGCAGGCCGTCGCTGTTTCCACGTCGGTTCCCGTCATCGTCTTTCCTTCGCCCCGATCGGGCAGTTGCCTTCATCGAATCGGGAACTTAATGTCTCTAGCTATTGTAGCTTCAAGAGGGAATCTGATGCTCACCATCGGAAAACTGGGTGAGGCGGCCGGGGTGAAGGTGCCGACCATCCGCTACTACGAGCAGATCGGCCTCCTGCCCGAGCCGGAGCGCAGCGCCGGCAACCAGCGTCTATACGGAAAGTCCGCACAGGATCGGCTGGCTTTCATTCGCCACGCGCGCGAACTCGGGTTTCCGCTGGACGCCATCCGCGACCTTCTGAGCCTCTCCGACCAGCCCGACCAATCCTGCGCAGCCGCCGACATCATCGCGAAGGAGCAACTCGCTGCGGTGAAGGCCCGGATCGCGCAGCTGACGGCGCTGGAAGCCGAGCTGGAGCGGATGATCCGGCAATGCGCACAAGGGACCATCGCCGACTGCCGCGTAATCGAGTCGCTGAGCGACCATTCCCACTGCGCACATGACCACGACGTGCCGACGGCGGCGGCTGAATGACGGCGCTGCCGACCTTGACGATCTATGCCGCCGCGGCTTTGGCGCGAGATCGCGGGCTGTTTCGCCATTGTGGCGCCTCGGCGCCTCCGCGGCTTCGCTCGGGCCGGGCGTGGCGAGCCTGATCGCCTTCGGCCGGTTCCTGGCGCAGATCGACTCCGAAGCGTCTGCATCGTGGCGTCGATCCTCTGGACGTGGCTGGCCGAGCGACCCGATCGCCCGGACGTGACAGGCGGCCGCGTCTGCCTTGCGGGCGCTGCCGTGAACCCGCCCGGCCCGCGCAGCGCTGGGCATAAATCCACGCGCCGCCCTCGAACTTCTGGGGACCAGAGGAACCAAAACTGTCTCTCGACCGATTCTTGGGCAAAGGGCTACCCTTTTCCGGCGAGGATCGAGTGGTTTGCGCCTGCAGGGTGGATGGAGCCGCCTTGATCCGCCGGCCAGTACGAACGGAGGCGAACCTGATGTCCAGAAAACTGTCAAAGGATCCGGATGAACGTCAGCGCCGTACGCTCTGGACGGTTCTGCTGCTGAATGTTGCCATTGCGTTCGGCTTCTTCGCGACCGGCGCACTGGGCGACTCCAGTGCGCTGATCGCCAACGGTCTGGACAACACCTCCGACAGCTTCGTCTACGCCATCAGCCTTTTCGCGCTGTCTCGTTCGGACAAATGGAAGCGTTGGGCCGCGAACTTGTCGGGGGGCCTGCTGCTGATTCTGGCGGTTGGCATCCTGATCGATGCTGTTCGTCGCTACTACACCGGTTCCGAGCCGCTCGGCCCGCTCATGATTTCCATGGCGCTCATTGCCGCGGTCGTGAATGGCGTCTGCATCCGGCTTCTTGGTCGACTCGAGGATCCGGACGTGAATGTCAGAGCGGCCAACACCTTCAGTATCAACGACTTCATTTCAAACGGCGGAATTCTCGTCGCAGGCGGTCTCGTCTGGTGGCTGGGCAGCAATTGGCCCGATCTGGTGGTCGGTATCGCCGTCGCCGGCGTCGCCGCTTGGGGCGGCATCGGAATCCTGCGCGACGCGCATGGCGAGCACCACAAGGCGGTCCATCAAGGTGACGCCGAGACCTGAGAGAGAAGACGATGCCTCACGATCACGGCCACGCCCATATCAGCCCCGCGTCCCGCGACCGGCGGGTCACCATTGCTTATCTGGGCCAACGCGCTTGACCGGCGCCCAGATTGTCTGCCGAATCCTCTCGGGCAGCCTCGCCCTCAGCGCCTTCGCGCGCGCAAGATCGCACGGCGGCCGGCGGACGAGCGCATGACCTTCGGTCATGATCGGATCGACGTTGTCGCAGCAGGCTCACCAGCGATCTCCAGTGTCTTCCTCGGGCGGCGGACAATCTCGTACTGGATTTCGGGCTCGCCGTACTGCAGGCAGTGCAGTTCCCGCGTCATGCCGCGAACCGGGCCCAAGCAAGTTCCATGACCTTCAGTTCGAGATCGTCGAGCACCTCTACGTGCAGTTCGACGCCCCTTCGCCTCACTGACGTAGCAAGAGCCCGGCTACCGGCGCGCGCGGGCGCGCTCAGAGGAGGTCCCGGCCGGCGCGAATGTAGCCCATCGGATCGACCGCTTCACCGTTCACGCGCACCTCGTAGTGGAGGTGGGATCCCGTGGAGCGGCCCGAGTTACCCATGTCGCCGACCCGCTCGCCGCGCGCAACTTCCTGGCCCACCTCGACGCGGATGGCGTTGAGGTGCGGGTAGCGGGTCTCCAGACCGAAGGGGTGGCGAACGATGATGATCCGCCCGTAGCCGTTCTGCCAGCCGGCGAAGGTGACGACCCCGTCGGCCGTGGCGTAGACGGGGGTGCCGACAGGCCCTGCCATGTCGACCCCTTTGTGCATTTGCCCCCAGCGCCGGCCAAAGGGCGAGGTGTACCGGAAGGCGTCCTGGACCGGCATGGCGAGCGGCAGCGATTCAAGGGCCAAGCGATAGTGGCTGAGCTCGTCGAGCCGCTCGAGAATGCGGTTCGCGCGCACGGTCTCGTCATCCAGCGAGGCTATTCCCCTCGTGGAGACCGCAAGGGGACCTGTTGCAAATCGTCCGGCGCTGTCAATCGCGACGGACAATGCCGGCGGGCGCGTCATGGCTTGCTAAAGGATCCGCAGGCACCCCGCGCGTACCCGCGCAACCGCGCAACACGATGCCTCCGCCCCCGCGCTCCGCTGGCGGACACCCGACAAGAACCGATCAACAACTGTCAGCCGACCTGCCAGCGATGCCGAGCGGGCGTGAGCAGCCGCGCCAGAGCCGCCGGTCAGCATCCGTAGCGCTGCGGCGCAGCCTCACCAGAGCAGACATTCCCGATTGTCGCAGCATTTCAAGATTCGGTAGGATCGCTGTGCGGGACCAAGCAGACCTTCGCTGCAGCTGCAGTTATTTCGACCTGGGGTTGCCGAGATGCTGGAGGGAGCGCCAGATTGTTCGGCGTTACGCAGGCGGCTCCACCCGTTGCACGGCCCACCAGCTGGCCGCCGCCATAGCGCCCGCGGTCGCAAGGCACAGCGCCAGCCCGCCCAGCTGATAGCTGATCCCCGACAGCAGCGTGCCCATCAGCCGCCCCGCCGCATTGGCCATGTAGTAGAAGCCAACATCGCGCGTGATCCGCTCGGCCTGTCCGAAGGCCAGGATCAGGTAGGAATGGACCGAGGAGTTGATCGCGAAGACATAGCCGAAGGCCAGAAGCCCGAGGACCAGCAGGGCGGTAAGCCAAGGCGCCGGATCGCCCGCGACCATCACCGCAAGCGCCAGTGCGAAGGGGATCGGCACCAGTAGCCCAGCCCAACGGATCGCGTCGCGCGTCACCAAAGCCTCGGGTCGGTTGGCGCCGCCCAGAAGGCGCGGGGCAGCGGCCTGCACCGCGCCGTAGAGGATGATCCAGGCCGCCATGAAGCCGCCGACGAGAAAGAAGGCCTCGCGTCGGCCCTCGGCGGTGCCGTCCGACAGGACCGCCTGGAAGTAAATCGGGATGCCGACGACAAACCACACGTCGCGTGTGCCGAAGAGAAACATTCGCGCGAGGGACAGCCGGTTCACGCGCGGGTCGCCCGAGCGCCAGCCGGACCAGCGGTCCGAACCCTTCATCCGCCCCGGCAGCCCCGGCGGTAGGAACAGCGCCACGGCCAGCAGGATCACCGCCAGCACCGCCGCCATGCCCCAGGTCGCCGCCTGGAAACCCGCCAGCGCCAGCAGGGCCGCGCCGAGGAAGAAGCCCAGCCCCTTCACGGCATTCTTGGAGCCGGTCAGCGCCGCGACCCATCGGAAGAGCCCGCCATCCGGAGGCGCCAGCACCTTGACCGCCGATTTCGACGACATCTTCGCAAGATCCTTGGCCACGCCCGAGGCCCCCTGCACCGCCATCACAAAGATCACCGAGGCGCCGACGCTCCAGCCGGGGTCCAGCTGCGCCAGCGCGGCCAGCGCCGCGATCTGGATGCCGAGCCCGGCGTAAAGCGTCGCGGCCAGTCCGAAACGCGCGGCCAGCCAGCCGGCAGCGAGGTTCGTCACGATCCCCGCAATCTCGTAGAGTAGGAACAGGTAGGCGAGCTGCACAGGTGAGAAACCAAGGCCGTTGAAGTGCAGCAAAACGAGCATCCGCAACGCGCCGTCCGACAGCATGAAGGCCCAATAGGACGCCGTCACCGCCGCATAGGCGCGCAGCCCGTTCATGCCATGCGCTCCGCGACCATCCGAGCGATGTCCACCATCCGGCAGGCATAGCCCCATTCGTTGTCATACCAGGCGTAGATCTTCACCTGCGTGCCGTTGACAACCATGGTCGAGCCCGCATCCACGATCCCGCTGTGCGGGTCGTTGATGTAATCAGTCGAGACTAGAGGCCGAGTCTCGTAGCCGAGGATACCCTTCAGCGGACCCTCGGCAGCGGCCTTCAGGAGACTGTTCACCTCCTCGACGGTAGTCTCGTGTTCGACCTCGAAGACGCAGTCCGTCAGCGAGGCGTTGAGCAGCGGCACGCGCACGGCATGGCCGTTCAGCCGGCCCGCCAGGTCGGGATAGATCAGCGTGATGGCGGTGGCGCTGCCGGTGGTCGTCGGGATCAGGTTTGCCAGCGCCGAGCGCGCCCGGCGCATGTCCTTGGCCGGTCGGTCCACGATGGTCTGTGTGTTCGTGACGTCATGGATCGTGGTGATGGAGCCGTGGCGGATGCCCAAGGCTTCATGGATGACCTTCACAACCGGCGCGAGGCAATTGGTCGTGCAGGACGCCGCCGTCACGATGCGCTGGCTGCCGTCATAGAGATCGTGGTTGATCCCGTACACGAGGTTCAGCGCGTCCCCGTCCTTGACCGGGGCGCTGACGACGACCTTCTGCACGCCGGCGGCGAAATAGGGCGCGATCTTCGCTTCGGTCTTGAAGGCGCCCGTCGCGTCGATGACCAGACCGACTCCCTCCAGCGGCAGCGCCTCGATGGTATTCTCGCGGCTCAGCGGGATGCGGTGGCCGTCCAGCACTAGCGCATCGCCATCGGCGGCCACCGGAACTGGCCAGCGGCCATGGACGCTGTCGAACTCCATCAGCAGGGCGTGCTGGTCGGCATCCCCCTCGACGTCGTTCAGCAGGACGATTTGCGCGCCCATGCCTTCGTCGATCAGGCGCCGCAGCGCCAGCTTGCCGATGCGGCCCAGGCCGTTCACTGCGATGCGGGTCATGGGTCAGTCCTTCGCTTCGGCGTCGATCGCATCGACGCGGTTCTGCAGCGAGATGCGGTCGAGACTGGCCATGGGCAGCGCCACGAAGGCCTCGATCCGGCGGCAGAGCGCACCATAGGTCTGAGCGAAGACCAGCGCCTTCTCGGCATCGGTTCCTTGGGCCTTGACTGGGTCGGGCAGGCCCCAATGGCCAGTGATCGGCTGGCCCGGCCAGGGCGGGCATTCCTCGGCCGCCGCCGTGTCGCAGACAGTGAAGACGAAATCCATGCGCGGGGCGTCCTCGGCCTGGAACTCGGACAGGTGCTTCGAGCGCAGGGGTGCGGTGTCGTGGCCGTTCCGCTCCAGCACTTCCAGCGCGAAGGGGTTCAACTGCGTGCCGGGCCGGGTGCCGGCCGAATAGGCGTTGAAGCGTGCGCCGCCCAAGTCGCGAAGCGCGGCCTCGGCGAAGATCGAGCGGGCAGAGTTGCCCGAGCAGATGAAGAGGACGTTGAAACTTTCCGACATGGGTCTCTCCGGGGTGAGCGGCGCCAGAAGGTCGGGCCGCGCCCGTCCCAGATCTAGCGCCAGATAGGTGATGAGCGCCTCGGTCCGGTCCAGATCGACCGAGTAGAGGAGCGAGCGTCCCTCGCGCATGACCCGGGCCAGCCCGCAGCCGGTCAGGTCCGATAGGTGATGCGAGAGGGTGTTCGGCTTCAGCGCCAGCGCCTCGGCGATCTCGGTCGGCCGCACCCCGCGCGGGGCGAAGCGCATCAGCAGCCGGAAGACGGCAAGGCGGCCCGGATGGCCGAGACAGGTGAAGGCTCTGGCGGCATTATTTGCTTCCATTATTCCGGAATATCGGAAGCAACGAAAAAGTCCAGTGAAGTTTCGATGACGGTCAGGTGGCCTGGCCCCGGCCCCTCGCCCTGCCTTGCGTCAGGGACCGTTCCTGTCGTCGCCGGACGGGCGATCTGATTCGGATCCCGATTGGCAGCTTCGCCGCACCGAGGGAGCTGCTGTCGTCATTTGTCGTCGATTGTCATGAAATGACTTTCTATCAATAACTTACACGCCCGTTTATGATTGAAGACATCACGGTCACGCGATCTTTGCGGGCGTGATCCGGTTCGGCGGAGGGTTTCATGACCGTGGCGCCGAGGGCCGGGATGGCAGACCACGGGGCGGGGACAGATGCCATGCGCAGTCCGAAAGGCCGAAGCGCGTCCCCCGGCACCAGGCCCGGTGTCGAACGTAGCGGCCGACCTCGAGACGCAGGGCCTGCGCGATCTCGGGGGCCTGAGCGACGGGGCGGCTCCGGCCGACACGGACAGCTGACGGCAGCGGGGACCGGCTTCGGCAATCGCCGGGGCTGGTCGTCCTATGCCGTCACTCAAGGGCTCACCAACCGACAGGGTCCTGGTTCCAGAAGTTACAGAGACACGCGCGCGAGGCGCGACCCTTGATCGACCTTGAGGTTCCGCGGTCTGCTGCCTCCCGCGTCACTTTCGGAACTAAAGCGGAGCCGAAGGCCTTTCGTGATCATGAAGCTCCTGACGCCGTTCACATCTGGGCCGCAGCGCCACTCGGCTCGATCGCTCCGAGACCCGACCCGGTCGTCGAGTCCCGCGAGGTGACTAGCGACGGCTTTTTCACCTTCGCGACCTATCACCAGCTTATGGCTGGCGCCGGCGCGATCGTTATCCTGGCGTTTTGGCTGCCCCGGCTTCTGTCTCGCGAGGAGCCGACTGCCGCTCCGCTGATGATCCTTCTGGGCGCAATGGCGTCCTTCGCGCTGCCGACATTCACGAACCCGGTGGATCCGAGATTGACGCCGCGGATCTGGGAGATTGTGAGCGAACTTGCCGTCATCATCGCATTGTTCGGGGCTGGCATGCGGATCGACCGCCTCGGTCCCCTGCAGAAGTGGTGGCCCACGATCCGACTTCTCGCCATCGCGATGCCGCTGACAATCGCCATGACTGCGTTGCTGGGGACGCTTCTGTCGGGGCTCACCTTCGCCGGCGCCCTGTTGCTGGGCGCGGTCTTGGCACCCACCGATCCGGTTCTGGCCGCCGATGTGCAGGTCGGACCGCCTCACGAAGGGCGCGAGAACGCTGTCCGGTTCACGCTCACCACCGAAGCCGGACTTAACGATGGGCTCGCTTTCCCGTTCGTCTATCTTGCCATCGCCGTCGCCCTGCAGGGACCGGATCCCGGCGCGTGGCTCGCCGACTGGCTCACCGTGGATCTCGGATACCGGATCGGTGTCGGAGTGTTAATGGGCTGGGTGGGTGCGCGTCTGCTTGGCCATGTGCTCTTCTCGGTCCCGCGTGGGGCGCTGCTGGCCGATACCGGCAGCGGGGTGATTGCGCTGGCCGGAATCATGCTGTGCTATGGCACGACCGAACTGGCCGAAGGCTACGGCTTTATCGCCGTTGCGGTCCTCGGGATGCGATTGCGGCGCATCGAGGAGGGGCACCGTTATCACGGCAGGCTTCACGACTTCTCGGCGGCGCTTGAGGAGGCCCTGACCGCACTGCTGCTGGTCGCCCTCGGCACCACACTGCCGGCCGTGTTCCAGGCACTGAGCCTCGGCGAGATTGCTCTCGCGATTCTGTTCCTTATGCTCGTCCGACCACTCTCTGGACTGATCGCGCTTCTGGGCAGCGACATGACTGCGTCTGAGCGTGGCGTGACAGCCCTCTACGGCGTGCGCGGAATCGGCTCGATCTATTACCTCAGCTACGCCCAATCGCATGTCGATTTCCTGAATGAGGACCTGCTCTGGGCAATCGTCGCGCTCGTCATCCTGCTCTCCACCGTAGTCCATGGGTTTACCGTGCCTTGGGCCATGCGGAAGGTCGACGACGATCGGTGATCACAGAGATCATCGTTTGTAGCAAAGGACAGGAATGATCAGCGGCCGGTCGCCTCCGTATTCCCTGCGCGATTTCAGGACGGCATGACACGTATCCGCTGCGCTAATCCGGACGTGGCACGCATTAGCATTTGCGGACCCCCCGACAGCACGTCGCCTTCTGTCGGTGATTGTCATTAACTGTCTGTCTTATAATAATTTTGCTGTTCGGATATACTCGATCCGATGGATGCGATCTGGTCGGAATAAGACAGGGGCGGGGTCATGGGCACGCGAGCGAAGCAGCAGGCGATGGAGATCAGGCAGACCTCGGTCGACGCCCTGGTCCCCCATGCGCGGAACGCCCGCACCCACAGCGACGCGCAGGTGGCGCTGATCGCCGGGTCGATCCGCGAGTTCGGCTTCAACAACCCGGTGCTGGTCGATGGCGCGAACGGCATCATCGCGGGGCATGGACGGGTGCTGGCGGCGCGCAAGCTGGGCCTTTCCGAAGTGCCGGTGATCGAACTTGCGCATCTGGACGACGCCCGGAAGCGCGCCTACATCCTGGCCGACAACAAGCTGGCCGAGCGGGCCGGATGGGACCACGACCTTCTGGCGCTGGAGGCCGGCGATCTGGCCGGGCTGGGCGTCGACATCGCCTCGCTCGGCTTCGAGACGGCCGAGATCGACGCCCTGCTGAACGGCGGCGCGTCCGATCCGCGCGAGGAAGAGGTCCCCGCGCCGCCCGCCATCCCGGTCTCGCGCCCGGGCGATCTGTGGTTTCTTGGCGCCCACCGGCTGGCTTGCGGCGATGCCACCGATGCCGCCGCCGTCGCCCGCCTGCTGGACGGGATCCAGCCGCATCTGATGGTCACCGACCCGCCCTATGGCGTGAACTACGACCCGGCCTGGCGCAACGCGGCGGGTGCGGCCAAGACGAAACGCACCGGCCGCGTGCTGAACGACGACCGGGCCGACTGGCGCGCGGCCTGGGCGCTGTTTCCCGGAGAGGTGGCCTATGTCTGGCATGGCGCGCTGCATGCCGGCACCGTCGCCGACAGCCTGACCGCCAGCGGCTTCGACATCCGCAGCCAGATTATTTGGGCGAAGGAACGGCTGGTCCTGTCACGCGGCCATTACCACTGGCAGCACGAACCCTGCTGGTACGCGGTGCGTGGCAGCGGGCACTGGTCCGGCGATCGCAGGCAGACGACGCTGTGGCAGATCCCCGGCCGCGACCAGGACGCAACGACCGTGCACGGCACCCAGAAGCCGGTCGACTGCATGCGCCGGCCGATCCTGAACAATTCGAGCCCCGGACAGGCGATCTACGAGCCGTTCTGCGGCTCGGGCACCAGCGTGATCGCGGCGCAGACCACCGGGCGATCCTGCCTCGCGATGGAGCTGGACCCCGCCTATGTCGATGTCGCCCTGATCCGCTGGCAGGCCTTCACCGGCCTGCAGGCGGTGCTCGGGGACGGGCGCGACTTTGCCAGCGTGGCCTGCGACCGCGCAAGGGAGGTGGCCTGATGGCGCAGGCAGATCACCGATCCCGCCCCGGGGGGGGGCGTCCGAAAGCGGACAGGCCGTGCCAGCGGACCGGCGGGGGGAGGACATCTGTCACGCCCGCGAAATTGGCGACCGGGTCTCTCTTGCCGCGTCATCGCCGGATTGCGTCGGATTGCCGGGATTTCCGGCCTTGGGTGCGCCGGATATGCCGCGCATTGGTCGACCAACTCGGGGGGTGCGGGCGTGAGGGGCCGCGCGCGTGCCGCCCGCCGGTCGCAACAGGCCGCATCGACACGGGCCCGCTGAGATGAGAGGCCGCAAGCCGAAGCCGACAGCGCTGAAGCTGCTCGAGGGCAATCCCGGCAAGCGTCCGATCAGCGGGCAGGAACCGAAGCCGCCGTCCGGCGCCCCGACCTGCCCCGCCCATCTGTCGCCGACGGCCAAGGCCGAATGGAAGCGCCTGGCGGGGGTGCTGAACGGCATCGGCCTGCTGACCCGGATCGACCGCGCGGTGATGGCCGCCTATTGCCAGAGCTATGGCCGCTGGGTCGAGGCCGAACGCAAGCTGGCCGAGACGCCTGCGATCCTCAAGACCCCGGCGGGCTATCTTCAGGTCAGCCCCTGGATGGGCATTGCCAACAAGCAGGTCGAGCTGATGACCCGGCTGATGGCCGAGCTTGGCCTTTCGCCATCCGCTCGCGCACGCCTCGCCATCCAGGTCCCGACCGACACGACGCCCTGGGAGTGGGACTTCTAGGCGGGGTGGCAATCCCCCAAGCCGCAGCCGGAGCTGAGGCGGGAGGGGCTGCCCTCGGCGAACCCGTCGAGACGCGCTCGTCGGCGTCTTCGACATCACCAAGGTCGGCTCCCAGGCCTGGACGGTCGGCGCCAAGGTCTATTGGGACGACACCAACAAGCGCTGCACCACGGTCGCGACCGACAACACCCTGATCGGCGTGGCAGTCGAGGCGGTGGCGAGCGGCGCGGGCGACACCGTCGGCCGGGTGCGCCTGAACGCGGCGTTCTGATGAGCGCCTTCGCCGCCGCCGTCGGCGCGCTCTTCGCCGATCCGAACATCGGCCGGGACGCGGTCTATATCGCCGACGGCGGCGCGCCCGTGCTGGTGCGCGTCGTCGCCCGGCGTGCCGATGCGGTCACCGACTTCGGCGACGCGCGGCTCTGGTCCGAAACCACCCGGATCGACCTGCGCGTGGCCGAGGTGGCGAACCCGCGTCCCGGCGACCGCATCGAGATCGAGGGCGACGCCTTCCTCATTCAGGGCGAACCCGCCCGCGACCGCGAGCGGCTGGTCTGGACCGTCGATCTGAGGCCCGCGTGAAACTGAAGCTCGACATCGATCCCGACATCGTCGCGATGATGGCGGCCGAGGTCGCAGCGGGCGAACGCGCGGTGACGGCCGCGATGCGCGAGGCCGGGACCGGGTTGAAAGCGGCGTGGCGGTTGCAGATCACCGGCGCAGGGCTCGGCACACGGCTCGCCAACTCGATCCGGAGCCAGAACTTCCCGAGGTCGGGCGAGAGCCTGGACGCGGCGGCACTGGTCTGGTCGAAGGCCCCGGTCATCGTGGGCGCCCATGACACGGGGCCGCTAATCCGTTCGAAGAACGGGTTCTGGCTGGCGATCCCGCTGCCTGCGGCGGGCAAATCCCTGCGCGGCGGAAGGATCACGCCCGGCGAATGGGAACAACGCCGCGGATTGCGGCTACGGTTCGTCTATCGCCGCACCGGACCGAGCCTGCTCGTGACCGAGGGACGGCTGAACACGAAAGGACGCGCGGTGGCCTCGCGGTCGAAGACCGGCCGGGGCGTCGTCACCGCGCCGATCTTCCTGCTGGTGCCGCAGGTCAAGCTGCCGAAGCGGCTGGACCTCGCGCGGGATGCAGATCGGGCATTGGACAGCGTGCCGGGGCTGATCGTGGCGAATTGGGTGGAGGCGAAGATTTGATCCGCGCCATGACAAGATCGGCTTCATGTCAAGCCCACAGACGCCAGCGCGACACCGGCCAGCGCACAGCCCGCAAGGACCGTCACGGCGCCCAGCCTGAAGCGGAACACCGCCACAAGCGCGGCAAGCACCAGTGCCGCAGCCGCGAGGTTCACCGTCGACCAGACGGGCACATCCAGATCGAGGCCGTACGCTGTAACGGTCCGCACCTCGTCGAAGACGACATGCAGACCGAACCAGACGGCAAGGTTCAGGATGACGCCCACCACGGCCGCGGTGATGGCGGTCAGGGCGGCGGTCAGCACTGCGTTGTCGCGCAGACGCTCGATGAAGGGCGCGCCGAGGAAGATCCACAGGAAGCAGGGAACGAAGGTCACCCACGTCGTCAGCAGCCCGCCGAGCGTTGCCGCCATCAGGGGCGACAGGCCGCTCGCCTCGCGGAAAGCACCCATGAAGCCCACGAATTGCGTCACCATGATCAGCGGGCCGGGCGTGGTCTCCGCCATCCCGAGCCCGTCCAGCATCTCACCGGGAGCAAGCCAGCCGTAGTTCTGCACCGCCTCCTGTGCGACATAGGCCAGCACCGCATACGCGCCGCCGAAGGTCACCACGGCCATGACGCTGAAGAAGCCCGCGATCTGCGAAAACACGTTCTCTGGCCCAAGTACCGCGAACAACAGTCCAACCGGCGCCAGCCAGAGCGCGAGGAACACCCCAGAGATGCGAAACGCCCAACCCCGGTTGACCTGCGTGTGATCAGGCGATTCCTCGCCCAGCAGCGTATCGGCGTCGTCGACCTGGACCTTGCCGACCTTGCCGTGTCCGTCGCCGCCATGGAATGCGGGCAGGCCCGCACGCGCGCCGAAGAACCCGATCAGGCCAGCAACGAGGATGATGAGCGGAAACGGAATGGCGAAGCCGAAGATCGCCATGAAGGAGGCGGCGGCGATGGCGACCATCGCCCCGTTTTTAAGCGCGCGCGATCCGATGCGGATCACCGCCTGCACCACGATGGCCAGCACCGCCGCCTTGAGCCCGAAGAACAGTGCCTCGACCGGGCCGACATTGCCGTAGAGGGCATAGATCCAGCTGAGCGCCATGATCGCCACGACGCCGGGCAGCACGAACAGGACGCCCGCGATGATGCCGCCGAGCGTGCGGTGCATCAGCCAGCCGATATAGACGGCGAGCTGCATTGCCTCCGGCCCCGGCAGGAGCATGCAGTAGTTGAGCGCATGGAGGAACCGTTTCTCGCCCAGCCAGCGCTGCTCCTCGACGAGGATCCGGTGCATGAGCGCGATCTGTCCGGCCGGACCGCCGAAGCTCAACAGGCCGATGCGGGCCCAGATGCGGGTGGCCGCGGCCAGCGTGGGGTATGCGCGGTCCTGCATCAGTCTGCCTTCGGCTTGTTGGTGGGCCAGTTGTGGGTCTCGTCGGTGGCGTCCCGCGCCCAACGAAAGAAGGCGTCGTAAAGCAGCATCCCGGCCTCCAGCTGCTCCAGATCGTCGGAATACATCCGCGACAGGCCGAGCGAAGCCGCAAGCAGACCGGCGGCCTCGGGTGCGAGGTCGAGCCGGGCCGTATCGGCGCCGCGCACGATTGTGGCGAGCCGGTCGAGGGCGGGAATGCTCAGGCCGAACTCGGCCAGCATCACGTCGAAGGTGCAGAGGTCGTCCCGGTGGCTCCAGAACACGCCTTCGATGTCGAAGGGCGATGCGTTGTAGCGTTCGGCGACGCCGATCACCTCGGCGGGCGCCACGAACAGGATGATCGCCCGGGGATCGAGAAAGCGCCGGATCAGCCAGGGACACGCGATGCGGTCGATCTTGGGGCGCGAGCGGGTGACCCAGATGGTGCGGCCCTGCGCGTCGCGCGCGGGCAGCTTCACCGGATCGATCAGCGGCAGGCCGGCGGAGCGCCATGCCTCGAACCCGCCCTCGAGATACTCGGACGGGCAACCTTCGGCGCGAAGCAAGGCGGCAGTGCCCTGACTGCGCCGGTGACCGGCCTGACAAACGGCGATCGAAGGCTGGCCGCCGAGCTGTGGCGCGAGGGCGGCGAGCGCCTGGTCGTCGATCCGGACAGAACCTGGGAGCAATCGTGGATCGGCGGCGAAATCTTCCTCGGACCGCACGTCGAGCAAAAGCGGTGCGCGGGGGGTTCCGATGATGCGGGTGAGCTTGTCGAACGAAATGGCATTGGGCGCAGGCATGTGCGTTCCTCCGTCGCCGGGGTTGAACAGGAACGCGATCTTCAGCTGGCGCCTCGTGGGGAGCTCGCAATCCCCATGGGTCCAGTTACCGGAAGTGCTCTGAAACTGTCAAGAATTGCAAAGGTCAAGCTGCCCATGTTCGGGCGCTTCGGACATCGAAGAGACCCTCCATGCCCACCCCCCGCGAAACCACCCTCGCCGCGCTGCACGCGCGGCTCTCGGCGCTGCCTGCCACCGCCCTGCGCGGCGAGGTGCTGCCCGAGCGCGTGCCGGCCGAGGGCCTGCTGATCCTGCGCGACGGCGAGCCAGGCGAGCCGGAGGTGACGCTCTCGCCGCTGCGCTACCACTACCAGCACCGGGCCGAGATCGAGGCCGTCGTGCAGGGCGCCGACCGTGACGCCGCCTTCGACACGCTGACCGCGAGCATCGGCGCAGCACTTGCCGACGACCGCACTTTGGGCGGGCTCTGCGACTGGGTCGAGGCGGAAGCGCCACGGCCCGTCGATCTGCCGGTCGAGGGCGCGGCCAGCCTCAAGGCGGCGGTCATTCCGGTCGTCTTGCATTATTCAGCTGACGACCCGCTTGGGTGAACCTGCGGCCAGCCTGTAGGCCGCGTTCGGCGGGACGACAGTCCACTGGACTGTCGTCTGATCCGCCTCACTCCCGGTGGTGCTGCACTATTCCACGGCCGATCCGCTCGGCTGATCCCGACAACCCGAGGAGAACACAATGGCACGAGCCCAGGGGGCGCGGGCGCTGATGGCGCTTGCGTTCGAAACGACCTATGGAACGCCGCCCGCCAGCGGCTTCACGACGCGCATCGCGTCCGAGTCCTTCCCGATGGCGGTCCCGCCCGAGGAAGCCGAGCGGCGCTGCCGCCGCGCGCTGATGGAGGCGTGGGTGGGCCGCGAGACGGCGGCGTTCCGTTTGCCGCCCTCGCGGCTCGCGCTGGATCCGGCCGACGCGATCCGGCTCGCGCATGACGGGAGGCTGGTCGATCTGCGGCTCGTCTCCATCGCCGACGCAGAGGCGCGCGGCATCGAGGCGGTCCGCCAGGACCGCGCGACCTACGACCTGCCGCCCGGCGATCCCCGCGCGGCGTCGCTGACGCGCGCCGTGGTGTTCGGCGCGCCGGATGCGGTGCTGATGGACCTGCCGCAGCTGACCGAGGACCAGCCGGCGCATCGGCCACTGGTTGCCGCGCACGCGGTTCCCTGGCCGGGCGAGATGGCGGTGTTTCGCAGCCCCTCGACCGATGGCTTCGATTTACTGACCACGTTTGGCACCTTCCGGCCCTGGCTCGAGGCGCAACTCTCGCGCATTCCGCGGTCGTCAAAGCTGGCAGAAGACATCCGATATACGCTCGGCATCTGGCCGGGGCTGACGCGCTTCCTCGAGGACGGACGGCTCGAGCCCGACACCAACCCGGTCGAGAACCAGATCCGCCCGATCGCGCTGACACGGAAGAACGCCCTCTTCGCCGGCCACGAGGTAGGGGCCGAGAACTGGAGGATGCTCGCCTCCCTGATCGCCACCTGTGAAATGAGCGACGTGAACCCGTTCGACTACATCGCGCTGACCCTGCGAGCGGTCCTCGACGGCCGTCCGGGGCGCCGGTTCGAGGACCTCATGCCTTGAAGCTTCGATCAGGGGTCAAGCCTCGCTGCATAGGGATCGGCGAGGCGCTTACTACATAAACGACAGGTTCAAGCCTGCTTGATCCTCATGGCATACACGGACCGAGTAGACCCTCGGAGAAGACAAGCCGGGTAGACCGGACTCGGGTAGCAGCTCAAAGGCTCTTGCGCCGGGACCGCGGATCATCGGAAGCACCCCAAGTGTGGCGCTTAGCCCTTGCCCAGGTAAGGGATCGATCCTGCCAAGTCGGTGTCGTCGATCAGGTAGAGGTTGCTGACGCTGCCGGCCTTTCGTGCCTCGACGAAGGGCGCATAATCCGGGTCGTTAGCGAACTGGAACGCCGCCTCGCGCGTGGGGAACTGGATCAGCGCGATCAGTGAGGCATCCGGGGCTTCGCCCTCCAGCGCCTCGATCCTGCCGCTGCGCGACAGGTAGCGGCCACCGTGGCGGGCCGCGATGTCGTGCACCTTGGCGGCGTAGTCGGGAACCCAGCTGTCATCGGTGACCTTCACCTCGGCGATCACATAGCATGGCATCGGTACTTTCCTTTTTCGCTGTTGTTGAAAGATCGTCCTGCAGTGGGCAGGGCCGCAGCCCTGCCCTGTGGTCATGCCGCCAGCCTCTGCGACCGGTACCAGGCCGTCTCGAAGTCGATGTAGCCGGTGAAGGATACCGGGTCGCCGAAGGGCAGGATCTGGGTGGCCCAGAAGCCGCCGACGCCATTCCGCCGGTCGATCCAGTAGAACAGGTTGGCCAAGCCTGCCCAGCCCAGCGCGCCCGCCGGACGGCCGGTCGGTGCGGGCTCGTCGTTGACCATGAAAGGCAGTGACCAGGACTTGGAGAGGCCCGGGAAGAACTCGGCGTCGTTCGACAGGGACGGGATAACGCCTGGCAGCATGGTGACCTTCGCATCGCCAAGGTGGTTGCGTTCGGCCATGGCGACCGTCTCGGGCTTCAGCACCTGCCCGTTCTCGCCGCGTCCGTCGTTCAGCCACATGCGGATGAAGCGCATGTAGTCCCCGACGGTTCCGTAAAGGCCATGCCCGCCCATGTGGATCTCGGGCTTGTCGGGCAGTTCGAAGTCGGTCGCCGTCAAGCTACCGTCGGCATTGCGCGTATGCATTCCGGCCAGCCGGGCACGCAGGCGGTCGTTCAGTTCGAAGGTCATGTCGGTGATGCCAAGCGGCTCGAAGATGCGGGACTGGAAGACCTCGCCCAGGCGCTTGCCGGTGATGCCCTCGACCACCTGGCCGACCCAGTCGATGTTGCTGCCGTATTCCCAACGCTCGCCGGGGTCGAATTGCAGGGGCGTCATGATGGCCGCCCGCGAGGCGGTGATCACGCTCGGCTGGCCCTTGTCCTGCGCGAGCCGGTTGTAGGTCTCGCTGAAGAAGTCGTAGCCGAAGCCCCCGGTATGGGTCAGAAGCTGCCGCGTGGTGACCTTGCGTTTCGGCGCCCGCAGGATCGGCTCGCCCTGCGCGTCGAAGCCCTCGATCACCTGCAACGTGCCGATATCGGGCGCATAGGTTTCGGCCGGGGCGTCGAGATCCAGCCTGCCTTCCTCGACCAGTTGCAGCGCAGCCGTGGCGGTGATCGCCTTGGTGGTCGAGAACAGCGCGAAGACGCTGTCCACCGTCATCGGCTCGTCGCGGTCAAGCCTGCGCTGCCCCGCCGCGCCTTCGTAGAAATTGCCCTGCCGGTCTGTCGCCATCGCGACGACCCCCGGCACCCTCGGCTCGCTGGTGACGACGCCGTTCAGCACGCGGTCGGCGGCGGTCCTGAAATCCTCGTTCATCCTGTCCTCCCTTGCGGTTCCCGTTGTGCGACCGCGCCGGCGCCTCCCCGCGCCGGCGCGGTCCTGTTCATGCCATCGTGAAGCTAGGATAGCCGGCCGCAGCCTCCTCGGCGCATTTGCGGCGATAGGTGCCGACGCCGCCGGTATAGGACAGCACGCGGCGCGGCTTGCCCGGCACGTTCGATCCCAGGTACCAGGAATTGGTCTTCGAGATCAGGTTCGCGCTGGCCGTCTCGTCATGGTGCCGGACCCAGGCTTCCTCACCTTCCGCCGTCGGCTCGATCACCGTCTTGCCCTGTTCCCGCATGGTGCGGATCGTGTCGGTGATCCATTCCGTCTGCTGCTGCAGACAGGTTGTCATGTTGCAAAGTGCAGCAGAGGGCGCGAGCGGCACCGCCGTCGTGAACATGTTCGGATAGCCATGCACCATCAGCCCCATGGTGGTGCGGATGTCGCGGCCCCAGTCCTCGCGCAGCGAACGCTCGCCGCGGCCCCGGATGTCGATCCGCGTCAGGGCGCCTGTCCCGGCGTCGAAGCCGGTCGCGAGGATGATGACATCGAGGTCGTAGCGGGTGCCATCCGCCAGCTCGATCCCCTCAGGCGTGATGCGGGCGATGGGGTTGTCCCTGACCGGCACGGCCTCGACATTCGGGCGCAGGTAGACCTCCAGGCAGTTCATCTCCAGCGGCACGCGATGGGTGCCGAAGCCGTAATCGGTCGGGATCAGCAGCTCGCACAGCTTTCGGTCCTTCAGCCGGGCGCGCATCTTCTCGCGCACGAACTCGGACACCTGCTCGCTTACCTCGGGGTCGAAGAACATCTCGCCGAAGGACCCCAGCCACAGCTTGAGCGAACCGTTCTCGTGGCAGTCCTCAAGATGGGCGCGGCGTTCCTCGGGGGTCAGGTCCTTCCATTGCTTCTCGAAGTCGTGTTCGAAGCCGGTGAAGGTGTTTGGCAGCGTCTGGCGCAGTTCCTCGAACCGCGCCTTGTAGGCGGCGACCTCCTCGGGGCCGTACGAGGGGTTCTTCATCGGCAGCACATACTGCGGCGTCCGCACGAAGACCTTAAGCTCGGCAACCTTGTCGGCGATGGTCTGGATCACCTGGATGCCGGTGGCGCCGATGCCGACCACGCCGACCCGCTTGCCCGCAAGGTCGATGTCCTCCTTGGGCCAGCGCGAGGTGTGGACGATCTGGCCCTTGAAGTCATCCTGACCGGGGAACACGTCCGCCATGGGCGCCGACAGCATCCCGCCGCAGGTCACAAGGAACTGGGTGTCATAGACCTCGCCCTTGTCGGTGGTGACGGTCCAGCGGTTCCGGTCCTCGTCGAAGACGGCGCTGGTGATCGTGGTCGAGAAGCTGATGTCGCGCCGCAGGTCCAGGCTGTCGGCGATATAGCCCAGCCAGCGCTCGATCTCGGGCTGCTCGGGAAAGCGCGAGCTCCAGGACCAGTTCTTGTAGAGATCCTCCGAGAACAGATACTGGTAGATATAGGCTTCCGAGTCGAACTTGGCGCCCGGATAGCGGTTCCAGTACCAGGTGCCGCCCACGTCGCTGGCCGTGTCGAAGGCCCGCACCTTCAGGCCCAGCTGGCGCAACTGGTGCAACTGGTAAAGCCCCGCCACTCCGGCCCCGATGATCAACGCGTCCAGCACCTGCTGGCCCGTCGATGCCTCGGCCTGCGGCAAGATATGAGAATCCAGAGCCATTTCCTTTCCTCCTCCTGAACAGGGTCCCTCCCCGGACCCTCGACCAGGGGCAGCACCTGCCCCGGGTTATCGAAAGACTATGAACGGCGCTCCTGTCGGTCTTGAACGAATGAAACACTCTCTTGAACGATCCGGTGATCGGTGCCGACCCGCACCTGCCCCGGTGTCGCGCCGAGATGCGACCGGAAGACGCGCGTCATGTGCGCCTGATCCGAGAAGCCCGCCGCTGCGGCGATCTGCTTCAGCAAGAGCGAGCGGTCGGACATGAGCCTACGCGCCCGCTCCACCCTTCGGGCGGTGATGAGGCCATGGGCCGAGCAGCCGAGCGTGCTGCGCAGCAGGCGGTTCAGCGTCCAGACACCCACGCCGAGGGCCGCCGCCACGCCCTCGGTCGTCAGCCTGCCTTCCAGGTTGGCGTCGATATAGTCGTCGAGCAGGCGGCGCTGAGCCGGGGTCAGCTGACGGGGCGCCTTCTCGCGGAACTGGCAGGTGGCATAGTTGCGCAGCAGGTGAACCGCCAACTGGATCGACACCGCCTCGGCATAAAGCGGGCTGCCATCGCCGCCGCGCCGGACCTCTCGGAGAACCTCCGAGGCAATGGCGGTGAGCGTGGAGTCGCTGCCGTGTAGGACGTCATGAAGCGTCACCTCGGCCACGTCGCGGCCCTGCATGTCGCCGGCGACCTTCGCAAGAACCTCGCCGGGCAGATAGACGTGCGAGACGTCAAGCGGCCGTGTCCAATGCCAGTGGGAATCGGTCGCAAGGCTCAGCAGCGAGAAGATGCCGGGCTGGCATTCCGCCCGCGACCAGCGCCCGCCGACCTGCCGATCCATCGGGGTAACCCCTTGCAGGTAATGGACGATCATGTAGTGATCCATCGGAGGGATCGCGACGTCGAGGCCGCGATAGCGGTAGGTGCGCTGGCCGATGCCCTTCCAGCGCAGATCGCCACTGTCGGTCAGGATGTCGCCCGGCACCCAGAGCGGAAGCTCCTCAGGCGTAATCAGCTGGGCATCGCGCGCGACAGGAATAGGCCTAGCGGTCACGGCATCGCCCCGGCACGACACAAGCGACAATCACGTTCAAACAGGCCTGACAGCCGCATGGAAACCTCCTGGCAAGACTTGGTGTGCTGGACGCCTCTCGCTAAAGGATCGCTGCGTCAGCCTCTCACGAGAGGGCTTCGCGGCGCAACATTTCTTTCGTCGGATGAGCCATGAAGGATCTGAAGCCGCACATCCTCACTCTCAAGAGGTCTGGTAGCAGCAGGAGCCTCGCTGATGATGCATCCGGGAAAGCATACTGTGAACGCGTGGGGCTCGCGACACGAGTGCTGGTAAGATACACCTGCGATGCTGCCCAATGAGCAAGCACCAGTTTCTGATTATGGCTCAGCGTCGACAACGCCACCGGCATCGTCGACCAGCCTCGGCTGCCGCGCTTCAAGGCGTACACCAATTACGACAACTACGTCGGTGTCGGCACATGGACGAAGATCGGCCTGAACAACACCGACACCAACGATCAGGGCGCGTTCGACGCCGCGAACAACCACTTCGTGGCGCCGGTGGACGGCACCTACCTCTTCGGCGCGACGCTGCTCTACAAGATCAACGCAAGCGCCACGGCGCGCATGCGCGGACGGCTGGTCCTGAACGGCGCGACCGAAATCCGGGGCTCCTTCGGCGAAATCTCCGCCACCCATGTCTCTCGCCACCGCCATCTGGCTGCAGACCATGGTGCCGCTGACGGCGGGCGATACCGTCGAGCTGCAAGGGTATTTCCGCGCTCAGGATGGGTATTTCGCGGCCGACCAAACGTCCCTTTGGGGCTGCAAGGTCGGCTGACGCATCCCTCCAGATCACCGAAAGATATCAACATGACAGACCGTAACTCCCTCGCGCAGGAGGTCGGCGCGGCCTTTCGAGACCATGGCCTGACTGCGGCTATCACAGCCCTGATCGGCGGCACCACCGCCTTGCTGGCCTCCGTTGCTCGCAAAGCCTTCACCAACGACGCCATGCTCGCCCGGCTCGACCGTGAGCTGCTGGCCGAACGCGCCCGCGTCGAGCGCCAGCGCGCCGAGGACCGCAAGACCGATGCCGAACGGCTGGCCCGAATCGAAGCCGACATCCGCGCAATGCGCGCCCTGATGTTCGAAGCGTTCCAGCGCGGCGGGAAGGAATGACAACCCGCACACAGTGTAGCGACGCCAAGCTCGATCGGAAGGGATGGAACAACTAGATTATGAGCTGCACCAATCCAGCAACGCTTGCCGCCACCACTCCGTCCTGAATGATCTTTTGTTTCGCTTCTGTTGAAAGGGCTTCCCCCTTCAGCATGGACTTTGCATTCGCCGCGAGTGTCACCATCGCAGCGACGCCCATACTGTTAACAATGTCCGCGTCGGCCCCGTGCCCGAGCTCGGAAAAAACCTCGGACGTATCAGCTGTAAGGCTGGCATTGCTGAACCCAGACGAAGCCCAATCTAGCGAAGAGCCAGCGACCTCACTGGTCACGAGCACGTCGATGTTTTCGTATTTTTCGTTGTGTTCACGTACATAAGACGCGTAATTTGTCGCCTTGAGTTGAACCTCGGCAACATCGCCGGTCTCAACATTGATAATCCGGACATCTGCGCCAGCGTGGTTCGTGTCACCAAAAAGCTCGACGATGTATTCGTCGCCATCCAGATTCTCTTGCCGCTCAAACGCGAGCTCGTGGTAGATTCCCTTGACATTATTTTTGAGCCCGGCAATTTGCTCAACGGATAGCGATTGCACGTATTCTGACAGTTCAAGTTCACTGGCATCTGCAAGGCTGTTGTTCGACCGACGTAGCGCCTGAAGAACCAGTTCCTCATCTTCCGTAAACGAAGGCAAAGTGTCCGACATCAATTTCAATATCGTGGCGGATACGACGCCTGTAACGACAGGGGCAGCGGCTGTGGGTTTTCTTCCGACTGACGGCTTGTGAACGTGAGCCGTTGGTAGGGAGTCGAACAATTCGACCAGATCTACCTTGCGATCTTCAAGCCGCATCAACGGAAGTTCTGGCCAGTCGCTGACTTTGGCGATGCAGACATCCAACTGTTCGAGGAGGTCATGTTTTAAGTTCTGATGCAGGGTTTCAGCAGTGAGAGGGTCCAAAACGGCGTTTTGATTGGCCCGTTCACGAAAAGCCGTTGCCAACATCAAACATGTTTCGACAAACCGCATTTCTTGCGGGTCCAAGGACTTCTTCTTGCGCCTTTTACCGGTCCATTTCCCAACAAGCTTGCGAGACCCGAAATATGCTACTGCTCCTCCAGCGGCGGCTACGCCCAAGACGATCCATCCGCCAGTTACAACGCTTCCACCAATCCAGGCCAACGCGGCACTATTGAAAGCCGCGCCTGAAAGTGAAGAGATGGCCGTTCCCGTACTGGCCGTTCCGAGAATGGATGCGATGGAAAATAGACTTACTGTCGTGCCTGCCGCAGCCAATTTACCAGAAAGCGCTGTAACAATCCTTGCCGACGTGCCGCGTTTTTCAATCAACAGCGCATCGACGAGATCTTCCAGCGAGATCGCCCCTTTTTCAAAGAAGTTCTCCGGCGTATATTTGGTATGTCTAAGTTCAAATTCCGCGAATTTAACAGCCGCGTGATCTTTGACCGCTTTACCCCCTTTTACGGCGAGTTTGCCTGTCTGCCGCCCCACGGGCTTGGCGATTGCCCAACCAGCTTTCCCAGCGACCTTAGCCAAAAACAGCGCCGAACGCCCGGTCGCATTTGCCGCCCGCATTGGTATCGAAGGCCTTTTTGTGCTTTTTTTGTCCAAAGTTACACGCTCCACGTGGTCTTATTTACGGGCTCAGGCATACCGTATCGCAGCTGGCTGATCCGGTGAAGCTACATCACAGCGTTTGGGACTTTCCCCAAGGTCCGCAAAGGACTGTCCTATCGGTGACTGAAAGCAGAAATGCGCGATTATCACCTTTTTAATTGGGCTGCTGCGGTTGGAGCTCTGGGCTCCCTCCCGTCGTTCACTGCGATCTGCACGAAATCTGGCTCTCCCTTTTGGCGTCGTTGATGACGTGACGGTCAAAGCCGTCCGACGTCACATACATCCGCCTTCCCACTTCTCACCCGACCCGCCCATGTGGCGGGTTTTTTTCGTCTCTGGAGGACATCATGACCACGACCTTCCACCGCCATTGGCGCGACGTGCCGGAGAGCGCCTGGCGCTGGCCGAACTTCAGCCCGGCCGAGATCGCCTGCCGGGGCACCGGCAAGCTGCTGAACAACGAACCCGCGCTCGATAAGCTGCAGGCGCTGCGTGACCGGCTGGGCAAGCCGCTGATCGTCCGCTCGGCCTATCGCAGCCCCGAGCACAACCGCGCCGTCGGCGGCGCCACGCGGTCGAAGCATCTGGACGGCGCCGCCTTCGACATCGCCATGGCGAACCACGACCCGGTGGCCTTCGAGGCCGCGGCACGCGAGGTCGGGTTCCGCGGCTTCCTCGACCCGATCCCCGAGGTGCTGGTTTATGTGGCGCTGACGGCGTGGGTGCTGGGGATGGTGGGGCTATTGCGCAGGATAAGGGCAGGGCTACGCCGACCTCGGGCGCCCCTCTGATCCTCCCAACGCACCCGGCCCTCCCGCGCCCATGAGATCGCGTCATCGAGGCGGTCATCCACCCAGTACACCTCTCCGTCCACAACGAAGCTGGGCGAACCGAAAATCCCGAGGCCCATGGCACGCCCCGTCTCTTCCGCAAGGGCAGCGACGGCGGCTTCACCCGACGCATGGGACCGAGCCGCGACTCCGGCCCGACTCACCGGTATCCGATGCCAGTGACGTAATCCATCAGCAGGGTCTCTTCGTGCTCGCGATCCGCGAGCAGGGCCACGAGCACATCGCGTGCGGCAAGCACGCCCAGGGGACCCCCGGCGCCGTCCACCACCGGCAAATGCATGAACCCCGTCCGCTTCATCCGGGCCCAGATGTCATCGAGCGACTCCGAGGGTGTGCAGGACTCGACTTCGGCGGTCATCGCGGCTTGGACGGATTCCGTGCAGGAACAGCCGGTGCAATGGCTGATGCGAGCGACGATGTCCGTGCGGCTGACCACACCACGAAGAACGCCGCTCTCGTCGCAGACGATGATCAGCAGGGTCTCCGGGCGGTCGAAGGCCTGCGCGGCGTCGACCAGTCGCGCCGAGCGATCGACCGTGACAAGGCGGCGGCTGGCCCTTTCGAGAAGGGTCGCGGGGATCACGGTCCTGCCCCCGGTCCGATGTCTGTGCCGGGTGCGCCCGGATTTTGCGTGCCAGTCCTGACCGGAAAAGTCGCCCGCGTCAGGATGTGTCCGCCCGCATCCACGATGAACCGGCAGGCGCGGCCGCCGTGGTGAAAGGTCAGACGCCAGCGCCCGGCATCCTCGCCCACCCCGGCCTCGCAGCGCGAGGTGATGGTCCCCGCGCGCATCCGCGCCCTGGTCTCCTCCTGCGACAGGCCGAACGCGTCCGCCAACAGGGACGCGTCGATGACAAAATCGTCTGCGTTGCGTTCGACCGGTGTCATGGCGCATCTCTCCAATAGTCATTCGCCGCCGCCACGGTGGCGAAATGCGTTGCCACGACCTGGCTCGAGGCGATCAGCGCGTCGGCATTTTCGGCGTAGACCGGGCGCAGCTTGTCGCGCACCTCGGCGTCCGGCTGGGTCATCTTGATCGCGACGCGGGCCATCTTGACGGCCAGTTCATAGCCTTCTTGCGGTGTCGCTGTCTTCAAGGTGGGGAGCCATGTGGTCATCGAGCATTCCTTCCGTTTTTTGGTTGCTTGTTTCTGATGCCCGACGGTTGCAACCGCCGGGTTGATGGTCTGTCAGCCTCCCCTCAATGGTTCGAGCGCGATATCGGCGAGCGTCGCGCGATCGAGGTCGGCGAGAAAGGCCGCCTCGGCCGAGCGTATGCGCGCCTTGAGCCGACAGCGGCCGTCAAGCGTGCAGGCGCCGCCACCCCCGCTCAGGCATTCGACGAGCGGCTGGCCCTCTTCAAGCAGGCGCACAACGGCGCCGAGCCGGATCTCCGACGCAGGCCGGGCCAGTGCCGCCCCGCCGCCACCGCCGCGCCGGGTTTCGATCAGCCCGGCCTGCGCAAGCCGCTGCATGATCTTGGCCAGATGGTTGCGCGACAGCCCGAACTCGTCGGCCAGATCGGCGGTCGAAAAGGCGCGATCCGGCGCGCTCGCCATGCGCATCAGCATGCGCAGGCCGTAGTCGGTGAAGGAGGTGAGGCGCATCGCCGCGAGTGCCCTGCAGGAATTGGTATTTACAATACCTATTAGCAGGTCTAGCCTTGTTTGCAAGACCCGAACCGCGAGGCCGTCATGTCCACCGCCGAACCATCCGCACAGATCGCCTCCGCCCGGCCGGAGATGACGGCGGCCATCATGGCGGAAACGGGCCTCGACGAGGACGTCCTGCGCGACCTCGTCCATTCCTTCTACGCCAAGGTCCGCCGCGATGCGGTGCTCGGCCCGATTTTTGCTGCGCGGATATCGGACTGGGACCCTCACCTTGAGCGCATGGTCGCCTTCTGGTCCTCGGTCGCGCTGATGACCGGCCGCTACCATGGCCGCCCGGTGCCCGCGCACACGCCGCTGCCGATCCACGGGGCCCATTTCGAACGCTGGCTGGGACTGTTCCGCGAGACCGCGCGGGAGGTTTGCTCCCCCGCGGGCGCCGCGCATGTCATCGAACGGGCCGAACGCATTGCCCGCTCGCTCCACATCGCCGTCACGGAGGCACAGGCTGCCCCCGACGCCATTCCCGCCTTGAGCTGATGAAAGGATCCCCAGATGTCCGATGCCGCCCCGATCCACGACGCCGCCGAACTGACCCGCTACATCGAGACGCGGTACCACGCGCGACACCGCGAACAGTTGCCGCCGCTGGCCGCGATGGCCGCGAAGGTCGAAGAAGTGCACTTCGGCGACGACCATGTGCCCGATGGGCTCTCGGACGTCCTGCGCCGCATGATCGGCGAGATGGAGGTCCACATGAAGAAGGAGGAATTGATCCTCTTTCCCGCCATCCGCAGGGGTGGCGGCCCCGGCATCGAGAACCCGATCGCCGTGATGCGGGCCGATCATGACGACCACGCCGCAGAGGTCGCCGAAATCCGCCGTCTGACCCGCGAACTGACACTGCCCGAAGGCGCCTGCGGCACCTGGACGGCACTCTATGCGAGGCTGAACGAATTCATCACCGATCTCGAGGAACACATGCGGCTGGAAAACGACGTGCTGTTTCCGCAGTCCGAGCCTGGAAACACCGCTCATGCCTGATCTTCATTTTCCACAGGCAACGCGCGCCCATGCCGAGCGGCGGCACGCCCTTGCGCCAGCGGCGGACGACGCCTTCCGCGCCTTCTCCAAGGCGGTGTTCGCCGAAGGCGCGCTCGATGCGCGCACCAAGCAGATCATCGCCGTGGCCGTTGCCCATGTCACGCAATGCCCCTGGTGCATCGAGGGCCATGTCAGGGCGGCCCGGCGCGCGGGTGCCACGCCGGAGCAGATCATGGAGGCGATCTGGGTCGCCGCCGAGATGCGGGCCGGCGCCGCCTTCGCCCATTCGATCAAGGCGCTGGACCTGATGGAGGACGACCCCGCGTCATGACGGATGGCCTGTATCCCGCGCTGCGCACACCGCTCTGCGATCTGCTGGGCTGTGACGTGCCGATCCTGCTGGCCGGCATGGGCGGCGTGTCCCGCTGGGAGTTGGCGGCGGCTGTGGCCAAGGCTGGCGGCTATCCGACGCTCGGCATGGTGCGCGAGGCGCCCGAGCTGATCGCGCGCGAAGTTCAGGCGCTGCGGGCGGCGACCGACCGGTCCTTCGCGGTCAACCTGATCCCGGCGGCGACCGACCCGGACCTGCTCGACGCCCAGATCGCCTGCTGTCTCGACCTCGGCGTCGGGGCCTTCTCGTTCTTCTGGGACGTGGTGCCCTCGGCTGTGGAGCGCGTGAAGGCGGCGGGCTGCCTCGTCCTGCACCAGGCCGGCACGGTGCAGGCGGCGCGCGATGCCGAGGCAGCGGGTGCGGACGTGTTGATCGCGCAGGGCGTCGAGGCGGGCGGGCACGTCCACGGGCGCATCGGCGCCTTCGCCCTGACGGCGGAGATCCTGTCCGGGTCCCGGGTGCCGGTCGTTGTCTCCGGCGGGATCGTCGATGGACGGGGGCTCGCCGCCGCCCTCGCCATGGGGGCAGTGGGCGTGCATTGCGGCACGGCCTTTCTGGCGACCACCGAATCCTTCGCCCATGACAGGCACAAGCGCCGACTGGCGGCGGCCCATGCTGCGGACACGGTTCTCACCGATGTCTTCGTTTTGAACTGGCCGCGCGGCGCGGCCGTTCGCGTTCTGGCCAATACCGTGACGGAGGCGCTCGGCGACCGCCTTCTGGGTCACGACCCCGACGCCCTGCCGCGGGAGCCCATCGCCTGGGACGATGGCGTTCCCCGCCTGCGGTTCAGCACGGATTCGCCCCTGCGCACGACGACGGGGGATCTGGAGGCGATGGCGCTCTATGCAGGCCAGGGCGTGGGGCGGATCACGGACGTCGTTCCCGCCGGCGAGCGCCTGCGCCTGATGGCGGACGAGGCGACAGTCTTGCTGGGCCGCTTCCGGTCCGACGGTTGCGGGCACGAGGAGGCACGTCATGGCGGGGAATGACGGGTCCGAGGGCCGCTACGCCTCTCCGCCCTGCATGGCGGGCGAGATCGCGCCCGATTATTTCGATCCGCTGGGCGTCGACCCGGAACAGGCGCGCGACGTCGCGCGCTGGCGCCGGGCCGAGCGCCTGCGACTGCGCGCCGAGCGCCAGGCGTTGAGCGTGGATGCGCGGGTCGCCGTGGGGGCCGCGTTGTCGGGTCACCTGCGCGACCTTCTGGCAGACCGTTTCGGCGACATGCGGGATCGCGTCTTCTCGGCCTACTGGCCGATCAAGGGCGAGCCCGACCTGCGCCCCCTGATGGCTGATCTGCACGGGACGGGCGTCCAGGTCGCGCTGCCCCTCGTCGAGGTCAAACAGGCCCCGCTCGTCTTCCGCCGCTGGACGCCGGAGACACGCATGGTGCGGGGTGATTGGAACATCCCTGTTCCGCCGCCGGAGTCAGAGGTCGTGACGCCGGACGTGGCCCTTGCTCCGCTTGTCGGCTGGGACCGGGCCGGCTATCGGCTCGGCTATGGCGGCGGCTACTTCGACCGCACGCTCGCGCATCTCGCGCCGCGCCCCTTCGTTATCGGCATAGGCCTGCAGGCGGCCGAACTCGCGACGATCTACCCGCAGCCCCACGACGTGCCGCTGGACGCGATCATCACCGAGGAGGGTGTGCAGGTCATGCGCCTGGCCGAGCGGACGGAACAGCATGACCCCGCAGAGCACACCTCTGGTGCGACGGAGAGACCACAATGGCGCTGAAACATGCCGCCGCAGGCGAGGCCGTCGATCTCCGCCCGCTCGGCGCCCGTCTCTCCGCCGCCAGAACGCACGCCATCGTCCGCACGTCGAGCTTCGAGGCGGTGCGCCTCGTCGTGCCTGCAGGTGTCGAGATCCCCTCGCACAGGGTCCCAGGCCGGATCACCCTCCAATGCATCGAGGGGCACGCCCAGCTCGGGCTGTCCGACGCGACAATCGACTTGCGGGCGGGCGATTGGGTCTATCTCGATGGCGACGAGTCGCATTCGGTGAAGGGAATGGAGGATGCATCGTTGCTTCTGACAATTCTGTTTGCGACCGACGGCAAGACGCCGGAACCTGGTCGTGAATAGAATGCACAGCATGCGCGGCATGTGTTTTCAATTGTTCCCGACAGGTGTTTTCGTTCAGGTACGCTTGTGCCGTTGTGCAGGGCGGCGCGACCGTCACGGATCGGGCATGATCCGTGTTACCGAACGCACGCAGGAGAATGATCGGCGCTGTAACTGATCCC
This sequence comes from Paracoccus spongiarum, assembly GCF_030732095.1. GTDB lineage: Bacteria > Pseudomonadota > Alphaproteobacteria > Rhodobacterales > Rhodobacteraceae > Paracoccus > Paracoccus spongiarum. Next base: position 24,931 of record NZ_JAVAMQ010000003.1, on the reverse strand, counting down.
ACGTTCCAACTACGATAATGGCGCAAGGCGCGAGGACCGGCAGTTCGACCACGCGATGCAGCGGACAAACCTCACGCACGATAGTTCAGACCAGCCAGAATGAGAGCAGCGCGATGACCGATCACATGCCTGACGACGTGTCGCCTGCCGGGCGTGATCTGCGCGCATACACCGATGAATTGCGGCCACTTTTCCCGGTGGTCAGGAACGACGCCGGCGAATATGTATTGCTTCGACACGCCGATGTCGCCGCCGCCGCCCTCGACGACGTTCGCTTTTCAAGCGCAGTATCCCGCCACCTGCAGATTCCCAATGGTCTGGACGGAGAGGACCACTCCCGATTCCGCAGTGTTGTCGACCGGTACCTGACCGGCGACGCGCTGGAGCCCTTCCTGCCGGTTTTCGAAGGCGTCGCCGTCCGTCTGGTGGCGGCCCTGCCGCGCGGCAAGCCGTTGGATGCGGTCGGCGACATCGGCGCCGTCTTCGCGGTACGCGCGCAATGTGCGTGGCTGGGTTGGCCGTCCGAGTTGGAGCCGCGTCTGCTGAACTGGATGGAGGCCAACCACGCTGCCACCCGATCGGGCGACTACGAACGGACCGCGGAGGTCGCCGGGGAATTCGACGAGATCATCCGGTCCGTACTCGCCCCCCGTCTGTCCGGGACAGACGCGGCCAGCGACGACGTGACCGCGCGGCTTTGCCGCGAGACCGTCGACGGGCGACCGCTGACGGAACCGGAGTTGACCTCGATCCTGCGCAACTGGACCGGGGGTGACCTTGGGTCGATGGCGCTATGCGTTGGTGTGGTCGTCGCGCATCTGAGCCGGGAACCGGACCTTGCGGCGCGGATGCGCACGGCCCCGGACGCTGAAATGGACGCGATCATCGACGAAATCCTGCGTCTGGACGACCCGTTCGTCTCCAACCGCCGGGTCACGACCTGTCCCGTTCGTGTCGGCGGCACGGACATTCCGGCAGGCGCTCGCGTGAAGCTTCACTGGACATCGGCCAATCGCGACGAGGCGGTTTTCGGACGGGGCGATTTCGACCCAAAGCACCATGCCGCGGCAAACCTCGTCTACGGCATCGGCAGACATGTGTGCCCGGGCCGGCTGTTGGCCACCTGGCAACTGCGGATCGCGCTTCGGGCACTGCTTGCTTCCGTGCACAGGATCGAATTTGCGCAAGATATGGAACCGGAACGGGAAGTCTCTCCTGTCGGCGGCTTCCGCCGGGTGTGGATCGTGCTCCACTGATCGGTCGGTGGACCCTGTCCTGGGCATGGGGCATCACCAGCATAAAGATCGTGGCCCCTAGGAGCTGGCTGAAAAAAATTGCTTTAAATTAAGCATTTGTGTAGAGATGGGGTGGATGCCGCTCTCCCCAGACGGCATCGCGATGTGCCAAACTCGTGGTGTCGAAACACAAGTTGTAGGAGAGGGCATCCATGGAAGAGGTTACCATCATCGGCGTCGATCTGGCAAAGAACGTGTTCCAGGTACACGGAGCAGCAGCGGACGGGGAGGTCGTGTTCCGCAAGAAGCTGGCGCGACCGCAGTTCGCGCGATTCATGTCGGATCATCCGGCATGCGAGGTGGCGATGGAGGCTTGTCCCAGCGCGCACCATTGGGCGCGGGAATTGTCCGCCTACGGGCACAGCGTGCGGCTGATTGCGCCGCATTACGTCAAGCCGGTCATCAAGCGTCAGAAAAACGATGCCGCCGACGCGGAAGCAATCGCGGAGGCGGCCACGCGTCCAACCATGCGGTTCGTCGAACCCAAGACCGCAGAACAGCAGGCCCGGGCGGTGGCGTTTCGCGCCCGCGAGCAGATCGTGAAGCAGCGGACCGAGGCGATCAATGCCCTGCGCGCGCACCTCTTTGAATTCGGGCACGTCGCGCCGGAAGGGGTCGGGTATATCCCGCGGTTGGCGAAGGTGGTCGATGATCCGGGTTCGGGTCTGCCAGACCTGGCGCGAGACATCTGCCGCATGGTTCTGGAACAGATAGAATTGTTGACGTCCCGCCTCGCCGCAGTTTCGGCAAAGCTCGCCGCCGCGTCCAGGGCGGCCGCCATACCCCGGCAGTTGCAGACCATGCCGGGTGTCGGACCGATCACCGCGCTCGCGGTCGAAACCTTCGCGCCGCCGATGGACCAGTTCCGGCGTGGCCGCGATTTTGCCGCCTGGCTCGGGTTGGTACCGCGGCAACATTCTTCTGGCGGAAAACAGAGGCTGGGGAAAACATCGAAGATGGGGCAGCGGGACATCCGACGACTGCTTGTCACCGGCGCGATGGCGGTGGTCCGCTGGGCCCTGCGCCGTGGCGCACCTCAAAACCCCTGGCTTGAGCGCATGCTGGAACGCAAGCCGCCGTTGGTCGCGGCCTTTGCTCTGGCCAACAAGATGGCGCGCGGCATCTGGGCGATGCTCACGCACGATGAAGACTATCGCGATCCGGTGATCGCCTGCGCTGCCTGATCCGGCAGCAGACAGCGAAGCCGGGCCGCAGAGTTGTGAGGAAGGCATGAACCGAATGGGCACATGATCGACATGATCCGGGTTGGGCAAACCAGAAACCTTCTCAGAGCTTCGAGCTCGCTGTTGGAGATTTGGCCCCGGTCCGCGCATCACCATCTCGGCCAGCGGCATCTATCGGGCCGCGTGAACAGGCCTGACAAGAGTCCGCACTCGATCACATGCCTAAAGTTCAGAAATTCCTTGCAAATGAGAGCGGCATCCACAAGAGAAGGTTGGATATCAGGCTCATCCCCTCCGCCACTTGCACATCGAAAACCCGAAAACAGGTCCCTCGCGGGGCCTTTTTCTTTATGTACCAAAGGGGTTTGCAGGGACCATCCGCCCTTCGGAGACTGGCCGCCTGCGCGAGATCGGTCTCCAAACGCCCAGCGTCTCTTTCCACCCGCCCCTCGCTCCCGGCGAGACGGGTTCAAAACCCCCATAGATTTCAACGAACTGACCGGAGCGCGTTGCGCCTGTGTTTCGCTGGTTCCGGCTTGTTTCGATGAAGTCAGAGGCGCGACACGGGCGGCGTGGTCGTTGGTATGTCTTGGGAGTTTTGCGCGAAGTCTCTGATGACAAACGCAGTTTCGGCCCCTAGCCTGGCGCAATGTCAAACGGGGCCTGGACCGATCAAGAGAACGACCTGATCGTCGCGGATTACTTCGCGATGCTGGCCGACGACGTCTCAGGTCGCCCCTACAACAAGGCCGAGCACCGGCGTGGGCTTCTGCCGCTGTTGAACGGTCGCTCCGAGGGATCGGTCGAGTTCAAGCACCAGAACATCAGCGCCGTGCTGAAGGGGCTGGGTGAGGACTGGATCCCGGGCTACAAGCCCGCCTTCAATTTCCAGATGACGCTGGTGGATGCTGTGGCGCGCTGGCTGGCGCTGAATCCGGCTTGGCTAGGTCGCCATTCGCGTACAGGAGCGCCGACTGGCTTGGCTGAGGCACGGCCGATCTGGATCGGGCTGCCGCCCACGTTGTCGAACCAGCCGCCTCCACAGGAACTGGAGCAGATGCTGCACATCGCCCGCAAATTCGATGTTGCGGCGAGAGACGAGCGAAACCGCGCCCTCGGCCGTGCCGGTGAGGAGCGCGTCCTGGCGCACGAACGAGCCTCCCTGAAATCAGCGGGCCGCGACGATCTCGCGCGCAAGGTCCGGTGGGTGTCGGAGGAGGACGGCGATGGTGCCGGCTACGATATCGCCAGTTTCGCGCCGGATGGCCGTCCGCGCCTGATCGAGGTGAAGACGACGAATGGCTGGGAACGCACCCCTTTCCACATCAGCCGCAACGAGCTGGCCGTGGCCGAGGAGCGGCGCTCGGAATGGTCTCTGTTCCGCCTATGGAACTTCGCCCGCGAGCCGAAAGCGTTCGAGCTGCACCCGCCGCTGAACGCGCATGTTTCGCTGACCGCGACGTCCTTTCAGGCGAGTTTTCACTGACAGCGACGCGGGTGTCAGACGTGTCAATTGCGGCATGTCGCGCGTCGACGCTCTTTACTCTTCGGGACTCCTGATCCAACAGCCCCTGATCTGTTCGTCGAACACTTCGGGAATTCGTTCTTTAATCTCCGTTATGAGAGGCCGCATGGCTTTCCAAGCTTCAGTAGCTAGCCGATTTACTTCATTAATCTCAGCTTGATGATGTGGGGCTACATTCATTTCATCAAACTGGTTGGCTGGAATGACGGACTGCAGCATCACAGATCCAAACCGCTCGGGTGATGAATGCATTCCAAAATAGTCGACAAAGGCCTTCAGGCGCTCGAAGAAGTCTAAGTATTTTTTCTGGACCCGCCCATCCTGGAAATGCGCAATTCCGAGCTCTGTTTCGCTGACCAACAGCGACGCTTCAGTCAGAAATCTAGGGTGTATGCCGCGATGGTAGTCGTGATCTTTCAAAAGTTCTCGGAAGTTCCAGGATCCATACGCAAAGATCTCTCGGCCAAACCGGATATCATTGGGCGTAGATGCTCGATAGATCACCTCCTCGCTCAACTTAAACTCGGTAAATGCCCAGACGACCACCGCAACACCAAAAGCGAAAAACGGCTCAGGTTCGAACTGCCATGCCCCGCCGGGCCACAAGAACCAAACAAGCATTGCAATGGCTGCTAGGCCCGCGCCGATCCGTGCGAATGTCTGATAGTATCTGCTCATGAGACATGAAATGATCTGGCTCGATGCACTTCGTCAAGTCGTGAGAAATGGCCGACACTACTGAGTATGGCCTATCGACCAGCTCTTTGGCAGTTCCGAGAACTGGCGTGGGTCACAGCATTCGACACTTCACGGATGGAGTAAGTTCTCGGAACGCTTGACTTTCTTTTTCTAGAGAACCCGCGCAGCCTGCTCCTGCCATGTCTCCCCCGCCAGAAAACACAGATCGTACAGACTGACCGCCGACGCCTCGCGGCTGCAGGTCAGGCGCTTCAGCACCTCCGGCGCCAGATAGGCGAGGCGTAGCTGGCGGCTGACATGACGTTCGGCCAGACCGACGGCCTCGGCCAGTTCCTGGATTGTGGCGAACTCGCCTGCCTCCATGCGCCGCCGCCAGCCCCACGCCCGGCCGATGGCGCGCAGGATGTGGGGGTCCTGCGCCTGATCCTCGCTCGGGCTGTAATCGGCGGGCGGCATGATCTTGGGTCGCCCGTTCTTCTTGCGCAGCTTCAGGGGGATCAGCACGCGGATCGTGTCATTGCCTCGGGTCATTCGGCGGCCTCCATGTCGCGCGGCGCGATCATTTCGCGAATGACCCCCGCGACGCCTTCGCGGCGGATGTCGACCTCGAGCCCGGCGGCGGTGACGGTGACGCGCCGGACCAGAAGCTGGATGATCCGCGCCTGCTCGAGGGGAAACAGCTGCGCCCAGAGCGTGTTGAAATCATGCAGCGCCGCGATGGCCTCGGACACCTGATTGCGTTTCAGCGCCGCCAGCACCTGCGTGACCACCTCGGGCGTCTGCAGAATGCGCCGCACCTCGGTGGCGATGGCGTCCTCGACCATGCCCGCAGGCAGGCGGGTCGGTGCTTGATAGCTACCGCTGTCTTCCTCCGTCGTGCGGTTCTTGATCACGTCCATCGAGACGTAATAGCGGTAGAGCTTGCCGCGCTTCTTGGTCGCGGTCGGGGTCATGGCCGCGCCGGTGTCGGTGAAGATCAGGCCCTTCAGCGGCGCGGGCGTCTGCATGCGGCTGTTGCTGGACCGGGCGTGGCGGTTGCCCTGCAGGATCGCGTCGACCTGATCCCAGACCTTGTCGGTGACGATGGCCTCGTGCTCGCCCGGATAGGCCTTGCCCTTGTGGACGGCCTCGCCACGATAGACGCGATTGCGGAGCACCCGATAGAGGTAGCCCTTGTCGATCAGCGTGCCCTGCTTGCTGCGAAACCCCTCCCGCCGCAGCTCCTTCGCCAGCATCGTGGCCGAGCCGAGTTCGACGAACCGCTCGAAGATCCGGCGCACCGAGGCAGCCTCAGCCTCGTTGATCACCAGCTTGCGGTCCTGCACATCGTAGCCGAGCGGCACATAGCCCCCCATCCAGATCCCGCGCTTGCGCGAGGCGGCCACCTTGTCGCGGATGCGTTCGCCGATGACCTCGCGTTCGAACTGGGCGAAGCTGAGCAGGATATTCAGCGTCAGCCGCCCCATCGACGTGGTCGTGTTGAAGGACTGCGTGACCGAAACGAAGGTGACCCCGTTGCGGTCGAACACCTCGACCAGCTTCGAGAAATCCATCAGGGCACGGCTAAGCCGGTCGATCTTGTAGACCACCACCACGTCGATCAGCCCATCGTCGATGTCGGCGAGCAGCTGCTTCAGCCCCGGCCGGTCCAGATTGCCGCCCGAGAATCCGCCGTCGTCGTAGCGGTCGCGGGTGGCGACCCAGCCCTCGGATTTCTGGCTGGCGATATAGGCCTCGCAAGCCTCCCGCTGGGCGTCGAGGCTGTTGAATTCCATGTCGAGCCCTTCCTCGCTCGATTTGCGGGTGTAGATGGCGCAGCGCAGGCGGCGGCCGGGGCGCGTATTCATGTCCATGGTCAAACCTCCCGCGGTCGGACCCGCAGCCCGAAGAAGCGATGCGTGATCTGGCGCGCGGGGAGTTCCTGAACCAGCAGCGCAACGTCGTGCTGATCGGCGGGACGGGCACGGGCAAGACCCACATCTCCGTCGGCATCGCGCGGGCGGTCATCCGCAACGGGGCCCGTGGCCGCTTCTTCAACGTCGTGGATCTGGTCAACAAGCTGGAGGCTGAAGCCCGCGCCGGGCGCGCCGGGCGCTTGGCCGAACATTTGATGCGCCTCGACTTCGTCGTTCTGGACGAACTGGGCTATCTCCCCTTTGCCCAATCCGGCGGGCAGCTCTTGTTCCACCTAATCAGCAAGCTTTACGAACAGACCTCGGTCATCGTCACCACAAACCTTGCCTTCGGAGAATGGCCGACGGTCTTCGGAGACGCCAAGATGACGACCGCGCTGCTCGACCGCCTCACCCATCACTGCGACATCGTCGAAACCGGCAACGAGAGCTGGCGCCTCAAAACCCGCGTCTGAACCCGGCTGAAACGCTGGCCCGAGACGGCTGCGCTACCTGAAAAGCTACGCCGCCTCGGGCCAGCTCACGTCCCGCCAGAGGGGTCCCTTTTGGACGCCGATCAGGGGGCCCAATTGGATGCCGATTGACAGGCTGGGTCTGCTGGCGCGGTAACGCAGATGGGCTGGGCGGCTTCACCTATGTGAACCGGCTTTCGCTGGTGACGCTGCAGGGGACCGGCATGGGCTTCTTCGGCCTCTATGGCTCGACGGCAGCGCTGGCCACGACCCTGACGTTGTCGGCCGTGGTGAACTGCATCGGCATCGGCTTCCAGCGCGGCACCCACACGAACTGGCAATTGGTGCAGAACGATGCTTCCGGCGCGCCCACGCTCACCGATCTCGGGGCGAGTTTCCCGGTCGCGAGCACGACCAACGTCCTGACGCTCACACTCCTCGCGGCGCCGAACAGCAGCGAGATCGGCGTCCGGGTGGTCGAGGAGGTCAGCGGGGCGGTGGTCGAGGCTATGCTCGACACCGACATCCCGGCCGCGACGCAACTCCTGAGCCCGCGCAACTACATGAACAACGGCGCAACGGCAGCGGCAGTCGCATATGATTGCTCGGGCGTATATGTCGAGACAGATTATTGACTTACGTGCCAAGCAATCATCACACTTGGCCGATTTGAATGGACTAAATTTTGCGGATGACCTTGGTTTCAATCAACGCATGGAGGTGCGCGCGAAGCCCTGTTGGCACATGCCCACCGTTGATCACGACGCCCGCTTCCATATTCTTTTCTAAGGCATGTCCAGTGAGATTTGCGCTGGTCAGGAACGCGGCTTTGCCGTCTGCTACCGCAACTTTCGCATGAACTCTCCCCTCGGTGAAAGGTGGGGGTCGCTCAGTCCAAACAAATAGCGCTGCCGAAGGCACATAACGCCGCATGGTCGCAATCGGATCGACAGATAGGCTGCCCCCGTGACTCGATGACGTTTCCAAAAGAATTTGAATGTTGACGCCGCGATTTGACGCTGCATTCAACGCGTCTACGACCGAAGAAACGTCGTAGACCACGAAGCTTACGAGAAAGAGGTCGCTTTGCGCTAGACCGATGATGTCTAGAAGGACCTGTTCGGTGCGCCGGGTAGGAACGAATGGCGTAGTCGGACCTGTCCAGACAAGCTCGACTGTACTCTCTCGCTGTGACTTCTCTCGGGCGAAAGTCGCTCCGATCAGTATTCCGGCGAGTACATCTCCTGAGATGTCGGTCTGTTCCCAAACAGCAATGAGGCGATCAAGCGCTGCTCGAGCTGACGGAGTCGTCACAAGTTTGCGCAGGCCTCCAACACTCCCTGTCGCGTCCGATCTGCGGACACGAGCAGCGAGGGCTTCAATCCTAGAGGGTGACAACAGGGTCACGAGGTCTGCGGCAGCAATCAGCAAGGCATCCATCAAATGCTCCCGAAGAATGCCACATCGGGGTTCTCGAGCGTGGGTACGACAAGCGCGCGATCGAGGTGGCGGTTCCCTCGCTCACACGACGTCTCAGAGACGAACGAACAGGCGTGACATGCTGCTCCGTGAAGAGACTGGTCCTTGCTCGGGTCGTGTTCTGCGCAGAGTGGGTCCGAGGCGCAGATGTGGGCGCGATCCAGAGCTTGGCGCAGAAGTCTTCCGAGATTCTCAGGCTTCCCGAGCTCCACGAGACCACCGAGAGTTCCATCCGAGTCCGCAGCGGCCGTGTAAATGAGAAACCCGGCTTGATCCCTGCCGTCATCTACGTCTGCATAAATGCGCTCACGAATGCTAGCGGCATTGTATCCGCATTCCAACGCCAATTCCCGGATCAGCATGTGGGCTAGAGTGTGCAGCATGACATAGCGCACCCCTGGATAACCTTCGTTTGGATCCAGATTCCTCTTTTGGCGCCAGCCGCGATGACCTTGTCGGAGCCGCGAATCGAGAGCTTTTACAGGGTCTTTATCTGCCCAAGCCTTCAAAGCATCCGTGTCGAAGCGAATGAAAATCCCTTCACCGTGAACTTGAGTCGCGGGCACCCAATTCGGCGCTGCACGCGCGAGAGGCGCTCGCGGGGCGGCCTGGTCTCCTGTGCCCTCGTCGGGGGACTCGACCCTCGTGAATCCAAGAAGGGCATTTACTTCACGTAGCCGCTCCAAGAGCAGCAAGCGTTTGATTGCCGAACCGAAACCCGTGGGAATCCCAACTTTCGTACTCATGAAATGGGGATAATCGGTGGGAGGATTCTCAGCGGTGAGGACGTCCCATTCTGGTCCTTTCAGGTCACGCTGATCGACCTCCGAGCCGCCGTTGCGATGGTTTTCGATAGCAGACCAGATTTGCTCGTCAGTGAACTGCTCGATGCCGGGCAACTGAGCGGTCTTTCTCAGCGTCTTGACGACAAACGCCACTTCCGCTGCTGAGGCGACGTCGTCAAAGAATGTCCAACCGTCCGCGACGAGTTGCGCAAGAGGGCTTCCGACTTGCGGGATGGCGAGGACCGAAAGCGTAACCGGAAACCAGCTGTTGGTCGCCCCTAGGAGGATGGCCCTAGGATCATTGGCACAATCATCGTCGTAGCGGTCGATATGCGGGTGTCGGCCACGACAGGCTGGTAGATTGTCGCGTCCTGCTTGACCGAAGGCCTGTGACATATTTTTGGACGCACCGCAGCCATCGCATTTGACCCAAAGGTTTTCAGTCTGCAGAGAAGCTCCGCTCTCGAAGAACCTCAGTGTTGCACGGCAGGTACTGGGCCCACCGTGAACGAACCAGTGCCAGGCAAAGTCATCCAAATGACCGGCGCGACAAGCCATCAGGAAGCGCGCCGGAACAGCGTCCGCATCCCTGGCCCGTTGATCGTTGTTTGACCCCCGGCACCCTTCATGAACGAAACGCGTCAGCTCAGGACGGTATCTATTTTCCTTCAGCTTGAACAAGCCTGCGTCATAGGGCGAAAGCAAACCGCATTTGACGCAGCGAAGCCATCGAGGGAAGGGCTTAACCGGCACGCCGATCAGGGCCGCCGCCGAAAACGGGTCTGTGATTTCCCTTTCGCCCACGGGTGGCATGCGCAGCGACTCGACCTGAGGCCCGAGCACGCTTCTGACATTGGCGAGCAAACGAGCCTCTTGAATCGGCTGGCACCTATCTTTTTCCCAGCGGTCGATCCCCATCGTGACAACCGACATATTCGGTAGGTCGATGAGGGCGCCTGGTCCATAAGTCCAAAGCAACTGGCTCGGACGAATTTCTCCTACGGGTGTCCTACTCATTGCTGATCCTCCTCGGGCTGCGTCACCCGCGGGCGCCAAGTCGGATCACTTGTCGAGCGGTCGTCTTCCATTACGAGCCGAACTCCTGGCTCGACTTCGCGCATGGACATTGGAACCGTCCAATTGGTCCAAGGCTTTGTTCCCGGCACTGACAGGAGCGGATAGGATGTGGGGCCCGCGCCATGCTTTTGATAGACGAGCGTGCGGCCACCGACGCCAGATTCTTTAGCCCAATCGTCAGCACGACTCTTCATCGCGTCTTCAGTGAGCTTCTTCTTTTGCGAGTCCTCGGTCACTTCCCACGTCCGGGCAGCGACGGCGCCTACCGTTTCCAGCATTTCATTGCGACTGGGACTGTTCATGGCGCCAGCGCCGTCATTGGGTGCAAAGGGGTCATAGGCGTGGCGCATGATGGAGAGCATTGCCCCTGTGAGACCGCGATCCAGAGCTCGCGGAGAGAACGGGGTTACGGACTGGGCCTCGACATGTTGATAGAAGGTCGCGTGATAATGCTCGAAGGTCTCATAGTGCGACAGATCACGAGGCCGTGCCCATGTCAGCACTGTGGCTACGAGGCCCGGCGGTGTCCGGCCAACACGGCTGGTTGCCTGAATGTACTCTGCGGTGCCCTTAGGTTGACCATTTACCACCATGACACCGAGACGATTCACGTCGACACCGACAGACAGCATGTTCGTTGCAAGAACTGCATCGATTGGCCGGGCATCTCCGGGGTTCCTGTTGTTTACCCACTTTCCAAGTGACGGGTCGAACATGCCGTCAAAGGGGACCTCGAGCCGGTCAAGGTATCGAGGAATGTCTTGGCTAGAGACTCGAGAAGTTAGTTCGCTGATTTCCTCCACTCTACGCTGCGAAAGCCCGGGCCGGTCCACCAAGCTCATTTCGACACGGAAGGAGCGCGTTTGGACGTCGTCTTCCGCCAAACGCTTCATCCCACCGAGCTCTCGCAGCGAATTGAAGTAGCCTACGAGGGTCATGTAGGGGTCGGCAACCGGGCCGAACCGGTCAAACAGCGCCTGTGCGGCGGTGAGGAATGCCGTGTAGGTCCTGATCAGAACCGCAGGGCGGGAGCTGCCGGGTGCGCAGATTCCCATGTACCGTCGGCCCGGCTTCTCGCCGATAGATCTCTGGACCGAGAAGAAATTGTCCTCGACGTCCAGGCCGGAAGGCGGAAACACGGAAATGCGGCGCATGAACACATTACGCACCTGGTCGTCGGCCCGCCGTACGGTGGCTGTCGAAGCGACGACCTTTGGGCGGACCTTCTTGTCGCCCAGAGCCCAACTGCTCAGCTCGTCGACGGCCGTTTCGTAAAGCCCCACCATGGTGCCCAACGGACCGCTGATGAGGTGGAATTCGTCCTGGATGATCAGATCTGGCGGTCGGATTGCGCGAACCGGCTTCACACCGGCAGCCGGATACATCCCCCTTGCTCTGTGCCCGGTACCACAGTCGTGACTCGGCCAGAGCAAACCATGTCGCCCGCATTCCTGCTCCACGCGGCCGAAAAGATTCCGAACCTCGGGGCGCCACGCCATCATCGCGAACTTGTCCACGGTTGCGATCATCATCGTCGGCGGGCGGTGATAGATCTCCTCGTCGACGACTTTCACGGGAAGCCCCGGGTGAGGCTGCCCTGTGGATTTCGCCTTCGAGAAGTCGCAGCCGCCCAGCTTGTCGCCGCAGTGGATCAGCGTTTGGCCGGCGATCCTGTCGACCTCGATGTCGCGACCACCGGAGATCTCCGAACCGCACCAAGGGCAGCTGGTCAGCTGTGCAGGCGATGCAATGCCCGCCTTGTTGCGATCGTTGTTTCGAATGGCCTCGACAGCCTGGTGAGACGCTTCGGTCGTGCCCGGTGTCACGCGATTACCGACCCAGAGACCGAGCGTGAAAGGTTCCTTGCCCCAGGTCTTATCGTCTGCACGACGGATGACCTCCATCGCGCAGAGCAGCGTCGTGGCCCGCTGGAATTGTTGTAGCGTCAGAAGGCGCAGCGTGTAGCGCATTATGACTGCGAGACCGCGTGAAGCGTCGAGGCCGGCTAGATCATTTTTCAAGCGGCGCATGGCCATGGCGAAGGCCGCCACACCGAGATAGGCTTCGGTCTTCCCGCCACCCGTCGGGAACCAGAGGAGGTCCGCGAACGCCTCGACCGGCTTCGTCCGGTCCGGATGAGTGGGATCGGCCAGGGACGGGATCGATAGCAGCAGGAATGCCAGCTGGAACGGGCGCCACGACCTGTTCTTGGGCACGTCCAATGTGCCCACGTCGACGGTCTCGTTCCGTCGGCGCTTCAGGGCGTAGATGCTTCGGACACGCTGCATCGCCATGGAGCGGTTGGCGAAGCGGAATGCCTCCAGCGCCTTCGGATCAGCAAAGAGTGTTTCCATGCCATCTCGTAGACGACGCAGGATCTCTTGGCAGCGCTCGATGACGTCTTTACCTGGATCATCGAAGCCGGTGATCTCCGCACCCAACCGGGCATTCTGTTCGCCGATCCAAACGGCATAATCTTCAACGAGACACGAAAGGGCGTCGCGCAGCGCGTCCGGCGCCATCTCCGCCAGCCGCGTCATGTCTAGCCAGCCCTCGTCAACCATGCGTTGCATGGCTGGGCGATCCCTGGGATCGGAGCCGGGAGTTTCGGTCACGGCTACTTCGTAGCGCGGGATGATCTCGGTTCGAACGCGGTGCGCTTTAGTCGGATCGTCTGAAGTCGTATCGGCGTGAACGGAAACGCCGTGTCCAACCGAGAACTCAAGCCGGTTACGATAAATGAGGGCGAGACGGTCACGCTCGGGGTCATCGACGACCACGTCGTTGGAGGGGCGACGCCGGAACACCGATTTGTCATCCAGATCTTCAGGGGCCTCGACGGTGATCTCGGGCTGGAAGAGCCAGGCGCTGTCCTTGTTGTCCTCGGGCTCCAGCTGTCCGTTCACGAGGAACAGAGTGACGAGACGCTCACCCTTGTTGTTCGTCCGAACCGTGCCTTGAAGCCGCACATCCGGTTGGTCGGGATCGGGGATAGACGGAGGGAGCGGCCCATCGATCAACGGCAGGGGGACGACACCGCCACACGGGACGCGCTGCCATACCTTGACCTTCACCTGTTCTTCTCGGCCGGTCTGGCGATTGCGCCGGGTCTTGGTGATGTCGTGCTCAGCATTGGGGACCCGTTCGTAACGCCCCCACCGGGCGTCTACCGCCAACGATTGAACGTCTGCGGCGACGCAGAAGGTCAGTCCCATGCTCGATGGCACCAGCGACTGGTTGTTCGTCGTGTCGATCTCGTCGAGCGCGTCGTCTTCGGGCTCCACCCGGCCGGTGGCAGTCGGAAACTCCGCCCCGGGCTCGTGCAGCGGTGCGGCCCGCTCTTCCTCGAGGTCGCCCGCCTCATCTGCACCGGAAGCCGGTTCCACCTGCGCGGCCTGATCGTCACTCGGGCGTCGGGGTGCGAGCTTGCCGACCAGATAGCGATCGCGGACGCTCATGTCCTTGATCAGCTCGTGCGGCCCTTCCGCTGGGCCGAGTAGGTCGTCCCGTACCGAGACCTCGAGAAGATCGCGAACGTAGGTCACGTCCTTGATAAGCGGCACCGCGTCGGGTGAAGCAGCGCCGAGCGAGGGAAGGACGCGAAGGAAATCACCCCAAGGCAGTCGCGTTGCCGGTGCGCTCGGCGCGGTCAGGCCGAGCGTGGTCAGGGGAACTGCGGGGTCAACGGCTTGAGCCTGGTCGAAATAGATGGTCCGACCGCCGGTATCTGACCGGACACGCAGAATGCGTCCGACGATCCTCACCACATCGTCGGACCCTATGACGACTGTCCAGTCACCAGGAGCGACGGCGGTTTCGTCGGTCGGGCCGAGTTCGATCCGGAGTGCACGTCCGTTGGTGGCAGGCTCGCCGCGGATGATCCACGCAACATTCTGAGGGGCGGCTTGTTCAATCAACTCGGTCATTTTCTATCACTCTCAGAAATGCGGTAGCGGGCGCCGCGGCGTTCGCCTTGACGTTCGACGGTGCCGCGCGCCAACAGATCATTGATCGCGGCATTCCACTGGCCATCCGGAATGTCGACATAGGCAAGGATGTCCGACTTGCTCAGCCATGCACGACGCGCCCTTAAAAAGGTTACGATCTTTGTAGATGTGCTTTCTGAATTATCAGCGGATCGGCCATTGGCCCTTTTTGAAGGGACAAGGTTGAATTCGGCCTGTGAGGATGTGACAGATGAACGTTTCCTTTTTGGTGCGGCTTGGTCAATCTTCTTATTTTTTTCGTCCGCCTCAAGCTCATTTAGGTATCTTCTTTGATTCAGCTTAGACAGTCGTGCGAGCAATTCGACCCGCGCCTCATCACAAATCGTGAATCTTCGCCGATCGTTTTCGGGAAGGTATTCGACATCATAAAAATCATGTCGCAAGTTGATGTCGGACCAGCCGTAAGCCTGCAGGACAGCCTCATCAATTCCAGTTTGAGATTCTCGAAGAACTTGAATGCACTCCGCCGTTGCCTCGGGGTCGTGGTAAGAATTGTAGAGTCGAGTAATGCCACACCTTGTGTCGCGCATGGCTTGCAGTCTCTCCCCATGGAACGCATTGCCCAGTCTTTCCAGATGCTCGGAAATATCCGGAAAAGGAAAGGTTTCGAAGCAATCGCTTGGGATGTATCTGAGCCTCGTCTCAAGGGATGATGAATGGGTTCTAACCCACTCAGAATGTAGCGCCGAATTCATAACGCAAAAATATCCGAATGATTCGATCGCAAAAACGTTCGTTGCGTGAGAAAAAACCGAGGTGTTCGGCTGCATTCCAAGAGACAAGTATTTGGTTGTTTGCACCGCGACCAGCACGAGTGGCATAGGCTCAGTGTTTGGCTCAAAACCAGCGGGATGATTCTCAAATAGCTGTCCGCGCCCGATGGCATGGTATAGGGCAGGTCTTTTGTCCGCATACTGCCACCACCGCTGTGGTAGCGGACGCCGTAAAGCGTAGTCACCGTTGTCTTTTCGCCTTTGCCTTTCAGGCTTCACATTAGCCTCAATCCATTGATATGGCAGGTCGTATGTGCGAGCCCGCTCCTCGGACCAATCCCAGAAATTGATAACCCATCGGCTCGGGTTTTGCTCTGGATCGGAGTTGAGGTCCTCACCATTGAGAAAGGGAAAAAGAACATCGCGATTTCTTGGATCGACGCTTAGCATCGCATCGGCTTGGTCCTTAGTTAGAACAAAGCCCATTCCGAGGACGATAGAGCCTTGGAATGCCAAATTGCTGTTTTCTTTGAGCGGCTTCGGGGACCACTCTTCTCGATCAGACAGAAATGGGGATATGTAATTAACGGGTTTTCCATTCAGAGTTTTCTGCGAATCCCAATGCCCTTTGGCAACGTGAACGCGGCTGGTGGCGACAGATGCCGCTCCCGGCCAAGGCTCGTTCGGATAGGCTGCGTAAACAACAGCCCCGTTTCTAACCATCTCCTCCAGGCCGACCTGTCGCGTATCTCCTTCGGAGATCGTGTTTACCGCGAGTAATCCAAATGCTCCGCCCTCCCGCATCAAATTCCACGAACGAAGGAAAAAATATGCAGATAGGTCTGCAGAGCCTCTTCGACCGTCGGCAATAACTCCCACAAGCCAACTTCTAAATGCAGTTCCAAGCGCACCCGTTATCCGACGACCTCCAAGGAACGGGGGATTTCCGATTAACGCATCGAAGCCGGCCCGTTGATCGCCGAAGACCTCTGGGAATTGAAGCGGCCAGTGGAACGGATCGCGGGGGCGGTCATCCGGCGCATCAATGCGTAGGTCCGTCATCGCATCGCGACGAAGACGGTCAACTGCGGCTTCGGTCCCGTTTGCTGACGCGTCGGCCAAGGCCTCAACTGCCTGCAGTCGGTCTGCGCGTTCGGTCGCACGCGTTTCTGCCAGAATGATCCCGACGAAGGCATCGGCCACGACCTGCGGCAAGAGAAGCGCGCGTCGTGACTCGGCATCGAGCGCGGCCATCGCATCCACATCCCCGATGTCCCGGATGGGGATGGAGCGCAGGCGGGTGCGCAATTCGATGGCCTTCTCCACGGCAGCCTGAATGCTCCGCCCGAACAACTTGAGCTGCTTCGACCCTTTCGGGGCCATGCTGAGTTCGGTCAGTTGCCGGATGTCATGGATCCCGAGGAGGCTGTCACCGCTGCGCAGGTTGTGGTCGAGGAAGCCGAAGGGCCGCCCCTTGGACATGGTGGTGAGCCATAGCGAGAGCTTGGCGAGTTCCACGGCGAGCGGGTTCTTGTCGACGCCGTAGAGGCAGCGTTCCGCCACGAGGCGACGTGCGACGATCGCGCGTTCCTCGACGTCCTGCGACAGCGGGTCGAACCCCTCGGTCGCATCATCGAAGATGCGTCCTTCGCTGTCGATCCGCTTGCCGTCGGCCTCGGCCGCCGCCCAGGCCTCGACCAAGCGGTCGGAGAGCCAACGGCACGCCTGCACCAGGAAGGCCCCGGACCCCATCGCAGGGTCGCATATCTTGAGATCCAGCAGGTCTTCGGCGCTCTTGAGTTCCCAGTCCTCGGGCGCCTTGCCTTCGGCCGGGCCGCGGTAGGCAACCGGAGTCAGCGTTTCTGCGACGATCTTCTCGGTCAGGCTCTTGGGCGTGTAGTGCGTGCCGCTCTCGCGCCGGTCGGCACCGAGGACCACGACGAACGCGCCCTTGTGGTGCACGAGCGGATAGCCCCAGGGATCGGTCCGCAGCAGGGGGGCATAAGGTAGAATGCGGTCGCGCAGACCAACGTCACCACGACATACGCTGAGCAGACGTGCGGAAAGGCGGTCGTCGGCCGTCCGATCGAGGGCGTTGCGGATGGCGGACTCCGATCGTTCGCTCCGCTCCTTGAGCAGTTCGGCCACTTTGACAGCGCCATCGAGTCGCGCCGACTCCATTTCGCCGAGCGTCACACGCGGGCTCTTCGCCTTCGATCCGCTATCGAGTTCGAGTGTGACGTCATCGACGCGCTTCACAGTGCGCTCGAGGAGACCCTCGTAGACATGCCCGATCTGTTCCACGTCGAGCGCGCGGTAGGACAGCGTGCGACCTTCGAAGATCTGGATCGCGTCCAACAGCAGGAGAACGGTGCGATCGTCGATCGGCAGTGGTTCGGCCGGATCGCTTCGCCAACTCGTGCCCTTCTTCCGCCCTTCGAGGAAAGGATAGCGATCTGGGTCGAATAGTGAACCTCCGAGCGCCGGTAGCTGCAGGGTCGGGTGATCGATCCCGCCATACACGCCGCGAAACAGAGCGAGCAGCCGTGACCACGCGGACCGACGGCGCTCAAGGATTTCCTCGGAGTCCGCGCGCAACTGCATCCGGAGGCTGGAGATGGCGTAGAAGGCGTCGTAACGCGGGTCGCCGAGCAGCAGTAGGGCGCGTTCCTCGGCAGCCAGCAAGAACACGAGCCGCATCATCACGGTCAGGCCGGCCTCATAGAGCTCTCGCGGATCGACGTCACGCAAGAGTTCGCGATTTCGGTCCTGGTCGGCGCGGTCGAGAGCCTGGACGAGCACTTCGACGGCGCGGCGGACTTGTTCTCCTAGCGCTTCGGTGACGTCATCCTGATGCTTCAGGGATCTTTCATAGAGTGCCGGAAGCTTGCCGTCGTCGGGGCCGAAGAAGCGGCGGACGCCCAGCAGGCTGACGAATGCCCGCAACGTTTCCGGTTCCTGACCCCAAAGGCGCGCGTACCAGCTCGCGAAGCTTGCCACGGCGCCTACGGGCGCGTGGACGAGCATCCAGCGCTCGCCATTGGTGACGACGCCAGTTGGACATCCAGTCGCCCGGAGTAGAGCGACCATTCGATCGGCCGGGGTAATCGCCAAGCCATCGAAGCGGCGCGTCGCATCAAGATCAGTATCGGGTCCATAAACTTGGATGAGCAGGAGCGGCTCGTCGGAGTTCGTGGGGTTCACGATAGCCAGATCGGGCGCGACTTTGACCCCGTGTTCTGGCAACGAGACAGTCAGCTGCTCGGGCAGCGCCCCCCCCCTGCGAAGGACCGTCTCGTCCATCTCGAGCGCATTTATCAGCACATCATCTATCCAGGCCGCGTGCAGCGCGGAAAGGTCGAGATCGTCTGTGTCGACGGCATCACGCCATTCCTCGTAGGTGCGACGAAGTCGCTGAGGCCGTCCCGAGGACAGCGCCTCGAGGCCTTGAGGAAAGACGTCGCGCAGCACGGGCACCGCGAGGAAGGGCCCTGATACTTCGATCAGGTTCAGCCATTCGTGATCGTTGCTCATCTGCGCTTCTCCGTCGCGAGGGAATCCGGAACCAGCAGCACGACGGCCACGGGGAACGTATGGTCGACGGCATTGGAATGCCGTTCCTCAATCGCCTTCAGCTCCTGCTCGCGCTCGTTCGGGATTCTGGCCAAGCGTGCTTCCAGGGCTGCAAGGTCGCGCTTGAGCTGCGTCCGTTCGTCTTCTGAGAAAAGTGAGAGCTGGACGGGTATTTGCTCTGCGGCGATCTCGGTTTTCAGCGCCTTTTCGAGGTCATCCAGAACTTGGCGGATGTCCTCGGCTTCCTTGCGCTTGCGGGTCTCGATCGTGTTCACCAGAAAACGGAGACGGTCCTTGGATCGAGCATCGACGGCCGCCAAAATGTTATCACGCTGCTTGTCGAAACGTGTCCTCAAGGCGTCGAATGTTGCATCCGACAGTGCCGCAGGCTGAGAATGTTCGAGCCAACGCCGGACTTCCGTGACCCCCTCACGTCGGAAACCGGTATCACGCATATACCCGCCAGCCTCCGTGAGCTCCTCGTGCAGGCGGTGATGGTTCCCGCCGGTCACGACGAGCCGGGACATCACCACCACGGCTGGTCCTTCGATTTCCCCATCCGGAAGAGAGCGTACGGTTGCCCGGTGGAGCTTCTTTATGTCGTCACGCGCCCAGATTTCCGCGCGCAAGAGCCGCAGGCTCATCTGAACAAGTCGATGGTTGAGGTGAATGAGGACGACGTCATCTCGTCCCTTGGCCACATCGTGGTCGAAGGTGATGGGGCGGACCTTCTGTGTATACGGGTGTTCTAGCCCCTCAAGGCAACGGGACCAGGAACCCGAGAGGGGCGGCATTCGGAAAACCGTGCCATCCGGAGCGCCCGCCAGGGAAACGGGTTCCAGGTCAGGTTTGTCCGCAAGACGAAGTGCGGTGTTGACGGCGCGCTGAATGTGGTCGGGCACGAGGCTTTGTTCACGTCGAGTCTCGCTCAGCCGTTCGTGGAGTTTTGCCACACGATCGCGAAGATCGCGTTCAGCCTTCACGAAACGGCGAGACTTCTCCATGCGTATTTCGGCTTCCCTCGTATCCAGGTCACGACGGCGTCCTTCAAGCAAATCAGGTAGTTGCGGCGCAATGACTGGATTTACGCTGCCCATGTCGGCGCGCATCGCATCCAGCTTGCGGAGCGCGCGCAGGATGTCGTCGCCTTGGCTGCCTTCGGCATCTACCGGATGCCATATGACGACTTCGCCGGCGCGTTGCCCATGGCGGTCGATGCGGCCGTTCCGCTGTTCCATTACATTCGGGTTGTATGGGATTTCGAGGTGGATCATCAGATGGCAATGGTTCTGGAGGTCGATGCCTTCTGATGCAGCATCAGTCGCCAGCAAAATCCTGACCGGGGATTCCGAGGGGTTCGCTTGGAACGCGGCCTTCACGCTCTCGCGTTCTTTTGGGTCCATGCCGCCATAGATGAGAGCCAACCTATCGCCCCCGAAGCCGTTCGATGCGAGGATCTCCTGCATCCACTGCTGAGTGGCGCGATACTCCGTGAACAGAATCACCCGCTCATTCGTCCATCTGTCACCGTCCTTCAGGTGACTGGCCAGCCAATCCAGTACGGCGGCGGCCTTGGCGTCGGACCGACGAGCCGCCTGCTGAGCCCAGGATCGCAGCCGGTCGAGCATCCGGCGTTCTTCGTCGGTCGGTGGCCGGACGTGCTTGCCTGCTTCCTCGATCGCTTCCGCCTCGGCGGCGTCGCGCTGCGCGTCGTCCGCGTAGTCCTCTTCGGTCTTAGCTATCGCTCGCCGAAGAATGCGGTCATCGAATTTTTTCTGGCTGCGGTCGCTAACCGAGCGACCTTCGATCGTCGCTATATGCCGCTCCAGCGTGGCCGCGAACGCAGCAGGAGATGATGATAGGCGCTTGCGCAGCAACTGGTGTACGAAGTGATCGACGGCCCGTCCTCCATCAGCACCGCCTTCGCGGCTCTTGATGTATGCGTCGAGTTGGCTCCGGGCATTCCTCTCGTCGCCCTCATATTCTAACGGCAATGCCTCAAGTTTCCGCTCGGGATAGATGCGCTTGCCGTTGGCGTCGACCAGATCGCTCTTTAGTCGACGGACCATAACGCGGGTCAACTGGGGGTCACTCGGAAGGACATTTCTCGCGAACCTCTGATCGTCGAGAAGCTCGAGGAGCGCGGTGAAGGATTCAGTATAGCCGTCATGCGGCGTGGCCGTGAGAAACAGCTTGTGTTGGAAGTGTGGCGCGGCCAGACGAACAAGCCGCGTCCTGAGGCTTTCGACGGCATAACGGCCGACGGTCGGGGCGACGTTGTGAGCCTCGTCGATGATGAGCAGGTCGAACTTCCTGGGATGGCTCACATGCGGGGGCAGTGCGTCCCGCAGAAGGCGCAATCCTTCGCCCTGTTTGGCCCAGTCCATTGAGGTGATCAGACGGGGAAAAGACGTCCACGGATTAGCGTGGAGACCGCGCTCGCGGCGCAAACGCTTGACATAGTCAGTATCGACGATCCGGAACTCGAGCCCGAACTTCTCCTGCATCTCGACTCGCCACTTTTCCTGCAAGGAGGCAGGGCAAAGCACGAGGACCGTGCGGGCGCGGTGACGCAGGAGCATCTCTTGAATGACGAGCCCGGCCTCAATGGTCTTGCCGAGGCCGACGTCGTCGGCGATCAGAAGATTGGTGCGCGCCATGTCGATTGCTCGCACGAGCGGATCCAGTTGGTAATCTTCGATGCTTACACCGCTGCGGAATGGGGCCTGCAAATAGCCGCGATCAGCGTTCGTCGCGGCACCCCATACGACTGCATCAAGGAAGGCTTGCAGTGTCGAAGGGTCGTCCAAGCCGGTCAAGCGAGGCAAACCGGCCCTCTCGATGACATGAGCTCCTGGCTCGAGCTCCCAGAGGACCTCAATCTCTTCGCCGAGCGCATCCTCGTCGATGGAGGCCAACCGGACGAGATGCCGTTTGGGCAAACCGGGTGCGACCGACCCGCCGTTGACTTCCGAGACCATCCATTGGCGACGACGAGCCTCGACGAGCTGGCCCGGTTCCGGCGCAGCAGAGTGAGCTACCGCGGCCATCAATTCGTCTGCTGTCATGGTCATGGTTGGGCCCCATTCTTTCTGCGTGCGCGTACGAGTTCTGCAATGCGGCTCGCGGCGTGGTTGACATCTTCATGCTCCCAGATGCGAACCGACTCCCACCCAAGAGCCTGCAGCCGTTGGTCAGTGTCTGCGTCCCGTGAGCGATTGGTTTCGATTTTCTGGCGCCAGAAATCGGCGTTGCTCTTAGGCCAAGAGGCATGCTCGGGACACCCGTGCCAAAAGCATCCATCGACGAACACGGCAATCTTGGTCGCAGGAAACACGATATCTGCGATGCGTCTGGGCTTCGCCAGAAGTGGAACATGGAGCCGATAACGCAGGCCTTGGGCATGCAGAGCCTTGCGGAGATTCAGCTCCGCTCGCGTGCCCTTTTGCCGCACGCGCGCCATTCTACGGCTGGCCTCAGGCGACGAGGGGCTTGCATTCGCCATTGATCGATAGACTTTCCGAATTCAGGTCGGCATCAGAAAATTGCTGAAGATGGGCAATGATGCTTCGCCCAATCACTTCGCCCAAGGTTACTGGGACAGCGTTTCCAATCATTCGACCCAAGGATTTAAAATGAATAGGCTCGCCTTCAGGCACGAATGAATAGGTCGTAGGGAAGCCTTGGAGGATCGCGCCCTCTCTCAATGAAATTGCTCTGTCTTGGTCCGGGTGCCCAAATCGTCCGTTCCCGAACCCGTAATATTGAGTAGTCAGAGTCGGCGCAGGGTTGTCCCACTCCATCCTGCCGTAAACGCCAGGGTACGTCTTGCCGCTATCTTTCTTATGACACGCGGCGACCAGATGCTCTGGCCAATCACGCCAAGAACCGCCGGGCTTGGAAGCACGAATACGTTCGACGTTTAGCGGCGACAGCCGCGATGCGGTATGTAACGGGTCTGCGGCGTAACTCTCGCCATGGGAAATCGGCGGCAGATCTCCAATTGCATCACGTACACTTCGCGCATGTTCCAGATCAGGTGCGGCGGTGCGAATGGGCCCAAGTTTTGAAGCAAGCAAGACCATGCGTCGCCTCGTCTGGGGAAGGCCGTATTTGATGCAGTCAATGACCTCTCTATGAACGAAGTATCCCTGACTTTCGAGCGAAGCTGAGAAATCGTCGAAGACGGCGTGTTTCGCAACGGTCGGGACATTCTCCATGGTAACGATGTCTGGACGCGTCTCTTTCACCAGTCGGTCGAACTGATAGAGAAGCCCCCAGCGTGGGCTGCTGAGCACGTCGTACCTCTGCGAATATGTAGAGAAGGGCTGACATGGGGCACATCCGGCAAGGACCTTTACCCCGCCATTTCCGAAAAGCTCGTCGAGTCTCGCACCGGACACCTTGCTGATGTCCTCTTTGATGAAAATGGCATCATTATTGAACTGGAAAGGGTGTCGGCAACTTTCCTCGATGTCGACGCCAGCTACGACATTGATGCCCTCTTTCTGGAGGCCGTGGGTCAATCCACCGGCACCGCAAAAAAGGTCAATGCAAGTAACGTCCTTCATTCATCTTCTCACTTTTCGCCTGGTTTGTGATCAGGCGCTTAGGTCGTCGGCGGCCTTTCCGTTTCTGACCCATTCGTCGATTTCGTCGGTCTTGAATTTCCAAAGTCGACCGACCTTGTGCGCTGGCATCTCGCGCTTGGAAATCCACCCGTATACAGTATCTTTGCTGACACCGAGATAATCAGCGATCTCCTCGACGGAGAGCCAGCGATCAGTCATGGTGCGGCCCTTCCAAGTGCAGCCAGCGTATTTGAGCACAATCTTTACACCCTCCGTTGGCCGAGTAAACCGGATTTAGTCGGATTAGACCTGTTTTGCTGTGCTTGCGCTCAAGCTTTCGCTGAAGATGTGCCCGGCGTCGGCACTCGCGGTGAAGAAGGCATGCTGGGATCGACCAGCGCGCCCTGTGCCTCGTGGAAGGTGGCGCGGCAGTGCGATGTACCCTGCATTGGCCGTGCTGTGCTGGTCTTGGCGCACAGGGGGTGTCAGGCAATCGGTATGGTTCAGCCCCCGGCCTTGTCCGATGCGATCTCGCTCAGCTCCCGATTTTCGAATGCCACGACATCCTCCATCCGGTAGATAACGCGGCGTCCGATCTTGATGAAGCGAGGCCCGTCACCAAGAGAGCGCCAGTATTCGAGGGTCCTGTGGCTGATCCTCCATCGTGCTGCCAGCTCGATTTGGGTCAGACGTGTGTCAAACATTTTTGTTTCCTTTCGTGCGACCTTAACGGCCGAAATGCGAATTCCCTGCGCGTCCGATACGAAGCTTCGCGCAGGGTTTTGCTGACGATGCCCGCGCTGGATTCAGCGTCCGGCCTTTATCTCCTCCAAGTCGCGCAATTCTTGATTTTCGAACGCCAGCACATCTTCGAGGCGGTAGATCACGCGTCCGCCGAGCTTCATGAAGCTCGGTCCTTCGCCAGTCCACCGCCACCGCTCAAGTGTCCTCGGGCTAATTCTCCATCGGGCCGCCAGATCGATTTGACTGAGGCAAATTTCTCGCATTTTCGTTTCCTTTCGAACGACCTCCGTGGTCGCGCGACAACGAATGCGTAGAAAGAAAACGTATTCAAGTCAGTGTGTTGCGGGAAGATGCGCGTTGCGGGCGGGGCCTATCGGACGGTCCGCGCAGGCGCGAGTTTTAGGGTAAGGCCATGTCAGATCACGCAATTTCCGTCAGAACATCTTAGGACACGTAATCCTGCCGGAGCTTCCTCAAGGGTCACAGGAGACGGTCCGGTTGAAAGCGCACCTCCTCCGCCACTTGCCCTCGCGAAAGTGTTCTCCCGATCCAGCCGCGACCGGATTTTCTTTTTGTTTTCGAGGGTTGTAGCGGTTGGGCTATTCACCTCGATAAGCGAAAACGGCCCGAATACCGTTCTCTAACGCCCAAATTCTCTGAAGCTGTTGACTGCGCCGATTTGGTGCAGAGTTTTTAATCTACTGAAATCCCAGCGCTTTTCAGGCTGGCAACCTGAACACTTCGATGCCGGTGGCTTCTCCGGAGAAACGACCGAGGTCGGACGTTCGCTGACGTGAGAACGGTGCCTGCCTTGTATCTTCGACAACATCTGCGTCCCGTCACATGACAAGGGCACCGGAAGCCACATCAATCTGATCCATTCTCAAGTTCGTGTGGCAACGTCGGCACGCCTA
>NZ_JAVAMQ010000029.1 GCF_030732095.1 Paracoccus spongiarum | reverse complement strand
AGAGACAGGGGGCCGTCCGCAAGGGCGGCCCCTTCGGCTTTTGCGCGGCCCCGACGGCCCGGTCGCGTGGCCGGCGATTATCCACAATCGCGCAAATCAGCCTTGCGCAGATGCGGGGCGGCGGGGCGCGCCCCTGGCTGCTAGGCTCGCGCAGCTCGGCGCCGAGCGCCACGATAACGGGGGTCCAGGATGCAGCTGCTCATCGCGCTTCTGACGGCGGTCTTCGCCGGAGCCGTCATCCCGATGCAGGCCGGCGCGAATGCGATGCTGGCGCGGGCGCTGGGCCATCCGCTGTGGGCCGCGCTGGTGTCGCTGGCGCTCAGCGCGGTGCTGCTGGTTCCGGTGCTTCTGGCGCTGCGCGTGCCGCTGCCGCAGCTGGCCGCGCTGGCCGGCCAGCCGCGCTGGATCTGGCTGGGGGGCGCGGCCGGCGCCATCTATGTCACCGCCGCGGTCATCATGGCGCCGCGGCTGGGTGCGGCGGGCTTCATGCTGGCGCTGATCGCGGGCCAGATCCTCGCCGCCATGCTGATCGACCAGCTGGGCGCGGTGGGCTTCCAGCGCCGCCCGCTGGACACGCCGCGTCTGATCGGCGCGGGGCTGGTGCTGGCGGGGGTGCTGGTGATGCAGGGGCCGGCGCTGTGGCGGATGCTGCGGGGCGGCTGACGACGGCGCCTCAGGCGCCCGCTGGCCCTTCCCTTTGCGCGCCGCCGCCGCCATTCTCGGCGCGCAGAGAGGGGCACCCGACATGCTGATCCGCGACGCCGCCGACGCCGACCTGCCGGGCATCACGGCGATTCACAACCATGCCATCCGCCACACGACGGCGATCTGGAACGCCACCGAGGTCGACATCGCCAACCGCCGCGCCTGGCTGGCCGAGCGCCACCGGGCCGGCTATCCGGTCCTCGTCGCGCTGGACGATGGCCACACGGTGCTGGGCTACGCAGCCTTCGGCGACTGGCGCGCCTTCGAGGGCTATCGCCACACCGTTGAACATTCGGTCTATGTCCGCCACGACCGGCAGGGCGGCGGCATCGGGCGGGCGCTGATGCTGGCGCTGATCGACCGGGCGCGCGCGCTGCGCAAGCACGCGATGGTGGCGGGCGTCGAGGCCGGCAACAGCGGCTCGATCCGGCTGCATGAATCGCTGGGCTTCCGGCAGGTGGGCCTGCTGCCGCAGGTCGGCACCAAGTTCGGCGCCTGGCTGGACCTGGTCTTCCTGCAAAAGCTGCTGGACCACCGCGAGACCCCCGACTGACCGCGCCCCGGCGCAGGCGGGCCTGACCATCCCGACAGGCCGGGCATCGTTGACCGCCGCGCGCTTCTGCCGCAAGATCGGGGCTTCAGGGTGGAACGGATCAAGCTGATGTGCCAGATCTTCGCGGGGCAGGACCCCGGACGCTACGAGACCGTGACGCGGCGGCTGCGGCTGAACGGGCAATCGACCTCGATCCGGCTGGAACGGGCCTTCTGGAACATCCTCGACGACATCGCCGCGCGGGAAGGGGTCAGCACCCCGGCCTTCATCTCCAGGCTTCATGCCGAGGTGCTGGAACTGCATGGCGAGGCGCCGAACTTCACCTCGCTGCTGCGCTGCGCCTGCACGATCCATCTGGGCGAGGACGCGCAGCTTGCGCCCGCCGCCATCGCGGCCGAGTGATCGCGAAAACGCGGCTGTAGTAATCCGATACTACCCGCGCCCCGCCCCGGGCCCTTAGCCTTGTCGATGAACGGGCAGGCAAGGGGGCCTTCATGGCGAAATACATCCATTCCATGATCCGCGTGCTGGACGAGGCGCGCTCGGTCGCGTTCTACGACCGCTGCTTCGGGCTGAAGGTGGCCGAGCGGCTGGATTTCGACAGCTTCACGCTGATCTACCTGTCGAATGGCGAAAGCGGGACCGAACTGGAACTCACCGTCAACAAGGGCCGGACCGAGCCCTATGATCTGGGCGACGGCTACGGCCATGTCGCCTTCTCGGTCGAGGATGTGGACGCGCTGCACGCCCGGCTCGAGGCCGAGGGCTTCGCGCCGCGCAAGCTGGTCGATTTCGCGCCCGGCGGCGCGGTGATCGCCCGCTTCTTCTTCATCGCCGATCCCGACGGCTACCAGATCGAGGTGCTGAAGCGGGGCGGCCGATACCAATGACCGGACCGGCGGCCAGGGGAGAGGCCGCCGGCAGACAACAGGGGAGGAGGACCCATGTCGCAATTGAGAAAGCAGGGGCTGACCCGGCGCGCGCTCTTGTCGCGGGCCGCGGCGGCCGGGGCGCTGGCGGTGGCGGGGGCCGGCTTCATCGCCGCGCCCGACGCCGCCTGGGCGGTCGAGGTGACGGCGATCAGCGAACACGAGATGGCGACGCTGCTGCAGATGGCGCGCGACATCTATCCGCATGACCGGATCGGCGACCGCTTCTACGCCATCGCCGTCAAGGGCCATGACAGCGAGGACCACAAGGCGATGGTCGCCGAGGGCGTCGCCGCGCTGGACGCCGCCGCGAAGGCCGCGGGCTTCGACAGCTATCTGGCCGCCGGCTGGGAGGCCGATCGCGTCGCCATCCTGCGCGGGCTCGAGGACACGCCGTTCTTCCAGGCCGTGCGCGGCGGTCTGGTGACCGGGCTCTACAACCAGAAAGAGGTCTGGCCGGTCTTCGGCTACGAGGGCGAGTCCTTCTCGCAGGGCGGTTACATCGACCGCGGTTTCGACGACATCGACTGGCTGTGAGGGAGGCAGGCAATCATGGCTGAGGCAGCGAAATTCGATCTGAAGGACGACAGCGTGGTCGTCATCATCGGCACCGGCGCGGGCGGCGGGGTGCTGGCCAACGAACTGGCGCAGAAGGGCGTCAAGGTCGTGGCGCTGGAGGCCGGCGGGCGCTATCTGCCCGAGGATTACGTCAACGACGAATGGGAAAGTTTCGGCCAGCTGGCCTGGACCGACCCGCGCACGACCAGCGGCGACTGGCGGGTGGCGCGCGATTTCAGCGGCCTGCCCGCCTGGATCGTGAAGGCGGTGGGCGGCACGACGACGCATTGGGCCGGGGCCTCGATCCGCTTTCAGGATCACGAATGGAAGGCGCTGACCACCTATGGCGCGGTCGAGGGCGCAAGCCTGATGGACTGGCCCATCGACGCCGCCGAGATGGCGACCTGGTACGACAAGGCCGAGGCCAAGCTGGGCGTGACCCGCAGCGGTGCCTTTCCGGGCCTGCCCGGCAACAACAACTACAAGGTCTTCGAGGCCGGCGCCAGGGCGCTTGGCTACAAGGAGGTCTCGACCGGGCGCATGGCGATCAACAGCATCGACAATGACGACCGGCCGGCCTGCCAGCAGACCGGCTTCTGCTTCCAGGGCTGCAAATGGGGCGCCAAGTGGTCGGCGGCCTATACCGACATCCCCAAGGGCGAGGCGACCGGCAATCTGGAGGTGCGCGACCATTCCCACGCGGCCCGCATCCTGCATGACGACACGGGCCGCGTCACCGGGGTCGAGTATTTCGACAAGGACGGTGCCCTGCAGTTCCAGGCCGCGCGACTGGTCGCCGTGGCCGGCAACACCTTCGAAAGCCCGCGCCTGCTGCTGAACTCGGCCAGCGGGATGTTTCCCGACGGGCTGGCCAACAGCTCGGGGCAGGTCGGGCGCAACTACATGCGCCACACCACCGGATCGGTCTATGGCATCTTCGAGAAGCCGGTGCGCATGTGGCGCGGCACCACGATGGCCGGCATCGTCCAGGACGAGGCGCGTCACGATCCCGCGCGCGGCTTCGTGGGCGGCTACGAGCTGGAAACCCTCAGCCTCGGCATCCCCTTCATGGCGGCCTTCCTCGATCCGGGCAGCTGGGGGCGCGAATTCACCTCGGCGCTGGACCAGTACGAGAACATGGCCGGCATGTGGATCGTGGGCGAGGACATGCCGCAGGCCGACAACCGCGTCACCCTGTCCGACACGGTGGACAAGTTCGGGCTGAAGGTCGCGAATGTGCATTACAGCGACCACCCGAACGACATCGCGATGCGCAACCACGCCTATGATCGCGGGCAGGCGATGTACAAGGCCATGGGCGCGACCCGCACCCTGCCGACGCCGCCCTATCCCTCGACGCACAACCTCGGCACCAACCGCATGTCCGAACGCCCCGAGGATGGCGTGGTCAACCGCTGGGGCCAGACGCATGACATCCCGAACCTCTTCGTCAGCGATGGCAGCCAGTTCACGACCGGCGCGGCCGAGAACCCGACCCTGACCATCGTCGCGCTGGCGATCCGTCAGGCCGACCACATCGCCCGCGAGATGCAGGCCGGCAACCTCTAGGCCGGCAACCTGCACGCGGACGATCTCCGGACGGGCAATTTTCGGGCGGGCAATTTTCGGGCGGGCCACCGTCAGGTCGGACCGGCGCGCCGCCCCGATGCGGGCGGCGCGCCCTTTTTCCTTTGCCGCGCGGCCGCGGCGGTGTCAGGCTCGGGGCATTGCGACGGATCAGGGAGCGCCATGCAGATCACCCGAAACGCAGATCGCGGCGACGAGGCGGGGCCGTCCGCCTGGTTCAGCGGCGCGGTGCAGATCGCCCCGGTCATCGCGGCGCCCGCGCCCGCGCGGGTGGCCGCCGCGGTCGTCAGCTTCCGGCCCGGCGCGCGGACCGCCTGGCATACCCATCCGCTGGGCCAGACGTTGCTGATCCTGACCGGGCAGGGGCTGGCGCAGCGCGAGGGCGGTCCGGTCGAGCTGCTGCATCCGGGCGATGTCGTCTGGTTCGATCCCGGCGAGCGGCACTGGCACGGCGCCACCGCGCAGTCCGCGATGAGCCATCTGGCCATCCAGGAACGGCTGGACGGCCGCGCGGTCGACTGGCACGAGCATGTCGCCGACCCGCTGCCCTGATCCGCAGCCCTGGGCCGCTGTCCCGGCCCGGTCGCGCTGTCCTTCCGCGCAGGCACCGTGCCCCCGCCGGCCCGCTGCTGACCCGATCTGGCAGCAGCCCTGCACCATGCTGTCCCGACCCCGGCATCATGCATCACGGAGCCCGCCATGATCGATCATATCGGCCTTGCCGTCTCGGACCTGCCCGCCGCCCGCGCCTTCTATGAGGCGGCGCTGGCGCCTCTCGGCATCGCGGTGCTGATCGAGGTCACCGAGGAGATGACCGGCGGGCAGGGCGCCCATCTGGGGCTTGGCCGCGACGGCAGCCCGGCCTTCTGGATCGGCACCGGCAGGCCGCCCACCACGGGGGCGCATCTCGCCCTTGCCGCCCCCGACCGCGCCGCGGTCGCGGATTTCCACGCCGCGGCGCTGGCCGCCGGCGGGCGCGACAACGGCGCGCCCGGCCTGCGCCCCCATTACCATCCCGGCTATTACGCGGCCTTCGTGTTGGACCCGGACGGCCACAACATCGAGGCGGTCTGCCACGACGGCGCCATGGCGGATGAGGGGGCCATGCCGGATGAGGGGGGCGCGGCATGACGCTGTATCGTGGCAGCTGCTTCTGCGGGGCGGTCGCCTTCGAGGCCGAGGGCGACCTTGCCCGCGGCACGATGCGCTGCAACTGCCGCTTCTGCCGCAAGATGCGCTACTGGGAGATGCTGTTGCCCGACCCGGACGGCTTCCGGCTGATCCGCGGCGCCGAGGCGCTGGCCGAAACCCCGCTGGCCCGCGCCGACCGGGTGGGGATGCATCACCGCTTTTGCGGGCGCTGCGGCACGAGGCTGTGGACCGAGGGCGTGCTGGCCGAACTGGGCGGCCGCTTCGTGCAGGTCTGCGTGAGCGCGCTGGACGATGTGCCGCTGGCGGATCTGGTCGCCGCGCCGATCCATCACGCCGACGGCGCCGCCGACAACTGGTGGGCCGAGGCCCCCGAGTCAAGACATCTCTGAGGCCGCCACCTCCGGGGCCCGCCAGACCCGTAAAAACGCGGCCCCGCCGTGGGGGAGCGGGGCCGCAACTCGTTAAGACTGGGGATAGGAAGACAGGGCGGAAGGGGGCTCGCCGGCGGCTGCCTAGCGGCCGTCAACCGCGGCCATGTTCACGCCGCCCTCGGCGATCCGGGTCATGTGCCGGTCGCCTTCCCAGGTGTTGTCCAGGCATTCCTGCAGCGCGGCGGCGTCGCCGTCGAGGCCCAGCCGGTTCGCGAAGGTGCGCACGCAGCCATAGCCCGCGATGGCGTAATGGGCCATGCGCTGATACTGGGTGATGATCGCCGCGTCATGGGCATCCTCGTCGCCATAGCTGGCCTCGATGCCGTGCTTGCGGGCCTCGACGATCAGCCCCTCCATGCCGCGGCAATGTTCGCCGGTCGGGTCCATGCCGTGGCCGTCGCAGATGCTGGCCAGAACCTCCATGCCGCGGGCAATGCCCTGGTTGCCGGCGATCAGCGCCTCGGACAGCTCGCGCGATTTCGCGGCGCGGCCCAGTTCCGTCACCATCGGCATCGACTGCTTGCAGGCCGAATACAGGTCCTTCAGCTGGTCCAGATACAGATCCTTGAGGTTCTTGATGGTCATCGGCTTCTCCTTTCGGGATCGGTTCGGCCGCCGCGGCGGCACGACATTCGCCCCCCCAACGGCTTGCGGGCGGATGCGTTCCCGCGGTCGCGGCAGGGTGAACAAAGATCAGTCCGCGCCGCGACGGGCGCGGCGGCTTGACATGGCGGCCGCGCGGGGCCAGCAGTTTGCCTTCCGCCGCCACGGTCCGAACGCCACGGCCCGGACGGAGCAACCCGGACGGAGCAACCCGGACGGAGCAACCCCGACGCCGCAACCCAGATCGGGAACAGCCCATGTTCACCTGGTTCGAACGCCGCATCGACCCCTATCCCGACACGCCGCCCGGCATGCCGCCGCGCAGCCTGTGGGGCTTCGTGCTGCATTACAGCCGCGGCGCGATCCCCTGGCTGGCGCTGCTGGCGCTGCTGTCGGGCGTCATCGCGGTGATCGAGGTGATGCTGTTCGGCTGGCTGGGCGAGCTGGTCGACCGGCTGGGCGACACGCCCCCCGGCCTGTTCTGGCAGCAGGAGGGCGCGCGGCTGGCGATGATGGCCCTTGTGCTGCTGGTCCTTCTGCCGGCCCTGAACCTGCTGGCCGCGCTGGTGCTGCACCAGTCGCTGATGGGCAATTTCCCGCAGCGCATCCGCTGGCAGGCGCACCGCTATCTGCTGCGCCAGTCGATCGGCTATTTCCAGGACGAATTCGCCGGCCGCATCGCGCAGCGCCTGATGCAGACCGCGCTGGCGGTCCGCGAGGTGGCGATGAAGCTGACCGATGTGGGCAGTTATGTGCTGATCTACTTCCTCGGCGCGCTGGTGCTGGCGGCCAGCCAGGACTGGCGGCTGGCGCTGCCCTTCCTGGCCTGGGCCGCGGCCTATGGCGTGATGCTGTGGCAGATCGTGCCGCGCCTCGGCCGGGTGGCCCAGCAGCAGGCCGATGCCCGCTCGGCGATGACCGGCGGGGTGGTCGACAGCTATACCAACATCGCCACCGTCAAGCTGTTTTCGCATTCGGCCCGCGAAGAGGCATGGATGCGCCGCAGCATGGATCGCTTCCTGACCACCGTGCATGCGCAGATGCGGCTCAGCAGCATCCAGGACGTGACGCTGAACCTGATCAATGTCGCGCTGGTCGGGTCGGTGACGGCGCTTGGCCTGTGGCTGTGGTCCGAGGGGCGGGTGGCCACCGGCGCGGTGGTGGTCGCGGTGCCGCTGGCGATGCGGCTGAACAACATGGCGCACTGGATCATGTGGGAATTCGCCGCCCTGTTCGAGAATATCGGCACGGTGCGCGACGGCATTGCCAGCCTCGCCCTGCCGCGCGAGGTGCGCGACGCGCCGGATGCCCGGCCGCTGCGGCCCGGACCGGGCGCGGTGGACTTCCGCAACGTGACCTTCCGCTATGGCGGCGCGGCGGGCGGCCAGCCGATGGCGGTGCTGGACGACCTGACCCTGCAGATCGCGCCGGGCGAGCGGGTCGGTCTGGTCGGCCGGTCGGGCGCGGGAAAATCGACGCTGGTGAACCTGCTGCTGCGGTTTCACGACATCGAGGGCGGGCGCATCACCATCGACGGGCAGGACATCGCGCGGGTCACGCAGGACAGCCTGCGCGCGGCGATCGGCGTGGTCACGCAGGACAGCTCGCTGCTGCACCGCTCGGTGCGCGACAATATTGCCTATGGCCGCCCCGATGCCGACGCGGCGCAGATCGCCGCGGCGCTGCGCATGGCCGAGGCGCAGGATTTCGTGCCCGCCCTGTCCGACAGCGCCGGCCGGCGCGGGCTTGACGCGCATGTGGGCGAACGCGGGGTCAAGCTGTCGGGCGGCCAGCGCCAGCGCATCGCCATCGCCCGCGTCGCCCTGAAGGATGCCCCGATCCTGGTGCTGGACGAGGCGACAAGCGCGCTGGACAGCGAGGTCGAGGCCGCGATCCAGTCCCGCCTGCAGGCGCTGATGGCCGGCAAGACCGTCATCGCGATCGCGCACCGGCTGTCGACCATCGCCGCGATGGACCGGCTGGTGGTGATGGACCGGGGCCGCATCGCCGAGCAGGGCAGCCATGCCGAGCTGCTGGCCCGGGACGGGCTTTACGCCCGGCTCTGGGCCCGGCAGTCGGGCGGCTTTCTGGCGGCGGACGCGGCCGAATAGCGCCGCGGCCGCGCCGTCCGGGCGCGTCAATTCCGCTTGCACCGCCGGGGCGGCTGCCGTAAACCGGCGCTCGACCGCAGGGGTTTAGCTCAGTTGGTAGAGCATCGGTCTCCAAAACCGAGGGTCGTGGGTTCGAGTCCCCCAACCCCTGCCAGTCGCCGTCCACGCCATCGCCATCCGACACGCCATCGCCACGCGACACGGTCTCGCCATGCGAGGGGGCATCGGCAGCGCCGCCCGCCGCTTCCCGCCGGGCGTTGCGCGGCCTTTCGCGGGCGTTAACGCGGCGTGCGTTGTCGGTGTACGGCCTGTGCACGCCCGGTGCGCCTTCCGTGCCCCGGCGGTGCCTGCCCGGTGGTCCTGCCATGCGGGCTTGAATCGCGGCGCGGCGGGCGATACATGACCCGCTGACATTGCGAAGGAGCCGCGCGTGGCAAACCCCGTCCAGTTCATCAACCAGGTCCGTGCCGAGGCCGCCAAGATCACCTGGCCGACCCGCCGCGAGGTCATCACGACCACCATCATGGTGTTCATCATGGCGGCGCTGGCCAGCGTGTTCTTCTTCCTCGTGGACCTGGCGATCCGCTTCGGCATCACCGAGGGGCTGCGCCTCATCAGCGGCTGATCGGGGCTTGCAATTCCGGACGCGCGGCGGTATCTGCCCCCGACTGTCCGGAAAGCGGCGTGCATCGAATCCGCATGCGCGCCGATTTCGATTTTTCCGGACGCATTGAATTTCAAGGGCTTGGCGCGCGCCGCGCGTGATTCCCTCAGGACGAGCAGGGGTCGATCGAAACATGGCAAAGCGTTGGTATTCGGTCAGCGTCCTGTCGAACTTCGAGAAGAAGGTTGCCGAGGCGATTCGCCAGGCCGCCGCCGAGAAGGGGCTCGAGGGCGAGATCGACGAGGTGCTGGTCCCGACCGAAGAGGTCATCGAGATCCGCCGCGGCAAGAAGGTCACCTCGGAACGGCGCTTCATGCCGGGCTATGTGCTGGTCCACATGGACATGTCGGACCGCACCTACCACCTGGTGAACTCGATCAACCGGGTCACCGGCTTCCTCGGCGCGCAGGGCAAGCCCATGCCGATGCGCGACGACGAGGTGAACATGATGCTGCACCGCACTGGCGACGGCGAACCCGCCGCGCCGCGCAACCTTATCCGCTTCGACGTGGGCGAGAAGGTGAACGTGACCGACGGCCCCTTCGAGGGCTTCTCGGGGATGGTCGAGGAGGTCGACGAGATCTCGTCGCGCATCAAGGTCACGGTGTCGATCTTCGGCCGGCCGACGCCGGTCGAGCTGGAATTCACGCAGGTCGCCAAGACCGCGTGATCTGTCGCGGGAGGTTCCGGTCGCAGGGCCGGGCCGCACCGCTAAATCGGCCCATCGGGGCTTGATGATGTAAGGAGAAGGCCAGATGGCCAAGAAAGTCGTCGGGCAGCTGAAGCTGCAGATCAAGGCGGGTCAGGCGAACCCGTCGCCCCCCGTTGGCCCCGCCCTGGGTCAGCGCGGCATCAACATCATGGAATTCTGCAAGGCGTTCAACGCCAAGACGCAGGAGATGGAGCAGGGCTCGCCCGTTCCCGTGGTGATCACCTACTACGCCGACAAGTCGTTCACCTTCGAGACCAAGACGCCGCCGGCGTCGTTCCTGCTGAAGAAGGCCGCCGGCCTGAAGCCGGTGGGCAAGCGGAACCGTCCGAAGGGCTCGGACAAGCCTGGCCGCAACGTGGCCGGCACGGTGACCGTGAAGCAGGTCCGCGAGATCGCCGAGGCGAAGATGGCCGACCTGTCGGCCAATGACGTCGATCAGGCGATGAAGATCATCCTGGGCTCTGCCCGGTCGATCGGTATCGAGGTGAAGGGCTGAGCCATGGCAAAGATTTCCAAGAAGAAAGCCGCGGCCCGCGCCGCCTTTGACGGCAAGTCGAACCTGACGGTCGAGGATGCGGTCAGCCTGGTCAAGTCCAGCGCCTCGGCCAAGTTCGACGAGACCGTCGAGATCGCGCTGAACCTGGGCGTCGACCCGCGCCATGCCGACCAGATGGTTCGCGGTGTGGTGACCCTGCCCGCCGGCACCGGCAAGGACGTCCGCGTCGCCGTGTTCGCGCGCGGACCCAAGGCCGACGAGGCCAAGGCGGCCGGTGCCGACATCGTCGGCGCCGAGGACCTGATGGAAACCATCCAGTCGGGCAAGATCGAGTTCGACCGCTGCATCGCGACGCCGGACATGATGCCGCTGGTCGGTCGCCTGGGCAAGATCCTGGGCCCGCGCAACCTGATGCCGAACCCCAAGGTCGGCACGGTGACGATGGACGTGACCGCCGCCGTCAACGCCGCCAAGGGCGGCGAGGTGCAGTTCAAGGCCGAGAAGGCGGGCGTCGTCCACGCCGGCATCGGCAAGGTGTCGTTCGACGCCGACAAGCTGGCCCAGAACCTGCGCGCCTTCGTCGACGCGGTGCAGAAGGCCAAGCCGACGGGCGCCAAGGGGACCTACATGAAGAAGGTCTCGATCAGTTCGACCATGGGGCCGGGCGTGTCGGTCGACGTGGTGTCGGCGACCGGCAACTGAGGATTTCCCGGCCCAGGCCGGGGATGACGGGGCAGCCAAGGCCGCCCCGTCCTGTCCGAGACGGAGGGTGCGGATGCCGGTTTCGACCGGCCCCGCTTAATGTCCTTCCTGAGATGGGGAAGCATTTTTCCGAAGACCCCCTGCGGGACTATCTTCGGGCGATCTTGCCCTAGCGGACCCGACCCGTCGCCCGGTTCCGGGCACGGGAAAGTGAGAGCCGGGGGGAAACCCCCAACTTGGAGTGAAACCGTGGATAGAGCACAAAAAGAACAGGTGGTCGAAGAACTCGGCCAGATCTTTGAAAGCTCTGGCGTCGTGGTGGTTGCCCACTACGAGGGGATGACGGTTGCACATATGCAGGACCTCCGCTCGCGCATGCGCGAAGCCGGCGGCTCCGTTCGCGTGGCCAAGAACAAGCTCGCCAAGATCGCCCTGGAAGGGAAGGCCTGCGCAAGCATCGCCGACTACCTGACGGGCATGACCGTGATCACCTATTCGGAGGATCCGACCGCTGCTGCGCGGATCGCCGACAAATACGCCAAGGACAACGAGCGCTTCGTGATCCTGGGCGGTGCGATGGGTGACACGGCGCTGGACCCCGCCGGTGTGAAAGCCGTCGCCTCGATGCCGTCGCGTGAAGAGCTGATCGCTCAGATCGTGTCGTGCCTCGGTGCGCCTGCCAGCAACATCGCCGGTGCCATTGGCGCGCCTGCTTCGAACATCGCGAGCATCCTCACGACCCTCGAGGAGCGTGAGGCTGCGTAAGCAACCCATTCCCGACTGGTGGTTGAACACCCGACGTTGGAACACTAACTGGAAAGAACGGAAAAATGGCTGACCTGAAAAAACTCGCCGAAGAAATCGTGGGCCTGACCCTGCTGCAAGCCCAGGAACTGAAGACCATCCTGAAAGACGAATACGGCATCGAGCCGGCCGCCGGCGGCGCCGTCATGATGGCCGGCCCGGCCGCTGCCGCCGAGGCCGTCGAGGAAAAGACCGAATTCGACGTCGTCCTGACCGACGCCGGCGCCAACAAGATCAACGTGATCAAGGAAGTGCGCGCGATCACCGGCCTGGGCCTGAAAGAGGCCAAGGATCTGGTGGAAGCCGGCGGCAAGGTGAAGGAAGGCGCGGCGAAAGCCGAGGCCGAAGAGCTGAAGACCAAACTGGAAGCCGCTGGCGCCAAGGTCGAACTGAAGTAATCGGTCCTCGGACTGGTGGAAATGTGGCAGGGTCCGGGGTTTCCCGGTCCCTGCCGAACCTGTCTTGAAGGGCGGTCCGGGCACCGGACGGCAAGGGACCTTCCTTCAGGGCATGTTCGGGATTCGGGAGCCGCACGGTGGGACGGGCGGCGTGAATTGGATCTCACCCCTGCATTCGTAGGCCGATCCCCGGGGGCCCCGACCCGGCGATCGCGCGAAGACGAAAGGTGACAAGACCCATGGCGCAAGCTTACGTCGGCCAGAAGCGGATCCGCCGCTATTATGGCAACATCCGTGAAGTTCTGGAGATGCCGAACCTGATCGAGGTTCAGAAATCCTCCTACGACCTGTTCCTGAATTCCGGCGAGGGCAGCGCCCATCACGATGGCGAGGGGATTCAGGGTGTTTTCCAGTCGGTCTTTCCGATCAAGGACTTCAACGAGACCGCGACGCTGGAATTCGTGAAATACGATCTCGAGCGTCCGAAATACGACGTCGAGGAGTGCCAGCAGCGCGACATGACCTATGCCGCGCCGCTGAAGGTGACGCTGCGTCTGATCGTGTTCGATGTCGATGAGAACACCGGCGCCAAATCCGTCAAGGACATCAAGGAGCAGGACGTGTTCATGGGCGACATGCCCCTGATGACCACGAACGGCACCTTCATCGTGAACGGCACCGAACGCGTCGTCGTGTCCCAGATGCACCGCAGCCCCGGCGTGTTCTTCGACCATGACCGCGGCAAGACCCATTCCTCGGGCAAGCTGCTGTTCGCCTGCCGCATCATCCCCTATCGCGGCTCGTGGCTGGACTTCGAATTCGACGCCAAGGATCTGGTCTTCGCGCGCATCGACCGCCGGCGGAAACTGCCGGTGACGACGCTGCTCTATGCCCTCGGCATGGACCAGGAGGCGATCATGGACGCCTTCTACGAGACCGTCGACTACAGCCTGCGCCGCGAGGGCCGCGCGCAGGGCTGGGTCACGCGCTTCTTCCCCGAGCGCGTGCGCGGCACCCGCCCGGCCTATGACCTGGTGAACGCCGAGACCGGCGAGGTCATCACCAAGGCGGGCGAGAAGGTCACCCCGCGGCTGGTCAAGAAGCTTCAGGAATCGGGCGAGCAGATCAACCTGCTGGTCCCGTTCGAGCGGATCATCGGCCGCTTTGTCGCGAAGGACATCGTCAATGACGAGACCGGCCTGATCTATGCCGAGGCCGGCGACGAGATCACCGCCGAATACGATCGCGACGGCGAGTTGAATGGCGGCCTGCTCAAGGCGCTGCTGGACAATGGCGTGACCGAAATCCCGGTGCTGGACATCGACCATGTCAATGTCGGGCCCTACATCCGCAACACCATGGCCGCCGACAAGAACATGAACCGCGACGGTGCCCTGATGGACATCTACCGCGTCATGCGCCCCGGCGAGCCGCCCACCGTCGAGGCCGCCTCGAACCTGTTCAACAGCCTGTTCTTCGACAGCGAACGCTATGACCTGTCCGCCGTGGGCCGGGTCAAGATGAACATGCGCCTCGATCTGGACGCGCCCGACACCCAGCGCACCCTGCGTCACGAAGATATCGTGGCCTGCGTGCGCGGTCTGGTGGAACTGCGGGATGGCAAGGGCGAGATCGACGACATCGACCATCTGGGCAACCGCCGGGTCCGCTCGGTCGGCGAGCTGATGGAGAACCAATATCGCGTCGGCCTGCTGCGCATGGAGCGGGCGATCCGCGAACGCATGTCGGGCGTCGAGATCGACACCGTGATGCCGCAGGACCTGATCAACGCCAAGCCGGCGGCGGCGGCGGTCCGTGAATTCTTCGGCAGCTCGCAGCTGTCGCAGTTCATGGACCAGACCAACCCGCTGTCCGAGGTGACGCACAAGCGCCGCCTGTCGGCGCTTGGGCCGGGCGGCCTGACGCGCGAGCGCGCGGGCTTCGAGGTCCGCGACGTTCACCCGACCCATTACGGCCGTATGTGCCCGATCGAAACGCCGGAAGGCCAGAACATCGGCCTCATCAACAGCCTCGCGACCTTCGCGCGGGTGAACAAGTACGGCTTCATCGAGACCCCCTACCGCAAGGTGATCGAGGGCAAGGTGACCGACGAGGTCGTCTACATGTCCGCGACCGAGGAAATGCGCCACACCGTGGCGCAGGCCAACGCGACGCTGGATGCCGAGGGCAATTTCGTCGACGAGCTGATCAGCACCCGCCAGTCGGGCGATTTCATGCTGAACCCCGTCGATGCCGTCGATCTGATCGACGTGTCGCCGAAGCAGCTGGTCTCGGTCGCCGCCGCGCTGATCCCCTTCCTTGAAAACGACGACGCCAACCGCGCGCTGATGGGCTCGAACATGCAGCGTCAGGCGGTGCCGCTGCTGCGTGCCGAGGCGCCCTTCGTCGGCACCGGCATGGAGGCCGTCGTGGCCCGCGATTCCGGCGCCGCGATCACCGCGCGCCGGGGCGGGGTCATCGACCAGGTCGACGCGCAGCGTATCGTCGTGCGCGCGACCGAGAACCTGGAAGCCGGCGATGCCGGCGTGGACATCTATCGTCTGCGCAAGTTCAAGCGGTCGAACCAGTCCTCGACCATCAACCAGCGGCCGCTGGTGAAGGTGGGCGAGAAGGTGGTGGGCGGTCAGGTCATCGCCGACGGTCCCTCGACCGATCAGGGCGAACTAGCCATCGGCCGCAACGTGGTCGTCGCCTTCATGCCGTGGAACGGCTACAACTATGAAGACTCGATCCTGATCTCGGAACGGATCCACCGCGACGACGTGTTCACCTCGATCCATATCGACGAATACGAGGTGGCGGCCCGCGACACCAAGCTGGGCCCGGAAGAGATCACCCGCGACATCCCGAATGTCGGCGAGGAAGCCCTGCGCAACCTCGACGAGGCGGGCATCGTCTATATCGGCGCCGAAGTCGGTCCGGGCGACATCCTGGTGGGCAAGATCACCCCCAAGGGCGAAAGCCCGATGACGCCGGAAGAAAAGCTGCTGCGCGCGATCTTCGGCGAAAAGGCGTCCGATGTGCGCGACACCTCGCTGCGCCTGCCGCCGGGGGCCTATGGCACCATCGTCGAGGTCCGGGTG
This sequence comes from Paracoccus spongiarum, assembly GCF_030732095.1. Taxonomy (GTDB): domain Bacteria; phylum Pseudomonadota; class Alphaproteobacteria; order Rhodobacterales; family Rhodobacteraceae; genus Paracoccus; species Paracoccus spongiarum. Next base: position 5,831 of record NZ_JAVAMQ010000029.1, on the reverse strand, counting down.
TTCAACCGCCACGGCGTCGACAAGGACGAACGCGCCCTGCAGATCGAGCGTGAAGAGGTCGAGCGTCTGGCCCGTGACCGCGACGACGAACAGGCGATCCTGGACCGCAACATCTATGCGCGCCTGAAATCGCTGATCCTCGGCAAGGTCGCGGTGAAGGGTCCGAAGGGCGTTCGGCCCAACAGCGAGATCACCGACGATCTGCTGGCCACGCTGAGCCGTGGCCAGTGGTGGCAGCTGGCCATCGGCGAAGAGGACCTCGCCAAGGAGGTCGAGGCGCTGAACCAGCAATACGACAGCCAGAAGAAGGCTCTGGAGCATCGCTTTGACGACAAGGTAGAAAAGGTCCGCCAGGGCGACGACCTGCCGCCGGGCGTGATGAAGATGGTCAAGGTCTTCGTCGCGGTGAAGCGCAAGCTGCAGGCCGGCGACAAGATGGCCGGTCGCCACGGCAACAAGGGTGTCGTGTCCAAGGTCGTGCCGATCGAGGACATGCCGTTCCTGGCCGACGGTACCCCCGTCGACCTGGTGCTCAACCCCCTGGGCGTGCCGTCGCGGATGAATGTCGGCCAGATCCTTGAAACCCACATGGGCTGGGCCAGCCGTGGTCTTGGCATCAGGATCGACGAGGCGCTGGAGAACTATCGCCGTAGCGGCGACATGTCCCCGGTGCGCGAGGCGATGCGGATCGGCTATGGCGACGAGTTGTATGCCGAGACCTTCGAGGGAATGGACGACGACACCCTGCGCGACCATGCCGACACGGTGCGTTCGGGCGTGCCGATCGCCACGCCGGTCTTCGACGGCGCCAAGGAGGTGGACGTCAACGACGCGCTGACCCGCGCGGGCTTCGACAGTTCGGGGCAGTCGGTGGTGTTCGATGGCCGCACGGGCGAACAGTTCGCCCGCAAGGTCACCGTGGGGATGAAATACGTCCTCAAGCTGCACCACCTTGTCGATGACAAGATGCATGCCCGCTCGACCGGGCCCTACAGCCTCGTGACCCAGCAGCCGCTGGGCGGCAAGGCGCAGTTCGGTGGCCAGCGTCTGGGTGAGATGGAGGTCTGGGCGCTGGAAGCCTATGGCGCCGCCTACACCCTGCAGGAAATGCTGACCGTCAAGTCGGACGATGTTGCCGGCCGCACCAAGGTCTACGAGTCCATCGTCAAGGGCGAGGACAATTTCGAGGCCGGCGTGCCGGAATCGTTCAACGTGCTGGTCAAGGAGGTCCGGGGTCTGGGCCTCAACATGGAACTCCTGGATGCGGAGGAAGAGGAATGAGGGCTTCGGCCCTCATCCGTTCCCCCCGTGCCCTTCATTAGGATCTGAAAATGAACCAGGAACTTGCCACCAATCCCCTGAACCCGCTGGCCCCGCCGCGGCAGTTCGACGAAATCAAGATCTCGCTGGCCTCGCCTGAGGAAATCCTTGCCTGGTCCTTCGGCGAGGTGAAGAAGCCCGAGACGATCAACTACCGCACGTTCAAGCCGGAACGTGACGGCCTGTTCTGCGCGCGCATCTTCGGTCCGATCAAGGACTACGAATGCCTGTGCGGCAAATACAAGCGAATGAAATATCGCGGTCTCGTCTGCGAGAAATGCGGCGTTGAAGTCACGCTGCAAAAGGTCCGCCGCGAACGCATGGGCCATATCGAACTGGCCGCGCCGGTCGCCCATATCTGGTTCCTGAAGTCGCTGCCCTCGCGCATCGGCCTGATGCTGGACATGACGCTGCGCGACCTGGAACGCATCCTCTACTTCGAAAACTACGTTGTGATCGAGCCGGGCCTGACCGACCTGACCTATGGCCAGTTGCTGAGCGAAGAGGAGTTCCTTGACGCGCAGGACAATTTCGGCGCCGACGCCTTCCAGGCTGATATCGGCGCCGAGGCGATCCGCGCGATGCTGGCCAATATCGACCTGGCCGCGACCGCGGAACAGCTGCGCGAGGACCTGAAAGAGGCGACGGGCGAGCTGAAGCCCAAGAAGATCATCAAGCGGCTGAAGATCGTCGAATCCTTCCTGGAATCGGGCAACCGGCCCGAATGGATGGTGCTGACGGTCATTCCGGTCATCCCGCCGGAACTGCGCCCGCTGGTGCCGCTGGACGGCGGCCGGTTCGCCACCTCGGACCTGAACGACCTGTATCGTCGCGTCATCAACCGGAACAACCGCCTCAAGCGGCTGATCGAGCTGCGCGCGCCCGACATCATCGTGCGCAACGAAAAGCGCATGTTGCAGGAATCGGTCGATGCGCTGTTCGACAACGGCCGTCGCGGCCGCGTCATCACGGGCAACAACCGTCGCCCGCTGAAGTCGCTGTCGGACATGCTGAAGGGCAAGCAGGGGCGCTTCCGCCAGAACCTTCTGGGCAAGCGGGTCGACTTCTCGGGCCGCTCGGTCATCGTGACCGGCCCCGAACTGAAGCTGCACCAGTGCGGCCTGCCCAAGAAGATGGCCCTGGAGCTGTTCAAGCCGTTCATCTATTCGCGGCTCGAGGCGAAGGGTCTGTCCTCGACCGTCAAGCAGGCCAAGAAGCTGGTCGAAAAGGAACGCCCCGAGGTCTGGGACATCCTGGACGAGGTGATCCGCGAGCATCCGGTGCTGCTGAACCGCGCACCCACGCTGCACCGTCTGGGCATCCAGGCGTTCGAGCCGATCCTGATCGAGGGCAAGGCGATCCAGCTGCACCCGCTGGTCTGTTCTGCCTTCAACGCCGATTTCGACGGCGACCAGATGGCCGTCCACGTTCCGCTGAGCCTTGAGGCGCAGCTGGAAGCGCGCGTGCTGATGATGTCCACGAACAACGTGCTGTCGCCGGCCAACGGCGCGCCGATCATCGTGCCGTCGCAGGACATGGTGCTGGGCCTCTACTATGTCTCGATGCAGCGCGACGGCATGAAGGGCGAGGGCATGGCCTTCGCCAATGTCGACGAGGTCGAGCACGCCCTTGCCGCCGGCGAGGTGCATCTGCACGCCAAGATCACCGCGCGGATCAAGCAGATCGACGAGAACGGCATCGAGGTCGTCAAGCGGTTCGAGACCACGCCGGGCCGTGTCCGCCTGGGTGCGCTGCTGCCGATGAACGCCAAGGCGCCGTTCGAGCTGGTCAACCGCCTGCTGCGCAAGAAGGACGTGCAGGTCGTCATCGACACCGTCTACCGCTACTGCGGCCAGAAGGAATCGGTGATCTTCTGCGACCAGATCATGGGCCTCGGCTTCCGCGAGGCGTTCCGCGCCGGCATCAGCTTCGGCAAGGACGACATGGTGATCCCCGACAACAAGTGGACCATCGTGGACGAGGTGCAGGAGCAGGTGAAGGAGTTCGAACAGCAGTATCTGGACGGTCTCATCACCCAGGGCGAGAAGTACAACAAGGTCGTGGACGCCTGGTCGAAATGCAACGACCGCGTGACCGAGGCGATGATGTCGACCATCTCGGCCACCAAGAAGGACGCCAACGGCGCCGAGATGGAGCCGAATTCGGTCTACATGATGGCCCATTCGGGCGCCCGGGGTTCGACCAACCAGATGAAGCAGCTGGGCGGGATGCGCGGGCTGATGGCCAAGCCGAACGGCGAGATCATCGAGACGCCGATCATCTCGAACTTCAAGGAGGGCCTGACGGTTCTGGAATACTTCAACTCGACCCACGGCGCCCGGAAGGGCCTGTCGGATACGGCGTTGAAGACCGCGAACTCGGGCTACCTGACGCGGCGCCTGGTGGACGTGGCGCAGGACTGCATCATCCGCGAGCATGATTGCGGCACCGAGCAGGCGATCACCGCCAGCGCGGCCGTCAATGACGGCGAGGTCATCAGCCCGCTGGCCGAGCGCGTGCTGGGCCGGACTGCGGCCGAGGACGTGCTGGTGCCGGGCGAGGACGAGATCATCGTCCGCGGCGGCGAGATCATCGACGAGCGCAAGGCCGACGCCATCGAGGCGGCAGGCGTGCAGACGGTCCGCATCCGTTCGGCGCTGACCTGCGAATCCGAGGACGGGGTCTGCGCGCTGTGCTATGGCCGCGATCTGGCCCGCGGCACGCTGGTCAATATCGGCGAGGCGGTCGGCATCATCGCCGCCCAGTCGATCGGCGAGCCGGGCACCCAGCTGACGATGCGGACCTTCCACATCGGCGGCATCGCCCAGGGCGGCCAGCAGTCGTTCCAGGCCGCCTCGCACGAGGGCACGGTGCAGTTCCGCAACGAAAGCGTCCTTGCCAACGCAAATGGCGAACAGGTCGTGATGTCGCGCAACATGCAGTTGCTGGTCATGGACGAGCAGGGGCAGGAGCGTGCCAGCCACAAGCTGTTCTACGGCAGCAAGCTGTTCGTGAAGGAAGGCGAGCGGGTGATCCGCGGCGCCAAGCTTTACGAATGGGACCCCTACACCCTGCCGATCATCGCGGAAAAGGGCGGCGTGGCGAAGTTCGTCGACCTGCTCTCCGGCATCTCGGTGCGCGACGAGACCGACGATGCCACCGGCATGACCCAGAAGATCGTGACCGACTGGCGTTCCGCGCCCAAGGGCAACGATCTGAAGCCCGAGATCATCATCATGGATGAGAACGGCGAGCCGGTGCGCAACGACCAGGGCAACCCGGTCAGCTATCCGATGTCGGTGGACGCCATCTTGTCGGTCGAGGACGGGCAGGAGATCCGCCCGGGCGACGTGGTGGCCCGCATCCCGCGCGAAGGCGCCCGGACCAAGGACATCACCGGCGGTCTGCCGCGCGTGGCGGAACTGTTCGAGGCGCGCCGTCCCAAGGATCACGCGATCATCGCCGAGATCGACGGCTATGTGCGGTTCGGCAAGGACTACAAGAACAAGCGCCGCATCAGCATCGAGCCGTCCGAAGAGGGTCGCGATCCGGTCGAGTACATGGTGCCGAAAGGCAAGCACATCCCGGTGCAGGAAGGTGACTTCGTGCAGAAGGGTGACTACATCATGGACGGCAACCCGGCGCCCCACGACATCCTGCGCATCATGGGGATCGAGGCTCTGGCCGACTACCTGATCGACGAGGTGCAGGACGTCTACCGGCTGCAGGGCGTGAAGATCAACGACAAGCACATCGAGGTGATCGTGCGGCAGATGCTGCAGAAGATCGAGATCCTCGACAGCGGCGACACCACGCTGCTGAAGGGCGAGCATGTCGAGCGCGACGAGTTCGAGGAAGAGAACGCCAAGATCGAAGCCAAGGGTGGCCGCCGCGCCACGGGCGAGCCGGTGCTTCTGGGCATCACCAAGGCCAGCCTGCAGACCCGCAGCTTCATCTCGGCCGCCTCGTTCCAGGAAACGACCCGCGTGCTGACCGAGGCCGCCGTGCAGGGCAAGCGCGACAAGCTGGTCGGGCTGAAGGAGAACGTCATCGTCGGCCGGCTGATCCCCGCCGGCACCGGCGGCGCCACCGCCCGCGTCCGGCGCATCGCGACCGAGCGTGACATGGAGGTGATCGAGGCCCGGCGCGCCGAGGCAGAGGCCGCCGCCGCGCTGGCCGCGCCGGCGGTCGAGGAGACCGCGCCCGGCGACGCCTTCGCCGACGTCACCGGCGGCGACAGCGACGCGTAAGCGCAGGCACATGACCCGAAAGGCCCGGCCCGCAAGGCCGGGCCTTTCCCGTTTCCCCGGCTGCACGGGCGGCACGGCGGAACCCGTTCCGCTCACGCACGTTTGCAAACCGGAGCGCGGCGATTCCGACCGGCGCCCCGCGTGGCGACTGGTGCGCGCGGCGGTGCGGCGGGCGCTGGCAATCAGGAGGATCCGCATGACCCGTGACGGCGCCGGATGAGGATTGACGAGATCGAACGCCGACTACGGGGGCATTTCGGG
>NZ_JAVAMQ010000028.1 GCF_030732095.1 Paracoccus spongiarum | reverse complement strand
CGGCGGCGGGGTTGTGACGCGCTATGCCCATCTGTCCGAGATTGCCGAGGATGTTCGGGAAGGCACCCGGGTCAAGGCCGGTGACAGCATCGGTGCCGTTGGCGCGACGGGCCTCGTGAGCGGCCCGAACCTGCACTACGAGGTCCGCGTTGACGGTCGGCCGGTCGATCCGACGGACCGGGAAGCCCTGCCGGAACAAGAGATTGCCTCGTCCGAGGATCTTGATGCGCTGACGACATGGCGCCGCGAGGCCGACACCGCGAACTCGGTCATCATGCCGGTCGAAAGGTGCGGCATGTGGTGGCAATGCAGCATCCACCGCGCCGCCTCGCCCGCGTCCACCGCGACCGTCACCATGCCCATCGGCGGCACATGCACGGTGTCGCGCACCGCGCCTGCGATCCGGTCCATGCCGACACCCACTACCTGGAAGGCGTGGCCGTGCAGGTGCATCGGATGCGCCATCATCGACATGTTGTGGAACATGATCTCGACTCGGTCGCCGGATTTCGCAGTCACCGGCACATGGGACCCCCAAGTCTGGCCGTTGATCGTCCAGACATAGGGCATCATGGTGCCGCCCAGCATCAGCATCGGCTGCGAGGCTGGCGCGCGTTCGGGCAGCGGGGTGACGGCGCGCAGAGCACCCTCCTGCGCCAGATCGCCGCTGAAGGCCGGATGGTCGGCCTCCGACATCTCGGCGATCCTGGTCACCGCCGCGCCCGGCGTGGCAAGGATGACACCCGTCCTTTCCCTGGCACCTTCGCGCAGGGCAAGGATCGGGAAGGCCCCGCCCTCGCCCGGCACATCCAGTTCGATATCCAGCCGCTGGCCCATTGCGACGCCAAAGCGGCTGCCGGGCAAAGGCTGCACCGGCTCGCCGTCCACCGCGACCAGCCGTCCCGGCAGCGCGCCAGTGTCGATCCAAAACACGGTGGCGGCCGCAGCGTTGATGACGCGGACAAGGATGCGCCCACCTTTGTCGACCTGAACCACTTCGGGGTCGTCCAGCGTGCGATCATTGGCAAGATAGGCGTCGAAGTTGTAGTCGTTCAGGTCCATCGCCATGCCATCCATCCCCGGCATCGCCATCATGTCCCCCTGACCCATGGCACCCATGTCCATTCCGGAATGGTCCATGCCGCCCTGCCCCATCTGGCCATGATCCATCCCGGCCATCGACGCGCCGCCGGTGATCTCGGCCAGCACCTCGGCAGGTGGCTTGAACGCGAAGTCGTGCAGGAACAGCGTCACCTCCTGCCGGTCGGCAGCAATGTCCTCGGGCCGACGCACCACCAGAGGTGCTGCAAGCAGCATCATCTCATGCGTCGGGATGTGCGCGTGCATCCAGTGCGTACCCGGTCGCGCGGCGAAATCGTAGGCGCGGTTTTCGCCGGCTTGGAGGACCGGCATCGGCAGGTCGGGCACGCCGTCCTGCGCATTGGGCGGAATCTGCCCGTGCCAGTGAATGATCGTCGGCTCGGCCAGTGTGTTTGTCAGATCGACCGCGAAAGCCTGGCCCGGATCGAGGACAAGGCCGGACCGGCCAGCGCCGTCCAGAAGCCCCCAGACGGTTGCGGCTCTCCCCCGCACGTCGATGGTGCGGGTGGTGGCGGTCAGCGACAAACGACCGGACTGGGCCCGGACCCGCGCGGGAAGCATCAGTGAAGCGGCCGTGGCCGCAGAAGCGGCCAGAAAGCCGCGGCGAGAAAAGGGCGACATGCGAATTCTCCTGTATCGCGTCGTGAATTGGACAAACGGTCCCCGGCGAAGGCCGGAACCGCAGGCTCAGATCACGGCGATCTTGGGAGGCGGCCCCGGGAGCGGATTGGCCAGCGAGGCGGCAAGGATGTCGACGCCAGCCTCCACAACGGAGGACCGCGCGAGAGTTTCCGCAACCCGGTCCGGCGCAGGAAAGGTCGCTGCCGCGAGCAGGCAGTGCTGCTGACAGATCAGCTGCTGCGTCAGGTCCTTCGGGCCGTCAGTCGCGGGCATGTGCGCCAGGTGGCCGGCCATCGCCATCATCTGCGCATGGTCTGCCTGAGCTTGCTGCCGTTCGCCCAGAGCCAATACGGGAAGGATTGCCGCCAGGACGTAGGCGGCGAGGATCAGGACATGCATGCGAAACGTGAGAAGCGCCATATCTGAGACATCTATCAGGATGGCCCGCTTCCGTCACCTGACAGTTTGGTGTCCCTGATCGGCCCCCCGATTTCTAAAGCTGCGGCATCAAAGCCGAGTTTCCGAATTCCCTGCCCCACTATCGCAGAGTTTACTGGAATCCGTCGCGATTGCGCAGAACCTGCGCAAAACGCGGGACAGTGAATCGATGTGGAAACTTCTGTTCGCCATGGCGGCAATCCTTGGCCTGGCATCCTGCGGTGCCGAACCGATCTGGGCACCCGAGGAGGCCGTGGCCGCCGCCCGCTACGAGCATCCCGGCCCGACCTCGGTCACGCTCTTCACGGTCCTCTCGACACGCAGCGGAGCGGGAGCGCATGCGGGCCTGCTCATCAACGGATCGCAGCGCGTGCTGTTCGATCCGGCTGGCACCTGGCGGCATCCCCGGCTGCCCGAGCGCAACGACGTGCACTTCGGGGTCACCCCGAAGATGGTGGATTTTTACATCGACTACCACGCCCGCGAGACATACGACGTGGTTGAACAGACGGTCGAGGTATCGCCCGAGGTTGCGGAACTGATTATGCAGCGGGCAATGGCCTATGGCGCGGTGCCGAAAGCAAACTGCACCATCGCGCTGTCGCGGGTGCTGGAAGGGGTGCCCGGATTTGAAAGCCTGCCGATGACCTGGTTTCCGAAACGGATGATGGAGGGGTTTGCCGAGTTGCCGGGCGTCTCCACACGGACGATCACCGACGACGACGCCGACGAGAACCACGGGGTTCTGCTGGTTCAAGCCGGGGACCCAAGGCTGGAGTAGCATTTCGGTGATCTGTCGCCGGGTTCATCAGACTTTGCTCGCCGATCCCCGCACTTGCAGCTATGTTTCCCGTAAAGTTCCAACGAAAGGCCGACATCATGACACTGTCCCGGCGCAAGGTTCTCGCCGCCGTTCCTTGGCTGGCCGCCATTGCGGCTACCCCAGCACTTGCCGAGGGCGACGAAGCCATCCACGTCGTCAAGGACCCCGGCTGCCCCTGCTGCAACGGGTGGATCGGACATCTGCGCGACAGCGGCTTTCGGGTATCCTTCGAGGAACGCAGCATCGAAGAGCTTGCGGCGTTCAAGCGCGAGCGTGGCATTCCGGAAGACCTCGCGTCCTGCCACACCGCCACCATCGGCGACTATACTGTCGAGGGGCACGTTCCCGCCGCCGACATCCGCCGTCTTTTGGCTGAACGACCCGTCGCCGTCGGTCTCTCCGTGCCTGGCATGCCCTACGGGTCACCCGGCATGGGACCCGAGACCGAGCGCGAAGCCTATGACGTCATCCTTGTCGGGTTGGACGGCAGCAGTAGCGTCTTCACGAGCTACCCTGCAGCCTGATCCCGTTCAGTCGTGCAAGGACTGCCCAGAACCAATGACGCCTTGCGCCATTGGTTCCCGGGTCACCAGGACAGACCGGATTCGGTTGACCTCCAGGCGTTTAGCAGTGCTTCCTTGGGTACCACACCGTCCAACGGTCTGACTGCGGCGTCGAGCCTGCGAGCCGAATGATAGGCCGTCCCCGCCATTACGCCGGGCGCTGCGCCATAGGCGAGCCGGTAACGCGACACAAAACCATCGGTTCCGTCTGCGCTGTCCCACCCATCCGGCAGTACGAACTGCCGCAAGACCGTGCTTGCCGAGGCATACGCGCGCGCGGCGTCGCTGGCCGCGGGTTCGGCGCCAATGACAATGACGACATCGGTCGGCTCGTCGGGCGTACCGAACAGTCCTTCGACCAGCCCCGCCGCATCTCGTGGCAGCGGCAGCAGTTGCACATCAACCCCACCGAGATGTCCGTCCGATGTTTCGTTGGCGGGCCCGTCCCGTTCGTCGGCCGCTAGGAGGAAACCGCGCACCGCTTCTGCCAGACTTGCGTCAACGTCCTCGCCGACGACCAGAGGGCCGACGGTGAATGAATGCGCCGAAGCAATCCCTGTCAAGGCGATCCACAAAGTGGCTGCCACGACGGAATGCCTGATCCGGCCCAAGACCGTCTCAGTGATCGTGAAAGGCCGCTGAAGTCGGAAACCGAAGAGACGCATAAGACGGATACTCATTCGGCGGCCCGCGCGGCGGCCACCACCTCGGCAAGCTGAGCCTTCTCGACAAAGCCTGGAATCAGTTGATCACCCACCACGAATGACGGTGTGCCGTTGAAGCCGAGAGCCTCGGCCAGACGTAGCGACGTGGCGATATGTTCCTCGACTTCGGGCGATTGCATGTCGACCTTGAGCTGCTCGACATCGAGTCCGACCTCGCCCGCGATCCGCAGCACCGACTGCTCGTCCAACTTCGCCCGTGCACCCATCAGCGCATTGTGCAGTTCAGCATACTTGTTCTGCTTCCGTGCAGCCAAAGCGGCCCGCGCCGCGATCGCTGATCCTTCGCTAAGGATTGGCCATTCCCTCAGAACAAGACGGATGTTTCCGTCCTCGGCCAGCAGGGCGTCGATTTCAGGCATCGCGCGTTTGCAATAGGGACAGTTGTAATCGAAGAACTCCACCACCGTCACGTCGCCTTCCGGGTTGCCGAGGACCGGAGCGTTGGGGTCGCGCTCCAGCAGGGCGCGCTCGTCGGCCAGGGTCGCGGCAACGGCGGCAGCTTGGGCCTCTGCCTGGCGCGCCTCCAGCGTCTGGAGAGCCTCGAGCACAAGCTCCGGGTTCTCGCGCAAGGTTTCGGCGACCAGTTCCTTGATCCGATCTTCCGTAATCTCCTGCGCCAGGGTGAGGCCGGGAGCGAAAACGAGCGTGATAGCAAACAGGATTGACGTGACGCGCATGGGAAGAGCCTTGTGTGACGGATGAAGATTTTGAGTTTCAGGCGGTCTGCACCCTCTAGTCCCTGGAGAGGCAAGCGGGAATTGGGAGGTCGGTGGCCTTACTTGCGGCTTCAAGGCGAACCTGCTTCCATCTGGCTGCGTTCAGCCTGTGCGGCACGAATGCGGTCGGGCCAGGTCGACCGGATATAAGCGAGGACGGCCTCGATGTCGTCCTCGGTCAGCTCACCGCCAAACCCGGGCATGCCGGAGGTGAAGTCGACCCCCATATCGTCCAGCACCGCTTGTCCGCCGCGACGGATGTAGTCCCGCAACATCGCATCCCCGTGGTGCCAGGTGTGGCCGGTCTCGTCGTGGGGCGGCGCGGGATAGGTGCCATCCTCCTTCGCCGACTGCCAGTCCGGCTGCCCTTCCAGGTTGGCACCGTGACAGGAGGCGCACTTGGCCGCGTAAATGACTCGCCCGTCTTCGATGTCCGGCGTGTCGTGAAAGAACGCTTGGGCTGGAACCAACGGAAGAACGAGGGTGACTGCGGCCATGACAGCCCCAGGAACGCTTCGGCACAATGCTCTTCTGAGACGGTGCATCATGTCCGGCTCACCGTGGCGGTCGTGCCGTCCGGCGGCAGGATGCGTTCGGACAGCAGGGCCAGGTCCTCCCGTATGCGCGCCCTCTGCGATGTCGGATAGGCGTCCTCAGGCGGCAGGCCGCCATGCTGCGCAAACAGCATGATGTCGCGCGCAATTGGCGCCGCTGCCGTTGACCCGCCGCCGCCGTGTTCCACCACGACCGTGACAGCAAAGCGGGGCGCGTCAAAGGGTGCAAAGGCCACGAACAGCGCGTGATCGCGCCGGTTCCACGGCAGCTCGTCCTGCGAGCGGACGCCTGCCGACCGCTCGGCAGCGGTGATCGAGAAGACCTGGCTCGTTCCCGTCTTGCCGGCCATCGCCAATGTCGGATCGGCGATCCGCGAGGAATAGGCCGTCCCGCGCTCATGGTTTGAGACCTCGAACATGCCCTGTTGCACGATGGCCAGTGCTTCGGCAGAGAGACCAAGCGGTGCGGGAGCAACCATTACCTGGTCCGGCCCGGCAAGCGGCCGCACCAGCCGGGGAAGCATGGCGGTCCCCGATGCCAGTCGTGCAGTCATGGTTGCAAGTTGGATCGGCGAGGTGAGCGTGAAGCCTTGGCCAATCGAGGCATTGATGGTGTCACCGATCAGCCAGTCCTCTGCGTAACGTTCCTGCTTCCAAGCGCGGGACGGGTTGTTGCCATGCGCCATTCCGGACAGCGGCAGATCGTACTTCTGACCCAGTCCAAGCCGGTCATTCATCGCGAAGATGCCATCGATGCCGATACGTTGAGCGACCTCATAAAAATAGACGTCGCAGGACTCTCGCAGGGCGCCGACCATGTTCACCCGGCCATGACCGCCGCGCTTCCAGCAGTGGAACCTTCGGCCGGAGATCTCTACATAGCCATTGCAGGCGACAGTCTCTTCGGGGTCCATCAGCCCGGTTTCCAGCGCGGCCAATGCATTCGACATCTTGATCGTCGATCCTGGCGGATAGGCCCCCTGCACCGTCTTGTCGGCAAGCGGGCGGAACTCACTATCACGGAGCGCGCCGTAGTCGCGGCTGGAAATCCCGCGGACGAAGAGGTTCGGATCGAAGGAGGGCGCAGAGGTGCAGCCAAGCAAATCGCCGTTCGTCACGTCCATCACGATCGCAGCGGCACTTTGCCCTTCCAGCCGGACCCGCATGAAGTTCTGCAGATGGTGGTCGAGGGTGACCTGCATGTCCGGGCCCGGAGTGGCAGGGTCAAGCGCCAGCTCGCGCATCGTGCGGCCGGAGACATTGACCTCAACCCGCTGGGTTCCCGGCAGTCCGCGCAGGGCGCTCTCGTGGCTGCGTTCGACCCCAGTCTTCCCGACTTCAAAATCGGGAAGGCGGAGCAGCGGCTCATTGTCGGCAGCCTCGTTTTCCAGATCGCTGTCGCTAACCGGTCCCACATAGCCGACCTGATGGGCGAAATCCGGCCCAAACGGATAGACGCGGGACAGGACCATCTCGGGGTGAACACCGGGAAGCACGGGAGAGTTCAAGGCCACGATGGAAAGCTCGTCCCAGGTGACCCGGTCCTTTACCGTAATCGGAACGAATGCCCGCACGCGCGCCGTCTGCTCGCGGACCTTGGTCAGTGTCTCCTCGTCTAAACCAAGCAGTAGACGCAGCTTCTCGAGGACATCTTCGACATCCCGTGCTTCCTCCCGCACGAGCGTGATGCGGTAGGCCTGTTCGTTATCCGCAATGATCTTTCCAGCACTGTCAAAGATGCGACCCCTGTCGGGACGTACCAGCCGCAGGCTGATCCGGTTTTCTTCGGCCAGAAGGTAGTACTGTTCAGCATCGCGGACGCCCAGTTGCCACATCCGGAAGCCCAGAACACCGACCACCGAGGACATCGCCCCACCCAGCAGGAGGGACCGCCGGGTCGTCTTCTTTGCCGCGTGCGCGAGATCGCGTTCAGATCGACGCACGGCTTGCCTCCTCTCCCGGCAGTTCGGACAGGGCCTTGGCGCGGATGGTCTTCACGTAGGCCGCAGCGCGCAGACCAAGGACCAGAACCACAAGTCCGACGAACCAGGGCTGAAGCGGGTTCGGCGGTGGCGTCGCCCGATGGAAGCTCAGGAAATGCATGAAGAGGAAGTAGGCGACGTGGGCGACGGTCAGCCACCACATCGGCAGGACGCCCATCTGCAGGAACTTCCAGCCGGACAGCCCCAGACGCCGCATCGCGAAATCGCTCGACGTAGCGGCAAGCAGAACCGCAAGGACGAGGGCCGCGATCCCGATGGCGTTGGCAAGCCCGAAACCATGCTGGAACATGACATAGGCCAGAAGTTCGGGGTGCCATTCGAACCCGAACAGCCGCATCAGATCCCATTCGACCCAACCGACAAGGACTATCGCCGCATGGACGACGGCCAAGAGGCAGCCTTGGATACCCATCTCGCGGCGGAACGGCAGCAGCGGTACCGCCGCGCGCAGGAAGCGTGTCAGCGGCCCCAACCCCATCGACAGCGAGATCAGCACAAGCGAGGCATCCCCGAAGGCGCGGTTCCAGCGGTGCATCGGGCTGAACTGCGCGTGAACCGCCGCAAAGCCCAGCACAAGCCCCGTCGCAAGGAGAGCCAAAAGCACGTGCCGAACCGGCGCCTTCCGGGCCAGCCCGCGCATCAATGATCGCAAACCAGTTGACGCTGTCACTGCGGGCCTCCCGTCAAGTGAGTTTCAACGCCGCCGACAATCTGAAGGTCAGATCGGGACTCGCGAAATGCCTGCCAGGTGCGAAAGGCAGCAAAGCCCATGACGATGGCCCCGGCTGCCGCGAGCCAAGGTCGGACCGGATCGAACCAGGCGAGCAGCGCCGGACCACCGAAGATCAGCATCAGGACCTTGTTGCAGGTCGGACAGGCGATGCCGAGGAAACTCGCAAGACCGCCTGCCCCGGACGTCCCCAGTCTGCATCGGGGAACCCAGAGCGCCACTGTCACTCCAGCCAAGAGTGCCGTCAGGACGGTGGCCCCGAACTCCCACGGGCCAACCGGGGTCATGCGGACAAAGACGGGGTTCGCCCAGACCGCGGTCACCGTCCCGAGAACGGCGAACAGCGCGATGCCGAAAGCGATGCCGCGAATGCCCCGGTGAAGGGTGTCACCGTACCTTGCTTGTTGTGTCGGTCCGTCACTTTGCATCAAATTCAACCTCTGCACGATCCTCGCCAAAGCCAACACTGACCACCCAACGTCCAGCCATTGGCAACTTGAGATTTGCTCGCCAGACCCCGGCCTCGACTAACTGAAGCGGCGGATCAAAGCCGTCCATATGCATCTCCAACATCGCGAAGTTCACGTCCGGCCTCATGGCAGCAGATTCGATGGCATCGGCATCCGGTGTGAACTGGATCTCGAGGCGGACATCCCGGTTTCCGAGCGCATAGACCTGGACGTCGATCCGACCATCCGGAAGGACTTCCGACACTTCGGCCGTCGGCACGTCCCGATCCGCAACGGTGTCTCGCGGATCGAGCGTGCGCACCGTCGCCCAGATGAACGCGGCCACAAGGGCAAAGACGCCCAGAGCAAGCGCCACTGCGAGCACTCTAGTTCTCATTGCCCATCTCCATTTGCGAGTGGTCCATTCCCGCCATCGGGGTCTCCGTGACAGGAGCAGCGGGTTCCGGAATGTCCCCGCTGCCGGCGGGATCGAGCAGGTAGGTCGCGATGGCTTCGCGGTCGGCGTCGGTCAGGTACGAGGTGCCCTCGGCCACGACCTCGGCCATGCTGCCGCCAAAAACATCCCCGTTGGGCAGCAGGCCCGTCTGCAGGGCATAGGCCATATTTGCGACCGTCCAACCGCGTTCGAGGAGATCGGCTGTCAGGATCGACGGTGCCTTGCTGCCGCCGGGAAGGCTGTCATTTCCGGCGAACCGGGCGGAGTCGTCCAAGCCGCCCGCAAGCGTTCGGCCGGTATGACAGGCCGCGCAATGCGCCGCCCCTTCGACCAGCAAACGCCCGCGGTTCCATGGCGATGATGTGCCCATCAGCGCATCCGTCTTCGGCGCGTCGAGGTAGGCGGCGGGCCAGAGCTTCAGGCCCGAGCGGAAATTGAACGGAAACCCGACATCATGCGTCGGGGCAGCATCCGCAACCGGCGGAACGGTGCGGAATGCTTCCCACAGGTCGGCGATCTCTTGATCGGTGAAGCCTGCGTAGAACGAATAGGTGAAGACCGGATAGTAGGGGTCACCCTCCGGAGAGACTCCCTGGCGAACAGCCTTGGCGAAATCCTGAATGGTCCATGCACCGATCCCCGCAGTGGTGTGCGGGGTGATGTTCGGGGGCACGAAAGTGCCAAAGGGTGTGTCGAGCGGGGCACCTCCAGCGAGCGCCAGCCCCTTGGCGGTCGCGTTGGTGTGACAGGACACGCAACCGCTGGCGCGGGCCAAATAGGCGCCGCGTTCCGCATCCCCCGGCGGGAATGCGGCGGGCTCTGGCGCGCCGATGGGCCATAGCGCCAGGACACCGGCCCCGAGGCTCGCCGCCACGGCCGGGAAAATGACGGAAGCGCGGATCAAACCCCGCATGGTCAGTTCCGGCCCGCACGGTACTGCGAATGGCAGGACGAACAGGTGGCGCTGATCCGGGTGAAGAGGTCGTCAGCGGCCAACGTCGTCAGATCGAACGCCAGCGTCGCCGGGTCCGATGTGCCGCGCGCGACCTGGAGCTCTTGGGTTCTTTCGCCGTAGCCCATCAGCTCCGCTACTGTGAAACCCTCCTTGACTTCCGGAGCCGGGGTCATCGTCATTGCCGAATGATCCATCCCGGCCATATCGTCGGCGGGCGGAAGCGCCTTTTCCAGCCCGTTCGGAGCCGCCACGGCGAGAGCGTCGGCGTAGGTCTTCAATTCTCCTGCAAGCGCTGCGAAGTCCTGCCAGTCGGACCAGATCTCCGGCCTGGCATAGGTCACCCCTTCGAGGCTGCCTTCCGGGAACAGCGACAGCATCGTCTCGCCCGCGTGACCAGCGATGACACTCGCACCCTCTGACACGATGAATGTGTCGTAGGGAGCCGTGCCCTGCATCATCGGCGCCAGCTCCGCCACCGTGTCCCGCATCGCCGTCATCCCGTTCATCCGTTCCAGGACGACACCCGTCGCCCCGTTATGTGCCAGCGCCACTGCCGCAACTGCAGAAGCGGCAAGCGCCAAAGCGCCTGTCCATTGTGGTTTCATCTGCCTGACTGCCCTTGGTTTCTTGTTGTTGACCGATCCCGCGTCCCGCCTCCGGCGGGTCGCGCGGCTTGCACAACTGTCTGGTGTCAGGCTGACAGAGATTGAACTGTCGACAGAGCTGCGGAGAGCCTATCGAACCGTCAGACGCACGTCCGGCCTGACTGTCAGATCCGGGTTCGGGGGGGAGGCAGGGTGACGGACGGGCCGCCAAAGCGGCGTTGCGACTGTGTCAGGTCCGGTCGCAGAGTGATCACGATTGACAACGACAGTGCTGTGACCGGCCCATCGGGCAGCACGAAAACAGAACAGGCGAGGCCCGGGTGGCAAGCAGGTGCCGGCGCGGTCTCTTGCCCGGCGTTGCCCGCGATCTCGACCGACGTGCCGGGATGATGATCCTCGACCGGGCCCGCCTCTGCGGTCTGTCCGAGGACCAAGCCAAGCGTCAGCACCACGGACAGAAGCCACATCGACACGAACCGAAACGACCCGCGCGAAAACAGGTTCTTGAGTGGGTTCGGTGAGGTCGACGAAGGTTTCATCTTGCTAGATCAGCTTCACTTGCGTCCCGACCGGCGTCCGGTCGAAAACTTCCTCGATATGTTCGTTGTAGAGCCCGATGCAGCCGTTCGACGAGCGGCGACCGATCTTGCGCGTGTCGTGTGTACCATGGATGCGGTAGTATTGCCACGACAGGTAAAGGGCGCGGGTGCCGAGCGGGTTGGTCGGGTCGCCGCCAGGCACGAAGGCCGGCCATTCCGGGTTCCTTTCCCGCATCGACGGTGTCGGGGCCCAACTCGGGTTCACCCGTTTCTCGACGACCTCGGTATAGCCCCGGCGGGTCAGCTCGTCCGACAGCGGGACCGAGGTCGGGTAGAGGTACATTTGACCGTCGCTCGTCCAGTGCTGGAGGACCTTGGCTGTCGTGTCGGAGATGATGATCCCGACGCCCAGAGCATCGAAGTGATCCTGCCACTCGTGGGTGCGAAAAGCCGAGATGTTGTTACGGACCGGGCCAGGCGTGTCTTCCGACGCGCTGGCGGCGCGACCGGTCACGAAAGGCGCGGCAAGTGCTCCGGCAACAAAAAGCCGTCGAGTGAATCGCATGTTCTGCTCCTTTTTGGGCAAGGTTTGCTTCCTTCCAACGTGGGAAGGTCAAACGGCTTTGCATCGCGGCCGGGTCACAAACAGGTGAATGCGTTGCGTTTTCGCCAATCCTGGAAGGAATTTTGCGCCTCACCTCGATGTGATCAGTCGGCATTTAGGTGACTGGGGCTATGCTTCAGCCATGCGGTTGATGATGGCCCTCCTTTGCAGTTTCCTCCTGCTCGCCACCCTCTTCGGACAGGCGCATTTAGAACGATCGCCGCACGGAGCGCATGCTGACGCACTTCACGCCCAACCCCTGCTACCGGACGCTCTCTGCGGCGAGGGATCAGGACACGGGACATGTCAGCTCGTTTTTCCCGGCGAGCCAGTGCTCGTCACTCTGATGTCGGTGGCCGGATCGTCGCATTTCGAGATCACGCCGGTCATGGGCTCCAGCCGCAGTTTGGCCCCCCACACTCCGCCGCCGCGACACTTCTCCTGAACGAACCCGGTCCTTCTCGTTCCTCTCAGGAGACAGCATGATTTCCCGACGCTTATTCATTGGCGGGGCCGCAATGGCGGCGCTGACCTCGCCCACCATCCTGCGGGCGCATACCGCAGAGCCATTCGTGCTGGCCGACGAATTCCAGCCCCGCGAGGTGCGCGTCCGCGAGCAGCACGCGCCCGGACAGATCCTCGTGTTCCCGCGAAGCTTCTTTCTCTACCATGTCTTCGATACCGAACGTGCGATCCGTTACGGAGTCGGTGTCGGCAAGGCCGGGCTTGCCTTCAGGGGGTCCGCGATCATCGAGCGCAAGGCCGAATGGCCGTCCTGGCGACCGACGAACGACATGATCCGCCGCAATCCTGACCGCTATGCCCAGTTCGCCGACGGCGTCCCCGGCGGGCCGAACAACCCGCTCGGGGCGCGGGCGCTCTACCTCTACCGGGAAGGGCGGGATACCTACTACCGCATCCATGGCACGACCGAGCCATGGTCAATCGGCCAGTCCGTGTCGAACGGTTGCATCCGGATGTTGAACGAGCATGTGATTCAGCTCTACGAACAGGTGCCGGTTGGAACGCCGGTGACCGTGGTGTGACCGTGAAACGCCGCGACCTTCTCGTCTTCGGCGGGATCGTTGCCCTGATCTATGGTCTGCGAGCCCTTCCCTGGGACCGGCTCCCGGGCCGCGGGCCTCGCTATGCCGACATTGCGGATTTGCCGCCATTTCGCCGCCTTGAAGGGGATGGCCAAACGTCCGGAGCAACGCCGGCATTCGTTGGCCTTGATCCGCCGTCAGAAGATGCAGACCAGCGCCGCGCGCGTGCTGACGTTGTGCGTGTCGACCCTTGCCCTGCCCTCTTTGGCACCGACGGTACGCCGGGAGTCGTGCCGATTGCCTATTTCAGCGAGTTCCGCTGCCCCTACTGCCGGGCACTGGAGCAGGACCTCGACACATTACTGACCGAATTTCCCGTTTCCTTCCGGCTGGTCCAGCATGAACTCCCCATCTTCGGACCGCCCTCCGAGCTTGCCGCGCGCGCTTCGGTCGCGGCTGCACGGCAAGGCAAGCAGCAGGAGCTTCGCCGCCGCTTCATGCGAACACCGATCGTAGCCGAGGAGGCCTCAGTTCTGCGCGTGGCGGCCGACGTCGGTCTCGACGTCGACCGGCTGGCCCGCGACATGTCATCCCCGGCAGTGCAGGCAGACCTCGACCGGACGCGGGCACTTGCCGACATTTTCGGATTTGTCGGCACTCCAGGCTTGGTGGTGGGACGGACCGTCCTGAACGGCGCGCTCCCCTATGCGCTGCTGCGCCGGATTGCAGAGGACGAATCATCCATGCCGGATCCGGTCTGCTGAAGCAATGAACACGCCGTCGCACATGCTGATCGGGGCTGCTGTCTTCCCGCGGCCTCTGGTTCCGTCAATACTGGTCGCAGCGCTCGCAGGAGGATTGGCCCCGGACCTGCCGATGTTTGCGATGGTGCTCTGGGCGATCCGGGTTGTTGGCGTGCCAGAACATGAGGTCTTCAGCACGCTTTTCTTCTCGGAGACCTGGCAGTCGGTCTTTGCGATTGACCACAGCTTCTTTATCTGGGGAGGGCTGCTCGGGTTGGCTGTCTGGCGCAGACAGATCATCCTGCGCGCCTTTGCGGGTGCCGGTCTCCTGCATGCCCTTGCGGATTTCCTGACCCATCACGATGACGCCCGCCGCCAATTCTGGCCCGTCTCGGACTGGGTGTTCCGCAGTCCGGTCAGTTATTGGGACGCGCGGTTCTACGGCAATGTTTTCGGATTGTTCGAGGTCGCCTTGGTCGTGACATTGACCGCCATCCTGTGTTGGCGGCTGGCGCGATGGCGGGAGCGTCTGCTGGTCCTTGTCGTCGCCGCACCCGTCCTGCTTCCAGTTCTAATGACAGGCAGCCTGCATGGGCTTCATGGCATGGGATAGGTGCGTCAGCCCTGGTAGCGGCGCAGAAGCTGGGCGTTGATCGCGACGATGATGGTCGAGGCTGACATGAACACAGCACCGATGGCCGGGGTCATCATGAACCCGGTGCCGAAGGTGATCCCCGCCGCCATCGGGATGGCAAAGGCGTTGTATCCGGTGGCCCAGATCAGGTTCTGCACCATCTTGTTGTAGGTGGCCCGCGACAGGCCGAGAATGGCCTCGACATCACGCGGGTCGGAGCGGACGAGTACGACATCGGCTGATTCTACCGCCACATCCGTGCCCGCGCCGATGGCGATGCCAAGATCGGCCTCGACCAGCGCCGGGGCGTCGTTGACACCGTCACCGACCATAGCAACCTTCAGTCCCCGGGCACGCAATTCCTTGACCCGGGCCGCCTTCTGATCGGGCAGGACCTGAGCGAAGTATTCGTCCAGCCCCAGCTCGGTTGCGACCGACCGGGCTACGCCTTCCGCATCACCCGTCATCATGATCGACTGCACACCCCTGGCTTTGAGGCGCGCCACAACATCGCGAGATTCCGACCGCACGATGTCGGCCAACGCGAAGAGTGCTTGCGGCTTGCCGCCCCTCACAAGGACAACAACTGTCTTGCCCGCCTCCTCCAGTGCCGCAAGGCGCGGATCTGTCACAGGGGTGTTCTGCCGACGCAGGTGGCCGGGGCTGACGATGGCCACGTCCTCTCCGTCCACCCGAGCGGTGACGCCGGCGCCAGTAATGCTGTGCAGCCCCTCCGGGGCGGGAAAGTCGATCCCCCTGGCCTTGGCATCGGCCACGATGCCTTGCGCGATCGGGTGCTGCGACTGGCTTTCGACCGAAGCTGCCATGCGCAGCGCCACTGCTGCATCGCCACCGTCGAGCATGACGATATCGCTGACCCCGAACCGCCCCTCGGTCAGTGTACCTGTCTTGTCGAACACCACAGCGTTCAGGTCGCGCGCGCGCTCAAAGGCTGCGCGGTCGCGGATCAGGAGGCCGTTTTTGGCCGCCAGCGACGTCGAGACTGCCACCACCAGCGGCACGGCAAGGCCAAGCGCGTGGGGGCAGGCAATGACCATCACCGTCACCATCCGCTCCAGTGCGAAGGTGACGCTTTCGCCCGCCCAGATCCACCAGACGAACGAACCCAGGCCGACGGTGATGGCCACCCAGGTCAGAACTGTGGCCGCGCGGGTGGCAAGGTCCTGGGTGCGCGACCGGCTGTTCTGCGCGGCCTTTACCATGGCGATGACCTGCGAAAGGTAGGTCGCCTCCCCAGTTGCCTTGACCTCGATGGTGACCGCGCCCTCGCCGTTGACCGCCCCGCCGATAACGGTCTCGCCGGCCGTGCGCGTCACGGGCTTCGACTCGCCCGTCAGCATCGCCTCATTAAACGACGAGACGCCGTCGGTGATCACGCCGTCCACTGGCACCTTCGCGCCCGGGCGGATCACCACCCGGTCGCCGGCGATCAGCGCCGCCACCGCCACCTCCTCGGTGCCGCCATCGGCCGTCACCCGCAGCGCGTTGTCGGGCAAGAGGCGCACCAGTTCCTCCAGCGCCCGCGATGCACCGAGAACCGACCGCATTTCCAGCCAGTGACCCAGCAGCATGATGGTCACCAGCGTGGCCAGTTCCCAATAGAACGGCTCACCACCAGGCAGGCCCAGCGTGACGGCGGCGGAATAGAAGTACGCGGTCGAGATCGCCAGTGCGACCAGCGTCATCATCCCAGGACGGCCCGTCCGGATCTCCGGAAGCGCGCCAGTCAGGAAAGGCCAACCGCCCCAGAAGTAGATGATGGAGGACAGGGCAAGTGCGACCCACTCCTCGGCGGTAAACAGCGGCGTCATCCCCTGCCCCGCAAAGTCGCGCACCATGGGCGAAAGGATCAGAACAGGGATCGTGAGTACCAGCGAGACCCAGAACCTGCGCTGATAGTCGGCGACCATGTCGCCATGCCCGGCATGGTGTCCTGCATGTGCAGTTGCAGGTCTCTCATCAGTGGCTGCCGAAGCGCCCGACTGAACGTCGGCGGGCCCAGAGCCCGCTGCGATCCCATGTCCATGCTGATGATGCTTGTTCCGGTGTGCATCCGACATAGCTGCGCTCCTTTCACGTTGCCAGGGTGGATCAAGTGCCCCTGCCAGTCGGGCGGCGGGATGGCCGGGAGCAAGCCACCCCGCACGCCACTGAAGAGCCTTACAGGCCGCGTGCGGCGAGCCAGGCCTTCATCTCGGCAATCTCGGCTTCCTGAGCCGCGATCACCTCTTCCGCGAGCTTGCGGATTTCAGGGTCGGTTCCATGTTCCAGCTGGATCTGCGCCATGGCGACTGCGGCTTCGTGGTGCGGGATCATGCCTCGCACAAAGTCGACGTCGGCATCACCCGTATAGGGGACCATCATGTCAGCCATCATCTTGTCCATGGCGGCGGCATAGGCCTGTGCAGACGGATTGTCGGCGAGTTCCGGCGGGATCAGCGACGTGTGGCTCATCATGCCCATGTCTCCCATTCCGCCCATTTTGGAATGGTCCATCCCTTCCATGGTCTGGGCTATGGCAAGGCCGCCAACAAGGGCAATGGCTGCTGCGGAGAGCACGACTGTGCGTTTTTTCATTTTCGGGTGTCCTGTAATGTTTTGGATGCTTCAGGCCGGGGCGTAGCCGACCTCGGTCAGGGCCGCGACCAGCCGATCACGCGCAACTGCGGACGTGACTTCGACCTTGTGCGTGCTCGGGTCCGCCTTGACGTCGGCGGCCGGATCCACCGACTGGATCGCCTTCGTCACACTGCGGGCGCAACCGCCGCAGGTCATGTTCTCGATATGGAACTGCATGAGTGCCTCCTTCGGGGTTTTGCCTCATGCACCACCAGATAGGGGTTCCCACGGTTGTAAGGTCAAGCCCACAAAGCCGTGATGACGAATCTCAGGTTGCCCCTTGACCTTACCATTATGGGAAGCCGTATCTCATACGGCGGAGGCATCCCTGAAAGGAATTCCGTGATGAACATGCTCGCAAAGCAATCGTCTCGAATTGATACCGATCTTATGACGATCGACGTCGACGGGATGACCTGCGCGTCCTGCGTCGCACATGTCGAACGGGCACTGAAGGCTGTGCCGGGGGTGACGACAGCATCAGTTAACCTTGCAACCGAGCGAGCCGAGGTTACGGGCGTGGCGCTCGATCGCGCTGCATTGGTGAAGGCCGTCGAAGATGCGGGCTACGATGTGCCAGCAAAGCCCATCGATCTCGCTATCGAAGGCATGACCTGTGCCTCTTGCGTGGCGAGGGTCGAACGGGCGTTGGCATCAGTGCCGGGGGTAGCGTCTGCCACCGTCAATCTGGCTACCGAGCGGGCAACAGTGCGAGGATCGGCCGATGTGGCGGCGCTGACCCGAGCGGTAGCAGACGCGGGATATGACGCCCGCCCCGCAGCCCCAGCTATGGCTGCGCATGATGGCGCGACAGCGAAAAAGGCCGCAGAAGAAGCGTTGCTGAAGCGAGATGTTGTAATCGCTGCCGCCCTTTCGTTACCGGTCTTCGTTCTGGAAATGGGGTCGCACCTGTTCATGTCGGTCCACATGGCCGTAATGAACACGATCGGGATGCAGAACAGTTGGTATTTGCAGTTCGCCCTGACCTCGGCAGTCCTCTTCGGCCCCGGCTTGCGCTTTTTCCGCAAGGGCCTGCCTGCGCTTGCCCGCCTCACCCCCGACATGAACAGCCTGGTCGCCGTCGGCACCTCGGCCGCCTACGGCTATTCGCTGGTCGCCACCTTCGCTCCAGGGCTCCTGCCTGCCGGGACAACATATGTCTACTACGAGGCGGCGGCGGTGATCGTCACGCTGATCCTGCTCGGTCGCTACCTCGAAGCGCGCGCCAAAGGACGCACGTCCGAGGCGATCAAGCGGCTGGTCGGCCTACAGGCCAAGACAGCCCGGGTGATCCGCAGCGGCGGGGTGGTCGAGGTGCCTGTTTCCGAGGTGCGCCCGGGAGATGTCGTCGAGGTCCGTCCCGGTGAGCGGGTGCCAGTCGATGGCGAGGTAATGACTGGCGCAAGCTGGATCGACGAGAGCATGATTTCGGGCGAGCCGCTGCCGGTGGAGAAGACCGCTGGGAATGGGGTAACCGGCGGGACTGTAAACCAGACAGGTGCCTTCACGTTCCGCGCCACCGCGGTGGGCGAGGCGACGATGCTCGCTCAAATCATTCGCATGGTCGAGGCGGCACAGGGCGGCAAGCTGCCGATCCAGGCACTCGTCGACAAGGTCACGATGTGGTTCGTCCCGGTAGTGATGGCGCTTGCAGCACTGACCTTTGCCGTCTGGCTGATCTTCGGCCCCGACCCCGCGCTGACCTTCGGTCTTGTCAATGCCGTAGCCGTGCTGATCATCGCTTGCCCCTGCGCCATGGGCCTCGCCACGCCGACCTCGATCATGGTGGGCACCGGGCGCGGGGCCGACATGGGGGTGCTGTTCCGCAAGGGCGAGGCGCTCCAGTCTCTTCAGGGGGTGAAGGTCGTGGCACTCGACAAGACCGGCACGCTAACCGAGGGCAGGCCGAGCCTCACCGACCTCGATCTTGCACCAGGTTTCGATCGCGCCGCCGTTCTGTCACTCTTGGCAGCCGTCGAAGCGAAGTCCGAGCACCCGATCGCCCGCGCCATCGTAAAGGCCGCAGAAGACGAAGGTTTGTCCCTGCCCGCCGTCACAGCCTTCGACTCCGTTACCGGCTTCGGCGTCACTGCACAGGCGGGCGGGCAGCGGATCGAGATCGGCGCTGATCGCTACATGGCCCGACTGGGGATTGACGTATCGCCCTTTGGGAATACTGCCGCTCGATTGGGAGACGAAGGCAAGTCGCCGCTCTATGCCGCCATCGACGGCAAACTCGCTGCCATCCTTGCTGTCGCGGACCCGATCAAGGAGACCACGCCAACGGCAATCCGCGCCCTGCACACTATGGGGCTGAAAGTAGCGATGATCACTGGCGACAACGCCCGCACCGCAGGCGCCATCGCCCGCCAACTCGGCATCGACGAGATCGTGGCCGAAGTGCTGCCGGACGGCAAGGTCGCCGCAGTCAAGCGACTGAAGGCGTTGGGACAGCTCGCCTATGTCGGCGACGGCATCAATGATGCCCCGGCCCTGGCCGAGGCTGACGTTGGCCTTGCTGTCGGAACGGGGACCGACGTAGCAATCGAGGCGGCGGACGTCGTGCTCATGACCGGTCGCCTGACGGCGGTATCGGACGCCATCGCGCTGTCCAAGGCCGTGATGCGCAACATCCGGCAGAACCTCTTCTGGGCCTTTGCCTATAACGCTGCCTTGATCCCTGTTGCCGCGGGCGTGTTGTGGCCGAGCTTCGGCGTTCTTCTGTCACCGATCTTCGCTGCCGCCGCGATGGCCTTGTCGTCGGTCTTTGTTCTTGGAAACGCCCTCCGGCTGCGGCGGTTCCAGGCCGCAGTTGTGCATTGAAGGAGGCATGATCATGAACATTGGTGAAGCGGCAAAGGCCTCGGGCGTGTCGGCCAAAATGATCCGCTACTACGAATCTATTCGCCTTATTCCCACCGCAGGGCGGACCGGATCAGGCTACCGCGTCTACTCTCCGACTGAAGTGCAGATGCTGCGGTTCATTCGTCGGTCCCGCGACCTTGGCTTTTCGGTCGAGAAGATCGAAGAGCTTCTGGCACTCTGGCGCGACCGGACCCGTCAAAGCGCGGATGTGAAACGCCTTGCGACGGACCAGATCGACGGCCTCGAACGGAAGGTGCGCGAGATGCAGGCCATGATCGACACACTGCGCCACCTAGCCGACGCATGCTGCGGCGATCACCGGCCCGACGGCCCAATCCTGGCTGACCTCGGGCACGGGGTGGAGCATGGATCTGATTGCACGACACAGCAGAGCGGCAAAGCAGTACCGGTGCAGCATTTTCACTCCCGGTAGTCAGTTGACTTCGCGGGGGTTCGGCGCAAAGCTCTCATTGTTTGGTGTTCAAGGGGCGCAGAGTCCTGGAACTCAATCGGGAATGAGGAAGGGCGGACCCAATTGCGGCGCCCGAGGCCTCAGCCGCCCCCGCGACTGTATGCGGTAGCGGTCCTTTATCGTGCCACTGGGCCAATGCCCGGGAAGGCGAAGGACTGTGTTAATCCGCGAGCCAGGAGACCGGCCAAGCGATGGCGCAACCCTAATCCCGTCGGGTGTGACGGGCGGAGAACCTTCATGTCCACCAGAATCCTGTCCGCCACAGCGGAGCAATCGAAGAGCCAGTTCGGACCAATCCTGACCAGCGCGCTTATTGGCGCAGTGCTGATCTTTGCCGCTGGTTTTGCTTCGCCTGACGCATTGCACGCTGCAACGCATGACACACGTCATGCGACCGGTTTTCCCTGCCACTGACGTTTCTGGATAATCGACATGACAAAGACCTTGCTGTCCGGCGGGGTAATCGCGGGTGCCATCGCGGGCCTCGTGGCTGCCGTTTTTCAGTTCTTTCTCATCCAACCCCTGATCGTCGAGGCTGAACGGTATGAGACGGGCGAACTCGTTCTGATCGGGATCGAGAGCAACAAGCCCGACCCTGCACCTAACCCGCTAGAAACGCCCGGCCATGATGCGCAGGGCGCGGAAAATACGGAAAACTTGCTTGTGCGCAATGGCTTGACGGTCCTGACCCTGATCCTCACCTGGGCGGGCTTTGGCCTGCTGGCCGGAGCCGGCCTGACCGCGTTCCGGGCTCTGCCCGGCGGCGGGAGGATCCCGGCCACAGCCCTCGGCCTTTTCGGCTTTGCCGTCCTGTCCCTTGCGCCTGCAATCGACCTTCCGCCCGAACTGCCCGGAATGGAGGCAGCGGAACTGGCGGACCGGCAACTCTGGTGGGTTGCGACTGTCGCGATGACGGCTGCCGGCATTTTCTTTGCTGCGGGGTTGCGGTCTTGGCCCGGGCGGCTCGCGGGCCTTGCCCTGATCCTGGCACCCCACCTTTTCGGAGCGCCCTTGCCACCCGTTTCTGCCCCGGCAGTGCCGCCCGACCTTGCGGCGCTCTATGCGGCGCGCGTGCTAAGCGTGAACCTGATCGGTTGGCTGGTGCTGGCCATTGCACTCTTGCGGCTTTTGCCGGAAGCAGGCGCGAAGGCCGATGCTGATGGTTTGACGGAGCCGGGGTGATAGAAGGCAACCTAGGCTGCGCGTGCACACCACATGCGAAATCTTCCCTGCCCGGTCACTTCTCGGATCAAACCTCGCGCCTGCATCCAGGCCATGTTCCGCTGAACGGCCGCGCGACTGGCGCCGGTGATTGCCTCGGCCATTGGGGCGGAGACAAGGGGCCATTCGGTCAGAACTGCGCGCAAGGCTGGGGGCGTTTTGCCCGAGAGCGTGACCATCTCGGTTTCGGACCGCGCTGACCAAGCCTCGATGTCGTCAAGGTGCCGCATCGCGGTCCGGCTTGCTGTCTCCATCCCGTCGAGCCATCGCACCAGTCGGTCAGCAGCAGTGCCACCGGCGCGCAGCCCGCCTGCCCCGCCCATGGCGAGAGGGGCAAATATCGCTCCCCTGCCCTCTCCGGTCGCAATCCGCGCGGCCGTGACAGCCGCTTCCATCCGGTCTCCGTGCTGCCCGAGACCCGCCAAACTCCAAATGTGAAAGCCCATGCAGGCACGGCTGATCGGGTGCAGGTCGGCAGCTTGCGCCATCAGGTCCAGCCAACCGCCCGCGCGATCCGCAAAGGGCTCCGCCTCATCCGCCAAGTTCTCGGGGTCACGGCGATCCACAAAAGCAGCCAGGTCCACCTCCGGCCCTGGTCCCCCTATCAGGCGCCGAACCGCCCATCCGACCCGCGCCAGCGCGACAGTGTCGTCCTGCACGCCAGACAGGCGCAGGGCGATCCAGAGCGCCAGTCGATCCGGCCCGATACGGTCGCCTGCGAACCAGCTTAGGTCGGCCGCTTCGATCAGGGCGAGCCTGTGGCGCCAGCCTTCCGGCCCCCTCCGCAACCGCTCGTCCAGCCCACCGAGCCGACCTGCGACACGGGCGAGCCGCGCGGCATTGTCCGCCTCGGCTTTGCGCCAGTCGTCGAGGATCGCAGTCTCGCGGGGTTCGGCCCTAGGGCCGGGCGGCAGATCGTCGGGCTCGGCTTCAATCGGACCCGGCAGGAACCACAGATCGGCGATGACCGCCAGCGTCACCCGCGGCCGCGCGCTGCGCTACGCCGGAGGTTCCGCGCGCGGCCTCCTACACCACCACCCGGGACACTGCCCCGAACGGATCATGGCCATCATCCTCGAGGAATGGCGGACAGGAGCACCGCCGGCCTCTTTCCTCGACGCCACCAGCGATGCCGAGTTCTGGGCCCGGACGGCATGCTTCGACGACCTCCGGGCCGTCTTTCTTGCCGCCGGGCGAAAGCTGGCACGTTACCGCCTCGGAACGCGCGGCAGGATCCGGATGGTCCGGCGACTGCTGCAGGATTTGGACGGCGACGAGCAGAGGCGCATTCTGGAGGAACTCTCCGGGCGCTGACGCAGGTTGGTCGGGTCCATCGGGCAACGCGGTGCGGCGCGCGTGTTGCGCCGCTGCGAAAGCATGACGTCCACTCGAAATGGCAGATCGGCCTCGCCAAGCTTCAGGAAAAGACCGTCAACAGCGCTGCTGTCAGAAGCCCACCAGAACTAGATCCAGCGCCGCCATGATCTCGCTGTCATGATCCTCCAGCGTGGTGACGGGAGTACGCAGCAACGCACGTGGAATCGCTGCCAGAAACTGGGTGACCATGACATGCGGCTCCATGCCGATCTCGAAGACAGGATTAAGCTGCTTCGCCGGAGTCGGAGCCTCCGCGACAGGCAGGAGCGGCACCACGATCCGGGTGTTCAGACCATTCAGCACATCGGCCTGCACGTCCAGAACATAGCCCGGCGCCCCACCGGGGCGGGGGTAGACATCGAAGCGGGACATCAGAACTGACGATAGGGGTCGAGGGGCAGGCCCCGCGCCTCGATCCAGGCGTTCGAACTGGTCAAAGCGGCCGCGTTCTCACGCTGCCAGGCCTCGGCCTTTGCAGCGGCAACAGCGCGGCGCAGACCGGCTTCGGCGGCTTGGGACAGATTAACGCCAAAGGACCGGGCCTCGGTCAGCAAAACCGAGTCCAGGGTCAGGTTAGTAGGCTTTCGGGGGGCAGTTTGAGCTTGCATGATTCACCTCGATTGATGCGCATTATACATGCGCATAGCGATGTCAGGCAAGGTTCGGTTTTAGAATGGTCACCAGCGGCGCGGGCGACGGACTGCAAGGCTCCTCGAGGATGTCGAAGCCGCCGAGAAGCGTCGCATTCTGGCGGCCTGCTCGTCAGGTTCAGGTGTATATGGCATAAACCGCAACACGTCCGTCGCGAAACGTTGAACTAACTGACTATCTTGATCGCCGAACCATTACATGCATTCGCGCTGTATCGTTCCTGCGTTCTGTTGCAGATTCGACGTCACGAACAATACGCGGCCCATAAGCTGAGGTCACGTCCGTCAAGGTGGTGTAATTTCGCGGATGGCCTGAGGGCATGATCAGGCGGCTTTGGTTGTTATGCTAGGAATGGGGTCGATC
>NZ_JAVAMQ010000027.1 GCF_030732095.1 Paracoccus spongiarum | reverse complement strand
ACCTAGGCTCGCGTAAATCCACCATCGTGAATAGCGGTACTGTAACCTCAGGTCTGGAAATTCATTTGAGCCGCGGGGCATGGGCCCGTGCTGGGGGGCGCCCCTGCACGGGCTGCCCATTCTGGTATTCCATGGAGTTGCGACACAGCCATGGAGAAGAACGAATGGACAGGCGGAAGGATGCGGCGCTTGAGGCGGTCCTGGAACAGTTGATCGAGCGCGGCCCCGGCGAGATCGCTTCGGTGTTCGCGCGGGCTTTCGAGCTGGCGATGCAGATCGAGCGCGAGCGGTTTCTCGGCGCGGGCCACTACGAGCGCACCCCCGAACGTCACGGCTATGCCAACGGCTATAAGCCCAAGCGGATCGACACGCCCGCGGGCACGGTGAATGTGCAGGTGCCCAGGACCGCCGGGCACGACGGAGAGCCATTCTACCCGCAATCGCTCGAGCGCGGGCGGCGGTCGGTCCGGGCCGTCATGCTGGCGGTGGCCGAGATGTACGTCAAAGGCGTCTCAACGCGTGACGCCGAGGCTGGCCGAGCTGATCGCCATCTATCGCACCTCTGCGCCGAAGCTGGCTGCATGGCTCGAGGAAAACGCGCCCGAGGGGCTCGCAGTCTTCACGCTGCCCGAGCACCATCGCCGCCGGCTGCGCACTTCAAAACCGATGGAGCGATCCGTCCAGCAGGAGCTCAAGCGGCGCACCGTAAAGGTCAGGGTCTTTCCCAGCGACGACGCTCTGCTGCGACTGGTCAGCGCCGTCCTGGTTGAGATCGACGAGAAATGGGCCGCCGAAACCAAGGCCTACATCAAATGGGAATGCCAGGATGCGTGACCCGCTCTCAGCAGTATTTCCAGACCGCAGCTTGCTCAATCACCTGATCCGCTGGCCGCTGGCCGCTGGCGGGCGACACCGATGCCATCGCGCTGATTGTCGATGGTGAGAGCATCGGCGGCTGGCGTGTGCTCAGCATCGACCCCGCCGTTGCGGATCATGGCCAGCCCATGCGGCCAGGCACGCTGCGCCTGGCGCGCCTCGACGAGGTGCGCCAGTCCGGCCTCACGCGGCAGGTGCGCTTCGACCTGGGCGGCCGCATCTCGGTGGCGCCGTCCCATCCGGGACTGGCCGGAGCGGCCGGCCCGCTGGTGGTCGGCCATCTGTGCGAGACCGCGCTGGCGCGGCTGCACGCGCAGCGCGCACGCGTCCATGCGCTGCGCGTCAGCGCCGCGCGGGTCCTGGCGATCTGGCGCAGGTCGTCGAACTCACGGCGCAGAACCAGCGCGGTCTGGCCGCCGAGCGCCACACCGGCCGCTGCCGCGGCATCGCCTGATCCGGGCCTGCCGGCGCGCCGAGGCGCGCGCCGGTCCTCCATGACGATATCCCAGGAGACCCTCATGATCACCACCAATACCGTCGGTTGGGCCGCCACCCTGCGACCCGGCACAACCGTACTTTTTCGCTTTCCGCCCGGCGAAGGAATGGGCGAGGTCAAGACGCGACCAGGCCTCGTCATCGCCGTCGCGCAGACTGACCGCGATGCGAAGATCACGGTTGCCCACGGGACTACTTCGGCCAGCATGGCAAACCGTGGCCTGGAACTGGATCTGTCCGACCCGGCGGACTGTTCGGCAGCCGGCCTGCACCCGCACACGCGTTTTGTGCTGTCGCGCCGCATCACCGTGGCATCCACCGACGCTGCCTTCCGCCTATCCCCCGCCGGAACCCCAGTTCTTGGCCGGTTGGCAGGGTCCTCGATGATGACCCTCGACGATCTGGTGCCGTCCTTGGGCCCCTCCATCGCCGAGGACAGTCGGCGCGGCGCATCGCCCGCTGCGCGGCACACTCCGGCTGGGCGCGAAGCCAGCCGACAGCGGCAGCGCGGTGTTCGCGGTATGAGACAAGGACTGCCATCATAAGAAAAGTGATCAAGACCGATACCCAAATTCGGGGCAAAGAAGCGGAAAAATGCGCAGCACCGGGCGCATTCACGCCCGTCCGAGCTGTGATAACCAGATGACCGGCGAAATCGGAAAGGAGGTCCTGGGTGACGTTGCCCCCAACTTTTATCCAGCGTGAGCGAGACTCCGGGTTTGAGTTTTGCCGGTCTGGGCGGGTTGGGCAACGGGGGCTGGCGCGGAGCTTTGCGGATTGCGCAGCGTCATGCCCCGTTGCGGGGCGAAGGTTCGGGCAAACTCGGCTGGGGTCTGCCAGCCGAGGCGGGAGTGGGGCCGTTCGGTGTTATAGTCCGTGCGCCAGGCTGTCAGCGTGACGCGGGCGTGATGCAGGGACGGGAACAGGGTCTCGTTCAGCAACTCATCGCGCAGACGACCGTTGAAGCTTTCGATGAAGGCATTCTGGGTCGGCTTGCCTGGCGGGATGTAGTGCCAGTCAAACTTGCGATCATCCACGAACTTCAGGATCGCGTTCGAGGTGAACTCGGTTCCATTATCGCTGACCACTGTCTGGGGCTTGCCGCGGACATCAAACAGCGCGGCCAGTTCACTCGCCACCCGCGCACCCGACAGCGAGGTATCGGCGATCAGGGCCAGACATTCGCGCGTGCAGTCATCGACGACCGTCATGATGCGGAACCGGCGGCCGTCCGTCAGCTGGTCGGACACGAAGTCGAATGACCAGCGCTGGTTCGGCATCAGTGGCAGAACCATCGGGGCCCGTGTGCCCATGGCCCGCTTGCGCCCGCCGCGGCGACGGACGTGCAGCCCTTCCTCGCGGTAGATGCGGAACAGACGCTTGTGGTTGAGATCAAAGCCCTCACGCCGCAGGAAGACATGCAGCCGCCGATAGCCGAACCGGCGTCGAACCTTGGCCAGGTCTTTCAGCCGCTCGCGCAGCACAGGGTCATCCTGACGGACCACCTCATATCGCATGGTCATCCGGCAACAGCCGATCACCCGGCACGCCCGCCGCTCGCTCATCTCGTGACTTGCCACCAGATGCGCGACCGCTTGCCGCTTCGCTGCGGGCGTCACCACTTTTTTCCCAGGAGGTCTTTCAGCGCGGCATTGTCGCGCATGGCATCGGCAAGAAGCCGCTTCAGACGGGCGTTCTCGTCTTCGAGCCCCTTCAGGCGTTTGGCTTCGCTGACATCCATCCCGCCATACTTGGCCTTCCACCTGTAGACTGTCGCATCGCCGACGCCATGCTTGCGGCACAGATCGGCGACGGAAACGCCTGCCTCATGCTCCTTCAAAATGCCGATGATCTGGTCTTCGGTAAACCTGCTGCGCTTCATCTCTGGTCCTTTCGGTTGGGCCAGAGTCTACCTCAAACTGGATTAGGCGGAGGGGGCAACGTCAGCTGCGAGGGCAAGGCAGGACAACGGCCGACGGCGCGGATCGCTCATCGCGCTGCCGGTATCCATTCGGATAGGACTTATCAGGCTTTGGCCGGCATCGTTTGACGATGCCGGCCAAAGGATCCCAAGATGAAGAAAGTCGATTCAGTCGGCCGCTTTTCCATCTGCGATGATCGTGGAAACCTGTGCCTTCGCTGGTGGGACACCGCTGCCCCCTGCATCCACTCGAAGCGCCTTGCAGCCCGAAGCCTGACGGCAGCCCGCGCCGAAGCCAAGATCGTCATCCCCACCATCGCCGAACCGCTGGAAATGATCGCGCCGCAGCGGCGGATCACCAGGGACCCGGAATTCGGCGAGCTCTGGATCTCTTACGAGCGCGAAAAGGGGCGATCGATCTCGAAGCATTGGTTTAGCCTGCTGAAGAACCGCCTCGACATCTACTACCGTCCCAACCTCTGGCACGTGCCGATGTCGAGCATGCCGACCGCGTTGCATCGCTTCGTCCTGTTCCTGCAGAAGGCCGAATACACCCGCAACGAGGGCAAGGCGAAGGCCGCAGCGACCGCCGAGCACCGGCGCAGGCCGCATCCGAACACCATCGCCGACATTGTCCGCCCGGTGGTCGAGTTGTGTTCGGTTGCCCGAAAAATGGGGCTGACGGACATTGCGCCGCCGAGATGCCGCAGATTGTCGGACAGACCGTGCCCGCCGATCGCCCGAAGAAGGGTCGCTATCTCTCCTTCGACGAGATCGCAGCGCTGATCGATGCCGCCGAACGCGAGCATGTCCGCGACCTGCTGATCCTGACGCTGGGGACCGGAGCGCGCGTCGGGTCGATCTGCGATATCGAGGGCGCTTATGTGCATGCCGACCTTGGCGTCATCAACCTGATGAGGTGGGGCGAGGTACAGTCGAACAAGCGCAAGCCCATCGTGCCCATCAGCGGGCCGATGCGACCGGTGCTCGACAGCCTGATCGCGAGGCGTGGTCAAGGGTATCTGCTGCGGTCGTCCGGAACGCCGATGGCGGAGGGGTCGAAGAATTCGACCCAGATCATTCACCGGATGGTGCGGCGGGCCGGGATCGATGACGGATCGCCGGTGGGTCAGACCCGTGCGAACAGGTGTTCGATCCGGCATACCTTCGGGGACTTTCTCGCGGGCCGTGTGCCGGATTTCGCCATTTCGTCGGTGATGGGCCACACCTCGATCTCGACCCCCGACCGGGACCGCCTGTTCGCCCGAGGCTCGCCCACCACCGAGATCTACAAGCGCCGGCAACTTCAGGCCGTCCGGGATGTGGGACAGGTGCTGGAGGCAGAGTGCTGGCCCGAAATCGTCAAGCGCTCGGAAGCCCTGCGAAGCGGCCGAGCCTGATGCCGGGCTGCGCCGTCAGCCGCCCAGAAGCCTGATCAACATCCGGCGGCTATGGTCCTTGCCGCCGAAGAACACGGCGAGGACGCGCACGCGCTGCGCGTCCTTGTCGATATCGAGACAGAGGATCGCCCGCTCCTTGGTTACCCGCCGCGCACCCGGCAGGAGGTCGGGATCCAGTGTCCCCTGTTGCGGCGCACTG
This sequence comes from Paracoccus spongiarum, assembly GCF_030732095.1. Classification (GTDB taxonomy): domain Bacteria; phylum Pseudomonadota; class Alphaproteobacteria; order Rhodobacterales; family Rhodobacteraceae; genus Paracoccus; species Paracoccus spongiarum. The sequence continues at coordinate 26,630 of NZ_JAVAMQ010000027.1, read as the reverse complement.
CCAAGCGCGAAGATCGCATCCTCGATTGCGCGAATGCGCCGCGCGGTCTGGTCATGGGCGCGGTCCAGGGCCTCGCCGAAGTCCAGCGCGGCGGCCAGCAGGAAATCGAAGATCAGCGCCAGATCCTGATCGGCCTCGACCGAGCGCTCAACCCTCCAGGCCAAGGGCCGCCCGCTTCCTGGCCAGCATTGCGTCGGTGCGCTGCCGCGCCTCGGCCGCGCCCGGGAACGCGCCTGCGCGGCGCTGCACCAGCAGGCTGCGCAGGGCCGCGGTATCGGCCTCGCGTGCCTCTGTCTCATCGCGCATGAGGTCGGGCGCGCGCTGCACCGCGGCGCTGAGACTGGAATACTTGCCCTCGGCCACGAGGCTGCGCGCGAGAGCACCCTGCCGGTCTGTCAGCGAAACCGATGCCTTGACGGGCATCAACATCCCCTCGGGAATGCTACTGGGTAGTATTCTGCCAGAGTGCTGGCGGGCCTGCACCTTCATCAGTCGGCCGCTTGAGCACTGATGCAGGGGCCGAGCGACTGATGCGACTGATGCAGAACAAAGAATTTTCATTCGGAAAGAGAGACATGAGGGGCCACGGCGCGCACATGCACGACGTCCAGATCACGCGCGAGTCGCCGAACTATCGGCTTGGATGACCAGACGGACGGCCGTTGGCCCGGGCCAGCCGGCGGCGGCCGTCAGAAGGCATAGCGCATGCCGACCAGAAGATCGACACTCTCGAACTTGTCCTCGAAGCTTTCCGTTTCCGGGCCGTCGAAGCTGCCTGACTCGGTCTTGAACCAGCGTGCTTCGGCATAAAGGCTCAGCTTCGGGTTCAGCGCGTAGTCGACGCCACCGATCAGCTGGTACGCAAGCAGGGTGTCGCTGTCGAAATCCTGGGGGCCCACGCTGACGCCGACCTTCGCCGCGCCGATGCCGGCGCCGAGATAGGGCCGGACCGCCCCGGTCGCGCCCATGCCGTCGAACAGGTAAAGCGCGTTGACGAGGACAGCATTCGTCGCGGTGTCGCCAGTGGACCGGTCGCCCTCGTCGCGGTCTGTCACGATGAAATCGGCGCTGCGGTGTGCATATTCCAGTTCGACCGAGAGGTTCGGCGTGACCGCGGCGCCGATCGCGGCGCCCAGCACATAGCCGGTGTCATGGCCAAAGCTGGGCAGGGCGATCTGCTCGCCGTCCTCGGTGAGGGTCGCGTCGTAGTCCGAGGGCCAGGTCGCGCCCCCGAAGCCCTTGACATAGACCTCGGCCAGCGAAAATCCCTGACCGGACGCCATCACTGCAGATCCCGCCAGCGCGGCGATCGCCATCCCGGCGGTCAAACTTGCGTTTCTCATCGTCCTCTCCCGGCTCCGGTTCCATGTCTGGATGCGATGATACACCATCGCCATGGATCGAAAAGCAATTCGTCGGTTCCAGCCGCGCAACGGCGCCGGGATCACGCGCCGGGCGCGGCAGGGTGTCGGCGGACAGGCGGGCAGCAGGACAGGCTTATCGATAGCCCTGCGCCTGAAGTTCGAACAGCTCGCGATAGCGGCCGCCCTGCGCGATCAGCGCGTCGTGGCTGCCCTGCGCCTCGACCCGGCCATCGGCCAGAACGAGGATGCGGTCTGCCATCCGCACGCTGCTGAAGCGGTGCGAGATCAGCAGGGCGGTGCGCCCGGCCGACAGGTCCTTGAAGCGCTGGAACACCTCGAATTCGGCGCGGGCGTCCAGCGCGGCGGTCGGCTCGTCAAGGACCAGCACCTGCGCCTCGCGCATGTAGGCGCGGGCAATCGCCAGCTTCTGCCATTCGCCCCCCGACAGTTCGACCCCGCGGGCAAACCGCTTGCCCACCATCTGGTCATAGCCGCCGGGCAGCCGCGCAATCACCTGATCGGCAAGGGCGCGTCCGGCCGCGGTCACGATGCGGTCGCGGTCCTCGCGCGCCGAGATGCGGCCGGCGGCGATGTTGTCCGAGGCGCTCATGGCGTAGCGCACGAAATCCTGGAAAATCACGCCCACCGCCTCGCGCAGCCGTTCGGGGTCGAACTCGCGCAGGTCGTGGCCGTCCAGCAGGATCCGCCCTTCGGTCGGTTCGTAGAGGCGGCACAGCAGCTTGACGATCGTCGTCTTGCCCGCGCCGTTCTCGCCCACAAGCGCCACGGTCTCGCCGGCGGCGAGATGGAAGGACAGGCCGCGCACCGCCCATCGGCCCGCCTCCGGATAGTGAAAGCCCACATCCTCGAAGGTGAAGCCCTGCCGGATCGGGTCGGGCACCGGCCGCGGCCGGGCCGGCGCGGCGATGCGCGGCGTCTCGCGGAAGAAGGCATAGAGGTCGTCCAGATACAGCGCCTGCGAGGCCATGCTGGAAAAGGACGACAGCAGCCCCTCGATCAGGCCGCGCAGCCGCAGGAAACTGCCCGACAGGAAGGTCAGGTCGCCCAGCGACAGCCCGCCCGTCAGGGTGCGCCCGATGATCCACAGATAGGCCCCGTAATAGCACAGCGTGCCCAGCCCCGTCAGCAGCGCCATCACCGCAAGCTGCCGGCCGAGGATGGCACGGTTCTCGGCATAGAACCGCTGCGCGAGTTCCAGATAGCGGTCGCGCAGAAAGCGGTTCAGCCCGAAGATCTTGACCTCCTTGGCCGAATCCGAGGTGGCGCCGATCATCCGCAGATAATCCCGCTCGCGCCGTTCGGGGGCGCGGCGCCAGTTCATCGCATAGGTGAGGGCGTTGAAATGGATCTCGCCCAGAAAGGCCGGGATCAGCGCCGCCAGCAGCAGCAGCACAAGCCACGGGTTGTACGCGATCAGCCCGGCGCCAAAGCTGGCCACGGTCACCGCGTCCTGCATCTGCTGCATGATCTGGTTGACCAGCGGGATGCGGCCCATGGTCTGGCGCCGGGCGCGATCCAGCCGGTCCTGGAAGCCCGCATCCTCGAAGCTGGCAAGATCCAGGTCGGCGGCGTGATCCATCAGCCGGATCGACAGCGAGATGACAAGCTTTTCCTGCAGCAGGCTGTCTGCATAGGTGACAAGGCGGCCCAGCAGGTCCGAGGCCAGCGCAAGGCCAAGCTCGGCCGCGATCAGCAGCAGAAGATCGCCCGCCAGCCCCGACTGCCACCACCCGGCCAGCGTCTCGGGGCGCGGCGCCAGCGCGATCAGCCGCACCACCTCGTCGATGATCAGCTTGCCGATCCACAGCATGGTGACCGGGATGACCGCGCGGGCCAGCCGCAGCCCGATCATCGCCAGCGTCAGGCCGGGGCTGGCCGCCCAGACCATCCGCAGGAAGGGCGGCAGGTTCTTCAGCGCGGCCCATCGGGCGGCATAGCTGGCGGGCGCGGCCGGGTCGGCCATCTCAGCGGGCCTCGGCGGCGCGGGCGCGGGCGATCTCGGCCGCGCTCAGCGGGCCGGGGAAATGGCAGGCGGCGCGATGGTCGGCAGCGGCCGGCGAGGGCACCGGCACCGCCTCGGCGCAGCGCGCCTCGGCGCGCGGGCAGCGGGTTCGGAACACGCAGCCCGAGGGCGGCGCCATCGGCGAGGGCAGGTCGCCTGCCAGCGGCACCATGCCGGCCGCGGCGTCATGGCCGGGATCGGGCACCGGCACCGCCGACAGCAGCGCCTGGGTATAGGGATGCCGCGGCGCCGCGTAGAGGTCGGCCGCAGGCGCGATCTCCATCACCTTTCCCAGATACAGCACCATCACTCGGTCGCTGACATGGCGCACCACAGACAGGTCATGCGCGATGAACACCAGCGACAGGCCCAGCTCGCGCTGCAGCCCGATCAGCAGGTTGATGACCTGGGCCTGGATCGAGACATCCAGCGCCGACACCGGCTCGTCGCAGATGATCAGGCGCGGCTCGACGATCAGCGCGCGGGCGATGCCGATCCGCTGGCACTGCCCGCCCGAGAACTCGTGCGGATAGCGGTTGATCTGGTTGGGCAGCAGGCCGACCTTTTCCATCATCGCGCCGACCCGTGCCCGGATCTCGGCAGCGGGCAGGTCGGGGCGATGGGTCCGCAGCGGTTCGGCGATGATCCGGCCCACCGTCATGCGCGGGTTCAGGCTGGCCAGCGGGTCCTGGAAGACCATCTGGATCTCGCGCCGATAGCGCATCATCTGCCGCGGGCCCAGCCCGATCAGGTCGCGTCCGTCGATCCATTCGGCGCGGCCGGTCGCCGGGACCAGCCCGACCAGCGCGCGGGCCAGCGTGGACTTGCCGCAGCCGGATTCGCCGACGATGCCCAGCGTCTCGCCCGGCGCGAGGCTGAAATCCACGCCGCCAACGGCCTGCAAACGGCGCGGCGCGACCCAGGGCAGGGCACCGTCGGGGCGGATCGCGAAGCTGACGCGCAGATCCCGGACGTCAAGAAGCGGTCTGGCCATCGGCATCCTCGCAAGCGTGATGGCCGCCATCCGTCCCGGCGGCGGCAGGCCCCTGCGCCCGGGCATCGGGCGCGGTGACGCGCCCTGCCGCGATGTCGCCCAAGGGCGCGATGCAGGCGCGGGCGCGATCGGGTGCAAAGCCCTCCAACGGCGGATCGCGATCCTCGCACCCCGCGCGGCGATAGGCACAGCGCGGCGCGAAGGCGCAGCCGGGCGGCGGGCTGGTCATGTCGGGCGGCGCGCCGGGGATCGCGGCAAGCGCATCGTCGCGCCGGTCGATGCGCGGGATCGCGTGCAGCAGGCCCTGCGTATAGGGATGGGCGGGGGCGGCGAACAGCGGCGCGACCGGGCCGGTCTCGCGGATGCGGCCCGCATACATCACCGCGACCCGCGCGCAGGCGCCCGCGACGACGCCCAGGTCATGCGTGATCAGGATCATCGCCATGCCGAATTCGGCCCGCAATTCGGCCAGCAGGGCCATGATCTGCGCCTGCACGGTCACGTCCAGCGCGGTCGTCGGCTCGTCGGCGATCAGCAGTTGCGGACGACACAGCAGCGCCATCGCGATCATCACCCGCTGCCGCATCCCGCCCGAGAATTCATGCGGATAAAGCCGGATGCGACCCGCCGCGTCGGGGATGCGGACCAGATCCAGCATCCGCACCGACTCGGCCACCGCGGCGGACCGCGTCATGCCCTTGTGCAGCACCAGCACCTCGGCCATCTGGTCTGCCACCCGCATGTAGGGGTTCAGCGAGGTCATCGGATCCTGGAAGATCATCGCGATCTTCTCGGCCCGGATGCGATTCAGCACGCGCGGCGGTGCGTTCAGGATCTGCTGGCCGTCAAAGCCGATCCGCCCGGTGGCGCGGCCGTTGCGGGCCAGCAGCCCCATCACCGCAAAGGCCAGCTGCGACTTGCCGCTGCCCGATTCCCCGACAATGCCCAGGGTCTCGCCCGGCGCCACCGACAGGCTGACGCCATCGACCGCGCGCACCTCGCCATCATGGGTCGCAAAGCGCACCGACAGGTCCTCGATCTGCAGCAGGGCCATCTCAGCGGTCCTTCGGGTCGAGGGCATCGCGCAGACCGTCGCCCACGAAGAAAAAGCCGAACAGCGTGATGCAGAAGAAGAACAGCGGGAAGGCCAGTTGCCACAGGGTGCCGTAATTCATCGTGCCCGCACCTTCCGAGATCAGCGCCCCCCAGGAGGTCAGCGGCTCCTGCACGCCCAGGCCAAGGAAGCTGATGAAGCTTTCGGTCAGGATCATCAGCGGCACCAGCAGCGTGGCATAGACGGCGACCACGCCCAGCAGGTTCGGCACGATATGGCGCAGGACGATGCGCCATGCGGGCACGCCGATGGCGCGGGCGGCCTCGATGAATTCGCGGTTCTTCAGCGACAGCGTCTGGCCGCGGACGATGCGGCTCATGTCCAGCCACGAGATCAGGCCGATGCCCAGGAACAGCATCGACATCGACCGGCCGAACATCACCAGCAGCAGGATCAGCACGAACATGTAGGGGATCGACATCAGGATATCGACGGCCCGCATCATGATCTGGTCCGTGCGCCCGCCGACATAGCCCGCCGTCGCGCCGTACAGCGTCCCGACCAGCACCGCGATGGCCGCTCCGACCACGCCGACCATCAGGCTGACCTGCGTGCCCTGCACGGTGCGGGCGTAGAGGTCCCGGCCCAGATCGTCGGTGCCGAAATAATGCCCGTTGGCGATCGAGGGCTGGCCGAGGGTGGCCACCTGGCCCATCACGCCGAAGTCCAGCTCGTCATGGGACCATTGCGCGAAGGCGCCGCCCGCCAGCGCGAAGGCGGTTACCCCCACCAGGATCGCCAGCCCGGTCATCGCCGCGCGGTTGCGCAGGAACCGCCGCCGTGCATCCGCCCAGGGGCTGCGGCCGCGGATTTCGGCACCGGCCATCCGCCGGGCCAGCGCCTGCATCTTCTGCGAGTCGATCACCATGGCTCAGTACCGGATCTTCGGGTCGATCCACGCGTAGAGGACATCGACCACGAGGTTGAACAGGATGGTCAGCGCGCCGACCAGGATGGTGACGCCCATCATCACCGCATAGTCGCGGTTCAGCGCGCTGTCGACGAAGGCCTTGCCGATGCCGCCGGTCGAGAAGTAGATGTCGATCACCACCGAGCCGGTGATCATCGACACGAAGACCGGCCCCAGATAGCTGATGACCGGCAGCATCGCGGGCTTCAGCGCGTGGCGCAGGATCACCCGATGTTCGGGCATGCCCTTGGCGCGGGCCGTGCGGATGTGGTTGCTGCCCAGCACCTCCAGCATCGAGGACCGGGTGATGCGCGCGATCGAGGCCATGTAGCTCGTGCCCAGCGCGATCACCGGCATGACCCAGAAGCTGGGGTCGGAAAAGCTCCACCCGCCGCCGGGCAGCAGGCGGTACCACAGGGTGAAGACCAGCACCAGAAGGGGCGCCATCACGAAATTCGGCAGCACCTGCGCCCCGATCGAGATGCCCACCGCCAAGTGGTCCCAGAGGCTGTTCTGGCGGATCGCCGCGACCACGCCAAGCGCCACGCCGCAGACCACCGCCAGCACGAAGCTGAGCCCGCCATAGGTCAGCGTCACCGGAAAGCCGTCGGCGATCAGCTCGTTCACGGTGCGGTCGGGATAAACGAAGCTGGGGCCGAAGTCGAAATGCACCACGATGCCCCAGAGATAGTTCCAGATCTGCCGCCACAGCGGCTGGTCCAGCCCGTATTTGGCGTTGAGATTGGCCAGCACCTGGGGCGGCAGGGCGCGTTCCTGCGTGAAGGGTCCGCCCGGCGCCAGATGCATCAGGACGAAGGACAGCACGATCAGCAGCAGCAGCGTGGGGATCGCCACCGCCAGGCGCCGCAGCACGAATGCGAACATCGGGCAGTCCTCCCTGCGGATGAAACCTCTGTGGCACGGGGGCCGGGCGCCCGCGCGGCTGCGCCGTCGCCGGCGCCCGGCCGGGTCAGGACCGGCCTAGTCGGCCAGCCGGTAGAGATCCTTGGCATACCATGTGTTCAGCACGTTGTCGGTCGGCAGGCCGCGGATCTTGGGATTGATCATGTCCACCTTGGCATAGTGATAGACGAAGGCCGCCGGAACCTCCTCGGCCAGGATCTCTTCGGCGCGGCTGTAAAGCGGCGCCGTGTCGTCGGCGGTCTTGGCCTCGGCCATCAGGCGGTCGAATTCGGCGTTGGACCACTTGCCGCTGTTGTAGCCGTCGGTCCGGAACCAGTCGAGGAAGGTCGAGGCCTCGTTGTAGTCGGCGCACCAGGCATAGCGGGCGATCTCGAAATCCTGGTTCTGCATCCGGTCGGTATGCACCTTCCATTCCACGTTGTTCAGCGTCAGGTTCACCCCCAGCGGCTTCCAGAACTGCTGGGCGGCGATTGCCAGCTTCTTGTGGTTGTCGTCCGTGTTGTATTGCAGCGTCAGGGCCAGCGGGTTGTCGGGGCCATAGCCCGCCTCGGCCAGAAGTTCCTGCGCGCGGGCGGTCTTGTCGGCCTGGCTCATCGTGGCCAGTTCGGTCTGCGGCTGGTCGAAGCCCTCGATCGCCCAGTGCGTCCAGGTGGTGGCCGGGCGCTGACCGCCCTGCAGCACGTTCTCGACGATGATGTCGCGCTGCAGCGCCAGCGACAGCGCCTCGCGCACCCGCACGTCCTTCAGCGCCTCGGGCCCCTTGTCCGAGACGTTGTAGACATAGGCGTAGGAGCAGGCATAGGGGATCGAGACCGCCTGATCGGGGCTTTCCTGCGACAGCCGCGGATACTGGCCCGCGGGAATCTGCACCCGGTCCAGCTCGCCCGCCTGATAGCGGGTCAGCGCGACATTGTTGTCGTTCACGGTGACGCCCTGCACGCGCTGCATCAGCACATTGGCGGCATCCCAGTATTCGGGGTTCTTCTCCAGCGTGATGTCGACGCCCAGATTGTGGGCGGCCAGCACGAAGGCGCCGTTTCCGACCAGCTTGCCCGGCTGGGTCCAGTCGTCGCCATGTTCGGCGATCACCGATTGCGGCACCGGATAGGTCGTCGCATGGGACAGCGTCTTGATGAAATAGGGCGTCGGCGTGGTCAGCGTCACCTGCAGGGTGCGGTCGTCAAGCGCCTTGACGCCCAGCTCTTCGGGGGGCTTCTCGCCCTTGACGATCTGGGTTGCGTTGACGATGTTCATCAACTCCATGAACCAGGCATATTCCGAGGCGGTCGCGGGGTTGACCACGCGCTGCCAGGCGTGGACGAAATCGCCCGCCGTGACCGGCTGGCCGTTCGACCACTTCGCGTCGCGCAGGTGGAAGGTGTAGGTCAGCTTGTCGTCGCTTTCCTCGAAGCGTTCGGCGACGCCCGGCACCATCGCGCCGGTCGCATCCTCGTTCATCAGCCCCTCGAACAACTGGCGCAGCACGTCCGAGCCCTCGACATCGGTGTTCCTGGCCGGGTCCAGCGTCTTGATCGCGTCGAGCAGCCAGTAGGTATAGCTCTGGCTTTCGGCCAGAACCTCGCCCTCGGCGGGCTGGACGGCATGGGCCGGCAGGGCCAGCGCGACGGCGATCGCGGTCGTCGCGAAGAATTTGGTCATCGACACCTCCTCCAGGTTGAAACGGGCAGGCGTGCTGCACCGGAATGCACCGAAACTAGTGAAATCGCCCCGCACGGCAAGGGCCCGGGGGCTTTCCTCGGGGCGCGGCATGTGGAACAGATGCCGGCCATGACGGATCAGGGACATATCACGCTGGTGACGGGGGGCGCGCGGTCGGGCAAGTCGGCCCTCGCCGAGCGGCTGGTGGCGCGCCATCCCGGCCCGCGCATCTACATCGCCACGGCGCAGCCCCTCGATCAGGAAATGGCCGACAGAATCGTGCAGCATCAGCGCCGTAGGGGCGATCTGTGGCGCTGCATCGAGGAACCGCGCGACCTGGAGGGCGCGCTGGCCGCCAGCGACGGGCAGGGAGTGCGGCTGGTCGATTGCCTGACGCTGTGGCTGTCGAACTGCATGGGATCGGCGGATGTCGGCGGGCTGGTGATGACGTTGCGTCGGCAACGATCGCCGGTGGTGCTGGTCACCAACGAACTGGGGCAGGGCATCGTGCCCGGCAATGCGCTGGCCAGGCGGTTCCGCGACGATCACGGCTGGATGAACCAGGCGGTGGCCGAGGCCGCGGCCGAGGTGTGGATGGCGGTTTCGGGCCAGCCCCTGCGGCTGAAGCCCGCGCGCGAGGATGTCGATGCAGGCTTTTGACGATGACGCGGCGCGGGCGGCGCGGGACCGCCAGGACAGCCTGACCAAGCCCGCCGGCTCGCTGGGCCGGCTGGAGCAGCTGGCGGTGTTCATGGCGGGCTGGCAGCGCCGCGCCCGGCCCCGCATCGACCGGGCGCAGGCCCTGGTCTTTGCGGGCAATCACGGCATCGTCGCGCAGGGCGTGAACCCCTTTCCGGCCGAGGTGACGGCGCTGATGGTGCGCAACTTCGAGGCCGGCGGCGCGGCGATCAACCAGCTGTGCCGCGTGGCGGGTGCCGATCTGGCGGTCGTGGCGCTGGACCTGGACCGGCCGACAGCCGATTTCACGCAAGGCCCGGCCATGACCCCGCACGAGGTCGAGGCGGCCTGGCAGCGCGGGTCCGAGGCCGTCGATCCGGGCGCGGACGTGCTGATCCTGGGCGAGATGGGCATCGGCAATTCGACCGTCGCCGCGGCGCTGGCCGCCTGCGCGCATGGCGGGCGGGCCGAGGACTGGGTGGGCCCGGGCACCGGCGCCGAGGGCGCCGTGCTGGCCCGCAAGCAGGCGGCGGTGGCGGCCGGGCTGGCCCGGCACGCGGCCCGCGACACGGCCGGCATCCTCGCGGCCTTCGGCGGCCGCGAGCAGGCGGCGATCTGCGGCGCGGTGATGCAGGCGCGGGCGCTGCGGATCCCGGTGATCCTCGACGGCTTCATCTGCACGACCGCGGCCTCGGTGCTGACCCGCGACGATGCCGATGCGCTGGCGCATTGCCTGATCGGCCATGAAAGCGCCGAGCCGGGGCATCGGCGCCTGATCGCGGCGCTGGCGATGCAGCCGGTCCTGTCGCTGGACATGCGGCTGGGTGAAGGGTCCGGCGCGGCGCTTGCGCTGATGATGCTGCGCGGGGCACTGGCCTGCCATGACGGCATGGCGACATTCGCCGAGGCCGGCATTGGGTAGGGGCGGGCAGATCCTGCTGGCGGCCGTGTTCCTGACCCGGCTGCCGCTGGCGCGCTGGCTGCCGCCCCGTGTGCTGCCGCTCGGGCGCGCCGCATGGGCCTTTCCGCTGGTCGGCGCGGCGATCGGCGCGGTGGCGGGGCTGCCGCTGCTGATCGGCGGGCCGCCGCTGCTGGGCGCGGTGCTGTCGCTGGCGCTGTCGGTCCTGCTGACCGGCGCGCTGCACGAGGACGGGCTGGCCGATCTGGCCGATGCGGCCGGCGGCCGTGACCGCGACACCCGGCTGGCGATCATGCGCGACTCGCGGATCGGCAGCTACGGGGTGATGGCGCTCGTGCTGACCTCGCTGGCCCGGGTCGCGGCGCTGGGCGTGCTTGGCCCCTTCCACCTGATGGCCGCGGCGGCCGGAGGCCGGGCAGCGGCGGTGCTGGCGATGGCGGCGCTGCCCCCGGCGCGCAGCGACGGTCTGGCCCATGCGGCCGGCGCGCCCGGCTGGCGCAACGTCCTGGCAGCCAGCGGCATTGCCCTGCCGGTCCTGTGGCTGGCCGGCCCCGGCTGGCCAGGCGCGATGCTGGCCGGGCTTGCGGCGCTGGCGCTGGTCATTCGACAGGCGCGGATCTGGCTGGGCGGCCACAGCGGCGACGTGCTGGGCGCGGCCTCGGTCGCGGTCGAGACCGCGATGCTTGTGGGCTTTGCCCTGACCGCCGCCGCGCCGTAGCGACATTCTTGACGGCTTGGCAGCCATCACGCATTAGATGGACAGGACAAGAAAGGCCGGAAAACCGGTTCCCCGCCAAGGCGGGACCAGTCTGGGGGAGGAAATTCATGAACGGGCTGCTTGCCCTGTCACACGGTATCGACCGTGTGAACGCCTTCATCGGTCGCAGCGCCGCGTGGCTGATCCTGCTGGCCATCGTCGTCAGCGCGGTCAACGCCATCATCCGCAAGGTGTTCAGCGTCTCGTCCAACGCCTGGCTCGAACTGCAATGGTATCTCTATGGCGGCGCCTTCATGCTGGCGGCGGCCTACACCCTCTACGAGAACGAGCATATCCGCATCGACGTGATCTATGGCCGCTGGTCGCGCCGCGTGCAGCACTGGATCGACCTGCTGGGCACGCTGTTCTTCCTGATGCCCTTCACGGCGGTGATGATCTCGCTGATCTATCCCTCGCTGCGCAGTTCCTGGCGCACGCACGAGATCTCGATGAATGCCGGCGGGCTGATCGTCTGGCCGGCCAAGGCGATCCTGCTGGCGGGCTTCGTGCTGCTGTTCGTGCAGGGCATTTCCGAGGCGATCAAGAAGATCGCCGTCATGCGCGGCGCCATCCCGGACCCGCACCCCCACACGGTCCCGCATGAGACCGCACTGAAAGAGGCCGAGCTGATGGGCGTCGGCATCCACCATGACGATCCGGCCGACACCACGCCCGGCCCGCGGGAGACCCGTCCTTGATCGACCTCATCGCCCACAACCTTGCCCCCATCATGTTCGTGTCGATGGTGGTGTTCCTGCTGTTCGGCTATCCGATCGCCTTCGCGCTGGCCGCCAACGGCCTGCTGTTCTTCTTCTTCGGGGTGTTCCTGACGCCGCTCAGCGATCAGGTGAACCTTGGCTGGAACCTGCTGGGCGCGCTTGGCGACCGGGTCTTCGGCGTGATGCGCAACGACACGCTGCTGGCCATTCCGTTCTTCACCTTCATGGGGATCGTGCTCGAACGGTCGCGCATGGCCGAGGAACTGCTGGACACGATCGGGCAGCTGTTCGGCCCGGTGCGCGGCGGGCTGGCCTATGCGGTGATCCTGGTCGGCGCGCTGCTGGCGGCGACGACCGGCGTGGTCGCGGCCTCGGTGATCTCGATGGGGCTGATCTCGCTGCCGATCATGATGCGCTATGGCTATGACCGCAGGCTGGCCAGCGGGGTCATCACCGCCTCGGGGACACTGGCGCAGATCATCCCGCCCAGCCTCGTGCTGATCGTGCTGGCCGACCAGCTGGGACGGTCGGTCGGCGACATGTACAAGGCGGCGATGATCCCGGCGCTGGCGCTGACCGGCATCTACATGCTTTACGTGATGGTGCTGTCGCTGATCCGGCCGAAATCGATGCCCGCCCTGCCGCCCGAGGCGCGCACGCTGGGGTCGGGGGGCTGGTCGCTGGCGCTGTCGATCCTGGCCGCCATTGCGATCTACTGGCTGGCCGAACGCTTCCTGGGCGCAAGCCTTGGCGATGACAGCCAGATCTGGGCCGCCGCGCTGGCCGTGCTGGTGATGCTGGTCGTCGCCCTTGTGGACCAGCGCCTTGGTCTTGGCCTGCTGTCGCGCATGGCGCGGCAGGTCATCATCGTGATGATCCCGCCGCTGGCCCTGGTCTTCCTGGTGCTGGGCACGATCTTCCTCGGCATCGCCACCCCGACCGAAGGCGGCGCGATGGGGGCAATGGGCGCGCTGATCCTGACCGCGCTGAAGGGCCGGCTGACCTTCTCGGTCGTCAGCCAGGCGCTGCTGTCCACCGCACGGCTGTCCTCGTTCGTGATGTTCATCCTGATCGGGGCCACCGTCTTCTCGCTGACCTACTACTCGATCAATGGTCACATCTGGGTGCGCGACCTGCTGACGGCGCTGCCGGGTGGCGAATACGGCTTCCTGATCGCGGTCTGCGCGATCATCTTCTTCCTCGCCTTCTTCCTCGACTTTTTCGAATTGGCCTTCGTGATCGTGCCGCTGCTGATCCCGGCCGCCAACGCGCTGGAGATCGACCTGATCTGGTTCGGTGTCATCCTCGCGGTGACGATGCAGACCTCGTTCCTGACGCCGCCGGTGGGCTTTGCGCTGTTCTACCTGCGATCGGTCGCGCCGCGAAAACCCTATCGGGACGCGGTGACCGGCCAGACCATGGAGGCCGTCAGCACGGTCGACATCTATCGTGGCGCGGTGCCCTTCGTGGGGCTGCAGATCGTGATGATCGCGCTGGTGATCCTGTTCCCGCAGATGGTCATGCACTACAAGGGCCCGGTCGTGGACACCTCGAACATCCGCATCGAGATCCCCTCGGCCGGCGGCTCTGGCGGGCTTGGCGGGGGCCTCGGTGGCGGGCTTGGCGGGGGGCTTGGTGGCGGCCTCGGTGGCGGGCTGGGCGGCGGCACGCCCTTCGGCCAGCCGCCGGCGCCCGCCGCGCCCGGCGAGACGCCGGCGGAGGGCGGCGCCACGGGCGGGCTTGGCGGCCTGGGTGCCCCGAATTTCGGCACGCCGGTCCCCGATGCAGAGCCGGATGGCGGCGGACAGCCGGCCCCCGAAGCCCCCGACAGCGGCGCGGCGCCGCAGGGCGGGCTTGGCCTGGGCGGCCCGCCGCCCGGTCTCGGCGGCGGCAACTAGGCCCGGCACGCCGCGGACCGCATCAGCGACGGGGCCGATCCTGCGGCCCCGTTTCGTCAGCCCATCCATCGCGTCTTGCGCCATGCCGCGTCCTGCCGTCCAATGCCGCAGCGCGGGGCACCGCGAAACCCGCAGGAGACGCGCCATGTCCGCCATCTCACGCAAGGCCGGGGATTTCGTCATCGACGCCGCCCTGCTGGCCGATGCCTTCGGCCTGACCGAGGCGCAGCTGCGCGCAGCGATGCGCGACGGCACGATGACATCGCGCTGCGAGACCGGCACCGGCACCGATGCCGGGCGGTCGCGGCTGATCTTTCATCACGGCGGCCGCGCCTGCCGCTTTGTCGTGGACGAGGCCGGCACCGTCCTCAGCCGCGCCTCCTATCCGATCCGCGCAGGCCGGACATGAAGCCGCCGCCGCGTGGGGTCGCGGCGGCGGCAGGTCGTCACGGGCTGTCGCTGCGGATCAGCCGGCCGGAGCCAGCTTGCCGTTGCGCTGCTGGATCATCATGAAGGTGTCGAAGGTGTATTCCGCGGTCTGCTGATACAGGTACCAGTCGTCGCGGAAGGCGAGCATCGCGTCATACTGCGTCTTGAAGTCGGCGTTCTCGGTCGACAGCTCGCCATAGACCTCGTTCGCGGCGGTGAAGGCGGCGGTCAGCACCTCTTCGCTGAACGACCGCAGCTGGGCGCCCGAACCGACCAGTTCCTTCAGGGCGGTCGGGTTCTTCATGTCGTATTTCGCCAGCATGTTCTGGTCGGTCGCCTGCGCACAGCTGCGGATCAGCGACTTGTAGCTGTCGGGCAGTTCGTCCCACTTGGCCTTGTTGAAGAAGAAGCCGACGGTCGGCCCGCCTTCCCAGAAGCCCGGATAGTAGTAGTAGGGCGCGACCTTCTGGAAGCCCAGCTTGCTGTCGTCATAGGGGCCGACCCATTCGGCGGCGTCGATCGTGCCCTTTTCCAGCGACGGGTAGATGTCACCGCCGGCGATCTGCTGCGGCACCACGCCCAGCTTCTCGACCACGCGGCCGGCCAGCCCCGAGATCCGCATCTTCAGCCCCTGAAGATCGGCCAGCGTGTTGATTTCCTTGCGATACCAGCCGCCCATCTGGACGCCGGTATTGCCGCCGGGGAAGCTGACGAGATTGTATTTCTCGAGGAAGGTGTTGTAGGCCTCGATGCCGCCGCCCTGATAGTTGTAGGCGGCCTTGGCGCGAGCCGAGAAGGTGAAAGGCAGGTCGGCACCGCAAGCGAAGGCCGGGTCCTTGCCCCAGTTGTAGTAGCCGACCGAATGGGCGCATTCGACGGTGCCATCGGTCGCGGCATTGATCGCGTCGAGCCCCGGAACGATCTCGCCGGCCGAGAAGACCTGGATCGTCACCTTGCCGTCGGTCGCCTCTTTCAGGCGGGTCGACAGCTCTTCGGCGCCGCCATAGATCGTGTCCAGCGACTTCGGGAAGGACGAGGCGAGCCGCCAGGTGATGCTGGGCATCTCCTGTGCAATGGCGGGCGCGGCCAGCGCCGTTCCGGCTGCGGCGGCGGCGCCGCCGACCGAGGCACGGGTCAGGAATGAACGGCGATCCAAGGTCTTGGAATTCTTCATGTAATCTCCTCCTCGCGGGTCGGAAGGGGCGGTCGCCCCGGCGATTGTCCGCCCTGCATGGCGCCGCAGTTTAGCCAGCGATCAGGGGCTGTCGAGGGGTCTAGTGGGACAGGTGCCGCAGTTTTGCAGGTGCCCTTGCGTCACTTTCGCCCGCCGGCACAGCGCCCTGCAAGGCGGTCGGCCGCGATGGCAGGGGCGCCCCGCGACGGGGCGCCCGGAAGGTCAGCGCAGGATGCTGCGGCCGGCGAACTCGCCGGTCTCGCCCAGCATTTCCTCGATGCGGATGAGCTGGTTGTATTTCGCCAGCCGGTCCGAACGCGCGAGGCTGCCGGTCTTTATCTGGCCGCAATTGGTGGCCACGGCCAGGTCCGCGATGGTCGCGTCCTCGGTCTCGCCCGAGCGGTGGCTCATCACCGAGGTATAGCCCGCGCGGTCGGCCATGCGCACCGCGTCCAGCGTTTCGCTGAGCGTGCCGATCTGGTTCACCTTGACCAGCAGGCTGTTGCCGCAACCCCTTGCGATGCCCTCGGCCAGCCGGGCGGGGTTGGTCACGAACAGGTCGTCGCCCACAAGCTGGACCTTGCCGCCCAGACGCTCGGTCAGCAGCGTCCAGCCCTCCCAGTCGTCTTCCGAGCAGCCGTCCTCGATCGACAGGATCGGATAGGCGTCGCACAGCGCCGCGAGATAGTCGACATTCTCGGCCGGCGACAGCGACTTGCCCTCGCCCTTCATCTCGTACTTGCCGCCATTGAAGTATTCGGTCGAGGCGCAGTCCAGCGCCAGCATGATGTCGTCGCCGGGCCGGTAGCCGGCCTTCTCGACCGCCTTCAGGATGAAGTCCAGCGCGTCGCGGGTGGACGACAGGTTGGGGGCAAAGCCGCCCTCGTCACCGATGCCGGTCGACAGGCCCGCCGCCGACAGTTCCTTCTTCAGCGTGTGGAACACTTCCGAGCCCATGCGGACCGCCTCGCGGATGTTCTCCGCGCTGACCGGCATGATCATGAATTCCTGGATGTCGATGGGGTTGTCGGCATGTTCGCCGCCATTGATGATGTTCATCATCGGCACCGGCAGGATCCGCGCCGAGGTGCCGCCGACATAGCGATACAGCGGCTGCGCGCAGGTTTCGGCGGCGGCCTTGGCGACCGCAAGGCTGACGCCCAGGATCGCGTTCGCGCCCAGGCGGGCCTTGTTCGGGGTGCCGTCCAGTTCGCACATCAGCGCGTCGATGGCGCGCTGTTCGGTCGCGTCCTCGCCGATCAGGTTCTCGGCCAGCTCGCCATTGACGGCGGCCACGGCCTCCAGAACGCCCTTGCCCATGTAGCGCGCCTTGTCGCCGTCGCGCTTCTCGACCGCCTCATGCGCGCCGGTCGAGGCGCCCGAGGGCACGGCGGCGCGGCCCATCGTGCCGTCTTCCAGCGTCACGTCGACCTCGACGGTCGGGTTGCCGCGGCTGTCCAGGATCTCGCGCGCGAAGATGTCGATGATGGCGGTCATGTGCCCCTCCATTGTTTCGTTAGCGCTTACATAGCTGCCGCGGCGGCAAGCCGAAAGTCGCAATTTTCAGGGCTGCCGGATCTCGGCCCAGATCGGCAGGTGGTCCGAGGCGTCGCGGGCGCCGGCGCCGGTGAAGACCCCGTGATGCAGCACGTCGATGTGGTGCGACAGCGCGATCCGGTCCAGCCGCAGCCGGGGCAGGGGCGCGGGATAGGACGGCCCCGGCGCGATGATCCGGAAGCCCGCCAGCGATTCAAGGCCGCGATCGTCGCGCCATTCGTTGAAATCGCCCATCATCACGATGTTGTCCTCGGCGATGCGGGCGGCCTGCGCGGCGATGCGGGCCAGCTGCGCGCGTCGCGAGGACCGCGCGAGGCCCAGATGCATGCCGATGACGGTCAGGCCCGGAAGCCGGATGGCGACGGCGCCGCGCGGCTCGATGCCCGGCAGCGGCAGGCGCCGCACCACGGCGTGCCGCGCAAGGTCCGGGCGCATCAGCACCGTCTGGCCATGCCAGCCCAGCGAGTCCCGGCCCGTCCGGCCGGTCATCTCGGCGGGCACCAGCCCGGTCTCGCGTTCGATCAGCGCGCGGGGCAGGGCCTCGGGGCGGGCGCCAAAGCGGAAATCCACCTCTTGCAGGGCGATGATGTCGGGCGCCAGCGCGGCGATCACCGACAGGTTGCGTTCGGGCGCATGCGGGCCGGTCAGTCCGCGGCATTTGTGCAGATTGTAGCTTGCCAGTCTCAGCACCGGACGCGTCCCCCTGCGTGGCGGTCAGGATAGCCGGGCGCCGCCGGTCCGCAAGGGCGTGGTGGCGCCGGCCGCCCGGTCAGGTTCCACAGAAGGTCTGCCGGACGCGCTGCTCGGGGCGCGGCGCGAGGGCCAGGTCGTCCCAGTCGGGGCGATCCTCGCGCGGATGGGTGACGGCGTCGAACAGCCGCCGGAACGGTTCCATCTGGCCCGCGACCGCAGCCGCGATCGCCTCTTCGATGCGGTGGTTGCGCGGAATCCGGCGGGGATTGGCCTCGGCCATCAGGGCGGGGTCGGGCTGGTGGGCCTGCCAGTCGCGCATCCAGTCGTCGAAGGGTGCGGGATCGGCGAATTCGGCGCGGGCGCGGCCGTCGCCAAGCCCCGCAAAGACACGGGTGAAATCCGCGCCCTGCTCCGCCATCAGTCCCAGCAGCGCCTCGGCCAGCGGCTGGATCGCCGGGCTGTCCTTCAGCCCCAGCTTGTCGCCGAAACGGCGCAGCCATGCGGCCTGGTATGTCGGCGCGAAGGCATGGACCGAGGTTGTCGCCGCCGCGATCGCCGCGTCGCGATCCGCGCCCATCAGCGGGATCAGGCAGGTGGCCAGCTGGGCGAGGTTCCAGACCGCGATCTGCGGCTGCTGCGCCCAGGCATAGCGGCCCATCCGGTCGATCGAGGAAAACACCGTGTCGGGATGATAGGCGTCCATGAAGGCGCAGGGACCATAATCGATGGTCTCGCCCGAGATCGCCATGTTGTCGGTGTTCATCACCCCGTGGATGAAGCCCAGCGCCATCCACCGCGCGATGGTCTCGGCCTGCCGGGCCACCACCTGATCCAGCAACGCCAGCGGCCCGTCGGCCTGCGGATAGTGGCGCGCGATCACATGGTCGGTCAGGGCGGCCAGCGCCTCGGCCTGGCCGCGAACGGCGAAATACTGGAAGGTGCCGACGCGGATATGGCTTGCCGCGACGCGGGTCAGCACCGCGCCGGGCAGGCCGTCCTCGCGCCAGACCGTCTCGCCGGTGGTGACGGCGGCCAGCGCACGGGTCGTGGGCACGCCCATCGCGGCCATGAACTCGCTGACCGCATATTCGCGCAAGACCGGGCCCAGCCAGGCCCGCCCGTCGCCCCGGCGCGAGAAGGGGGTCGGCCCGCTGCCCTTCAGCTGGATGTCGTGGCGGCTGCCGTCGGGCGCCATCACCTCGCCCAGAAGGACGGCACGGCCATCGCCCAGCTGCGGCACGAAGCCGCCGAACTGGTGGCCGGCATAGGCCTGCGCGATCGGCTCGGCGCCATCGGGGATCGCGTTGCCGGCCAGCATCGCCACGCCGTCGGGCCCGGCCAGCCAGTCGGGGTCCAGCCCCAGTTGCCGCGCCAGCGGCCGGTTCAGCGCCTGCAATTGCGGCGCGGCCACCGGCGTTGGCGCGATGCGGGCGAAGAAGCCCTGCGGCAGGCGGGCATAGCTGTTGTCGAAGCGGATCATCCGGGCCTCCTGTCCCTGTCATCTAGGAACCGAAGGCCCGCGCGAAAACCCCTGACACCGCAGCTTGCCCTGCGGCGGCCGGTGTCATCCCCGCCCTCGGGCATGGGTGGGGCCGAGGGCCGCGGGCATCGGTGCCCGGCCGCGGTGCGTGGGACAGGTTGCCCCCACTCAATCGGCCGTCGCGCCGCGGCCTCCCCCTTGCGTGAAACCGGCCCGGCGCGTATCGCGTCACCGCAAAGGAGCGCCTGACATGAAATTCCTCGATCTCGCCAAGGTCCATATCCGCTCGGGCGGGGGCGGCGCGGGCTGCGTGTCGTTCCGGCGCGAGAAGTTCATCGAATATGGCGGGCCGGATGGCGGCGATGGCGGGCGCGGCGGCGATGTCTGGGCCGAGGCGGTCGAGGGCCTCAACACGCTGATCGATTTCCGCTATCAGCAACATTTCTTCGCCAAGTCCGGCCAGCACGGCATGGGCAGCCAGATGACCGGCAGATCCGGCGAGGACATCGTGCTGCGGGTGCCGGTCGGCACCGAGATCATCGACGAGGACGAGGAAACCGTCATCGCCGACCTGACCCAGACCGGCCAGCGCGTCCTGCTGGCGCGGGGCGGCAATGGCGGCTGGGGCAACCTGCATTTCAAGACCTCGACCAACCGCGCGCCGCGCAACGCCAATCCCGGCCAGCCGGGAGTCGAGCGGACGATCTGGCTGCGGCTGAAGCTGATCGCCGATGCCGGGCTGGTCGGGCTGCCCAATGCCGGCAAGTCCACCTTCCTCGCTGCGGTGTCGAACGCACGGCCCAAGATCGCGGATTATCCCTTCACCACGCTGCATCCCAACCTGGGCGTGGTCGGCATCGACGGGCGCGAATTCGTCATGGCCGACATTCCCGGCCTGATCGAGGGCGCCAGCGAGGGCAGGGGCCTTGGCGACCAGTTCCTGGGTCATGTGGAACGCAGCAACGTGCTGCTGCATCTGGTCGATGGCACCTCCGGGGATGTCGCGGGCGATGCGCGCACGATCCTGACCGAACTGGCCGCCTATTCGCCGGTCCTGATGGACAAGCCGCGCGTCACCGCGCTGAACAAGATCGACGCGCTGGACGACGACACCATCGCCCAGCGCTGCGCGGCGCTGGAGGCCGAGATCGGAGGGCCGGTTCTGCTGATGTCGGGCGTGGCGCGAACCGGCGTCACCGAGGTGCTGCGCGCCCTGTGGGTGCAGATCGCGCCCACGCGCAAGGCGACCGATCAGCGCGACGAGGGGACATGGCAGTCCTAGCCCCCTCCCTGACCGATGCGCGGCGGCTGGTCGTCAAGATCGGTTCGGCCCTGCTTGTCGGCCCCGAGGGGCTGAACGCGGACTGGCTGCGCGGCCTGTGCGACGACGTGGCCGACTGGCGGCGGCGCGGCGCCGATGTGGTGCTGGTGTCGTCCGGCTCGATCGCGCTGGGCCGCCGGGTGCTGGGCCTGCCGGCCGGGGCGCTGCCGCTGGAGCAGGCGCAGGCGGCGGCGGCGGTGGGCCAGATCCGCCTGGCCCGCGCCTATGAGGAGGCGCTGGCCCCGCATGGCGTCAAGACCGCGCAGGTGCTGCTGACCCTGGAGGACAGCGCCGACCGGCGCCGCTATCTGAACAGCCGTGCCACCATGCAGACGCTTCTGGGCCTGGGGGTCGTGCCGATCGTGAACGAGAACGACACCGTCGCCACCGACGAGATCCGCTATGGCGACAACGACCGGCTGGCCGCGCAGATCGCCGTGACCTGCGGCGCGGACCAGCTGCTGCTGCTGTCGGATGTGGACGGGCTTTACACCGCCAACCCCAAGACCGACCCCACGGCGCGGCACCTGGCCGTGATCGCCGCCATCACCCCCGAGATCGAGGCGATGGGGTCGGGCCCGGTCTCGGGGCTCAGCAAGGGCGGCATGACGACCAAGCTTCTGGCCGCGCGCACCGCCACCGCCGGCGGCTGCGCGATGGCCATTGCCGAGGGCTCGGTGGCGCGGCCGCTGTCGGCGGTGGCGCAGGGGGCGCGGGCCAGCTGGTTCCTGCCCGAAGGCGATCCGCAGGCGGCGCGCAAACGCTGGATCGCGGCGATGAAGCCGCGCGGGACGCTGGGCATCGATCAGGGCGCGGCGGATGCGCTGCGCCGTGGCAAGTCGCTGCTGCCCGCGGGCGTGCGCGTGGTGACGGGCGAATTCGGTCGCGGCGATCCGGTGACGATCGCGGGCCCATCGGGCGAAAGCCTTGCGACCGGGCTGACGCGCTATACCTCGGACGAGGCGCGCCGCATCGCCGGCCACCGCTCGGCCCGGATCGCGGAGATCCTGGGCTATCCGGGGCGGGCGGCACTGGTCCATCGTGACGACATGGCGGTATAGGTCCGGGGCGAACGGGACCGGTGGGGGCAGGCATGGCGCATCTTGAAATCACCTACTGCATCGGCTGCAACTGGCTGTTGCGCGCGGGCTGGTATGCGCAGGAATGCCTGTCCACTTTCGGCACCGCGATCCGGGTGACGCTGGTGCCCGACGATAGCGGCGGGGTGTTTCGCATCGCGCTGGAGGGCGAGCGGATCTGGGATCGCAAGGACGATGGCGGCTTTCCCGAGATCCGCGCGCTGAAACAGCGCATCCGCGACCGCATCGACCCCGACCGCGGGCTGGGGCATCTGGATCGCGGCTGAGGCCGCCCCCGTTCGGGCTGGCCTTCAGGCCACGCTTTCGGGTCCGCGCGCCAGCCGGGCGCCCTGCGCGCCCTGCATCAGCCGCATCGCACCCGGTCCCGGCGCGGGCAGGGCCAGCACCCGATCCCGCAGCAGCGCGATGGCCTCGTCGCTGCCGCGCGGCAGGCTGGCCGGGTCGATGGGCGGGCCGATGGTGACGCGATAGGGCTGGCCGGCCTTGTTCAGCACCTCATTGAACAGCGTCACATCGCGCAGCGTCGGATGGATCGCGTCCAGCAGGTAGAACAGCGCCGAATTGCGCGCCCGGATGTGCAGCGGAATGACCGGGACCCCGAACTTGCGCGCGATCATCGCGGCACTGGGCATCCAGGGCCTTTCGTGCAGGCTCAGCCCGCGCCGCTTGGCCAGCCGGCCCGAGGGGAAGATCAGCCCGATCCGACCGGCATCCAGTGCCCGGCGGGTGTAGTCCATCGTGGCGCGGGTCTTGGCATGGCTGCGCTTTTCCAGCCGCCATTCGACCGGCGCGATCAGGTCCCCGGTCTGGGGCAGCACCCGGATCATGTCGTGATTGGCATAGATGAACAGGTCGTCGCGCAGGGGCGCCATCAGCGCGTGCAGCACGATGCCGTCGGCGATCCCTGTCGGGTGGTTGGCCACGATCAGGGCCGGACCGGTGGCGGGCAGATGCTCGATCCCCTCGACGCGCAGATCGCGCACCATCAGCGCGGTCATCTGGCGCAGGATCTCGGACGTGGGCAGGTCGCGGAACTCGGCGCCAAGGGCGATGGTGCGCGGATAGCGCAGCAGGCCCATCATCGCCAGCCGCGCCAGCCGGTGATGGGCCTTGCCGGAATAGAGCCAGGGCGCCCGCTCGGCGATCAGCGGATCAAGGCGGGCGCGCATCTCGGCCCGTGCATCGGCGGTTCGGTCACTCATCCGCGTCATCCTGCCCGGCCCGCCGGGCAGCGGCAAGCGGGCTCATGCGCCCGCCGCGATCATCCGCGAGACCATCTCGCGCAGGTTGCGGCTGATCCCCTCCATCGCGGCCATGCGCCGCAGTGCGGCCTGTGCAAGACCGCGCCGGGCGGCGTCGTAGCGCGGCCATGTCTCGAAGGCGGTAGACATGCGGGCGGCGATCTGAGGATTGGCGGCGTCCATCCGCATCAGCCAGTCGGCGGTGAAGTCATAACCCGCGCCATCGGCTGCGTGGAAGCCGGCATGGTTGGCCGCAAGCCCGCCCAGCAGCGCGCGAAAGCGGTTGGGGTTCTTCCAGTCGAAATCCGGCCGCTCCGCCAGATCGCGCGCGATGGCGGCGGCACGGTCGGGCGGTGCGGCCGTCACCTGCACCGAGAACCACTTGTCCATCACCAGCCGGTTGTCGGCAAAGCGGTCCCGCAGCGCCGCCAGCGCCGCCTGCCCGCGACCCCGGCGGATCAGGCAGGACAGCGCGGCCATCCGTTCGGTCATGTTGCCGGCGGTGCCGAACAGGACCTCGGCCCGGTCGCCGCCGTCGATCCGGGTCAGCAGCCCAAGCGCCGCGATCCGCAAGGCCCGCCGCCCGGCCGGCCCTGCATCGGGAGAATAGGCGCCCGGCACCGCCATCGCGTCATAGAGATCCGACAGCAGGGCGGCATGGGCCTCGGCCACCTGCCGGGCCAGATCCTCGCGCGCGGCATGGATCGCGTCGGGGTCGGGCACGGCGCCCCCGGCGGCAAGGCGCGCGGCGATCTCTTCCTCGCCGGGCAAGGTCAGGCACAGCGCCCGGAAGGCCGGGTCGGCCGCCTCGTCGGCCGCCAGCCGACCGATCGCCTCGACATGATCGCCGGCCGCCGCGCGCCCCTGCGCCGCCGCCAGCAGCGCCGAGATCGCCAGGTCGCGCCCGGCCTCCCACCGGGCGAAGGGGTCGGTGTCATGGGCCAGCAGAAAGGCGCGGGTCGCATCGTCGATCTGCCGCGACAGGATCACCGGGGCCGAAAAGCCGCGCAGCGCCGACACGACGGGCCGCGCGCCCAGCCCCTCGAAGGTGAAGGATTGCCGCGCCTCGGTCATTTCCAGCGTCCGGGTCCCCGCCACCTCGTCGCCATTCGGGCCGATCAGGCCGACGGCGATCGGGATGACGCGCGGCGGCTTGTCGTCCTGACCGGGCGTCGGCGGGGTGTGCTGGCGAAAGTCCAGCGTCAGCCGGCCGCCGTCGCTGCCCGCCTCCCAGATCTCGGTCATCTCCAGATGCGGGGTGCCCGCATCCGTATACCAGCGCTTGAACTGCGCCAGATCGCGGCCGGTCGTGTCCTCGAAGACGCGCAGCCAGTCCTCGATCGTCGCCGCCTCGCCGTCATGGCGGTCGAAATACAGGTCCAGCGCCCGCGCATAGGCCGCATCGCCGACCAGCCGCCTCAGCATGCCGATCACCTCGGCCCCCTTCTCGTAGACGGTGGCGGTGTAGAAGTTGTTGATCTCCTCATAGCGGTCGGGGCGCACCGGATGGGCCAGCGGGCCCTGATCCTCGCGGAACTGCCGGGCGCGCAGGGCGCGCACATCCTCGATGCGCTTGACTGGCGCGCTGCGCAGATCGCTGGTGAACTGCTGGTCGCGGAACACCGTCAGCCCCTCTTTCAGGCACAGCTGGAACCAGTCGCGGCAGGTGATGCGGTTGCCCGTCCAGTTGTGGAAATATTCATGCGCGATCACCGCCTCGATGCGCTCGTAATCGGCATCGGTGGCGGTCTCGGGCGAGGCCAGGACCAGCTTGGAGTTGAAGATGTTCAGCCCCTTGTTCTCCATCGCGCCCATGTTGAAATCATCGACGGCGACGATGTTGAACACGTCCAGATCGTATTCGCGGCCATACACCTCCTCGTCCCACCGCATCGCGCGGACAAGCGACTCCATCGCATATCCGGCCCGGTCCTGATCACCGGGCCGCACCCAGACGTTCAGGTCCACCGCCCGGCCGGACGCGGTGGTATAGCGGTCGCTGATCACCACCAGGTCGCCCGCGACAAGCGCAAAGAGATAGGCGGGCTTGGGCCAGGGATCGTGCCATTCCGCCAGCCCGGCCTCGCGGCGCACCGGGTTGCCGTTCGACAGCAGCACCGGCAGGTCGGACCGGATGGTGACCCGGAACGGCGCCATCACGTCAGGGCGGTCGGGATAGAAGGTGATGTGGCGAAAGCCCTCGGCCTCGCATTGCGTGCAGAACATCCCGCCCGAGAGATACAGCCCCTCGAAGGCGGTGTTGGCGTCGGGGTCGATCTCGACCTCGCAGGACAGCACGAAGGGCCGGGCGGGCAGGTCGGCGGCGGCGATCACCAGCCTTTCGCCCTCGCGGCGCGGCGCGGGGATGGCGGTGCCGTCGAGGGCAAGCCCGATCAGGCGCAGCCCGGCCCCGCCGTCAAGGACCAGATCCTCGGCCGCTGCGGGATCGCGCGGGCGCAGGTGCAGGGCGCTTTGCACCCGCGTGCCGCGCGGCGCGAGATCGAAGCGAAGCTCGGTCAGATCCAGCAGGAAGGGGTAGGGCCGATAGTCGGCGAGATATTGCGCGATCGGTGCTGTTGTCGGCGACATGGCGCCCTCCGGCTGAAAAAATCTGGGACGCCCGGGAACTGGCGGCCCGCACCTGTGTTAGTCGCGTGGAAGCCGGGTCGCAAGTCGGGCTGCTGCCGCGCGGCCGCAAAGGTGCCGCGCACCTTGTCACGGTTGACAGCGGCGCCGGGCTGGATCACAGGGATACGACGTAACCCGGTGTTTAGATAGAAATATTGGAGGCCAGCGATGTCCTATGATCCGAACGACCCGAAACGCACCCATCCGGTCGATGGCGACCCTGCGACGCCCAAGGAAACCTATGTCGAGCCGGTCGAGCGCCGGTCCTCGCCGCTGCCGCTCATCATCGGGGTCCTGCTCGCCCTCGCGCTGGCCTATTTCGTGCTGCAGCGGTTCATGACTGATGACACCGTGGCCGTCGAGGGCGACACCACGACCGTCACGACCACCGAGGAAGCCCCGGCCGAGGCCGACGCCCCCGAGGCGGTCGTGGTCGAGGAAGCCGCCGAGGATGCCGCCGCCGAGGCCGAAGCCGCCGCGAACGACGCCGCCGCCGAGGCCGAAGCCGCCGCCGACAGCGCGGCAGCCGCGACCGAAGAGGCCGCCGAGGATGCCGGCGCCGCCGCCGAGGAGGCTGCCAGCGATGCCGTGACCGCCACCGAGAACGCGGCCGAGGCCGTGGGCGAGGCCGCGCGCGATGCGACCACCGCAGCCGGTGAAGCCGCCTCGGATGCCGTGGACGCCGCGGGCGAGGCCCTGGACAACGCTCAGGAGGCGCTGGACGACGCGATCTCGGTCGAGGAAGAACCGGCCGCCCCCGCACCGGCGACGCCCGCACCGGCGACGCCCGAACCGGCAGCGCCCGCCCCGTCGAACTGATCGGGGCGACCTGATCGGGGCGAACCGATCGCGGCCGGCATCTGCCGGCCCGCAACGACCCGCCGGGCCGCGCAAGGAATTGCGCGGCCCTTCGCATGCGCCGCGCCGCGCTTTCGCAAATTCCCTGCCCACGCACCCCGCATCACATCACGTCACATCGCGCCCTTGTGAAGCTTTGCGGCGCGATGCTATGCAGGCCCGATTGCGAACTCAGGACGGGGGCTTGGAC
>NZ_JAVAMQ010000026.1 GCF_030732095.1 Paracoccus spongiarum | reverse complement strand
GGACTTCTTATGGCTGAAGGAAAGCATGGAAGACAAGGATGAGGAAAGCATAGAAGCGAAGGATCTTGTGAGGTTTCAAGAAGTTTACATGGCAGAGGTGCACGAATTGCTGAGCAAGTCTGTAGGCGCCTATGTTACGGATTTTGGCGATCTGGAAAGGGTGCTCTTGGAGTCGGCCAATCCACTGGCTGTTGCAGCGATTGCACAAGAATTGGAATGGCGGAATGATCGTGTTTGGGATGTGAAATCCACGACCGAAGCCCGCTCGCGTGCTTGGCTAAATCCGCTGCCAGAAAGCTCATTGGAGCGCGCCTATGTTTGGGCGGTTCTTGACGTATTCTATGGGGACAGTGCGGTAGACAGGGATCGGGCGGCGATGATTGCTAGAGCAGACGTGATCGCAAACCAGACGTCTGACGAGGACCTGGACACCCCCAACACACGCATCGCAGAAAAAATTCGATCGGGTGAACTGGCGACGAAAGATGATCTGCTGGCAGTTATCCGTTCAGAGAAGACGGGCGTCTTTAAAAGATTCAAGGCTGCACAGCGCATATATGAGGAACTGAAAGTTCGTAATCGCAATACAGCCTGAACGGGCAATTTTAGCTGTTGCCCTGTTCCCTTGCTCGCCCACGGGCATCGTTACCCATCGTAATCGAGAGCCGCCTTCAGCGCCTCGGCGCGGTCGGTCTGTTCCCAGCTGAAGGCGGTGGCGCCGGCCAGCGGGTAGGGAGCGCGGCCGAAATGGCCATAGCTGGCGGTCGGGCGGTAGATCGGGTGCAGCAGGTCCAGTTCGCGGATGATCGCGAAGGGGCGCAGGTCGAAGACCTCGCGGACGGCGGCGACGATGCGATCCACCGGCACCGTCTCGGTGCCAAAGCAGTTGAGGCTGATCGAGGTGGGCTGGGCCACGCCGATGGCATAGCTGACCTGGATCTCGCAGCGGCTGGCCAGCCCGGCCGCGACGATGTTCTTGGCGACCCAGCGACCGGCATAGGCGGCCGAGCGGTCGACCTTGCTGGGGTCCTTGCCGGAAAACGCGCCGCCGCCATGCCGCGCCATGCCGCCATAGCTGTCGACGATGATCTTGCGCCCGGTCAGGCCGCAATCGCCCACCGGACCGCCGATCACGAACTTGCCGGTCGGGTTGATGAAATACTGCGTCGCGTCCGACAGCCATTCGGCGGGCAGGACGGGCCTGATGATTTCCTCGATCACCGCCTCGCGCAGGTCGGCCAGCGCGATGTCGGGATTGTGCTGGGTGGACAGCACCACCGCCTCGATCGCCTCGGGGCGGCCATCGGCGCCGTAGCGCAGGGTGATCTGCGATTTCGCGTCCGGCCGCAGCCAGGGCAGGGTGCCGTCGCGGCGGACCCGCGCCTGGCGTTCCACGAGGCGGTGCGCATAGGTGATCGACGCGGGCATCAGCACGTCGGTCTCGTCGCTGGCATAGCCGAACATCAAGCCCTGGTCGCCGGCCCCCTGTTCCTCGAGGCTTTCGCGGTCAACCCCCTGATTGATCTCGGGGGACTGCTTGCCGATGATGTTGATGACCGAACAGGTCGCGCCGTCGAAGCCGACATCGCTGCTGGTATAGCCGATGTCGTTGATGACGCCGCGCACGATCGATTCCAGATCGACCCAGGCATTGGTCGAGATCTCGCCCGAGATGATCGCCACGCCGGTCTTGACCATGGTTTCGCAGGCCACGCGGGCGCGCGGATCCTCGGCCAGGATGGCGTCGAGGATGGCGTCGCTGATCTGGTCGGCGATCTTGTCGGGGTGGCCCTCGGACACGGATTCCGAGGTGAAGGTGGTGTATTCGGTCATGGGATCAGTACCGGTAGTGATCGGATTTGAAGGGGCCTTCGGGGGTGACGCCGATATAGGCCGCCTGTTCGGGCGACAATTGCGTCAGCCGCACGCCGATCTTGTCCAGATGCAGCCGGGCCACCTTTTCATCCAGCGCCTTGGGCAGGATATAGACGCCCGGCCGGTAGTCGTCGCCCTTGGTCCACAGCTCGATCTGGGCCAGCACCTGGTTGGTGAAACTGGCCGACATGACGAAGCTGGGATGGCCGGTGGCGTTGCCAAGGTTCAGCAGCCGGCCCTGGCTCAGCAGGATGATGCGGTTGCCCGAGGGCATCGCGATCATGTCCACCTGGTCCTTGACGTTGGTCCACTGGTGGTTGCGCAGTGCGGCGACCTGGATCTCGTTGTCGAAATGGCCGATATTGCCGACGATGGCCATGTCCTTCATGGCGCGCATGTGTTCCAGCCGGATCACGTCCTTGTTGCCGGTGGTGGTGATGAAGATGTCGGCGCTGTCGGCCACGTCCTCCAGCGTCACCACCTCATAGCCGTCCATCGCGGCCTGGAGGGCGCAGATCGGGTCGACCTCGGTCACCTTCACGCGGGCGCCGGCGCCGCGCAGGCTGGCGGCGCTGCCCTTGCCGACATCGCCATAGCCGCAGACCACGGCGACCTTGCCGGCCATCATCACGTCGGTGGCGCGGCGGATGCCGTCGACCAGGCTTTCCTTGCAGCCATACTTGTTGTCGAATTTCGACTTGGTGACGCTGTCGTTGACGTTGATCGCCGGGAAGGGCAGCAGGCCGTTCTTGTGCAGGTCATAGAGGCGGTGGACGCCCGTGGTGGTTTCCTCGGAGACGCCGCGGATCGCGTCGCGCTGGCGGGCGAACCAGCCCGGGGTCTGGTCGATGCGGCTGCGGATCTGGGCGAACAGCGCCTCTTCCTCTTCGCTGGTGGGGGTGGCGATCAGGTCGGTCTCGCCGGCCTCGACGCGGGCGCCCAGCAGGACATAGAGGGTCGCGTCGCCGCCATCGTCGAGGATCATGTTCGCCGGGCCGTCGGGGAACATGAAGATGCGGTCGGTATAGGCCCAGTATTCGGCCAGCGTCTCGCCCTTGACGGCAAAGACCGGCACGCCGGTCGCGGCGATGGCCGCCGCCGCGTGGTCCTGGGTGGAATAGATGTTGCACGAGGCCCAGCGGACATCGGCGCCCAGCGCGGTCAGCGTCTCGATCAGCACGGCGGTCTGCACGGTCATGTGCAGGCTGCCGGCGATCCGCGCCCCCTTCAGCGGCTGCGCCGCGCCGTATTCGGCGCGCAGCGCCATCAGGCCGGGCATCTCGGTTTCGGCGATGTCCAGTTCCTTGCGGCCATAATCGGCCAGCGCGATGTCGCGGATGATGTGGTCGGTCACGGGATCGGGTCTTTCTTCTGTCAGAAGTCGCGCAGGTGATAGCGCATGACCCGTTTGGGTGAAAGTCCGATAACGCCGCGGCGCCCGTGACGCGCGGCCCGACGGTGGCGCGCGACCGCGCCGCGGCCGCCGGACGCTGGCGCGGGGTAAAGGCTGCGGCAGAACCCCAGACCCGCCGCAGCCCGGAAAGGCGGCCGTGCGCGACCTCCTTTCCATCCCGTGTCGCGGCGCGGGGGGGCCGGTGCCGCTGGACCTGGTGTCCAGCCTAGCATGTCGCGGCGCAATGTTCATCCCTTGCCGGCAGGACCGGCGGCCGGGTGCCCGGAGGCCGAAGGCGGGGTCCGGTCGCCCGAAAGCCGGGTGCGGGGGGGCGAAGGGGTGCGTCGGCTGCCGGGGCCTCAGCGCGCCCGGCGGATCGAGCCGCGGGCGATCCGGCGCACGAAATCGCGCAGCACCATCTTGGCCGCGTCCACGGGCGGAAGTTCGGGATACCATTCCCCCATCCGCTGATCGATCACCATGCGCGCGACGCCATAGGCGAAGGTGCGCGAGGACAGCACCATCAGGGGAATGTTCTCCTCGGGCGCGAGGTTGCCGGCATCGCGGGCCCGTTCCAGCATCCGCGACATCAGTTCGGTCAGCGAATTCAGGTAGCGGCGCAGCTGCGGCGTGTTCAGCGTGTCCAGCAGGCGTTCGTCCGACAGCAGCCGGAACTGGGAACGATGCGTGTCGGCCCAGTCGATATAGGCATCGCCCAGCGCGCAGAACTGGGCCACGGCATCCTCGGGATCGACCTTGACCACCGCCTTCACGCAGCTGTCCATCAGCCGCACCAGCGCCTGTTCGGCGGCGGCGACCAGCACCGCCTGATTGCTGGGAAAGATGCGCTGAAGATCGGCCAGCGGCACCTCGACCGCCTCGGCGATGCGCGCGAGGCTGGGCACGGTGGCCTGGGTTTCCTCCATGATGTCCAGCGCGGCGACAAGGGTCCGGCCGTGGATTCCCAGCCCGTCAGTGCTGCGCTGGTGCTTGCTCATCGCCTGCTGCTCCGACAGCAGGGCATGGTGGACCGATGCGGCGAGGCCGGCGGGTGCACCAGCGGACATGGCAGTTCCTTCCTGCGTCGGGAGCCCTGCGCCGGACCCGACCCCGGGCCGGGACCCGATGCGGCCATCTGGCCGGGGACCGCCAGCGCGGCGCACGCTGCGGCGGGCAGACAGCGCGGCATCGCATGCAAGGGAACCGGCACCGAGGCGGTCGGCCCGGCGATTCGCGGTTCGGACCTGCGCGGATGCAGGGTCATGGGCAGAAGCCCCCGAATTGATCTTCGTTTGCCGACGCTAGCACAGCCGTCGCCCGAGGCGAACTGGAACAATTCGTCAGGTAGGGAAAACCGCCGTGTTTTTGCCTTGCATTATAACGGAAACGTCCCGCTCAGGCCTCGGCGCGGGCCTGACGCTTGCGTTCATGGGGGTCCAGATGGCGCTTGCGCAGGCGGATGTTCCTGGGCGTGACCTCGACCAGCTCGTCGTCGTTGACATAGGCGATGGCCTCTTCCAGCGACATCCGCACCGGGGGCGTCAGGCGCACCGCCTCGTCGGTGCCCGAGGCACGCACATTGGTCAGCTTCTTGCCCTTCAGCGGGTTCACTTCCAGGTCGTTGTCGCGGGAATGCTCGCCGATGATCATGCCCTGATACAGCTGTTCCTGCGCGCCGATGAACATCTTGCCGCGATCTTCCAGGTTCCACAGCGCATAGGCGACGGACACGCCGTCCTCCATGCTGATGAGGACGCCCTGCCGGCGGCCCTGGATGGCGCCCTTGTAGGGCGCCCAGCCGTGGAAGATGCGGTTCAGCACGCCGTTGCCGCGCGTGTCGGTCATGAATTCGCCGTGATAGCCGATCAGCCCGCGCGAGGGGACATGCGCGACGATCCGGGTCTTGCCGACGCCCGCGGGGCGCATGTCCACCATCTCGCCCTTGCGTTCGCCGGTCAGCTTCTCGATCACCACGCCGGTATAGTCGTCATCGACATCGATGATGACCTCCTCGACCGGCTCCATGCGCTGGCCGTCCTCGTCGCGGAAGATCACGCGCGGGCGCGAGATGGACAGTTCGAACCCCTCGCGGCGCATGTTCTCGATCAGCACGCCCATCTGCAGCTCGCCGCGTCCCGAGACCACGAAGGCCTCGCCGCCGGGGGTATCCTCGACCTTGATGGCGACGTTCACCTCGGCCTCGCGCATCAGCCTTTCGCGGATCACGCGGCTCTGCACCTTCTTGCCGTCCTGCCCGGCCAGCGGGCTGTCGTTGATGCCGAAGGTGACGCTGATCGTGGGCGGGTCGATCGGCTGCGAGGGCAGCGCTTCGGTCACGTCCGGCGCGCAGAGCGTGTCGGCCACGGTGGCCTTGGCCATGCCGGCGAGGGTGACGATGTCGCCGGCCTCGGCGGTGTCGATCGGGGTCTGGGTCAGGCCGCGGAAGGCCAGGATCTTGCTGATGCGGAACTGTTCGATCCGCTCGCCGTCGCGCGACAGCGCCTTCAGCGTGTCGCCGGCCTTCGCGGTGCCGGCCTCGACCCGGCCGGTCAGCAGTCGGCCGAGGAACGGGTCGGCGCCCAGCGTGGTGGCCAGCATCCGGAACGGCTCGGCGGCGCGGGCGACCTGGGCGGGCGGCTGCACATGGCGCAGGATCAGGTCGAACAGCGCCGACATGTCCTTGCGCGGGCCGTCCAGCGTCTCGTCGGCCCAGCCGCCGATGCCCGAGGCATAGACATGCGGAAAGTCCAGCTGGTCGTCGCTGGCGCCGAGATTGGCGAACAGGTCGAACACGTCGTTCAGCGCGTTGTCGGGCTCGGCCGCGGGCTTGTCGACCTTGTTCAGCACCACGATCGGGCGCAGCCCCAGCGCCAGCGCCTTAGAGGTCACGAACTTGGTCTGCGGCATCGGCCCCTCGGCCGCATCGACCAGCAGGCAGACGCCATCGACCATCGACAGGATGCGTTCCACCTCGCCGCCGAAATCGGCGTGGCCGGGGGTGTCCACGATGTTGATGCGCGTGCCCTTCCATTCGACCGACGTGGCCTTGGCCAGGATGGTGATGCCGCGTTCGCGTTCGATGTCGTTGCTGTCCATCGCCCGTTCGGCGACGGCCTGGTTCTCGCGGAAGGCGCCCGACTGCTTCAGAAGCTGATCGACCAGCGTCGTCTTGCCGTGGTCGACGTGGGCGATGATGGCGATATTGCGGATATCCATGGTGGCCTTCTTTGGTGCTCGCGGCTGCCCTAGCGGATACGGCCCGCAAAGGCCAGACCGCAAATGCCCGCCCGCGCGGCGCCGCAGGCGCGCCGCGGAAGGGCGGTGGGGGCGGCCTCTGCCGGATGCGTCAAACGCCTGCCCCCCCGGCGCGGGGCCGGGGGGCAGGGCAGATCGGGATGTCCTTCGGAGCGGGTGGGCGGTATGCCGGCCCGGCCCGTTTCAGCGGCGACGGGTCAGTCCGGTCCAGACGCGGCCCGCGTCGCGGTCCGATCCGCCACGGATGGCGCCCATCCAGGCAGCCAGACCCGCGACCAGCGAGCTGACGGCCAGGAACAGGGCCGACCAGACCGCCGCGCTGCGGGCGGCCTCGGCGGCGTCGACGGCGGCGGCCTGCGCCTCGTCCACGCGCTGCTGGGTCTCGTCGCGCAGTTTCTGCGCCTGCGCCTCGGCGGCGGCCAGCGCCTCCTCGGCCTCGGCCCGGGCGTCGGTCAGGCGCTTTTCCGCCTCGTCGCGCAGGGCCTGGGTCCGCGTCACGGCATCCTCGACGCGCGCGTCGATCTGGGCCGGGGTCAGCGAGGTCCGGGCGGCCAGCGCGTCGCGCAGGTAGTCGAGGTCCTCGTCGAGGTCCTCGTCGGGAACGTCGCCGGTGCGCAGGACGCTGCCGAGGATGGACAGCACCTCGCTGCGGATCTGCTCGTTCGAGAACTGGTCGGGCGCGCTGGCCTCGCTGCGCAGCAGACGGTCGGTGACATAGTCCAGCGGGTTGCCGCCCATCTGCTGGCCGCCGGCCGCATTGCCCGCGCCGGACACGACGCCGCCGGCCAGCTGGCCCACGCCGCTGATGGCGCCGCCCGCGATCTGGCCCACGCCGCCGACGATGCCGCCGGCCAGCTGACCCGTGCCCTGGGCGACACCGCCCACGGCCGAGCCCGCGGCCTCGACCGCGCTGGTCGCGGCGCTGCCGACGGTGCGGACGCCGGTGCCCACCGCGCCCGCCGCCAGAAGGCCGCTGAGGATCATGCCGAGGGCCCAGACGGTCAGGCCGTGGATGCCGTCACGCGCCTCGATCTCGTCTTCCGAGGTGCTGGTGCGGGTGCGCATCCGGCCGGCGACATAGCCGCCCAGCCCGTAGATCGCCACCATGGACAGGAAGGCGAACAGCCCCACGAGGATCAGCGCGAAGGTGCCCAGGCCCTCGCCGCGCTCGGCCGAGACCGAGCCCAGTCCGATCGCGGCGGTGAAGCCGGTGAGGACGACCGACAGGCCGCAGGCGATGGCCGCGCCAGCGAGAATGGATGGCCAGTCGACATGGCCGCGCGGCGCCGTGATGGCGGCGTGGCCTCAGCGCAGGCCCAGGAACGACAGGATGAACAGCACGACGACGACGAGGCCGACGATGTAGATGATGGAATTCATGACGGGTTGGCTCCTCACTTGATCGGTTGTGTCGCGCACATGGGCTGCATGCGGCATCGTGTCACAACGAAGTGATCCTGAACCGGTTCCCACATTTTCACAATTACGGGTGTTGCCGCCTCGGCAGCCAGCCCAGCCCGGCCTCGGTCTGCCGGCGGGGCGTGTATTCGGCGCTGACCCAGCCGCCATAGCCGTCGCGGTCCAGCCTCGCGAAGAAGGCCGGATAGTCGATCTGGCCGGCCTCGGGCTCGTGCCGGCCGGGGCAGCCGGCAATCTGGACATGGCGCACCCGGTCCGCCACGCGCGCCCAGGTCGCCAGCACGTCGCCGGTGATCATCTGCGCGTGGTAGGCGTCGAATTGCAGGCCCAGACCGGGTGCGCCGACGGCCTCGATCACGCGCAGGGCAAGGTCGTAATCGGCGAGGAAATAGCCCGGCATGTCGGTGCGGTTGATCGGCTCGATGGTGAGGCTGGCCTGCGGCGCGCGTTCGGCCGCCCAGGCGAGGTTGGCGATGAAGGTCGCCTCGGCCTGCGGACCCTCGGCGGCGCCGGCCATGACGTGGATGTGGCGCGCCCGCAGCGCCTCGGCAAAGCGCAGCGCGCGTTCGAAATCGTGGCGAAAGCGGTCCTCGCCGCCCGGCAGCGCCGCGAAGCCGCGCGGCCCGCCCGCCCAGTTCGGCGGCGGCGTGTTGATCAGCACCATCTGCAGCCCGGCCGAGATTGCGGCGCGCGACAGGTCGCGGGCGGCGATGTCGTAGGGAAACAGGATCTCGGCCCCGGTGAAGCCCGCATCCGCCGCCGCCGCAAAGCGTTCCAGCATCGGCAGTTCGGTGAACAGCATGGTCAGGTTGGCGGCAAAGCGCGGCATCTGCGGTCACGCCTCCAGCGGGAAGAACCGGCCGCCGGAGCGCACACCGGCGCGGCCCTCGGGACCGTCGGTGGCGGCCGCGGCCAGCCGGTAGAAGGTCTTGCGGTCGATCAGCGCCTCGAGCCCGGCGCGCACATGCACATAGGGGCGCGGCTCGGTAGGGCTGCCGCGCAGGATGATGGCGTGGCCCTCGCCCGCCACCACCCGGTCGCCGACATTGGTGGTGAAGGTGATGCGGTCGGGCGCGATGTCGGCGTCGGTGGCCACGAAGGGCGCGTCCTCGACCCGGATGCCGACCTTCTCGGCCGGGGTGACGAGGAAGAAGCGGTCGCCCTCGCGCTTGAGGATGGTCGAGAACAGCCGCACCATCGCCGGCCGCCCGATCGGCGTGCCCTGGTAGAACCAGGTGCCGTCGGCGCGGATCTCGATGTCCAGATCGCCGCAGAAGGGCGGGTTCCACAGATGCACCGGCGGCAGCCCGCCGCCCTGCGCGGCCTTGCCGGCGGCGGCGGCGATGCTGTCGGCACTCACGCTATTGTCACTGTGATCCGGCATTCTGTGTGGTCGCCCCGTGATGTCTTGCCTATGCTCTGCCTTAGAGCAGCAGAAGGGCGTTGTCATGGCTTCGGATGAAATTCTGGTCCAGGAGGTCGAGGCCCTCGCGGTGCGGCTGGGCGAGGCCCGCGCCAGCATCGAACGCCGCTTCGTCGGCCAGCACGCGGTGGTCGAACAGGTGCTGGCGGCGATCCTGTCGGGCGGGCATGCGCTGCTGGTCGGCCAGCCGGGCCTGGGCAAGACCATGCTGGTCGGCACGCTGGCCACGGTGCTGGGGCTGGACAGCCAGCGCATCCAGTTCACCCCCGACCTGATGCCCGCCGACATCCTCGGCTCCGAGGTGCTGGACGTGCTGGGCGACGGCAGCCGGGCGTTCCGGTTCATCGAGGGGCCGGTGTTCACCCAGCTGCTGATGGCCGACGAGATCAACCGCGCCAGCCCGCGCACCCAGTCGGCGCTGCTGCAGGCGATGCAGGAACGCGAGGTCACCATCAGCGGCCAGCACCGCCCGCTGGGCCGGCCCTTCCATGTGCTGGCCACGCAGAACCCGATCGAGCAGGAGGGCACCTATCCGCTGCCCGAGGCGCAGCTGGACCGGTTCCTGTTGCAGATCGACGTGGATTATCCCGACCGCGACACCGAACGCGAGATCCTGCTGGCCACCACCGGGCTGGACGAGGGCGCCGCGCATCGCGCCTTCGAGCCGGCCGGGCTGATCGCGGCGCAGCGGCTGATCCGGCAGATGCCGGTCGGCGCGGCGGTGGTCGAGGCGATCCTGGACCTTGTCCGCGCCTTCCGCCCCGGGGCCGAGGAGGCCGCCCCCGACATGGCCGAGGCGCTGGTCTGGGGGCCGGGGCCGCGCGCGGCGCAGGCGCTGATGCTGGTGACGCGGGCGCGGGCGGTGCTGAACGGCCGCTTTGCGCCGACGCTGGAGGATGTCGAGGCCATGGCCGCGCCGGTGCTGCGCCACCGGATGGCGCTGTCCTTCGCGGCGCGGGCACGCGGCGAGACCGTCGATGGCGTGATCGGCCGCGTGCTGGACGCCCGGTTGGGCGCAAGGCAGGCGGCATGAGGGCATCTTGACGCCAGGCGCCGCCGACCTTCGGGCCCGCGCCGAAAGCGCCAGCGCCCATCTGCCCGGCCTGATCCTGTCGGCCGAGCGGCTGGCCGCCGTGGTGGCGCCGGGCGCGCATGGCCTGCGCCGGGCCGGGCCGGGCGAGGATTTCTGGCAATACCGTCCCGCCAGCCAGGGCGACAGCGCCCGCAGCATCGACTGGCGCCGCTCGGCCCGGTCGGATGCGCAATTCGTGCGCGACCGCGAGGCGCAGACGGCGCAGGCGGTCGGGCTGTGGGTCTCGGCCGGGCAGGGCATGGGCTATGCGGGCGCGCCCGACCGGCCCGCCAAGGGCGCGCGGGCGCAGCTGCTGGCGCTGGCGCTGGGCATGGTGCTGCTGCGCGGCGGCGAGAAGGTCGGGCTGCTGGGCCAGCCGCCGCGCGCCGGCCGTGCGCAGGCCGAGCGGCTGGCGCAGGGGCTGCTGGCCGCGCAGGCCGGGGCGGGCGATGGCGACGCCCCCGAGGCGCAGGCGCTGCGGCCCCATCAGCGGCTGGTGATCCTGTCGGATTTCCTGACCGACCCGGACTGGGTGGCGGTGCTGCTGGCGCGGGCGGCGTCCATGGGCGTGACCGGCGTGCTGATGCAGGTGCTGGACCCCGACGAGGAGAATTTCCCCTATGCCGGCGCGGTCGATTTCCGCTCGGTCAGCGGGGCGCTGCGCCATGACAGCCGCGACGCGGCGGGGCTGCGGCAGGCCTATCTGGACCGGCTGGCGGCGCGCCGCGACTGGCTGCGCGACCGGGCGCAGGGCGCCGGCTGGCATTTCGGCCATCACGCGACCGACCACGCGCCCGCCGTGGCGCTGGGCTGGCTGCACCGCGTGCTGGGGGGCTGATGCTGGTCCTGGGTCCCATTGGCTTTGCCGCGCCCTGGCTGCTGGCCGCGCTGATCGCGCTGCCGGTGCTGTGGCTGATCCTGCGGGCGATGCCGCCGGCCCCGCGCCGGGTGGCCTTTCCGGGTGTCGCGCTGCTGCTGGGGCTGGCCGACCGTGTCCCGGTGGCGCGGCGCACGCCGTGGTGGCTGTTGCTGCTGCGGCTGGCGGCGATCGCGGCGCTGATCCTGGCCTTTGCGGGGCCGGTCTGGAAGCCGGTCTTGCAGGTCCCCGCCAGCGGCCCCCTGCTGGTGGTGCTGGATGCGGGCTGGGCCGCGGCGCCAGACTGGGCCGGCCGGCAGGGCCGCGCCGAACGGGCGCTGGCCGAGGCCGCCGCGCAGGGCCGGCCCGCCGCGCTGCTGCTGGCCGATGGCCGCGCCGATCCCGGCCCGCTGGTCCTTGCGCCGGCCGACACGCTGCTGGCGGGGCTGCGGGCGGCGCAGCCGGTGTCCTGGGCCACCACCTATCCAGACGAACCCGACGCGCTGCTGGCAGACATGCCCGACGGGCCGCTGGCGACGCTGTGGATCGCCGACGGGCTGGATCATCCGGGCCGCGCGGCGCTGCTGGCGGCGCTGGCGGCGCGCGGGCCGGTGACGGTGGTGCCGCCGTCGCGGCCGCTGCGGATGCTGGGCCTGGTCGAGGGCGAGGCACCGGCGCTGATGCTGGCCGCCACCGGCGAGGCGGCGGGGCAGGACGCGCCCGCCATCCTCGCCATCGGCCCCGACCCGCAGGGCGTGTCGCGCGAACTGGCGCGGCTGGCGCCCGGCGCGGCGACCGGCGCCGGCGGGATCACCACCCGGCCCGTCGCCATCGACCTGCCGCCCGAGCTGCGCAACCGCATCACCCGCTTCCAGGTCGAGGGCGACAGCCATGCCGGCGCCGTGGTGCTGGCCGACGACCGGGTGCGGCGGCGCAAGGTCGGGCTGGTGGGCGATGCCGACCGCCAGGCCGAGGGCCAGCAATTGCTGTCGCCGCTGCATTACCTGCGCCGCGCGCTGGCGCCCGGCGCCGATCTGGTCGAGGGCGGACTGGGCGATGTGCTGGACACCGCGCCCGATGTCGTCATCCTCGTCGATCAGGTCGAGATGGCCGAAGCCGGCGAACTGGCCGACTGGGTCGAGGCCGGCGGGCTGCTGATCCGCTTTGCCGGGCCGCGCATGGCCGGCTTCGACCGGCTGATCGACGAGCCGCTGCTGCCGGTGATCCTGCGGCAGGGCGGGCGCGACATCGGCGGCGCGCTGAGCTGGGGCGACCCGCGCGGTCTGGCGCCCTTTGCCGGCGACGGCATCTTTGCCGGGCTCACCGCCCCCGCGGATGTCGCCGTGCGGGCACAGCTGATGGCGCAGCCCGCGCCGGAACTGGCCGGACGCACCATCGCCGCGCTGTCGGACAACACGCCGCTGATTACCCGCGACCGCCGCGGCGAGGGCCAGATCGTGCTGGTCCATGTGACCGCCAACGCCGAATGGTCGAACCTGCCGCTGTCGGGGCTGTTCGTCGAGATGCTTGACCGGCTGGTCGCCACCGCCCGGCTGACCGAGACCGCGGAACGCGCCGACGACCGCGAGCAGCCCTTCTGGACCCCGCAGACCGTGCTGGACGGTTTCGGCCGCGCCGCCCCGGCCGAGGACCTGGCCCCGGTGCCCGCCGCCGATCTGGCGCAGGGCCCCGGACCGGGCCGGCCGGCGGGCATCTATGCGGCGGGCGAACGCCGGGTCGCGCTGAATGCCGGGGGCGGACCGGTCGCGCTGGCCGAGTGGTCGGGCGCGCGGGTCGAACGCCGGGCCGAGACGCCTGGCCGCGACCTCAAGGGCTGGCTGCTGGCGGCGGCCGCGCTGATCCTGGTGCTGGACTCGCTGGGATCGGCGGCCGTGGCGCGGGGCGGCCGCGTGGCCGCGGCGCTGCTGCTGGGCGCGCTGCTGCTGGTGCCGCCGCCCGCCGCGTGGGCGCAGCAGGGGGGCGGGGCGCAGCAGGGGCAGGGCGCGCAGCCGGCGGACGGCGAGGCCGCGATCAACCCCGAACTGATCCGCGCCGCCGACGAGGTGGCGCTGGCCTATGTGCTGACCGGCGACGAGGCGGTGGACGAGGTGTCGCAGGAGGGGCTGACCGGGCTGTCGCTGGCGCTGCGCCAGCGCACCTCGGTCGAGCCGGGCAGGCCGGTCGCGATCGACCTCGACCGCGACGATCTTGCGGTGCTGACGCTTCTCTACTGGCCGGTGACCGAGGACCAGCCGGCGCCCTCGCCGCAGGCCTATCTGCGGTTGAACCATTTCCTGCGCTCGGGCGGGATGATCCTGTTCGACACCCGCGACGGCGACCTCGCCGGCGTGGGCGGCCCCGACATGTCCGCGGCGCTGCGCCGCCTGGCCGCGCCGCTGGAGGTGCCGCCGCTGGCGCCGATCCCCGAGGATCACGTCCTGACCCGCACCTTCTACCTGCTGGACGCGTTTCCGGGCCGCTGGCAGGGCAACCCGGTCTGGATCGAGGCGCCGCCCGCCGGCGCCGCCGCCGCCGAGGGCGTGCCCTTCCGGCAGTTGAATGACGGGGTCAGCCCGGTGCTGATCGGCGGCAACAGCTGGGCCGAGGCCTGGGCGATCGACGCGAACGGCTATCCGGTCTATCCGATCGGGCGCGGCTGGGAGGGCGAGCGCCAGCGCGAACTGGCCTTCAGGTTCGGCATCAACGTCGTCATGTATGTCCTGACCGGGAACTACAAATCCGATCAGGTGCATGTGCCGGCGCTGCTGGACCGGCTGCGCGTCGAAGAGGAGCTTGGGCCGTGATCCCTGCGGGCACCCAGCTGCGTTTCGACCCGGCCCTGCCGTGGTGGGTGGTCGGGCTGCTGGCCGGGCTGGCGCTGCTGGTGGCGGGCTTCGCGCTGTGGCGCGGGCTGCGCGGCTGGGCCTGGCGCGGGCTGGCCGGGCTGGCCGCGGCGCTGGCGCTGGCCGGTCCCGCGCTGGAGATCGGCAGCCGCGCCGGCCTCAGCGACATCGTGATCCTGCTGGACGACCGCTCGGCCAGCCAGTCGCTGCCCGAACGCGGCGCCCAGACCGATGCGGCCATCGACGCGCTGGCCCGGCAGATCGCCGCGCTGCCGGGGACCGACCTGCGCCGCGTCACCGTCGGCGACGCCGAGGACGGCACGCTGCTGGCCACCGCCCTGTCGCGCGCCGTCGCGGCCGAGCCGGCGGCCCGGCTTGCGGGCGTGATCGCGGTCAGCGACGGCAACCTGCATGATCCGGCGATGCTGCCCGCGGGCCTGCCCGCGCCGGTCCACCTGCTGCTGACGGGGCGGCCGCAGGACTGGGACCGCCGGCTGGTCATCGAGGAGGCGCCGGCCTTCGGGCTGATCGACCAGGAGGTGACGATCCGGCTGCGCATCGAGGATCAGGGCGCGGTGCCCGATGCGCTGCGCGGCGGCTCGGCCAATCTGCGCATCAGCATCGACGGCGAGGCCGAACAGACCTATGCGGTGCCGGTCGGCGTCTCGCTGGAACTGCCGGTGACGCCGTCCCATGCCGGGCAGAACGTCGTGCAGATCGGCTTCGACGCGCCCGGCGGCGACGAGTTGACCGACCGCAACAACAGCGCCGCGATCAGCATCAACGGCGTGCGCGACCGGCTGCGCGTGCTGCTGGTCTCGGGCGAGCCGCATGCCGGCGAACGGACCTGGCGCAACCTGCTGAAATCGGATGCGGCGGTGGACCTGATCCACTTCACCATCCTGCGCCCGCCCGACAAGTCGGACGGCGTGCCGGTCGACGAATTGTCGCTGATCGCCTTTCCCACGCGCGAGCTGTTCCTGCAGCGCATCGACGATTTCGACCTGATCATCTTCGACCGCTACCGCGTGCGCGGCATCCTGCCGCCCGACTACTTCGCCAACATCGCCCGCTATGTCGAGGAGGGCGGCGCGATCCTGGTCGCCGCGGGCCCCGAGATGGCCAGCGTCGAGGGGCTGAACCTGTCGCCGCTGGGCCGGATCCTGCCGGCGCGGCCGACCGGGCGGGTGATCGACGCGCCCTTCACCCCGCAGCTGACCGAGGATGGCCGCCGCCACCCGGTCACCGCCGGCCTGCCGGGCGCGCCCGGGGCCGCTGCGGATGCCGGGGCCGCTGCGGATGCGGATGCGGGGGCCGATGCGGGGACGGACGGCGCGGGCTGGGGCCGCTGGCTGCGCATGGCCGAGGCCGAGCCCGCGCCGGGGGCGCAGGTCGCCATGACCGGGGCCGAGGGCAAGCCGCTGCTGATGCTGAGCCGGGTGGGCGAGGGGCGGGTGGCGATGCTGACCTCGGACCAGGTCTGGCTGTGGGGGCGCGGCTTCGAGGGCGGCGGCCCGCAGCTGGAACTGCTGCGCCGCATCGCGCACTGGTCGATGAAGGAACCCGAACTCGAGGAAGAGGCCCTGCTGGCGGATGTCTCGGGCGGGCTGGAGGTGCGCTTTACCCGGCGCAGCATGCAGGACAGTGCCGGCCCGCTGATCGTCACCCGCCCGGACGGGCAGACCGACGAGGTGGCCCTGGCCGAGGTCGGGCCCGGCCGGTTCACCGCCGTCTGGACGGCGCCCGAGCCGGGCCTTTACAGGCTGCAGGACGGCGATCTGCGCCGGGTTCTGGCACTGGGCCCCGCCGCGCCGCGCGAATTCGAACAGACCGTGGCGCGCGGCGACGCGCTGGCGCCGCTGGCCGAGGCCACCGGCGGCGCGGTCGTGCGTCTGTCCGAGGGCATGCCCGAACTGCGCCGCGTGGCCGAGGGGCGGCGGGCGCATGGCCGCGGGGTCGGCCGCGACTGGATCGCGATCACCCCGCGCGAGGCGGCGACCGTCACCGGGCTGGAACGCCGGCCGCTGCTGCCCGGCTGGGCCTGGCTTGCGCTGATCGCCGGGCTGATCCTGACCGGCTGGCTGGCCGAAGGAAGGCGCGGGGCGCCGCTGCGCGCGGGCGGCGGGGCCGCGCCGACACCCTCGTGACGCAGGGCGGGCGGCGGCCGGTCATGCTTGCCAAGTCGGGGCGGCGTTGTTAACCCGAGATACATCGCCTGAAGGAACGCCCATGGCCGACACCGCGCGCAACCCTGCCCCGTATACCGAGGCTGATCTGTCGCTGATCAAGCGGATCATTCCGCACCGCTATCCCTTC
The DNA here is from genome assembly GCF_030732095.1 of Paracoccus spongiarum. Lineage (GTDB taxonomy): Bacteria > Pseudomonadota > Alphaproteobacteria > Rhodobacterales > Rhodobacteraceae > Paracoccus > Paracoccus spongiarum. The sequence continues at coordinate 21,482 of NZ_JAVAMQ010000026.1, read as the reverse complement.
CTGCTGATCGACAAGGTGCGCGACATCGTGGCCTTCGAAAGCGCCGTGGGGCTCAAGAACGTCACCGCCAACGAGCCGCATTTCCAGGGCCATTTCCCGGCCCAGCCGATCATGCCCGGCGTCACCATCGTCGAGGCGATGGCGCAGACCTCGGCGGTGGTGGTGGGCATCAGCCTCGACGTGATCGACAAGCCGCTGCTGACCTATTTCATGGGCATCGACAACTGCAAGTTCCGCCGCATGGTGGTGCCGGGCGACGTGCTGGAACTGCACTGCACCGTCACCCGCGCGGGCGGCAAGATCTGGAAGTTCCGCGGCGTCGCCAAGGTCGAGGGACAGGTCTGCGCCGAGGCCGATTTCACCGCGATGATGGATCTGAAGGCCGATGGCTGAGCCGACGATCCACCCCACGGCCGTCGTCGAGCCGGGGGCGGAGATCGGCAGCGGGGTCGAGATCGGCCCGTTCTGCGTCGTCGGACCGCAGGTCCGGCTGGGCGAGGGCGCGGTGCTGAAATCGCATGTCGTGGTGACCGGCGAGACCGTGATCGGGGCCGATACGGTCATCTTTCCCTTCGCCTCGATCGGCGAGGTGCCGCAGGATCTGAAGTTCCGCGGCGAGCGCGCCCGTCTGGAGATCGGCGCCCGCAACCGGATCCGCGAATATGTCACGATGAATCCCGGCACCGAGGGCGGCGGCGGCGTCACGCGGATCGGCGATGACGGGCTGTTCATGGCGGGCAGCCATGTCGCCCATGACTGCCGGATCGGCAACAAGGTGATCCTCGTCAACAACGCCTCGGTCGCCGGCCATTGCGTGCTGGAGGACGACGTGATCGTGGGCGGCCTCTCGGGCGTGCATCAATGGGTGCGCATCGGCCGCGGCGCGATGATCGGCGCGGTGACGATGGTGACCGCCGACGTGATCCCCTACGGGCTGGTGCAGGGCCCGCGCGGGCATCTGGACGGGCTGAATCTGGTGGGCCTCAAGCGCCGCGGCGCCAGCCGCGCCGAGATCGCGGCGCTGCGCGGCCTCCTGGGGATGCTGGGGCAGGGATCGTTCCGCGATACCGCCCGCGCCCATGCCGCAGGCGAGGTGACCGCCATGGAGCGCGAGGTGCTGGACTTCATCCTCGGGCCGACCGACCGGTCGTTCCTCGCGCCGAAGCCCGCATGAGCCGCACCGCCGTCATCGCCGGGCAGGGGCTGCTGGCGCCCGCGGTCGTCGCCGCGCTGGACGATCCGCTGGTCTATGCGCTGGACGGCTTTGCCCCGTCGGTGCCGGCGACCCGTTTCCGGCTGGAACGGCTGGTGCCGTTCCTGGACAGCCTGCATGCCGAGGGCGTCGGGCGGGTGGTCTTTGCCGGCGCGGTGCGCCGGCCGCGGCTGGACCCCGAGGCCTTCGATCCGCGCACCGCGCAGCTGGTCCCGCGCATCCTGACGGCGATGCAGTCGGGCGACGACGCCGCGCTGCGCACGGTGCTGGACATCTTCGAGGAACATGACCTGGCGATCTGCGGGGTGGACGAGATCCTGCCCGATCTGGTCCCCGGCGAGGGCGTGCTGGCCGGCGCGCCCTCGGTCGCCGACCGGCGCGACGCGGCCCGCGCGGCGCGGATCCTTGCCGGCACCGGCCCGCTGGACATCGGGCAGGGCGTGGTCGTCGCGCAGGGGTTGTGCCTTGCGCTGGAGACCCTGCCCGGCACCGCCGCGATGCTGGATTTCGTGGCGCGCCATGACGGGCTGCGTCCCGATCCGCAGGGCGGGCGCGGGCTGTTCTACAAGGCGCCGAAGCCCGGTCAGGATCGGCGGGTCGATCTGCCGGCGCTAGGCCCCGACACCGTCGATCAGGCCGCCGCCGCGGGGCTGGCGGGCATCGCCTGGCAGGCGGGCGGGGTGATCCTGCTGGACCGTGCCGAGGCGGTGCGCCGCGCCGAGGCCGCGGGGCTGTTCCTGTGGGCGCGGGCCGAGGCCGGCACCTGACCGGCATCGAAGCGGTGGCCAGCCGCGCGCGGCTGGCCTATGCATGGCGTAACCGAGCAACCGGAAGGCGATGATGAAGTTCTTCCTGATCGCGGGCGAGGTGTCGGGCGACCAGCTGGGCGGCGCGCTGATGGCGGGGCTGCGCCAGCTTGACCCGGCGGCGCGGTTCGAAGGCATCGGCGGGCCGCGGATGCAGGCCCAGGGGATGGACAGCCTGTTCGACATGGACGAGCTGTCGCTGATGGGCATCTGGGAGGTGCTGCCGAATTACCGCCATCTCAAGCGGCGGATCGCGCAGACCGCGCGGGCCATAGCCGAGGCCGCGCCGGACGCGCTGATCACCATCGACGCGCCCGATTTCTGCCTCCGCGTCGCCCGGGCGGCGCGGGCGCTGAACCCCCGCCTGCGCACCATCCATTACGTTGCGCCCTCGGTCTGGGCCTGGCGGCCGGGCCGGGCGCTGAAGATGGCGCAGGTGATCGACCATGTTCTGGCGATCCTGCCCTTCGAGCCGCCGCTGATGCAGGCCGCCGGGATGAGCTGCGATTTCGTCGGCCATCCGGTCGCCACCGCCGAGGTCGGCGGCCCCGATGATGCGGGCCTGTTCCGCGCCGCGCATGGCATCGACGTGGCGGCGCCGGTGGTTCTGTGCCTGCCCGGATCGCGCAAGTCCGAGGTCGGCCGCCTTGCCGGTCGCTTTGACGAGGCGCTGATGCGGCTGCGCGACCGGGTGCCCGAGATGCGGGTGGTGCTGCCCACCGTGCCGGGCGTGGCCCACATGGTGCGCGACATGGCCCGGCGCTGGCCCTGCGCGCCGATCGTGGTCGAGGATCCGGCCGAGAAGGTCGCGGCCTTCGCGGCGGCCGATCTGGCGCTGGCCGCATCGGGCACGGTCAGCCTGGAACTGGCGGCGAACCGCATCCCGATGGTGATCGCCTACGACATGGCGCCGCTGAGCCGGATGGTGGTGGGGATGCTGCTGCGCACCGACACGGTGACGCTGGTCAACCTGGTCAGCGAGACCCGCGTGGTGCCCGAATTCCTGGGCAGCGCCTGCCAGCCGGGGCCGATGGCGCTGGCCCTGCAGGCGGTGCTTGAGGACATGCCGACCCGCAAGGCCCAGCTGGACGCGATGGATCTGACCATGGACCGGCTGGGCAAGGGCGGCGAGGCGCCGGGGCTGCGGGCGGCGCGCTCGGTCCTGGGGGCGCTTACAGCAGCGCCGTCACGATGATCTCGACCTTGTAGTCGGGCGTCGCCAGCTTCGATTCGCCGGTCGCGCGGGCCGGGGCGTGGCCCTGCGGCACCCAGGCGTCCCAGACCGCGTTCATCGCCGCGAAATCGGCCATGTCGGCCATCCAGATCTGGGCCGAGACGATCCGCGTCTTGTCGGTGCCGGCCTTCTTCAGCAGCGTGTCGATCTGCGCGAGGATGGCGCGGGTCTGGTCGGCGGCGGGCTTGCCCGGCTCGGCCACCTGCCCTGCCAGCCAGACCGTGCCATTGGCCACGACGGCCTGGCTCATGCGTTGTCCGCATTCGATGCGCTTGATGTCGGTCATCGTCTCATACTCCGTTCAGAAGACGCCAGAAGAAGATCGCGGTCATGCCAAAGCCGACCGCGGCGATCAGCAGGCGCAACGCCTGCCGGGGAATGCGGCGGGCGACCGGCGCGCCGGCATAGCCGCCGATGATGGTGCCCGCGGACATGATCGCGGCGGGACCCCAGACGATCTTGCCACCGATCGCGAACACCGCAAAGGCGATCACCGCCAGCGCAAAGCTGAGCCAGCTTTTCAGCCCGTTCATCTGGTGCAGCTCGGTCATGCCCCACATCGCGAAGACGGCCAGCATGATGATGCCCAGCCCGCCGTTGAAATAGCCGCCATAGATCGCCATCGGCAGCAGCGTGCCCAGCCCGAAGGGCGTCACCACCGACCGCCAGCGCGAGGCATAGGCGCGGATCGGCTCCGACCAGTAGAAGACGACGGTGGCGGCCAGCAGCAGGAAGGGCACCAGCACCGAGAAGATCTCGTTGGAACTGACCAGCAGCAGCGCGCAGCCCAGCGCGCCCCCCGCGGCCGTCCAGCCGGTCAGCTTCAGCATGGGCGCGCCGTCCATCGCGGCGATGTCGCGCCGGAATCCAAGGGTCGCGGCGAGGTAGCCGGGCAGGGCGGCGACGGTCGTGGTCGCATTGGCCGCGATCGGCGGCACGCCGGTGAAGACCAGTGCGGGAAAGGTGATGAAGGTTCCGCCCCCCGCGACCGCGTTCAGCATGCCTCCGACCAGCCCGGCGACGAACAGCAGGACGAAATCGAACATCTGGGCCTTCCGGGACGGGGCGGAGAGTGGAGCGGGTGAAGGGAATCGAACCCTCGTCGTAAGCTTGGGAAGCTTCTGCTCTGCCATTGAGCTACACCCGCGACGAGGTTCTGGTTACTGTTTCGGCGTGGCCCTCGCAAGGGCAATCCGTCGCAGCAGGCGGGATTTGCCCGGCGTGGCGGCGCTGCGGGGGCGCGCGAGAGGGATCGCGGCATGCTTGACCGCCGCCAACGGATGGCGGCACAGTCGCGCCATGCCGCATCCCGCCCCGGAGCCGTCCGTGACCGACGCCATCGACCTGTCCATCGCCGCCGAGGATCCGCTGGCCCCGGACCTCGACCTGATCTTCCGCCGCCATGCCGCCGAGATGCATGCCGACACGCCGCCGGAATCGATCCACATGCTGCCGCGCGCCGCGCTGGCCTCGGCGCAGATCGACTTCTTCGTGCTGCGCCGGCAGGGACGGGCGGTGGCCATCGGCGCGCTGAAACGCTGGGGCGGCCATCAGGGCGAAGTGAAGTCCATGCATGTGCTGGCCGAACATCGGGGCCAGGGCCTGTCGCGGCTGATGCTGCGCCACCTGATCGCCCATGCCCGCGACGCCGGGCTGAGCGATCTGTGGCTGGAGACCGGGTCGCAGACCGGCTTCGCGGCCGCCCGCGGGCTGTATCTGCGGGCCGGCTTCGCGGAATGTCCGCCCTTCGGCGACTACCGCCCCGATCCCAACAGCGTCTACATGACGCGTCGCCTGCAGGATGTCGCATGAGGCCGGCGGTGGCCGGCCTTGCGCTGCTGATGCTTCCCGGCGATGCCGCGGTTGCCCAGCAGCCCGCTGACGACCTGATCCCGGCCCTCTATCGCTGCGCCGATGGCGCGGCGGTGCCGGTCGTCTACATCACTCCCGCGTCGGGCGAAGGCTATGCGGTCGCGCTGGTCGCCGGCCGGCTGGTGGCGCTGCGGGCCGCGCCCTCGGCATCCGGCGCGCGCTACCTGTCGCGCGGCACCGGCGAGGTTCTCGAGCTGTGGAACAAGGGCGACCGGCTGACCGTGGCGACCGGCGGCGACGCACCGGACCGGGTGATCCACGCCGACTGCGTCGCCACGGCGCCGTGACCGGATCGCCCCGGCAGGCATGGTTCGGCATGAAAATTCAAATGAAACAATGTCATAGGCGTTACGCATCCGCTTGCGATCGGACCGGCGAACGGCTAAGAGAGGATCACGGCCCCGTAGCTCAACTGGATAGAGCACGGACCTTCTAAGTCTGGGGTTGGGGGTTCAAGTCCTCCCGGGGTCGCCATTAACCTCGATATTCTTGATACTTCCGCAGACGCTGCGCACCACGCTGTGTCTCGCGGCAAGGGAGACGGCGCGGCGCAGGCTGCTCGAATCTGTTCTGATGCCCATTTCAAGCATGGCCCTGATTGCGCGCTCGCTGACCTGACGCCTTGCGTCACGCCGGTCAGCAGCGCGCAGAGAAACGCGATCCCGGCGGCGTTCGCGAGGACGTCAGGCGCGATTTCGGACAGGTCACGCCGCTGCCCGACGCCGACACCGTCCCCGGATCGATTGCCGGGTGGTTCGCGGACTGCAGCGCATGCCACCCGCACTTGGCGCTGAGGATGGGCTTGCCCCGCGAGTTCATTCACACTCGAACCGCAACCGCCCGCGTGTCCGTTGCAACGGGGCAAGGCCAGGATGACCCGGATGTTCAGGCGGCAGGACCCGGGTTTGCCCACCTCCGGGATCGGACGCAATCACGTGTCGAACTCCGCGGTCGTCTACACGCTCAGGCGCCTGCTGGCGGATGCGATGTTGGACGCTGTGGTCTTGAAGGATCCTTCCGGAAGGCCCTGACGACGCCCAAGCAACGGCGGGACGCAGGGCTGTGGGCGATGACGGGTCATCCGATCTCCCGACGTCGGGCCTGCGTCCTCATCGGTGTCGATCCGAAGACCGTGCGGCGCGGGCGGCCGGCCGATCACCCGGAAGGCCGTGACGAGATGCACAAGGTCGCCCGGAAGCCGCGTCCCCTCGGGTATCGGCGCGTGGGCATCATGCCGGAGCGCAAGGGCAGGGTCACGACCGAGGGGACGCACTGCTTCAGCCGGCCTCCCGGTGTATCGGATCGACAGATCCCGGCTGCCTCGATCGCAGGATGGATCAGCCTGTCAGCCCCGAACCGCCCCGGACGATCGAGAATTCGGGCTGCTGCAGTCCGTGCGCGTCCGGATCGTCCAGAAGCAGACGCCACCCGGCCGTCCTCACCCGCCCATGTCTCTGATGGGTGACGGCACCTTCCGCCCGTCCCGCCGGACGCCCATGGCGGCCAGCACCGCGGCGTTCGTGGGTTTCCGACCCAGCCGGGCGTTGATCACCGTGCCGCGAAGCTGAAACCCGAAGCGTTCACGCAGGTCTCAGGTTCGTGCGCTTTCAAAGGCAGCCCAGGCGGCTTCAAATACCTCAAGACTGAATCCTGCTTCACGAGCTGGCTCCAGGACCAGCCTTTCGGTCGCCTGCAGCCTGGCCACCGCCGCGGCCACGAGCGGGACGACATCGGGCGGGATGACGACCGCGCCGTGACGGTCGGCATGAACCAGATCGCCCTGGTGGACGGTCAGCCCCATGACGCGGACCGGCTGAGCCAGACTGCGGACGTGCACATAGCCGTGGCTTGGTCCGATGCTGCCCGCAATGACCGGGAAATGGGCCGGCAGATCGTCCAGGTCGCGCACCACGCCGTTGGTCAGTGCGCCCGACAGGCCAAATCCCTTGTGCAAGGTGGTGTTGATCTCGCCCCAGAATGCACCGATGCAGTTTGGATAGTCCAGATCCTCGACCACCGCGACCGAGGGTCGGGGGGCAGTGGCCATGGCGCGGTAGTAGTCCATGCGCCGGGCGCGGATCACCTCGGGTGGCTCGACTGGCGGGGCAAGAGCGGCGATCTGTGCTGTCACGGCATAGCCCACGACACGGCGGCCGGGTTCCGTGCAGATCATCGTTCCGCGGGTAAAGCCGGCAAAGCCGCGGCGGCCCTGGGCGACCTCGATGGCGTTGCACACGGTGGGGGTATCGACCCGGCGCAGCAGGTCCAGCAGATCAGGGGTCATTCGTCCTCCAGCCAGCGGCGCAGGGCCGCCAGAGTTTCAACCGGGCGTTCCAGGGGCGGCAGATGGCCCGCCCCCGCGATGGCCACCAGCCGTGATTGCGGCATCAGCGCGTGCATCAGGTCGTGCCGGTCCATCGGGCACAGCCGATCATCCGTACCTGTGAGGACCAAGGCGGGACCGTCAAATTCAGCCAGGGCCGTCTGCCGGTCGGCGCGGCCGCGCAGTGCCATCGATTGCTGTTCGAACACGTCCGGCCCAAGCTCCAGGGCCATGTCCACGCAGAGATCCGCGATGGCGTCGCTGTACCGGGCCAGATAGTGAGGCACCAGTTCGTCGCGCATCACCCGCTCCAGCCCCTGCGCACGGACCCGGCCGATCTGGGGGACGCGCCGGGCCCGGATCTCGGGAAGTTCAGCGCGCGGGTTGGTGTCCAGCAGGGCCAACCGTTCGATGCGATGGGGCTGACGGGCGAGCATCTCCATGGCAACGATGCCGCCCATCGACAGGCCCGCCAGAGCAAAGCGGGGCGGGGCCGCGGCAAGGACAGCATCGGCGATCTGCGCCATGTTGTCAGCACCGACCGGCAGGGCATGATGGACAGGACAGGGTGCCAGAGCGCCGGGGATGGCGCCCCACATCCGCGCATCGCACATCATCCCAGGGAGCATGACGAGGGGCAGCATCGGCTGAGGCCGCCTACAGCAACCGTCCGGTCGCACCCGCCGGATCGGGGGTGTTCATGACCCGGTACAGCGATGCCTCGCCTGTCATCGACGGCGCCAGGGCATGTTCCAGCCCCGGCGGGATCGCCGCGGTGTCGCCCGGGTTCAGCGTGGTTGTGCCGCCCGACCAAGTCAGCCGCCAATGGCCGCGCATCGGCATCAGGATCTCGTGCCGGTCCAATGTGTAAGGCGTGTCGGGTATCGAGTTGCGCGACAGGAACTCGACGTCGAAGCCAGGACGGTCGCGCAGCTTGCCCTCGGCGCCGATGACCTTGGCGGGCTGGCGGTCCGACAGCGCCATCAGATCCCAGTAGCGGGCAACGCAGTTCGGGATGACATCGGCGGTCGTGGGTTCGGGAAAGGCTTTCAGCTGATCGTCGTCCAGCAGCGGCATGGGCTTTACGCCGTCAGGCAGGGACTCGCCCTTCTTGCTGTCATAAAGTCGGCCATTCTCGCCCAGAAGCAGGCCGTAGTCCTTGGCGTCGGTGATGACCTGCGGTGCCCAGACCACCCCGCCCCCGGCATCGTCGCCGCCCAGGATCGCCATGATCATGCCGTAATCGGTGCCGACGTTTTCAAAGGCGCGGAAGATGCCGGTCGGGATGTTGAAGATATCGCCTTCCTCCGCAATGAATTCGCCCGCCGTGCCCCAGCGGCCCCAGAAGAACCGCCAGCGACCCTTCAGGACAAAGAACACCTCGGCGGTGTGGTGTGAGTGCAGGCTGTTGCGGCAGTTCGGCGGCTGACCCGCCGCGCCGATGTTGAAGCCCGGCGTTTCGCGCAGGTGGACATACTGGTCGGGGGATTCACTGACGCCCCCACCGATGATGGTGAAATTTTCCTTGCGGTCGGAACCGGGCGTGTGCGCGTCGATGAAGGCGGTCTTGCAGGGTTGCAGGTCGCCATAGCGGACGATCCTCTGCTCCATCTGATCGGGGGTCATTTCAGAAAGTTCCTTTCAGGATTGCCGAAGCGGGGTCGTCAGACCGCCCCCGTCGCCAGCAGGATCTGTTTCCAGACGGCGGTCTCGTCATAAAGTGTCCATTCCCGGCGCAGGCTGACACCGCCGGGACCGAAGGGGCCGAATTCGGCATGGGTCATGCCCAGGACATAGACCTCGGCCCCCGTGGGAGCGCCGAACGCGCCCCAGCCGCTGTGACGGCCATGCAGGCTCCAGCGGATCGCGGCGCGTGGCGCCATCTTCGGGTCGTCGTTGCCGATCACGTGGTGGATGGCGAAGGCTGCGTCGGGGAAGGCCGCGCGCAGGCCCAGCCAGAAACGGTCAGCATCTTTCCAGCCGTGGCCGGTCACCCCGCCCGGATATTCGAGCTGTGCGGCGCGGTCGTATTCGCTGCCGATCACGGTGAAGTCGGCGTTCATGATGCGCGTCACGATGTCGGCCAGACGCCCGCCCCACTCGTTGTCGTTGCCCCGGCCCGTGTAGGGGCCCTGAATGTCGTTTGCGGGGGTCAGCGGACGAACGCATTTGTCCGGTCCGCCCTCGCGGCCGATCTGATCGCGGGCGAACTCCACCGGCTCCCAGCCCATCTGGCGCACGATGGCGCCCTGATCGCGGATCAGCCATTCGTCGTTGATCTGGTTGTTGATCGCATGGCAGTCGGCGATGATGCGATAAACCAGCTTGCGCCCGGTGGCCTTGCCATAGGCGCCGTCGCCGGTATGGGTCGCCGTGGACAGCAGCCGGTGCGACGACAGCATCCCCTCTTCGGGGGTGCCGCACCAGATCACGTCCTCGCCCAGCAGGGTGCGGTCGGGAAATTCCGACAGGGTCGCCATGGTCGCGCCGATGACACCCTGGTTGCCCCGGACGACCGAGGCAGGCGAGCGGACCAGGATGTCGGGGGCATAATAGGAGTGCAGCGTGGCGATGCCGCGATCTTCCCAGATCTCCTTGGTGATGCCGATGATGTAATCGGGAAAGTTGCGGAATTTCGGGTCGAAGCCTTTCATCAGTCCGTGTCCTCGTGGTGGGTCCTGTCGCGGACCGAGCCGCGCTTGATCAGCGTGCCTTCGATCCTGATCTTGTGGGGCCTGAGCCGGCCGGGGTCGGCATCGCCCTCGATCTGGCCCAGCAGCAGGTCGACCGTGGCGTCGACCATGCGCCGGACCGGCTGGCGGATGGTGGTCAGGTCATAGGCGGGCCACGATGCCAGCGGCACGTCGTCATAGCCCACCACGGACACGTCGCCCGGCACCGCCAGGCCAAGGTCGAAGCGCAGCGTGTCCATGACCGCAAAGGCCATGTGGTCATTGCCCACGAACACGGCGTCGGGCCGGTCCCCGCTGGCGAACAATGCGCGCGTGGCGGCGGCGGCGGTCTCGCGGGAAAACCTGCCGTCGATCATCGCGGCCGGGGTCAGGCCCGCGTCCGACAGGCCGTTGCGGAACCCCTGCGCGCGGTCGCGGCCCGTTGATGCGCCTTGCCAGCCCATCACATGTGCGATGCGGCGGTGGCCCGTGGCAACCAGGTGGAGGGCAGCCGTGTAGCCGCCCAGGATGTTGTCGCTGGTGACCTCGGACAGGCGCGGGTCCGACTGGCCCCGGTTGAACATCACCACGGGGATGCCGGCCGCATCGCAGCGTGCAGTCAGGTCATTGGTCATGGCCACGGAGGCAGTGATGATGCCGTCCACCTGGTAATCCAGAAGTTCCTGGACCACCTCGCTGACGCCCTCGGTGGAATTGCCGGCCATGAAGATCAGCACGTGATAGCCCCGTGCCTGCAAGGCGCGCGACAGCAGCTCCAGGGCGATGGGGTAGAACTGGTTTTCAAGATAGGCCACCACCAGCCCGATGATGCGGGTGCGCCCGGTGATCAGGCTGCGGGCCAGGATGTTGGGGCGATAGCCCAGTTGTTCGGCGGCAGCGCGGACCTTCGCGGCGGTGGCCTTGCTGGCCGACGCGCCGGGCGTGAAAACCCGGCTGACTGCCGATTGGCTGACGCCCGCAAGGCGCGCCACATCCTGCGCCGTCACGCGATCGGGCGCCTTGGCATCGGGGTTGGGCGGAACATCGGTCATCGCCCTATCCCGCCGTCCAGCCGCCATCGACCAGCAGCGCGGTGCCCGTGACCAGGCTTGACGCGTCCGAGGCGAGGAAGACCACCGGTCCCATGATGTCCTCGATCTCGCCCACGCGGCCCAGCTTGATCTTGCCCTCGATCCAGGCGCGGCGGACGGGGTCGCGCAGGGTCTGTTCGGCCAGCGGGGTGCGGATGAAGGTCGGGCACAGGGTGTTGACGCGAATGCCGTGCGGGCCCCATTCGATCGCCATGGACTTTGTCATGCCTTCCAACGCGTGCTTGGATGCGCAGTAGACCGCCCGGTCCGGCCCGCCGACATGGCCCATCTGAGAGGATATGTTGATCAGACTGCCGGGCCTTGCCGCCGCGATCAGGCCGCGCGCGACCTCGCGCGTCAGGAAATAGGCCGCGCGCAGGTTCAGCCCCATCGCGGCGTCGTAATCGGCCGGGGTCGTGTCAAGGGCCGGGCCATGACGGGCCAGCCCGGCGGAGTTCACCAAGATGTCGAACGGGCCCTGGGCGGCGACGAAGTCACGCCCCGCCTCCAGCTCCGCGATATCCAGAGCCAGCGCCCTGGCCTGTCCGCCCGCCGCCGCGATCGCGTCGGCTGCCCTCTGCAAATCAGCGAGGCCGCGCGCCACCATCGTGACCCGCGCCCCGGCCTGGGCAAGGGCCGCCGCGGCCGCGAACCCGATGCCCGACGAGGCCCCCGTCACAAGCGCGTGGCGGCCGTCGAGGCGAAAGGACGGAGTGCGCGGAATGTTCATGCCGGGACCCGTCCCGTTTCGTGGTGAAAGCCAAACCGCGCCTTGTTGAATTCGCGCATCCGCGCAAGCACATCGACTCCGATTTGGTCATAAAGATCCAGCAGATCGATCATCACCCAGTTTTCGCGGATGAGGCCGCCGTCAAGCCGCCAGAAATCAAGGCTGCGCAGAGTGACCTGCCGGTTGGGAGGAGCAATGCCCAGCCAGCCACCATGGGCCAGTGTCTGCATCATGTTGGGCCATCCGGTGACGGCAACGTAATCATTATCGCCAAACGAATGAGCGGTCACCTGATCCCCATATGCGCCCCGATCCGGCATGGCGTTCAGGAACGGGATCTGATGCCAGTCGCGAAACCCCTTGATGCCGCGGCCCGTGCCGATGCCGGACGGTCCGTACCAGTTCATGCGCGGATGCCAGAAACGATGCATTTCCATCACCTCGGGCCCACCTTGACCCGGATGTTTCTGAAGATGCGCAAGCATGTCTCGGACCTGCTCACAACTCGCCGCGCTTCGTGCCTCGTCCCGGGGGCCAGGGATTATGCCATCCTGGGTGGCGGGGCTGGGGACATGCCATTCCCGCCCCAGAGAAGGCGGCATCGGCCAGGCCCCGGCCTGCATCATCACCTCGGGAATGTCCCACAGGGCCTGTATTTCGGTGACACGGCCGTTCTCGAAACGGAAAAACTCGTGAAACCGCAGGTGAACCTGATGGCCCGTCGGCGGGATGTCCAGCCACGGCAAGACGAACAACCCGGTATAATATCCGCAGCAGCCCACCCAGTCCGCGCCCTCGGGCGTGGGGCCGGCCATGACGATGGTATCGCGCCGCTCGAGGTCGGGAATGGCCGTCAGCATCGGCGCATAGGCGCCGTCGTAGAACGCTGTCGAGCCGGTCATTTCGGCAAAGGGAAAGGGCAGGCGAACGATGGCGTCCGCCGCCAAGAGCGCATCCAGACCCGCGCGCACGTCGGATTCCGTGAAATCATGCATCGCGCGCCGGAGCGGTGCGATCAGGCTCTTGTGCGCGTCATGCCGGTCCATCAGTCCGCCGCCGTGCCATAGGCCACGTTCTGCCCGCCGTATCGGCGCACGCGGATGTTGCATTGTTCGGCGTGGCCCACGAAGCCCTCCAACATGCACAGGCGCGAGCCGTATGCACCGATCAGGGCCGCCGCCTCGTCGGATACGATCCGCTGATAGCTGTGGGTCTTGAGGAACTTGCCCACCCACAGCCCGCCCGTATAACGCCCTGCCTTTTTCGTCGGCAACGTATGGTTGGTGCCGATCACCTTGTCGCCGTTGGCCACGTTCGTGCGCGGACCCAGAAACAGCGCGCCATAGCTGTGCATCTTTTCCAGGAACCAGTCGTCTCGGTCGGTCATCACCTGCACATGCTCGGAGGCGATGAAGTTCGCCTGCTCGAGCATTTCCTCATAGGTGTCGCACACGATGACCTCGCCATAATCGCGCCAGCTTGCCGCAGCGGTCTCGCGGGTGGGCAGGATTTCCAGCAACCGCTCGATCTCGGCCAGGGCTTCCTCGGCCAACCGGCGGCTGTTGGTCAGCAGCACGGCGGGCGAATTGTAGCCGTGCTCTGCCTGTCCCAGCAGGTCGGTCGCGCACAGTTCCGCGTCGACGGTGTCGTCGGCGATGACCAGGGTTTCGGTCGGGCCGGCGAAGAGGTCGATGCCCACCCGGCCGTAAAGCTGGCGCTTGGCCTCGGCCACGAAGGCATTGCCGGGGCCGACGAGCATGTCCACGGGGGCGATGGTTTCCGTGCCGATCGCCATGGCGCCAACCGCCTGCATGCCGCCAAGGACATAGATCTCATGCGCGCCGCCCAAATGCATGGCGGCGACGATGGCCGGATGCGGCGTCCCATGAACGGGCGGGGCAGAGGCGACGATCCGCGGAACGCCCGCGACCGAGGCCGTCAGCACCGACATGTGCGCCGAGGCCACCATCGGGAACTTGCCGCCGGGGACATAGCAGCCCACCGACTGCACGGGGATGTTGCGATGGCCCAGGATCACGCCGGGCAGGGTTTCGATCTCGACGTCCTGCATGGAGGCGCGCTGCGCCTGGGCAAAGCGGCGGATCTGGTCTTGGGCAAAGCAGATATCGTCCATGTCGCGGGTGCTGACCTGCTGCATCGCGGCCAGGATTTCGGACTCGGACAGGCGGAAGGACGGCGGGTCGTATTTGTCGAACTTCACCGACAGGTCGCGCACCGCCGCGTCGCCACGGGTTTCGATGTCTTTCAGCACGGCTTCGACCGTGGCGCGGACGCGGGCGTCATCTTCTGCCCGCTGATCGTCGGGCTTGCCGCGCTTGAGATGGATGATGGTCATGATCTTCTCCGTAATTTCTGTGCCCGTATGTCAGGGCCTCGGCGGCGTCTTTTCGCCCCGGTCATAGATTTCCCAGCCATGTCCGCCAAAGCACTCCACGCCCAGTTGCGCCAACACATGGGGAAAATCCACCATGACCCAGTTGTCGACGATCTTGCCGTCCTGGACCTTCCAGAAATCCATGTAGCGGATTTCGACCCGCCTGCCGGTCGCCGGGATCCCCATGAAATCGCCCGCATGGGTGGCTTCCTGACGGCCGAACGCGGCGGCCCATTCGCCCATGTACAACCGCGCCTCGTCCACGCAGGTCTTGTCCTTGAAGGCGGCCTGGAAGGGTTTCTGCCAGTTCTCCTGGAACTCGCGCAGCCCCTTCTTGGTGCCGCAGCCCTGGTTGCCCAGCCAGCGGAAGTTCTCGGTGAAGAATTCGCCGATGTCGCCGATGCGGTGGTCGTTCAGGCCGTCCACCATGCCTTCGATCACGGCGCGGGTCTGGTCGGTCTTGGTCATGTCCGTGTCGCGGGTCAGCACGGCCTGTTGGGGGCGGGAGCCTTTCATGGCTTTGTCCTTGTGAATCGGGTGTCAGGGAGATGCGGCGCCGGCTGCGCGGCGAAGATCTGGTCGCGCGGCAGGCGGCAGTGCGCCGGATGGCGAATCAGACGCTGGGTCATCCCTTGACGGCCCCCTGGGTCAGCCCGCTGACGATCTGGCGCTGGAACACCATGACCAGAAGGAACAGAGGCGCGGTGATCGACACGGCGGCGGCCACTGCCTGTACCTGGTCGGTGGTCGTCGTCTCGCGGTTGAAGAAGCTGGCGATGGCCGGAACCATGGTCATGTTCGACTGATCCAGCAGCAGCGAGGTCACGAGGAAGTCGTTGTAGCCCAGCAGGAAGCTGAACAGACCCGTGGTGATGACGCCTGGCCACATCACCGGCATGATGACCCAGCGAAAGGCCTGGAAATGCGTGCAGCCATCGACACGCGCGGCCTCGTCCAGATCCGCGGGAATGTTCAGGAAGAACGATCTCAGCATCCAGATCGTGAACGGTTGGTTGATCGCCACCAGAACCGCGATCACCGCCAGCGGCTGGCCATAGAGGGTGGGCGCGTTGTCACCCAAGATCGGACGCAGGATCTCGGCGGAGTTGATGAAGACCGGCAGATAGCCCGTCACGAGGACCGAATGCGGCAGCGCGCGAAAGATCAGCGCCAGGATCAGCAGCCAGAAGGCGAGGGTGGACCCCGATCGCGACAGGGCATAGCCCGCCAGCGTCCCGCACATCAGCGAGATCGCCGTGACGCCCAGCGTCACCTGCACGGAATTCAGGACATTCTGCCAGAATTCCCGCCCGATCCAGACCGACCGGTAATGTTCGGCGGTGAAGCCGATCAGCGGATCCAGCCCCAGCGCGCCGTTCAGCGCCCCGAGCAGGGCGGGCAGCAGGTGGAAGCCGGCGATCCCGACCGACACGGCCAAGGCCAGAATGCCGATCAGCCACCCCAAGGCGGGCGCCCCGAACAGCGACAGGTGCGGCACCGCGCGCGGCAGCCACCGCATCGCCGCCCGGCCCGCCGCGAACAGGAACAGCCCGTATCCCAGCAGGTCCAGGATTGTCAGGCCCTTGCCCGCCTGCAACGTGCGCGGGCCGAAGATCACCTCCAGCGGGCTGTCGGCGAAGGCGTCCAGCGGCACCTTCACGCTCATCATGGTGATCCAGAAGATCGGAAAGGCCGCGACCAGCAACCACAGCGACAGCGCCGAGGCCGAGGTCAGGCGCAGCCAGGCCGGCTGGCGCAGGGCGCGGATCGTGGTGGACATCAGCGGGTTCCCCTGTGCTGGCGCCAGGTGTGGCGCAAAAGCGGGATCAGCAGGATCACGATGCCGATCATTGTCAGCATCGAGGACGCCGAGGCGCGGTTGATCGCCCGGTTCCCGGTGTTGTCGGGCATCAGCAGGTCATAGGTCAGGTATTGCAGCGAGATCACATAGGCCTCGGACCGGAAGCCGATCACCTCCTCGAACACGCGATAGGCGTCCATCAGATGGATCAGCGCCACAAAGACGATCAGCGGCATCAGATGCGGGATCACGATGTATCGCAGCCGTTGCAGGCGCGATGCCCCGTCGATCAGCGCGGCCTCGACCGCGTCCTGGTTCACGCCCTGAAGGCCTGCATAGAAGATGACAAAGGCGAAGGGCGCGACGTGCCAGACGCGATAGAACATCATCAGAAGCTCGATCGTCCAGGATCGTGCAAACATGAAGATGTCCTGGCCCGACCAGTGTTCCATCAGCCGCGTCAGGATGCCGTCGCTCACGAACAGCCAGCGGATCGCCAGGGCGCCGATGACCGGGGTGATGATGAAGGGCAGCAGCGTCACGAAGATCACCGGGCCGCGCACCGCGCGGGTGACGTTGTTGACTGCCAGTGCCAGCCCCAAGCCCACGACCAGGATCAGCGGCAGGGTGATCAGCGTGAAGGTGAGCGTGAAGCGCAGCGCCCGCCAGAAGTCGATGGACAGCAGCTCGTTGAGGTTCAGGTTGCCCAGTGCGGCCAAGGCCCGGCCCGGTTCCACCAGGGTGGCATAGTTCGCCAGGCCCACGAAACGGGTCTCGGTCACGATGGCGCCGTTTTCGTCCAGAACAGGCTGGCGGCGGGTTTCCTGGATGCAGTTCTGGCCGACGAAACTGGGGGTGCAGGTTTCGACCGTGAGGGATTCGACAACCGGCTGGGTCAGGCTGAAGCTTTGCACCAGCACCGACATCAGGGGAAAGGCGATGAAGACCAGCATCATCACCACCGACGGGGCGACGAACCAGGCGAATGTGCTTCTGCGCATGATGTCTTCCCCGTGTGCGCAGCCGGTTCCGGGGGGCGTCAGCGGCCCCCCGGTCGGCCGAGTCAGTTTACGATCCCGGCCTCGGCGGCGGCGGTGGCGTATTCGGCCTCGATGGCGGCCAGCGTGTCCTCGGCCGATTTTTCGCCTGTGAAGAAGGCCGCGGCCTGGCTTCCGATGGCGCCGTGCATCAGCCCCTGCGCCGTGGTCGAGGGATAGGACACCGGCGGCGGGGTGGTGCTGGCGGTGGCGATCGCCGCCTCGGCCATCGCGCCGGGCTGATAACCCTTGATCAGCCAGACTGCATCGTCGTTGTTGGCATTGACCATTTCGCTGTCCAGGCCCTCCATTGCGACGCGGAAGGCGGCGTCGGCTTCCTCGTCCGTGATGTTCCGTGCGATCACGATGCCGTCCCACCACAAGGTGGTAGCGGGGGCGCCGCCGTCGACGATGCTGGGCGTGGGGGCGCCCGCCATCAGGCCCACGACCTGGCTTTCAGCCTCATCGTCCATGGCGCTTCCCCGGCTGGCCCAGAAATTCGCCATGGCGATGCGGCCCTGCTGGAACTGCTGCTGGACCACGGTTGAATCGGCGCCCAGAAACTCGGGATCCATATAGGCCGACAGGGCCTTCATCATCTCCAGCGTCCGAACGCCGGTTTCCGTGTTGACGTTGGCTGATCCGTCGTCGTTCACCAGCGGCTCGCCCAAGCCCATGAACATGTTCACGAAATCCTGGGCGAGGTTCCAGCCCGCCTTGTAGGTGCCGCCCAGGGGATAGGCGACCTTGCCGCTGGCCTTGATCTGTTCGGCGGCGACCAGAACCTCGTCATAGGTCGTCGGAACGGCAATGCCCAGGTCGTCCAGGATGTCCTTGCGATACATCAGGTGCTGAGTGTTCACCATCATGGCAATGGCCATGGTCTGCCCGTTGATCTTGATCAACTGGCCCGGTTGCAGGTTCTGGCCGTACTTGGCGACCAGATCGTCCAGCGGCCGGATCGTGCCCGCGTTGACCAGCGGCACGATGGTTTCGTTGGCGACCCCGCCAATGTGATACAGCGACGGGCGCGCGGCAAACGCCTCGGGCTGCTTGGTCTTGAATTCCTGGTCAAGTTCGGCGCTGAAATTGCCGCATTCGGCCATGGCGTCCGTGACCGCCTTCCAGGCCTCGAACCCGGCAGACAGCGACTTGAGCGGCACCTCGTTCTGGAAGGCGCACGCGGCCATAGCGGTCGAACTCATAAGCGCAAAGGCCCCGGCAAGGGCAATCTTGCGGAATAGCATTGTGAAGCTCCCTGTTGTGATGCGGGTCTTTGCCCGTATTTCCGATATCAAGCGTAAAGCCGTTCCCCGGTCGTCGAATCGAAGAGATGGCAAATGCCGGGCGGGACGGCGATGTCCACGCGGTCGTCGATGGCAACTCGGAAATCCTTTGCGGCCTTGACGGCGACCAAGGCGCCGCCTGCGCGCACGGTTATCATCGTCGCGTCGCCGAGCAGTTCCATCGTGTATACCGGCGCCGCGATCTGGCCCACAGGAGCCACTGCCGCATCCTCGGCCCGAAAGCCAAGCGTCACCGGACCGTCAATCGCGTCCAGGCCAGGGATGCGAACGTTGTCAGCCTGAAACACGCCGTCGGTGATGGTGCCGTTCATCAGGTTCATGGCCGGGTTGCCGATAAAGCTGGCGACAAAGGTGTTGGCGGGGCGGTCATAGATTTCAGTCGGCGTGCCGACCTGCTGGATCAGGCCCCGCTTCATCACCACCACGCGGTCGGCCAGTGTCATTGCCTCGATCTGGTCATGGGTCACATAGATCGTCGTGACCTTCAGCTCATGCGACAGGTTCTTGATCTGTGCGCGGGTCGATACCCGCAGCTTGGCGTCCAGGTTCGACAGCGGCTCGTCCATGAGGAACACCGCAGGCTGACGGACGATGGCGCGTGCCAGCGCGACGCGCTGCCGCTGGCCGCCCGACAGTTCGGACGGGCGCCGGTCCAGGAATTCGGTCAGCTCCACCATCGTCGCCGCGCGGCGGACGCGGGCTTCGTGTTCGGCGGCCGGAACCTTGCGGATTTTCAGCGGGAAACGGATGTTCTCGTAAACGCTCATGTTCGGGTAGAGCGCATAGGACTGAAACACCATGGCGATATCGCGATCCTTGGGATCAAGGTCGTTGACCCGACGTCCCCCGATGATGATATCGCCTTCGGTTGCCTCCTCGAGGCCCGCGATCATGCGCATCGTGGTGGTCTTGCCGCAGCCCGACGGCCCAAGCAGAACCAAGAACTCACGATCGCGGATCGTCAGGTCAAAGCGGTCCACACCTGTGAATTTTCCCCACCGCTTGCTGACATCCCGAAGTTCGATTCCGGCCATGAAACCATCCTGTGACAAGGGTGCGCTGCGATTGCATGCGATTGCAATTAGCAATTGCAGCACCGCGTGATTCGTGCAAGCCTTTTTTGCATTCGAATGCAAGAAAGAATCGGCATGCTCGACAAACGTGAAAACGTGCAGAAATTCCTGGCGTCATGGCTCAGGGGCGGTCCTTTGGCGGGGGCTGTCGGCCTCGCGGTCGACTGCCTGTGGGAAGCGTCGGCCCCGTTGTCGCCGCTGGTTGGATCGGCCGAGATTGAAGCGGGGTTCCTTGTGCCGTTGCGCCGCGCCCTCACCGGGCTGCACCGCCGGGACGAGATCTTCATCGGCGCCATGAACCGCCGGCACGAGCGTGGCTTCTGGTGCGCCGCCGTGACCCACTACGTAGGAAACTTTACGGCGCCCCTGTGGGGGATCGCACCGTCCCATCACGTCGCCTTCCTGAGGGCGGGTGAGTTCTATCGCGTCCAAGACGGGCGTATCGTTCAGGCCCGGATCATCCTTGATCTGCCTGACCTAATGCGTCAGGCCGGGCGGCTTCCCTTTCCGTTTTCCTATGGGCTGGAAACATTGTTTCCCGGTCCGGCCACCCATGACGGGGTGTGTCCGCAGGCGGGCGATGGCGAAGGATCGCTGGACATCGTGGAGGCAATGCTGGGCGATCTGCACCGGTTCGACCCGCAGACCCTGGGATCGGCGGGACAGACCGGAAAGGACGGCTACTGGGCGGACGACATGCTATGGTACGGCCCGGCAGGCATTGGTTCGAACTTCCGCTGGGATGGCTTTGTCAAGGATCACCGGGCGCCGTTTCTGAGGGCGTTCCCCGATCGCAAGGGAGGCAACCACTACTGCCGGATTGGCGACGGGTCTTATGCCGCCGTCTCGGGATGGCCATCGATGACCATGACATTCCAGGGCGACTATCTAGGCGTCAAGGCGGACGGCCGGCCCCTTACGCTGCGCGTGATGGATTTCTATCGGTGCCAAGACGGCAAGATCGCGGAAAATTGGGTGTTTCTGGATTACGTCGATCTGTTCGCCCAAATGGGGGTCGATCTCTTGTCGGAGGAAAGTTGATTCACAGCGAACGGCCAAAGCGGATGCTGTCCCCTTGAGTTCTCTAATCGCGTTGGTCAAGGGCTGATCTCGCTGCGCTTCATCCTGCGTGAGGGGCTCTGAGATTCTCTCCGTGGTCTTCGCGCGGGAGCCGCATGGTGGCGTTCAGGCCTGGGTGGACCGAATTGGTCTGCGCGGTCGGTGCCGCATACCCGGGAGCGATCTCACCCTCGCCGTGCCTCCCGGCTGGACGCATTCCGTTACGCTGGCCGTCAGCGTCGTTCTGTTCGATTCTCCTATGCCACCACGGCCTCGCGGAAAGGCGTGTTGGTGCGCCACATGGAGTGCAGCGTCACCACCAGCTTCCGGGCCAGCGCCACCGTGGCCTTGCGCGGCCCGGTTCTCTCGGCAATCGCGTTGGCCCGATCCCGCAGGCGTGGGCCGCCCGGTTTCCGACAGAAGATGGCGTTCGCGGCCTCGAATGGACATTTCATGGCGACGCCGTCGCCTCGTTTGGACAGCCGCCCGTTCCGGCTGATCTCTCCGGACTTGTACCGCCTGGGCGTCACCCCGAGACAGGCCCCCGCGCTGGATCGGCGGAAGCAAGAGGCATCATCGAAGGCCGCGACAACCGCCATCGCGGTGATCGGTCCCACGCCCGGCGCGGGCATCAGCAGTCGGACCGTCGCATGCCGCTTGGCAACCGCCCTGACCCGCATGCCGACCAGCGCCTCCCGCGCCGTCAGCATCGCCCGGTTGACATACGCATCGTGGCTCTTGATCTGCACGATCTTGAACCAACCGGTGCGGACGAACTGCGCGGCGATCTGCTACCCGAGCGGATTCCGCTAGATGAGTTGGTGATCCCGCGCGACGGCGAACCGGCTGAGCCCGACATCACTCTGTCG
>NZ_JAVAMQ010000025.1 GCF_030732095.1 Paracoccus spongiarum | reverse complement strand
GCCCTGGCGACTTGCAGCGTCAGGGGCCGAATTCGCCCGTCGCGATAACCTCGCGCCCGTCGCCAAGGCCGATCCGCGCCTCGATCTGCCAGGGCCCCGCATGAGGCAGATCGACCGGCGCGCTGCGCCAGCCGCCCTCGGGACCCGGCCAGAAGGTCACCTCGGCCAGGCCCTGGCCGGTGCCGGGCATCCCGGCATCGGCGGACAGGATCAGACGCAGGCTTCGAGGCTGCAGCGGCTCGCCGTTGGGGTCGCCCGGATAGGCGACCACGGTGACTCGTCCCGGTGGCATCGGTCGGATGTCCAGATCCAGCACCGCGCCGTCGCCTTCCAGCCGCGCATAGCCTGCGCGGGTCCCGGCGGCGTCCTGTCCGATGGGCGCGGCGGCCGGGGGCGGCGTCAGGCGAAAGCACAGCGCCACCAGCAGCACCGCCACGCCCAGGGCGATCTCGGCCGCGATGCTGCGCCGCAGCCGTCCGACCGCGCGGCGCCGGGTGGCAGAGGTGCCGCCCGCCAGGGCCGGCATCAGCATCAGGCGGTTCGCAAGCGCCAGCACCAGCATCACCGCCACCAGCACCAGCTTGGCCGCCAGCAGCCGGCCCCAGGACGATCCGGCCAGGGCCTGCCATTCGGTGACGCGCAGCAGCACCATGCCGAAGCCGCTGCCGGAAAGCAGGATCACCGCCGGCAGCGCAACCGCGGAAAAGCGCCGCAGCGCGCCAAGGCCGCGACGGCCGGCGACCGCGACCAGCAGACAGGGCAGCCCGCCGATCCACAGGATCAGCGCCGCCGCATGGCCCAGCATCAGGACGCGCCCGGCCCCGGCCTGCGCCCCGGTCGCCGCATGGCCCGAGATCGCAAGGCTGGCCGCCGCCATCGCCAGGGCCAGCCAGACCGCCGCGCGCCGGGGCGGGCCGCCCGTCACCGCCAGCACCGCCATCGCCGACACCGCCGCCGCCAGCGGCATCAGCAGCATCGCCGCGCCGCGCGGCTGGCCCAGCGCCGCCTGCCAGGGCGGCAGGCTGGCCAGCGCCGCGGGCGGCAGGTGCAGCAGATCCAGCCCATAGGCCCCGATCGCCAGCAGCGCCAGCGGCGCCGCCCATCGCGCGGCGCGGCGCAGGATCGCACGGGCAACCGGTCGCGGCGGCGCGACATGGGCGGCGAACAGCCCCGCGCCGACCGCCAGGATCATCGCCAGCATCGCCGCCAGTCTCGTGCCGATGGCTGCCGCCGCAAGCCATGGTCTTTCGGCGGCCGCATCCCCGGCCTCGGCCGTCGCCGGTTCCGCGCCGACGGCAAGGCCGGTCGCGCCCGAGATCGGATGCCCGTCCGCCGACACGACGCGCCATGAAATCGTGTAGCCGCCGGTGCCCAGATCGGGCGGCGCGGCGATGCGCAGCAGCCGCCCCTGTTCCTCGGCGGACCCTTCCAACTGACGCCCGTCGGGCAGGTGCCACAGCAGCGTCAGGGCGGTGACCGGCTCGCTGAAGCGCAGCTCGACCGCCTCGGGCAGCGCCGCGAGCACCGTGCCGGGCGGCGGTGCGCTGCTCTCCAGGCTGGCATGGGCGAGGCAGGGGGCGGGCGTGGCGATCAGCAGCAGAAACAGCAGGATGGCCAGACCGATGGACAACGGCCGACCCGGCCCCGGCCGCTCGGCGCGGGCGGTGCAGGCCGTCAGCCCTGTCGAAGTCGCCCTGATCGCGCAGCCCACCCCCGGCCCCTTTCGCCGAAAGCCTAGTCCTGCCCGCGTCATCGCTCAAGCGCGAACACCGGCCAGCGGGGACCGGCGACTGGCGCCCCGACCAGACAGGTCGCGGCGCGCGGCCCGGCGCGGCATTCCGCCGCAGCCGCGATGCCGCGCCAGCCCCGCCGGCACGTCGGTGCCGCGTCGGCGCCGCCTTGTGTCCGATGCCGCCTTGCCGGCGCGTGCGGTTTCGGATCAGATGCCGGCGATGCCCGCGCCGACCGGCCCGGGCAGGGCGAGGCGCAGGCCAATGGCAAGGGTGGATATTGGGGCAGACGACACGCAAGCGGATCGCCATCATCGGCAGCGGCATCTCGGGCCTGGGCGCTGCCTGGCTGCTGGACCGCGACCATGACGTGGTCCTGTTCGAGGCCGAGCCGCGGCCCGGCGGCCACGCCCGCACCGCCGAGGTGGGCGGCACCGCCGTCGATACCGGCTTCATCGTCTGCAACCGGCGCACCTATCCGCTGTTCATCCCGATGCTGGAAAGCCTCGCTGTGCCGCTGGAACCCAGCGACATGTCGTTCTCGGCCAGCTTCGGCGGCGGGCGCTATGAATACGGCACCTTCTCGACGCGGGCGATGTTCGCACAGCCGATGTGCCTGGTCGATGCCAGCCACTGGCGGCTGATCCGCGACATCATGCGGTTCTTTCGCGCGGCACCCCGGCATCGCGGCAACGAGGGCAGCATCGGCGAACTGATCAGCCAGCTGCGGCTGGGCCACGAGTTCCGCGACCGGTTCCTGCTGCCGATATCGGGGGCGATCTGGTCCACCCCGACGGCGGGGATGATGGATTTCCCGGCCGGCACCTTCGTGCGCTTCTTCGACAATCACGGCCTGCTGTCGATCAACGGCCAGCCCCAGTGGCTGACGGTGCGGGGCGGCGCGCGGGTCTATGTGCAGGCGATCCTGTCGCGGCTGAGGGGAGAGCTGCGCCTGTCCGCGCCGGTGCGCGCGGTGCGCCGCGTCGAGGGGGGCGGGGTCACGCTGGCAAGCCCGCGCGGCGAAGAGCGTTTCGATGCGGTCGTGATGGCCACCCATGCGCCGCAGGCGCTGGCGCTGCTGCAGGGGGCCGAGGCCGACGAACGCGCGATCCTTGGGGGCTTCCGCACCCAGCCGAACCGGATGGTGCTGCATTCCGACCCGCGTCTGATGCCCCGCCGGCGCGGCGCATGGGCGTCGTGGAACTATGTCACGCAGGGCGCGATGCCCGCCAGCGACCGGCCGATCAGCCTGTCCTACTGGATGAACCGGCTGCAGAACCTGGTCACGCCGCAGCCCCTGATCGTGACCCTGAACCCCGAGATCGAGCCGCAGCACATCCATGACGAGGCGATCCTGGCCCATCCGCAATTCGACGCCGCGGCGATCGCCTCGCAGGCGCGCATGCGCCAGATCCAGGGGCGGGGCGGTGTCCATTACGCGGGGGCCTGGACTCGCTATGGCTTTCACGAGGACGGTCTGCTGTCCGCGCTGCGGGTGTCGCAGGCGCTGGGCAGCGACTGGCCGCTGGGCCCCGACCCCTGGGCCGAGCCGCGCGAGGCCGTCGGGTGAGCGTCGATCTGTGGGACGGTGCCCTGATCGACGCCCGCATCTGGCATGCGCGATCGGGCGATGTCGCGCGCAGCTTTCGATACCGCGCGGTCTATGCCGCGCTGCCGCTGCCCGCGCTGGAGGCCGGAGTGCTGCCGCTGCGGCTGGATCGTCGCGGGCTGTGGCGGATAAGGCGGCGCGATCTGGGCTGGCGCGATGGTCGCGGGCCGGGCGAGTTCATCGGCGCGATCCTGCGGCCCGTGGGGCTGGGCGGGGCCGACGTGACGCTGGTCACGCTGCCGCGCAGCCTGGGTCACGGCTTCAACCCGGTCAGCTTCTGGCTTGCGCGCGACGGGCAGGGGCTGCGGGCGGTGCTGGCCGAGGTCTCGAACACCTTCGGGGAACGCCACCTCTACCTGTGCCGCCATGCCGACAACCGGGTGATCGCCGAGGCCGACCGGATGGTGGCCGAAAAGCTGTTCCATGTCTCGCCCTTCCTGCCGCGGTCGGGGCGCTATGAATTCCGCTTTGACGCGCGGCCCGGCCGCTTCGGCGCCTGGATCGACTGGTTCGGCGAGGCCGGCGACCTGCGGCTGCAGACCTCGATGACCGGGCGGGCGCGGCCGCTGACCGCAGGCAGCCTGCGCGGCGCGATGCTGCGCCATCCGTTCCAGGGCCTGAAGGTGACCGGGCTGATTCATTGGCAGGCGCTGCAACTTGCGCTGCGCGGCGTCCGTTACTCCAGAAAGCCAAGGCAGCTGGACCGCAGCATGTCCGAGGCACAGCAGAGGGGGGCAGACCGCGATGTTTGAACGGCGCATTCAGGATCAGTTCCTGCGATCACTGGAGGGCATCGGCTGCGGTAGCCTTGTGCTGACCACCCCCGACGGCCGGCGGCGCGACTTTGCAGGCCCGGCGGCGGGACCGGCTGCGGCGCTGGACATCCGCGACTGGCGCACGGTGCCCGCGCTGGCGGCCAAGGGCGATATCGGGTTGACCGAGGCCTATCGCGACGGCTGGTGCGACACGCCCGACCTGACGGCGCTGCTGATCTTCGGCCTGATGAACGAGGCCGCGCTGGACCGCTATGTGTATGGCCACCGGCTGCAGGCGCTGGCGATCCGGGCGCTGTATCTGCTGAACCGCAACACCCGCGCCGGGGCACGGCGCAACATCGCCGCGCATTACGACCTCGGCAACGACTTCTACCGGCTGTGGCTGGATGACAGCATGACCTATTCCTCGGCGCTGTTCGGGCCGGGCGACGATCTGGCGGCAGGCCAGCGGCGCAAATACGACCGCATCCTCGACGGGCTGGGGGCCGGGTCGGGCCGGCTGCTGGAGATCGGCTGCGGCTGGGGCGGCTTTGCCGAACGCGCGATGCAGCGCGGCGATTTCGCCACAAAGGGGCTGACGCTGTCGCGCGAACAGGCCGATTTCGCCCGCGACCGGCTGGGGCAGGGCGCCACCATCGCCCTTCAGGACTACCGCGACGAGCGCGACCGGTGGGATCATATCGTCTCGATCGAAATGTTCGAGGCGGTGGGCGAGAAGTTCTGGCCCGCCTATTTCGGCAAGCTGGCCGAGGTGATGACCGGCAAGGGCCGCGCGATGATCCAGACGATCACCGTGGCCGACCGCTATTTCGACCGCTATCGCAAGGGCGGCGACATGATCCGCAGCTTCATCTTTCCGGGCGGCATGTTGCCCTCGCCGGCGCGGTTCCGGGCCGAGGCGGAACGCGCCGGACTGCGCATCGAGGATGCCTTCGGGTTTGGCGGCGACTATGCGCGCACGCTGACCGACTGGCTGGACCGCTTTGACGCGCGCCGCGCCGAGATCGCCGCGATGGGCTTCGACGAGGGCTTCATCCGGGTCTGGCGCTTCTATCTGGCGGCCTGTGCGGCCGCCTTTTCGGTCGGCCGGACCGACGTCGTCCAGTATCGTCTGGCGCATGGCTGACGACGCCCTGCCGCGCGGGCAGGTGGCGGCATATGGCGCGATGGCGCTGCCGCTGGCCTTCGGCGGGCTGCCGCTGTATGTCCACGCGCCCGATTTCTATGCGGCGAGCCATGCGGTGCCGCTGGCCGTGCTGGGGGTGGCGCTGGGCTGGTTGCGGCTGCTGGACGCGGTGCTGGACCCGCTTGCGGGCTGGGCCGGCGACCGCTGGCCGGCGCGGCGCGGCGCTATGGTGGCTGCCGGCGCTCTGTTGCTGGGCGTCGGTGTCGCCTCGCTTTTCAGCACGCCCGCGCTGCCGGTGCTGGTCTGGTTCGCGCTGGCGATGGCGCTGGCAAGCCTCGGGCACAGCCTGATCTCGGTCAATCTGCTGACGCTTGGCGGGCTGTGGCGACGCGCCCCGGCAGAGAAGGCGCGCATCAGTGCGCTGCGCGAGGGCTTCGGCCTCGCCGGGCTGATCCTCGCGGTGGTTCTGCCCTCGGCGCTGGCGCCGGTGATCGGCCGGCAGGGGGCGCTGCTGGTCATGGCCGGGCTGCTGATCGTCGCGCTTGCCATCACCCTGCCGGTGTTCCTGCGGTGGCGGCGGGAGGCACGGCTGGACCTGCGCGCCCGGCCCGATCAGCGCCCCGACTGGCGGGCGCTGCTGCCCTTTTACGCCGTCGCCCTGCTGGTGCTGCTGTCGGCGGCCTTTCCGGCGGCGCTGATCCTGATGCTGGTGCGCGATCTTCTGGGCGCCGAGGCGCTGTCGGGACTGTTCCTTCTCGCCTATTTCGCGGCCGCCCTGCCCGGCGCGCTGCTGGCTGGGCGGCTGGCCGGCCGCCTTGGCGCGGTGCCGGTCTGGGGAGCATCGCTGGTGCTGTCGGTCCTGGGCTTCGGCTTCGCGCTAAGCCTCGGGCCGGGAGATGTGGCGGCCTTCCTGGTGATCTGTGTTGCCACCGGTTTCTGCTTAGGCGCCGATCTGGTGCTGCCACCGGCGATCCTGTCAGCGCGGATCGAGGCCACCGCGACCGAGGCCGCCGCCAGCCGCGCCTATGCGGTGCTGAGCTTTCTGACCAAGGCGGCGCTGGCGCTGGCCAGCGCGGTGGCGCTGCCCGCCTTGCAGGCGGCGGGCTTTTCGCCTGCGGCCACGAATGGCCCGGACGCGCTGCGGGCGTTGCTGCTGCTGTATGCCGGGCTGCCGCTGCTGCTGCGGCTGGCCGCAATCGCCGCGCTGGCAGCCTTTTACCGAAGGAACGCGATATGAGCGAACGGATCTGGATCATGGGGGCGTCCGAGGGGATCGGCGCCGAACTGGCGCGCGCCTACGCGGCCCGGGGCGCGCGGCTGGTGCTGTCGGCGCGATCGGCCGACCGGCTGGCCGAGCTTGCCGCATCGCTGCCCGATGCCGAGGCGGTGGCCGCCGACACCACCGATCCGTCCAGCCTTGCCGCCGCGGCCGTCCGGGTCGCCGCGGGCGGGCCCCTGGACCGGGCGATCACACTGGCCGCCCTCTATGATCCGGGCAAGGTGATGGAGATCGACCCCGACCGCGCCGCGCGGATCGTCACCGCCAACCTGACCGGCTGCTTCCTCTTCGCGCGCACCGCCGTGCCGTTGCTGAGGCCGCAAGGGCAACTGGCGCTGACCGGATCGGTGGCGGGCTATCTCGGCCTGCCGCAGGGGCAGATCTATTCCGCGACCAAGGCGGGGGTCATCAACCTGGCCGAAAGCCTGCGGGCCGAACTGGCGGGAACCGCCGATGTGCGGCTCATCAGTCCGGGCTTCGTCGACACGCGGCTGACGCAGAAGAATGATTTCGACATGCCCGCCCTGATGCAGCCCGCCGACGCGGCCCGCGCGATCGTCGCGGGCCTCGATGGGCGCGGCTTCGAGGTGCATTTTCCCAAACGGCTGACCCTCGCGCTGAAGCTGCTGCGGGCCATGCCCTATGCGCTGGCGCTGCGGCTGACGGGGCGGCTGGTGCGCTGAGGCCCTCAGGCGAACCAGCGCGTCACCATCACCCCCGCCCATGCCGAGAAGCCGGTCAGGAACCCGCCCCACAGCGTGTCGATGGCGACCTGCTGGAACGACCAGTCGCGCAGCGTGGCGAAATTGGTGAATTCATAGGTGCCATAGCACATCAGCCCGATCAGCGCACCGTTGAGCAGCGCCTGCCCCGGCCGCCCTGCCGACAGCGCCGGCAGCGACACGAAATACAGCACGCCCACCACATAGGCCGCATA
The DNA here is from genome assembly GCF_030732095.1 of Paracoccus spongiarum. Taxonomy (GTDB): domain Bacteria; phylum Pseudomonadota; class Alphaproteobacteria; order Rhodobacterales; family Rhodobacteraceae; genus Paracoccus; species Paracoccus spongiarum. Next base: position 30,497 of record NZ_JAVAMQ010000025.1, on the reverse strand, counting down.
GAAGGCGGCGGCGGGGCCGAGCCGGAAGGGATCGGCCAGCAGCTCGCCGACATGCTTTTCGAAGACCGGGCGGATCAGGGTCGAGATGCCGACGACGTCGATGGCCAGAAAGATCACGAGGGTCGCGACATAGAGGATGAGGATCTGCATGGGGCCTGCCTTTTCGATGGGTCGTGGAAACTACGCGGGTCGCGACCGGAAAGTTGCATCGCGCCTGTGCGCGAAAGTTGCATCGCGCCTGCGCGTGGCGGCACTCGTCCTGCTGTGGACAGGGTGCGCGCCGCGGGTGTAGCCATGGTCGCGGCGCCGGCGGGAACCGCCGCGCGGTTGCGCGGGTTGTCGGCGCGGGTTCTCGGCGGCAGCCAGTTTCGAGGGACGCATGGACGGACAGACCGAAAGCCTGCTTCAACCGGGCAGGAATTGCTGGCGGGTCGAGCAGGCGGGCCGGTTTGCCGTCATCATCGACGCCGACAACTATTTCGCCGCCGTGCGCGAGGCGATGCTGGGCGCGCGGCAGTCCATCCTGCTCATCGGGTGGGATTTCGACGCCCGCATCGATGTCGGCCCGCCCGAGGCCGAGGGCCCGCCGCGGCTGGGCGACTTCATCCTGTGGCTGGCTGATCGCAGCCCCGGCCTGCAGATCCGGCTGCTGCGGTGGGACACCGGCGCGCTGAAGGCGATGTTGCGGGGCAACACGCTGCTGACCGTGCTGCGATGGAAGTTCCATCCGCGCATCACCCTGCGGCTGGACAGCAAGCATCCCCTGGCCAGCTCGCACCATCAGAAGATCGTGGTGATCGACGACAGCGTGGCATTCTGCGGCGGCATCGACATGACCGTGCGCCGCTGGGACCGCCGCAGCCATCTGGACGACGACCCCGACAGGGTCGGCCCGGACGGCACGCCCCACGCGCCCTGGCACGATGCCACCACCGCCTTTGACGGCGCCGCCGCGATGGCCATGGGCGATCTTGCACGCGACCGCTGGCGGATCGCGACCGGCGAGACGCTGACCCCGGCGACCCCGCATGAGGGCTGCTGGCCCGACCACCTGCAGGCTGACCTGACCGACGTGGATCTGGCGATCGCGCGCACATGCCCGGACATGCCCGACATCACCCCGGTCCACGAGATCGAGCAGATGTATCTGGACCTGATCGCGGGCGCGCGACGGATGTTCTATGCCGAAAGCCAGTATTTCGCCTCGCGCCGCATCGCGCGGGCCATTGCGCTGCGGCTGGCCGAGCCGGACGGCCCCGAGATCGTGATCGTGAACCCGGTCACCTCGGATGGCTGGCTGGAAAGCCAGGCGATGGACAGCGCCCGGGCGCGGCTGGTCGAGGCGCTGCACCGGCAGGACCCGCACGGGCGCCTGCGCATCCTGCATGCGCTGACCGAGCGGGGCGAGGAAATCTATATTCATGCCAAGGTGATGGCGGTCGATGACCGATATCTTCGGGTGGGCTCTTCGAACGTCAACAACCGCTCGATGCGGCTGGACAGCGAATGCGACGTGGTGCTGGCCGCCGAAGGCCCTGACGGGGCGCGAATCGCCGCCGAGATCGCGCGCATCCGCGACGACCTGATCGCCGAGCATCTGGGCCTGACCGCCGACCGGGTTGCCGCCGAGATCGAGGCCAAGGGCTCGCTGATCGCGGCCATCGACGCGCTGCGCGGGCCGGTGGGGCAGGGTCGCACCCTGGCCGACTACCGGTTGCCCGAGCTGAACGGACTTCAGGAATGGATGGCCGACAATGAGATCCTCGATCCCGAAGGCCCCGAGATGATGTTCGAATCGATCGAACGGCGGGGGCTGTTCCGTGGCTGGGACAGGGTCCGGGGCTGGATAGACCGGCACCGGCCGCACCGCGCGCAAAGCCCACGCCGGGGCTAGGGCGGAGCGCCGGGTCTCAGCGTTCCAGCACCAGCAGGTCGCCCTCGAAGCTGACGCGCGCGAAGGTGCGCAGGTAGGACATGCCCAGCAGCGAGCCGTCCAGATCGCCGCCGATCACCTGCGCGCGCACGTTCCGGTCGAGGATGTCGCCGATGGCGAGTTCCTCGATGGTCACAGGCGCCGTCTGCACCGGGCCGTTCGCGGTCATCGCCCTTCCGACATAGGCAAGCCCGGCCGGGTCGATGCCGATCCGGCGCGCATCGTCCGGCCCGAGGGCGATGGTCGAGGCACCGGTGTCCACGATGAAGCGCACATCGGTGCCGTTCAGCCGCGCGGTCAGGCGGAAATGACCGTCGCGGCCCACCGGGATCTCGATGCGGCCGCCCTCCAGCACCTGCTGGCGGGGCAGCATGTCGCCCTGCAGATACCAGTCGGCGGCAAGGATGGCGCCGGCGAAGATCACCACCCAAAGCATCAGCTGGCGCAGCGCCTGGCCGCCGCGGCCCGACAGTTCGAACAGCATCGCGCCGCCGATCACGACCAGAAGCAGGATGTAATAGGCAAGCTGCATCCCGTCATCGCCGGTCATCAGACGAGGCCCGTGCCGTTCACCCCATCGATCACGAACTGCACCGACAGCGCCGCCAGCAGCATCCCCAGAAGCCGTGTCACCACCATCACCCCCGTCCGCCCGAGGGCGCGGGCCAGCGGTGTGGCGAGATGAAACAGCAGCATGGCGATGGCCAGCACCACCAGCATCACGAGGTTCACCATCACCACATGGCCCCAGCCCGGTTGCTGGCCGACCAGCAGGATCATCGTGGCCAGCGCGCCCGGCCCGGCCAGCAGCGGCATGGCCAGCGGAAACACCGACGGGTCCTGCGCCTCGGGTTCGGCATGGCCCTGACCCTCGCGGCGCTCGGTCCGGCGTTCGAACAGCATGTCGAGCGCGGTCAGGAACAGCAGGATCCCGCCCGCGATGCGGAAGGCCGAGATCGAGATGCCGATGCCCGACAGGATCGCCTCGCCCGCCAGCCCGAACAGCATCAGCAGCAGCGCCGCGATCACGACGGCGCGCAGGCCGATCAGCCGGCGCTGGCTGCCATCCATGCCGGGTGTCAGGGCGATGAAGATCGGTGCCAGCCCGATCGGGTCGATGACCACGAACAGCGTGACGAAGGCGGTGATGTACAGCGACAGATCCATCACCCCTTATCGCGCGGTGCGTGCCGGCTGCCAAGTCGTCGCAGGCGGGCGGCGAATGGCCATGGCGCGGCAAAGTGACCGACAAGCCCTTTGCAATCCGCCCTGCGAAGGCATAAATCAGACCCGCGGCCGGGCTTCAGACCGGCAAGGGAGTTTCGCATGCTGAACAATATCGGCCTTCCCGGCCTTCTTCTGATCGCGGTCGTCGTGCTGGTGCTGTTCGGGCGCGGCAAGATCTCGTCGCTGATGGGCGAAGTCGGCAAGGGCATCACCGCGTTCAAGAAGGGCGTCAAGGACGGGTCGGAGGAAATCGAGAAGGCGGGTGAGACGCCGCCGGACGTGCCCGGCGAAAAGGCCCGCGACGTGACGCCGCACACCACCGACCGCAGCTGATCCGGCACGGGCGCGGCGCATCATGTTCGACATCGGCTGGACCGAGCTGTTGCTGATCGGCGTGGTCGCGCTGATCGTGGTCGGTCCCAAGGATCTGCCGCATCTGTTCCACGCGCTTGGCCGGTTCACCGCCAAGGCCCGCAGCATGGCGCGCGAATTTTCCTCGGCGATGGAGGATGCGGCCAAGGGGTCGGGTCTCGACGAGGCCGCCGGCAGCCTCCGCGACATGAAAACGCTGACCTCCAAGAAGGCGCTTGGCCTCGACGCGCTGGACCGCGCCGCCGAGCGGTTCGAGAAATGGGATCCCAAGCTGCCCGACACCCGCGCGAGGGCCGTGCCCGATCCCGGTGCGACCCCCCGGCCCGCGGGCGACGGCGCCACCCCGGCCAGCCTGCCGCCCCAGCCCGGCGCTGCGCCGGCGGCCGGCGCGGCCGACACCGCGGCGCCGGCCACCGCCGCGCGCAGGCTGCATGCGGTGCGCCGCAGCGACAGGAAAGACGACTGATTTGCCCGGCACGCCTCCCCGCGACGACGACATCGACGACAGCTCGGCCCCGCTGATCGAACATCTGGCCGAGCTGCGGACCCGGATCATCTGGTCGCTGCTGGCCTTCATCGTGGCGATGGTGCTGTGCTACACGGTCTGGAACCCGATCTACAACTTCCTGACCCGGCCGATCTGCTATGCTCTCGAGGGTCGTGGGCAGGAATGCGGGCTGATCCTGCTGAAGCTGCAGGAGGGCTTCTTCGTCGCCATCCGCATCTCGCTGCTGGGTGGCTTCGTGCTGGCCTTTCCGATTATCGGCTACCAGATGTGGCGCTTTGTGGCGCCGGGCCTGTACCGCAACGAAAAGCAGGCCTTCCTGCCGTTCCTGATCGCCTCGCCGGTGATGTTCTTCATCGGCGCGGCCTTTGCCTATTACATCATCCTGCCGATGGCCTACGACTTCTTTCTGGGCTTCCAGCAGGGACCGCTGGCGCTTCCCGACGACGCGACCGGCACCGCGCCGGTGCCCGCCGACAACCCGATGGCGGCCATCGTCTTTCAGGGCTCTGTCGACGAATACCTGTCGCTGACCACCAAGTTCATCCTCGCCTTCGGCCTCAGCTTCCAGTTGCCGGTGCTGCTGACCCTGATGGGCAAGGCCGGGCTGGTCTCGGCGGCGGGGCTGGGATCGGTGCGCCGCTATGCGGTGGTGGCCATCCTGGTGCTGGCCGCCGTGGCAACGCCACCCGATGTCATCTCGCAGGTGGTGCTGTTCACCGTGGTCTACGGGCTTTACGAGGTCTCGATCCATCTGGTCCGCCGGATCGAGCGGCGGCGCGAGGCCGACCTGCGCGCCCAGGGTCTGTGGGTCGACGAGGACGAGGCCGGCGAAAAGGATCAGGCGTGACCGTCTCCGGCGATCAGGCGGAGGCGCTGCTGCGCATCGCCGCCGCGCTGGAACGTCTGGCCCCCGCGCCGGTCGCCGCGCCCGCCTTCACCGAGGCGGCCGCCTATGCCTGGCATCCGGACCCCGACCGGCTGGAGCCCGTGGCAGCCGTCAGCCGCGTCGATCTGGTGCAGCTGATCGGCATCGACCGCGCCAAGCAGATCCTGCTGGCCAACACCCTGCAATTCGCGCGCGGCTTCGGGGCCAACAACGCCCTGCTGTGGGGCGCGCGGGGGATGGGCAAGTCATCGCTGGTCAAGGCGGTGCATGCCGAGGCCGTCGCACAGGGACTGCCGCTGGTGCTGGTCGAGATCGCGCGCGAGGACCTTGGTTCTGTCGGCAGGCTGCTGGCGATCCTCGGACGCGCGGCGGACCGGCGCTTCCTGCTGTTCTCGGACGATCTGTCCTTCAGCCATGACGACACGCAGTACAAGTCGCTCAAGGCGGTGCTGGACGGCGGGATCAGCGGCCGGCCCGCGAATGTCATCCTTTATGCTACGTCGAACCGGCGTCACCTGATGCCGCGCGACATGATCGACAACGAACGCTCGACCGCGATCCACCCGGGCGAGGCGGTCGAGGAAAAGGTCTCGCTGTCCGACCGTTTCGGCCTGTGGCTGGGCTTTCATCCCTGCTCGCAGGACGAGTATCTGGCGATGGTGCGCGGTTATTGCGACGCCTATGGCCTGCACATCGACGACGCGGCGCTGCGTGCCGAGGCGATCGAGTGGCAGGCCACGCGCGGCGGCCGGTCCGGGCGCGTCGCCTGGCAGCTGTTCACCGATCTGGCCGGCCGACACGGGATCGGGGTCTGAGGCAAGCCGCTTGCGCCGCGCCCTGCGGCAGGGTTTCATTCCCGCCATGAGCCAGCGCGCGCCCACGACCCATGTCCTGACCGGCACCCGCATCCGCGAGCGCCGGCTTGCGCTGTCGCGGCGGCAGGCCGACGTGGCACGGGCGGCGGGAATTTCGCCCGCCTATCTGAACCTGATCGAGCATAACCGGCGCCCCGTCGGCGAGGAACTGGTGCAGCGGCTGGCCGAGGTGCTGGAGGTTCCCTCGGAGGAGTTGGCCGAGGGCCGCGAGGAGGCGCGCATCGCGGCGCTGCGCGAGGCCGCGGCCCGGTTGCCCGATGCCGCGCGCGGGCTTGCGCCCGAGCTTGGGCAGACGCCCGAGTTCCTGGCCCGCTTTCCGGGCTGGGCGGCGGTGCTGGTTGCAACCGCGCGCCGCTCGGAGGCGCTTGAACGCCAGCTTGTCGCGCTGTCGGACCGCATGACCCAGGACCCCTACCTGCTGACGACGCTGCACGAGGTGCTGTCGGCTGTCACCTCGGTGCGCTCGACCGCCTCGATCCTGTCCGAGGGCGACGAGGTCTCGCCGGAATGGCGGGCGCGGTTTCATGCCAACCTGAACGAGGACAGCCTGCGCCTGTCGACCACGGCGCAGGCGCTGGTGCGCTATATCGACAGCTTCGAGACCGATGGCGCGATCTTCACGCCGCAGGAGGAGGTCGAAGCCTGGATGGCCGCGGGCGCGCCTCCGGTCGATGAGGCGGACGACCTGGCCTCGGATGCGGCGCGGGCGATGGCGCAAGAGCATCTGGACTGCGCGGCGGCCGACCGTGCCCTGCTGCCCGATGTCGCGCTGGCCGAGGTCGCGGCGGCCGAGCCCGATCCGCTGCGCATCGCCGCGCGACTTGGCCGGCCGCTGGATCTGGTGATGCGCCGGCTGGCGGCGCTGCGGCCGTGGCGGTTCGAACGCGCCGGCCTGCTGGTCTGCGACGGGTCGGGCGCGCTGACCCTGCGCCAGCCGGCGCCGGGCTTTCCGCTGCCGCGTCCCGGTGATTCCTGTCCGCTCTGGCCGCTGTATCAAGCCTTGGCGGCGCCGCAGACCGCGATGGCGCATCTGGTGGTCGCCCCGGACGGGCGGCGCTTCTCGACGCTCAGCCATGCCACGCGGAGCCAGCCGGACGGCACCGGCGGGCCGGTGCTGACGCGGGCGCAGATGCTGATCCTGCCGGCCGAGGCGGGGCAGGGCGCGGGCAGCGAGGCGAGCATCGCCATCGGTCCTGCCTGCCGGATCTGCCCGCGCCCCGACTGCCCGGCGCGCCGCGAGCCCTCGATCCTCGGGATGCGCTAGGCGGCCGCGAGGCGCCGCGCCGGCGCATTGCGCCTTTGACAGCCGCGCCGCTTCGGGCCCATGATCCGCTGCAGTCGGCGGGGAAGGCCGGGGTGCGGGGAGGCCGGGCGGAGCGATGGCGCTGGACATCCTGATGATCGAGGACGAGCCCAACATCGCCGAGGCGGTGCGGTTCATCCTCAGCCGCGACGGCTGGCAACTGCGCCTGCTGCAGGACGGGCACGGCGCGATCGAGGAGATCCGGGCGGCCAGGCCGCGGCTGGTGATCCTCGACCTGATGCTGCCGCACCGATCGGGCGCCGAGATCCTGGGCGACCTGCGCGCCGAGGCCGATGCGGCGCTGGCCGCGACACCCGTCCTTATGCTCACCGCGCGGGGACAGACCGCCGACGCCGCCGATCAGGCCGACGCCGTGCTGGGCAAGCCCTTTGCCAATGACGATCTGCGCGCGCAGGTCCGGCGAATGCTGGCATGAGCCCGGCAGCGGCCGACACCCCCGCGCGGGACGGCGGCTGATGCCCGACCGGCCGCTGTTCCTGGAACGCGCCTCGTTCCGCCGCCGCCGGCTGGGCGATGCCGCGCGGGTGCTGCCGATCGCCGCCACGCTGCTGATCCTGGTGCCGGCCTGGTGGATCCCGCGATCGGCCAGTTCGGCGGGCGGGGCGGTCTGGCTGTTCGGGCTGTGGGCCACGCTGATCGTGGCGATCTGGGCGCTGCACCGGGCACTGCTGCGCGCCGAGGCCGCCACGCTGCGGGCCGAGGAAGCGGTTGCCGAAGCGGTGCGCGTCCGTGCAGGGACGGCCACCGGCACGCCTGCCGCGGCGGCGCCGGCGCCGGCCGCCGCCGATCCGGAGGGCGATCCGGGTGCCGTTTGAAACGCTGGTCGCAGGCTGCCTGGCCTATGTGGTGCTGATGTTCGCGGTGGCCTTCGCGGCCGACCGGGCGGCGGCGCGCGGGCGCATCCGCTGGCTGGATCATCCGCTGGTCTACACGCTATCGCTGTCGGTCTATTGCTCGGCCTGGACCTTCTACGGCGCGGTCGGCTATGCCACTCGCTCGGGGCTGGAATTCGCGACAATCTATCTTGGCCCGACCATCGTCTTCGCGGGCGCCTGGTGGGGGTTGCGCCGGCTGGTGCGGGTGGCGCGGATGCATCACGTCACCTCGATCGCAGACCTGATCTCGGCGCGGTTCGGCAAGTCGAACCCGCTGGCCGCGCTGATCACCCTGATCGCGGTGATCGCGGCGACGCCCTATATCGCGTTGCAGCTGCAATCGGTGCGCCTGTCCTTCGAGGTCTTCGCGACCGAGACCCCGAACGGCGCCGGGCTGAACGGCGCGGCCGGCGGCACCGCGCTGTGGGTCGCGGCTGGGCTGGCCCTGTTCACCATCCTGTTCGGCACCCGCAACCTTGCCGCCGACGAGCGTCACCACGGCGTCGTCACGGCCATCGCGCTGGAAGCGGTGGTCAAGCTGCTGGCCTTCCTGGCGCTTGGCGCCTTCGTGGTCTGGGGGCTGGCAGACGGGCCCGGCGACATTCTGGCGCGGATCGACGCGGCCAGCCGCGACCCCGCAATCGCCGAGGGCTGGATCCTGCGCGCGGACCGCTGGACCGCGCTGATCGTCGTGTCGGCCGCGGCGATCCTGACGCTGCCGCGCATGTTCCAGGTGATGGTTGTCGAGGCCGCCGACGAGGAACGGCTGCACGTCGCCGGATGGGCCTTTCCGGCCTATCTCTTCGCGATGTCGCTGTTCGTGCTGCCCATCGCCGTGATGGGCCGCGAACTGCTGCCGGCCGAGGCCAACCCCGATCTCTACATGCTGACGCTGCCCGCCGCGTCGGGGCAGAACCTGCTGGCGTTCCTTGTTTTTCTGGGCGGCTTCTCGGCGGCGACCTCGATGGTGGTGGTCTGCGCCATCGCGCTGGCCACGATGATCTCGAACCACTGGATCGTGCCGGGATGGCTTGCGCTGCGGCGCAGGCCCGCCAGCGAGGAGACCGAGGATCTGCGCCGCTTCGTGCTGAACGCGCGGCGGCTGGCTATCCTGGCGGTGATGGCGGCGGGCTGGGTCTATCACCAGGCCTCGGGCGGGGCGGCGGCGCTGGCCGCGATGGGGCTGGTGGCCTTTACCGGCATGGCCCAGGTCCTGCCGGCCATGCTGGGCGGACTGTTGTGGCGCGGCGCGAACCGGCGCGGTGCCTATGCGGGCTTTGGCAGCGGCTTCTTTTTGTGGCTGCTGCTGATCTTCCTGCCCTCGGTGGGCATCGGCCAGGCGCCGCCCTTGCCGGCTACGGTCGATCCGCTGGCCTTCAGCATCTTCATCTCCCTTTCGGCGAACACGCTGGCCTTCGTCGGCTTCTCGATCTTCGGCTTTCCCGATCCGGTCGAGCGGGTGCAGGGCCTGTCCTTCGTCAGCGCGGTCGAGCCGATCCGCCACAGCCGGATGCTGCGGGGCGAGGACCGGGCCGAACCTCTGCTGGCGATGACCCGGCGCATCTGGGGCGGCGATGCGGCGCTGGAATTCTTTCAGCAAGAGGCGTCGGCTCAGGGAAAGTCGGGCTTTCTGCCCGATCTGACGCCGAAATTCCTTACCCGCCTGGAACGCCGACTGTCGGGCTCGGTCGGGGCCGCGACCGCCCATGCCATGATCGAGCGGGTGGGCGGTGGCGTATCTCTGACCGTGTCGGACCTGTTGCAGGTCGCCGACGAGGCGCAGCGCGCCAAGGAAGAGGCGCAGCGTCTGGAAAGCGCCACCACCGAACTGGCCCGCACCGCGACGCAGCTGCGCGAGGCCAACGACAAGCTGACCGCGCTGTCGGTGCAGAAGGACGCCTTCCTGGGCCAGATCAGCCACGAATTGCGCACGCCGATGACCTCGGTCCGGGCCTTTTCCGAGATCCTCAAGACACCGGACCTGTCCGACGAGGAACGCGCGCGTTTTGCCGGCATCATCCATGACGAGGCTGGCCGGCTGACCCGGCTTCTCGACGACCTGCTGGACCTTTCGGTGCTGGAAAGCGGCCGAGCACAGCTGAACGTCACGGCGGCCAACCTGCACGACCTGATCGGCCGCGCGCTGACGGCCGCATCGGCCACCCGCGCTGACCGGGTGTTCACCGTCGATCGCGACATGCCGGCAGAGCATCTGGGCGTGATCACCGACACCGACCGGCTGCTGCAGGTCCTCATCAACGTCATCAGCAACGCCCGCAAATACTGCGATGCGGACCGGCCCGTGCTGAAGATCCGCGTGCGCCGCCCCGCCGCAGGCGGCGCGCAGATCGACCTGATCGACAACGGATCGGGCATCGACGGCCCGCGCCAGTCGCTGATCTTCGAGAAATTCGCCCGGCTCAACGATCCCGCCAGGGCGGGCGGTGCCGGGCTGGGGCTGGCGATCTGTCGCGAGATCATGGCGGCGCTGGGTGGCAACATCACCTACCTGCCGGGGCAGGGCGGAGCTGCGTTCCGCATCGACCTGCCGCCGCGGCCCCCCGCCATCGTGTCCCGCGGCCATCAGGACGCGGCGCAGTAAACCCTTTCTCAACCTGTCTTTGCCAGATTGGCCGCAGACGGGTGATGATTCGGGCGGACCATGGCAGGCGACGGGACAGGAACGGCGACAGCGGACGGGGCCATGGGCGATGGCGTCCTGCGGCGCCTGCTGCTGGCACGACACCGCGCCGAGGCGGGCGCCGGCAGGGCGCCGCAGCTGCCGCAACCGGTGCCGGCGACCCCGGCCCGCGCGGCTGCGACTGCGGTGGGCCGCGCGGCAGATCGCCTTTATCGGCTGGGGGTGCAACCGGTCGAGGTCGCGCCCGGTGCGCTGACTCTGCCCGAACTGCCCGAGCTTTTGCCGCAACCGGCCTTGCTGGTGGTCTTGCAGGGGCCGGGTGATCTGGTGGGCATGGCGGCGCTCTGCCCCGAAACCGTGACCGCGCTGATCGAGATCCAGGCCCTCGGACGGGTGACGGCACGGCCGGCGGAACGCCGCCGCCTGACGCGCAGCGACGCGATGATCTGCGCCGATTTCGTCAACGCGCTGATGGCCGAACTCGCGACCGAGATGGCCGGCGTCGAGGGCTTCGACGCGATCAGCGGCTATCGCTATGCGACCTGGCTGGACGATCCGCGCCCGCTGGCCCTGATGCTGGAGGACAAACCCTTTCGCAGCATCGATTTTCATCTGCGCCTTGGCGGATCCGAAACCCGCGATTCCAGGATCTTCATCGCCCTGCCGCAACCCGCCGCGCAGGACCGCGCCGCGCCCCGGGCTCAGCTTTCGCCGCCGGTCCGCGCGGCCGAGGCACCCGGCCCGGATGCCGCGACGCCGTCCGCGCCATCGGGCGGCAACACGCCGGTGACGTCCGCGGCTCTGGCGGGGGTGGTGCAGGCGGCGCCGGTCGAACTGGTCGGCGTGCTGTGTCGCCGCCGGATCAGCCTTGGCGAATTGCGGGCGCTGGCGGCGGGCAAGCTGCTGCATTTGCCGCGCGCCAGCCTGACCGAGGCGCGGCTGGAAACCGCCGACGGCCAGCTGCTGGCGCTGGGCAAGTTCGGCGAGGCGGATGGCTGCCATGCGATCCGGCTTCGCGACCCCGACGCGGCGCTGCAGCCGGCAGGCGCCGGGGTTTCGCCCCGGGCCGACGGCCATGCCGCGAAAGGGGTGCCCGACCGGCCCCCGGCCGAGCCGCCGATCGAGGATCTTGCACAGCCCGATGCGTTCCGGCACGATGGCCGGGCGGCGGCGCCGATCACCGGCCAGCCCCTCGCCGGCGCCCCGGAACGGGCGCCAAAAGCGGCCGGCATCGGCTGACCGCGCGCTTTTCCCTTGAATTCCACGCCTCTTGGACGCATCTAACGTCCGTCCCGAATCCTGCGGGACGATCACAACGGAGTGACCATGGCCAAGGAAGAAATGCTCGAATTCCCAGGCGTCGTGAAGGAACTCCTGCCCAATGCGACGTTCAGGGTCGAGCTGGAAAACGGCCATGAGATCATCGCACATATGGCAGGCAAGATGCGCAAGAACCGCATCAGGGTTCTGGCCGGCGACAAGGTTCAGGTGGAAATGAACACCTATGACCTCAGCAAGGGGCGCATCAACTATCGCTTCAAGTAGCCCGGTGCCTGACGCTCCGGGAATCGCTGCATCCGCGCGTCCGACGCTGGTGCTAGGCTCTGCCAGCCCGCGCAGGCTGGAGCTGCTGGCGCAGATCGGCATCGTGCCTGAGGCCCTGCGGCCGGCCGATATCGACGAAACCCCCGCCCGGTCCGAAACGCCCCGCGCCTATGTCTGCCGCATGGCGGTGCAGAAGGCCTGCGCGATCGACCTTGCCCCGCACGAGGCGCTGCTGACCGCCGACACGACCGTGGCGGTCGGGCGGCGCATCCTGGGCAAGCCCGCCGATCGCGACGAGGCCGCGCAATTCATGCGGATGATGGCCGGCCGTCGGCACAAGGTGCTGACCGCGATCGCGCTGCGCCATGACGGCCGGACCCGCCATCGCCTCGTCGAGACGCTGGTGCGGATGCGCCCGATCCCGGACCGCGATCTCGTTGCGTATCTGGATGTCGGGGACTGGCAGGGCAAGGCCGGGGCCTATGCGATCCAGGGCGCAGCCGCGGCCTATATCCCGTGGATCCGGGGATCCTTTTCTGCAGTGGTCGGTCTGCCCCTGTCCGAGACCGCCGCCATGCTGGCCGCCATCGGCATCACCCCCCGCGCCACGGAGGCCACCCCATGAAGGGTCGACAGGTTCTGCTGGATCAGCTGTTCGGCGCGCCCGCCGCCGCGCTGCTTCAGGACGGCGTTCTGGTCGATCTGCTGCTTGATCCGGCCGCCTCGGCGGTGCTCGCGCCGGGCACGATCTGCCGCGGCGTGACCGAGCGTCTGGCCAAGGGGCAGGGCGGGGTGTTCCTGCGGCTGCCCGAGGGTCAGCGCGGCTATCTGCGCGACCGTTCCGGCCTGCGCGAGGGTCAGGCCCTGCTGGTGCAGGTCGCCGGGGTCGCCGAGACGGGCAAGGCCGTGCCGCTGTCCTCGCGCCTGCTGTTCCGCGGGCGCCATGCGCTGGTCACGCCCGGCGTTCCCGGCGTGAACGTCTCGCGGCGAATCCGCGACAGCGAAACGCGCGCCATGCTGGAAGCCCTGGGAACCGGGGCGCTTGGGGCACGCGCGCACGGGCTGATCCTGCGCAGCGCCGCCGGGGCGGCCGCGCCAGAGGAAATCGCCGGGGAACTGGCCGCGCTGATCGACCTCGCCGACCGCATCATCGCCGAGACCGAGGGCGCGCCGGAACGGCTGCTGGATGCGCCCGATGCCTGGGAACAGGCCTGGATGGACTGGGCCGACCCGGCGCCGGACGACGTCGAAGAGGGCGAGGGCGTCTTTGCCGAGGCCGGGGTCCTCGACGCGATCGACGCGCTGCTGCAGCCGCGGCTGGACCTGCCCGCCGGGGCCAGCGCCTTCATCGAGGCGACCCGCGCGCTGGTGGCGGTGGACGTGAACACGGGGGCGGACAGCAGCCCCGCGGCCGCGCTCAAGGCGAATATCGCGCTGGCCCGCGACCTGCCGCGTCAGCTGCGGCTGCGCGGGCTTGGCGGGCAGATCGTCGTCGATTTCGCGCCGATACCCAAGCGCGACCGCGCCACGCTGGACCAGATCCTGCGCGCCGCCTTCAAGGCCGAAGGGACCGAAACCACGCTTATCGGCTGGACCGCGATGGGGCTCTACGAGATCAGCCGCAAGCGCGACCGGGTGCCGCTGGCCCGGCTTGCGGCCGATGGGGGCGCGTGATGGCCTGCCCGATCTGCACCAAGCCCCGGAATCAGGCCTATCGCCCCTTCTGTTCGAAACGCTGCGCCGATGTCGACCTGGCGCGATGGCTGCGCGGAGATTACGTGATCTCCCGCGAGGTCGAGGACACCGACCTCCCCGACCTCCCCGACCGCGTGGACTGACGGCGTCCGTCGCCCGGCGCGGAGCCGGTCGCGGCGGGCCGGGCATCACCCACAGCCCGCGCCCGGTCACGCGCGGGCAGGCTGCGCGGGCCGGGGGGCCGGTGACACCCCGGGGACAGGGAAGGCGGCGTGACGATGCGAAAGGACAAGCCATTGCAGATCCTGACCCATGACGCGGTGGCGGGCCGGTTGTCCTGGCCCGAGGCGGTCGAGGCGCTCCAGCAGGGCCACCTGCTGCCCCCGGCCGAAATCCGGGACGTGTTCCTTGGCCCGCCGGACGGTACGATGATGAGCCGTTCGGCCTTCATCGAGGGGCTGGGCTATGGCGCCAAGACCTTCACCGTCTTCGACGGCAATGCGACGCGTGGGCTGCCCACCGTGCAGGGCGCGATGCTGGTGTTCGACGGCCGCACGGGCAGCCTGACGGCCATCGTCGACAGTCCGCTGGTGACCGAATTCAAGACCGCCGCCGATTCGGTGCTGGGCGCAAGCCTGCTGGCGCGTCCCGACAGCGCCCACCTTCTGGTGATCGGGGCGGGCACGGTCGCGGCAAGCCTTGTCAGGGCCTATACGGCGGCGCTGCCGCAGATCACGCGGGTGTCGGTGTGGTCGCGCCGGCCCGATCAGGCGCAGGCCATGGTCGCGGGGCTGCACGGGATCGAGGCGGACCTGGCCGCCGTGCCTGACCTGCAGGCGGCGGTCGGGCAGGCCGACATCCTGTCATCGGCCACCATGGCGCGCAGCCCGGTCATCCTTGGCGACTGGGTTCGTCCCGGCACCCATGTCGACCTGATCGGCGCCTTCAAGGCCGACATGCGCGAGGCGGATGATGCGCTGATGTCGCGGGCATCGCTGTTCGTGGACAGCCGGGCCACGACCCTTGGGCATATCGGCGAATTGATGGCCCCGATCGCCTCGGGGGCGATCACCGCCGACAGCGTGCTGGGCGATCTTTACGACCTGGTGCGACCGGGCGCCCGCAGGCGGCTGTCGGATGACGAGGTGACCGTCTTCAAGAACGGCGGCGGCGCCCATCTGGACCTGATGATCGCCACATGGATCGCGCGCGTCATGGCAGGGTGACGACTTGGCGTCTCCGCCTCGGCAGGGTGGCGGGACGGACCTGCGCGCGGAACGGCCGCCGTGACAGATCGATGTCGCCGTCCGCGATGCGGATGTCATCCGCCGGGTCACCACCCCGCGCGATCCGGGGCGAGGCCGTCCGGATACACCCGCGTGGGCGGGAATGCGCGCCAAGGGTCGATCGCCATGCTTCGTATCGGCCGCGAACCACAGGCAAGGACCCGTTCCGCCTCGATGGCCCCGTCGGTGATGCCGCCATCCTGGGCCATGCGCACCTGCCCCGGCAGCCTTTGGCCGTGGCAGGAATGCCCACCCGCATCAGCGCGGAACCGTGGGGCCGCAGGCCTCGAAGCCGGGTCGGGCGCGGATGGCAGGGACGGGCTTGCTACCGCATCCCTGGCGGCGAGGGGCCTTGGCATGCACCGGCAGGCCCTCGCCGGCGACAGTGCATCGATTGCCTGCCGGGCGGCCGTTGGGGTCTGCCATGACCGATCTTCTGTCGTGCCAGCAGGCGCTTGCCATCGAAAGGGGACGGCAGGATTTCTTGGCCCCCGTGCCGCGGCTTTGGGTGGTCTGCGGCAGGGCGGGCGCCCCGCACCGTCGTCAACCCTGCTGCCGAGGTGGGGCGGCGGCCCTGACCCGGGCAGTGAAGCGCGCCATCTCGCGGTCCTCGGCGGCCTGTCCGGTATAGATTTCGACATAGGTCGGGATGCGCGCCAGCCGCGTCTCGATCTCTTCATGGGCGCGCATCGAGATATAGCCGATCTGCGTGAGATAGATGGTGCGGGCGCGCACATCGGCCGCCTGCGGGTCATGGCCGCCGCGCGTCAGCATGTCGCGCAGCGCCGAAAGCCGCCTGTCATCCGCCAAAGCGACGCGCGATGCGACGGCACCATCCTGCAGGGACCAGCTGCGCACGGCAAATTCCAGCCTGCTGTCGAAGATGCCGCACAGAAAGCAGGCCAGCACGTTCAGCATCGCCTCGGCCCGCGTCTCGGCATATTCCCGGGTGGCCCTGACCAGCGGCTCGGTGGTCCGTTCCTCCCACCCCTCGATCAGCGCGGTCAACAGCGCCTCGCGATCCTCGAAGAACCAGTAGAAGCTGGTGCGCGACAAGGTCAGCCGCCTGGCCAGCGGCTGGATCTTCACGGCGTCGACGCCGCCCTCGATCAGCGCCTGATAGCCGGCCTCCAGCCAGCCTTCGCGCGACCCGCGCCATCCCGTCTCTGCCGTCGCCTGATGTGTCTTCATGCCCGGTGATTAGCCGCGCTGGCGATTCGCCTCAAGGAAAATGTCCTCGGATGACCGGAGAATGTTCAGGCATGATTTTATAATTGACATAAGTGAACATTTTGTCGATCCTGCGCCACGACTCCCCCCTGACAGGCTTATCCGATGTCGAACGATCCACTCTTGCAGCCCTATCAGCTGAAGCACCTGACGCTTCGCAACCGGATCATGATCACCAGCCACGAGCCGGCCTATCCCGAGGACGGGATGCCCAAGGACCGCTATCGCGCCTATCATGTCGAACGCGCGAAGGCGGGGGTGGCGCTGACCATGACGGCAGGCTCGGCCTCGGTGTCGCGCGACAGCCCGCCGGTCTTCAACAACATCCTGGCCTGGAAGGACGAGGTGGTCGGCTGGATGCGGCAACTGGCCGACGAATGCCACGACCATGGCTGCGCGGTGATGATCCAGCTGACGCATCTGGGCCGGCGCACCCGCTGGGACAAGGCCGACTGGCTGCCCGTCGTGTCGCCCAGCCATGAACGCGAGGCCGCGCACCGATCCTTTCCTAAGAAGATGGAGGATTGGGACATCGCGCGCATCATCGGCGATTATGTCGATGCGGCGGAACGCATGAAGGCGGCGGGCCTCGACGGGTTGGAGTTGCAGGCCTACGGGCATCTGATGGACCAGTTCTGGTCGCCGCTGACCAACGATCTGGACGGCCCCTATGGCGGCAGCCTCGACAACCGCCTGCGCTTTACCTTCGACATCCTGCGCGGCATCCGCGAACGCTGCGGCGAGGACTTCCTGCTGGGGGTCCGCTATACCGGCGATGAATGCCTGCCCGGCGGGTTCGGCGCAGACGAGGGCATCGCGATCTCGCACAGGCTGAAGGACAGCGGGCTCGTCGATTTCCTGAACGTGGTCCGCGGCCATATCGACACTGATGCCGGGCTGACCGACGTGATCCCGGTGCAGGGGATGCGCAACGCGCCGCATCTGGAGTTTGCCGGCCAGATCAGGAAGGCGACCAACTTCCCGACCTTCCACGCCGCCAAGATCCCCGACGTGCCCACCGCGCGCCACGCCATTGCGGCGGGACTCGTGGACATGGTCGGCATGACGCGGGCCCACATGGCCGATCCGCATCTGGTCCGAAAGGTCGTCGAGGGGCGCGAGGACGACATCCGCCCCTGCGTCGGCGCGAATTACTGCCTCGACCGCATCTATCAGGGCGGGCTGGCCTTCTGCCTGCACAACGCCGCCACCGGTCGCGAAGAGACGATGCCGCACAGCATCCCGCTAGCCCCGGCCCGCAAGCGCGTGACCATCATCGGGGCCGGCCCCGCCGGGATGGAGGCGGCGCGCGTCGCGGCCGAGCGCGGCCACGCCGTCACCGTCTTCGAGGCGGCCGACCGGCCGGGCGGACAGATCCGACTGACCGCCCTGCAAGAACGCCGCCGCGAGATGATCTCGATCATCGCTTGGCGTCAGGCGATGTGCGAAAAGCTGGGCGTCACATTCCGCTACAACACCGTCGCCGGTGATGCCGACGTGGTGGACACCCGGCCCGACGAGGTGATCGTCGCGACCGGCGGACTGCCGCATACCGAGGTGCTGGAGGACGGCAACGATCTCGTCGTCTCGGCCTGGGACATCCTGTCCGGCGATGTGAAGCCCGGCCAGAACGTGCTGGTCTATGACGATGCCGGCGATCACGCGGCGCTGCAGGCCGCCGACCTGATCGCCGCGGCTGGCGCCAGGGTCGAGATCGTCACCCCCGACCGGGCCTTCTCGCCCGAGGTCATGGCGATGAACCTGGTGCCCTACATGCGAAGCCTGCAATCCCGCGACACGACCTTCACGGTGACATGGCGGCTGATGGCGGTGGCGCGCGAGGGCAACAGGCTGCGGGCCACGCTTGGCAGCGATTACGGCGCCGTCAGCCGCGATCGGGTCGTCGACCAGGTGGTGGTCAACCACGGCACCCGGCCGCTGGACGATCTGTATTTCGACCTGAAGGCGCTGTCCTCGAACCTGGGCGAAGTCGATCACGAGGCGCTGATCGCAGGACGTCCGCAAGAGGTGATGCGCAACCCCGAGGGCCGCTTCCGCCTTTACCGCGTCGGCGATGCGGTGGCCGCGCGAAACACCCACGCCGCCATCTACGACGCCCTGCGCCTGGTCAAGGATCTCTAGGCGCCTTGTCGCGCGGTTGCACCCGCTGATCCCTCCGCGCGACCGGACCGGGGCAAGCATATCAGAGGCTCGTCCCGAAGGCGCCGCAACCACGCAGGCCGTCAGGGTAGCGCCGGCAGGCTCGCCATGGGCCGACACGGCCGGCCCGGCGGTTCGACCTCGTCGGCCGGTGCAAGTTTCTCGCTTTTGGGTCTGGACAGGCCGCCGCGCCAGTCCTAAACAGCCGACGTCCGGCATCCCTTGGATGCCGCCGGCGCCCGGATAGCTCAGTTGGTAGAGCAGCGGATTGAAAATCCGCGTGTCGGCGGTTCAAATCCGTCTCCGGGCACCATTCTTTACCCTTTGTTTCCAAGTGATTAGCCTGCATCAGGCTTTGCTCCTTTCATCGGGTTTGACGGTTTTCGGGAAGGGTTTGACAACTTTAGTTCGCCGTTCGATCTCGGAATCCAGCAGATCGGCGGCGATCCGGTTGCGCTCGGCAAGGTCGGCATCACGGGAATACCACGCGGCCATTGCCTCCTCGGACTGGCCCAGGAAGTCCGCGATCTGGCGAAGGTTCATGCCGCCTTCACGCAGGATCGTTCCGACTGTGTGGCGCAGTCCTTTCAGTGTCAGGTCCGCCGAAAGGGTGCCCGCCTCGACCTGCTTGGCCCGCCAGCGGTGCCAGACAGTGGCGAATCCGTCATACGTCCACGGTTTGCCCTTGGTGCTGGCAAGCACCGTCAAGGCGTCATGCGGCGGGGCAGCGTCTAAGGCTGCTCGCAGCCGGCCGGTGATCGGCAGCGCGACCTCGCGGCCGGTCTTGCCCCGGTTCGCCCAAATGACGCCATCCTTGATCTTGTCTCGCCGCAGGTTCAGCGCGTCGGACGGGTCCAGCCCCGTGTTAGCCATCAGCGCCACTGCAACCCGAATGTGCGGCGGGGCCAGCGACAGAACCACGTCCAATTCGTCCACGGTCCAGGGTCGGTTCGCGCGTCGCCGCGACTTGGGGCGAGGCTTCGGAATGACGGCGCCGGCCGGGTTGGTGGCGATTAGTCCCTTGGGGATGCAGTAGCGGAACACCTCGAACAGGAACGTCCGCAGCATGTTCGCTTGCCGCCATCCCAGCTTGGAGGTCGCCTTGTCGTGGATGGCGGTAATCAGCGGAGTGTCCAGCCGATGCGCTGGCGTGTCCATGATCGGTGCGAGGTAGTCAGCGACCTTCCGATAATCCTTGCGGGTGCGATCCGACAGCGTGTCGCTGAAATGCTCGGTCCGGTAATAGGCGGCGATCAGTCCGCCCAACGTCCCGGCCTTCGGCTCCTTCGCCTTCACGGCCTCGGTCAATGCGCGGATGCGCTCGCACTCGGCAAAGAACGCGGCGCTGCCTAGCGGGGCGGCGTCCAGGTCGATCTTGTGCCCGGTCGCGCGGTGATAGCAGCGTTCCTTGAAGGGCGGCTTCTTATCCCGGAATATCTTGAAACCCTTGACGCGGATCACGCTCATGCCAGCCGCCCCAGAATAGCCGCATGGCTCGCGTCCTCGATCCCGGCTTTCTCGGTTTCGATCCACTGGTCCAAGTCGCGCTTGTCATAAAGCGGGAAGCGGCCGCCGATGTTGACGGTTGGAACCGGGCAGAGCGCCTTGAAGTGCTTGGCTGCTAGCCCGCAATAGGACGCAGCCTCGGACGCATTCAGCATCCGCTTTTCCACTACGTTCAGGTTGAGGGTTGCAGCGGCCATGCGTCAGCCCTCGCCCGCGACTTCATTGCCGACGATCTTAAGCCGGGCGATTTCATGCCGGTCGTGAAGCTCAAGATACCGGCTGCGCTCCTCGTTGGTCTTGTGCCGCCGCTCGTCAGGGGCGATCAGCTCGCCGTCCTCAATCCGGCTGCCCTGTAGGGCCAGCAGTTCCTGCGTTTCCTCGAAGTTCAAGCCGACGTAAATCCAGCGGCCTTGCTCGTCCTTGTCCCAGGCGCGGAAGAAGTTAGAGTTGGGGGAATAAGGGTTCGGTTCCGGTGCAGGGTCGGGGATAGAAAAATCCGGCAGTTCATCGCCCGCAACGATTGCCATCAGTTGGGAACGGACTTCTGCAATCAGGCGATCCACTTGAAGCAGTTGAACGGCAATGGGCAGCTTTGGCTCTTCGGGCATCCCCTCATAGAGAACTTTCAAAGCCCAGTCGTCTGCGCCCTTCATGGGATAAGTGGCGATGGTGTAGTTCTGCTTTTCCCGCTCCAGCCCGAAGATCAGGTTCTTCGCGCGGCGTTCGATAGTCTCCGCCAGTGTTGCCGAGAACTTCTGTGGAAAGCCGATATGGTTCATTTTGTAGGCTGCGGCGATCATCAGAACCTGCCCGCCCGTGAACATCCTGCGTTTGCCAGTGCCCGGATTCACCCAGGTTCCGTGTAGACGGACGAGACCACGTGCCGGGTTGACGAAGTGTTCGATTGCTTTCGGGGTTGCGCCCGTAATCGCGCAAACATCGGCCACCAGGAACTGCGGCTCGTCCCAAATTTCTTTCGCCTTCCAGAATTGAGCGGCCCAGTCGGCGTGTTCGGTGGCGTCAATCATCTCAAGCCCCATAGTATGAGAGAACTGTAGCACCATGTCGCGGGGCTATGCAAGTCCCATGCAAAGGGGCTTGTATAGTCCAAGCCGGTCAACTCACCTCCGATGAACTGTGACGACATACGGACGTGGGACGGTCACATGGATGACCTTCCCGCAAGGAAGGTCTCGCGCGTCCAGCTCTACACACTTGACCAGCCAACGCTGGAACTCCGGTGCCTTCCAGTCGGAAAGCCCGGTTTCTTTGGTGTATTGCTTGCGGACGCGATCCCGCAGTTTCCGCGCCTTATGGGAAAAGCCCATGACATGATCCTTTGAAGGTTAGAGGGTCCAGTGACCGCCTATCCCTGCCGCGCCATCCGCGCTGCTCCAGATCGTGCCGTGTGTTGCCGAACCGTGACCATCGGGGCTGCATCGGCTTGCTGCCCCTGTGTCGCAATGCGACCTGTCAGCAGAGACTCACATTTGTGCTTCGTCGTCAATAGGTCGGTGTCGGTGCTGTTGCCCCGAGGCTTCTCAGCGAATATTCGCAGAGCATTCTCTCGCATCCTAGTAGACGCGTTTTCAAGTGTGGGCTACTGAGTCGGGCATGCTCACAGACGCGTGAGCATCTCAGGGGATTGAGGATAGAGATGAAGAGAGTTCTTATCGCAATATTTTCACTTTCGTTCCTAGCTGCCTGCGCGCCGCCCGACCCAACGTCGCCTGCCCAAGCGATGGCGCGCCGCGGGGCGGCCTATGAGCACGCCGCTAGGAACTGTGGCGGAATGGCAGGAGGGTTTAATGATATTGTCATGATGCGTGATCAAGCAGCCCTGTCCTACGCACAAGCGAGAAAGCTTGGCGCCACAGAGGCCCTCATTGAACAAGAAAAGAAAGCTGTTGCGACCGCAGTTGGCGGTGCCGAATTTTGGGTAGGAAAGGGCGAAACGTGCAGCAAGCTTGTCACCGAAGCAGCAATGAACGCGGCTTAATAATCTAGCGCTGCCTCGATGTATAACATCCAGTGCTGCGGGAAGCTGAAGAAAGGGGCCGGTGCATCATCCCGATGCCCCGGCCCCTGCCCAGACGCGGGCGATGGCACTTGCACGTGCCGCGTTGGATGGCCCCGGTGCAAGTCCGTGCCAGCCTGCGCCGCGCCCCCAAAGGATCCCAAGGGGCCGCGCCGTGACGGGGTTGTTCGGTCGCTGAACCGGGACACTCGCCGTCTTGTCCCAGGCGATAGGCGGGGGAACAGATGAAACCCGCCAGGCACGCCCGCGCCCTATCTCATCAGTCTGCCCAATCCACGAACGACAGCGCGTCCTTGACCGTCGCATCGTCCAGGCCCGCCTCCTTCGCCTGAACCATCGCCTGCAGCATCGCGCCGAACGCCCGCGCCTTGCCGCCGTGGTCGTAAGCCTGCATCGGCCGCACCACGTCCAGCGTCACCGGCTGGCCCAGCTTGGCCGTCGCTTCCTCGGCCACGATCAGGGCGAGAGGTTGCAGCACCAGTTGCGCCAGGTGCCGCTGCGCCTCCCGCACCAGCGGCCCGGTGGTGGCGCGGTTCAGCAGCCCAGGCAACACGCCGTAGCTCATCAGGATCGCGTCCCGTGCGGCCTGCAACGTCTCGGCCGTCATGGCCCGTTGCAGGTCAGGGGTCAGGCCCTCGACACGCTGGCCGAGTTGCGGGTTCATGCCCGCCGCCGTCGCCTGCGCCACGCCCTCGATCACCAGGGCCGCACCACGCGCGCCTCGGAAGGATCGCCGCATCGCCGCCATGTCGTCGCTGCTTCCTTCGGGAAGCGGGATGATCTGCGACCCCAAGGGCGCGTCCCGATACACGTCCCGCAAGGCCGTCTCGACCTCTTGCAGCAACTCGGCCGAGAGGGACGCCCGGTGCAGGGGTGCCGTGCCCGCCCATGGCGTGACCGGGGAACTGCCGATCCTGATATGAAGAACCTCGGCCGCAAGCACCGTCTGCGACGTGCCCCCGCCGATCTCCGACACGCTGACCCGGTAGGCGGTCGGCTCGCCATGCAGGGTTTTCATGTCCCAGTCGGTGACAGGCAGCAGCTTATCCCGGATCAGGAACACCGCCTCGCCACGCAGGGCCAGCGCGCGGGCCAGCATCGCCAGCGTCCGCCGGTCCAGCATATCGGTGCCGACTACATCCGCCAAGACGAAGCCGCTTTCCCAGAGGGACACGCAGGATTGCACCGTCGCCGTCAGCTCGGCCATGTTGGACCGGCCCGACAGCCACTCGGCCCGTGCGGCGATCAGATCGGCCGTGTATCCGGTGGCGATGGAGCGGGTTTCGGGGGCCGGTCCAGATTTGGACACACCGCCGCGCCCTCTGAATACATCAAAAAACCCCATCGTCAAAGCCTCCATCGGTTGAGCGCATAAACGGGGACGCGAACCGGCTGGCGGTCCTGGTGCGTCTCCCAAGTCCGCGCCTCGATCTGCGCCTCGGGATAAGCGGGCCGGGTGACGGTCGAGACCTCGAACAACTCGGCCGCCGTAATCGTCCGCAGGACGCCGCTGGCCCGTTGCACGATCCGTTCGCCGCCATGGGGGACGCGGAAGCCCGGCGACAAGCCCCGGATCAGCCCGGCCCGGTGCGCGGCGATGAAGTCAGCCGCCCAGGTGGTGCCGCCCTCGATCTCGGCTTCCACCGTCAGCGCGTCGTCGCCATCGGTCAGGTGCAGATTGCCCGCCGACCGGGATGCCAGCGGCCGGTCGTAGCTGTGACCGGCCAGCAGGTGAATGTCAGCGCCCGCCTCGATCCGGGCGGCGAAGGCACGGGGGGCGATCCGCTCGAACCGCCCCGGCGCGATTTCCGCCTCGGCCCCATAGGGGAACGTGGCGCGAAGGCGGGTGGTCCCGCCCTCGGCTCGCAGCTCAAGGCTGCCGTTGTGACCGCCCCAGAGCATCAGGCCGCCCCGATGCCGGTGAGGATCGCCAGTTGCGACCCGCGCGCCACGGTCACGTCCGCCGTCATCAGCGCGGTCAGGCGAAGGGTGCCCGATTGCGCGTCCGAGTAAGGATCGCGGATCACGTCCAGCCCGCCCCAGATGCCGACATAGAACGGGGCGATGCCGCCCGTGTTCGTCGTCAGCACCGCCGTGCCTTCGGGCAGCGTCGGGGCCAGCGCGATCTGACCTGCGGGGATGTGCTTCACCAGCCGATCCCACTGCGACACGGCCGTGCCCGCGATCAGGGCGTCATCCAGATCGGCCCAGATTTCCGGGTTGAAGCCCATGCGGATGTCGCCCGGCGACTTGACCAGGTTGCCGTCCATGAACGCGACCGCCGCCGCGCGGAACGCGGCCCAGCTTGCCGCCGCTCCCACGGCCGTCTCGCTGATGCCGTAGTCGTCGGCCCCAGTGATGATGCCCAGAGGCTCGCCATTGGTGCCGCTGCCCATCAGGATCGCCCGGTCCAGCTCGGTCTGCACCGCCGCGTTCATGTCGCGCCGGATCGCCTGTTCCAGCCCGTCGCCGGCCTGCTTGAGCGCCTTGCGGGTGATCCGCATGTGAACGCCCAGGGTGTGATCCGGCTCCAGCATCCGTTCCGCGAAGTCGAAGGGTTGCGGGCCGGGGACGTTGGCGCCCTCGGTCGGTGCCCAGCCTGCCACCGCGCCCGCCGTGGCGACGGGAATGGCGACGGCGCCCGAGGTGATGTTGATGACCTCGCCGCCCAGGCGCGAGGCGACGGACGCGGGGAAGATGCGATCAATCAGCGGCCGGATCGTGACCGGCTTGGGCACGTCCGCCGACACAGTGGTGCCCGCGACCAGCTCGCGTTGCTCCAGCGCCGCCAGCGGAACCGGGATGCCCCGATAACCGCCATGCGACCGCATTTCCTGCACGATCTCGGCCGTCTGCCCGGTAAGGCTCCGGCCTTCCTCCAGCGCGGCGACGATCTGGCGCATCTCGAAGCCTGCGACCAGATCATCCCACTGGCGACCGGCGCGGGTTTCCAGATCGGCCCCGGCTTCGCGCCGTTCGGTATCCTCGGCCGTCAGGGCCGCCCGATAGCGGGTTTCGTTGGTGCGATACTCGCCGTCCAGGGCTTCCATGGACCGGGTTTCATCCTCGGACGGGGTTTCCTTCCCGACAAGGCTTGCGAGTTGCTGGCGGATTTCGCTTTGCCGCCGTGCGATCTTCACAGAATCAAGCATGTGTTTCCTCGTTGCTCGATAGGGGTTTGTTGTCGGCCGTCAGCTCGTTGACAGCCTTCCGCCAGCCGTGGCGGTCGTATGCGGGCGGCTTGCGGCCAACCTCGACATGAGTTTTCGCCGCGTGACACGATGGACAGCGCATGGCTAAATTTTCGGGGTCATAAGCCAGGTCGGGCCGCAGCCGGACCGGGATGATATGGTCGCACTCCAGGCGGCCCCGGCCCTTGCCGCAGTCCACGCATTTGAAGCCGTCGCGTTCCATCACGGCCATGCGCAGCGTGTGCCAGCGCGGGCCGCGCGTGACGCGCTTGCTGTGGCGGGTGTAGTCCCTCACGCCCATGCCACCCTCGCTTTCCGCGTGGGGGCCGCCAGCATCCGCTGACCCTGCGCCACGGCCAGCACGGCCGCGCAGGCCGCATCGATCCGGCCGAGACTGCGCGCCTTCGCCAGCTTGGAGTTTTTGGCCGGGTCATTCAGAACAATGGCGTCCGACATGGCGGAGCGCAGCAGCAGGGACGGGATGCACCGCACCTCGCCGTCGAACAGCGCCCGCCGGAACCGCTCCACATCCTCGCTGCCGTCCTTCCAGCCAAAGCCGCGATAAACGAACGGGACACGCAGGCCCGCCTTGTCCAGCGCCTCGGTGAACTCGGCATGGCGGAACCTGTCTCCGACGATGCAAGCCGGGGTGATGCCGTCGAGCTTGCGGACGATCTCGGCCAGCCACGGACCGGGCGGCACCGTGTTCTCGCCCATCACCGACAGCTCGCCGCGTTCCTGCATCTGCACGTATCGGTCGGACACGCCGTCAGCCGCGCCACGATCCGCAAGGCCGGGAACGCTCGGGAACGTGCCCAAGGCTTCCAGACGGCCCGTCTGCGGCCAGTAGAACGCCGCTGCCGACATGGACCGCGAACCGCCCAGGTCGATGCCCAGGATGCACGGCCCCTCACGCGGGGGCAGGTCGTCGGGGTCCACCTCGGACGCCAGCCATTCGTCCACCGTGACCAGCAAGCTGCGATCCTCGGTGCTGACACGCTCGTTCCGGTTCAGGTTGCGGAAGCTCGACAGGGCAGAACCGCCGCGCGCAATCGCCCGCCGCGCCTGCGCCACCAGCCACTCCGCCGTCGAGCCGATGCCCTCCACCGCGCCGGGGTTGGCTTGCAACAGGCTTTCCAGATCATCAGCAGGCAACCCGAACGCGGGCCGGTGTTCCTGCACGAAGGTTCCCGGCGGGGGTTCATCCAGCCAGCGTGAGAATGTGTTGCTGTCGTCAGGGGCGGACGTGCTGATGATCAGCGCCCGGCCGTCACGCTTGCCCAGGCCCGACAGGATCGCGTTTTCGAGGTTGTCGCCCTTCTCGCGCTCCCAGGCGGCCCGCTCATCCATCAGGGCCAGCGTGGGGGCGCCGCCGAGGATCGACTTGCCGTCCGCCGGGATGACCCGGATCAGCCCGCCGCCATTGTCGGGATACTCGACCTCCAG
Organism: Paracoccus spongiarum; assembly: GCF_030732095.1. GTDB lineage: Bacteria > Pseudomonadota > Alphaproteobacteria > Rhodobacterales > Rhodobacteraceae > Paracoccus > Paracoccus spongiarum. The sequence continues at coordinate 3,759 of NZ_JAVAMQ010000025.1, read as the reverse complement.
CTTGGACCCGCGCCGGATTATGAACTGCTCCCGCTCATCCTCGGGCAGTCCCTCGATGAAGCCGACGACGAAGCCGAAAGCCGTTTTGGCCTGATCCCGGTTTCGCGCGGCGAAGAGGATTTCCCGCTTGGGCTGCGCGTCCCACACGCCCATGAGGCTGCCCAGGGCAAGGCCCGCCGATAGCGCCGTCTTGGCGTTACCGCGCCCGATCGACAGACAGGCGACCATCACGCCGTCCGCCAGGGCGCCCCGCACGAACCTGCGCTGGAACTCGGCCAGTTGCAGAGGCTGACCTGCCTTCGGCCCCTCGGGAACGGTCAGCGTCTCCAGGAAGGCAATCGCCTGATCGGCCAATTCCTCCCCGGATTTTTTCGGAAGAGGGAAAAGAACAGGTAGCCGCCGGACTCCCCACATTTGGGGAGTCCCGGCATTGGGACCAGACAGCGCCACAGCGCCCCGCACAGCGGCCTTGCGCTTTCCCGCGTGTCCCTGACGCTGCGCCTGCTTGTCCGCCTCCAGCGCCGCCTGTGAGCCGCTGGGAAGGCCGTCCTTGCGTGGCCTGCCGCGTGGCCTGCCGGTCGGCGCGGTCATGCCCTGACCCTCCGATACCGCGCGCAGATACGGGCAGCGGCTGGCACAAGGCCGGGCCTCACGTCCACGCTGCCCCGGTTGTCATAGGCGAAGGCGGCCTGTTCCATGATCGCCAGTTGCAGGTCGTCGGGAACGCTGGCGGACGTATCGGCAAACCCCGCCTCATAGGTCAGGGCAATCGGGCCGGTCATCGTCTCGGGAAGGATCAGGACAGGCCAGCGCCCCGGCATGATGCTGTTGACCAGCGGTGTGCCGTTAGCCGTCACCTCAGCATCAGGGGCAAGCGGGCCGACAGGCAGGGGAATGATGTCGCCGCCCTCGGCCAGCACGGTCAGGCTGATCGTCTGCCGCGTCAGGGCGATCTCGCAATAAGCCTCGATCTCACGGGCAGCCGCGAGGATGTATCGCTGGATCAGCAAGTCCTCGTCGTCGTGCATCACGCGCAGGTGATGCTTGGCGTCCATCAGGGTCACGGGCGAGGCCAGCGTGGGGGTGCGGGTGTAGGTCATGGGGTGGCCTCTTGAGCGGTCCGACACGCCACCGCTTCCGTCGCCACACGCCCGCCAAAGGTGGTGCATCCCCTCCAAGGGGTGCGCACACACCTAGGGGTTATAGGGGTGTGTGACAGAAGGGGGGATGAAGGTGGGGTGAAGGGGGGGATGAAGGGCGTCATTCTGCGGCCTCCAACCACGTCACGGGGCGCGACGGCGACCCGCCGTGAACGACTTTGACCTTCCCGCTTGCAAGCAATTTCTCCATTGCGGACCGCAGGGCTTTCTTGGTGCAGCCCTCCGCCTCGGGGTGGTCGGCGAACACCTTGGGCGCGTAGTTCAGCCCGCCTGCCGCGTTGACCCTGCGGCCCTGCATCGTGACCTCGCGCAGCAGAGACAGGAACACCCGCTCGCCCTTGGCACCGGCTGCCAGTGCATCCAGCCCTTGCGGCTCGGCATCGCGCAGGAACACGCCTTCGGTCCAGGTCAGGGTCATCTCGCCCCCGATCCGGCCATAGTTCGCCTTCTTGGTGGACAGCACCCGCTTGTCCGGGTCCGGCTCGTATCCGTCCTGAACGATCCGCTCCAGGTAGAGCCGCGACCGGACGCTGTTGTTCCAGGCGGTGCTGCCGCTCGTCCCGCTGCCGCTGGAAAGCCCGGTGAGGGACGGATGCCCCAACAGCAGGACCGCGCATTTCTGGCGCAGCGCCAACCCGCGCAGGATGCCAATGAACTGCCGCACCGCCGCGCGGTCGTTTTCGTTGGCGGGGAACAGGTCTGCCAGTGTGTCCAGCACGATCAGGGACGGCTGGTCATCCTTGGCGCGCGCCTCGATCTCATCGAACAGCGCCGTCTGCATCAGGGCGATCTTCGTTTCCACCGCCAGCAGCGCATCCTCGCCAGCGAGGGAACGCAGGGTCAGCCCGCCTAGGTCGGACCATTCCAGGCGCATCTGCCGCCTGATCGCGTCCAGGCGGATATGCAGCTCGTCATCGTCATCTTCGGCGGACAGGAACAGCGCCCTGCCCTTGGGCACCGGGATATTCAGCCATGCGCGCCCGGTTGCGGTGCTGACAGCCATTTGCAGCGCAGCCAGCGACTTGCCCGTGCCGCCGTCACCAGAGAACAGCGTGACGTTCTTCTGGGGCACCAGCCCTTCGACCAGCCACTTCCGGGCAGGCACAGCCCGGCCGTCCAGATCGGCGGCCGAATAGAACCGCGACGTGCGCTCCGGCTGCGGAACGATCAGGGAAGGCGCGCGCCGGTAGTCGGGCCGATCCTCGGGATGCTGGGGTTCCTCCATCCCCTTCGCCAGTCCACTGCGGATCGTGGCAAGCGCAGCATCTGCGCCGCTCTCGCTCGCCAGCCCGTTCGCCTGCGCCGCCTGCAACAGCGCCGCCTCGACCTCGGACGGGTCGAGATAGCCCGCAGCGACCTTGTGCCCCAACTTCACTGCAGCGTTGTTCAGGGTGTTGTTGCGGGTGCCGTTCATGGCGCGCGCAACAATCTGCGCTTCGCTTTCCAGCGCGCGCTGCGCCCATTTCTCGCCGCGCTTGGCGCTTTCCAGCGCGGTCAGGTCCGGCGACCACTTGGGAAGATCAAAGGCAACCATAATCGCCTCCTTCCCAGCAGTATTCCGGGCCGGACAGGTCAGGCAGGGACGGGGGCAGCACGATATAGCCGCCGTCGCCCCGCACATCGACACCTTCGGCCAGGATGCCCGCAGAGTTCTTGAGCGGGCCGGAATAGCGCATGAACACATGCAACCCGCCGCTGGGGGTCTTGGCAATCACGGGGGACATGGTGAAGGGGTCGATACCCGCAGCCCGCAGGTTCGCCAGCCCGTCCACGCCGTTCTTGCGGTCGATGTCCAGCACGACGACGCCGGACCGTGCGCCCGTGGGCATCCCGATCATGGCAAGCGGCCACTTCGCCCACCAGGCGCGGATTGTGGCCGCGTCGGTCGTCGCGCGGCGGTGCGTCAGGTCAGGGTGCCCGTCCGTGCCCTTGCCCCATTTGACCAGCGGCTTCTTCTCGCCGTTGATCTTCATGGCCGGGAACACGGGCAGCCCTTTGGCCGCGTAGGACAGGGCGGCTTTCAGCAGCTCCTTGCGAAAAAGCCCGGCGCGTTCGGCACGGGTGCCTTGATAGGACCGGCCCGGTTCGCTATGATCGTCAGTGAAAGCACTGCTATGCAGTTCAGCCCCGGTTGCGCCCGCCAGCGCGCCGGGGTTTTCGTTTTCCGCCATCGCTGCGGGTTTGACATTCTCGGGGTAAGCCGTTGATCTGCCAAGCGCGGTTTGACGCGCTGTCCGGCTGCAAGTTCTTGATAGTGCTCGGTTAGCTTCGGCTTGAAAATCCGCGTGTCGGCGGTTCAAATCCGTCTCCGGGCACCATCTGAACTCGTGAGATCGACGGATTTCTTGATCCGATGTCTCGTTCGGCATGTCCCTGATCCTTGTGGCGGAAGGTTTGGCGATCTGGGTGTGGCGGCATGCGACCCTCGGCAGCACAGCGCGAGCCCCCTGGCACAGACATTCCTGTCAGCTTCTCGTCTCGGGCCCCATATCCCGACACCCTTCGGCCCCGTCATTTGAACGCTTACAGCTTGTCCCGGTGCTGCCGGACTTACCGCCTCGTGTAGCGCGAGGCTGCCTTCCGGACGGACTTAGGTTGC
>NZ_JAVAMQ010000024.1 GCF_030732095.1 Paracoccus spongiarum | reverse complement strand
GAATGCGACGGGTTTTCACGGGCGATCGCGTCACCATGACGCGGCAAGCGGCACCCGGGTTCCATGTCGACAGGAAAAACCGAGGTCCGGCGGCGCGCGGCGGATGTCGCCCTCCGCCACCGATTCGCCTACCAGCGCAGCATCCGCCGCCCCGCCAGCGCCCCGACGGCGCTGACGATCAGGATTGCCAGCCCGTACCAGGTCAGGAAGAACAGCGGCGCATCCTCGTTGCAATGCAGCGCGTAGAAGGCCGCCGCAAAGCCGCCGACCGCGGCGCCCAACAGCGCCCCGCTGCGCGCCGGAGCGGGGCTGGCGCCGTCGCGCAGGATCATCAGCCCGAGGCCGAGTGGCAGGGCCGAGATCAGGCTGATCGAAGTCAGGCAGACCAGCAGCGTATTGCCGCGCATGATCGGCCACAGCGTGCCGGGGCGGGCGGCAAGACCCGACACCGCCAGCCAGACCAGCGCGAGGCAGACCACGGCCAGCACCCCGACCTGCGCCGGAACCCGGCGCATCTGTGGCTGCGTCAGGTGCAGCGCCGCCCGCAGCGCCGGGATGGCCACGGCCAGTGGCAGGATCCATTTCATCAGCACGACCGGATCGGCCAGCGCCGCCAGAAGATCATCTCGCACCCCCAGAACCGCCAGGGCCAGCATCGCCGCGACGAACAGAGCTGCGCCGCCGCGCCCGATCAGGCGTGGGGCGATCGGCCGTGGCGCAGTTCCGTCGCTGGCCAGCAGGGCGACAAGCTGGTCGGTCCTCATTGCCCGGCCTCCTGGCGCAGCCGCGCCAGACGCTGCAACGCCCGGTGCAACGCCACCCGCAGCGCGCCGGGCGACAGGCCCAGCCGCGTGCCGCAGTCGTCATGGCCGCGTTCTTCGACGGCGAGGCAGCGCAGCAGCGCAGCGTCGCGATCGGGCAGCATGGCGATCAGCACGCCGGCATCGCGCTGTTCGAGGCCGTCGGGCTGCGGGGCGGCCGGCAGGGTCTCGGCGAAATCCTCGACCGGCAGATGCACGGACCGGCCACGGCGGCGGAACGCATCGACCAGCTTGTGACGCGCGATCGCATAGACCCAGGGACGCAGGGGCAGGTCGCGGTTCCAGGTCGCCCGCTTCAGGTGAACAGCCAGCAGCGTCTCTTGCACGACATCCTCGCACCACTCCGGATCCATTCCCGATGCCCGCGCGCGGATCACCCCGCGCAGGACCGGGGTCATCAGCTCAAGCAGACGCCGGTAGTCGCGCTGATCGCCGGCCAGCGCCGATCGCATCAGCGCCGACCAGTCCGGTTGCTGCGCTCCGGCGTCTTGTTTCATCGCCCGTCCCTACGGCTGCCGCCCCGTCAGCGTTACAGCATTCCCCCACGCCGTGTTGCACATCACGACTTCGTGACAGAGGGTGCGACGCCCGGGGGGCGCGGCGCAGGACGACGAACCGCGCGAACCGCGTCGGGGGCTGCGAAGACCGCCCCCATCGAGGGGGCGGGCTTCGCCGGGGGCCGCGGCCCCCGCGGCCAGGCCATCGACGCGGGTGCTGCGGGTCAGATCAGGCCGGCATGCTCGAGGGCGGCGTCGATCAGCCGCCGGGTCGGCTCGGTCAGCGGCACAAGCGGCAGCCGCACCCGTTCGGTGCAGAGCCCCAGCCGCGACATCGCGTATTTCGCGCCGACGAGGCCCGGCTCGACGAAGATCGCGTGGTGCAGCGGCATCAGCCGGTCCTGACAGTCCAGCGCCGCGGCGTAATCGCCCCGCAAGGTCGCCTCCTGGAATTCGGCGCAGAGACGCGGCGCGACATTGGCCGTGACGCTGATGCAGCCCACCCCGCCATGCGCGTTGAAGCCAAGCGCCGTGGCGTCCTCGCCCGACAACTGCACGAAATCGGCGCCGCAGGTGATGCGCTGCTGGCTGACCCGTTCAAGCCGGCCGGTGGCATCCTTCACGCCGATGATCGAGGGGATGCGCGACAGCACGCCCATCGTCTCGGGCAGCATGTCGATCACCGAGCGGCCGGGGATGTTGTAGATCACGATCGGCAGATCGACCGCCTCTGCCAGTGCCGTGTAATGCGCGATCAGTCCGGCCTGCGTGGGCTTGTTGTAATAGGGCGTGACAACCAGCGCGGCATCGGCACCGACCTCGGCGGCGTGCCGCATCAGGCCGATCCCCTCGCGGGTCGAGTTCGACCCCGCCCCCGCGATCACCGGAATCCGGCCCGCCGCAAGCCCCACGACCGCCTCGACCACCAGGCGGTGTTCCTCATGCGTCAGGGTCGGGCTTTCGCCGGTCGTGCCGACTGGTACAAGCCCGTGGCTGCCCTGAGCGACATGCCATTCGACCAGCTTTTCCAGCGTGTCCATATCCAGCTCGCCGTCCTCCTTGAACGGCGTGACCAGGGCGGGCAGCGACCCTTTGAACATGACACGCTCCTTGATGATCCCGTGATGTCGCGCCTAACTATCGCCGGGCGCGGGTCTTGCCAAGGATGTGAATTGCGTCCCGCCGCCGGCCCGGCGAGACAGGGGAAGGATGCGACATCTGCGCGACATGCTGAAGGTCGGGATGCTGGCGGCGCTGAGCCTGCCGGGGCTGGTCGCGACGCCGGCGCAGGCCGAGGATCGTGGGGCGATGGCGCTTGCGCTGGCGGCGGCGGATGCGGGCGACTGGGCCACGGCGCGGGCAGCCGCGCGCCGGTCGGGGCCGCTGGCCGAGACGCTGGTCGGCTGGCAGGCGCTGCGGGCGGGCCATGGGGAGGCCGCCGATTACGTCGACTTCCTGCGCGTGGCCGCAGACTGGCCCGGCCTCGACCTGCTGCGTCAGCGCGGCGACGCGCGGCTGCGCCCCGACCTTCCACCAGCCGATCTGCGCGACTGGTTCGCGGGACGCCTGCCCCAGACCCTGACCGCCGAGCGCGCCTTCCTCGCGACTCTCGGCGATGCCGAGGCGCGGGCCGAGCGGGCGCGCTTCTGGACCTCGACCCCGCTGCCGGCCGATGACGAGGCGGCCTTCCTGGCCGATCATCCCGATGAACTGACCCCGCTGCTGACAGCGCGCGCAACCACCATGCTGGATCTTCGGGAATGGGCGCAGGCCCAGCGCCTGATCCCCCGCCTGCCCGAGGCCGACCGCGCCCTTCCGGCCGCGCGGGTTGCCCTCCAGGCGGGCCAGGGCGGGGTGGACGACCTGATCCTGGCCCTGCCCGAAGCGGTCCGCGCCGATCCGGGCCTGACGCTGGACCGGTTCCTGTGGCGGGTGCGCGCCAAGCAGCATCAGGGGGCGCAGGACCTGATGCTGGCCGCCTCGACCGGGGCCGAGGCGCTGCGCGACCCGGCCGCGTGGGCCCCGATGCGGGTGGATTACGCGCGTCTGGCGATGCGCAACGGCGACTGGTCGCGGGCCGAGGCGCTGGCGCGGGCGCATTACCTGCCCGCCACCGACCGCCACTATCCCGATCTCGAATGGCTGGCGGGTTTTGCGGCGCTGAAACAGGGTGCCGCCGACCGCGCGCTGGCCCATTTCCTGCATCTCGAGACTGTGGTCGGCAGTGCCATCAGCACGGCGCGGGCGCTGTACTGGCAGGGCCGCGCCCACGAGGCGCTTGGCGACGAGGCCGCGGCCACGTCAGCCTATGCGCGTGCGGCGGAAAAGCCCGGTGTCTATTACGGGCAGCTGGCCGCCGAAAAGGTCGGCGCCACGCTGCCCGCCGAATACGGGGTGCCGGGCAAGGCGGTCGACACCCTGCCCGACTGGCGCGGCGCGCTGCGCGACAACGGCGTGTTCCAGGCCGGGCTGTGGCTGCTGGCGACCGGCCGCATCGACGAGGCACAGCGGTTCTTCCTGCATCTGTCGGAAACCGCCGAGCCCGAGGACACGGCGCGCATGGCGCGGCTGATGATCGAGGCCGGTGCGCCATGGCACGGCCTGCGGCTGTCGAAACGCGCAGCGGATCGCGGGGCGATCTATCCGGCCGCGCATTTCCCGCTGACCGGGCTGGAACAGGCCGATCTGGGCCTGCCATCGGAACTGGTGCTGTCGATCGCCCGGCAGGAATCCGAATTCAACCACACCGTCAGCAGCCATGTCGGCGCGCGCGGGCTGATGCAGCTGATGCCCGGCACCGCCGAACAGATGGCGCGGCAGTTGGGAGAACCCTACGACCTGATCCGGCTGACGACCGATCCGGCCTACAACGCGCGGCTTGGCGCGGCCTACCTGACGGGGCTGCGCGACCGCTTTGGCAGTTCGACGGCCCTGGTGGCGTCGGGTTACAATGCGGGGCCCGGTCGTCCGGCGCGCTGGCTGCGCGATTTCGGCGACCTGCGGCGCGGCTTCGATCCGGTGGACTGGGTCGAGCTGATCCCCTTTGACGAGACCCGCAACTATGTCATGCGCGTGACCGAGGCGATGCCCGTCTATCGCGCCCGCATCCTGGGCAGGCCCGCGCCCATCGTGCCGACCTGGGAGTTGACCGGAGGCGGGCTGATGCCGCCGCCGGTGGCCCGGCTGACGCTGGCGCTGTCGGCCCGGCCACCCCAGCGGCCCTTCATCGGACCGCGCCTGCCCGCGGGCTGGTCGCCACCCCTCGAGGAAGCCGCGCTGGCCGAGTGAGCCTGCCGGACGGCTGCGATCAGGCCGATTTCACCCGCGCCCGCCACAACGTGAACAGCCCGGCCAGGACCACGATCACCGCGCCCACCACCACGTTGGGGCGCAGCACCTCGGAAAAGACCACCACGCCGAGGATGCTGACCCAGACCAGCTGGGTGTAGGCAAAGGGTTGCAGCGCCGACGCCTCGGCCAACTCGTAGGCGCGGATCAGCAGGTAATGCGAACTCATGCCGCACAGGCACAGCCCGACCATCCAGAGCCAGTCGATCGGCGCCAGCCATTGCCAGTCCCAGATGCCGACCGCGGTCATCGCCACCGCCCCGGCAATCGCGGTCCAGAAGAAACTGACCATCGAGGGATCGTCGCGCGACACATGCCGGGTCAGCAGCCCGTACAGCGCGAACATCAGCGCGGCGACGAAGGGCAGAAGCGCCTCGATCTGCAAGACCCCGCCGCCGGGGTTCAGAATCACCAGGATACCGGCAAAGCCGATGCCGATGGCGGTCCAGCGCCGCCAGCCGACCTTTTCGCCCAGCACCGGACCCGATAGCGCCGCGACCAGCAGCGGGTAGGCGGTGAAGACGGCATGGGTCTCGACCAGGCCCAGGCGCACGAAGGCCTCGACCATGATCATCACCTCCAGCGCCAGGATCACCCCGCGCAGGATCTGCGTGACCGGGCGCCTGGTGCGGATGGCGCGTTTCAGCCCGCCCGGCTGGCGCGACACCAGCGCGATCACGAAGACCGCAAAGACCCAATAGCGGATCATCACCACCAGAGCCGGCGGATAGCCCTCGCCCAGCACGCGCGAGAACCCGTCCTGCAAGGCGAAGATGAAACTGGTGGCGCACATCAGCAGGATCGCCAGACCCGTGCGGTCGCGGACCGGAGGACGGGTCCTGGGCGGGATCGGCGGCGGCGCCGAGGCGGACGCCGCCGAGGCAGCATAGGGCGGGGCGTTCGGATCGTCGGGCATCGGGCGCGTTCCAGTCGCGTTCCAGAAGGGGGCACGGCCATCCTGCGTCCCCCGACCGGCAAGGTCAAGTCAACCCGGCCTTGCAATCCCTGCAAGACGCGCGCCGTTGCAACCGCGCATCGACAGGCTCAGTCGCGGCTGCGGATCACCTTGGCGAAAGCCTCGAAGATCTGCGGATTGGCGGCGATCATGCGGCCCGATTCCAGCGGATCGTCGCCCTCGCGGATGCCTTCGACGAAGCCGCCGGCCTCGCGCACCATCAGGATGCCCGCCGCCACGTCCCAGGGCTGGTTGCCGCGTTCCCAATAGCCGTCGTATCGCCCGGCCGCGACATAGGCGAGGTCCAGCGATGCCGCGCCCAGCCGGCGCACGCCCGAGGTCAGCGGCATCAGCCGCGCCAGATCCTGCAGCGCGGCCGGCAGCGGGCCACGCCCGGCGAAGGGGATGCCGGTGGCGAACAGCGATTCACCCAGCTGCCGCCGTCCCGAGACGCGCAGCCGCTGATCGTTCATGAAGGCCCCGCCGCCCTTTTCGGCCGTGAACAATTCGTCCTTCGCGGCGTCGAAGATCACCGCCGCGACGATCTCGCCCTTGTGTTCCAGCCCGATGCTGACGGCCCAGTGCGGCAGACCGTGCAGGAAGTTGGTCGTCCCGTCGAGCGGATCGACAATCCAGCGGCGGGTGGGATCCTCGCCCGCATCCTCGCCGGTTTCCTCACCCAGCCAGCCGTAATTCGGACGCGCGCCGCGCAGTTCTTCCTTGATGATGCGTTCGGCCTCGCGGTCGGCGCGGGTGACGAAATCGCCGGCGCCCTTGACGCTGACCTGAAGGTTCTCGACCTCGCGGAAGTCCTTGACCAGCGCCCGCCCGGCCTTGCGGGCAGCCTTGACCATGATGTTCAGATTGGCGCTTGCCATCGTTCGCTCCGATATGGGGTTGGCGGCGTCATAGGGGCATGCGCGGCAAATGCCAAGGATCACGCGGCGGCGCCGCGCAGCATCCGCAGGGGTTCGGTGCGCGAAAGCCGCAGCACATGGGCCATGTAGGGCTGCGCCAGGTCTGCCTCGCGCACGGCCGCGTAAAGGCGCCGCAGGATGCCGCCGCGACCCAGCGGCAGCATCGCGATCTCGGGATTGGCGGCTTCGCGGCGCAGCACCCAGTCGGGCATCACCGCAACGCCCCGCCCCGAGGCGACCAGCATCAGCGACACCGCGGTCAGTTCCACGGTGCGCTGCCGGGCCGGCTCGACCCCGGCGGGGGTCAGGAACTGGCTGAACACGTCCAGCCGCGCGCGATCCATCGGATAGGTGATCAGCGTCTCGCCGGCCAGATCCTGCGGTTCGGCATGGCCCTTGGCGGCCAGCGGATGGCCCGCCGGCACCACCAGCGTCGGCGCATAGTCGAACAGCGGCTGGTAGACGATGCCCGGCACGTCCTCGGGGTCGGACGAGATCACCAGATCCACCTCTTCGCGGGCCAGGGCCGGCAACGCGCCGAAGGCCAGCCGCTGGCGGATGTCGACATCGACATCGGGCCAGGCGCGGCGGAACAGGTCAAGGACCGGCAGCAGCCAGTCGAAACAGGCGTGACATTCCATGGCGATGTGCAGCCGCCCGACCCGACCGGCCTCGACGCCCTTGAATTCGGCCTCGGTGGCGGCCACCAGCGGCAGCACCTGTTCGGCAAGCCGCAACAGCCGCATCCCCGCCGCCGACAGCCGCATCGGCTTGGCCCGGCGCACGAACAGCTCGACCCCGGCCTGTTCCTCCAGCGCCTTGATCTGGTGGGACAGCGCCGACTGGGTGATGTTCAGGACCTCGGCCGCGCGGGCCAGCCCACCCTGTTCATGGAAGGCATGGACCGTGCGCAGATGGCGAAGTTCAAGGTGCATGTGAACCAGTTTCATCTTGATCTTGAAGATTATGAATTTGTCTCACAGTCGCGGGCGTGGCACAAGCTGTGCAGACAGAAAGGAATCGCCATGACCCGCGCCGCGCCGAAAATCAGCTTCGAGTTCTTCCCGCCGAAGACTCTGGATGCGTCGTTCCGGCTGTGGGAAACGGCCCGCGCGCTGGCGCCGCTGGCGCCGGATTTCGTGTCGGTCACCTACGGCGCGGGCGGCACCACGCGGCAGTTGACGCATGAGGCGGTGACCACCATCAACCGCCAGTTCGGCCTGAACGTGGCCGCGCATCTGACCTGCGTCGAGGCCACGCGCGAAGAAACCATGAAGATCGTGAAGGATTATGCCGATGCCGGGATCACCGAGATCGTGGCGCTGCGCGGCGATGCACCGAAGGGCGCCGAGCGGTTCACCCCCCATCCCGAGGGCTTCGCGAACGCGATCGAGCTGATCGAGGCGATCGCGGATCGCGGCGACATGACGATCCGCGTCGGCGCCTATCCCGAGCCGCATCCCGACAGCCCCTCGACTGATGCCGATGTCGCCTGGCTGAAGCGCAAGATCGACGCCGGCGCGACCAGCGCAATCACCCAGTTCTTCTTTGACGCCGAAACCTTTTTCCGGTTCCGCGACAAATGCGCCGCAGCGGGCATCGAAGCGCCGATCATCCCCGGCATCCTGCCGATCCAGGGCTGGGCCGGCGCCCGGCGTTTCGCGCAAAGCTGCGGGACCAGCATCCCGCAATGGGCCGAGGACGCCTTTGCCGCCGCGATCCGCGACGGCGGCGACCGCGAACGGCTGCTGGCGACGGCGATCTGTGCCGAGCTGTGCGACAAGTTGATCGAGGGCGGCATTGACCGGCTGCATTTCTACACGCTGAACCGTCCCGAGATGACCCGCGATGTCTGCGCCGCACTGGGCATCCAGCCGCAGCGCGAACTGGAAGCCGTGGCCTGACACGACCAGACCCCGCCTGCGCCGCGCGGGCGTCTCAGACTTGCCTGGCCTCGGGGGTACCGTCCGCTGCGTCATCGGACTGCGAAAGGGCCGTCGCGCCCGGCGTGACGCGCCGGCGCAGGAAGCCCCGCCGTGGCGGTCCGCCCTGCCCCCTGGGCGCCAGATGCCCGACCAGCAGCGCCGGCCCGTCATACTGTTCGGCCGAGACGTCGCGATGCAGGCTTTCGGTGTCGAACTGCCCGGCCATCCGCGGCGCGCGCGCGAGGAACGCCTTGGCCCAGCCGCGCCAGCTGCCGACCGGAGGCGCCGATGAATCGCAGGGAAACCCGTCGCGCCAGCGCCGCGGCAGCGGCAGGCCCAGTGTCTCGGCATGTTCCAGCATCCAGACCAGCGGGATGTTGGCCAGGGGGCGCGCGGCCTCGTGCCCGCTCAGCTGGCCGCCGATATCGGGATGCGCGCCCCGGAACCATCGCTGCTCGACCCGCCCGGCCACGCAGCGATCGTCCCACAGAAGCGGGGCGAAGGCTGCCCGGGTCTCGTCCAGTGCAAGCGCCTGAAACCCATGCTCGACATTCGCGGCAAGATGGGCGTCGTGAAAGCGGAAGCGCGGCTCGGTCAGCATCCAGATCACCGGCAACCGCACGCCAAGCGCCATCACCGTGTCAAAGCAGCCCAGCATCCTGATCGGCGCCTCGGGCTGGCAGCGGCGGGTCCTGAATGCATCCAGATGCCGGCCGATCTTTCCGGTGTGGTAATAGTTCCAGGCGGCGCGGACATTGCGTTCGGTCGCGGCCTCGGCGCGCAGCAGGCCCACCCGGTCGATCATGCCGGCAAGGCTGCGCACCGCGAAGGCGCCGCGGGAGTAGCCGAACAGGAAGATGAGGTCACCCGGCTGATAGCGCGAGGCAAGCCGGCCATAGGCATCGACGATCCGCCGTTCCAGAACCCGCCCCATCGCCAGTTCCGGCAGGGTGCGCCACCGATTCCATTGCTGGCCCATCCCGTAATAGAGGTGCATCCGCATCTCGGATGCCGGCGAGTTTCGGATCTTGCGGGTCAGCAGGCCGTGCAGCCGCCCGATCGAACTGCGCCGTCCATCGGCCAGCGAGGCGAAGGTTCCGTCCATCAGAACGACATGGATGGTGGCCGGGCGAATCGTGTTCATCGGCCAAGGCTAGCATGACGGTCTCAGATTTTGGTTACGCCAGCGCCATCACGGTCACGTGCGACATCAGCCCGAAGCCGTTGAAGCGGGTGTTCGTCACCGTCGAATAGGCTCCGGCGCCGTGGAAGATGACGTAATCGCCCTCGGCGATGTCGGCCGGCAGGCTCAATTCTCCGGGCAGGCGGTCGACCGAGTCGCAGGTCGGACCGAAGATCACCCGCCCGGTCAGATCGCCCCCCCGCGGCTGGCCCTGCGGCGTCAGGACCTCGATGCGATCCAGATTGCCCACGATCGGCAGTTCGGCCAGCCCGCCATAGACGCCATCGTTCAGGAAGACGCTGGTGCCGTCGCGCACGCCCTTGACGCGCGTGATCAGCGAGAAGGCGTCCGCGCAAAGCCCGCGCCCCGGCTCGCAGACCAGCGCGGGCGCATCGTCGCCAAAGCATTCCCGCACCGTGTCGCCGATCTCGGCGAAGATCGCGCCCAGATCGGGATCGACCCCGGTCACCCGGTGCGAGGGGAAGCCGCCGCCGACATTCAGCCGGCGCGCGGTGACGCCGGCGCTGTCGCAGATGTCGCGGGCGACGCGGATATAGCTTTCCCAGGCGATTGGATCGACGCATTGCGTGCCCGGATGGAAGGTCAGCGAGGCGACATAGCCGCGCTCGGCCACAAGGCGCAGCAGGTCGGCCGCAAGGTCCGGCGTCGCGCCGAACTTCGAGCCGAAATCATAGACCGCGCCCAGCACCGGCAGCTTGAAGCGGGGCGAGATCTCGACCCCCTGCCCGTTCATCGTCGCAGGCACCATCTCGAACAGCTTCTCAAGCTCGCTGCGGCTGTCCACCGACCAGGCCAGGATGCCGGCCTTGACCGCATGGACGATCTCGGACCGGGCGCGGACGGGGTTGTGATAGTGCCGCGCGGCATGAGGCGCCATCCGGCCGATCAGGTCGATCTCGAAGGGCGAGGCCACGTCGAACCCGGTGATCCCGGCCGAGACGAGGTTCTGGATCACCGCCTCGTCGGGATTGGACTTGACGGCATAGGTCACCAGCCCCGGAAAGCCCGCCAGAAACTGACGCGCCCGGTCCTGAAGCACGGTCGGCGCGAAGGCCATCACCGGATGCTCGGGCTGCAGGTGGCGGATCAGTTCGGCCGGGGTATCCCAGACGGTCTTGTGATGTCCCATGACGGTCCTTTCGCGCGGTCAGGTGGGTCGGTCGACGGGCAGGCGGTCTCAACACAGAATGGCGCTTTTGGGTTCCGTTTTCACCGATGAAAAGGATAGATTTGCCGCATGTAGCAACTATTATGACGAATCAAGTGTCAATTTGACGACAAGCCAGGGCACAGACATGGATGACCTCGACCGTTCGATCCTTGCCTTGCTGGCGCAGGATGCGCGCATGTCGCTGGCGGTGCTGGCGCGACGGCTGAAGGTCGCACGCTCGACCGTGCAGGCGCGGCTCGAGCGGCTGGAAAGCTCGGGCGCGATCGCGGGCTATACGCTGCGGCTGGGCGACCGGGCGCGGCTGGCGCAGATCCGCGCCACCGTCCTTCTGGTGATCGAACCGCGCAGCCAGCCCGCCATCCTTGCGCGGCTGCGCACCCTGCCGCAGGTAGAGCGCATCCACACCACCAGCGGACGGGTCGACCTGCTGCTGCAACTGTCCACCGGATCGACGGCCGAGCTGGACGAGGCGCTGGACCGGATCGGCGGGCTGGACGGCGTGCGATCTTCGGAGAGCCTGATCCACCTGACGACCAAGCTGGACCGTGCCGTCTGACCGCTCAGCCGCGCAGGTGGAACAGATCGACATGGGCCTGCGCGGCGGCCAGATCGCCGGCGACCGCGATCACCCCCTGCCCGGCGAGATCCGCCAGTGGCGCGGCGCCATAGACGGCCCGCGCCAGCCCGTTGCCGCCGCCCGCCAAGACGAAGGCGGCCGAGGGGTCGCACCCCGCCTCGACCCGCAGCACGCCATCGCCGGTCAGCCGCTGCACAAAATCGTCGCTGCCCGAGCGGAACCCGGCAACCGCGTGGCGGCCGCGCGCGGCATCCGATGCCATCATCGCGGTCATCGAGATCATCAGCGCCGTCGGGCTGATGAAGCGGCGCGGATCGTGGCCGGGATGGCGCGCCCCCCACCGGCACATCGCCTGCAGCACCGGCAGCAGGTCGTGCCCCGACGGCGT
The DNA here is from genome assembly GCF_030732095.1 of Paracoccus spongiarum. Lineage (GTDB taxonomy): Bacteria > Pseudomonadota > Alphaproteobacteria > Rhodobacterales > Rhodobacteraceae > Paracoccus > Paracoccus spongiarum. The sequence goes on along the minus strand of NZ_JAVAMQ010000024.1, from coordinate 26,591 downwards.
CAGCGCATAGAGCCCGGTTGCCGTGTCGTGGCGCACCACGCCGGCCAGGGTCAGCTGTCCCAGCCGCTGCGACAGCACCGCCGCCGTGATTCCCGGCAGGCCGGCCCGGACCTGCTGGAACCGGCGCGGCGCCAACATCAACTCGCGCACCACAAGCAGCGCCCAGCGGTCGCCCACCAGGTTCAGTGCGTGGGCGGCAAGGCAGCCCTCGTCATAGCGAATCCGCGCAGTTCTGCCGATCTTCTCCATCGCCCCACAGTGTCAGTTGCTTTTTCATACCACAAGCGCGATGCTTCGAGTCGCGAACGGATGTCCCGCCGATCGCAACGGGAGGATCAGATGGCCTATTATACCGGCTTCGTCGCCGCCGTGCCGACCGCCAACAAGGACGCCTATGCCGATCATGCAAGGTCAAGCTGGCCGATGTTCAAGTCGCGCGGGGCACTGCGCATGGTCGAATGCTGGGGCGAGGATGTGACGCATGGCCACACCACCGATTTCTACCGGGCGACCCAGGCCCGGGAGGACGAGACGCCGGTGTTTTCCTGGGTCGAATGGCCCGACCGCGCGACCTGCGATGCAGCATGGGCCTCGATGATGGACGACCCGCAGATGCAGCAGATGGGCGAGATGCCCTTCGACGGCGCGCGGATGTTCTGGGGCGGCTTCAGCCCAGTCATGCAGCATGGCGCAAGCCGGCCCGGCAGCTATGTGCAGGGCTTCGTGCTGCCAGCAAGATCGGATGCGAAGCAGGCCTATGTCGACATGGCCAACAGCGCCGCGCCGATGTTCGAACGCTTCGGCGCGCGCCATCAGGTAGAGTGCTGGGGCGAGGATGTCCCGCATGGCAAACAGACCGATTTCTACCGCGCAACGCAGGCCACCGAGGACGAGACCCCGGTCTTCGCCTGGATCGAGTGGGCCGACCGCGCCGCCTGCGACGAGGCTGCACGCAAGATGCAGGAGGAAATGGGCGACATGCCGATGCCCGACCCGATGCCCTTTGACGGCCGGCGCATGTTCTGGGGTGGCTTCACCCCCATCGTCGATCTCAGTTGAGGCCCCGCCATGACAGCGATCCATGGCCGTCCCCTGTGGTATGAACTGGCCTGCGCTCCGGGCCGGCGCGCCGAGGCCGAGGCTTTCTATGCGGGCCTGTTCGGCTGGACCGTCGCCCCTTCGGGCATGGAGGGGTTCGACTACGACCTTGCACGCTGTCAGGGCGCGATGGTCGCGGGGATCATGGACATGCCCGCAGATGTGGCGGGGATGCCGCCCCTGTGGCTGATCTATTTCGGGGTCGCGGATCTGGACGTTGCCGTGGCCGCCGCCACCGCGCAGGGCGCCGCGATCCATCGCCCGCCCTTCGAGGTCGCCAATACCGGCCGCATCGCCATTCTCGGGGATCCGCAGGGCGCGGGCTTCGGCCTTCTGGAACCTGGACCGATGCAGGACGGCACCGGCGGGAACGCCTTCGACCGGACGCGGGCCGGCCACGGCAACTGGAACGAACTGATGACCGCCGATCCCGCCGCCGCGCTGGACTTCTATGGCCGGCTTTTGGGCTGGCAGCAGTCGACCGAGATACCGATGGGCGAGATGGGCACCTATCAGCTGTTCGCGCATGAGGGCGCCGATATCGGGGGGATGCAGGGGCTTGGCAATGCGCCGGCGCCGGCCTGGCTGCCCTATTTCGGCTTCAACGGCCTGTCCGACGCCGTGGCCCGCATCGCCGATCTGGGCGGCGCGGTGCTGCACGGCCCGCAGGAGGTTCCGGGCGGCGCCCATATCGCCATCGCCCGCGACCCGCAAGGCGCGCAGTTCGCGATCGTCGGCCCCCTCGACCATGCCGGCTGACCGGACCGGCACGCATGGCCCTCAAGCCCCGACGAGACACCACATGACCCTGACACTGACCACCTATGACTGGGTGCCGCAGATGCCGCGCGGGCTGGTGCGGGACCTGCGCGTCCGCTGGGCCTGCGAAGAACTTGGCCGCCCCTACAGCGTCGAGACCGTCCCGCTGCGTGACCGCGGGGCCGCCCATCAGGCCGCGCAACCCTTTCATCAGGTGCCGTTTATCCGCGACGGCGACCGCGTGCTGTTCGAGTCCGGCGCGATCCTGCTCCATCTCGCCGAGGGCACGCATCTGCTTCCCGAAGACCGCCGCCCCGAGATCACCCAATGGCTGATCGCCGCGCTGAACAGCGTCGAGACCTGGCTGATGGCCTATTTCCTCGCGCGCGTCGTCGATGACGACGATCAGGCCGCGGAACGCCGCGCGCCCCTGGTCACGCAGCGGCTGGCCCAGCTTGACGCCGTGCTGGCGCAGCGCGACTGGATCGCCGGTCCTGATTTCACCGTCGCGGACCTGATGCTGGCCGATGTGTCCCGCCAGGCACAGCGGTTCGGACTTCTGGGGCCGCACGCCCATGTGGCGGATCATCTGGCGCGGGCGACCGCCCGCCGGGCCTTTGCCCGCGCTTTCGATGATCACATGGCGCATTGGGCCGCCGCCGACGCCGCCGGGTCGCCCGCATGAGCCTGACCCTGTGGTTCCACCCGCTGTCCTCGTTCTGCCACAAGGTGCTGGTCGCGCTCTACGACGCCGGCATCGCATTCACCCCCCGCCACGTCAATCCGGGCGATCCGGCCGACCGGGCGGCGCTGGCAGGGATGTCGCCGCTGGGCAAGATGCCCGTCCTTCAGGATCACGGGCGCGATGCCGTGATCTGCGAAACCTCGCTGATCATCGCCTATCTCGCCCGCCACGACCCCGGCGCGCGGCGCCTGCTGCCCGCCGATCCCGATCAGGCGATGCAGGCGCATGTCTGGGACCGCGTCTTCGACATGCATGTGCAGGGCGCGATGCAGCCGGTTGTGAATGCGCGGCTGTTCATGGACCCTTCGGCCGAACCCGCCGTCACCGCCTTTGCCCATCGCGAACTTGACCGCGCCTATGCCGCCGCCGACCGCCACCTTGCGGGCCGCGACTGGCTGGCCGGCGATTTCGGACTGGCCGATTGTGCGGCGCTGCCGGCGCTGTTCTATGCGGGCATCCTGCACCCCTTCGCCGCCCATCCGCACCTGTCGTCCTATTTCGAGCGTCTGATCGCCCGCCCCTCGGCCGCCCGCGTGCTGGACGAGGCCCGCCCCGTGCTGGACATGTTCCCCTTTGCCGAGAAGATCCCGGCGCGGTTTCGCTGATCTGCACGTCTTGGCCTTTGCCCGGCCTTTCGGTAATCCATCCTGAAGCAAGGGGATCGCCGAGATGAGCATGGACAAGAGTTTTGACGCCCGGGCCGCCGAGGCCCGCATCAGCGCCGAATGGGAACGCGCGAACGCCTTTGCCGCCGGCGCCAATGCCTCGCGGACGGAAACCTTCACGGTGATGATCCCGCCGCCCAACGTGACCGGAAGCCTGCATATCGGCCACGCCTTCAACAACACGCTGCAGGACATCCTGGTGCGCTGGCACCGGATGCGCGGCTTCGACACGCTGTGGCAGCCGGGCCAGGACCATGCCGGCATCGCCACGCAGATGGTCGTCGAACGGCGCATGGCCGATGCGGGCGAGCCCGACCGCCGCCAGATCGGCCGCGACTCCTTCGTGCAGAAGATCTGGGACTGGAAGCGCGAATCCGGCGACACGATCATCAACCAGCTGAAGCGTCTGGGTGCCTCCTGCGACTGGTCGCGCAACGCCTTCACCATGTCGGGCGCGCCGGGGGCGCCTGCGGGCGAAGAGGGCAATTTCCACGACGCGGTGATCCGGGTCTTCGTCGATCTCTACAACAAGGGCATCATCTATCGCGGCAAGCGGCTGGTGAACTGGGACCCGCATTTCGAGACCGCAATCAGTGATCTCGAGGTCGAGAACCGCGAGGTGCCGGGCCATATGTGGCATTTCAGATACCCGCTGGCCGACGGCGAGACCTACGAATATGTCGAACGCGATGCCGAGGGCCGCGTGACGCTGCGCGAGACGCGCGACTATATCGCCATCGCCACGACCCGCCCCGAGACGATGCTGGGCGACGGTGCGGTGGCGGTGCATCCCTCGGATGAACGCTACGCCCCGATCGTCGGCAAGCTGTGCGAGATTCCGGTCGGCCCGAAGGAACATCGCCGGCTGATCCCGATCATCGCCGACGACTATCCCGATCCCGATTTCGGCTCGGGCGCGGTCAAGATCACCGGCGCGCACGACTTCAACGATTACGGCGTCGCGATGCGCAACGGCATTCCGCTTTATGCGCTGATGGACGGGCGCGGCGCGATGCGCGCGGACGGTCTGTCCCATGCCGACAGCGCCGAGATCGCCACCCGGGCCGCGCGGGGCGAGGATGTGGGCGATGTGTCGAACGTGAACCTCGTGCCCGAGGACCTGCGCGGGCTTGACCGCTATGACGCGCGCAGGCGGGTGATCGAGGCGATCACCGCCGAGGGGCTGGCCGTGACCCTCCTGCACAAGGAGATCGATCCGGAAACCGGCGCCGAACATCTGGAACGCCGCCCGCTGATCGAGGACAAGCCGATCATGCAGCCCTTCGGCGACCGCTCCGGCGTCGTCATCGAACCGATGCTGACCGACCAGTGGTTCGTCGATACCGCGCGCATCGTCGGCCCCGCGCTGGAGGCCGTGCGCGATGGCCGCACGCGGATCCTGCCCGAACAGCACCGCAAGGTCTATTTCAACTGGCTCGAGAATATCGAGCCGTGGACGATCAGCCGCCAGCTGTGGTGGGGCCACCAGATCCCGGTCTGGTACGGGCTGGATCTGGGCGTCGCGGATTTCGCCGATGACGGCGACGGGGCGCTGGACGAGGTCGAGATGTTCGGCCTGCTGGTGGACGGGCTGGTCCATGCCGGCGAACGCCAGCGCTGCGCCGCCGATTTCGAGGCGGTCCGCAAGCTGTTTCGCGACGACATCGCCGGGCTGCCGCAGCCGCTGGAGGTCAGCCGCGTGGTCGAGGTTGCCGACCGCGACGCGGCCATCGACCTGCTGGCCCGCAGCCTGGCCGATTACGGCCTGTCGCAGGACCCGACGCATCTGCTCTATCCGGTCTGGCGCGACCCCGATGTGCTGGACACCTGGTTCAGCAGCGGGCTTTGGCCCATCGGCACCCTTGGCTGGCCCGACAAGACCCCCGAGATGGAGAGGTATTTTCCCACCGACGTTCTGGTGACAGGCTTCGACATCATCTTCTTCTGGGTCGCCCGGATGATGATGATGCAGCTGGAGGTCGCGGGCGACGTGCCCTTCCACACCGTCTATGTCCACGGGCTTGTCCGCGACGAGAAGGGCGCGAAGATGTCGAAGTCGAAAGGCAACGTCATCGACCCGCTGAGCCTGATCGACGAATACGGCGCCGACGCGCTACGCATGACCCTGACCGGCATGGCGGCGATGGGCCGCGACCCCAAGCTGGGACCGAAGCATGTCGAAGGCGCACGCAATTTCGTCACCAAGATCTGGAACGCCAGCCGCTTTGCGCAGATGAACGGCGTGCGGGGCGGGGTGGCCCGCCCTGACTCGCAGCACACGGTCAACCGCTGGATCATCGGCGAGGTCGCGCGGATTCGCATCGCGACCGACGAGGCGCTGGCCTCCTATCGCTTCAACGATGCCGCGAACGGGCTTTACGCCTTTGTCTGGGGCAAGGTCTGCGACTGGTATGTGGAATTCGCCAAGCCGCTGTTCGACGGCGAGGATGCCGGGGAGACCCGCGCCACGATGGGCTGGGTGCTGGACCAGTGCTACCTGATGCTGCACCCGATCATGCCCTTCGTCACCGAAGAGCTGTGGGCGCTGACCGGCGAGCGGGCGACGATGCTGGTGCATGGCGACTGGCCGACCTGTGGCGCGGAGCTGATCGACGAGGCGGCCGACCGGCAGATGAACTGGGTCATCGCGCTGATCGAGGCGGTGCGGTCCGCCCGCGCGCAGATGGGCGTGCCGGCGGGCGCCCGGCTGGACCTGATCGTGACCGAGGCCGACGCGGCCGCCCGCGCGGCGCTGGCCGCCAACGCCCCGCTGATCGAGCGGCTGGCCCGCGTCAACCCGCCGGCCGATGGCGTGGCGGGCAAGGGGATGATTGCCGTCGCGGCGCCGGGCGCGTCCTTTGCGCTGCCGATCGGCGACCTGATCGACGTGGCCGCCGAGACCACCCGGCTGCAGAAGGCGCTGGCCCGGTCCGGGAAGGACGCCGACGGATTGCGCAAGCGGCTGGCCAACCCGAAATTCGTCGAGAACGCCGAGGCCGAAGTGATCGAGGAGACCCGCGAGAAGCTGGCGGCACTCGAGGATGACCTGGCGCGGCTGCACGCCGCGCTGGCGCAGCTGGCGGCGCTGTAGTGCCCGCCGGCCGACGGCCCGCCCGCGGCGGCGGCGGAGCCTCCGGCGGGGATATTTGGGCACAGAAGAGGGGGCGGCCCGGTCAGAGGCGGGCGAGGGCGCGCGGCAGCGCCTCGGCCAGCCGGTCGAGATCGGCCTCGGGCGCACAGCTGATGCGGATGCAGCGATCCTGCGGGGCCACCGCGGGCATCCTAACGAAGATACCCTCGGCCTCGAGCGCGGCGACGAGTCCTCGGGCGAAGATGCCGTCGCGGCCGGTGTCGATGGCCACGAAATTGGTTGCCGAGGCCAGCGCGACCATGCCGTTGTCGCGGGCGATGGCACCGAGGCGATCCCGCGCGGCCGCCACGCGCGCCACCACACCGGTCAGCCAGTCACGGTCCGCAAGCGCCGCGAGGGCGCCGGCCTGGGCGATGCGGTTGACGCCGAAATGGTTACGGATCCTCTCGAACCCCGCGATCAGGCCGGGTTCGCCGATCGCATAGCCGATCCGCGCCCCGGCCAGCCCGTAGGCCTTCGAGAAGGTCCGCATGCGGATGACGCGGGGATCGTCGGCGGCGATGCCCGGCACGGCGGTGGCCGGCGCGAATTCCAGATAGGCCTGGTCCAGCACCAGAAGGCAGCCCTGGGGCAAGTCGTCCAGCATGGCCTGGATCACCGCGCCGTCATGCCAGCTTCCCATCGGATTGTCCGGATTGGCGAGATAGACCAGCCGCGCCCCCGTCGCGCGCGCCCGCGCCGCCAGCGCCCGGGGATCCTCGGCATCATCGCGATAGGGCACCTTGTGCAGCACCCCGCCGAAGCCTGCGACGTGGTAGTTGAAGGTTGGGTAGGCTCCTTCCGACGTGACCACCGCATCGCCCGGAGCGATCATCAGCCGCACCAGCAGCCCCAGCATCCCGTCGATGCCCTCGCCGATGAGGATCGAGGCGGGCGCGATATCGAGGTGGCGGGCCAGCGCCTCGCGCAGGTCGTGGCTGGTCGAATCGCCATATTGCCAGACCCGACCGGCCTCTGCCTGCATTGCTGCAACCGCGCGGGGGCTTGGGCCGAAGCCGTTCTCATTGGCACCCAGCCGGGCGGCGAAGGGCGCGCCGCGCTGGCGTTGCAGGGTTTCGGGCCCCACGAAGGGCACGGTCGCGGGCAGCGCGGCGGGGATCGGGGCAAAGCGAAGCGGTGTCATGGCGCCACGCTAGGGCCAGAGGCGCGGGGCGCGCAAGCCTTCGACGGCAGGGGACCTGCAGCAAGGGCGACAGCGGTGCGGCGCGCGTATCGCGGTCCTTTTCGCGGACTTGCAGAGATTATCATTTTAACGCCAGAAAGTTAATTTAATAGATAATATTAATACGCGCGATTTTAAATGTGCTATGCTGATTTCAGAAAACTGTGAACCCCGCGACTCGAAGCGCCGGTCACCGATCGCCGCGATCGCATCGCGATGCGAAAGGAAGATGATCATGCTTACCAGACGCGCCCTGCTGCAGATCACCGCGGCGGCTTCGGTGGCCGGCGTCCTGCCCTTCAGGCCTGCCCGCGCGCAGGCCAGCCTGCCGCAGCGGCGCAGCCTGCACGAGATGGATCTGGACGATCCCGTGCTGGTCGCGCTGCGCGACTTCGTGACCCGGATGAAGGATCCGGCCCGCAACGGCCAGCCGCTCAGCTGGATCGGCTTTGCCAATATCCATGGCACGCCGGCAGGCTTCAACCTGTGCCCGCATGGCAACTGGTATTTCCTGCCCTGGCATCGCGGGTATGTGCACATGTACGAACAGGCGGTGCGGGCGCTGACCGGCAGCGCCGATTTCGCCATGCCCTATTGGGACTGGACCGCCCATCCCGATTTTCCGGCGGCCTTCGGCGACCAGCAGTTCGACGGCCGGCCCAACCCGCTGTTCGTGCCGGGCCGGCTGATGACGACGGGCGACGCCATCGACCTGTCGGTGTCGGGACCCGCGGTTCTGGACGGGATCATGAACCAGCTGAACTTCGAGGAGTTCGGTTCGAGCCGCCCGGCGGGCCAGAACAGCAGCGACGCGACCTGGATCCGCCGCCCCGGCGTACAGGGCCCGCTGGAGGCGAACCCGCACAACAACATCCATTGCGACATTCGCGGCCCGTTCATGTGTGCCGGCACCTCGCCGCAGGATCCGATCTTCCAGATGCATCACTGCAACATCGACCGCATCTGGGACGCCTGGATCCGCAGCGGGCGCAGCGACGCGGCCAGCACGTTGTGGAGGAACACCGTGTTTCAGGACAATTACATCGACCCGACCGGGGCCAGCTACAGCTGGAGCGTGTCGGACCTGCTGGCGCCGGAACCCCTGGGCTACACCTACCTGGCGCCCGAACCCGAGCCCGAACCCGAAATCGCCTACAGCGATCCCGGCCGCGATCTGTACCTGCAATACCTCGTCGGAGCCGAACTGGGCGGCGACGCGTTGCGCCTGCCCGGCACGGCGCAGGCCGGACAGATCGCCGCCGCGCCGGATGCGCCGGCCAGTGTCAGGCTGGACACTTCGGGGCTCAACCTGCGGGCTGCGGGCAATTCCGACCTGGCGCGGTCGATGCAGGAGGCCGGGCTGGCCCGCCCGCGTGCCAAGCTGTTCCTGCGCATCGTGCAGCCCGACCTGCCGGACGGCACGCGGCTGCGGGTGTTCGTCAACAGCCCCGATGCGACGGCGGAAACGGCGACCGACGGAAACCCGAACTATGTCACCTCGATCGGCTTCTTCGGCGTCGGCCCCGGCGGCGGCATGATGATGCAGGGCATGGATCACGGCGGCACCGAGGGGCATCAGCCGGTAGAGGGACCATCCTTCGCGGTGGACCTTCCGGCGGCCGCGATCGACGAGACCGCGGGCGAGATCACCGTGCAGCTTGTGCCCATCCCGCAGGCCGAGAGTGACAAGGCCGGTCCCGTTGTCGTGAAGTCGGTTGAACTCGCGGTGCTGTAGCCTCAGCTTGGGGGTGGTCCTCAGGGGGATGAAAGATGGCGGATGCCGCGTCGATGCTGGCCGTGACGATGGCCGGGCTCTGCTGCCTCGCCCAGGCCGGCGAGGTCGCCCCCGCGACCATCACCGCCCGGCAGCCCGTCACGCTGTGCGATGCCGCAGGCCGGCCCGGGGATCTGCGCGCGGTGCTGACGGTCCTGTCGCTGACATCGCCCGAGGACGGGACGGCCCCGGCGCCCCGCATCGCCGTCGAGGCCGACACCGGCGAGACGACGCTGATCGGGCTGTTCCCCGCCAATGACCTGTCCGACCCCGACGCGGCGCGACAGTTCTTCCTGCCCGGCGGCGGCGCCGCGCGGTGCTGGACGCTGCGGCTGACCGGACCGGGCCGGGCGCAGGTGACCCTGACCCGGTCGCAGCCGTTGGAATAGCGCGGCTAGAAGGCGCGAAAGGTCATCGTCGTCAGCGTCCGGCTGATATTGGGAATGTCGAACAGCCGATCCGACAGGAACCGGCCGACATCCTCATCCTCGGGAATATAGACCTTGGCCAGCAGGTCATAATCTCCCGAGGTCGAATACAGCTCGCTGACGACCTCGCGGTCATAGATCGCCTCGGCGACCTGATAGGTCTTGCCGGGCTCGCAGCGGAACTGCACGAAGACGGCGCGCATCGGGGCCTCCTGCGGACGGGCGGGTGTCGTTCGGTGGCGAGGTTAGACTGCCGGATGCGGCGCGGTCCAGTCCCCGCGCGCATGGCCGCGCCAGAACCGCAGCAACAGCAGGACCGCCGCAACCGTCAGCCCGACGACCAGCCCCAGCCACAGCCCCCTGGCGCCGACGCCGGCCACGAAGGCCAGGCCATAGGCCACCGGCATTCCCACCACCCAGTAGCTGAAGCCGGCGATCAGCATCGGAACGCGCGTGTCATGCACCCCGCGCAGCAGGCCAAGCACAACCACCTGCAGCGCATCGGTCAGCTGGAACAGCGCCGCATAGAACAGAAGCCCGGCGCCGATTGCCACGATGGCAGGCGCCTGCGGATCGGCGGGGTCCAGATACATCATCACCAACGCCTCGGGGAAGATCAGGTAGACCGCCATCGCCAGGATCGCAAAGCCCATCGACAGGGCGGTGACCGTCACCGCCGCGTCGCGCATCCATTCTGCATCACCGCGGCCCTTGGCCTGCCCGACCCGAACCGTCGCCGCATTCGACAGCCCCAGATGCGCCATGAAGGTGATCGAGGCGATCTGCAGCGCGATGCCATGGGCCGCCAGCTCCTGTGTGCCGATCCAGCCCATCATCACGTTCGAGGCGACGAACAGCCCGCCCTCGGCCAGCATGGTGATGCCGATGGGCAGACCCAGCCGGAAGATCGCCCGGAACGCTGGCCAGTCGGGTCGCCAGAACCGCTGGAACAGCGCAAAGCGCCGCGCCTCGGGCAGCCAGCCCGCATAGGCCGCCAGCATCGCAAGCTGCACCGTCTGGACCGACAGGCTGGCAATGGCGGCCCCGCGCACGCCCAGTTCGGGCGCCCCGAGATTGCCGAAGATCAGCACCCAGTTCAGCGCGATGTTCAGCGGCAGCCCGGCCAGGGTGACCCACATCACCACCTGCGTCCGCTCCAGCGCGGCCAGATAGGAATTCAGCGTCAGCCCGGCCAGCATCGGCAGCAGCCCCCAGCCGGCGATGCGCAGATAGTCCTGCGACAGCTCTGCCGTCAGCGGCGTCTGGCCAAGCGCCAGCAGGATCGGTTGCGACCACCACATCAGGGGCATCACGAGGATCGAGAAGATCCCCGACAGCCACAGGGCCATGCGGGTGCCGCGCCGCACCTCGGTCTCGTCGCCGCGGGCCAGCGCGGTGGCAATCAGCCCCATCACCCCGGTGCCGAAGCCCATGCCCAGGAAGAACAGGATGATCACGAACGAGGTGGCGATGACCAGCGCGGCCAGCGGCTCGACCCCGTACCAGCCGACCATCACCGTGTCGCTGACCCCGATGGCCATGCGCGCCAGATGGCTGCCGATCAGCGGCAGGCCCAGCGACAGCGTCGCGGCGACATGGGGGGCGTATCGGCCAAGCATGACCCTGCCATACCCGCGCCCGGGCGGCCGGGCAATCGTCGCGATTGCACCCTGTGCAGCAACCTGTGTCGCGACCAGATTGAAAATCCCGCCCCTGCAGAGGCACAGGGCCCGCCCGCCCTGCCCGCTTGCCGCACCCTGCGCCATCTGCGATAGAGGACGCGACCCGACCCTGCCAGAGGCCGCCCATGAGTTTCCGCGCCCGCCATCTTCTGGGCATCGACCATCTCGCGCCCGCGGAAATCACCACATTGCTGGATCTGGCCGAGGATTACGTCGCACTGAACCGCCGCACGGTCAAACATTCCGACGCGCTGGCGGGCATGACCCAGATCAACATGTTCTTCGAGAATTCGACCCGCACCCAGGCCAGCTTCGAACTGGCGGGCAAGCGGCTGGGCGCCGACGTGATGAACATGGCCGTCGCCCAGTCCAGCGTGAAGAAGGGCGAGACGCTGATCGACACCGCGCTGACGCTGAACGCGATGCAGCCCGACCTGCTGGTGGTGCGGCACCCGCAATCGGGCGCGGTCAACCTGCTGGCCGACAAGGTGAACTGCGCGGTCATCAATGCCGGCGACGGGCGCCACGAACATCCCACCCAGGCCCTTCTGGACGCGCTGACGATCCGCCGGGCCAAGGGGCGGCTGCATCGTCTGACCATCGCCATCTGCGGCGACATCGCGCACAGCCGTGTCGCGCGCTCGAACCTGATCCTGCTGGGCAAGATGGAGAACCGCATCCGCCTGATCGGTCCGGCGACCCTGATGCCGGCCGGTGCCGCCGAGATGGGGGTCGAGCTTTACGAGGACATGCGACAGGGCCTCCGCGGCGCCGACGTGGTGATGATGCTGCGGCTTCAGCGCGAGCGCATGGATGGCGGCTTCATCCCCTCGGAACGCGAATACTACCACCGATGGGGCCTCGACGCGGACAAGCTGGCCCTGGCCGCGCCCGATGCCATCGTGATGCATCCGGGGCCGATGAACCGCGGGGTCGAGATCGACGGCACCATCGCCGACGACATCAACCGCTCGGTCATTCAGGACCAGGTCGAGATGGGCGTCGCCGTGCGCATGGCGGCGCTGGACCTGCTGGCCCGGACCCTGCGCGCCGAACGCGGTCGCGCCGCGGCAGGGGTGATGGCATGACAACGACGCTTTTTGCCAATGCACGCCTCGTGGACCCCGAGGCCGGCACCGATGCGCCCGGATCGCTGCTCGTCCGCGACGGGCTGATCGCCGGCCGGGGGGCGCCGGCCGAGGCCCCGCCCGAGGGCGCAGGGATCGTCGAGTGCGACGGGCGCGTTCTGGCCCCCGGACTGGTCGACTGGGGCGTGAAGATCGGCGAACCGGGTGAGCGGCACAAGGAAAGCTTTCGCAGCGCGGGGCTGGCCGCGGCCGCCGGGGGCGTCACCACGATCATCGCGCGGCCCGACACATCGCCGCCGATCGACACGCCGGAATCGCTCGAATTCGTGACCCGTCGCGCCGCAGATGCGCCGGTCAACATCCGCCACATGGCGGCGCTGACCAAGGGCCGCGAGGGGCGCGAGATGGTCGAGATCGGCTTTCTGTCCGATCTCGGCGCGGCCGCCTTCACCGATGGCGTTCGGGTCGTGCGCGATGCGAAGCTGCTGTCGCGCTGCATGACCTACGCGCGCGGCACCGGCGCGCTGATCATGGGCCATCCGCAGCAACCTGACCTCTCCGCCGGCGCGGCCGCGACCAGCGGCAAGTTCGCCTCGCTCTATGGCATTCCGGCCGTGTCGCCCGTTGCCGAAATTATGGGGCTGGATCGCGACCTGGCGCTGGTGGCAATGACCGGCTGCCGCTGGCATGCCGACCAGATCACGCTGGCCGCCGCCCTTCCGCCGCTGCGCCGGGCGCGCGAGGCGGGTCTTGACGTGACCGCCGGCATCTCGATCCACCACCTGACGCTGAACGAATTCGACGTCGGCGACTATCGGACCTTCTTCCGCTTCACCCCGCCCCTGCGCTCCGAGGACGACCGCCAGGCGATGGTCCAGGCCGTCGCCGAGGGCGCGATCGACGTGATCGCCAGCTTTCACACGCCGCAGGACGAGGAATCCAAGCGCCTGCCCTTCGAGGCCGCCGCCCCCGGCGCGGTGGGGTTGCAGACGCTGCTGCCGGCCGCCATGCGGCTTTACCATCAGGGCGGGCTGTCGCTGCCGCAGCTGTGGCGGGCAATGTCTCTGAACCCGGCGCGGCGGCTGGGGCTGGCGGGCGGGCGGCTGGCACAGGGCGCACCCGCCGATCTGGTCCTCTTCGATCCCGACGCGCCCTTCGTGCTGGACCGGTTCAGGCTGCTGTCGAAATCGAAGAACACCCCCTTCGACGGCGCCCGGATGGAGGGCCGCGTGTCCGGCACCTGGGTCGGCGGCCGCCGCGTGTTCGGAGAGTCGCCATGATGCCGCTTGCCTGGGCCCTGCTGGGCTATCTTCTGGGCTCGATCCCCTTCGGTCTCGTCATCGCCCGCGCCCTCGGCCTCGGGGACCTGCGCAAGATCGGATCGGGCAATATCGGCGCGACCAACGTGCTGCGGACCGGCAACAGGCCTGCCGCGCTCGCCACGCTGCTGCTGGATTCCGGCAAGGGTGCCATCGCGGTCCTTCTGGCGCGGCAGTTCGGCGGCGAGACCGCAGCGATCCTCGCCGGCGGCGCGGCCTTCCTCGGCCATTGCTTCCCGGTCTGGCTGGGCTTTCGCGGCGGCAAGGGGGTCGCGACCTTCCTCGGCACGCTGATCGCGCTGCACTGGCCGCTCGGGCTGGCGGCCTGCGCGACCTGGGCGCTGATGGCGGCAAGCCTGCGGATCAGCAGCCTCAGCGCGCTCACGGCGGCGGCGCTCGCCCCGATCCTGGCCTGGACCTTCGGCCGCAGCGACCTGATCCTCGTCTGCCTGTCCATGGCGGCGCTGATCTTCCTGCGCCACCGCGCCAACATCGCCCGGCTGCGCGCCGGCACGGAACCCCGGATCGGCAGGAAGGGCTAGGTCAGCGTTCCGCCACGAGGCCACGACCCGGCGCCCGCAGCGGCCGCGCCGGGGCGACCGGCACGGCGGCCATCGCCTCCTTCGGCGCCTCGCGCGATGCCGCCGCCGCGACCCCGCGCTGCGCCGCGCCGCCCTGCCCGGCCAGCCGCGCCAGCGCCTCGGCCCCACGCCGCGCCGACAGCGCGATCGAGATCAGCGCGAGGCAGGCCCCGGCCAGCAGGATCAGCGCCGCAATCCCGACGACGCCCGCATAGACCGGCAGCGGCGGCACGCCCTCGGACATCCGCAACAGCCCGACCACCGCCATCACCAGCGCCGCCAGCCCGACCAGGAACACGCCCGCGACCAGCCGCTGCACCCAGATCATCGGATCCGTCCGTCCCATTCCAACACCTCGCCTTGCCTGCGCCGCAGGTGCCATCCCCGGCCGCCGGCTTCAATCGCCGCGCCGCTCACCTTCTCGTGCATGCGCGGCACGACCTGCCTTTGCCTTGGCGCAAATATCCCGCAGGGGGGTGCGGGGGGCCGCGCAGGCCCCCCGCCGTCGCGGGAGACCGTCAATACGAACATTCGGCGTAGATCCGCGACAGGTCGCCCTGCCAGTCGCCGTGATAGCGGGCGAGCAGCTCGTCTGCCGGCACCCGCCCGGTCTCGACGCTTTCCTTCAGCGCGTTCAGGAAATGCGTCTCGTCGGGAACCAGACCGCCGGCCCCGCTGCGGGCGCGGTTCTTCAACCCCTTCTCGGCAATCGCCAGGACCTCGCGCGCCAGATCGTGCAGCCGCACCCCGTTCGCCTCGCCCTGCAGCGCATCGCGGCCGGCGGCGACCCGCAGCCCTTCGCGCGTCTCGTGATCCCAGCCCTTCACCAGGTCCCAGGCGGCATCCAGCGCCTCCTGGTCATAGGTCAGCCCAACCCACAACGCCGGCAGCGCGCAGAGCCTGCGCCACGGCCCGCCATCGGCGCCGCGCATCTCGATGAATTTCTTGACCCGCGCCTCGGGGAACACCGTCGTCAGGTGGTCGGCCCAGTCCGACAGGGTCGGAATCTCGCCCGGAAGGGCCGGCAACTCGCCCTTCAGGAAATCCCGGAACGACTGCCCGAGGGCATCCAGATACACGCCGTCGCGATAGACGAAATACATCGGCACATCGAGGACGTAATCGACCCAGCGCTCATAGCCGAAACCGTCCTCGAAGGCGAAGGGCAGCATCCCGGTCCGCGCCGCATCCAGATTCTGCCAGATATGCGCGCGCCAGCTTTTCATGCCGTTCGGCCTGCCATCGAGGAAGGGCGAATTGGCGAACAGCGCCGTCGCCACCGGCTGCAGCGACAGCGCCACGCGCAGCTTCTGCACCATGTCGGCTTCCGATGCGAAATCCAGGTTCACCTGCACCGTGCAGGTGCGATACATCATCTGCTGGCCCAGGGTGCCGACGCGGGTCATGTAATCGGTCATCAGCCGGTAGCGCCCCTTGGGCATCATCGGCATCTGCTCCTGCGACCAGATCGGCGCTGCCCCAAGGCCGATGAAGCCCGCGCCGATCCGGTCGGCGACCTCCTTCACCTCGGCCAGATGCTGGTTGACCTCGTCGCAGGTCTGGTGGATCGTCTCCAGCGGCGCCCCCGACAGTTCCAGCTGGCCGCCCGGTTCGAGGCTGATATTGGCGCCGTCGCGCTCCAGCCCGATGATGTTGCCCTGTTCCAGCACCGGCTGCCAGCCAAAGCGTTCCTGCAACCCGGTCAGCATCGCCTGGATCGAACAGTCGCCGGCATAGGGCAAGGGCAGCTTCTGCGGCTTGCAATAGCCGAATTTCTCATGCTCGGTGCCAATCCGCCAGGCATCGCGCGGCTTCTCGCCCGAGGCGATATAGGCGACAAGCTGGTCGCGGCTGTCGACGGGGCCGCCGCCCTGCTGGGGAATGGACATGGGACGGGGCCTTTCGCGGAGTTCCGGTCGGTCAGAGGTGGCAAGGCCGGCAGGCTAAGTCAACCCGACTCGGTCCGGCCTCCGCCAAACGGTGCGCACCGCGTCGGCCTGGCCCGCAACCCGTGCCAGCGCGCCCGAGACGGCGCCCATGTCGATCCCCGGCAAGGCGGTGAAGGCGTCCGCCAGCGCCTCGGCGCCGGCCGCATCGACCGGGACCAGCAACGCCTGGCCATCGGCGCTGCGCAGCCGCCAGTGGCCATGCCCGCGCAGCCGCAGCAGACGGATCTCGGACAGGTCGCGCAGCGCGATCTCGCCGCCCAGGCCGGTGGGCGCGTAGAAGCGGATTGCCCCCTCGACCACCTCGACGACGCCGGCCGCGCCGATCGCGCGGCGAAAGGGCAGCCGTTGCCAGGCCCCCAGCAGCAGCGCCGCCCCGACCAGCATGGCCAGACCGCCCAGCAGGGCCAGGAACCAGCCGCCGCGCAGGGCCAGCCACAGCCCCGCTGCCGCCGTCGCGACGGCAAGCAGCGGTTCGGACCAGCGGCGCAGCAGGCTGCGCGGCTCGGGGCGGATCACCACCGGTCCAGCGCCGCCTCGTCGCTGGCCTTCGCCTCGACCCAATGCGCGCTGCCATCATGGCCGATCTCGCGCTTCCAGAACGGCGCGCGGGATTTCAGCCAGTCCATCAGGTAATCGGCGGCCTCGAAGGCGGCCCGGCGATGCCGGGCGGCGGTGGCGACCATCATGATCTGGGCCCCCACCTCAAGCCGGCCATGGCGGTGGACGATGCGCCAGTCGATCAGCCCGAAACGGCGCGCGGCCTCGAGGCCATGGGCAGTCAGCGCGGCCTCGGTCATGCCCGGATAATGCTCGATCTCCAGCGCGGCCATCCGCCCGCTGTCGTCGCGCACGATGCCGGTGAAGGTCACCTGCGCGCCGGCGCCCGCGCCAAAGCCCGCAAGCTCGGCGGCAAGATCGAAGGGCGCGGCCTGCACGCGGGCGACCATCGCCCTAGCCCCCGGTCATCGGCGGAAAGAACGCCACCTCGCGCGCGCCCGCCAGCGGCGCGTCGAGATCGGCCAGTTCCTGGTCCACGGCGCAGCGCACCGCCGTCATGTCGGCAAAGGCCGCCGCATGCCAGGCGTCGCGGGCGGCCAGTTCCGCCACCAGTTCCCGCACCGTCGCGGCCTCGGTCTCGACGCGTTCCGAGGGCTGGCCGATACGTTCGCGCAGCCAGGCGAAATAGAGGACATCAACGGTCATGCTCGGGCTCTCGCAGATAGGGCAGCGCCTTGACGAAATAATCCCAGCCCGTCCAGCCGGTCAGCGCCGCCGCGACCCAGATCAGCGCCAGCCCCGCCTGGGTCGCCAGATCGGCCCAGCTGTCGGACCAGGGCAGTTCGGTCTCGCCCACCAGGGGCGGGCTGCCGGTCTCGACATAGGTCAGCCCGGTGCCGAGGAACAGCACCGAGATGGCGACCATCTGGAAGGTGGTCTTCCACTTGGCCAGCCGGGTGACCTTCAGCAGCTGGGCGTTGGGGCCAAGGAACTCCCGCAGCCCCGACACGAAGACCTCGCGGAACAGGATCACCGCGGCGGGCAGGATCAGCCAGGGGTTCATGCCCGAATAGCCGGTGATGACAACGATCGCGATCACCACCATCGCCTTGTCCGCGATCGGGTCCATGGCGGCGCCAAAGCGGCTTTCCTGCTGCCAGGCGCGGGCCAGATAGCCGTCGAACCAGTCCGTGATCGCGGCCAGCAGGAACAGCGCAAGCGCCGCCCAGTCGGCCCAGGGCCGCTGGAAATACAGGAACATCAGCGGCACGCCGGGCGCCGCGATCAGCCGCAGAAGGGTCAGGATGTTGGGGACGGTCCAGCGCATGGCGGCAAGCTAGTGCCTGCCGGGGCGGTTGGAAAGGGGCGGCGTCACAGGAAGCCGGTCAGCCGCCCGGCCAGGAGCACCGCCAGCCACAGCACGGCCGAGATCGCGGCGCCCCGCCGCAGCGCCCCTGTCGGGGCGGCGCCCGCCGCCAGCGCCTCCCAGCCGCGCCCGGCATGGACCAGCGCAATGTTGATCAGCGCCGCAAGGACCAGCAGCAGCTTGGCCCGGAAGGCGGGATTGGCAAGGTATTCGCCGGGCCGGACCGACAGCAGCAGCAGCCCCGTCAGGACGGCCAGCGCAAGTCCCGCCGCCGCCAGCCGCGACAGGAACGGCGCCAGGTCGGCCAGCGCGGGCCCGCGGATAAGCCCCGCGAGGCGCAGGTCCAGGGGCAGGATCGCGCCCAGCAGCAGCGCGATCCCCAGGATATGCAGCGTATTGACCAGCACATAGGCGGCCACCGACCGGCGCAGCCAAGCCGCTGGCGGCAGCGCCGCGAGAAGGCCGGCAAGCTCCTCCATCGCCTAGGCGTCGGGGGGGATACGCTCGGGGTACATGTCGTAGTCGCGCCCCTCGACGGTGATGCGGACCGCCTTCATGCGCGGCTCGGCGCTGTCTTGCGCGCGATTGCCCAGCACCGTGACCCGATCGCCCGGCGCGGCCGTCCCCTCGACGAAACCCGAACGCTGGGTGCGGCCGGGGTTGCCAAGCTCGACCGTCCACAGCGTGCCATCGGCGGCCTCGACCGTCAGCGTCGGGTGCGGCGGGGCGATCACGATCCGGGCGATCGTGCCGGTCAGCCGCGACACCTCGCCCTCGGCCCAGGACCAGCCATGATGGGCAAGCGCCGCCGCACTGGCAGAAAGCAGGACCAGCGCGGCGGACGAGACATGTCTGGCGGTGGCGAAACGCGGCATCGGCGCAACCTTTCGGATCCTGCGGGGCCTTCAGGCTGCCGCGTTTCGCACTTCCACCGGGTCAAGACTCGGCGAGGCAGTCGGGATAGAGAACGAATTCGCGATCCGCGATGGTCAGGTGCAGCGCCTTGACGCGGTTCTCGCCGAAGTGGTGCGTGCGGCGGCCGACGACCGACACACGGTCGCCGGGCAGGGCCATGGCGGCGGTCAGGCCGGCCTCGCGGTTGCGGCTGTGCGGGGCCAGTTCGATGGTCCAGTTGACGCCGTCGGCGGCGCGCACCTGGATGGTGGGATCGCTGCCGCCGATATTCACGTCGGTGATGGTGGCATCAAGGCGGGTCGGTTCCTCCTCGAATTCCGACCAGCGGTCATGGGGCAGGATGTCGTCACGCGCAAACACAGGCTTCCGGTCCACGGCAATGCCGAAGGCGGGGAAACGGGGCATTCTAGCCTCCTCCTCAGGTGAATGGTGAGCAGGTCGCAACCCTAGCGCGATTCTCTTGCGCGGGGGTGGTAGAACCCTACCCCTTCGCCGTATCGGCGGATTGCAGCACCAGGACGACGCATCACAGGACGCCGGCATCCGCGCCGGCGCCCGGCCTAGCCCTGCGCGTGGAAATGGTCATGGACCTTCTGCGCCATCGCCGCCGAGATGCCGTCAACGGCCTGAAGATCGGCAAGACCGGCGCGGCTGACAGCCTTGGCGCTGCCGAAATGCGCCAGCAGGGCGCGCTTGCGCGCGGCGCCGATGCCGGCGATCTCGTCCAGCGGATTGGCCATCATGGTCTTGGCGCGCTTGGCGCGATGGGTGCCGATCGCCCAGCGATGCGCCTCGTCGCGCAGGCGCTGGACGAAATACAGCACCGGGTCATTCATCCGCAGCGCAAAGGGCCGCTGGCCGGCGCGATGGAATTCCTCCTTGCCGTGGTCGCGGTCGACGCCTTTGGCCACGCCCACGACCGGGATGTCCTCGACGCCCAGATCGGCCATGATTCCGTCCACGGCCGAGACCTGCCCCGCGCCGCCGTCGATCAGCAGCAGGTCGGGCCAGGCCTCGGTCTGGCGGTCGGGGTCATCCTTCAGCAGCCGGGTGAAACGGCGGGTCAGCACCTCGCGCATCATGCCGAAGTCATCGCCCGGAGTGATCTCGGTGCCCTTGATGTTGAACTTGCGATACTGGCTCTTGATGAAGCCGTCCGGCCCCGCGACGATCATCCCGCCGACCGGGTTCTGGCCCATGATGTGGCTGTTGTCATAGACCTCGATCCGGCGCGGCGCCGCCTGCAGGTCCAGCGCCTCGCCAAGCCCCTCCAGAAGGCGGATCTGCGCGGCGCTTTCCGACATCCGGCGGGCCAGGCTTTCGCGGGCATTGCGCAGGGCGTTGGCGACCAGTTCGAACTTCTCGCCCCGCTGCGGCACGCCGATGGTGCTGCGCCGCCCGGCCCGACCGGACAGGACCTGCGCGGTCAGGTCGGGATCCTCGGGCGCGTGGGACAGAAGAACCATCCGCGGCGGCGGCTTGTCGTCGTAGAATTGCAGCAGGAAGGCCTGCATCACCTCGTCGGGCGATTCCGCGCCGCCGAGCCGGGGATAGAAATCGCGGTTGCCCCAGCTCTGGTTGCCACGGATGAAGAACACCTGCACGCAGGCCTGCCCGCCATCCATGTGCAGCGCCACGATATCGGCCTCGGCGACCTGCCGGGGGTTGATCGCCTGGACCGATTGGACCGCCGTCAGCGCCTTGATCCGGTCCCGCAGCGCGGCGGCGCGTTCATACTCCATCGCTTCGGCCGCGGCCGCCATCTCGGCCGCGAGATTGGCCTGGATCGAGGTGGTGCGGCCCTGCAGGAACCGCTCGGCATCGGCGACGAGGCGGGCATAGTCGGCCTGCGAGATCCGGCCGTCGCAGGGGGCGCTGCATCGCTTGATCTGGAACAGCAGGCAGGGGCGGGTGCGGCTTTCGAACACCGAATCCGTGCAGTTGCGCAGCAGGAAGACCCGCTGCAACTGGTTCAGCGTCCGGTTGACCGCCCCGGCGCTGGCGAAGGGGCCGTAATAGTCGCCCTTCTCGGATTTCGCGCCGCGATGCTTCTTGATCTGCGCGAAGGGATGCGACTTGGCCACGAGGATGTTCGGGAAGGACTTGTCGTCGCGCAGCAGCACGTTGTAGCGCGGCTTCAGCTGCTTGATCAGGTTCTGCTCCAGCAACAGCGCCTCGGTTTCGGTGCGCGTGGTCAGGAACATCATGCTGGCGGTATCGCGGATCATCCGGGCGATGCGCGCCGAATGGCCCGAGGGGCGGGCGTAATTCGACACCCGCGCCTTAAGGTCGCGCGCCTTGCCGACGTAAAGGACCCCGCCCTGCGCATCCAGCATCCGGTAGACTCCTGGGCTGCCGTCGAGCGTGCGAAGATAGGACTGGATCAGCGCGTGGCCGGTTTTGCTGCTCATGCGTTCCAACAAAGTGATTCTCGTCCCCGGCTGCAAGTTCCCTGCGCGAAGTGCAAGCGTTAAGCTTTCCACGACTCCTGTGGATAACTCTGTGGGCGACCGACCGTCGAGGGGCAGTTCGGCCAGCAATCGTTACAAATTCGTAACCTTGCCTAATTTTTAGGCGTTAAAATAAGCCATTGATAATGAGAGTTATTTTGCGTTATCGCAGCAAACTCCTGAAAAAGCTGGACGAATCCGCGAGCCGGACACGCATAGCGTGTGCAGGTGGACAGACCCCACCCGCACGGTCTGCGCCGAGCCCCTGCGGCGGCTGGCGCAGGGCGCCCGCAGCGTCCTGCGACAGGCTACAGAAGCACCCAGACATAGGCGCCATAGGCCAGGATGAAGGCCGCCCCGACCGCCCGGCTGATTGTCACACCCCGGAACAGGAAGGGCGCCAGCAGCAACGAGGTGGCCAGCATCACCCACAGGTCAAGGCGCAAAATCTCGGGCGGGATGGGTAGCGGCGCGACCAGCGAGGTCAGCCCGAGGATCGCCAGGATGTTGAAGATGTTCGATCCGACGACATTGCCCAGCGCCATGTCCGCCCGCCCCCGCATGGCCGAGGCGACCGAGGCAGCCATCTCGGGCAGCGAGGTGCCGATCGCCACCAGCGTCAGGCCGATCACCGCCTCGCTGATCCCGAAGGCCAGCGCGATGTCGGTCGCGCCGGCGACCAGCAGGTTGGCCCCCACCGGCAGCGCGATCAGGCCGCCCAGCAGCCACAGCACGATCCGCAGCCAACGCGCCCCAAGCGCGACGCCCTCGATCTCGTCGGCGTCGTCGATGCTGGCCGTGGTCAGTTGCCGCCACAGCACCAGCGCGAGGGCGGCCAGCAGCACGACCCCCTGCAGCCGGCCGATCGGACCCATCAGGGCCAGCGCGATCAGCAGCAGCGAGGCGGCGATCATCATGGCCCAGCTTTCGCGCAGGTCATGCCCGCGCGTGACGATCCCCGAAACCAGCGCGGTCGCGCCAAGGATGACAAGGACATTGGCGATGTTCGAGCCGACGACATTGCCCATCGCGATGGCCGTGGCCCCCCGCAGCGCCGCCGACATCGACACGATCAGCTCGGGCGCCGAGGTCCCGAAGGCCACCACGGTCAGCCCGACCACCAGCGGCGTGATGCCAAGCCGCAGCGACAGGTTCACCGCCCCCTTGACCAGCAGATCCCCCCCGAGGACCAGCAGCGCAAGCCCCCCGAGAACAAGCAGAACATCAACGATCACGGCGCGACAACCCCAGAATGGCCTTGAGAAATCTGCGGAAACCGGGGCCGCTGACCAGTGCCAGCACCACGATCACCAGAAGGAACAGCACGACAAGGCGGACGCTCATCCGCCGGCCCCGAAGCGGGCGAAGGCGGCGCGTTCCTCGGCGCCGTCCAGCACCGCCTCGGCCGACAGGCCAAGGCGCCGGAACAGCGACTGGCGCGGGCTGTGGACCATGAAGCGGGTCTTGTCGCCGCAAAGCGCCTTCATCTTCGGGACCAGATGGCCGATCCCGTCGGCAAGCCCCAGCCGGACGGCCTCCTGCCCGGCCCAGAATTCGCCGGTGAACAGGTCGCGCTCGTCGCTCAGCCTTGCGCCGCGGCGGCTGGCGACATGATGCCTGAAGGCGGCGTGGATCGGTTCCAGCACGTTGCGCAGACGTTCGACATCCTCGGGCTTTTCGGGCCGGAACGGGTCCAGCGTCGACTTTGACCGGCCGGCGGTATGAACCCGTCTTTCGATGCCCCAGCGGGCGATCAGGTCCTGAAATCCGAAGCCCGACGAGATGACCCCGATCGAACCGAGGATCGAACTGTCATCCGCCCAGATCTGGTCGGCGGCGCAGGCCAGCCAATAGCCGCCCGAGGCCGCGACATCCTCGACGAAGGCATGGACCGGCACCTCGGTTTCCTCGGCCAGGCGGCGGATCCGCGCGGCGATCAGCGAGGACTGGACCGGCGATCCGCCGGGCGAGTTGATCGACAAGGCGACCGCCGCGGGCCTGCCACGGCGGAAGGCCCGCTCGATCACCGGCGCCAGCATCGCGTCGTTCAACGCGCCGCCCCGCCCGGCCATGCCGATGGCGCCATGCAGGCGCACCACCGCCACGCGCGGTCCACGTCGAAGGATACGGTCAAGATATGATGCGTTCATGCGGCCTCAGATAAGGCCGGTCTGCAGGCGCGGCAAGGCACGGCCATCACGCGCCGGCATTGCGGATCGTGTCGCCCGGCATGAAGGTCGGCGTCAGCGCCACGATCCGGTCGGCCGGCGGCATGTCCTTACCCGCCACCAGCCGCGCCGCACGGCGCCCGATATCGACGCGGCGTGCATCTGTGGTGGCCAGCCGCACCGGCAGGCCGTCCAGCAGATCGACGCCGTTGAAGCCCGCGAGCCCGATCCGGCCGGGGATGTCATAGCCCTTGTCAATGCAGTAAAGCAGCCCGCCCGCGCCGATCATGTCGTTGGAATAGTAAAGAAAATCCAGATCGGGGGCGCGGGCGAGGATGCGGTCGGTCAATTCGCGCCCCTTCAGCAGCGACGACCCGCCCTGATAATATTCCCGCGCCTCAAGCTGCACCCCCGCGGACGCCAGACCCTCCTCGAAGCCGACAAGGCGCTTCTTGGCGCGGTGATCCTCGGGCATGTGGGTGCCGACGAAGCCGATGCGGCGATAGCCCGCGGCCAGGATGCGGGCCGCCATCTCCCGCCCGGCGCGCAGGTGCGAGATGCCGACGAGGGTGTCGATGCCCTCGCCATCGGTGTCCATGATCTCGACCACCGGGATGCCGGCATTGGCCAGCATCGCGCGCGACGCCTTGCTGTGCTCGACGCCCGCAAGGATCACCCCCGACGGCCGCCAGGACAGCATGTCATACAGCACCATTTCCTCGCGGGCGGGGGAATAATGGGTGACGCCGATCACCGGTTGCAGCCCGGTGTCGTCGAGTTCGGCCGAGACGCCGCCCAGCACATCGGGAAAGACAAGGTTCGACAGCGATGGAATGACCACGGCCACCAGGTTCACGCGCTGGCTGGCCAGGCCTCCGGCGATCTTGTTGGGCACATAGCCCAGGGTCTTGGCGGCGGTCAGAACCTTCTCGCGCGTGGCCGCCGACACATCGCCCCGGTTTCGCAGCACGCGGCTGACGGTCATCTCGGACACTCCCGACGCTTCGGACACATCGCGCAGGGTCAGCGGGCGGCGGGGTCGGGGAATTGTCATGTGATGCCAGACGCAGGAAGTTGCCGACGGATGTTAGCGAACATCACGATCGCCCACAACCTTGCCAAATCCGCAATCCGCAGTCAAAAGGACGATCAGGCGGCCCCGTGGCTCAACTGGATAGAGCAGCCCCCTCCTAAGGGGCAGGTTGCAGGTTCAAATCCTGCCGGGGTCACCAAAGCGGCCAGCAGGATTTCGCCCTTTTCACCGGAGAGTGCGAAGCCGGCGGCGAAAGGGCCGCTTTGACGTCTCGGCAGCCGCGGCGGCGTTCCGCAAAAGTCCGGGCATCACCGGCCGGCGCCGGGGCGGCGCAACGAGCCTGCGCGGTGCGCGTGCAGGTGCGGTCCTGGGGGGCTCACGGCGGATCGCGCAATGCTCTGGTCCCGTCGCGGTCGGGTGCGGCGGTGCCTGTCCGGCATCGAAGGCGTCAGAGGGCCGGGGAAGATCGCGAGAACGCGCCCGCTGTCATTCTTGCGCCGGATGCGAGAAGCCGACCTCCGGGCGGGCAAGCAGGCCGCTTGCCCGTCGCGGAGTGATGCGGCGGATCGCGTGGCCCGCAGCCGGCGTCCGCGACGGGGCGGCCGGCTCAGCCGCGCTTCTTCGGCGGGATCAGGTCGGTGATCGTGCCCTCGAACATCTCGGCGGCAAAGTTCACCGTCTCGCTGAGGGTCGGATGCGGGTGGATCGTGTGGCCCAGATCGACCGCATCGGCGCCCATCTCGATCGCCAGCGCGACCTCGGCGATCAGGTCGCCGGCGTTCGGGCCGACGATGGCCGCGCCGATCACCCGGTCGTCGGCCTCGTCGAAGATCACCTTGGTAATGCCCTCGGAGCGTCCCAGCGACAGAGATCGACCGGATGCCGCCCAGGGGAACACCCCCTTGCCGACCTTCCGACCTTCGGCCTTGGCAGTGGTTTCGGTGACCCCGACCCAGGCGACCTCGGGATCGGTATAGGCCACCGAGGGGATCACCCGCGCGTCGAAATGGCGGTTGTGGCCCGATGCCGCCTCGGCGGCGACCTTGCCCTCATGCACGGCCTTGTGGGCCAGCATCGGCTGACCCACCACATCGCCGATGGCGAAGATGTGGGGCAGGTTCGTGCGCTGCTGGCTGTCGACGGCGATGAAGCCGCGATCATCGACCGCCACCCCCGCGCCCTCGGCATTGATGAGCTTGCCGTTCGGGCGGCGGCCGACCGCCACCAGGATCTTGTCGAAGATGTCGGTCGAACTGGCGCCCGCCGCGTCCTCGAAGGTGACCCTCAGCCCCTCTGCCTCGGCCGCGACGGCGGTCACCCTGGTCTTCAGCAGGATCTTTTCGTACCGCCCCTCGATCCGCTTGTGCAGGGGTTTCACGATGTCCTTGTCGGCGCCGGGGATGATCTGGTCCATCAATTCGACCACCGTGATCGCCGAACCCAGCGCGTCGTAGACGCAGGCCATTTCCAGCCCGATGATGCCACCGCCCAGAACCAGCAGCCGCCGGGGTATGCCGTCCAGTTCCAGCGCGCCAGTCGAATCGATCACCCGCGGATCGTCATGGGGAATGAAGGGCAGCTGCACCGGCTCGGAGCCTGCCGCGATCACACATTGGTCAAAGCTGACGGTCGTCTTCGTGCCGCCCTCGTCGACCTCGATCATGTTCGGGCCGGTGAAGCGGCCATAGCCCGACACCACCTGAACCTTGCGGCCCTTGGCCAGACCGTTGAGACCGCCGGTCAGCTGGCCCACGACCGAG
>NZ_JAVAMQ010000023.1 GCF_030732095.1 Paracoccus spongiarum | reverse complement strand
CCATGGGGCCTTTCGACGACAAGCAGAGAGGTCTCGCCCATCGGCGGAAAGCAGGCACCAAGCCCGCGCCGCCCGTCGCAAGAGAAGGACGACGCGAGATGCTACGCAATTTTGACAATCTGACCCGGAACGAAGGCCGCTGGCTCAATCTCTGGGGCGCGTTCGATGTGACCGGGGAATATCTCGGCACATTCACCCTCGATGAATTGCGCGAGAAGGCGCAGGTGAAAGCCAAGTGGGTCAGTGCCGTTCAGTATCTGGGGGCGGGCCAGCGCATTGATGAAGCCGCGCTGGCGCAGGACTGGAACGGGTTGCCGTCCGGCACCTGCATTCTCGACTTTACCGGGTTCCGCGTCTCGCCCGTTCGCGACATGGGCGGCAGCATCGAGGTCTGCGATCCCGGCGAACATGCGTTCTGGTCGGTGTATGGGTTTCATCGGGAGGCAGAGGAATGGCAGATCGTCCATGACGCGCTGTCGGATGATATCGGCGAATCCCTTGCCCGGATCGTGGACCTGACCGGCGAGCTGGTCGAATACTGCGATCTTTCCTGCGCCTATGCCAACACCCGCCTGCCCGATCTGGTGGACCTGCTGTCGCAGCGCATCCTTGACGAGATCCCCGAGCAGAGTGCCGACGCCGCGCGCGGCGACGATGCCGATAATCATCCCCTGACCTATCTGCGCGAGCAAATCCTTGCCGCTATCGAAAAGCGGAGGGGCTGATATGGGCTGGCTGGTCCATAACCACACCCCCGCCTGCATCCGCGACGAGATCGCCCGGCTTTGTGGCGGCGAGGATGAAGAGCGCCGCAGCTATCCCGTGCTGATCAGCCGCAAGGGATCGGTCTGGTATGCGGCCGTCAGGTCGGAACCAAAGACCTCTGGCCGGCGCGAGGACGGGCTTTGCCCTTATGGCGACTACGTGACCGACGCAACCGGCGGTTATGTCTTTGCCGCGATCTTCCTGACATCGACCAAGGGCGGTGAGTGGGGCTACAAGTCGATGGCGGAGACCGCCGGCCCCACGGATGCCGCCGCCCATGCCCCGGAAAAGCTGCTGTCGCTGCTGTCGGAGACGGTCAATGATCATGCGACCGACTGGCGGCAGCGGTGCCGCGATCACGCGGCCAGGGAAAAACGCCCGCTGAAGCCCGGCGACGTGATCCGCTTTGCCGAGCCGCTGCGGTTCAGCGATGGCACCGAGGGCTGCACCTTCCGCGTGAAGAAGGAGCGCTTCGCCGGCGCGAACCGCGCGACCACCTTCTTTACCTGCATCGAGACCGGGAAGGACTGCCGGATCAGCCGCGTCATGGCGCGGGACTGGACCCGCATCTGATCCCCCGGCGCCGCGCCTGCGGGCGCGGCCCCCTGCCCCATTGCCCAAGGATTCAGACATGGCCCATCCCGCCGTGACCGATTTTCTGCGCGCGCTCGACAGCTTCGACCGCTCGAAGACCCGCACCGAGATCTTCCGCATCTTCTGCGAAATGGCCTGGTGCGCCCTGGCAAAGCGCGCCTCGCCCTTCCCCGACCAGCGCGACCGGCTTGAGGCCGACTACATGTCCTGTGTCGGGATGTTCCCGAACAAGGACGATGTGCGCCGGATGCCGGACATGATGGGCCTGGCCTTGCAGACCATCGCCGCCGGCGGCGTCGATTTCTTCGGCCAGGTCGCGGCCGAGATCGGCGCGCTCGATGCCCGCATGGGTCAGTTCTTCACCCCTTACGAGGTCAGCCGCATGATGGCGATGATGACCCTTGGCGATGTGGCGGCCCAGATCCAGACGCATGGCTTCATCACCATCTCGGAACCCGCCGCTGGCGCGGGCGGCATGGTGCTGGCCGTGGCCGATGTGATCGAGGAACAGGGTTTCGATCCGGCCCGGCATATCTGGGTCGAGGCCGTCGAGCTTTCCCGCGCGACGTTCCACATGGCCTATGTCCAGATCGCCGCGCGCGGTGTCGCCGGTCGCGTCATTCACGGCAACAGTCTCTCGCTGGAAAGCTTCGATCAGGCATTCACCCCTGCCGCGCCTGTGTTCCATGCGCTGAACGGCCACCCTTTCGCCAAGCAGCGCGAGGCCGAACGGCAGGCGGCGGATGCCGAAAAGGCTGCTCAGGCGATGCGCCAGGAGCTGCTACGCGGCTCAGTGCCGGCCACCGCACGCGCCGTCTGGCAATGACGATTGACGCAGGCCGACCGGCCCCCTAGCCTCGACCCCGACATGACCGATCCTTCTGCGACGAAGGTTTAACTGGGCCGCCCTCGGGCGGCCCCTTTCTTTGCCAGCGAACTTATCCACAATTTCTGTGGATCGTTCTGGGGATAGACTGAACGGCAGAACGACGCGAAGAGCCCAAACTGCGTGATGCTGCACAGCCGCTTATTGTCGGCTTTCTTCAAGACCGTCGCACCATCGTGGCCTATCGTTGGAACCACATTGTTGGAGGCGCCTCACATGATCTTTCGCTACACGATTCTCTACGTTGACGACGTCTCGTCGTCGCTCGACTTTTTTGAAAAGGCTTTCAGGCTTGAACGCGGTTTCCTTCACGAAGGCGGAGATTACGGCGAGCTGGTAACAGGGAAAACCAAACTGGCTTTCTCCTCAAGAGCCCTCATGCGCGAGTTGGGCAAGAGCCCGGCACTGCCGAGACCCGACGCCCCGACGTTCGAGATCGCTTTTGAGACGGACGATGTGGCCGGCACCCTGCAAAGGGCGCTCGACGCGGGGGCGACGCTGGTTCAGGACGTGCGCGATGAATCTTGGGGGCAGACAACGTCCTATGTGGCGGACCCAAATGGGTATCTGATCGAAATCTGCACAGCAGTACAGTTGCCAGGTTGAGGCCATGATGGAGGAGTCAGAAAAAGCAAAAATCGTCGCACAATTGAAAGCTGTTGTCGCAAAGGTTGAGCCCGCCGCGGCCTGTGTCACGAAATACGGTGGAACCATGATTGAGCGCGTTCCCGGGCAGCCCAAATCGCAGTTCTGCGGGATTTTCGCTTACAAGGACCACGTCTCCTTGGAGTTCACCAACGGCGCGCAACTGGATGATCCGGAGCGGGTGCTCGAAGGCGGAGGGAAGCATCGGCGTCACATCAAGCTCGCCAGCCTGGCCGACATCGTGGACAAGCGATGTGAGGATTTCCTACGTCAGACCCGCGATCTCGAGGCTAATCTCTCCTGACCAGTTGCCAAGCCCGGGTTGCGCCAGATCGGCAATGGCAGCCGGGTTCCGGCGGAGTTGGGCGGGCGTCCAGCCGAACCAACGCACGAACTCTCGCGTCATGTGCGCCTGGTCGCTGTAGCCGTAGTGCGCTGCGATTTCGGCAAGCGGAACGCGACATGGTAGGGCCTGAACCGCCCGCCGAGCCCGTCCCAGTTGACGCCAGAAGGCCGGGGAAGGAAGCGACAGGTCTTTGAAACGACGTTGCAGGGTTCTTTCCGATACGCCTTGTTGCCGGGCCAAGCAACGAACGCTGTTGCCCGACAAGCAAAGGGCCTCGATGGTTTCCGAGACCTCTTGGTCATGCCGCGTGTTGGCTTCGATCTCTGCCTCAAGGTTCGACACGTCATGGTCCGCGGGCTCGAATTCGGCAAGGTCTAGCGTAGTGCCAGGTCGCAGCCGATAGCCAGTCAGGCAGGTGCCTGCGTTTAGCTTGACCAACCTTGGCGCAAAGTCCCAGTCAGTGGTGTGAAAAACTTCGCGTCCCGTCCTGTCGCAGGACAAGACAACCAGATCGACACACCCATCCGGAAGAACAATCGAGACTTCGTTGGCCCCGGCAGTGTAGGTCCAGCGATGAACATGGGGAAGGCTGGCTTGGGTGAATGCGGTCATGACAGTCAGAGTGAACGAATAGCCGCCATTGATCCAGAGCGAAGCAACGGCAGAAAAGTCCCGCATAGCTGACCAACTCATCATTGATCCAGCAGCAAATCTGCGACCCGCGCGCAGGCGCGGGCCAAGATGGGCTGAGGACGTGGCGGGGGATCGACGCGGGCTGCGCCCGCGCTCACCCCCGCCCCGACGATCTTTTCGTTTCCTTTTGTCCGCCACGCATCCCTGCGTCTGACGGTCAATGGCCAAGCGCCGCGCGATGCGCGTCGTCGTCCAGGCGGGCCGTGTCCTCGGCTTCGCCTGCGGGCCGCGCCACCCCGCCTTCCCGAGCCTTGACAGTCAGCCCCAGGGCCGCGGGCAGGGCTGCGCCCTCCCCGCTTTGCCGTCCGAAAGGCATGGGGCCTTTCGACGACAAGCAGAGAGGTCTCGCCCATCGGCGGAAAGCAGGCACCAAGCCCGCGCCGCCCGTCGCAAAGGAGGCCGACATGGCAGCGAAGTTCGATATTTATCAGCATGTCACCGATCAGATCATTGCCAGCATCGAGGCAGGCACGCCCGCATGGCGCAAGCCTTGGACCGGCGATGCGGGCGGCATCCCTTGCCCCCGGCGCAGCACCGGCGAATTTTACAGGGGCATCAACATTCTGATGCTGTGGAGCGAGGCGGCCGAAATGGGTTTCCGCAGCCCCTACTGGTTCACCTACCGGCAGGCGCAGGAGGCTGGCGGACAGGTCCGCAAGGGCGAAAAATCCGCCATTGTCGTCAAATACGGCACCGTGGACCGTGAAGACCCCGAGACCGGCGAGGAAAAGACCATTGGCTATGCCAAGTCTTACCGGGTGTTCAACGCCGACCAGATCGACGGATTGCCCGAAGCCTATCATGGCGCACCCATCGAGGAACCCCGCGATCTCGGGACCGAGGCAGATCCGGCGCTTGAGGCGTTCTTTGACGCGACCGGCATCGAACGCCGCATCAGCGAAGATCCGCGCGCCTATTACGATATCGCCGGGGATTTCGTGCATATGCCGCCGGTTTCGACCTTTCACGAGGCGGGAGGATATTATGCGACCCTCGCCCATGAATATTGCCATGCCAGCGGCGCAGCGCACCGGCTGGACCGCTTCAGCCGGTTCAGCGACCGGGCATCCGTGGCATTCGAGGAACTTTGCGCCGAATTGGGGCAAGTTATGGTTTGCGCTCAACTCGGCCTGACGCCTGATTTCGGGCAGTCGGCGGCTTATATCGCGTCGTGGCTGCGCGCGCTGAAAGACGACAAGCGGATGATCTTCAAGGCCGCGACCGAGGCACAGAAGGCCGCCGACTGGCTCATGAAAACCGCACCCGCCGGGATGATCGAGGAAAGGGCCGCCGCATGAGCGGCCCGACCCCCCTGCCCGTCCTGACCTGCCGCAAATGCGGCAGCGTCAACCCGCTGGTGTTTCTCGCGCCCGTGACCGTGCCGGGTGAGCCGGTCGGAACCTGCATCTGCATGTCCTGCGCGATGGCGCGCGGCTGGCTCGACCGCGACGGCAATCTGAAACCCGGCACCACCCTGTAAGGAGGACGACCATGCACAGCTTTTCCGCCTATTGCCGCCTGAACGTGACGATCTGCGCCAGCAACCTGGCCGTGATCCGCGCGGCATCCCATAAGATCAATCCGAAAGCCCGGTTCGATCCGGCGCGGCGGGGCGACCGCCACGCCTATTTCCGGGCCATGCTCGATCAGCATGACGATGCCCGCGCCCTCGCGGCGCGGCATCGGTTGTGAGGGTTGCGCGATGTTCTATGAATTGCGCGACCATCCCGACGATTTGCCAATTCTCTGCGAGTCACTGGCCGAGGCTCGCAAGCGCGCCCGTGCCCGCTCCGCGCGTTTCCGCATCAGTGCTCTGATCTATGAAATGGACCCATTTACGGGAGAGCGCCTTGTTGAAGATGTAGGCTGATATTTTCCCCCGGCCCGATATCTGCGGGCCGGGGGGCGATTTGCGGCTTGGGCCTGATTGACCAGGAGGGCAGCGACCGGCGAGCCGGCCACTGCCCTCCTGGTCCGGCGCTGTCCGCGCGGAGCCGCTGCGCGGCAAATTGCGACGAGGCTTCGCCCGTCACGTCATTTCCTGGCTCTAAAGGACGTCAGATTTCCCACAGATTTTCTCGCGTCCCTTCGCTCTCTGGGGGCGCGTCCCGCTCGTTCATCTGCGAGGCCCTTCCGCCTGGCGGCGTTCGGGCTGGATAACCTGCCGGCCAGCGTCGCCAGTGCGGGGCGTGGCAACCATCGTCTGACGGTCCTCATCGGTCAGGTCAGCAAGCAGCAGCTGTGCCAGCCGGATCTTTCCACGGCGGCCGATCTGCCGGCGCGCGAGGCGCTTTCCACAGGCCAGGAAATACGCGCGCAGTTCCTCATATGTCGCCGTTGCGGCCCAGAACTCCGCATCGTCCTCGATATCGCCGAACGGCACCAGCGGGGCATCCGCGCGGGCTTCCTCCAGAACGGCGGACATGACCATCTCCGCGTCATACCAGTCACAGGCTGCAATCGCGTCCAGGAGGTTATGAGACCGTTCCAGCCGGGACATGCGGCCCCCCTGCCCTTCCGCCTGGCAATCGTTCCCGTGTCGATAGGCCATCTGCGCCCCCCGTCTCCGTCGGGGTGCCCCAAATGGAGCCTGCCCCGAAAACTTCGGTTTTCGGGGTCTGGCCTCGCCGAGAGTGGGGGTAGCAGAGGCAAGGACAATCGACGGAAGTGGTGCGGCCCGCAGGCGCAGCCGAGGACACGGTTCTGTCTATTGTCCTTGACGGCGCGAGGGGCAAAGCCCCTTAGCCCTTCGGACCAAGGGTTGCGAAGTTACCGGGTCAGCAATTCTTTGATCCGGGTCTCAACGTATTTCGCGAATTCCCATTGTGCCCAATTTTCGAAGATTTCCTTCGCGCCCACCAGGTTCATCGGGTCGATATGGGAAACGTCGCTGAGTTGTAGTGTCAGCGTCGTGCGAAAATACAGTCGTGGGATGTTGTCCTGGAACGGTTCCAGATGCGTTGCTGATGGACGGCCTTTCGCGACGGCCTCTCGGAAGGCCGGGATGAAATCTTTCCCGAGCGATTTCAAAACTCTCTGTTGTTCGAGGCGGGCCTGCGCAGCAAGGGCCGCCAGCTGTTCGGCCTGCGATTTCGGCACCTTGAGGACAAACTGAAGAAGCTGCTTTTCGAGAGCGGGTTCCGGTGGGCTGACGATGGCCGCACCGGACCTGTTCTTTGGTTCGTTCGGCGGCGGCGACGAGATCTGTGTGCCGGCAACATCCTCGGCTACGGGTGCCGCTTTTTGTTTAGGTTCGTCAGACGGAGGTTTCGCCTGCGGCTCTGAGGGCACGGTATTGTCAGCGCGCGGGCTGTCCTTTGGCTTATCCGGCAACCTGGTGATGAAGCCGGTGTCCGGAAGCGCCGGTCGTGATTTCTTCAGCTTTTCCAGCCGTTCTTTTGTGCTCATGACGTCTTCCCTTCCAACTCCCCACTCGTTGCCTCGTCGAAAATCTCGGCTGCAAGATCCAGGCTTGAAGCATAGTTCTTGCGCTGCCCCGGCATGCCCTTCTGGGCCATGACATTGAGAAGCCCTTGCGAGTCCATTTCGTTGTAGGAGGATCGGGTCAGCAGGAACTCCTCCATCACGGCGGAGCCGAACATGTCATAGCATTCTTCGAAGAGTCGCCCTTGTGAGGCTGTCAGTCTCTCGGGCACATTCAGAAGAACCTTCGGATGCGGCACCTGCCCGCCTTCGTTCCGGTACGCCTCGATGAAGGTCAGAATTTTCTCGACTTCGGCAATATCGCTGCGAGACGGCCGGGTTGGGACAATCAGAATGTCGCTGACCTCGAACACCATACCCATGAGTTCTGAGGATGATCCCTGCATGTCGATGATGCAGACGCTTTCGGTCTCTTCATCGTTCAGGCGCATGACTGTATCGAGCACCACCTGGTCGTCCATGGTCTCGATAACATCGACATTATCAGACCAGAGGCCCTTGTCGCGGCCGACTTTCGCCCATTCGACGAGTGCGCAGGATTCGTCAGTGTCGATGAATGTAACAGGATAGCCGCGGCTGTTTGCAACAGCCCCGAAGAGCCTGGCGCATGTTGTTTTTCCGGTTCCGCCCTTGCGCGTCACCATGCTGATCACCTTGCACGGCATCGTGGCCCCTTTTCCCGTTTCGTAGTTCTTACAGCAGGATACGTATATCCCGTTGCGTGTAAAGTTACATACGAACCATGCATCGCGAGTGTTGCGAACACGACACCCGAAAGATGGATACCGTTGCAAGGTATCAGATTTAAGAACAATGCATAGCGAACCACGAGGAACGTAGTAGGAATAGCGAAGCAAGTATTGAGGATAACGATCTATGAAAGATCGCATTACGAAATTTGGACCGATGATCTGTCACAACCGAAGTATGCGTTCCGATTTACGAATTACGTAATACGATACAGGTAGTATGATCTGAACCGGTGCGAGGTCCTGTCGTCGGCAAGGCGCTCATAATTCGGATTTCTTATATCGGATCTCATCAAGCCTTGCGTCCTGAGAAATCTGCTTTGGAAGTCGCTCTGAACATGCTACTGGAGGTTAAGGTTGAAGACAAGCGGTTGGCAGGAAGTGCGTATTGTAAGACAGAATTCGCGTAGCGCCGATTTGTCGAAGGGCGGGCAGGCGGCCCACCTGACCACGGCGACCCGCGATCAGATCGTGGCGCGGCTCAAGGAGGGCGTGCCGGTGGGCCGGATCGCGTCGGAGTTCGAGGTCGCGAAGAGCACGGTCTACCGGCTTCGCAGTGGCGCCATTGCCCCGAAGCGCCCTGCATTTTCCCCGACGGAGATGGTGAGCTTCCGGATCTCGGTGGGGGAGAAGGAGGCGTTCGAGCAGGAGCTGGCCCGTGCCGGGTTCAAGGATCGGTCGGATGCGCTGCGGGCGCTGGTGCGCAATTCGGTCGGTTTGCTGGACCGGAACTTCGCGTTCGTGGGCGAGGTGAAGGCGCTTTACGACGAGGTGTCGGCGATCGGTGTCAATGTGAACCAGATCGCGCGGGCGGTGAACCGCGGCCAGGCGCCGCCTCTGAGGGAGGCGGGCAAGGATCTGGCGGAGCTGAAATCGCAGCTTCGGAAGGTTCTGCCGGCACTGAATAATGTCGTCCAGGAGGCGCGGCGGTCCAACGAGCGGGTTTGGGCGGCGGCGCGGGCCGATGATGCGGCGGGCGAGGGGGAGAGCGAGTGAGTTTCCTTGCCGACGACGATGAAGGCGTCACGATCCGCCCGCATCTGCGGAAAGTGCGGGGCGGTGGTCGCTCGGGTGGTCGGCGCGGGTCGGGGCTGTCGGGCAGCCTGCTGAACAAGTGGAATTTCGCGGAAGGCTCGCGGGCCGCCGTTTTCAAGAAGATCGCCAGCGGCGGGACGCATACGCGCCACCAGATGCGCCGGCAGATGGATTACATCAACACCAAGGCGCAATACACCTTCGGGTTCAGCGACGCGCTGACCGACGAGCGGCGTCAGTCCGAAGCCTCCCTTGAGGCCATCGCGGATAGCTGGGAGGCCAGCTGGCAGGGCACACCGAAGAATGGTCACACGTCGCATCTGCTGATCTCGTTTCCGCCTGACACGGCGCCGCGCGATGCGGCGGCCATCGCCGAGGAAATGTGCGAGCGGGCGTTCGGGTCGGAAAAGGAATTTGCCGACGATCGTTGGGAATACATCGCGGCGCTGCACACGGACCGGTCGCACCCGCATGTGCATGTGCTGGTCAATAATCGCGGGGTCGAGAACGGCAGCTGGTTCTATCTGTCGAACAAGCTGGATGCGCCGTTCACCTACCAGGGGTTCCGGAACCTGATGGTGTCGGTGGCGCAGGATTACGGCGTCCACCTGGAGGCGACGACGCGCTACGAGCGTGGCGATCTTCAGTATTCGCCATCCTCGGCGCAGTGGCGGCAGGGCAGGGCGCCGGGCCAGCGGGCGCTGACGGATCGCGTTCTGGGGATGCTGATCGACGAGGCGGACGAGTGGGGAGAGGTGGCGAAAGCCGCGAAGATGGTGGGCAACGCGCGCGTGGCGGAGGTTGCGGATCGAATGATCCAGGGCATCGCCACGCAGAACCCGATTTCAAGGAAGGAATTCGAGATGGCACTTGAGAATGTCGAGACCCCGGAAGATTTCGAAGCGGCGATCCAGGGATGGGCGGAGCGGATGCGGGACAAGGTCCTGGAACTTCCCCCGGAGATGCAGGGCAAGCACTTCACGGCGATTGGCGGCTTCCTTGACGATGTGAAGCAGGAATACGGCGTTGTTGTCGAGGTTGAGGGGATCGCGCATCCCGGCCCGATGGCGAACAGCTTGCATGCCGATGGCGACCTTCTGGCTCGCCGCGCCGAGGAATACGTGCCCGAGGGCCGCGACATTGACCGCGAGACGCTGGCGACCGCCGTCCGTATGTTCTCGGCCGGGGTTTCGGAAGACGACGATATCCGGGCCTTCTCGGGCGCGGAGCTGGGCGACCGCGAGATCCGCGATTACAAGACGTCGCTGCGCGCGGTCGAGCTTGCCAATGTCGATTACAGCTTCGAGGCACGGCCCGGCGCGGTGGCGGATTTCTGGCAGAAGTTCGACGAGCTGTCGGGCGATGCCGGGATCGACCGGCAATTCGCCAAGGGCGTGTTCGAGAACGACCTGCTGAGCGACGACCAGAAGCGTGACGTGCTGTCTTCGGCGGTTGATCCCGAGCGCGGCCCGAAGATCTCGGCCGACCAGATGTTCGACAGGGTTCAGGACATGCGCGGCGAGATGCGGGCCAATATCATGACGCCCGACAGGGACTACCTGCGGTCCTTCATGCAGCGGCTGACCGAGCGCGAATACCCCTCCGCGGCACCGGAGTTCGCCAACCGCGAGAGCGAGCGGGAATACGCGGCGGCGCTTCGTGCCGAGTTCGGGACCAGGGGCTTTGAGCGGATGGCCGAAGGGGATTACCGCGATCTCCAGGCCATCACGCCGAACCGGCTGCACCAGCGCGAGCTGGCGGCCTCGGTGATGGCGATGGCGGAGCGTCCGGAACATGCCGCGAAGTTCGATCTGTCGCGGGATCAGATTGCCAAGGGCTATGAGGCGGCGGATGAGCCCCACAAGGCGCGGCGTGTGCTCAGCCAGAGCAGCACCGGCGACGATTTCTCGCTCTGAGGGGAGGGCAGCATGGAACTTGACCTGAAAGACCGGGTGCGGATCGTCGCCGGCATCGTCATGACGCTTCTGATCGCGGTGATCGCATCGAGCCTGGTGCTGAACGGAGCGAGCCGCGATTTCAGCGGCAGTCCGGTCTCGATCCTGGGTGTTCTGCGCGATCTCAGCCTTGAGACGGAAGCGCAGAAGATCGCGGCGGCGATCTTTGTCGGCGTGGTTGCGCTCTGCATCGTGTTCATCGGGGTGATGGTCTACAGCACCACGACGACGCGCTACGGCACGGCGCATTTCCAGGGGATCAGGGAGATGCGGCGGAACGGCTTCATCACGCCGCTGGAAGAGGGCGGCCTGATCTTCGGCAAGGTCGCGCGCCCGCCGAAGGAGCTGCGCGGCAGACCGCTGGAGGTGGTGGAAACATCGCCGAAGGAAGCGCTCAAGGCGGAGTTCATCTCGGCACCGATCGACGCCTTTCCGCAATGCCTGCTGATCGGTCCGACGCGCTCGGGCAAGGGGGTATCCTATCTCACGCCCAACTGTCTGTTGGCGGACGGCTCGCTGGTGGTGCTCGATGTGAAGGGCGAGATCTTCCGCAACACGTCGCGGATGCGGGTGGAGCTGGGCGACGAGGTGTTTCGCTTCGCGCCCTATGACTTCGAGCATGGCTCGCACCACTACAATCCGCTGGCCCGCATTGCCGCGATCACGCATCCGAACCGGCGCTACGCGGAACTGGACAAGCTCGCGGACAATTTCCTGGTCGCGAAGGGGGAGGGGTCGGCCTCGAACTTCCTTGGCGGGGCAAAGCAATGGTTCATCGCCGGCTGCCTGCGTGCCATCGAGATGGGCGATCCGACGCTGACCCGTGTCCATGCGCTCATGTTCGGCGACGGCAGTGAGGTCGGGGTGAGCGACAGCGACCGCTACAACGCCATCGCGAGGGCGTCGGACAATCCCATCGTGCGGCGGGAGTTCTCGAATTACGGGAACCTCGATCCGAAGATCCGGCAATCCTACAGCCAGGTCATGAGCGACAGCGGGCTGAAGCAGTGGGCCAACCCGCAGATCCAGGCCGTGACCCGGCGCGACGATATCCGGTTCGACGATATCCGCTCGCGGCGACAGTCGATCTATATCGTGGTGCAATCGGACGATATCTCGCCGCTGAACGCGGTGATCCGGCTGATGTTCACGGACCTGATCGCCTCGATCCGGCAGACCAGCTCGGACCACGACAGCGGGCTGGGGCAGGTGTTCATCATGCTCGACGAGTTCGACCAGCTTGGCTACATGCCGATCGTCCAGCAGTCGATGAAGCAGCTTGCCGGTCACGGCGCGCGCACGACGGTGGTCACGCAGTCGATCCCCGGCCTGAAATCGGTGGGCTACAGCGATGCGGAGGTCGAAAGCCTGATCGCCGGCTGCGAGATGAAGATCTATATCTCTCCCAACGATCATTCGACCACGGAAGAGATCACCAAGGCGCTCGGCACCCGGACGGGCTTCAAGGCGTCCTACAGCTATACGCTGAACGACTTCTCGAACCGCAGCGTCAATGTCTCGACCGAAGAGCTGCCGCTGTTCACGGCCGCGCAGCTGCGGGGCTTGCCCAAGTCAAAGGTGCTGCTGATGCCGGAAGGGCACCAGCCGATCCTGGCGGACAAGATCGTCTATTACGCCGATCCGGTCTTCAAGCCGATCTTCGAGCGCCAGAAGGGGGCGTATCCCTATCCGTCGCGCCAGTTGCAGCATATCGACCGGCTGGAACAGCAAGTGGTGCGGACAGCCGTGGAAAACCGGCAGATGCGCGAAGCACTGGCAGAGGCGAAGACGTTCGAGACCGAGCGCCATGCCGAAAAACCGCGTACTGCGAAATCCATGCCCAAAACGGAGCTCAAGGAGGCTATTCAGAAGCGGATGGCGAATATTGACAGCAGCATCGACAAGGATACGAAGACGGCTGTCGCCAAGAAGCGTGGAGCAGTCTCGAAGCTCAAGAAGCTCGTACCTATCGAGGAAGACTAGGCTTCAACCCAACAGGCATTCCCGTCATGGACTGCATCTCTTTCTGATATGGCCCGCACGGAGGTGTGGGCCGATCTGTTCGTCTAGCGTCCCTCCGGGCACGCAGACTCGTCTGACGTGATACGCAAATCACAGTTCGTAATTCTTAATTCGTTGTTCTGGTATCCTCGCTCATACCATTCCTCCAGTCGGTGAGGCCGTGCATGGGCCATCTCACCGAACAGAAATGGGCCTCACGGCGTCCCGGTTGCATCGAGTGACGGGAACCAGATTTCAGCGATGCCGCGTTTCCCGGTCCGTCGGTCTTCCATCACCTGGATCACGCAATGGATCGACTGGCGGAAGTTCTCCAGCAGTTCGCTGTGGTCGATGCGCGCGCCGGACTGGCGGATCAGCGAGGACAGTTTCTCGAAGGCCATGCGGGCGGTGCTGGCATGGATCGTGGTCATGGAACCCTCATGGCCGGAGTTGATGGCCTCCATGAAGGTCTGGGCCTCCGGTCCCAGCAGTTCGCCGAGGATGATCCGGCGCGGGTTGAGACGCAAGCAGGCCTGAAGCAGCCTTGTCGGATTGCGCTGGCTCGCCGGGTCCAGCTCGGATTGCAGCATCAGGCTGTTGGGCTGCGTCGGGAACAGCTCCACACCCTTCTCGATGGTGATGATGCGCTCATCGGGTTCGATGAACGAGATATAGCGCCGGGTGAGAGCGGTCTTGCCGCTGTCGGTGGCCCCGGAGATCACCAGGTTCATGCGTTCGCGCGCCAGGGCCGCCAGAACGTCGTCGAAGTCGCAATTGCCGTCCAGCGCCATGTCGAAGATCGCGCGGGC
Source organism: Paracoccus spongiarum (assembly GCF_030732095.1). Taxonomy (GTDB): domain Bacteria; phylum Pseudomonadota; class Alphaproteobacteria; order Rhodobacterales; family Rhodobacteraceae; genus Paracoccus; species Paracoccus spongiarum. The sequence goes on along the minus strand of NZ_JAVAMQ010000023.1, from coordinate 27,022 downwards.
GTTTTCGGCGATCTCTGCCTCAAGCGATTTGCCCAGATCCCGCAGCCGCTCGAAGCGGAAGTCCTTCTGCGCATCGCCGGTCACGAAGGCGCGCAACGACATGGCAACGGGGCCGCCGTAGACGGCCGGCGATCTCACGGCCTGAAAGCGGAACTTGCGTATTCCGCCCTCCATGCCCTCGATCCAGAAATCGAATGTCCCGGTCGCAAGGATGCGGTCCTCATCGAACTTCTCGCCGGCAGCGCCGGCGCAGAGTTCGGTGATTTCGATCATCTTCTGCGGCGGCAATACCGGAACGCCCTGAGGTGTGTGCATCTGGGCATGACCCTGAAGCTTCACCCAGATCCGTCCATCGGCATTCATCGAGCATTCGACCAGATCGGGCCGGACCAGGACCGGGTGCAGGGGCGTCAGCGCGTCGATCAGCAGCGGAACCAGCATCAATAGAATTCCAGGTCACTATCGACGCGGATCGACACGTTCGATCCCTGGTGCACGAGGATCGTGGGCTTCTGACCGAGATAGCCCTTCATCACATCGCCCACGGCCCCGGACAGGCTGGCGCTGACATTCGCCGCCGCATCGTTCGAGGAACCGGACGAATCGTCGCCGTCGTCCGAGAGCAGCAACGGCAGGGCGCTGATGACGCTGACCAGTGCAGCCGAGCCGAAGCGGGAGGCAAAGTGATTGTTCACCTCACTGACCATGCCGGAGCGGCCGAGGCGGTCGGAGCCATAGGACTTGAGCGATACGGTCTGTCCGTCCGTGGTGGTCAGGCGTGTCCATGCGACCAGGACCCGCTTCTGGGTCTGTCCCATCTCGGAATTATAGGTGCCGAACAGCTTCGAGCCCCTGGGCACCAGGACGCGGGTCATGTCCATCGACCAGACATCGCGCGAGACGATGGCCGCGACCTGGCCCTGAAGGTCCGAGTTGATCGCGACCTCAAGCGCCGCCTCGATGATGGTGCCCTGTCCGACCGTGTTCGCGGGATTGGCCGTCACGGTGGCGCGGCGGGTCTCGGTCGCGGCGGCACTGGCGATCAGGAATTCCCGATCGCCGGACATGGCCTGCCGCTCGGCGCCGACTGTTCCGTTCGCGAAGGTCTCCGAGCCGGTCTTTCCCATCACCGGGGGCGCCTGCATCCGGCGGGCCAGTTCTTCCTCGCGGCGGGCACGTTCCTCTTCCAGCGCCCTGCGCCGGTCGGCTTCGGCCTGCTCGGCGGCCAGGCGCGCGGCCTGCTCGGCCGCGGCCTCGGCTTGCCTGCGGCTGTAATCGGATTCAAGTTCGGCCTGCATCGCCGCGAGCTGGTCGGCGTTCTCCTGCGCGATCTCGTCAAGCCGTTCCTCGAACAGCCGCCGGCTTTCGGCGGCAGCGTCCTGTTCCTCGGCGATCTGCGCGGCCAGGCGCTCGTTTTCCGAGCGCAGTCGGTCAAGTTCGCCCTGATCGTCGGCAACGGGCGTGGCCTCGATCTCCGGCTCCCCCAGGTCGGGCACCATGACGCCGCTGCGGTCGTTCTGCTGGATCGCGGCGGATTGCGAGGTTTCCAGAAGCGCTCCGTCAGCAGCGTCCGGCTGTGACAGGACGTAATAGACCCCGGCGCCGCCGACGGCGGCGAAGCCTGCGGCCAGCGCGGTCGTCCGCATCCAGCCGCTTTTGCGCGGGGTCCGCTTCTGGTTCAGGATCTCGTTGCGTGCGGCCATGGCGTCACCCCTTTCCCTGCTTTGCCAGCGCAGCGCGCAGTCGGTCCGACCAGATGCAGATTTCCGAATCCCCGAGGCGCAGCACCCAGCGGTCCTGAACGCTCGGAATGATCATCACGCCGTTCTCGATCTTGGTCTGGACCGAGTATTCCCGACCGTTGCCATCGGCGCGGAAGGCCGCCGGCATCGCGGCGTTCTGCGAGAACTGCATGTAGGTCCTGGTCCCGTCATCCCAGATCCGGGCGGGCATGAAGCCGGTCGCCCGGCTGGCCTGCTTGACATAGTAGGTCCGCGAATTGGGGCCGGGGCTGCGGATGGCGCTGCGGGTGGCGGCGCCGGATTTGGGATAGGCGAACTCGACCAGGTACATCGGCCGCGTCGCGCCTTCGATCATCTCGAAGACATAGGTGCCGCGCGACGTGGCAACCGACATGTTCGTGCGGACGCCGGTCTGGGTCGGCTTGACGGCGAGGCTGTTGTCGCCGAGCTGACCATAGGTGAAGCCGACATTGTCGCCGAGGGCGACGTTGATGATTTCCTCGCCCGGACCGAACTCGATGGTTGTCGCGGTCAGCACCTTCGTGTCGATCCGGTAGACCTGCCGTTCGGTGAAGACGACGGTCCGGACCCGATCGTCGGTTGGGCTGACGGAGGGGGTGATTTCGGCGGAGGCGGCGCTGCAAAGAGCACAAAAGCCGAACATTGCAGATGCGGCGAGAGCCGGGAAACGGGGCATGGCCTTATCCTTCCGATTGATGGTCGATGCGATAATCCGTCACCTGGAAGCCGAAGGGGTTTTCCCAGATCATTCGGTCGGAGGCGGTGTTCGCGGGTTTGAAGCGCCAGGAGAGGGTGACGATGTAGTTCGATGTGCCTTCGCGGGTGCCATCGACGATGCGTTTCTGCAGGCGGACCTGGGCGGTGTTCTCGCTCAGGAGGGTGATCGCGTTGATGGTGACGAACACACGGGCATCGCGGGAGATGAGCTTGCGGATATAGCGCGAGGACCTGGGGTTCCACAGATCGAGCAGATCGTCGCGGGCGGTGCCGACGGATCGGGAGATCACCCGTTCGAGACGCTGTTGCTGGTCGTGAATGTCATGGGTCTCGCGATCGAGGACATAGTTGTAGACCCAGCTTTCGATCACCGCATCCCGTTCGGTCAGCGAGGCCCGGCCGACCTCATAGGCACGGATCACGTCGCCGGACTGTCGGTCCACGAGGCCGAGATAGGCTTGCGTGGTCTTGAGCGGCATCATCACGAGGATCGCGGCAGCCAGCAGCAATGCAGCCAGTCCGGCGATGATTGCCACGATCCAGGCCAGTTGTTCGCGCCGCCTGATGCCGAAATACATGTCGCGGTTCAGTTGGGATTTGAGGGCCTGATCGGTCACTTCGATGCCTTTCTCAAACGGGCGATTTCGGAAAACTTGGTCTGCATGGCGCGGGTGCGATCCGCTGCATTGCTGCGTGCCGCCATACCAGCGCTTGCGTATGACTTGTCGCTGGCGCGGGCCTGCATCATCGGCGTGCGTCCAGTCAGATAGCCGGTGCCGAAGCTGCGGGCGCGGCTGCGCATGGCACCCATGGGGTTGACGGCTGCCGAGGTGGCACCCGACATGGAGCCGAGATTGAATTGTCCGGTGAGGCTCGAAGCGATGGACGGCACGTCCGCGAGCATCTTGATGCCCAGACCTGCCACCGTGATGAAGCCCAGAACGCTTCTCAGGTCCTGAATTGTGCTTTCGCCGGTGTTGATATGTAAGAGCAGTCCGGCAATGATCCCAATCACTCCCCCAATTGCCACAGGATAGATCAGGTAGCCAAAGATGGCGGCCAGCCATGCTTCGAACATCGAACGGGTGCGCTGGAAAAGCAGGAAGAACCCCATCAGCGGCGCGATGGCGATCAGGACCGCCAGCAGCATCTTCGCGTAGGCCACGACAAGGATATAAACGACGGCAAGGACACCGAGGACCGCGAAAAGCAGTCCGGCCACGATGGCTCGGGTCAGGATCGCGCGGCCGGTGACAACGGCATCAATGATATTTGCCAGGATTGAGAACATGCCCGTCGCCGCGTCCTCGCTGCCTGCGGCGGCGTCGCCGGCGACAAAGCTGCGGACGGTGTTGCCAACCGTGTCGAAGAGGGAGGTTCCGGCACTGTAGATGATGTTGAAGTTGTCCCAGGAGAACAGGAACATGTAGATCGCGCCGATCCGGATCATGATGCCGATCAGCTGCGGGAAGGAGAATTCCGTGAAGCGGAAGAGCACGTTGATGCCGTAGAGGACGATCAGCAGCACCGCCAGCATTTCCAGCCCGCCCGTCAGGACCGAAGCAAGGCGTTCAAAGGTGTCCTCTGCAACTTGCGCGACTCGATCGTCGATCAAGTCAATGATTACGGTAATGAAATCCATCAGCTTGGCCTACAAAACTGCCGTGCTTCAGCACCAAGCGTGTGACGGAACATGCTGCCGACACCTTTCGTAGCCTTGCTTTGCGCCATACTGCCGCGAATCCTTTGTCCGCTTGGATGATCCGTTAACTGTTTCAGGAACTCCCAGCCGATTTCGACAGGCACAGCCTGCGTGGCACATGAGCAGTCGCCAGTTTCGAGCGCGGCACGGTCAGCGAGGTAATCCAGCACGCGCGCAACGTCGTTGAGGCCAACCGGCATGCTCATTTCCGGGATACCCTTCATGAGATTGCGAATGTCGGTGTATCGAGACGGATTGCAGTCAAATCTGCTGGGGGGAAATCGCATCTCGCCGGCACGCTTGAAGTCAGTGACAAAGCTTGCCTTGTCGAGCATGGCCCGCCTTTCGGCGCGCGATACAACCTCTGCCATCGCGAAATCGAAGCCGCTCAGGTCAATGCTGTCGGGATTGAAACTGTCCCAATAGGCTGCGCCGCGCGCCTTGGCCTCGGTGCGCTCCACCTCGATCTCGGCCTCGCGTTTCTGGCGTTCCAGCCGCTCGCGCGCAAAATGCGCCTGCGCGGCGGCCTCCTCGGCTTCCAGCAGATCGGAGACTGCGTCGGCATCGCCGCTGTTCAGGATCTCCAGCTTGTCGTCGTCAGAGAGCTGCGCCAGATCGGCGGGGCTGTCGGAGGATGCCTGCCAGGCGACCAGCGCCCCGGCAAGCGCAAGGGCGGCAATGGCCGTGGCACCGATCAGGCGTGTCTTCGGGGTCGTCATTCCAGGTCCTCCGTTTGGGGGTCTTCGGGCGTTCTTGCCGCGTCATCGGCCAGGGCTTCGGCCTGTTCCTGACGCACACGCTCCATGACGGCGGCCGTTTCAGGATCGGCGGGTTGTTCAGGCTGAGGGGTCGAGAATGGCAGGGCGGTAACGTCCCGCAGCCAGAGCCAGCCTCCAACGACAAGCGCAAGCGCGACAAGCAGGAAACCGATCCAGATATGCTTCATCATCACTCGTCCTCAATCAGAGCGTCGTCGCCGGTCAGCGACAGGAACTTTTCGTCATCGGCCATCGTCGCGGCGTCGATCACACCGGCCTGACCCAAGGAAACGGTCTGGATCGCCTCCATGTTGGCCTGATTGATCAGCGCAATGACCAATTCGCCCGTCACACGGGTGTTGAGGTCGATCGCCTGCTTGAGATTGGTCGCGTCGTCGATCTGCCCGATCAGGGCGGCCGTGCGGTCGAGTGAGGCCGAGGTCTGTTCGATCGCATTCTCGGCCGCGGCCGAGGTATAGGCACTGGTTGCCGCCTGCGTGCCGACACGTTGCAGATCCGGATTGTCGCTTCCGGTCAGCGCGTCCACGCCGTCCTGCGTCAGGCCGGCGCTTTCATAGATCCCGGCAATGACGTCGCCAGCAGGAGATCCGCCGACCGTGCCGTTGCCGAACACGGCCCCCCAATCGCCCGAACGGGCCGCTGCCAGCTGATCCTGAAGATTGCCGAGGTTGAGGCCGCCCAGGAGGTCATCGAGATCGAGGCCGGCCAGCAGCGTGTCGAGATCGAAGCCGTCGGTCAGCGAAGAGACAACCTGTTCCATCTCTTCGAGTTGCCGGATCAGTTGCTGTGTCTGCTCGTCGAGAATCCCGTTCGTCCGGATCGACTGCGCCAGCTCGTCCTGGCTGGAGTTCAGGAGTGCGATCAGTTCGGCCAGCGAACGCGGATCATGGGTCGGCACGCCCTGCGCGAAGGCCAGGCCCGCCGAGAGGCACAGACCCGTTGCGGCGGCGAGATTGCGGAACATGCTCATGGTCAGCCTCCTGTCGTGGGGGTGTCGGTCAGGGTGAGGAATTGTTCGTCGGCGATCTGTGCCTGGACCTGGGCTGCGAAGCGTTGCGCTTCGACGCGGCGCTGGGTGGCCTCCATGATCGTCATCATCGACGCCAGACGCGTGATCTCGGCGCGCAGATAGGTGTTGAGGTCGATGGCCTCGCGGGTGGTCGTGGTCTCGGGAATGCGGGCGATCAGGGCACGGACGCGCCGTGCCGAGAGTTCCAGCTGGTTCGACATGGAAAAACCGAGTTCCATGCCCGCATCGGCCATGTTGCCAAGCTCGGCCAGGGCCATGTCGCCCGCGACCATGGTGCCGAGATCGTCCGGTGAGCCCATGCCGGCGGAATAGGCATTCGCGTAGCCCGTGATCTTGACGACGTAATCCTGTGTCTCGGCATAAGGGGGAATGCCGCCATATCGCTGCACGGCGCCGGGGCCGGCATTGTAGGCGGCAAGCGCCAGCGGCATCGAGCCGAAGCTGCCGAGTTGCATCAGCAGGTAACGTGCGCCGCCATCGAGCTGGACGCGCGGGTCGTTGCGCTGCGAGGCCGGAATGCCAAGCTGATCGAAGGTGCCCGGCATGATCTGGGTCAGCCCGCAGGCCCCCTTGTGCGAGCAGACCCGGACCTGGAACCCGCTTTCCTGCTTCACGAGCGCCTGGAACCAGGCCCTGAACCCGACCGGCGAGATCCCGGCGCGGGCGAGCGCCGGGTGGGTCTGGTAGCGCTGGACGGTCTCCACGATCATCTGCTCGATCGTCACCCGGCCTTCGCCGAAGAGCCGACTTTCCGCACCCATGACGGCGGAGGTGTCATAGGCAGCGGACACCGCTGCACCGTCCAGGTCCTCGAACTCGGCAGGCGCGAAGCCGCTGGTATTCATCGAGGCAATGGCCGCGTCGATGGCTGCCAGTTGATCGCGATGCAGGGCGTTCATGTCGATACGCACGCTGTTGCCGTCCTCGGCCTCGCCCACGATCCGGCCCTGCATCACCGAGAGCGTTCCGGCGCGCAGGGTCCGCAAGGCATCGCTCACGGGAACCCCCTGGGCGAGCGTCAGGCTCGCCACGGAGGCCCCGAGCATGAGGCCGAGTGCAATGCGCCGGGTCCCGATCATGACTTCGGCACTGCGACCAGCGCCGAGCTGAGCGCGCCGGGCTTCAATTTGCCGAAGCAGTTCGAGCGGCGTTCGGACAACTCGCCGCTCTGCGCGGCACAGCCGGCCACCGCCAGCGCAAGAAGGAGGCTCATCACGATACGGGTCATGCCGTGGTTCCTTTCCAGAAATCGGGATTGTCGCGCCAATCGCTGCCGAAGCGCCGTTCGGCCGAGCGACCACCGCCAAGGACGCTGAGATAGGGGCCAAGAGCCGAGAGATCGGTGTCGAGGATGTTCGAGCTTTGCCCGTCCCGCCACAGCGCCCGGCGGCCGCCGGCCTGCGAGCCGAGCAGGAAGGACAGTTCGGCGTCAGACAGCGCCAGCCCGTCATAGCTGTCGCGGCCCGCCTGGTGGTGCGGCAGGATCAGCTGGTTCTGCAAGCCTTCGAGGATCGAGGCCCCGGCGGCGCAGTCCCTGATCTGCGAGACGAACTGCACCAGCATGACGACGACGACATTCTTCTTGCGCAGCGTCGCCAGCCAGGTCTTCAGCTCGCGCTGGAAGTAGAGATCGTCGAGGAACACGCCCGCCTCTTCCAGAACCAGCAGGGTCGGGGTGCGGGCGCTGACGGTCTTCTCGATCTGCCGGAAGAGATAGGCCAGCAGCGCGGTCCGCTCGATCTCCATGTTGAGAAGCGCGGTCATATCGACGCCAACGATATCGGACGCGCTGAAATCGACGATCGGGGCGCTGTCCTGGCCGAAGACCCAGCCGTACTGGCCGTTGGGGGACCACTCACCGACCCGCGCCCCGATATCACCCTCGAAGGAGCGGAAACGTGTCGTGAAGTTGGTGAAGTCCCTGAAAGAGGCGAGGGCCGTCGCGTTGCTTTCGACGGTGCGCGCCAGCTTCTCGGAATCGCTGACCGATAGCTGGTGCCCCTTGCGTTCCAGAAGCGCGGTCAGCCAGCTGCGCAGCCATGCCTGACCTTCCTCGTCGGTTTCCGAGGCCAGCGGGTTGAGCCCGGTATTCCGGCCTGCGCGCACGGCGGTATAGGTGCCGCCAAGTGCGCGCAGGGGCATTTCCAGCGACTGGTCCTTGTCGAAGGCGATGATCCGGCATCCGGTGCGCCGTGCCTGCGCGGCCAGAAAGGCCATGATCGTCGATTTGCCCGCATCGGGCGGGCCGACGATCAGGGTGCTGGCGAACGGCGGCTCGGACTCCGCATGGGCGAAGCGGCCATGGAACGAGAAATCATAGGGTGAATTGGCGCAGCTCTTGAAGGTCGTGATCGGCGTGCCCCAATAGCATTCGGAGGCGGGCTTGCCGAGCCGGACCATGTGCAGCGCGGCGAAGTCCGAGAAGTTCCGGTTGGAGATGGTCAGCGGGCGTTTCTGGAACTCGTGATTGCCCGGAAACCGCGCGAACCAGGCTGCGGCCAGCCCGTGCTTTTCGACGACGATCTTGAGCTTCTTCGAGCGCAGGATCGCCGTGACCGCCGTCACCTTGCGTTTGAGCGCATCGGGGGTTGCGGCATAGACGGTGACGATGGTCTGGCTGTCGCCAAAGCCCATCTGGCCCATTTGCAGATCCTCGGCGGCCTCCTGAAGCTGCGCGGCGATCTTGCCGCCGGCGCTTTCCTCAAGCGTCTGCTCAAGCCGGGTTGTCGCCTTGGCCGAGATCAGGTCGGGCAGAAGCGGCTGGTAGGTGCAGGAGATCAGGGTATCGGGATCTGTGTAGAGCGTGTCGAGAATGCCGCCATGGGTCTGGGGCGAGAGGTTCGCCACGCTGATCACCGAAGCATATCGCGTCTCGAAGTCGTCGCCGATTTCCACGGCCCGGTCGTAGATCTCGATGGGCGTGCGGATATCGTCCACGATGGTGCCGGTCTCGGACCGGGCCAGCGGCGCATAGACGCCCGTCGAGATGGCGCGCAGAAACCCGGTCAGCGTACCGTCGTCGATCGCCAGCAGCTCCGAGCCATCGCCCAGGGTCTCGGCCACGCTCTGGGCGAGTTCTGCAAGATCGGACAGACGCTCGGGCAGGGCATCCTGACGCCCCTGGCCGAAGAGTCCGCCAAGGATCGGCATGCGTTCAGCCATTGATTTGCGCTCGATCACCGAGAGGAACAGCACCGGGACGCAGAGGCCCGCCGAGGTGATGTGGGTGCGCCAGGCCTGGTCCAGTTCCAAGCCGAAGCCGGGCTCGACGAAGGCTTTCGGCTGATAATCGAAGTTGTGATAGGCCGAGCGGATCTTGTGGAAGTGGAAGCTGAAATTGTTGCCGGATTTGTCCACCAGCTCGGCAAGCCGGTCATTGATATGGGCCAGTTCGCTTTCGCTGGCCGTGAACGGGTTGACGCCGGCGATCTTCACGACCGAGACCAGCGCCCCGCTGCGCGTGGCGATGGCATGGTTATTCTCCTCGAAGAGATAGGGCAGCATGTCTTCAAGGTCGCGGGCGCCGCCGAAGAGCGCCCGGATCGGACTGGGGAAAATATCATTCATACCGGGATCCGGAACTGGCGCGCAGCAGCCGCTCGGGCGTGCGCGAGGTCACGACCGCGATGAAGCGCGCGAAATGCGGATTGATGACCGAGGCAGCCCAGAGAGCCGCCCAGAGAACCGGGATCGCCCAGAGATACCAGAGACTGTCGAGGAAGATGAACGTGAGGAACGGCGGAATGAAGGCCAGCCCGGCCAGCGGCAGCGGCAGGCCAAAGAACCTGGCCTGCCGGTTCAGCCCCTGGATATACACGTTCTCCCGCATCACTCGGCGGAGCCGCGGAAGATCGCGATGATCGACTCGGCGAGGTTGTCGCCTCCGAAGATGAAGAACAGCCCGACGACCGTCACGCCGATCCACTTCCAGTCGATGAACTTGGTGAAGATCGCCAGAAAGCCGATGATCAGCAGGATGAGGACGACGGCGGTCAGCGCAAGGTTGTTGTCGCGCAGCTGCGCGATGATGCTTTCGCCGGTATCCTCGAACCCGGACAGATCGACTTCCTGGGCATGGGCCTGGATGGCCGCTGCGCACCAGATCCCGGCGGCGACGAGCTTCTGCCTGAAGTTCAGCATGGGGCAATTCCTTTATGTCAAACGGTTGCGATAGATCGCCATGACCTTGCGGACATGGTTCCGGGTTTCCCGGTAGGGGGGGATGCCGCGATATTTGCGGACCGCACCGGGGCCAGCGTTGTAGGCGGCCAGGGCGAGTTCAGGCGTGCCGAATGCGCCGAGCTGCATCAGCAGATAACGTGCCCCGCCATCGAGGTTCTGTACCGGATCGCGGGGATCGACGCCGAGAAAGCGCGCGGTACCGGGCATGAGCTGCGCAAGCCCCATCGCGCCGGCCGAGGAATAGGCGGTGACCTTGAACCCGCTTTCGACCTGGATCATCGAGTGGAAGTAGGCGTCCCAGTGCCGGGGCGAGAAGCCTGCGCCACGGATCGCGGGATGGGATGCATACCGTGCTGCGGCTGCCGTCACCATGTCCCGGATCGACGCTGGCGCCTCGGTGGGGACCAGCATCGAGCGGATCAGTGCTGGCTCGTCACTTGCTGTCCGGGAATACTCGGGATCGTCCTCGGGGCGCGCGAAGATATCGCGGGCTGCGCCGGCGTTCAGGACGAAGCCGCGGGTCTCGGAGAGGACATCAGCATGGCTGGCTACTGGGAGAGCCGCCAGGACCGCAATGAAGCGTCGTTTAGTTAAGGACGCAGAGCAAGAACTATGAGTTCGATTTCCCGTCCACGATGATGGATTCGCCCTTGATGATAGGTGCGGCTGATATCGTGAACCCAAGCTCTTTGCACAGGGTTGTGACAGTGGTGAGGGTGCGGATTTCGCGGAAAGTATACTCGGCAACAGTGCTCTTTTCTGAAGAGCTACCTGCTTTGCGGAGCGCGCGTGTTGTGACCAGCGCAGCCCAATTTGCTGGGGATTGCGGGTCAATTCCGAAAAAATACCAGCGCCCATGCCATTGCGGACCGCGCAGTTCAGGCTCTGCATCGCAATGAATGCAAAGCTCCCAGCCCTTATCAAGCAAGTCCTTGAGACCATCGACCGTGACCACATTCGGAGGCTCTTTGTTGATCCGATTCACGGGCACGTCTCCACAGACTGGCAGCGACGGCACCGATTGGGCCATCGTTGCAAATTTATATGACCTGTTCAAGATATAAAAATGAACAAGCGGCCATTTGGCAGCTTAATACCTACCCGCACTCGGAAAGTGTTCCAAGTACCATCCCGCGAAGATGGATTTGCATGAGATAGTGCGGTTTGGACTACCTAAGGTATGCGAAAGCACCGGCCGGAGGCGCCATGCCCATCAGCTCTCGCTTGCCTGACCTAGCGTTCCTCACAACGAGACCTGAGCCCGCCAGCTCTATAGTCATGATTCCGGTCGTATCCGACAGTTCGTCAAAGCGCTTCAACATCTGTTCAAGCGTGTCGCGGGTGATCTCCGCACTCAGATCCGCGGCGATGTGAAACATAGTTAAAATGCCCTAAAGGTGTCGCACAGGGCACTCGATCACCTGGAAGCGACCATCCTGATTGCCCGAAATGGGACCCAGACTTGCGGCCGGCCATCGCCAGCCCCGAGCCATGCGTAGGAAAGCTGGTGATCCAAGAAAGAGCACCGAGTTTGCGCCAACGGCGTTGAGAAATTCGTTCGTTGTTTCCAGGATCAGCTTGGTAACGACCGGGGGGCCATCAACAACCATTCTGGTGAGCTCCCAGACATGCTCATCTTCAGGTGGCAGATGATAGCAGAGATCTTCGGGCAACCCTGGCAAGAGCCCCAAACACGCATCTCGGATCATGTAAGAATATCGTAGATTTCCCCCGCCGCTTCTTTGATCCGTGCGCCGGAGGCGAGCGCCGCCGACGACGCGCATGTGCTGGGTCGCTATGACGTATGTCGTATCAAAGGTGTCATATTGCTCAAATTCAAGCTCTTCTGCGTGAAACAGAGGCCATTCGAGGCGATCGACAAACACTTCTTTCCTGAGCTTGAGGTAGGCGGTCACCAAGTGCCAGTTCGGGATGCCGTCGGGATAGCGGACGATATGGATCTCATATCCATCATTCGAGGCCCGGCTCTTCACTTCCTCAGTGGTTGATCGGATTGTCATTGCTCAGGCGATCTTCGTTAAGGACCGTTGTCGAACCAAGGAAAAGTCGAACGCCTTCCGTTGTCTTGCCCCAGACCCCCCAATCGCAGATCTCCAGTACAAGCCTTTCCCCTTCACGGAGGGAAGCGCACATACTCATGAGGTTGACCGCCATGTCTGGCGTGAATTCGGCGTGCGCAAGTACCTTGAGTCCCTTCGGACGCAGACGATCTGCGACATTCTTCATCCCGGAATCTGCCCCATCAGGTTACTTCGACGAACCATATCCAGAAGATAGGGCATTGACAGCAGGCTGGCTAAAACGACAGTCTGAAAGGACAGAATTCACTTTTCCCTTGACATTTCGAGATCATGATTGAGCAAGCCATCCCAAACCATGAGGAAGAACTCGCTCGCCTGGCGGAAATCGGCACCACAGGCTTCGTCATTGGCTTTGGACTGAGGTTCGGCCAACCTGATTTCTTCCTGAATCGTTACCCAGAGGCGTGGACAACAAAATACGAAGAAGAGAACTACTTCTTTGGTGATCCGGTCGCCGCCTGGACGATCGCTCGAACTGGGGCGATCCGCTGGTCAGAGATAACTTTCCCAGACATCCGCAACGTGATGCCCGAAGCGGCGAAGCACGGTCTCATTTATGGGGCAACCGTTGTGACAAAGGTCGGGCGTAAGCGTTCGTTCATGTCGCTTGCCCGGCCTGATAGAGAAATGACCGATGCTGAAATGGAGTACCTGCATTCCCAGATTCAGCTGTGGGCACGGCTGTTTGCGAGGTCTCAAGTTGCATTGACCGAAGGTGAAATTGACGTACTACGCCTGCTGCGCGATGGCCTGACCCAAGGAGAAGCTTCTGAACGACTTGGGATAAGCACTTCGACCGTCAAGTTTCGTCTAAGCAGTGCTCAGAAGAAGTTCGGCGCCAATCGTACCGCAAATGTCATAGCGCTCGCGGCACGACAGAATATCATATAATGTCAAGGGAAAAGTGAATTCTGTCCTTTTGGGCTGTCTAAAGAGACAAAGTTTCCGTTAGGTCTTTATTAACCATTTTGCTGGCCGCAGAAGCTTACAGGTCCATCTGTACGGGAACTGGTATCGTCATGTCTTCTGCGAACACCTCCAAGGCTCGACTGACTGCAATCCCGCTGCAGCCTACCGCGGAAGCTGGTGAGGACATCTGGCTATACAAGTGGAATACTGGCGAGCTCTCGTTGTTGCAGGTGCCAGAGACGCTTCAGTTCGACCCATCTCGATCCATGCTGCGTGTTCGTGGCACGGCAGATAGGATCACTTGATGCTGAACTCATTCTGCTGTAGGCAATAATATATCTCAGGCAAGAGGTATAAAAATGCGCCGGTGCGTTGACCCAAAGCGTCTGTTGCGAACGGTTGTTGTGTCTGCCGGGGTTGGCTTTGCCTCCTACTCCTGGACCACCCTTCCAGCACAATCATACCAGATCGACTGCGCCATTCTGCTCTGTCTCGCAGGTGATTTTCCGGCGTCTGCCGAGTGCTCGGCGGCACATGCCGAGATGATCCGGCGCATTACACCATGGCCGATCGAGCCGCCCTTGCAGCTTTGGCGCTGCCCGATGGGCGGGGCGACGATTTCGGCCAGCGTGAGTACGGGTGGTGTACCGGATGAGGTGCGGAGCTATCGCGCCGGTATAGAGGTCTGGCAGCTATCGAAACGCTCGATCTCCAGCAGCGGTGGTCGCGAGGTGTACCGAACGGCCATTCGGCATTTCTATCATGAGGGTGGCGAGTTCCGGCGCGAAGGAGTCCAGGAGACGAGCCTGCCGGGGTGGGTCGAGGAACAACTTGAGGTTCATGCCGGGGCGGGCATGACGGGCGAGTCCGGCAGTTTCCGGGGAATCCTGATGCGGACGCAAGACTACCGCGGCAGCCCGTCATATGAGTGGGTCCCCTACTGATCCTTGTCCGCGTCACGCGCGGGCACACAATAATTGCCGTTAACGCCTAGTTGTCGTAGGCTCCGCAGTTAACGCCCCAAAAGAGGAGCACGAGCAGAATCAGGTAGACAATCCCCAAAAGGAAACCCCCCGCACGGGGTCCGCACGAGGGGGGTTCGGTTTGGTAACACAGGTTTGGCGACCTGCATTGCTCTCTGACTTACGAGCATAGTTACTTTCCCAGCCCCGAAAATCAAGAGCAAAAACGCATCTGTGCGAACGGATCGTCATTGCCTGCGGAACCTGTGCCTCAAGAAGCATGAGGACAGAGATGGCATTTCAGAGGGCGGCGCATCCCGCCGCGACGCGGGCCTACCGCGATACCGAAGACGAACACCCGACGCTGCCGGGCAACATGCAGCGTGACAGCTTCGCAGCCCTGGTCGAGCGCGTGGCGCCCAGGCTTGGCGTTGGGCCAGCCGCGGCCCACGCCTTTCTGCGCCTGGCGACGATGACGCGGCCGAGCGACTGGACCAGCACGGATCGGACCCCCTTCATCTATGCCGAGGCCGGCGAAGTCGCGAAGATGTTGGGGCTGTCGCAGCCGAGGACGCGTGCAATCACATGCGAGCTGGAACGCGCCGGGCTGATCGAGCGCCGGACAGGCGCGAATGGCAGCCGCTCGCGGGCGGCGGGAACCGGGCTCTATTTCGGGGCAGCGATTGCTCGCGCCGCCGAATTGATGGCGCTGGATGACCAGCTGACCGCCGAGCGACAGCAGGCGATCTATATGCGTGGCCAGCGCAGCACGCATAAGCGCCATCTGGCGCGCGCTCTTGATCGACTGGCCGAGATCGCCCCCCGCTGCCCGGAGGCCCAGGCCATCAGGCATGAGGCGGAAACCTGGCCCTCTGCCGAACGGCTTCACGGCATGGACCTGACGGCGCTCGCCGCCCATGTCGATGATGCCGACAGGCTGTGCAGAACGGCACTGGATCTTCTCGAAAAGAGGGAAGAATCAAGCGGTGGACCGCTCGAAAACAAGCGGCCCTATATACAAGATACAACTGAAGAATCCTTGGTATCCTGTAACGGGCACGTGGATATGCAGAGCGCGGGCAAGCCCGCGCAAGACAAATCCCATGTCGTGCCGCCTGACGGCGGCCCGAATTGCCATGAAAATAAGGATGAGGCGGCCAGCGGGGCGTTCAAGAGCGAATTTATCGCCCGGCTTGGCCCCCAGAGGCTTTTCGGTCTCGCATCCCCGGAAATGCAGCTCTACCTCAGCGGTCGGGCAGAGCCGGAATACCTGCGATTCCACGATTTCGTGTGGGCCGCCGAGCGGCGGGTGCCAGAACTTGGCATCAGCCCGGATGCCTGGAACGCAGCGCGCGAGGTGATGGGCGAGGATAGCGCCATGTTGTCGGTCCTGATCCTCGATGCCCGCAAATCCGAGCCGGGCAGCGCCATCTTCAAGCCCGGTGGCTACCTGCGCGGCATGACCGAGCGGTACCGGAGGGGCGAGCTGCACCTGGTCCGCAGCCTGATCGGGCTCAGCGAACGCCGCAGGGCAGGGCACGGATCATGAAACCCGAAATGGCCGCCGCCGCGATCCTGCTTCTATTCATGCACCCGTCATTTGCGCAGGCACCGCTCTGCATCCCGCCGGAAGAGCCCTTCGTGCCGGTCGACGACGCAGCTTTCGGGGAATATGCCGACCTGGTGGCGGATGATTTCGAACGGTATTTTTCGGAGGTTCGGCCCTACATCGCTTGCCTCGACACCGCGCGGCAGGACGCCTTTGCCCGCGCGCGGGAGATTTCCGCACAGCATGAAGCCTTCTGGAAACGGGCCGATGCCATGGGACTGACGGAAGAGGTTGCCCCCGATGCCGATCCGGAGTGACTGGCCGTTCGATGCTGGCCCGGCGCTCGATCCTCGACGTCTCGCTGCCGGATCCAGCACCCTACCAATAGCGGCGGCATATGTTCCGCGCGATCATGATGCCGGCGAGATCCTTGCCATCCGGCAGGTTGCAGCTGCCGATCCATCGGTCATGACTGCGCCGCCCATTGGTCCGACAGACAAGATAGGCCCCACCGACCAGGCGTTGCATCTCGGTCTTTGCGCGCTGTCCGGCCGTCGTGCCCACCTCCGCGCAATCGAGCGATCCGAAGCGGATGGCCTGACCCCGGATCTCGATCGTGTCGCCGTCGCGCACATGCGTCACAGGCCCGGCGATTTCCTCCGGGGCCAGGATGGGGACCAGCCATGGCACGTATTCGGGAAACCGCTCAACCGGGTCGATGGAGAGGATCGACAGCGCCAGGAGGCCGAGGACAATAAGGGCAGGGGACTTCATGCCACGGGTTATGGCAGAAAAGCGGACTTTGTTCATGAAATGTTTTCATCGCTCAATGCGAACATGGTAAACTCCACCTGAAAGGAGATCGCGCCATGACCCGGCCCATTCAGATCAGGACTGCCAGTCAGCGCGAAGTTGGGGCGTTCCTTGCGCGCCAGCGCGAAGAGGAAGACAAGGCCGCCCGTGCAAGATCGGCGCGCGATTGCGAGTGGCAAGACGACTTCGATGACGAGGATCTGGAATGCGAGGCATGGAAACAGGCAGCGGCGCAATTGCTGGATGAGGGACGTGAGCTCTTTGGCAGTGAAGCTGCGGCGCAGATGGAGTTCGATCGCATCGCCAAACGCCGGGCGAAGGCATCCGCGCAACAAAATTGCTCTGCGGGCAGATCATGGACCCCAAGCCCTGCTGAAGAAAGTCGCGCCTTCTTCCTGGCACTCCGCCAGGCCGTGCCGCTGATCCTTTTGTACATCCTTGTCGGTCTCCCCGCCGCGAGTTTCATCGGCACTGCCAGCTCGTGGCCGATGACGGCCGCGTTAGCTGGCATCGTCTGGTATGTGCACAGCCGAATGAGGGCAAACATCAAAGAGATGCGACCCGCGGACGACGTTTGAGGGGCGGCCCCCATTCATCTGATCTGTGTCCCATTTGGGCACACCCATTATGGACGTTCTCCATGAACACCGCCTACAGCGGAATGACTGTTCAATATGGGTCTGTTTAGATATATTGAACACATTTCGCCAAGGTCATACCCAAAATGAACAAACCGAGCCCTAGAATCGGCTACGCCCGAACATCGACCGTCGATCAGAACCTTGATGCCCAAATCGAGGCTCTGACGGCTGCCGGATGTGGGATGGTGCGCCAAGAACAGCGCAGCGGGACCACGCTGGAAGGCCGCCCAGAGTTAAGGACGATACTCGACTTCATCCATCCAGGCGAAACCCTGGTGGTCACACGGATCGACCGGCTGGCGCGGTCGATGCAGGATCTTCAGACTATCGTTGCCAGGTTGAAGGCGAAGGGGGCCCATTTGGCAGCCACCGAACAGCCCGTAGATACGTCAACCGCAGCGGGCAAGGCGTTCTTCGACATGCTTGGTGTCTTTGCTGAGTTCGAGACCAATCTACGACGGGAGCGGCAGGCTGAAGGTATCAAGGCCGCGAAACGAAAAGGCGTCTACCGTGGCCGTCCGCCCAAGATCGACATGGGACAGGTGCAGGCTAAACTTAGTGCTGGCATTTCTCCGACGAAAATTGCTCTCGAGATGGGGATTTCGCGCGGCACTGTCTATAAAGCAAAGGCACAGATGCCGAGAAGCGTAGATGGGTAAAAGAAGCAGGCGCGCCCCTCGCACCGGTCGAGCTGACCCGTGGCGTACGGGCGGCCGGCGCGCTCAATCCACGCTGCGCCTGCGAGCGGCATCTACAGAAGGGCGGGGAGCCGACTTTCGCTGCGTGGTGGAGGAACGGCAGTGCTGCGCAAAAGTGACCTTTGCAAAGTCGCCATCCGGTTTGGTCTGTCGACTTCAGGACAGCCCTAAAGCTGCCCTGACTGTGGCTTCCGAGCTTATTGCTGCAAGGTCAAGCGCGCGTAGATGCTAGTGACGGACATCAGGAGTGAATAGCACCCCTTGGTCTTGCCCATCGTCTGCGGGTTGTGGTTGGCAATCTCCTGGTACGCTTGCGTCGCTGTGCGGATCAGGTCGGCGTCCGTCAGCACCTCAGGTCTTTCCATTTTCCAACGCAGCCGATTGTGCCGAATGAAGACGGAATGTGCTGCAATGATCGGGAAGATCAGGCCGTCGGGCACCTCCTTGACTTTGCGATCTTCGCGCTCGATTGAGCGGATGCCGGTCCCGATGAAGCCCTGATGCTGCTTCCAATCGAGGTAGAGTTTCCATGCAATCGGTGCCACGTCGAGGAAGCAGTCGTAGACCTCCTTGTTTTCGGGCTTCTCTACCAATTCTTGGAACAGCTTGAGGCAGCGCGTTTTCTGACTGTAAGAGAACACCTTGTTCTCGGGGTCTGACTGCCGCTTGAACTTTTCCATCATCTCTACAGGCAGAGCGGCGAAAGTAACCTGCACCAGCTTCTCGGTGTCGAGGGTACCTTCTTTGTCGTTCTGCTCGCTCTCGCTCTTTTGCAGGCGCACATCCGGGAAATGTTCGATCATACGTGCTTCGAGGGCGTCGATATGTCCGCGCCGCCCAGCGATGGACAGGGCGCGCACGTCGTTCTGGAAGTTGCGTGCGATAGAAATCTCGGCAATCAGATCGTCGTCGTCCGTAACGATGATCTCGTAGCGGATGCTCGGCTCCTGATAATCCTCGTTAAAGGTTTCGTTATAGAACCTCCGCAGTTCACCTTGGGTCTGCGAACCGTTGATGATGCTGGGCTTTAGCAGCGTCATCTTCTTGTTCTTGTCGTCCACTTCGGCGTCGCGGGCGACGATCACGATGCCACCGTTCAGGATCGAAAAAAGTGGAGAATTGTCCTTTAGGGTTTTGCGGATCGCCTGATGGACGAGCGTGGGCGTCTTCTTTTGTTTGCCCTTTGCTTCGACCAGATACTCGCGGACATTTTCGTTGTCCTCAAGTTCCAATACCGAACGCGCGGGCGCGGTACCGGCATATACTTTCCGGTTCGCGCTCGAATCTTCGGGCGAGGAGATATTGCGGCAGTTGTGGTATGGGAATGCGAACAAAGTCGCGGCTGCATCAGCAGTCGTCATGGGTAGTACCTCATTTTTTCCGATGTCCGACACATTTGAACGGCGCGTCCACCTGGACGACCAAGACGAGACATCATTGACAATGATGCCGAACGAAACACGACCAGTCAATAGGCGCGATCGAAACGCAAACGCACCTTGCCTTAATCCCGCGCCCGAGCCGACAGTATAGAAAGAACTGGTTTGCTTTGGGCTGCGGACCGGACATCCGCTGCGCTTGGCGCGAAGGTCAGCTCAGGGCCGACCTTACCTCGGCCGATGGCATCGGTGCGCGGTTCGTTCCCAGACAGGTGACGACCGCCGTTCGGCGCAGAATCCACCGCTTACAGATCGTCTAAGGCGGTGGTGTCCGCGGTGATCCCGATCCCCTCACAGACAATCTGCATTCGATCAGAGGGAAACGGTCGCAGGAGACGCGCAGCATCCTCGGCGCTGCCAGCGAGCCAGGTGTCATAATCCTGCTCGTCCAGGATCACCGGCATCCGTGTCGGATGCACTGGCTTGACCAGATCGTTGGCCGTTGTCGTGACCATTGTATGCGTCAGCCAATCGCCGGCGTCACCGTCGATGCCTGGCTGCCCCGCGCGCCAGAGGCCGGCGAAGGCAAAGGGCGGGCGCGCTGCGCTGCCCTTGACCGCGAACCAGAAATCCGTCGCCGGGTTCCTGCCCTTGGCCTCGCGGAAGGCCGAGCCCGGAATCAGGCAGCGTCGATTGAGAAAACTGTCCTTCCATAGCCCCGACGATCGCAGCTTGTCGTCACGGGCATTGTTCCAGGCCGCGGGCTGGAGCGGCTTCCCGGTCTTTTTGCTCACTTGCGGCGTCAGGAATCCCCAGTGCATTTCGATCAGCTCTCGCCGGCCGTCTTTGCCAATGCGGACAACGGGGGCCTCGTATTTCGGCCAGATGGCTGTCTGGCCCCGATAGTTGCCGAGATGATCGCGCTCGCCCATCACCTCGAAGATCTCGCGCATCATCGCCTGTGACGTTGTGTTCGCATAAAGGTTGCACATGCTCGCCTCCGCGGTTTTCAGCCCTGCATCCCACCATACGCCGCCGCGATCTGCGCGGAAATGCGGGCCAGCTCCGTGATCCGTCGCGGTGCCGGCTCAAACCGGCTGGCCACGATCCAGGCCTCCCGCAACATGCGCCCCTTCGGGTGACGTTCGCACAGCACATCGACCGCGGCGATGACCTCGCGCGACAGCGGATCACGCCGCGCCGCGCCGGCGGCCGCGGCGTCGAGCGTCGCGATGGCCGCGGCCTGGGCCTCGCGCCCTGCGATCTGTTCCGACCAGGCGCCGCCGAAGGCCACATTGCGAAGCTGACCGGACCTGTCCATTTTGCCCCCTTGCTGAATGAGAACAAACATAGAACATAAGGGGCGCCCTGCCCATCCGCGACATCTGGTGTCATGTCCTCCTTCCGCGTCCTCTATCTCGATATGAACAGCTTCTTCGCGAGCGTCGAGCAGCAGCTCGACCCCGCGCTGCGCGGCCGGCCCGTGGCGATCACCGCCGTCGATTCGGACAGCGGCGCCTGCGTCGCCGCGTCCTACGAGGCGAAAGCCCATGGTGTCAAAACCGGCACCCATGTCCGGGATGCGCGGCGCCTTTGCCCCGGCATCATCCTGCGCCCCTCGCGCCATCGCCTCTATGTCCGCTTCAACCTGGCCGTCGCCGATGTTCTGGACCGCCATGCCGAACTGACCCATATCCGCAGCGTCGATGAGTTTCAGCTGGCCCTGTCCGGCGAGGCCCGGACCCTCGTCGGCGCCGTCGATCTGGTCGCACGCCTCAAGGCCGCCGTCGCCGCCGAGGTCGGCGACTGCCTGCGTTTCTCGGCTGGGATCGGGCCAAATCATCTCCTCGCCAAGATCGCCGGCAAGCTGGAGAAGCCGGACGGATGCCAATGGCTCGGGCCGGACAATCTGCCGGACGCCATTTCCCACCTCTCCCTGGACGATCTGCCGGGTATTTCCACCGCCATCAAGGCGCGGCTCTTTCGCGCCCGCGTCTTCGATGTGCCCGGCCTATTCAGGCTCGATCCGCGGCACGCCCGGCTGATCTGGCGATCCGTCGAAGGCGAACGGTTCGTGCGGATGCTTCAGGGCATGGAGATCCCCCTGGTCGCCACCGAGCGCGGCGGATTCGGCAACAGCAAGGTGCTGTCGCCCGAATACCGCGATCCGCGCCGTGCCTACCTGGTCGGCCGCTGGCTGGTCGAAAAGGCGACGGCGCGACTGCGCCGCGACGGTCGCGTGGCCGGACGCTTCAGCCTGTCGGTCAGTTTCATGGCCGGCGGGGTCTGGTCCCGGAATGTGAGCTGCTTTCCGACGCAGGATACCGCGATTTTCCTGCGGCTTCACCGCGCCCTGTGGGTGCGCCTCTGGCGCACCGCACGACCGGGCGCGGTCATCAGCCTCGGCGTCCATCTTGGGGATGTCGGCTTATTGCAGGACCGGCGCGGGGATCTGCTGCTGCCCCTGGCGCCGGCCGAACTGACCCGTGGCGAGCGGGTGTCGCGCGCGCTCGATCAGATCAACGCCCGCCACGGCGACGGTGCCATCCGCTTCGGCATGAACACGCCCCATCCGGGATTCTTCGAGCGGGGGTAGGGTAGGCGTCACCCCATCTTATGATCGCCCAAGGCGTCCGTCACCTGCTCCCGCACCTCCTTGGGATCACCGCGTTCCATCGTCGCCATGACGAACACCGCCTTGCCCGCTGACGCTTTGGCCCACTGCTGGCCGATCAGCTCCTTCTCGCGGCTGTCACGACTTTCTTCGGGTGAGCGGTCCCTGCCCTTGTATTCGACCACCAGCAGACGGCCATCGTCCATGACCGCCACGAAATCCGGGTAAAACTTGTCGGTCGAGGTCGGCAGAGAGAAGGAATTCGGATGCCTGCTGACGTTGCGGGTCCAGTATTTCAACTTGGGCAGAGCATCCAGCGCCAGGGCGCATTTGACCTCTTCGCCGCCGTCCTTGCTATCGAAGCTCGGCACCTCGTCCGGTCCCATGAAGTGGTGCTTGAACTTGTACATGCCGGGATACTTCGGCACGTCGAAATACATCTCGTCGAAGAACCGGATGCCGTCATCGAAAGACACTTCGACGCGCGCCTCGGGGCCGAACAGGTTCATCTGGTAAACCTTGTCGCGCTCCATCTGGCGGAAACCCCGGATCTTCTCGTTCAGTTTGCGTGCCAGGATGAATTTGCAGCGCATGAGCTGCGACAGGGGCATGTCCCGGTCACGGGTCAGGTGGGTAACGACATCGCTCAGCCAGGCCAGCAACTCCGCCTGGCCGATCCATTGATCGCGAACCTTCCCGTCGAGCCAGCGCACCAGGGAATTCGGCGTCCAGTCGTCCACGTCGATATCCAGCGAAAGCTGCTCGGAACTATCCGCTGCCGAGATCGACAGGCGATTGCCGTCGAGGTCGATTTCGAAGGTGTTGGTCGTCTCGACAATATCGAACTCGGCCTTGGTCAGCCGTGCCGGATGATCGGCCAGTGACCAGTCGTGATATTCCATCAGAATATCGGTATCACCAAAGACCAGCTCGCCCTGCACATGCGCCATCAGGCGCGGCACGGTGAATTCTTCGCCCAGATGGGCGGGGGCCAGGTCGTCGGCGTGCCTGGCCTTGAACTCAGCCAGCTTTTCGCGGAGTACGCCATGCAGGCGCGCAGGCGCCATCTGGAACAGGCGCTCTTCGTCTTTGGGCTTAGGCACGCCGGTGAACTCGATCCGGGTCCTGCCGTCATCGCCTGCCGAGACCTTGATCTTGCCCGGCGCGACAATATTGATCTCGCGGCGCTCCTCCTCGGACGCATCCAGCTCGACCGTCATTGTGGCTCTGGGACGCGAATGCCGCCCGAATAGGCCATCATCCAGCCCCGGCTGCTCAGCCTCGATATTGGCCTCGGCCTCGCTTTCCTCGAAGCCCATATCGACCAACTTATCGCGCAGGCTGACGGCGGCCTCGGAGAAATGTTTTGACACCAGCTTGGCGTAGGATTTGTTCAGCGCCGGTTCCTTGCGTTTTTTCGCATAGGGCATTCGCAGCACACGGCCCAAAAGCTGTTCGGCATCCGTCGAGCTGCGAATATTGGCCAGCGAGCAGAACACATAGGCAAAGGAGCAATCCCAGCCTTCCTTCAGCGCCTCGATAGTGATGACATATTCAATCGGACAATCGGGCTTGAACAGGTCGATCCCGTCCAGATCGCGCTGCGCGCCGGTCGCCACGGCAATCTTGGCCGGGTCGATATTCTCATTGTCGATCAGGTGCTGTTTCAGCACATCGACCGTGACCTCCTCGCCCCTCTTCTGCGCCTGGAACAGCACGATGGGGCGGATATAGCCCTCACGGTCCAGATCGGCGTGTTCCTGCAACTCCGCCCGCTTCAGGATGGCCGAGTTCACCGCCCCCTGCCAGGTTTCGGCTTCGTCGAGCACCACAGGCATCTTGATCATCTCTTCATCCTTCAGCTCCTGCGCTGTCACGGAATGAAGGATGTTGTTGAACCCCTTGGGCGTGGCGGTGAACTCGATCAGGGCGCTCGGTTTGATCCGTTCGTAGACATCCTGGCTGAGGCTCGTGCCCGCCTTGTGCGCCTCGTCCATGATCACCAGCGGGCGGTGCAGATGCATCAGATTGGCAAAGCTGAACCGGATGTCGCCCTTCATCGGGCCATCGTCATTGCGCTCCAGCCCCGGTGTGTTGGGCGAGACAGTCGAGAAATGCCCCTCCAGCATCTCGTGATGGGCATAGACCTTGCGTCCGTCGGTATTGCTGACCCGCAGCGTCTGGATCGTGCCGACCACGACGCAGAGGTTCGCGCGCAAATGGCTTGGTGTAATGTCAGGGAAATCCCCGATATCGAACACCTTAACCTGCATTCCAAAAGCATCATCCAAGACGCGGCGATAAGGATGGCGCGGGTTTTTCAGCGCCTCGGCAGTTTGCATGCGGATCGTGTTCGTCGGCACCAGCCACAGCACCAGCGGGAAGTCCTTTTCGACCCAGGCATCCTTGGCCACGGTGATCGAATGCGCCGCGAGGATTGTCTTGCCGCCGCCCGTGGGCAGGCGCAGGCAGACATAGGGCACCTCTGGCATTGACTTGATCGGTTTGTAGCCCGCCGCGTACCCCTTGAGCCGTTTCGCCAGGTCCGGTTCCGCCGTGATCGTCTCATAGGCCAGTTTGGGGCCGACAATCCGCGCCTCTTCAAAGAATGTCCGCAGCGTGGCGAGCGAGGCTTTCTGATACTCCTTCAGCTTCATTTGCGCGCCTTCACGTCATAAGGGGTCTGCTTGAACTCGATCTGTTCGGCCTTGAGCGTCACCTCGGACAGCGCCGCGCGCTCGCCATAGACGGTCAGCGGGCCGGTAAAATCGCTTTGGGCCGCGCGGATCACGGCCAGCGTCTTGCGGGTCAGCACGTTGCCGCCCGAGACCGACTTGTCGCCAAGGATGCCGTTGTAAAGCAGCGCATAGCCGTGGCCGTCCTGTGCCCCAAGAAAGGGGGTCAGGGGCTGCGGTTCCGTCCACGGGTTGCCGGTTTCCGCGAACCAGATATGGGCGGCGAGCACGGGAAAGCGGATATCGGGCTGGATCTGGCCCTCCTCCGTAAAGACCGGCGGGCCGAGACGGTAAAAGCGGAAACCACCGCCGCCTTGCCAGCCTTCAAGTTCCGTAACTCCTATTGGGTCTTTCCCATCTACCACCCTGGAGAGCCTCGGAACACAGTGCGATGTCGCCTGTTCGCCCCGTTCGATGGCGATCCATCTTCGCCCCATTTTTTGAGCCACAGCTGGTGTAGTGCCGGAGCCAGCAAAAGCGTCCATCACTAAATCACCTGGTTCAGTCGCCATCGAAATTACTCGACGAACTAGTTGCTCGGGCTTCTTGCCATTCTTGAAGGCCACTTGCCCCTCAGCCTCAAGACCCGTAGTCCGTATGTCCAACCATAAATCGCCAGGATGCGTCGACAGATTGTCCTCTGCGAAGATCAACTGGACGCGCGGTTTCTTCGATTCCCGAGAATAGTTTCCCCGAACCAAGTAAGCGGTTTCACCTTTCCGACTCTTCACAGCAAAAACTTCGGGGGACTGACCTGGATACTTTTCTTCGGCTAAGGCCAATACAGATGCCGATGTCGCGCACTGACAGATGCGGTATGCATTCTCGAACAGCCAAGTTTCCTTCGTCCTACCGGAGAGCCCAAGCTCACGGGTCTTTTCGGCCACTGAGCCAAGTCGTATGCGAGAGGAGATTTCGTCAAGCTCTGCAATGTGGGATTCCAAAATCTCATCTTCCTGTAAGATCTCGTCGATCTTGGATTTGTCGTCGCGCGAAAACCCATCAAGGAGAATATTGTACTCTTTGTCCCACCCTTGCTTTGGAACGGGGTCTAGACGAAGGTTTCGAATGCCATCCATTTTTGCAAATAGGATGAATTCCTTAAGCTTGGGAATTCGACCAGATCGACGAACCGATCCCATCTTCAATCCACTCGCTTCGCTCATCTTGACAATTATTGGCTTCAGAGTGCGTTCGCCAAATATTTCGCAGAGAAGAACGTAGAGTCGGGCGAATTGCCGGTCGTCGATCTGCACCGCAATGTAGCCGTCGGTTGAGAGCAGTTCACGCATTAACTCAAGGCGTGGCCACATCATTCCAAGCCATTGAGAGTGTTCAATATTATCATCGTAGTGCTCAGAAATAGCTTGTTGGGTGTTATAGGGCGGGTCGATATAGATGCATTTCACCTGCCCCGCGTAATAGGGCAGCAACGCCTTCAACGCCTCAAGGTTGTCGCCCTGAATCAGCATGTTGCCTGCATCCCGGTCGCCATAGCCAAGCCCCTCGACCTCCTCCAGCAGGCGGTAAGGCACTTTCTCGGCGGCGCGCACATCGTCGTCTCGGGTCAACCAGCGTAGCGTGGGCATCTGCTCGGGTCTCGTTCATTCCTGGGCGGATATGTTCCGCGATGGGCAAGATAACCGCTGGAGGCGGCAGCATCGCGCAATGCGGAGATGCCCCTCGCTTTAGACTCAATTTGCGGCTGAAGGTCCACCTGATGACGACAAATCGCGAGCGGCGCACCGACCGACTATCTGCTCTCTGAATTCCTGGATCTCCTCCTGTGACGCTGTGGCGTTGCCATAGAGTGATTTCAGGAAGCAGCGTTATGGCGTCGCCCTGTCGGGCCGCGCTCCCGGCTCCGGCCTGCGGCCTCCACCCGAGCTGATCGGGGCGATACGCGCGGCTGAATGTCTCGTCCCGAGCCATCCCCCGAATCCCGGTTCTGCGCGCCCTGCCCCGACGATCTCGGCCCTCGCGTGCGGGACCGCTGACGCGGCATAGGCAATCCCGCTCATAGGACAGTCCGCCGACTGACCCCAAATCCTTTCCGTCAGCGTCATGCAAAGCCTGGATGATGTCTGCACGCACTGTAACGAGTTGTGCCCGCCATCGCGCGGGCATTTTCGTTTTTCGCGCGCAAGGCGCTGAGCGAGACAGCATGGATCGAGCGAAGTGCCGGGTGCAGATCTACGCAAAACGAATTACGCGAAACGCGGAACGGGTTTTGCGCCCGCAGCGATCCGCTGATGGCGGATAGCAGGTGGCGAATGGCAATCGGCATTCGGCGAAACGGAGCGATGGGCAGTAGGACAGACGCGACCCGCGCTTGAGGCGCGGGCCATGATGGGCTGTTGCCGTGCCGGGGGATCGACGCCGGCTGCGCCCGCGCTCACCCCCGCCCCGACGATGTTTCCATTTCCCTTGTCCGCCACGCATCCGGG
>NZ_JAVAMQ010000022.1 GCF_030732095.1 Paracoccus spongiarum | reverse complement strand
CTTGGGCGTTTCGAGGGAGGCGAGACGGTCGCGGACTTGGCGGAGGATTACCCCGACATTCCGGAAGCCGCTTTTCTGGCGGCAGCGACCTATGCAAGAACCCACCCGCTGCGCGGGCGCCCGTCCGGGCGGCCTTGGGTGCAGGACGCCGTAGTCCGGCACTGAGAGATGCAATTCTTCATCGATGAATGCATCTCGCCGCAGGTTGCTGCGCTGCTCAACGAGAGTGGCGAACATTCTGCCGTCCATCCCCGTGACATTGGGCGGCGGGGTGACCCTGACCACGTGGGCCTGCGTAATGCCATTGCCGAAGACCGCATCATCGTCACAGAGAACGCGCGCGATTTCCGCGGGTTGGTCGGACGTGAGGAAATTCACCCGGGCCTGATCATTTTGCCGTGCATGGCGAGGGACGCCTGCATTCATCTGATCGGCCTGGCCATAGCCTTTTTGGAGGCAGAAGATCTTATGGCAGTTGCGGCTCCCACCGATCACATGGTCAACCGGGTGATCGAAGTGTCGGTTGACGGCGTCTGCCAGATCTATCGTCCGCCCGAAACACACACCACTCCACGGGACAGCATCGCAACGGCAACGAAGTGCCCGATGAACGCCGATCCGCCGCAGGCTGACCCCGATCTGGGAAGCGCTGCGGGGATCCTGCTGATTGCTGACCCGGCGGCCGCACTCCTCAGACGCGGCGGGTCAGATCACGACAAAAGCGTCAAGGCGGCACTGTAGCGGTTCCGTATTGCGCCCGTAGCCAGTTGCGATCTTGCCAGAAAGCTTCGGAGTAGTTTATCCGCGCCTAGCTGACTCGCAATCTCGGTGAAGGACGCACTCCCAAGCAGACGCTCTGACGACTTCATAAATTCGTCCAGTTGCCGGTCGATGGGCAGCTTTCCATAGGAGTTTCCGAAGCCAAACGCGCCTTCGAATACTTTGCGGAGAGGCGGGTTGCCGAGCACTTCGTACCACAAGGTTCGGTCGGAAGAGTCGCGTCCTGACATTTGCTCAAGTTCACGCCTTGCATTCAGGGCGAGGCGCAGGTTTTCGTCGCCTTCGCCGACGCGACGCTCAAATTCTCGCTGTATACAGGCTTCCGACACCCGTTCGCCGAGCGTTGTGCTGGCCCTTTCGCGATTTCCGAACCCGAATGCGGCCGCGAGTCGCAGATAGCGCTTGTCGCTGAGCCTGTTGACGAGGGAGGTATCGTCCTTCACGTCCGACTCAAGCACCTTCTGGACGAAGGCTTTGCTTGCGAGATCTTCCTCGAGGCCGTAGGCCCGAAGCGCGACCGACAGCAGCCGGTAATCCTTCACAAGATCTGCGGCGCTCTGGATCGATCCGATCTGCTCGCGAAAATGGGCGGTTGACCGTGCAACAAGGGGATCTCTCGCCACTGCGTCAATCTGCCGAGCCTCAATGTTTCGGAGGATTTGCCATCCCGGCAAACCGCCGATACCAATTGCAATCGACGCCGTCATGGGGTCACCTCACTGTTGGCGCGCCGCGAACAGTCTGGCTTCACGCGGCAGAAGCTCGCGAAGCCGTCGCAACGCCTGATAGGAGTTTCCGTCCAGAGCGGACGTGGTTGCCGCTGAGATGATCTGGCGACTGTCGCGATCGTCGAACACCTGACTCAGCTGCTCGATCGCGACGACAAGCTGTCGTCTCCCTTCCGCCGGCTCGGCGTCTCCTGACAGGATCAGTTGCGCAATGTAGCATGCGCGAGCCACCGGTGTTTTTGCACTGTCGGGGTGGATCGCATCACGCAGACGCAGGACGTGAACGTTTGGCGTCTTGATGGAGATCCTGGAGCGGCGGTCGCCGTTCTCGATGACCGCTCCGTTGATCAGGACGCGCTCGTTGGGTGCGAGCTTGAGGACAAGGCCGCTCATGCTCCGACCTCGCCGCGCAGGCCCTTCATGATCGCCATGTTGATATCGATCAGTGCGTCGGTCGTCGCCTCGCCCGACAGGACGGCATGTCCGTGACGGATCGCGAAGGACGCCAGCGAGATGAGTCCCGCCTTGGTCTGATCCGGAAGCGAATTGCCCGGGTCCGCGAGGTCGGTCGCAAGCAAAGTCCAAAGCTCGTTGTTCCGGTGGACCGCAGTGATCGCCTCGCCGGTCCGGCCCGCGCGATCGGACTGTCGAAGCAATCGGGTGACCCGGGAGATGACGTCATATTCGGCATCGCGCGCGTTGCGCACCGCATTGGCGCCGTATCCGTTCTCAGACAAGGGTGTTACCGCATTCAATGTCGTGGTTCCCGATACAGTGTGGTGTGGGAAGAATGGGGCGCCTGTCGGCGCCCCATGGTCTTATCAGCGGAACAGGGCCAGGATCGACGACGGCGCCTGGTTGGCGATCGACAGAGCCTGGATGCCCAGTTGCTGCTGCGTCTGCAGGGCCTGCAGACGGGCCGAGGCCTCTTCCATGTCGGCGTCGACAAGCGAGCCGATCCCCGCTTTCAGCGAGTCCGCCAGCTTTCCGACGAAGTTCGACTGATCCGCGATGCGCTTGCCCGACGAACCCAGGGCCGCCGCGCCGTTCACGGCGATTTCGATCAGCGCCTCGAGGTCACCGACCGCCGTCTCGGCGGAGGCGCGGTCCGTGATCGTGGTCCTCGTGCCGCCGACGATGTCGGCCTCGAAGTCGACCGAGTCGACAACGATGGTGTTCGCCGTCGTGGCAGCCGTCGCGACGACACGATCCAGCGAGGCCAGAACGGTGAAGGTCGCGCCGCCGTCGATGCCGTTGGTGCTGAGCAGGTTGACGCCGTTCATCTGCGTGCCCGACACGATCGCGGTGATCTGCTCCATCTTTGCAGCGATGTCGGTTTCGACCTTGTCGTAGTCGAAGCCGTCCGTGCCGGCATTCAGCGCCAGGTTCTTCATCTCCTTCAGGAGATCGGTCACCTGTTCTGCGCCGGTGCGGGCCGTGGCGACGGTCGCTTCGGCGACGTTCAGACCGCTCTGGATGGTCTTGAACGCGGCCTGGTCGGTCTCCATCACCTTGGAGATCGCCCAGATCGCCGAGTTGTCCTGGGCGTTGGCGATCGCCTTGCCCGTCGAGATCTCGGACTGCGCCTTGTTCAGGCCGGCATTGATCGCCTTCAGGGTCTGCAGGGCGACGATGGCGCCGTTGTTGGTCAGGATGCTGGACATGTTGTCCTCCATGAATGGGGGCGCTTTACGCCCTTGATTGCAACACATGGCCTTCTGACCGGACGGGCGGATTTGCCCTGCACGTTTCTGCGTGCTTCCAACTCTCTAAAGGCTGGCGATTTACAAATAGTGAATTCGGTTCATCCGCTCAAACGCGCATCGCCGCGCATTTTATTCAAAATCGGTGCGGCGCGGGTGCGGCCGTCGACGCAACCTGCCGGCACCCCCGGTCATCATAGGTCTGCAGGCTGCGCGCCGCCGCCACGATGGCCTGAATCTCGTCCAGTGCCTGCCGAGCCCCCTTCATCGACGCCTCGGCAAGGACGCGCAGTTCGACCAGTTCGGCGTCAAGCCGTGCCTTGTCCGCCGGCTCGAGCCCCTTCTTGCGCGCCAGCGCGACGAATTCCTCGATCGCGTCCATCGTTCGGGACGGATCCCCGGCGACGATGGCCGACCGAACGGCGGCGAGCCTGTCGCGAAGCCGCGCGATCATCGCACAGCCTCGCCAAGCATGCCCGCAAAGCCCAGATCCATCTTGCCGGCCATGATGGCGGCATGTTCGCGGGTGAGAAAGCTTGCGAATTGCGATTCGCCAGCGCCGCCGGAAAAGGCGCCGTCAACCGCGCGTGGACCGCAATACTTAAGCATCTCCTCGAGGAATGCCCGCTCGAGCTGATCGGCGATGGCGGGCGTCGCCCGCGGCGCTGCGGCGATGGTGGAGGGTGGGGTGATCTGCATGACGGGTCTCCGACTTCATCAGTTCTTCTGAATTTAAGCGGCATCGGTAAATAATTGGTAAGGATTATCATTTATCTATGTCTCATCCGAAGGGCATGGATCATGAACAGTTCAGTGTTAAACAGCCTGCATCTTGAACATTCGGCTGACCCCGCCGCGCCGCGAAAAGCCGAATCCGTCCCGGCCGATCCGGCCGCGGCGGCCGAGTTCGAAGGGTCGGTCGATGCGGCCGGCGCGGCGATGACGCCCGAGGGAGTCGCAGCGGTCGAGGTCGAGGAAGTGCAAGCGGCGCCCGACATTGCCGCCTCGGAGGACGGGACCGACGATGCGGCGCCGGAGGATACCCGAACAGCCCGTCCCGTCGATCCTCTGGAACAACTGCTCGAGGCGTGGTCCGGCATCAGCGGCGCGCTGTCCGAGGCCGAGCCTGCGCCGGCTGGCACAGATGAGGCCGGCGCGCGCGGCATCGACCGGTTGGCCGTCGCGCTTCGGCTGGCCAGGGGCGCCGACGCGATGCATGGTTCGGCGGAAGCGGCCGACGCTGGCCCGCCGGCGATCCTCGAGGACGGCGCCCTGCCTCCGGCCAAGCCTGCCGTCGCCCCATCAGAGACCGGCTTGCTGCCCAAGGTGTCGATCGCGGAAGCGTCAGGCGCCCAGGCAGAGGCGGCGGGGGGCGTGGAGAAGGCGGCCAAGGTGGCGCTCGACGAGCTTGCGATCCCGGCGGCGCCGATTCGCGCCGGCCATCCGGCGCAACCGATCGCGGCCGGAACCGAGGCGCGGCCGATCGCGCTGCATGCGCAGCCGGTCCTGCGGCAGATTGCCGATGCTGTCGTCGCCATGAAGGGTGACCGTCTCGAGATTGCACTGTCGCCCGAGGAGTTGGGCCGTGTGCGGCTGGTCGTGACCGGCGCCGAGCGCGCGGCCCAGGTCACGGTCTGGGTCGAGAGGCCGGAGGTGATGGATCTTCTGCGGCGCAATGTCGGCCTGCTGACCCAGCATTTCGGGGAGGCCGGCCTCGAGGGCGCCGCGTTCGATTTCCGCGAGGAGCGCGGGCGCGACGCGGCGCCCGATGATCGCGACCTGCCTGATGACCTGCCCGAGGGTTTGCCCGACATGCGGGCGCTGACGACCATCCACGCCGTGGCGATGCCCGGACGCTGGATCCCGGGCGACCGGCGGCTCGACATGAGATTGTGAAAGGAGCGAAGATGATTCCCGCGCTTGGCAGTTCTGCCGCAACCACCGCCGCCGCGACCACCGCAACGGCGACGGCCGGCAGCAATGCCGATTTCAACACCTTCCTGAAGATGCTGACCGCACAGCTGAAGAACCAGGATCCGCTGAACCCCATGGAAGGCACCGAATTCGCGGTGCAGCTGGCCACCTTCTCGGGGGTTGAGCAGCAAGCCCAGACCAACAAGCTGCTGAACCAGATGATCGCGCAGCTTGGCGGTGGCGGGCTGGGACAGATGGCGGACTGGATCGGCAAGGAGGGTCGCACAACAGAGCCGGTGTGGTTCGGCGACACGGCCCTGACGCTGGATGTCCGCCCGGAACCGGCGGCCGACAGCGTGGTGCTGGTCGCGCGCAATGCGGCCGGGCGCGAGATATCGCGCGAGGAGATCGGCCCCGGCGCCGGCCAGATCGACTGGTTCGGGCGCGACGACACCGGCACCAAGCTGCCGGACGGGCAGTATTCCTTCGTCATCGAAAGCAGTCGCAACGGTGAGGTGATCGCCGAGGACGAGGTCGGCGTCTATGCCCGGATCATCGAGGCTGCCACTGGCAGCAATGGCATCGAGCTGATCTTCGAGGGTGGCAGTTCGGCTCCGGCCAGCGAGGTCAGCGCGCTGCGCGAACCCGGCTGAGCCGGGGCAGGCCGAGGCCGGCCCCATCGCGGCGGTGCAGGACGGGGCGGCACTGGGGGGGGGGCGCCGGTTCCGCGTCACGTGGTGGCCCGTCCTGCGGACAGGCGCGCCGGGGAATGGTGCGGACGGCCTGCGCCGGCCATCAGATCACGGGCAGGAAGCTGCCGCGCAACTGGACGATCTCGTGCTGGACGCGTCCGGTCGCCGGCGACAGGCGCCGGTCGGACCGGCGCAGCAGATACCAGCTCCGCTGGATCGGCAGGCCGATCGCCTGCAATGCCACCAGCCGGCCGGCGCGCAGTTCCTCGGTCACCGTATGCTGCGAGATCAGCGCGATTCCCAGCCCGGCGATGACCGCCTGCTTGATGGTCTCGTTGGTGCCCATCTCGACGGCGCGCCACGGCGTGCCCTCGCCCAGCCGGTCCAGAAGCCGCGTCATCAGGATGCGCGTGCCCGACCCCTCCTCGCGCGACAGGAAGGTTTCCGCCAGCAAATCGCCGGGCAGCACCGGGTCCTGCCGTGCCAGCGGATGGTCAGGAGCGGCGATGATGATGTGGGGGTGCGGGCCGATCGGATCGGCAAGGACCGCCGGCTCGCGCGGCGGACGCCCCATGATCGCCAGGTCCAGCTCGTTTCCGGCCAGCGCCGCGATGATCGCGTCGCGGTTGCCGATCCGCAGCGTCACCTCGACATCGGGCAGCAGACGCAGCAGCTGCGCGACAAGGAAGGGCGCGAAATACTTGCCGGTCGAGACGACCCCCAGGACGACGGTGCCACTGCGGCCCAGTCGCAGCGCCTCGATCTCGCGGCCCGCACGCGACAGGGCGGTGGCGATCTCGGCCTCGGCCATCAGCATCGCGCGCCCCTCGGCAGTCGGCCCGAAGGCGCCATGCTCGCCACGCTCGACCAGGGTGCAGCCGGCCAGATCCTCGAGTCCGCGCAGCTGGCTGTGGATCGCGGGCGGCGTCAGGCCAAGCGCCGCCGCGGCCGCCGTCAGGCTGCCCGTCTCGGCCACGGCGCGCAGGCTGCGCAGCTGCCGCAGTGTGATCGCATCCATCCGCATCTTCAGCGTTCCTGAAGCAAAATTCCCGTTTATTAAATTTTCCGGAACGTTCACGCCTGTCAAGCTAGTCCCATGCCGTGTTGACGCCTGGGGAGGGGCCGATGACCGCGCCAAGCATCGACACGACGCATTTTTCCGCAGAGCTGCAACCGCTGATGCGGGCCATCGCCCGCGGGGCGGCGGCGCTGGCGACGGCGATCCGTCGCGGCGGAGCGGGCATCGGCGACGCGGCCGGGCTGGACGGGGGTGCCGACAGCCATGACCGGCTTTACCGTCATGCAGAGGCGCTGTTTCGCGATGCATTGCGGGACGCCGGCCTGCGCTGGTTCGCCACCGAGGACAAGCAGCAGCCGATGGCGATTCAGACGGACGGGCGATACGCGCTGGCGCTGGACCCGCTGGACGGCTCATCGAACATCGACACCAATGTGGCCATCGGCACGATCTTCGCGATCTTTCCGGCCGAAGCCGATGCGGCCGCAAGCTTCCTGCGACCGGCACGCGAGATGATTGGCGGCGGCTACATCATCTACGGGCCACGCTGCTGGCTGATGGTCAGCTTTGGCGACGGGGTTCAGGCCTATGGCCTCAATCCCGACACCGACTGCTTCGATCTGATCGATCCGCGCCTCACCATGCCGGACTGTTCGTTCGAGTTCGCCATCGACGCCTCGAACTATCGCCACTGGCCGCGCCCGATCCGGGCCTATATCGACGATTGCGTCGCCGGCACCGAGGGGCCGCGGGCACAGAACTTCACCATGCGCTGGATCGCCAGCCTCGTTGCCGAGGCGCATCGCATCCTGATGCGGGGCGGGATCTTTCTCTATCCGGCGGATGCACGGCCCGGACACGAAGAGGGCCGGCTGCGGATGCTGCATGAATGCGCCCCGATCGCCCTGCTGATCGAACAGGCCGGCGGCCGGGCCAGCGACGGCGCGCTGTCGATCCTGGATCGCCGCATCGCCAGCCTGCACGGACGCACGCCCCTTGTCTTCGGCTCGGCCGAGAAGGTCGACCGCGTCGCCACCTACCACGATCTGCCCGAATCCGAGGTCTCGGCACTGTTCGGCAATCGCGGCCTGTTTCGCGCCTGAGGATGACATGAGCAAGAAGCATCCCATCATCTCGGTCACCGGCTCGTCTGGCGCCGGCACCACGACGGTCAAGGCGACCTTCGACCAGATCTTCCGCCGCGAGGGCATCAAGGCCGTCAGCATCGAGGGTGACGCCTTTCACCGTTACGACCGCGCCGCGATGAAGGCCGAACTGGCGCAGCGGCTGGCCGAGGGCGACGCCACCTTCAGCCATTTCAGCTATGAGGCGAATGAACTGGAACGGCTGGAAAGCATCTTTCGCACCTATGGCGAGACCGGCACCGGCGAGACCCGGCATTACGTCCATGACGACGCCGAGGCCGAACGCTATGGCGCGGCGCCCGGCACCTTCACCGGCTGGGCGCCCTTCGAGGATGGCAGCGACCTGCTGTTCTACGAGGGACTGCACGGCGCGGTCGCCAATCAGCAGGTCAACCTCGCCGCACTGGCGGACCTGAAGATCGGCGTGGTACCGGTGGTCAATCTGGAATGGATCCAGAAGATCCACCGCGACAAGGCCAGCCGCGGCTACACCACCGAGGCGGTCACCGATGTGATCCTGCGCCGGATGCACGCCTATGTGCATTGCATCTGCCCGCAATTCACCCAGACCGACATCAACTTCCAGCGGGTGCCGGTGGTCGACACCTCGAACCCCTTCATCGCCCGCTGGATCCCGACGGCCGATGAAAGCCTGGTCGTGATCCGCTTTCGCAACCCGCGCGGCATCGACTTTCCCTACCTCACCTCGATGATCCAGAGGTCCTGGATGAGCCGCGCGAACTCGATCGTCATTCCGGGGCCGAAGATGGACCTGGCCATGCAGCTGATCCTGACGCCGATGATCCTGCGGCTGATCGCCGAATCGAAACGCGCCTGAACGGGAGGAGACCCATGCTGATCACCCTCAGACAGCTTCTGGATCACGCAGCCGAGCACGGCTATGGGGTGCCCGCCTTCAACATCAACAACATGGAGCAGGGGCTGGCGATCCTGAAGGCCGCCGCCGCCGTGGACGCGCCGGTGATCCTGCAGGCGTCGCGGGGCGCGAGGTCCTATGCCGGCGACATCATGCTGCGCCGCATGGTCGAGGCGCTGGCCGAGATGAACCCCGGCGTGCCGATCTGCCTGCATCAGGATCACGGTAACAACCTGGCCACCTGCATGTCCGCGATCCGCTACGGCTTTACCTCGGTGATGATGGATGGCTCGCTGCACGAGGACATGAAGACGCCCGCCGATTTCGCCTACAATGTGGCGGTGACGGCCAAGGTGGCCGAGGCGGCGCATGCCGTCGGCGCCTCGGTCGAAGGCGAGCTGGGTGTTCTGGGCAGCCTCGAAACCGGCGAGGCCGCCGCCGAGGACGGATCGGGCGCCGAGGGCAAGCTGGACCCCGGCCAGTTGCTGACCGATCCCGACGAGGCGGTGGATTTCGTCCGCGCCACCGGCTGCGACGCGCTGGCCATCGCCTGCGGCACCAGCCACGGGGCCTACAAGTTCTCGCGCAAGCCCGATGGCGAGATCCTGGCGATGCACGTGATCGAGGCGATCCATGCCCGCCTGCCCGGCACGCATCTGGTGATGCACGGCTCGTCCTCGGTGCCGCAGCATCTGCAGGACCTGATCAACGCCTCGGGCGGCGAGATGCCGCAGACCTGGGGCGTGCCGGTCGAGGAAATCGAACGCGGCATCCGGATGGGCGTGCGCAAGGTCAATATCGACACCGATTGCCGGATGGCGATGGCCGGGCATTTCCGCAAGGTCGCCCGCGACCGCCCCGACGAGTTCGATCCGCGCAAGTTCATGATCCCCGCGATGAACGAGCTGACGGCGCTGTGCCGCGACCGGTTCGAACGCTTCGGAACGGCGGGGCACGCCAGCAAGATCAGGGTCATCGCCATGGACGAGATGGCCAAACGCTATGCGTCGGGGGCGTTGGACCCGGCCATCACCGGCGCACAAGCCGCCTGACAGGAGGAACGAGATGAACGAGATGTCCAACAAGACCGTGACGGACGCCAAGAAGCGGTATTCGGCCGGGGTGATGAAATACGCCCAGATGGGCTATTGGGAACCCGACTACGAGCCCAAGGACACCGACGTGATCGCGCTGTT
This sequence comes from Paracoccus spongiarum, assembly GCF_030732095.1. Taxonomy (GTDB): domain Bacteria; phylum Pseudomonadota; class Alphaproteobacteria; order Rhodobacterales; family Rhodobacteraceae; genus Paracoccus; species Paracoccus spongiarum. Next base: position 33,918 of record NZ_JAVAMQ010000022.1, on the reverse strand, counting down.
CCGCATCACCCCGCAGGACGGCGTGGACGCGGTCGAGGCGGCGGCGGCGGTGGCCGGAGAAAGCAGCACCGCGACCTGGACCGTGGTCTGGACCGACCGGCTGACCGCCTGCGAGAAATACCGCGCCAAGGCTTACCGCGTCGATCCGGTCCCCAACAGCGAGGGCGAGTTCTTTGCCTATATCGCCTACGACCTCGACCTGTTCGAGCCGGGCAGCATCGCAAACCTGACGGCCTCGATCATCGGCAATGTCTTCGGCTTCAAGCCGCTGAAGGCGCTGCGGCTCGAGGACATGCGCCTGCCCGTCGCCTATGTGAAGACCTTCCAGGGCCCCGCCACCGGCATCGTCGTCGAACGCGAACGGCTGAACTGCTATGGCAGGCCGCTGCTGGGCGCGACGGTGAAACCCAAGCTGGGCCTGTCGGGGCGCAATTACGGCCGTGTCGTCTATGAGGCGCTGAAGGGGGGCCTCGACTTCACCAAGGATGACGAGAACATCAACAGCCAGCCCTTCATGCATTGGCGCGACCGGTTCCTCTACTGCATGGAGGCGGTGAACCGCGCCAGCGCGGCCACCGGAGAGGTCAAGGGCACCTATCTGAACGTCACCGCGGGCACGATGCAGGAAATGTATGCCCGCGCCGACTTCGCCAAAAGCCTGGGCTCGGTGATCGTCATGATCGACCTGGTGATCGGCTATACCGCGATCCAGTCGATGGCCAGATGGGCGCGCGACAACGACATGATCCTGCACCTGCACCGCGCCGGCCACAGCACCTATACCCGCCAGCGCAGCCACGGCGTCAGCTTCCGCGTGATCGCCAAGTGGATGCGGCTGGCGGGCGTCGATCACCTGCATGCCGGCACCGTCGTCGGCAAGCTGGAGGGCGACCCTGCCACGACGAAGGGCTATTACGACATCTTCCGCGAGGAACGGAATCCGACGGCGCTGGAGAACGGGATCTTCTTCGACCAGGAATGGGCCAGCCTGAACAAGATGATGCCGGTGGCTTCGGGCGGCATCCATGCCGGGCAGATGCACCAGCTGCTGACCTATCTGGGCGAGGATGTCGTGCTGCAATTCGGCGGCGGCACGATCGGCCACCCGCACGGGATCGCGGCCGGCGCGCAGGCCAACCGGGTCGCGCTGGAGGCGATGGTCTTTGCCCGCAATGCCGGCCGCGACATCTGGAACGAGGGCGAGGACATCCTGCGCGACGCGGCCCGGACCTGCACCCCGCTGAAACAGGCGCTGGATGTCTGGAAGGACGTGTCGTTCAACTATGCCTCGACCGACGCCCCCGATTTCGCCCCGACCCCCGAAGTGTCCGCGTGAGGAGAGACGCCATGAAACTGCGCCAGGGACAATTCAGCTTTCTGCCCGACCTGACCGATGACGACATCCGCGTGCAGGCCCAGTATGCCATCGACAATGGCTGGGCGGTGTCGGTCGAATACACCGACGATCCGCATCCCCGGAACACCTACTGGGAAATGTGGGGCCATCCGATGTTCGACAACCCGGATGCCGCCGCGGTGGTTTTCGAAGTCAACGAGTGCCGCAAGGAACATGGCGGCACGTATATCCGCGTCATCGCCTTCGACTCCTCGCCGGGCTGGGAATCGATCCGGATGAGCTTCATCGTCAACCGCCCCGCCGACGAGCCGGGCTTCCGCGTGGTGCGGCAGGAAGGCGAGGGCCGCTTGGTCCGCTATACCATCGAAAGCTATGCGATGCGCGAACCCGAGGGGGCGCGCTACGCGTGAGCCCGTTGCGCGGTGGGCTGTCGCCGCCGCGCCGCCCGCGCGACGGCGGAAGGCCGGGGGCGCTTCGCCCCCCGGACCCCCCGAGGATATTTTCGCCAAGGCAAGCGGGCGGCATTGCCCCCTGCGAGGAGGTGACCATGGAAGAGCCCCGCCCGACCCATGTCGATCTGGCCGCCGCCTTCGAGGACAGCGGCGTTCGCGAGGTGCTGGAGGAACTGGACCGCACCCTGATCGGGCTGGCGCCGGTGAAATCGCGGATCCGCGAGACGGCGGCGCTTTTGCTGGTGGACCAGGCCCGGAGGCGGATGGGGCTGGCGACCGGTGCGCCGACCCTGCACATGTCCTTCACCGGCAATCCCGGGACCGGCAAGACGACCGTGGCGCTGAAGATGGCCGACCTGCTGCACCGGCTTGGTTATGTGCGCAAGGGCCATCTGGTGACGGTGACACGCGACGATCTGGTCGGCCAGTATATTGGCCACACCGCGCCCAAGACCAAGGAGGTGCTGAAGAAGGCGATGGGCGGCGCGCTGTTCATCGACGAGGCCTATTATCTCTACCGCCCCGAGAACGAGCGCGATTACGGGCAGGAGGCGATCGAGATCCTGTTGCAGGTGATGGAGAACAACCGGGACGATCTGGTGGTGATCCTGGCCGGTTATGCCGACCGGATGGACCGGTTCTTTGCTTCCAATCCGGGTTTCCGGTCGCGCATTGCCCATCACATCGAATTCCCGGACTATGGCGATGCGGAATTGCTGACGATCGCCGAACGGATGCTGGACCAGCAGAACTACCGCCTCGACGAGGCGGCGCGGCGGGCGATGTCGGAGTATATTCCGGCGCGGCGCGGCCAGCCGCATTTCGCCAATGCGCGCTCGATCCGCAACGCGCTGGACCGGGCCCGGTTGCGGCAGGCGAACCGGCTGTTCAACGAGGCGCGCGGGCCCATCGACGCCGACACCTTGTCCACGATCACCGAAGCCGACCTGCGCTCCAGCCGGGTGTTCCGCGGCGGGCTTGACGTCGACCGTGCGACGGGGCAGGCGGGGGCGAGCCAGGCCGCCGAGTGAAGCGAGGTGTTTCGACATGACATTCGACCGCAAGATCAGGATCGCGCCCTCGATCCTGTCCGCCGATTTCGCCGATTTCGGGCGCGAGATCCGCGCCATCGAGGATCAGGGCGCTGACTGGGTGCATGTCGATGTGATGGACGGGCATTTCGTCCCCAACCTGACCTTCGGCCCGCCCGCCGTGAAGGCGTTCCGGCCGCATGTCACCACCTTCATGGACGTGCATCTGATGATTGCGCCGGTGGATGCCTATATCGACGCCTATGCCGAGGCGGGCGCGGACATGATTACCGCCCATGTCGAGGCCGGCCCGCATCCGCACCGCACGCTGCAGGCGATCCGCGCAACCGGCAAGAAGGCCGGGATCGCCCTGAACCCCGGCACGCCGCTGGAGGCGGTGGATTACCTGCTCGACCTGTGCGACATGGTTCTGGTGATGACGGTCAATCCCGGCTTCGGCGGGCAGAAGTTCATCCACAGCCAGATCGACAAGGTCGCCCGGCTGCGCGGGATGATCGGCGACCGGCCGATCCATATCCAGGTCGATGGCGGCATCGACCCGAATACCGCCCCGCTTGTCGCGAAGGCCGGCGCCGATGTGCTGGTGGCGGGTTCGGCGGTGTTTCGCGGCGGCTCGGTCGGGCAGCCCGCGGTCTATGGCGACAACATTCGCGCGATCCGCGAGGCCGCGACGGTCTGATCGACTGCGGCGCGCGGCGGTCGGGCCGGCGAAGGGCCTGTTTGACATCCGGTCCTGCCGCGCCTTTCCTGTCGGCAACGCAACGAGGAGGCTGCAGGATGGATCTGGGCATCAGGGGCAAGCGCGGGCTGGTCTGCGCCGCATCGAGGGGGCTGGGGCGCGGCTGCGCCGAGGCGCTGGCCGAGGCCGGCGTCGATCTGGTGATCAACAGCCGGACCGAGGCTGACATCACCCGCACCGCCGAGGAGATCGCCCGACGGTTCGGCGTCAGTGTCACGCCGGTGGCCGCGGACATCACCACCGAGGATGGCCGCCGCCGGGTTCTGGACGCGCTGGGGCAGGCCGACATCCTGGTGAACAATGCCGGCGGCCCGCCGCCCGGAAGCTGGACCGACTGGAGCCGCGACGACTTCATCAGGGCGCTTGACGCCAACCTGCTTTCGGCGGTTGCGCTGATGCAGGCGCTGGTTCCCGCCATGATGGGCCGGGGCTGGGGGCGCGTCGTCAACATCACCTCGCAGGCCGTGCGGTCCCCGATCCCGGTGCTGGGGCTGTCCAACACCGCCCGCACCGGGCTTACCGGCTTCGTCGCCGGCATGTCGCGGCAGGTGGCAGGGCGCGGGGTCTGCGTCAACAACCTGCTGCCGGGCATCCACGCCACCGATCGCGCCGACAGCCTCGACAAGGCGGTGTCGGCCGCTCAGGGCATCGACATCGAGGCCGCGCGGCGACAGCGCCAGGCGGCAATCCCGGCCGGCATCTATGGAACGGCCGAGGATTTCGGCGCCACCTGCGCATTCCTGTGCAGCCAGCAGGCGCGCTTCATCGTGGGGCAGAACATCCTTCTGGACGGCGGCGCCGTGAACGTGACGATGTGACAGGCGGCGTCCTGCGCTATCTCAGCCATCCGCAGGTGACGATCGATCCGGCAATCCCGGTGCCGCGCTGGTCCCTGTCCGAGACGGGTCGCGGCCGGATGCTGGCCCTGTGCGGCTCGGCGTGGCTTGGTGACACGACGGCCATCCTGACCAGCAGCGAGACGAAGGCCTGCGAGGCCGCTGCCATCCTGGGGGCGGCCTCCGGCATCACCCCGGTCATCGACGCGGATCTGGACGAGATCGACCGAAGTGCCACCGGCTACGTTCCGATGCCGCGTCACGAGGCGCTGGCCGATGCGTTCTTTGCGTGTCCCGAGGCGCGCGCCGATGGCTGGGAAGCCGCGACTGACGTCGCCGCCCGCGGCATGCGAGCCCTGCGGCGCCATGTTGCGGCGCAGGGACGAGGCGATCTGCTGATCGTCGGGCATGGCGGAATCGGGACCCTGATCTGGTGTGCGGTGGCCGGCCTGCGACCCGGGCGGCAGCACGACCAGCCCGCCGGGGGCGGGGCGGTCTGGGCTGCGCGCCTGCCGGATCTCGCGCCCCTGCACGGCTGGATGCCGGCCGAGGAGGTTGCGGCCCTGCCGACCGGCTGCTAGGGCAGGCAAAACCAAACCAAAAGCATCGGGCAAGACGTGACCACACCCGCGCGACTGGAGGTCAGGCATCTGATCCGCAGCTTTGACCGCCTGCGGGTCGTCAATGACGTGTCCTTCCGCATCGAGGCCGGCGAGGTCGCCTGCCTGCTGGGCCCGTCAGGCTGCGGCAAGTCGACCATCCTGCGGATCGTGGCCGGGGTGGACATGCAGGACAGCGGCAGCATCCATGTCGACGGCCGGCTGGTCTGCGACACGCAATTCCGCATCCCCCCCGAGCGCCGCGCCATCGGCATGATGTTTCAGGATTTCGCGCTGTTCCCGCATCTTCCGGTCAGCGAGAACGTGGCCTTCGGGCTGCCGGGCGGTCACGCCGCCCACCGGGACCGGGTCGCCGAACTGCTGGACCGGGTGCGGATGAGCCGGCATCGCGACAGCTTTCCGCATGAATTGTCCGGCGGCGAGCAGCAGCGCATCGCGCTGGCCCGCGCCCTGGCGCCACGGCCGAGGGTTCTGCTGATGGACGAACCGTTCAGCGGGCTGGACGAACGGCTGCGCGACGGCATCCGTGACGACACGTTGTCCCTGCTGAAGGACGAGGGCACGGCGGTCCTTCTGGTGACGCATGAGCCGGTCGAGGCGATGCGCATGGCCGACCAGATCCTGCTGATGCGCGCTGGTCGCATTGTCCAGCAGGGCGCGCCCTACAACCTCTACAATGCGCCGGTGGACCGGCAGGCCGCCGCGTTCTTCAGCGACATCAACGTGCTGACCGGGCGGGTCCGCGGCGCGCTGACCGACACGCCGTTCGGGGAATTCCTGACCCCCGGCCTCCCCGATGGCAGCGAGGTCGAGATCGTCATTCGCCCCCAGCATCTGCGGATCGACTTTGACCGCGCAGGGCAGGGACCCGCGCCGACGACCGAGAACGGCACTGCGGCCCTCGCGCGGGTCGTCCGGGCACGGTACCTGGGCCGCGAATCGCTGGTCGAATTCGCGACCGATCCGGGCGCCATCGGCCTGAGCGCGACGGTGCCGGGGGTGTTCCTGCCGCCCGCGGGCACGCCGATGTGGCTGATGCTGCGGCGCGACCGGGTCTTCGTCTTTCCGCGCGGCTAGTCAGGCTCGCCGAGCGGGGGCGCTGCCGCGATCCGCTTGCGACCATCCGGCATCGGCCTGCGACAAAAGGCTTGCCTTGCGCGCGTGGCGCGGCTAGCAGTCGGGCAAGGATTTCGGGAGAAGCCGGCCCTGCGGGCCGGTGCCGAAGGAGCAGCCGCCCCGGCGAACTCTCAGGCAAAAGGACCGTCATCCGACTGAACTCTGGAGAGTGGCCGGCAACCGGTCCGCCGAAGGGATAACGATCTCAGGCGCCCTGGCGGGCACGGACAGAGGGGGCATCGATTCGCGGGCAAGGCCGCCCGTGCCACCGATGCCGGACCACCGGCCAGACCCGAAGGAGGCCGCATGGCCGAGGATTTGCGTCGCACAGCGCTTTACGACCTGCATGTCGCCCGGGGTGCCCGCATGGTGCCCTTCGCCGGATGGGCGATGCCCGTGCACTATCCGATGGGCGTGCTGGGTGAGCATCTGCACTGCCGCGCCCATGCCGGGCTGTTCGATGTGAGCCATATGGGCCAGGTTCTGGTCCGGCCCCGCGATGGCGCGATCGAGACCGCGGCGCGAGCGCTGGAACGGCTGATTCCCGCCGATGTGCTGGGACTGGCCGAGGGTCGGCAACGCTACGGGCTGTTCACGACCGAGACGGGCGGCATCCTTGACGACCTGATGTTCGCCCATCGTGGCGACCATTTCCTGCTGGTCGTGAACGCGGCCTGCGCCGATCGGGACATCGCGCATCTGCGCCAGCTGGCCGAGGTCGAGATCCTGCCGGTCAGCGATCGCGGCCTGATTGCGCTGCAAGGCCCCGAGGCCGCGGCGGTGCTGGCCGGCCTGCTGCCCGCTTCGGCCGGGATGCGCTTCATGGACAGCCGCAGCCTTGCGTGGGAGGGGGGCGAGCTGTGGATCTCGAGGTCGGGCTACACGGGCGAGGACGGCTTCGAGATCTCGGTCCCCGGGGCGCGGATCACCGAATTCGCCGAACGTCTGCTGGACGATCCGCGGGTGGCCCCGGTGGGTCTTGGCGCCCGCGACAGCCTGAGGCTGGAGGCGGGGATGCCGCTTTACGGCCATGACATGGATCGCGACGTCACGCCCGCAGCCGCCGCGCTTGGCTGGTCGATCCCGAAGCTGCGCCGCAGCGGTGGGGCGCGGGCCGGCGGCTTTCCGGGCGAGGCGGTCATCCTGCCCGAATTGGGCCATCCGTCAGTGCTGCGGCGCGGGCTGCGCCCCGAGGGACGGGCCCCGATCCGCGAGGGAGTCGAGATCTTCGCCGAAGCAACGGCGGGCGCGCCCGTCGGGACGGTCAGCTCGGGCGGTTTCGGCCCCTCGGTCGGCGGGCCGGTCGCGATGGCCCGCCTGCCCGCCGAGATCCCGGACGGCACCACGCTTCACGCCGAGTTGCGCGGCCGGCGCCTGCCGGTGACGGTCGTGCCGCTGCCCTTCATCACCCCCTCCTACAAGCGCTGAGGACCACCATGCTGAAATATACCGAGGACCACGAATGGTTGCGCGCCGATGGCGACGAGATCGTGGTCGGCATCACCAGACATGCCAGTGAACAGCTGGGCGATGTGGTGTTCATCGAACTGCCCGACACCGACCGCGAGGTCGCGGCGGGCGAGGAGGTGGTGGTGATCGAATCCGTGAAGGCGGCATCCGACATCACCGCGCCGGTGGCCGGCGTCATCACCGCGGTCAATGCCGATCTGGCCGACAACCCCGGTGTCGTGAACGACGACCCGATGGCCGCGTGGTTCTTTCGGATCCGCCCCGCCGAGGGCACCGAACTGGGCGACTTTATGGACGAGGCCGCCTATCAGGCCCTGATCGGCTGACCCGGTGCCGGGCCCGAGGCCCGGCGATGGCCGGGGGCGCTTCGCCCCCCGGACCCCCCGAGGATATTTGTGCACAGAAGATGGGGCAGGCGACCGGTTCCTGTTCCGCAGCGACGATGGATTTCCGCATGAGCCCCTGGACCCCGAGCGACTACAATCCCGATGATTTCGCGAATCGCCGCCATATCGGCCCCTCGCCGGACGAGATGGCCGCCATGCTGGCGGCGGTCGGTGCCGATAGCCTGGACGCGCTGATCGACGAGACGGTGCCCGCGGCAATTCGCCAGGCCGAACCGCTGGACTGGCCGGCGCTGTCGGAGGCTGCGCTGCTGGCGCGGATGGAAGGCGTCGCGCGTCGAAACCGGGTGATGACGAGCCTGATCGGGCAGGGCTACCACGGCACCGTCACGCCGCCCGCGATCCAGCGCAACATCCTGGAGAATCCGGCCTGGTACACGGCCTATACGCCCTATCAGCCAGAGATCGCACAGGGCCGGCTTGAGGCCTTGCTGAACTATCAGACGATGGTCGCCGACCTGACCGGGCTGCCCGTCGCCAATGCCAGCCTGCTGGACGAGGCGACCGCGGCCGCCGAGGCGATGGCGATGGCCCGCCGGCAGTCGAAGTCGAAGGCCGATGCCTTTTTCGTGGCCCATGACCTGCATCGGCAGACCATCGCGGTCATCGAGACGCGGGCCGCGCCCCTCGGCATCAGGATCATCCGCGCCTCGATCGACGATCTGGATGCGTCGGCGGTGTTCGGGGCGATCTTCCAGTATCCGGGCACCTATGGCCATGTCCGCGACCTGTCGCCCGAGATTGCAGCCCTGCACGCGGCGGGGGCGCTGGCGGTGGTTGCGACCGATCTGCTGGCGCTGTGCCTGCTGAAGGAGCCGGGGGCGATGGGCGCGGACATTGCGGTGGGCTCGGCGCAGCGTTTCGGCGTGCCGATGGGCTATGGCGGGCCGCATGCCGCCTTCATGTCCTGCCGCGACGCGCTGAAGCGGGCGATGCCGGGTCGCATCGTGGGCGTCAGCATCGACGCCGCGGGCAATCAGGCCTATCGACTGAGCCTGCAGACCCGCGAACAGCATATCCGGCGCGAGAAGGCGACCAGCAATGTCTGCACCGCGCAGGCCCTGCTGGCGGTGATGGCCGGCTTCTACGCGGTGTTTCATGGCCCGCGCGGGCTGCGCGCGATCGCCCAGCGGGTGCATCTGCACGCGGTCACGATCGCCGATGCGCTGCGCGCCGCCGGGGCAGATGTGGCGCCCGACGCGTTTTTCGACACGATCACTGTCAAGGTCGGGGTCGGCCAGGCGGGCATCCTGGCCGCGGCGGTGCAGCGCGGGATCAACCTGCGCAAGGTGGGCCGCGACCGCGTCGGGATCAGCGTCGACGAGACCACCGATGCGGGCGTGATCGCGCGGCTTCTGGACGCCTTCGGCATCGATGATGAGGCCCGCTGTGCGACCCGTCCCGCGATCCCCGAGGCGCTGCTGCGCGACAGCGACTACCTGACGCATCCGGTGTTCCACATGAACCGCGCCGAATCCGAGATGATGCGCTATATGCGGCGGCTGTCGGACCGCGATCTGGCACTGGATCGGGCCATGATCCCGCTGGGCAGCTGCACGATGAAGCTGAACGCTGCGGCCGAGATGATGCCCATTACCTGGCCCGAATTCGCCGCGCTGCACCCGTTTGCGCCCGCAGACCAGGCGGCGGGCTATCATGAGGCGATCGCGGACCTGACCGACAAGCTGTGCCGGATCACGGGCTATGACGCCTTCTCGATGCAGCCCAACAGCGGCGCCCAGGGGGAATATGCGGGGCTTCTGACCATCCAGGCCTATCACCGGGCCAATGGCGACGATCAGCGCGATGTCTGCCTGATCCCGGTCAGCGCGCATGGCACGAACCCCGCCTCCGCCCAGATGTGCGGCATGCAGGTGGTCGTGGTGAAATCGGCGCCGAACGGCGATATCGACCTTGAGGATTTCGCCGACAAGGCGGCGGCGGCGGGTGACCGGCTGGCCGCGGTGATGATCACCTATCCCAGCACGCATGGGGTCTTCGAGGACACCGTGCGCGAGGTCTGCGACATCACCCATCGGCATGGCGGGCAGGTCTATATCGACGGCGCCAACATGAACGCGCTGGTCGGGCTGGTGAAGCCCGGCGAGATCGGCGGTGATGTCAGCCACCTGAACCTGCACAAGACCTTCGCGATCCCGCATGGCGGCGGCGGTCCCGGCATGGGACCGATCGGCGTCAAGGCCCATCTGGCGCCATTCCTGCCGGGCGATCCGCGCGAGGATGGCAGCGGCGCGGTCAGCGCGGCACCCTGGGGCAGCGCCTCGATCCTGCTGATTTCCTGGGCCTATTGCCTGATGATGGGCGGCGAGGGGCTGACCCAGGCGACCCGCGTCGCGATCCTGAACGCCAATTACATCGCCAGCCGGCTGGCCGGCGCCTATCCGATCCTGTTCATGGGCAACCGCGGCCGGGTCGCGCATGAGTGCATCCTCGACACCCGGCCATTCGCCGAACACGGCGTCACCGTGGACGACATCGCCAAGCGTCTGATCGACAACGGCTTTCACGCCCCCACGATGAGCTGGCCGGTCGCCGGCACGCTGATGGTGGAACCCACTGAAAGCGAGACCAAGGCCGAGATCGACCGCTTCGTCACCGCCCTTCTGGCGATCCGCGACGAGATCACCGAGGTCGCCGAGGGCCGCATCGCCGCCGAGGAAAGTCCGCTGCGCCGCGCGCCGCACACGGTCGAGGATCTGGTCGCGGACTGGGACAGGCCCTATTCGCGCGAGCAGGGCTGCTTTCCGCCGGGGGCGTTCCGGGTCGACAAGTACTGGCCCCCGGTCGGTCGCGTTGACAATGCGCATGGCGACCGGCACCTGATCTGCACCTGTCCGCCGCTCGAGGCCTATGCGGAAGCCGCCGAATAGGGCTTGAAGCACCCTTGTCTCGGCATCACATTCCTCAACAGGAATGTGACAGGAGGTCGCCATGACGGGAACAAGGCTTGTCTGCCTTGGCTGCGCGCAGACCAACCGCATCCCGCCCGAGCGGCTGGATGCCGGGCCGAAATGCGGCGTCTGCGGTGCGGCGCTGATGCCGGATCGCCCCGTCGATGTGGACATGGCGATGCTTGAAAAGGCCGCGCGCGTCGATCAGGTGCCGCTGCTGGTCGATTTCTGGGCGCCGTGGTGCGGGCCTTGCCGGACGATGGCGCCAGAGTTCGCGCGGGCGGCCTCGCAGCTGGCCGGGCAAGCGAGGCTGGCCAAGATCGACACCCAGCGCCATCCCCAGGCCGCGACGCGCTGGAACATCCGCGGCATTCCCGCCGTCCTGCTGTTTCGAAACGGGCGCGAGGTCGCACGTCTGGCGGGTGCCCGCCCGGCCGCCGATCTGGTGACGCTGGCGCAATCGGTGACGGCCGCCGGCTGATGCCTATTCGAACAGGTCCAGCGTCGCCATCAGGTCGTCGCGCTCCAGCCGGAACCTGCTGTCGCTGCCCTCGGCGACCAGCAGGCCGAAGCGCTGGCCCAGCCGGTCGCTTTGATGCTTCAGCGTGGCGGCGACCCGTTCGGGCGGCTGGATGGGGATGATCGCCGCACCGGGCGGTGCGACTGTGATGCCATGCACCAGCTGGCTGCCCTCGACTCCGACGATGGCCCGTGCGGCCCCGCAGGCGTCGATCAGCTGGTCGACCGTGGCATCCAGCGGGTCGATGACGACGAAGCCCCGGTGGCGGGCCAGATCTTCGGCCAGATCGCGTTCATTGACCAGCAGCCGCGGGTCGCCTGCGTGACCCCGCAGCAGGAAGACCCCCGGCACGGCCTGAGGGCTGCGGCCCTGCAGCAGGCGGCGGCGCAGGGCATCTGCCCGTGCTGCCTTGTGGCTGTTGCTGGCGTAATCATCGAACATCACCAGTTCGGTGAAATGGGCATCGCCGTCGATGCGGCGCGGGGCCATGCCGGCCAGTGCCTCGTACCGGTCCTGATGGCCACCCTGTGACGGCGGGGCCGCCGTGGTGACGGGATCGCCATGGGCGGCGGCAAGATCATGGGCGACACATGCCTCCATCAGCCAGCTGCCGAACCAGCGGTTCGTCGTCCATGTCTCGTAAAGCGCGCCCGAAACCTCGCGGGCTGGGCGCGGCGTCAGCCCGAAGCGGCGCTGGCGGTTGCGCAGGTGATGTTCGCCGCCGCCGTGATACAGCACCCCGTCGACCAGATCGACCGCGCGAAGGCGGAACCCGGTGGTCGGACCCTCGTGCGAATCGCCCTGCCGGGTCAGCGCCTCGATGGTGTCGGGCAGCGACGCGAACACCGCGGCGCGGATCCGGTCGACCTGTCCCGGCAGCGCCAGCGCCGGAGGGTAATACAGCGTCTCGGCCGGCGCGATCTGCCAGCGTTCCGCCTTGTCGAAGAATTCGGGAGGCGGCCGGCCGATCATGCGGCGAAGGCGGGCGGAAAACGGTCTGAGGGAATCGAGCATGCCTGACTGAACCATGTAATCGCGGACATTGGGGCGGGGCATCGCGCGCGGCGGGGCTGACCCGGTGCCGAAACGATGATATGAGCGCGTACATATCGCGCAACCACGAACATATCACCATGTTAATTCAGCTTGTCAGCATCCAGGTCCTGCCGGGGCATCGCGACCGCTTCATCGAGGCCTTCCGCATCAACTGGGAAGGCGCGCGGACCGAACCCCGGAATCTGCGGTTCGACCTGCTGTGCGATCCCGATGATGAGAACAGCTTTACCGTCTACGAGATCTTCGCCGATCTCGACGCGCTGAAGGCGCATGGGCAGACTGCGCATTACCGCCGCTGCATCGAGATGATCACCCCGATCACCACCGGCCAGCGCAGCAAACGCTATTACCAGCCGGTGCTGGTCGAGCCCGCGCCGCCCGCCGGTCGGGCGACCGGGCCATCCTCATAGCAGAAAGTCGTCGGCCCCCAGATCATGCAGGCCCGCAAGGCGCAATTCGGCCTCGGGCGCGCGGTCTGCATCGGTGTCGATACGCAACAGCGTGACATCGTTTGCGGTGCCGGCGCGGTCGAGCTGCCGCATCTGGATCTCTCCGCCGGCGCCGGTGCCGATCGCGCGCTCGCCCAGCCAGACGAAGGCGTTGTTGCCGCCCAGGGCGGTGCTGGCGTCGATCCCCCGCAGCGAGATCAGATCCTCGCCCTCGTCGAAATCGGCGATCAGGTCGGCACCGCCCAGGCGGGTCTGACCGGCGCTGTTGAACACGAAGACGTCGGCGCCCGCCCCGCCGGTCAGGTGATCGCGACCCGCGCCGCCGATCAGCCGGTCGTCGCCCGCCTCGCCAGAAACCCGGTCGTTGCCCGCATTGCCGCCCAGCACGTCATCGCCCGCCGCGCCCCGCAGCGTGTCATTGCCGCGATGAGCCCAGGCGATGTCGTCATTGATGCTGAGCCGGAACAGGTCGTCGCCCCGGAAGGCCTGGCGATAGACGGCCTGGTCGTCGGCGGTCGAGGGGCTGTCGATGGCGGCCTGCAGCGCGTCGGCGTCGATCGAGGCGCCGGTCATGCGCCACAGCTCCCAGTAGTCGCTGCCGGTCCAGACCCGCTCGCTGTAGGTCTCGACGGTGCCGCCGGACAGGCGGCCCGCGCCGTCGATCGCCAGATCGTCGCCCATGTAGCGGCTGGAATAGCGATAGCCCGGCAGTTCCCACTGGTATTCATACACGTCGCGATAGGTCTCGCCCTGAAAGCGCAGGTCGGTGTCGTTCGCGAAGTCCCACCCTGTGGCCCCGTATTCCAGCCGGTTCATGTCGATATCCGGCATCCGGAAGGAATGGTTTGTCACAATTACGGCCATCTGCATCTGCTCCTGCTGGCGTTCCGCGCGCGGTATGCGGGCCGGGGGTCCGGGGCTCGCGGGTCGTCGGCGCAAGCCATTGCGGGGCGGCAGGGATGGCGTCAATGCGCGGATAGCCGCCTCGGAACCGCGCCGCCGACGGCGTGGGGCGAAAGCGGCGAAAGCCGGCCGAAACCGCGGCGGGATCAGAGAAGAAAGTCGTCCGCGCCCAGATCGTGCAGGCCGCGCAGGCGCAGCTGGGCCTCGGCGGCGGCATCGCCATCGGTGTCGATCAGGATCAGCGTGCTGTCGCTGCCGCGCCCCGGCCGGTCGTCACGGACGACGCGCAACTCGCCCTGGGCAGAGGTTCCGAAGGCCGCATCGCCGCGCCACAGGAAGGCATTGTTGCCGCCGGTGACAAGGCTTGCGTCGATCGCGCTCAGGTCGATGCGATCGGCGCCGGGCCGGAAATCGGTGATGACATCGGCGGTGCCGGCGCTGAAGCCGAGGTCGCGGAGGCTGCGGAACACGAAGCTGTCGGCGCCCGCACCGCCGGTCAGGCTGTCCTGACCCGGCCCGCCGGTCAGCAGATCCGCGCCGCGGCCGCCCAGCAGCAGGTCATTGCCGCCCCGCCCGTCCAGCACATCGCGCCCGTTGTTTCCCGACAGCTCGTTCTGCCCCTTGCTGCCAAGCAGGCGATCGTCGCCGCGCCCGCCCCAGGCGTCCTCGACGCCGCGGATCCGGTCATCGCCAAGGCCGGTGTCCTGCGGCCGGCGGGCGCCCAGCCGGATGCTGACATCGGCGCCGGAATTGACCACCAGCAGGTCGCGGCCCGGCCCGCCCGAGATCACGTCATCGCCCCGATCCAGGAAGAACCGGTCGTTGCCCGCCTGCCCACGCAGCCTGTCGTTGCCGTCGCCGCCGGCCAGCACGTCGCCGCCGCCGCGGCCGTTGACGCGGTCATCGCCGCCGAACCCGTTGGCGATGTCGGCATCGGGGCTGAGGACGAAGCGGTCGTTGCCGTCGAACGCGGCGATCAGCAGCCGGTCATCATCCGCCCGCGCCTCGCTGCGCATGGCCGAATCGAGGCTGGCGGCGCGGATCGACACGCCGCTGATGCCCCACAGCTCGACATAGCGCGTGCCGGTCCACAGCATCTCGCTGAAGGATTCGACGACGCCGGCGGTCAGCCGGCCGGAAGCGTTGGCGTTCAGCTTGTCGCCGCGGAACATCGTGGCCAGGTCGGTGCTGCCGTCTCGCCATTCGGCCAGAAAGCCGTCGCGATAGGTGATGCCGCGATGGATCAGCCCGGCATTGTTCAGGAAGTCCCAATCCTCGCGGCTGTCGACCAGAGGGTGCAGGTCGATCCCCGTGATGTCGAAGCTGTGAGACGCCTTGACGACTGCCATGTCCGAACCTTCCCTCATCATGCTGGCAGGCGGCTTGGCAGGGCAAAGCCCGAAACCCGACCGATGCGCGCCCAGTCTAGGTTCGTGCAGTTAATAAAGCATTCACCCGATGACGCATACTGACATTCAAGGCAGGTTTGCCTCGATCCGGCGTGGCCAGATCGGGGTCATGGCTGTGCTAAAGCCCCTCGGCCTCGTCCAGGTCCAGCATGATGTTCAGGTTCTGCACGGCCGCCCCGGACGCGCCCTTGCCGAGATTGTCCAGCACCGCGACCACCGTCGCGCAGCCGGCCTCGTCGTCGCCATGCACGCTGAGCCGCATCAGGTTCGTGCCGTTCAGCGCCGTCGGCACGATCCGCGCGCCGATTTCGGCGGCCTTCACCACCTCGACGAATTGCTGTCCGGCATAGTGATCGGCCAGCGCCTCGTAGAGCGCGGCGATGGTGCGGTCGTCATCCAGATGCAGCGGCAGCTGAACGGCCATCCCCTGGGCGAAATTGCCGACAGAGGGCGCAAAGACCGGCTGCACCAGCAGGCCTGTATGGGCCATGATCTCGGGGATGTGCTTGTGCCCCTGATTGAGGCCATAGACGAAATGCGCAGGCGCGCCGCCATCCTCGTATTCCGCGATCAGGGCCTTGCCGCCGCCGGTGTAGCCGCTGACGGCGTTGATCGCGAGGGGTTCGTCCTCGTCGATCAGGCCGGCCTCGATCAGGGGCGCGATGATCGCGATCGCGCCGGTGGAATAGCAGCCCGGATTGCTGACCAGCCGTGCGGTCGCAATGCGGTCGCGCAGTTCGTCCGCCAGTTCGGGAAAGCCGAACACCCAGCGGTCGTCGACGCGATGCGCGGTCGAGGCATCGATCAGCCGCACGTCCAGGTCGCGGGTCAGTTCGACCGCCTCGCGGGCGGCATCGTCGGGCAGGCACAGGATCGCCACGTCCGCCTGGGAAAACGCCTCGCGGCGGGCATCGGCATCCTTGCGGCGGGCGGGGTCGATCTGGACCAGGCTGATGTCTTCACGCAGCGCCAGCCGCTCGCGGATCTGCAGACCCGTGGTGCCGGCCTCGCCGTCGATGAAGATGCTGTATGCCATGACCGAACCTCCGATGGGGAACCGGGCGCTTATAGGTCAAACCGCGATCCATCACAATCGGCCGCGACCGTGCCCGCCGCGATCAGGTCGCGCAGATGTCCGAGCGGGTCAGGAACCGCCTCTCGCGCCCATTGTCGAGGCTGAACATGCCCCCGCGCCCGGCCACCACGTCGATGATGAGGTCGGTGTGCTTCCAGGTCTCGTACTGGCTGGCCGAGATGTAGAAGGGCGCGCCGCCGATCTCGCCGATCTTCACGTCGCGTTCGCTGATCCTGAAATCGTTCTGCGGATAGCACATCGGCGACGAGCCGTCGCAGCAGCCCCCGCTCTGATGGAACAGCACGGGTCCGTGATCGGCGACGATCTCCTCGATCAGTTTCAGCGCCTCGGGCGTGGCAGTGACGGTGCTCATGTCTTCAACCTTTTCCTGAGGAACTTCAGGACCTGCCTTTCCTCGGGGCGCAGGCCCGGCGATTTCAGATCGTCCTCGATCCGGTCGCGCAGTTCCAGTTTCAATTCATCCGCCAGATAGGCATCGATGATCTGCGGGTGGACATAGCATTTCCGGCAGATCGCGGGAGTATTGCCCAGCTTGGCCGCGACCGTCTCGATCGCGTCGCGGACATTGGCATTCGCGGCGGCTTCGCTGTCGGCGGCCTCGTACTCGGCCAGAGCCATCGCCGCCAGCACGGTGCCGGTCCAGGTGCGGAAATCCTTGGCCGTGACCTCGCGCCCAGACACGCGCCGCAGATAGGCGTTCACGTCGCCCGAGTCCACGCGGCAGGTCTGGCCCTCCGCGTCGAGATACTGGAACAACTGCTGGCCGGGCAGGTCTTGCACCGC
This sequence comes from Paracoccus spongiarum, assembly GCF_030732095.1. Taxonomy (GTDB): domain Bacteria; phylum Pseudomonadota; class Alphaproteobacteria; order Rhodobacterales; family Rhodobacteraceae; genus Paracoccus; species Paracoccus spongiarum. Next base: position 16,744 of record NZ_JAVAMQ010000022.1, on the reverse strand, counting down.
GCGCAGAATCCGCGCGATCCGCCGGTCGCGGACGCCCAGGTCCCACTGCTTGCCGCCCTTGCCGCGAAACCGGAAGCGCACAGTGCTGCCATCCAGCGTGACATGCCGGCCGCGCAGCGTCGTCAACCCGTGCGAGCGGTTCTCTTTCGCATAGCCCGTATTGCCCACGCGGATCATGGTGTTCTCCAGCAGCCAGACCACCGTCGCCAGCACCTTGTCGGGGGGCAGGCCGCGCAGGGCCATGTCGGTGGCGACCTGCGCGCGGATCTTCGGCAGCGCGGCCGCGAAATCCAGCATGTGGTCGTATTTCGCACTGTCGCGCACCTCGCGGAAATCGGGGTGATACCGATACTGCTTGCGGCCCCTTGCATCGCGGCCGGTGGCCTGGATGTGGCCGCGCGGGTCGGGGCAGATCCAGACGTCCGTGTAGGCCGGCGGCACCGCCAGCGCCGCAAGCCGCGCGCGCATGGTCTTGTCGCGGATCGTGCGGCCCTGCGTGTCGCGATAGCTGAAGCCCTTGCCCGCCCTGACCCTGCTGATGCCCGGCATGTCGTCGGTGACGTAGACCAGACCCGCGCTTTCGGCGGCGTCCTCGGGGTCGATGATGGGGCTGTCCTTGGGCATCGGGACGTTCCGGCGGGGAGGGGCGATCACGTCCCAACGCCGCAAGGCCCCCGCGGGTTGCGGGGGAGGACAGCGGGCGCGGCCCCGGAAGGCCGCGCCCCCCCTGTCGCGATCAGAAAAAGCCCAGCTTCTTCGGGCTGTAGCTGACCAGCATGTTCTTGGTCTGCTGATAGTGGTCCAGCATCATGCGGTGATTCTCACGCCCGATGCCCGACTGCTTGTAGCCGCCGAAGGCCGCATGGGCCGGGTAGGCGTGATAGCAGTTCGTCCAGACCCGCCCTGCCTTGATCGCGCGGCCAAAGCGGTAGCAGGTATTGGCATCGCGCGACCAGACGCCTGCGCCCAGGCCATACAGCGTGTCATTGGCGATCGACAGCGCCTCGTCCTGGTCCGTGAAGGTCGTGACCGAGACGACCGGGCCGAAGATCTCCTCCTGGAAGACCCGCATCTTGTTGTGGCCCTTCAGCACCGTCGGCTTGATATAGTAGCCGCTGGAGAGTTCGCCCCCCAGATCCGCCGCCTCGCCGCCGGTCAGCACCTCGGCCCCTTCCTTGCGCCCGATGTCGAAATAGCTGAGGATCTTTTCCTTCTGCTCGCTGGACGCCTGCGCGCCGATCATCGTGGCGCTGTCGCGCGGATCGCCCTGCACGATGTCCTTCACCCGCTGCAAGGCGCGCTCCATGAAGCGGTCATAGATCGATTCGTGGATCAGCGCGCGCGACGGGCAGGTGCAGACCTCGCCCTGGTTCAGCGCGAACATCACGAAGCCCTCGATCGCCTTGTCGAAGAAATCGTCATCCTCGCGGGCCACATCCTCGAAGAAGATGTTGGGCGACTTGCCGCCCAGTTCCAGCGTCACCGGGATCAGGTTTTCGGACGCATACTGCATGATCAGCCGGCCGGTCGTGGTCTCGCCGGTGAAGGCGATCTTGGCAATGCGCGGGTTCGAGGCCAGGGGCTTGCCGGCTTCCAGCCCGAAGCCGTTGACGATGTTCAGCACGCCCGGCGGCAGCAGGTCGCCGATCAGGTCGGCAAAGACCATGATCCCGGCCGGGGTCTGCTCGGCCGGCTTCAGCACCACGCAGTTGCCGGCGGCCAGCGCGGGCGCCAGCTTCCACACCGCCATCAGCAGCGGGAAGTTCCACGGGATGATCTGTCCGACAACGCCCAGAGGCTCGTGGAAGTGATAGGCGACGGTGTCGTGGTCGATCTCGCTGATGCCACCTTCCTGCGCGCGCAGGACGCCGGCGAAATAGCGGAAGTGATCGACGGCCAGCGGCAGGTCGGCGGCCATCGTCTCGCGGATCGGCTTGCCGTTGTCCCAGGTCTCGGCGGTGGCCAGCAACTCCAGGTTCTGTTCCATCCGGTCGGCGATGCGCAGCAGGATGTTCGAACGCTCGGTGGTCGAGGTGCGGCCCCAGGCATCCTTGGCGGCGTGGGCCGCGTCCAGGGCGGCCTCGATGTCATCGGCGCCGGACCGGGCGATCTCGCCGATCTCGGCACCGGTGATCGGGGTGGTGTTCACGAAGTACTTGCCCGATTTCGGCGCCCGCCACTGTCCGCCGATGAAATTGTCATAGCGCTTGGCGAAGGGCATGACGCCCACGCCCTTGAACTCGTGCGTCTGGTCGTTCGGCATTTGATTCCTCCTCTGGATGGCCCGAAGTCTCCTCTCTTCGGGTATGGGTCACAGCTTGGCGTGCGGCGGGCGCAAATCAATGTCGACCTTGGTGTCGGAGGCGGGGGGCTGTCTCACCGGCGAGACAGTCGCGGTCATTTTCCGCCCAGACCCAGCCGTGCCATGCGGCGATACATCGTCGCCCGGCCGATCCCCAGGGCGCGCGCGGCGGCCGAGACATTGCCTTCGGCCCGCGCCAGCGCGCGGGTCACCGCCGCGCGTTCGGCCTTGTCAAAGCCGGCGAGATCGTCCTGGCGGCCCAGCAGGTCGGCGGCGGGCCGCGGCCGCAGCGCACCCTCGCGTTCCAGCCCAAGGACGCGGCGGGCCGCGCGGGTCGCGCCGATCGCAAGGTCGTCGCGGTCCACCGCCAGCAGCGCCGCGGCCTCGCCCGGCTCGTCCGAGGCGACGAGGATGCGCGCATCGGGAAAGCTGGCGCGGAAGAAAACCGCCTCGATGGCCCGCGCGGTCTGTGCCACCTGCGCCGAGATCAGCCGGTTGTAGCGTTCGGTCTGGTCGGCCCGCGCGGAACTGACATCCAGCGCCGCGACCAGCCGGCCGTCGGAACCCCAGATCGGCGCATCCATGCAGGACATGCCGATATTGCGGGTGTGGAAATGTTCGTCGCGATGGATGGTGACCTGACGCCCGTCGGCAAGGCAGGTGCCGATCCCGTTGGTGCCCTGGCTGCGCTCGGACCAGTCGGCGCCCTGCCACAGCCCCCAGTCGCGGAACTGCGCCGCGTCGGCGTCGTTCACGCGCTGGTCCAGCACCACCCCGGTCGCATCGGTCAGCAGCACATTGCAGCCCGACAGGCAGACGAGGTTGAACAGCTGATCCAGCTGCGGCGCGGCGACATGCAGCAGCCGCTCATGCGCCTGGCGGCGCTCGGCCAGTTCGTGATGGGGCAGCCGGTCGGGCCGCCGGCGGTCAGCGGGGTCCAGGCCGTGCTTGAGAAGCGACCGGCGCCATGAAGCCGCAAGCGCGGTCGTTGCGGATGGCGATTGCGACTGCCGGGCCACCAGATCGGCGTGGCTGCGTTGCATCATGATTCCTCCCCCGGTGCGAGGAAGTATAGCAGATGCGCCGGGTGGCGATTTACGACCTTGGTCGGGCACCCGGCCTGCGGCGCGCCTAGCGGACCGGTCCCTCGGGCTTGACGACGCCGTCCTCGATGCGACCGTCGGACCGGTCGTCGCCGCCTTCGGGCATCGAGGCCGCGCCATGCGCCCCGCCCATGCTGCCCGAGGGCGCCGCGATGCGCGGCTGATAGGGCGGCAGGTCGGCACCGTCGCGATAGAGCAGCGATGTGCCCTTGTGGAACAGGTGCAGCGCCTCGGGATCGGCGGTCAGCCGGACGGTCTTGCCGTTCAGCCCCGGATGGATGCCCGGCAGCTTGGCGATGACCGGGACGACCTCTTCGCGGGTGCCGAAATATAGCAAGGTCACCTCGCCCAGCGCCTCGGTCAGGTCGACCGTGCCCTCGAAGATCGCCTCGCCGTCGGTCTCGCGCATGTCCTCGGGGCGGACGCCGACATTGACCACCATGCCCTCGTCACCGGCTCGTGTCGGGATGGCCACATGCGCCACGCCGCCGCCGTCCAGCGCAACGGTGGTCGTCGCGCCGATGCGGCTGACCTTGCCGGGCAGCAGGTTCATCGCCGGGCTGCCGATGAACTGCGCCACGAACTCGTTGACCGGCCGCTCGTAGAGTTCAAGCGGTGCGCCCACCTGGGCGATGCCGCCCCCGGCAAGCACCACGATCCGGTCGGCCAGAGTCATCGCCTCGGTCTGGTCGTGGGTCACATAGATCATCGTGCGGTCGGGCATCGAGGCCTTCAGCTGCGCGATCTCGATCCGGGTGGCCACCCGCAGGGCTGCATCCAGGTTCGACAGCGGCTCGTCGAACAGATACACCTTGGGATCGCGCACGATGGCGCGACCGATGGCGACGCGCTGGCGCTGGCCGCCCGACAGCGCCTTTGGCAGCCGGTCCAGATAGGGTGTCAGCTGCAGCATCCTGCCCGCGCGGTCGGTGGCCTGCTGGATCTGCTCCTTGGTCTGCCCGGCGATCTTCAGCGCGAAGGCCATGTTGTCGCGTACCGTCATGTGCGGATACAGCGCGTAGGACTGGAACACCATGGCGATGCCGCGCTGGCTGGGCGGGATGTCGTTCATCACCTGCCCGCCGATCTGCAATTCGCCCCCGGTGATCTGTTCCAGACCCGCGATCATGCGCAGAAGGGTCGACTTGCCGCAGCCCGACGGGCCGACAAAGACGATGAACTCGCCCGACCTGATGTCGAGATTGATGTTCTTCAGCACATGCACGTCACCGTAGGACTTGGCGACATTCGTCAGTTTCAGATCGGCCATCCGCGATCCCTCCCCCCGTTATCCCTCGATGATCTGCACTTGCCACGGCGCCAGCCCGCCCGCCTCTTCCTCGGACAGGTTGGCGCGGATCTGCAATGTCTGCTTGTCGTCGGCGCGGCGGAACGACAGGATCGTCCCGTCCACGCTCATGTCGGTCATGCTGCCGTGGCGCAGCGCCGAATGCTTGCGGCGCAGCCCGATCGCCCAGCGGTAATGATGCAGCATAGACTGCGCGTCGGCCTCTTCGGCGACAACGGTGCGCTGCAGATGCGCATGGGGCACCGGCAGCCAGGGCGGGCTGGTCGAGAAGCCGCCATTCACCCCCATGTCCCAGACCATCGGCGTCCGGCAGCCGTCGCGGCCCTTGAATTCGGGCCAGAACTCGATGCCATAGGGATCGCGCAGATCCTCGAAGGCCAGGTCGGCCTCGGGCAGGCCCAGCTCCTCGCCCTGATACAGGCAGACCGACCCGCGCAGGCACATCAGCACGGTCGCATAGGCCTTGGCCCCCTGGTCACTCAGGTTCCAGCGGCTGACATGGCGCATCACGTCGTGGTTCGACATCGCCCAGCAGGGCCAGGAATTCGGCGCCACCGATTGCAGCTGGTCGAACACCTGCACGATCCGCTCGGCGGGCAGGCTGTCGCCCGACAGGAAGTCGAAGACATAGGACATCTGCACCCGGCCCGACACGCCGGTATATTCCTCCAGCAGTTCCAGCGCCCGTTCGCTGTCGCCGATCTCGCCCACGACCGCCGCGCCATAGGGTCTCAGCAGCGCGGCAAAGCGCTCCAGAAAGGCCAGGTTCTCGGGCTGCGACTTGTCATAGCGGTGGCTTTGGTGGTTGTAGGGGTTGACTGCTGGTGCGGTGTCGGCGCGGCGCAGTTCGGGCGCCAGCGGCGGGTTGTCGCGCAGCTGCGCGTCGTGGAAATAGAAGTTGATCGTGTCCAGCCGGAAACCGTCCACGCCCTTGTCCAGCCAGAATTGCGCCATGTCCAGCAGCGCCTGCTGCACCTCGGGATTGTGGAAGTTCAGGTCGGGCTGCGAGGCCAGGAAATTGTGCAGGTAATACTGCTCGCGCCGCGAATCCCACTGCCAGGCGCTGCCGCCAAAGATCGACAGCCAGTTGGTCGGCGCGGTGCCGTCCGGCTTGGGGTCGGCCCACACATACCAGTCGGCCTTGGGATTGTCGCGCGTCCGGCGGCTTTCCCTGAACCACTCATGCTGGTCGGATGTGTGCGACATCACGAGGTCGATCATGACCTTCAAGCCCAGTTCATGCGCCCGTTCGATCAGCCAGTCGAAATCCTGCATCGTGCCGAAGATCGGGTCGATGCCGCGATAATCGCTGACATCATAGCCGAAATCCTTCATCGGCGACGTGAAGAAGGGCGAGATCCAGACCGCATCCACCCCCAGCGACGCGACATAGGGCAGGCGCTGCGCGATCCCGGCCAGATCGCCGATCCCGTCCCCCGTCGTGTCCTGAAAGCTGCGCGGATAGATCTGATAGATGATCCCGCCCTTCCACCAGTCGGTCGTCGTTTCCGTCAAGTCAGCCACCTTTCACCGAACCGGCCAGCAATCCGCGGACCAGGTATTTCTGCATCGCGAAGAACACCAGAAGCGGCACCGAGATCGAGATGAAGGCCGATGTGGCCAGGATCTCCCATTCGCCGCCCTTCGATCCCATCAGCTCGCGCAGCACGCCGGTCATGACCAGCTGTTCGCGGGTGTTGCCCAGGAACACCGTGGCCACCAGCAGGTCGTTCCACACCCACAGGAACTGGAAGATCGCAAAGCTGGCCAGCGCCGGGAAGGACAGGGGCAGGATGATGCGGCGGAAGATCTGGAACTCGGTCGCGCCGTCCACGCGGGCGCTTTCGATCACCTCGCGCGGCAGCCCGACCATGTAGTTGCGCAACAGATAGACCGCCAGCGGCAGGCCGAAGCCGGTATGCGCCAGCCAGATGCCCAGATAACCCTTGCCGATGCCCAGTTCGTTGTGCAGCCGCAACAGCGGGATCAGCGCCACCTGCAGCGGCACGACCAGCAGGCCGACCACCGCGGCGGTCAGCAGCGCCCGACCCGGAAACTCCATCCAGGCCAGTGCATAGGCGGCAAAGGCCGCGATCAGGATCGGGATGACGGTGGCCGGAATCGTCACCGTCAGCGTGTTCATGAAGGCCCGGCCCAGGCCCTCGGCGGTCAGCACCCGCCGGTAGTTTCCTGTGGTGAACTTGGGCGGCACCTCGGTGGTGGTGAAGATCCGTTCGCCCCGCCGCATCTCGAAGGGCTGGGGCGAGGTCAGCCGATAGCTGCCGTCCTCGTTGACGGTCAGCTGCCAGCCATCCTCGATCTCGGTCGTCTCGCCCGGCGCGAAGGCCGCCGGCTCGCGTGCCCGGACGCCCCAGCCAACCAGCGACTGATCGCCTTCCAGCACATTGCCCTCGATCACATTGAGACCGTCGGCCTGCGTGGCGTCATCTGCGGTGCCCGTCCGCACGAAGCCGGTCTGCTCGGATGCCGAGAAGGACTGCCACCAGCCGCTGGACGAGATCTGGTCGCGGTCGCGGAAGGACGACACGAACAGGCCCAGCGTCGGGATCGTCCACAGCAGCACCAGCAGGAAGGCCGAGATGTTCACCGTCCATGTCAGCGAGGATTTCTGTCCGGCCATGCCCTCCATCAGCGGACCTCCTTGCGCGCGTTGTAGATGTTCCAGACCATGATCGGCGTGACGAGGATCATCAGCACCATCGCGATGGCCGAGCCGCGCCCGTAATCGGGCGTGCCGCGGAACATCCAGTCATACATCAGGTTGGCCAGCACCTGCGTGCCCCATTGCCCGTTGGTCATCACGAAGACGATGTCGAAGACCTTCAGCACGACGATGGTGATGGTCGTCCAGACCACCGCGATCGTGCCCATGATCTGCGGCACCTTGATCTTGAAGAAGACCTGCAGAGGCGAGGCGCCGTCGAGGATCGCGGCCTCGATGGTCTCCTCGGGGATGCCGCGCAGGGCTGCGGACAGGATCACCATCGCAAAGCCCGTCTGGATCCAGACCAGCACGATCATCAGGAAGAAGTTGTTCCAGGGGATCAGCGTCAGCCAGATCTGCGGATCGCCGCCGAATTTGGTGACGATCCAGTTCAGCAGCCCGATCTGCGTCTCGTCCGCGGCACGGTATTCATAGATGAATTTCCAGATGACGCCCGCGCCGACAAAGCTGATGGCCATCGGCATGAAGATCAGCGACTTGCCGATATTGCCCCATTTCAGGCGGTCGGTCAGCTGCGCCGCGACCAGCCCGAACAGCGTGGACAGCGCCGGCACGACCAGCAGCCACAGCATGTTGTTCAGCATCGATTCGCGGAACTTGCCATCGCCGACCGCCCAGACATAGTTCGACATCCCGACGAACCGGCTGCCGTCCGAATTGTGCAGCGACCGCCACAGGCTGTCGATGACCGGATAGACCAGATACATGCCGAGGAACAGGATCGCCGGCCCCAGGAAAAGCCAGGGCCGGATCTGCCCCGCCTTGCGGATATTGTCGCCCGCACGCGGCCCGCGCGGCGGATAGATCGCGTCGAGGACCCAGTTGGACCCCCAGAACCAGGCCACGCAGCCGAAGACGCCGATGGCGATCGTGCTGATGGCCAGCCACAACAGTTCCATGCCTCACTCCCCCCGTATCCGGTGGCGCGGCGGCGATGTCGGCCGCCGCGCCGGCTGTCGGTGTCGGTCCCGGCTCAGTTCAGTGTCTGCCAGGTGTTCTGGATCGTGTCGGCGACGTCCTGCGCTGACTTGCCGCCGACGAAATCGACCATGGCCGTCCAGAAGGCACCCGCGCCGATCGCGCCGGGCATCAGGTCCGATCCGTCAAAGCGGAAGGTCGTGGCGTCCAGCAGGATCTGGCCCATCTTGCGCACAGTCTCGTCGCCATAGGCGTCGAGGTTGACCCCCTTGTGCGGTGTCAGGAAGCCCTTCTGCGTCATCCAGATCTCATGCGCTGCCGGGGTCTTCAGGAATTCGACGAAGGCCATCGCGGCCGGGTTGTCGGACAGCACGGCAAACAGCGTGCCGCCGCCCAGGACCGGCTGGCCCATGCTGCCATCGGCCGGCGCGGGGAAGTAGAAGAAGTCCGCGTCCTCGCCGATCATCGTGCCCTCCGGGAAGAAGGACGGGATGAAGCTGGCCTGACGATGCATGTAGCAGGCCGGCGGGCTGTCGAAGAGACCCTTGGGACTGTCACGGAAATCCGTCGAGGCGACCGCGCCCGTGCCGCCTGCCACAAAATCCGGATTGGTGGCGAACCAGCCGAATTCCTCGATCGCGGCGACGACCTTCGGATCGTTGAAGGGCAGCGCGTTGGTGGTCCAGGCGTCGTAATCTTCCGGCGAGTTGAGCCGCAGCATCAGGTCCTCGACCCAGTCGGTCGCGGGCCATCCGGTCGCGCCACCGGAACCCAGCCCGATGCACCAGGGCGTCTCGCCATCCGCTGCGATCTGTTCGGTCAGCGCCTTCAGGTCCTCGTAGGTCTCGGGGATCTCGTAGCCGGCATCCTCGAAATTCTCGGGGACATACCAGACCAGCGATTTCACATCTGCCTTGTAGGGGAAGGCATAGACCGCGTCGGTCCCGTCCGCCCCGGCATAGGTGGACAGCGCCGCCCAGCTGTCGCCGGCGGCATAGTTGTCGCGCAGCCACTGACCGGTGTCCTCGCCCAACGGCCGCAGATGGCCCTTCTTGGCGAGGTCCGCGGCCAGCCCCGGCTGCGGAAACACCGCCATGTCGGGCGGCGATCCGGCCTCGCTGTCGATGACGATCTGCTGCTCGAAGCTGTCGGACCCGGAATAGTTCGCCTTCGCCCCCGTCGCCGCCTCGAAATAGGGCAGCAGCGAGGTGAACAGCGCCTGGTCGGGGCCCAGCCACGGTCCCAGGATGGTGAATTCCTGCCCGGCAAGGTCGCCATGCGCGGCCTTGAAATCCTCGAGGCTCTGCCAGTTGATCCGGTCATCGCTGCCCGGCTCGATCACCATCTGGGCCTGCGCCATGCCGGCCAGCAGGGCTGCCGCGGCGGCGGTCGCCATCATCGTTCTCGTCACGTCCTTCCTCCCTCATTGGGCAAGAATCACCGGGGTGACCCAAGCCGTTAACGCTAGCATTGAACAAGCTTCACAAAGCTGTCAAACGCTTCTCATTCCCATTCAAGCTCCTTGTAGGCGGCGGTGGCGTCGCGCGCCACCGATTCAGGGAATGAATTCCAGATATTTTCCATGTCTGCCAGATCGTTGACGATCACGGGCACGGCCTCTGACATCGGCAGTCCGGCGCCAATGGCCGCGGTCGCGGCCTCCGCAAGCGCTTTCAAGAAACGCTGCTGCGGCGTGATCGCTTCGGCCCAGCCCGAGGCCACCGGACCGTGGCCTGGCACGACCACTCGCGGTTCGGGGTCGGGCGGCAGGTCCATCCAGTCCATCCAGCCCCGCAGCGACCCGTCCACGATCGGGGTCAGGTCGCGGAACACCAGATCGCCCGCGAACAGCGTACCGCTGGCGGCATCGAAGACGCTGAGATCATTGTCGGTATGGGCCACCGGCGCGGGTCGCAATTCCAGCACGCGCCCGCCAAGGTCGATCCTCGCGGGGCCGGACAGCGCGGTGTCCGGCATCACCACCTCGGTCGCCAGCATCTCGGAGGGCGGATACAGCCGGCCAAGGTTTCCCAGATAGCTGTCGGCCCGCATCTGCAGCGCCAGCGGCAGCGCGGCGTGCGAAACGAGTTCCGCGCCGGCCTCCTGCAGCACCGATGCGCCAAGGGCGTGATCGGGATGCATGTGGGTCAGGATCAGATGGCTGATTGGCAGGTCGGTGAGGCGGCGGATCGCGGCGAAGAGTTCCTGCCCCTGCGCGCGCGACACGCCCGCGTCGATCACCGCGACCGAGCGTTCGCCGATCACGACGGCAAGGTTGGCGATGCGCCCGTCGGCGGAATCTTCAAGCTGGACGGGCGCACCCAGATGCACATGGACCCCGGGCGCGATTTGTCGCATCGGCAGCGCCGGAAGCTCCTCGACCGGGTGGCACCTTGCTGCCTGCGCCACGAGCCCGGGCCGGCCTGCGATCCAGTCCTGCGCGATTCGCGGTGCGTCGCGGGCGCAGCTTGCCGCGTCGCGGCGTTCGCCCCGCGGAAGCAGGATTGGCATGCAGACTTGGGCATGATCGGCAGCGCAGACGGGAAGGATCACCTGGAACATTGCCGAAATTTCCCGTCAATACGCTGATATTCAAAGTTTTTGCAGGCCTGCTACCTTAGTCTTGTTGACCCATCCTGCCCTGCAATTATCATGAAATCCAGTCGCGAATATCGCGGCACGGCTTTCGGAGGAGAAGCGCAATGGCATGGACCAAACCGACCCTGATCGAGATCGCCTGCGGCATGGAAATCAACATGTATGCCCCGGCCGAGGACGAACCCGTCCTGTTCTGAACGTCGGCAAGCAGACGTGGAAGGGGCCCTGTCCGACCTCGTCGGACGGGGCCGTTTCGTCTGACGCAGCATGAAGATCATCATCCTTGGCGCCGCGGCCGGCGGCGGATTGCCGCAGTGGAACTGTGGCTGCGTCAATTGCCGCGCGGCGCGCGCCGGGGCGATCCCCTCGATGACCCAAAGCTCGGTCGCGGTCAGCGCGGATGGCCGTGACTGGGCGATCCTGAACGCCTCGCCCGACATCCGCGCGCAGATCGCGGCCACGTCGGCGCTGCACCCGACCGGGCCGCGCGACATTCCGCTGCGCTCCGTCCTGGTCACGAATGGTGATATCGACCATGTCGCGGGGCTGCTGACCCTGCGCGAAAGCCAGGCCTTCGACCTGTTTGCGACCGGCGCGATCCACGAGGCGCTGGCCTCCAACCCTATGCTGTCGGCCCTGCGCGCCGACCTGGTCGCCCGCCGCCATGTTGTGCTTGACCGGCCATTCGCGCTGCTGCCCGGCCTTCAGGCGACGATCTTCGCCGTGCCGGGCAAGGTGCCGCTGTATCAGGAGGGCGAGGTGGTCGAGACCGGGCTGATCGGCGAGACGACCGTGGGGGTCGAACTGGCCGCCAACGGCCGTCGCGCCCTCTATGTCCCCGGCTGCGCCGACCTGCCCGGCTGGCTCACCGACCGCATCGCGGGGGCCGATGCGCTTCTGTTCGACGGCACCCTGTGGCAGGATGACGAGATGATCCGGCTGGGGCTGGGCGGCAAGACCGGACGCCGGATGGGACATGCGCCGGCGCGCGAAACGATCGCTGCGCTTTCGGCCACCCCGGTCGGGCAACGGGTCTTCGTCCACATGAACAACTCGAACCCGCTGACCGATCCGCGCAGCGCCGAGACCCTCGAGGCCGAGGCGCGGGGCTGGCAGATCGGCCGCGACGGCATGGAGATCACGCTGTGAAGGATGTCCACGACCAGGCGCAGTCCCGCGACGAATTCGAGGCCCGGCTGCGCGCCATCGGGGCCGAACGCTATCACGACCGCCACCCGTTCCACGCGCGGTTGCATGGCGGCGGCTGCACCCCTGACGAGGTGCGGGCCTGGGTCATCAATCGCTGGATGTATCAGTCGCGCATCCCCATGAAGGACGCCGCCTTCATGTCGCGTGTCGAGGACCCCGACCTGCGGCGGGCATGGCGCAAGCGGATCGAGGATCACGATGGCGGCGTGGCCGAGGGCGGCGGCATCCGCCGGTGGCTGGCGCTGGCCCGCGCCGTGGGGCTGGACCCCGACTATGTTGCATCGGGCGCGGGGATCATGCCGGCCACCCGCTTTGCGGTCGATGCCTATGTCCGCTTCGTGCGCGAGATGCCCCTGCTGGACGCGGTCGCCGCAAGTCTGACGGAACTGTTCGCCCCGCGCATCCACGCGCAGCGGATCGAGGGGTTGCTGGCCCATTACGACTTCGCCGATGAGAGCAGCCTTGCCTATTTCCGCAAGCGCCTGACCGAGGCACCCGAGGATGTGCGCTTCGGGCTGGACTATGTGCTGACCCGTGCCGACACGAGGGAACGCCAGGATGCCGCCGCCGCCGCGCTGACCTTCAAGACCGATGTGCTGTGGGCCCAGCTTGACGCGCTGTGGCACGGCTATGTCGAGGGCAACATCCCCCCCGGCGCGTGGCGGCCCGGCGAGGGAATGTTGCCATGACCGCGCCACTGCCTGAACATCCGGCCCCGCTGATCGCGCCCGAGGACATTCCCTACCTGCCGCGCGGGGTGCGGCTGGCCGATGACCGGGTGCGCGGCATCCGCGTGCTGCAGGCGCCCGAGCGCGCGATGCAGCTGGACCCGATCGGTCATGCGATCCTGTCGGAACTGGACGGGACGCGCAGCATGGCACACATCGCCCGCGACCTCGCCGCGCGATACGAGGCGCCCGAGGACCAGATCGCCCGCGACCTGCGCGATTTCCTTACCGGACTGATCGAACGGCGCATGGTCTTCCTGAAGGATCCGGCATGAAGGATCATCCGGCCCCGCATGACATCGACGGCAACGCCGTCACGCCCGGCCTGCCGATGGCGATGCTGGCCGAGATCACGCATCGCTGCCCGCTGGCCTGCCCCTATTGCTCGAACCCGGTCGAACTGACCCGTGCGCAGGCGGAACTGCCCGCCGAGGACTGGGCGCGGGTGTTTGGCGAAGCCGCCGGTCTGGGCGTCCTGCAGGTCCACATCTCGGGCGGCGAGCCCGGCGCCCGGCGCGATCTGGCGCAGATCGTCGCCAGCGCGCGCGCGGCGGGGCTGTATGTCAACCTGATCACCTCGGGAATCGGCATCACCCGCGACCGGCTGGAAGAGCTTGACCGCGCCGGCGTCGATCATGTGCAACTGTCGTTGCAGGGCATCCGCGCCGACATGGCCGACCGGATCAGCGGGCATCCGGGCTCGTGGGACAAGAAGATGTGCTTCGCGGACTGGGTGGCCGAGATCGGCTTTCCGCTGACCATCAACGCCGTCGTGCATCGCCAGAACCTTGATCGCCTGCCCGACATGATCGCGCTGGCCGAACGTCTCGGCGCGCGCCGGATCGAGGTGGCGACCGTGCAGTTCCACGGCTGGGCCGAATTGAACCGCCCCGCGCTGATGCCGACCCGCGAACAGGCCGCCGTCGCGCGGCAGGTCGTGAACGCGGCGCGCATCCGGCTGCGCGGCCGCATGGTGATCGATTACGTGCCCGCCGACCATCACGCGGTCTATCCCAAGGCCTGCATGGGCGGCTGGGGCAGCACCGGGCTGAATGTCGGGCCGGACGGGACGGTGCTGCCCTGCCACGCCGCGCAATCCATCCCCTGGATGCGCTTCGACAATGTGCGCGACCGCAGCCTGTCCGAGATCTGGCACCGCTCGGATGCGTTCAATGCCTTTCGGGGTACCGCCTGGATGGCCGAGCCGTGCCGATCCTGTGAACGGAAAACCGTGGATTTCGGGGGCTGCCGGTGTCAGGCTATGGCCTTGGCCGGGGACGCGCGGGCAACCGATCCGGTCTGCTCGAAATCGCCGCTGCACGGGCAGGTCGTCGCCCGCGCCGAGGCCGATGCCGCCGCCGACGCCCAAGCCTTCACCTATCGGCGCATGACCAAGGGAGGATGACGAAATGAGGACCTGGCTGTTGGCCGCGCTTCTGCTGGCATCGCCCGCATGGGCGCAGGACAATCCGCTGCAACCCTCGGCGATGTGGGAGGATTTGCGCGAGTCGGTCATCGGGCTGAGCAGCGAGCCGCCGCTGGACGCGACCACGCTGGATCTGGATGCGCCGGTGCGCGCCAATGATGCGGCCCTTGTCCCGGTGCGCCTGAGACAGGCCCCGGACGCCCCGCCGCTGACCGCGATGACGCTGGTGATCGACCAGAACCCTTCGCCGGTGGCCGCGGAATACGAATTCGGACCGGCCCTCATGCCGCTGGACTTCGAGGTGCGCCTGCGCGTCGATGCCTATTCCGACGTGCGCGCCATCGCCACCCGCGCCGACGGCGAAAAGGTGATGGCCGGCCGCTTCGTCAAGGCGTCGGGAGGCTGTTCGGCGCCTGCCGGCAAGGACATGGCCGCGGTCGAGGCCAGCAAGGGCGAGATGCGCTGGAAGACCGCCCGGCAGGATGGCCGTCAGATCGGCACGCTGATGATCCGCCACCCGATGTTCTCGGGCCTTCAGCGCGATCAGGTCACGCTGCTGAACATCCCCGCCAACTTCATCGACCGGCTCGAGGTGCGGCAAGGCGACGAGGTGCTGTTCACGATGCAGGCCGGCATCTCGGTCAGCGAGGACCCGGTGTTCCGCTTTGCCTACAAGCCGAACGGCCAGCCGATCCGCGTCCATGCCGAGGATTTGGACGGGAATTCCTGGGACGAAACCTTCGAGGCGGCCGGCTAGGAGTTTGATCGCCCGCAAGAGCCGCCGGCAACCGGGCATGGCCCGGCGAGGGCCCAGGCCCACAGGCGCGACGGGATCACGTCGCGCCTGGCCGCGCCCGGTTCCCCCTCGGCGCGTTGATCGGAAGATGCCGTCCGCCTCTGCGCGGGGGCATTCGCCGGGCGTCCCGAACCGGATCGGCCCGCACAGGCCCACCGCGGCCGAAGCGCATCTCGTCATGGCCAACGGCACCGCCCACAAGACCCCGGCGATCAGGGCATCGCTGGCGTGGCAATGACCACCGCGATCGCCCCCGCCGTCGCGGGAGGGAAGGGCTGGGCGGGTCGGGCGATTGCCCGACCGCTGCCAGTCGGCGTGGAACCGGCCATGCTCGGGTCGCTGTCGGACGAAAAAGCCCGGGGCAGGTCAACCTACGTCAGCCCACCGGAAAATATCGTTCGTGATCACCTGACCTGCACGTCGTTCGCATTCTGACTGGACGCCGCGTTGCGGCGGCGGCGGCCGTTGCGACCTTGGCATCTCGACAATCTGCCACCGTCCTGCTTTGAAGCTGAGGCGAAACCCGCCGTGCAAATCAGGGACCTGGCGTAGCAGGGGCGACGCGCTGTCCAGCTTTACCCGCATCTGGCACCCGAAGCCGCCCGCCTCCGCCGGCGAGCATCCGGCTTTCTGAACGTCTGACACCCGCACCGCGGTGAACAGGGCCGTCATCCCGAATGGCAGTCAGCTCTACAGGTCGGACGAGCATGACCCGGATAGTTCGCCACGGACCGCTTCAGACCGCTGTTCGTCGGCGCGCCGTCAAGCTGACCAAGATCTGTTTCGCGCGGCGCCGGCTTCCGAGGCTGCCGTTCCGAAGGCGGTGATGATCGAGGCGACCTGCCTCAGGACACACCGCATGGCGACCAGCCTGCCGTCGACCAAGGGGGGCAAGGGACCAGAATGCCCGTCTGGTCGGCCGGACGAAGGGGCGGCATGAACACCAAGTCGCACGCCGATGCCGATGGCCGTCCGATCCGGGTCTTCATGACGGCTGGCCAGGTCAGCGATTACACGGGCGCAGCCGCACGTCTGGGCAGCCTGCCTTCGGCCGGCTGGCTCTTGGCCGACCCGGGCCATGATGCCGACTGGTTCGGGCAAACCTTGAAAGAAAAGGGGATGAAACCCTGCATCCCGGTGAGGAAGTCTCGTGGCAAGACCATCAAGCACCACAGGTGCCGAAAGGTGTTCCTCTCCGCCGTCGCACTCGCCGCTGCCGTCGTGGTCTGGCCATCAGGCAAGAACGGGTCCTCACCCTGCGTCCGTCTGCGTCGCCGTGTTTGCGGTGGGCAGCGGCGTGGCGGTCGCGGGTCCTGCGAGGGACCGTGCCGCCCTTGGAGATCCTGTGCAGCCGCCCAGCACGCATGGGGCGGGCCAATGCTTTGGCGGCACGATGGTCGCGCCATCGCGCGCGGCGCTTCGCGGACCGAGGCGTCAACCCGTGCAAACCCTGCCACCCCCCGACACCTCGCGCACCGTCGCCAGGATCAGGAGCCGATCATCTCCCCGCTGCGCCGTGATCCACGATCCGCAGAAAGCCGGATCGACGAGCGACGATTTTTGGCTGTGTGACGGCTCTGTTGCACGAATCGTGTGAGGGATTCATCTC
>NZ_JAVAMQ010000021.1 GCF_030732095.1 Paracoccus spongiarum | reverse complement strand
GGGGCGGTTCACGATGCGGACCGCCGCCACGACTTGCGCCTGGCCGGCAAGGCTGAGCGCCGCACCCAGCGCGGGCGCCGGGCCGGTCGTGAAAGTCCGATAGCCGCCGGCAAGGCGGGCCGCGTCCGTGACTGCCGGCAGGGTGCCGGTCAGCGTCGGGCCGGTCTAGGGGGCGGAGGTGATCTCGAACACCCGTGCCGGCCCCGTCGGGGCGGCGGCGACCGTCGCGGTCTCGGTTTCCGGGCCGACCGCGCCAGCGTCGTTGGACAGGCTGACAGACAGCGTCAGGGTGCCCGCCGCCGCCGCGGTGCTGTCGTACTCGCCGGCCACCACCGCGCCGGTCACGTCCCCATCCACGCTGTGCGTCAGGCTCCAGGTCGGCGTGATCGGGGCGTCGCCGGAATAGGTGCCGAGATCCAGCCTATAGACCTGCCCGGTGGTCCCGGTCGCCGGGGTGATGCTGGGCGGCGTCACGAAGGACGGGCCAGTGCCGCCGCCGCTGGATGGCGGCTCCCTCGGGGTGACGATGGGCGTGGTGTCGGCCCAGGGCGTGACCGTGATCGCGCCGCCCATGCCGCAGGGTGCCCATCTCGTCAGCCAATACCAGACCCGCTCCTTCATGTAGGCCATGAGCGGGCTATCCCCGGCGTCAGGGGCCGGCGGTGTCCTGCTCAACCAGGACCGGACGAGATGAGAAAGGCCGCTTGGCGCCTCTCCTGTTTCGTCAAGGTGGAGTCCGTTGCCGGAATAGGGCGTCCCGAGGCTGTTGGCTGCCATGAAGGTGATGATGTCGCGAACCAGCAGATGCGCCGGAAGAATGCTGACGGTCATGCCCGCAACCCATTCCTGCATCTTCAACCGGATGCGCTCCGCTCCGGCCGAGGTGGCCGCGTCGAAGTCATAGGCGGCCCCGGCCCAGGGCGCCCAAAGCGCGACCTCGGTCCGGCCTTTGTTCCAGGCATCCTTGATGTAGTAGTAGATGGCCTGGTATTGCTCCTGCCCCTCGGTCGAAGCCGGGCTCCACAAGCCGGTGGCCTGATCCCCGAACAGTGCGATGATGAGGCGCCGGTCCCCGGTCGTCGTCACATCCGGTCCCTGCGCGTTCCAGCGCGCCATTTCGGTCGAACCGGGCAGGAATGTATAGTGGATCGTCCCTGTGCGCAGGTCGTCGAGGATGGACGCGCTTCTTGTCGGCGCCGGGCGCGCGGCGGGTGTTCATCATCCGGAACGCCTCCTTGCCGAAGCGCAGCACCCGCATCGAGCGGTTCGGGATGTTGACGCCCGGGAACAGCAGGTGGGCGATGAATTCGCTGTTGCGATAGCCGCGGGCGCGGGTCGACAGGATCGGGTCGATCACGGCGGCGGTGCGGGTGTTGACGGGGGCCATGAATGGGCCTCCTTAGCGGATGAGGATGTCGACGAAGCCGCCATCGGCGGCATCGGTCAGGGCGATCGCGAAGACGTTGGCGTTGGTGCCGCCCGCGACCTGGACACCGCCTGCGGCGGCCGAGACCAGCTTCGCGCCGACGGTGATCGCGCCGACGGCGCGGAGCCGCGCCACCCCGAGCGCCATGACACCCGCCAGATCGCCGATCACGGTGTTCGGGTGCTTGGCAACGCCAAGGACCGGCGCGTCGGCCCCGGCGACCTTCGCGCTGGCCGGCGTGATCAGGTCATAGGCCTCGAAAAGCCCGGTGGTCGTGACGGTGAGCGTCAGGACGTCCTGGAAATACTGCATCTGGCCCTCCTTCAGGACACGGCGCGAACGGCATCGAGGTGGCCGGTGCCGGGGTGGGCGCGCTGAAAGGCCAGCGCCTTGCTGTGGATGGCGAGGCCGGCTGCGTCGACGGCCTTGCCGTCCGAGGAGAAGGCGGCGGTGCGGCCCTCGGTGTCTTCCCCGGGCAGGGCCAGCTCGCCGAACGCGACGACCTTGGGCTGCGCCTCGAGAACCTCGCGCAAGGCGGCGGCGGCGGTCAGCGTGTCGCCGCCTTCGGCAAAGCTGACGGCAGCCTCGCCGGGCAGCGCGTCCAGGATGGCGACGACCTTTTCCCTGGACGCCGGAAGAGCCGGCCCTCGGAGGCCAGCCTCTCGGCGAAGGAGACATTGGCGTCATGGGCGAGCCGGGCCTCGCGATCAGCGATCTGCTGCTCGCGCGCGGTCAGGTCGGCCTCTCGCGCGGCGCAGGCCGGGCCGATGAGATGGCCGCCCTGCGGCTGGAGTTCGGTCTCGCCGAGCCATTCCAGGCTGTAGGCGGGCAGCGAGCGGTCGGCATCGTCCGCGCCGAACTTGTCGCTGAAGACCTCGCGCAGCATGCGCAGCAGTGGGGCGGCTTCCTAGAAGCCGCGTTCGCCGAAGGCGGCCGTGAAGACCGCGTCGGCCGGGGCGCTGAACCGGGCGTTCTTCAGGCCGCTGACAGCCGGCGCCGCGGCGCCGAGGAAGCCCAGGTGCTTGGGGTAGCAGGTGCCGGGCACCGGGTTGTGGCTCTGGCCCGGCGCGAAATACGCCATCGAGACCTTCTTGAAGCGCCCGGCCTTCACCAGGTCGGCGAAGGCCGGCTCGATGTCGCCCAGCTCCGCGAAAAAGCGTCCGGCCTTGGCGTTGTCGTCGAAGGGCTCGACCCAGCCGAAGGCCGGGGCGTCGGTGTCGGGATGGCCGATCACGAACGGGGCCGGCGCGGTGTCGGGATCATAGGCGTCGGCGATGGCGCGCAGGCCGGCCGCCGGTTAGGTGATCGGGTCGCCCTGCATCGGCTTGAAGGTGCCGGGGCGGAAAACCTCGATGCGTGCGGTCAGGGGCTTGGCGGTCATGGTCGGTCCGGGTTGATGTCCGGGCCGCCATGGCGGGCGGGAAAACGGAAAAAGCCCGGACACAGGTCCGGGCCGGGCGCGGGTCTCCCCGGCGGCCATCTTGGAGCCGATTTCATCTCCGATCAACGGATTTGATTGCGGCGACCCTCGCGCGGGGCGGAATGTGCCCGGAGAGCGATCCTGACAGGGGGCTAACAGGCCTCTGGCTGCTCGCAGGTGGCGATGAGCCCGCCGGAGGCCAAACGGGCCTCAGCGGGCAAAAAACGGGGGTGTCGGATTTCAGCGGGTCAGCCAGTCCTCCGCGTCCTCGATGATGGCGGCCCGGTCGGTGGCGGAAACACCCAGGAAGGGTCGTGCCGGGATGGTGATGCTGTGGGCCGGGATGGTGACATCCGTGACGTGATTGGCCGTCTCGCGCTTCACGAAGCGCAGGCCGACGGTGCCGTTCGCATCCTTCAGGCGATAGATCTTCGCCTGGCGGGCCGGTTTCCGGATCGTGCCGCCCAGCTGGTGGATCGCGGCATAGGCGACAGGAGAGCCGACACGCACCTCGTCATTGGTGGCAACGCGGTTGATCGAGCCCGCCAGGGACGAGCCGATGCGGGTGTTGCTGCGCAGGATCGTCAGCGGCACCTGTCCCTTGCGGATGCGGTTCTGGATGGTGCGCGCCGCCAGCGGCGTCCAGGGCGTGCCGTCAGGCGCGCGCTCGTTGCGAAAGCTGTCGCTGGCGGCCCGGACCAGGCGGTCGCCCACGGCCTCGAGGAACGGCCGGCGGTTGTCCATCCGGTCCAGCATCTCCTGGAGGCGACGGCGCGCCTCCTCGTCGCGAAGCTCGAACTGAAGGCTGATGCCGGTCATGTTGAAAATTCCTCTGCGTCGGCTTATGTTGATGCACGTCGAAGTGCTGTGGTGGTGATGGCCCTGGTAGGCACGTCGGTGATGGCGGTCGGATCACCCCGGCCGTCATTTTCGTTTCCAGAGCAGCTTGCCATCAAGGTTCGTTGAAAGAAGCGAGCTGCGATGCTATATTCATGTTGCTGGAAGGCGTGGCCCGGTGATGGAAGCCTGACAAGTCGACAGCGCGATGGTCGGATCACCCCGGCCGTCATTTTCGTTTCCAGAGCAGCTTGCCGCCTCGCCGTGCGTTCAACGCCGCCAGGTTTGGTTTTCCGCCTCGATCTGGAACGAACAGCGTCACGGGCTCCCACCAACGTCGCCCGATCTGCATCACGGCATAAATGCCAAGATCCGGATCGATCCGGACATAGCGGCGATCGATCAGCAGCTCCTCGACATCCGGACGGACCGGATCTGGCTTGGCCGCGACCAGATCCTCCAGCGGCGAGGGCTCGTCGATGACGACCGCGTGCCGGCCCTCCTGGACCAGCCCGCCCGCCTCCTCGATCGGGGCCGAGGGGACGAGGCGCTTCTCCCAGAGATTGCCGGGCTGCTGGAGCAGGAAATCGATCGGCCTGCGGAACTCCAGACAGGTGAAGTCCGGTTTGGCAAAGGCCGGCACGTCGTCGCGATCGCCGAACGCCGCCTCGCGACCCTGAAGGCGAGCAAGTTCCGAGGCCGGGCCGATCAGCGCGGCGAGCGCATCGGGCGTCCGGCGCGCCGCCAACCGGAGGATGCCGCGCGCCGCGGTTCCCGCGTCGGCGGCCGCGTCGATGACTGTGCGACTGGCCGCGATCCGGCGCGTGACATGCGGCCTGGGCGGGCATGAGCCGCGCTACCAATCCCTGCGTCGACCCCATCCTTTGTGGAATGGACGGTCGTGCCGAACGACGCGAGGCGCGGCGCGACCCCGGGCTCGATCGCATCAGGTGCTAGAACCTGATCTGCACCTTCATCGCATTGCTGCGGTTCGATGCCAGTTTGAAGCCCGAGACCGCGTCTTCAAGTTCGACGGTATGGCTGATGAGGGGCGCGACATTGATCAACTCCTGCTGCATCAGGGACACCGCCGTTGCAAATTCGGCGTGAAACCGGAAGCTGCCCCGCAGGTCGAGTTCCCTTGCCGTCAGCATCATCATCGGCAGGCTCATGTCGCCGCCGAGGCCAAGTTGCAGGACGGTGCCGCGCGGACGCATCGCGGCGATGCCGGCGACAAGCGCGGGCTGTGCCCCCGAGCATTCATAGAGCACGTCGAAATGCCCCTTGTCGGCGCCGTAGGCCGCAAGACCCTCGGGATCGTCCTTCAGGTTCACGGTTGTGTCGGCACCGATGCGCCGCGCAAGGTTCAGGGTGTAGTCGAACAGATCCGCCGCCACGACCTGCACCGCGCCGGCCCGGCGCGCGGCGAGGATCGACAGAAGGCCGATCGGCCCGCAGCCGGTCACCAGCACGCGCGCGCCCATCATGGTGCCGGCGCGCAGGGTCGCATGCAGCGCGACTGCCAGTGGCTCGGCCATGGCCGCCTGACCGGGTTCAAGTCCGGTGGCATCCACGCATTGCCCGACATCGGCAACCAGCAGCTGGCGAAAGGCCCCCTGCACATGCGGGAACGGCATGGCCGACCCGTAGAAGCGCATTGTCAGACAGTGGTTCGGCAGGCCCGCATGGCAATAACGGCAGGTGCGACAGGGCCGCGACGGGGAAACCGCGACCAGCTGGCCGGGCGTGAAGCCGGTGACGCCCGGGCCAACGGCCTCGACATGGGCCGACACCTCATGGCCGAGGATCATGGGCTCTTTCAGCCGGACCGCACCGAACCCACCGTGGTTCATGTAGTGCAGGTCCGACCCGCAGATCCCGCCGGTCGCAAGCCGCAGCAACAGCTGCCCCGGGCCGGGTTGCGGATCGGGTCGATCCTCCAGACGAAGGTCCTGCGCCGCGTGGATGACCAGCGCCTTCATCACAGCACCGCCGCCGGCAGGGGCTGTCCGGCGAAATGCGCCGCCAGGTTGTCGCGCAGCAGTTGGCCCATGGCCCGCCGTGTTTCCATGGTGCCCGAGGCGTGATGCGGCTGAAGCAGGACGTTGTCGAGATCCAGAAACCGCGGATCAAGCGCCGGTTCGCCTTCGAACACGTCCAGCGCCGCAGCGCCGAGGCGCCGGGTCTTCAGCGCATCGAGCAGGGCCTCCTCGTCGATGTTCGAGGCGCGCGAGATGTTGATCAGCAGACCCTCGGGTCCGAGGCTCTCGATGACCTCGCGATTGATGATGTGGCGGGTTGCGGCGGACGCTGCGAGCGTTACGAAGAGGATGTCCGACTGCGCGGCAAGGCTGACTGGGTCAGCCACGAACTGCCAGCCAGGGTGGGCTTTGTCGTGCGGCGCCCGCGCGCCGTAGCTGATCTGAATGTCGAAGCCCTCGAGGCGCCTTGCCACCTCGTAGCCGATGCGGCCGAGGCCGAGGATGCCCACCCGCTTGCCCCAGACGCGGCGCTGCAACGGGTAAAGGCCCTTGCTGGCCCAGGATCCGTCGCGAACCCAGCGGTCCGCCCCGATCATGCCGCGCGATTGTGCCAGCATCATGGCGACACCCAGATCGGCGACATCCCCCGTCAGCACGTCGGGCGTGTTCGTCACGCGGATGCCTCGCGCCCGGCAGGCCTCGAGATCGACCGCGTCGAAGCCGACGCCATAGACACTGACGATCTCCAGCCGCGGGCAGGCCGCGATCATGGCCGCGTCGGCGCCCAGTTCGCCGCGCGTGGCGATGCCACGGACGGCGGGACCGTGCTGCGCCAAAAAGGCGGCGCGGTCGGGTGCCTCGAACAGGCGGTGCATGGTGAACCGTTCATCCAGCGGCTCCTGGTCCCACGCGGGATAAGGGCCAGTCTGCAAGATCTGCGGGCGCGTCATCATTCCTCCGACGGTTGGGCTTGACAGCCGCTTGGTAACGATACCATAAACAGGATGACCTGCCCCTGTCGAGAGGCAATGGACGTCAGTTGCAGTGAGGATCAGATGAGCCACGCCCTTTTCGACCTGAGCGGGCACCGTGCCCTTGTCACCGGCTCGTCCCAGGGCATCGGGCTGGCGCTGGCTCGGGGTCTGGCGGAGGCCGGTGCCGCGGTCGTGCTGAACGGGCGGGACGCGGATCGGCTGGCGCTGGCGGCGCGCGAGATCGAGGGCGCATCAACGCTGCCCTTCGATGTCACCGATCATGCCGCGGCCCGGCGGGCGATCGACGAGTTCGAGCAGGCCCAGGGCGCTATCGACATCCTCGTCAACAACGCCGGGATGCAGTTCCGGTCGCCCCTGGAGGATTTTCCGGCAGACGCCTTCCAGAGGCTGTTGCAGACGAACATCGCCTCGGTCTTCAACGTGGGCCAGGCGGTGGCGCGGCACATGATCGCCCGGGGGGCCGGGCGCATCATAAACATCGCCAGCGTGCAGACCGCCCTCGCCCGGCCTTCGATCGCGCCCTACACGGCCACGAAGGGGGCGGTGGGCAACCTCACCAAGGGCATGGCGACGGACTGGGCGCGCCATGGCCTGAACTGCAACGCCATCGCACCGGGCTATTTCGACACGCCGCTGAATGCGGCCCTCGTGGCCGATCCGGACTTCACCGCATGGCTGGAAAGGCGCACGCCGGCCGGGCGCTGGGGACGTGTCGAGGAACTGGTCGGGGCCTGCGTGTTCCTCGCCTCGGACGCATCGAGCTTTGTCAACGGACATGTGCTTTATGTCGACGGCGGGATCACGGCATCGCTGTGACCCTTCGCGTCGTCATCATGGGGGTATGCGGGACCGGCAAGACCAGCCTCGGCATGGCGCTGTCCGACCGGCTTCATGTGCCTTATCTGGACGGCGACGACCTGCATCCGACAGCGAACGTGGCGAAGATGGCCGCGGGCATTCCGCTGACGGACGACGACCGCTGGCCATGGCTGGACCGCGTGGCGGCCACGCTGTCCCAGAGGGCGCCCGTCATCGTCGGCTGCTCGGCGCTGCGCCGCGCCTATCGCGACCGGCTCCGTGCGGGGGCCGGGGGGCCGGTGACATTCCTTCACCTGACCGGGCCGCGCGACATCATAGCCGCGCGAATGGCCGCGCGCGCCGGGCATTACATGCCGCCTGCCCTGCTGGACAGCCAGCTTGCAACGCTGGAGCCTCCGACCGCCGACGAAGCGGTGTCGCTCGACATCACGCAACCGCTGGATGCGCTGGCGAGAGCCGCGGCCGCAACCATAGAGGGACATCACAGATGAGCCACAGCATTGCCCTGATCGGGGCGGGCGCCATGGGCGGCGCCATCGGCGCCCGTCTGGCCCGGACCGGCACCGCCCTGCGCGTCTTTGACCGGAACGCCGCGCAGATGCAGCCTCTGGTGGCTCTCGGCGCGACCGCCACTGGCAGCGCGGCCGAGGCCGCAGCCGGTGCGCCGGCCGTGATCCTGTCGCTGAACTCTGCCCGCATCGTGCGTGCCGCCGTGTTCGGCGAGGATGGCGTGGCCGCGGGCGCGGCGCCGGGCACCCTGATCATCGACATGTCCTCGATCGATCCGGCCTCGACGCAGGAACTGGCACGCGAGGCGCACGAGCGCGGGCTGCGCTGGGTGGACAGCCCCCTGTCGGGTGGCGCGCCCAAGGCCGCGATCGGTCAGCTGACCCTGATGCAGGGCGGCGCCGAGGACGATGTGGCCGAGGCGCAAAGGGTGCTTGCGCAGGTCGCGGCCAATCAGACGCGGATGGGCGCTGCGGGTGCGGGTCAGACGACGAAGCTGATCAATCAGGTGCTGTGCGGGCTGAACTTCCTCGCGGTGGCCGAGGCGACGGCGCTGGCCGAGGCGGCCGGTGTCGCCGCCGAGCGCATTCCGGCGGCCCTGGCGGGGGGGCGGGCCGACAGTGCCATCCTGCAGGAATACATGCCGCGCTTTGCCGGGCGGGACTATCGCCCGACCGGGCGCATCGACAACATGGTCAAGGACCTCGACGGCGCGCGCGATCTGGCCCGCCTGTCGCACACGCCGATGCCGCTGACTGTCGTCTGCGCCGAGGTCCACCGGCTGCTGACGGCCCGTGGGCTGGGCGATCAGGATCAGGCGGCGCTGATGGAGTTCTTCCCCAACCCGCTTGCCAAGGAGGCCAGCCGATGATCACCCGATTTGCCCTGTTCGAGGGCCGCATCCGGGACGGACAGCAGGAGGCCTTCCGTGCCGCGATCCTGTCGCAGGTCCTGCCCGAGTGGCAGGCGTTTCCCGGCGCACTGGCCGTTCGGGTCAACTTCGCCGAAGTCCGCGACGAGGGCGCGCCCGAGATCCCGATGATCCTGGCAATCAGCTATCCCGATCTGGCATCGGTCGAGACCGCGCTGGCCAGCCCGGTCCGCGCCCGGGCAAAGGCCGCGACCGAGGCGGTGCTGGCGCAGTTCTTCGACGGGCGAATCCATCACCACGTCACCACGGCCCATGACCACGATCTGACGGCTTGAACTGGCCCGTTTGATCCTGTCCAAGTGGACGGGACCGATGACGCCCCTGCGAAAGCCCGTCCAGTGACCCGCCGCCCGCCCACGATGATCGACATTGCCCGCGCCGCCGGGGTGTCGCCGATGACCGTAAGCCGCGCGTTCAAGAATGCCGGTCTCGTCAGCCCCACGGCGCGGGCCGCGGTCATGCAGGCAGCCGACGACCTGGGCTATGTCTTCGACAGCGCCGCATCGGCCCTGCGCTCGCAGCGCTCCGATTTCGTCGCGGTCATCATCCCCTCGATCAACAACGCCAACTTCGCGGATACCGTGCGGGGCCTGTCCGACGGGCTGCGCGCGCGCGGGCTTCAGATCCTTCTGGGCTATACCGATTACGACGTCGAGGCCGAGGAGGTGCTGATCGCGCAGCTGCTGCGGCGGCGGCCCGAGGCCATGGTGGTGACAGGCGGGACACACACCGACCGCGCGCGGGTCATGCTGGACAAGGCGGCGATCCCGGTCATCGAGATGTGGGATTTGCCCGCCCATCCCATCGGGCATGTCGTGGGCTTTTCCAACGCCGCGGCGATGGGCACGCTTGTCGATCACCTCGCCGCCATAGGCCGGCGCCGCATGGCCTTCATCGGCGGCGACGCGGCGCGCGACACGCGCGGAACCGACCGGCGCCGGGGCTTCGTCGCTGCGGTCAGGCGGCACGGCCTGGATGCCACCCGCCTGATCGATGCCGGGCCGCCGCCGATCTCGATGGCCGAAGGGGCGGCGGCGATGGCCGACCTGCTCGAACGCATGCCCGACACGGATGCGGTGGTCTGCGTGTCCGACCTGTCGGCGTTCGGGGCGCTGACGGAATGTCAGCGACGGGGGATCGCGGTTCCCGACCAGGTGGCCGTCGCGGGGTTCGGCGACTACGAGATCGCGGCGGTCTGCGTGCCGCCGCTGACGACGGTCAATCCCTTCCCGCTTCGCATCGGGCACGAGGCCGCCGATCTGATCCTCAAGGCGCTGGACGACGAGTTGCCCGGGCCCACAATCCTGCGGGTCGCCCCCGAGCTGCAGGCACGCGCCAGCAGCTTGGGGGTCGGGCAGGACGGGCGGCTCATTCGCCGGTGATCGCCTTCACCACCGCATCGCCGTTCTCCTGGACGAAGCTGTCCCACACCGGGCGAACGGCTTCCTGGAACGCCTTGGCATTCACATCGCGGTTGATCTTCATGCCCTTGCCCTCGAGATCGGTCAGCATCTCCTCCTCGCGCTCTTGCGACAGGTCGCGCTGCATGGCGACGGCCTCGGCCGCGACCTCGGTGATCATCTTCTGCTGGTATTCGGTCAGTCCGTTGAACTTGTTCAGGTTCATCCCGAGCGCCAGGGCCGAATAGGCGTGCTGGGTCAGCGACAGATACTCCTGCACCTCGTCGAACTTGAAGGATTGCACGATGCCGATCGGGTGATCCTGCGCATCCACCACGCCTGTTTCCAGGGCCGTGTAAAGCTCGGCCACCGGGATCTGCTGGGGTGTCGCTCCCAGGAGCTGGAACATGTCGCCGAGTGCCTTGGAGTTGTTGACCCGCATCTGGAGTCCGGCGACATCGGCGGGCTCGACAATGGGTCCGCGGTTGTTGGTCATGTTGCGATAGCCATTCTCGGGATAGCCCAGCATCTTCAGGCCGTGCGCCTCGAACTGCGTGGCGATCTGCTGGCCCACCTCGCCGTCCAGCGCCGCATAGGCGTCCGCGCGGGTCGGGAAGATGAAGGGCAACTCGAACGCGCCTGCATCGGGCACCAGACCCGTCAGGTTGTTCAGGCCGGTCATGACGACGTCGATGATGCCCGATCGCGTCCCGTCGACCATCGCCGCGTCGTTGCCCAACTGGCCCTGCGGGAAGATGGTCACGGTGATCTCGCCGCCGCTGCGCTCTTCAAGCTGTTCCTTGAAGAAGGTCGCCAGCGTCTGCTGCAGGTCGGTATCGGGCGCGGCGTGCGCCAGCCGCAGCGCGGTCTGGGCCTGGGCCGACAGTGCCGTGACGGACAGGATCGCGGCAAGGCAGGTGGTACGGAAAAAGGTGGTCATCTGGTTCTCCCTCTTGGACGTTTGTCAGCCGGCCATGAACCGGGCCGGCGCGGTGATCAGTTGCGGAAACAGGATGAAAAGTACCAGCAGGACGATGTAGCCGACGATGAAGGGGCCGACGCCGCGGACCGCCTGGCTCATCGGCACGCGGCCGACCCCGCACACGACGTTCAGCACCGTGCCCACCGGCGGCGTTATCAGCCCGATCGAGCAGTTCAGGATGAACATCAGGCCGAAATACACCTCGTCGATGCCGGCCATGCGCACCACCGGGATCAACAGCGGCACGAGGATCAGGACCGTCGGCGACAGGTCCATCACCATGCCAACGCATAGCACCAGCAGCATGATGACCAGCATCAGCAGGCGCGGGCTATCGATCAGCGGCTGCAACATCGCGGCCAGTTGCTGGGGCAGCTGCGCCACCGTGATGAGCCAGGCCGCGACCATCGCGGCGCCGACCAGGAACATCACCATCGCCGTGGACCGCCCGGCCTGGATCAGGATGTCCACGAAGATGCGGAAGGTCAGTTCGCGGTAGATGAAGGTCGAGATGAAGATGGCATAGACGGCCGCGACGACGGCGGCCTCGGTGGGTGTAAAGGCGCCCGAGCGGATGCCACCGATGATGATGATGGGCAGCAGCAGCGCCCAGATCCCTTCGCGCAGCGCCTTCCAGCGCACCGCCGCGCTTGCCCTGGGCAGAACGTCGATCTCTTCCCCGCGCATGATCACGGTCCAGATGGTAATCAGGACCAGCGCCATCATCAGGCCGGGGGCGATGCCCGCCAGAAACAGCTTGGCGATCGAGATGTTTCCGGCAACGCCGACAAGGATCAGCGGCAGCGACGGCGGAATGATCGGCGCGATGATCCCGCCCGATGCCAGGAGGCCAAGGCTGCGCCCCTCGGGATAGCCGGCCTTGCGCATCATCGGATAAAGGATCGACACCAGCGCCGCGGCATCGGCCACCGCCGACCCCGACAGACCCGCGAGCACCACGGCCGTCAGGACCGCCACATAGCCCAGGCCGCCGCGGCGATGGCCGACCAGCGCCATGGCCAGCGCGACGATCCGGGTCGACAGGCCGCCCCGCGACATGACCTCTCCGGCCACCAGGAAGAACGGCACGGCCAGCAGCGGGAAGCTGTCGACACCGTTGATCAGGGATTGGGCCAGGATGTCGGCGCTGAAGAGGTTCAGGTGAACCATCAGGGCCATGGACGACAGCAGCAGCGCGAAGGCCACGGGCAGGCCCGCGAGGATGCCGACGAACAGCACCCCCAGGAAGATGACAAGCGTCATGTCAGTGCGCCTCGTGATGGGTGCTCGCCGGGCCGGGATCCGGGCCGAAGATCCGGAAGACTGCTACCGCAGCCATCAATGCGGCCGAGACGACGCCGGACAGGTAGAGCAGCCCGGTCGGAAGCCCGGTCAGTTGCGAGATGTTGTTCCAGTTCGCCAGCGTCTGACGCCAGGCGCCGACGAACAGCATCAGCACGGCGACGAGGACGATTGCCCAACAGATGCGGCGCAGGACGGGCACGAAGCGCGGCATCAGCGCCTCGGAAAACTCGGACAGTTGCAGGTGCTCGCCCCTCCGCAGCACCACCGCCGCGCCCAGCATGACCACCCAGACGAACCACAGCCGCGACAGCTCGATCGTGGTCCGCAAGCCGCTGGCGAAACCGTAGCGCAACACGACGTTCAGAAACACCAGCGCGATCATCCCGATCAGCAGGATTGCCATGACGACGTCGATCGCACGCCACAGGACTTCGATGGCTCTCCGCATCGATGCTTCCCTCCCCCTCGGGCAAATTGCCCTCTTGATGCCCGGATGATAACGTTACCATACCCTGTGTCAAGCGGCGCGTTTGCGTGCATCGGGTGTCGCGGTGGAAAACGTTTCGAAATTGAAGGGGGCCAGAACTCGTCGGGCGAGGTTCCGGGGGCGAGCCACCCGCAGCCGACATGCGGGCGATGTCCGCCCTAGCGGTCGGAGCGCCGCCCGACGACGGTTCCGCCGGAATGATCGGTCGGACTGGGGGCCAAGGCTCTGGGGCCGGCCGGAGGCCAAGCCGGGGCGGCGTGCGCCGAACCACCTGTCCAGCGCGGCCGGCCCTGAGGGCACCACGGCCGCGCTGAGGCCGCCCCCGCGGCCCGGACGCGGGACTTCGGCCGGATCGGGGGCCAGATAGCGATGCCGTGTCAGGGCAGGGGCCTCGGCACGCAGGCGCGCGGTCACCGTCCGCAACGGCACCTGGCTGACCGACGCGACCGCTGCGACAGGGCGGAAGACCAGATCTGCCCCCTCGCGCAGGATGGCGGCATGAGCATCTTGGCCAGCGCAAAGCCCGTTCTCTGGTCTCAGTGGAGAGGCTGTCCCATGCCGGAACGGGAACCATTCCAAGGGGGCGGCCGGAACCGGGCATGTCGCGCGGCGAGGGGGACGGGGCCGGCTGCGCGGTTCCGATGATGCGGCGTCGGCCTCGTCCCCGCCGCCTGAGCCTGTCAGAGGACGCGGTGCTGAGGGAGGATCCGCACATCTCCGAGCTGGATCCGCCCGCCTGTGCCGATGACCCGCTGAGCGAGGGGCCGCGCGCGGGGATCAAGGCGCAGCTGGCCCGGCATTCGCAGGTCACCGCCCCGCGTGATGCGCGACCCTGCGCTGCGGCGCGATCTGCGCCGGGCTCTGGCCCCCTCGGCAACCGCCCGCCAGCTGTTGCGGCCCGCGGGCTGGCTGGCCGTGGCGCGCAGGCCCGATGCCCAACTGCATCGGGCGCTGAAGATCGTGTCGGCCGCGCTGCTGACCTGTCCGTGCTGGCTGGCCTGTGCAGGTCTGGGCCCGCTGCCGATCAGCGAGGGCACGGCTGCCGAGCCTGCGCCAAGCTGCATCACGGGGGCTTCCAGGCGCATCAGGGCAGCCTGCTGCACCTTGCCATGCCCTTGCACAACGAGGTCAGCGATCCGGACCCGGCCGAGTTGCGCGCCGCCACCGGGATCGCGACGGCCGGCTGTCGCGGTGACTGGGCGGTGTGCGGGGTGCAGCGCGTTCCCTTGCCGGAGGGGCCGGGGATCGAGATGCTGTTCGACGCTCCCGATCCGGGGCGGGCCAGTCATTTCGCGGTGCGTGCCGGGGTTTGACGTCACCCGGCGGCGCCTGAAAGAGACACCCGACCATGGCATCGCCAGGTTCCCGATCGGCAGGAGGGCCCCAGGATCTCGTGCCCGAGGACGATCATGCCGACCCGCTGCTGGCCGATTTGGTCAGCTTTTTTGCGCAGGCTTTGCCAGCCCCCAGGCCCTGTGAAGATCGTCATGCAATCGCTCCGCAAGACCGGCCGCAATCTCCGACCTGCCCCCACCCGCCAACGCCCATCACCACGGCCCGCGGGCGCGTCTGCCGCGCATCGACAACCAAGTGAGTGGGGCTTCGCCTCCTTTTCGCGGAACTGCCGGCAGTGCCGGTGGCTTCGGTCGCCGCACTCGACGTATTGATATTCTGCACGCCGCTGCGGTTTCGGGCAGACGGGTCGTTCGACGTGGGCCACTTCCGCGCGGTCGTGAACCGCGCCATCCCTTGCCTGGATCAGGTCGAACGGCAGCAGCGACCCCGTCCAGCCGGCCGAACTGATCGGCCGCGATCCGGCCCGTCGGCTGTTGCAGGCGGATGTCCTGCGCCCCGAACGGCATGTTCCGACCCTGCTGCGCGTGCACCTGACCGCGTCCACCCTTTCCGCGAAGGACCTGGCATGACCGCCCCGACCGTCACCGCTGCCAAGGTGACGACGATCGCGCCCAGCGCGCCTGCTGTCGCCATCGCGGTTCCCCTGCTGGGCACACGTCGCCACCGACCGGAGGAGCCGGCGCCGACGAAACGGACCGCGGGCCGGGTTGCGCGGCATGAAACATCTGCCCCACAAGCTGGCCCTTGCGTAACCTGGCATCACCTTCGGCGCCGTTGCCCTGGGTGCAATCACCAACCCCGCCCCGGATTCGTGGCTGGGACCGGTTCTCATCTTCATGGGGCTGACCGTGTGGATCGCTGGCGGGACGGCCCTTGTGCTGTCGATGTTTCCGCTGACCGTCCTGCACCTGGCTGAGGGTCCGATGGCTGCGAAATCCTTGGGACATTACCTATCGGGAAAGGTCGGCGCTGGCCCCCGGGGCGTGGTCTCGCGTGCCCGCACATGGCCCGTGCGCGCGCGGCTCTCATCGGTCGACGACTTCGCCAACCGGTCGGTCCGCGCCAGCGGCGTCAATCCGGTCCGGAAGGCCGCCGTCGGCGGATGCCATGCTGCCACGATCCGCCAGCTGGGCGACCCCTCTGCCAAGCCCGGCACGATTGAGCCCAGCATGCAGCGTCAGCTGTCCGGCCTGATCGATCCTGCGACGATCCCGGTGGCCTCGCCGATCATCGCGGAAGCTGCGCCCGCATGGGTCGGCCGTGCGGGGATCGTTGCCGAGCTCAGCGCGGCCGGTCCCGCCTGGGGCCACAGGCGAGTTCTGATGAAGGATGGCAATGACGTTCCAGTCATGGTTGACATGCGCGATCCGCTGATGCGGTCAGAGGCCAGGCCCCGTCAGGGCGAATGCCCGCCCTGCGCATGTCGTTTGCCCCGCGATGGGGGTCCATGAGGCGCCCGGCCGGATGCGCGCCTGTGGGGTCCGAAACGTGACCACTCGATCGCCTTGCCTGACGGACAGGACCCCTGTGGCTCGCAACAAGGGGCATGGCGATTTTCTGACATGGTGATCATTGAAAAGCCTCCGCATCCTGTCGCGGGGCGACCTGCCGATTGCCGACGCCTGCTGGACCTCGACCGTCACCATCGGTCTGGCCGTGAGCATGTTTTCCACCATCCGGGTCCCGGCGCGGCTGATCCCTGATCTGCCCTGGTTGGCGCTGACCGCGGGCTGCGCCGTCCCGGTGTCCAGCAACATTGTCGCTGTCGTCGGCGTCTTGCGCTTGCCGTCCGCGATCAGGGGTCGGGCGTGAACCCTGATCCTGCCCGCGGTGCCAGCGTCATTCTGATGGCGGTGCCCCGCCCGCCGTGGCAGGAACCGCGGTCGGAAGCGGCGATGCCCGAGGCTGTCTCGAGAGGATCGAACCGGTGGTTCGGGTAGGTCCCATCGCAGCGCCGGACGGCCGCTACAGGCGTTGCTTGTAGCCGTGCGTGGAGTCGCTGCGGCATAGGCGAGAGTCCGCGAAGCGATCCGGCCACCAATCGGCCGCCGGGGGCGCGAAAGACCGGGCCCGGGGGGCCGGACCCTTTGATCCCGGCGCGGCCGATGCCTCGGTTCCGTGCAGCGCCGTGCCATCCCGGCCGGTTCTGGCGCATCGCGCCGCGCAGGGTTGATCCCCGCGCCGGCGAGTCTCATATCAGAAGGATGACGCGCGACATTGCAGGGACGCGGATATGCCTCATCTTACATCGCGGGCGAGGGCTGCCGTTCTTCTGGCGCTGGTCACCGTGGTCACCGCACCGGTTGCCTCGGCACAGGTGCCGGATGCGCGGGCCGGACTTGCCGGCGTGGTGGTCGATGCTGCGGACGGCAACCGCTTCTTCACGCGCTCGGGCGGAGTGGCGCGCGACGACGTGACCTTTGACGGGCTGGTTCCGGGGCAGCACTATACGCTGCGGGCGCAGCTTGTCGACGTGCAGACCGGGCAGGCGGTCGGCGAGCCGCTGTTCACCGGTTTCACGGCCGAGGCGGCCGAGGGCACGATGTCGCTCGAATTGCCGGTGCCGGCCAATCGCACCCGCTTCAACATCGACTATGCCAGCCAGCTGACGCTGTATGCGGGTGATGTGGATGAGGCCCGCGGGCGCGGTGCGATCTTGCTGGCCGCCTTGACCGACGCAGAAAGCCCCGAGCGGGTGGTGCAGGTCCATGCCGTGCAGCGCATCGCGGTGACCGCCGTCGACGGCGCGGATGGCGACCATTCGCTGCCTGCCGAGGGCGGCACGATCAAGGCGACCGTCGCCTACGAGAACCTCGTCGAAGGCTATGACTACACGCTGTGGGGCGAATTGCTGACCGCCAGCGGCCAGTCCACCGCGATCTTCGCCAGCATCCCCGACCATGTCCCCGACAGCAAGAACGGCAGCGTCACGATGTCCTTCAGTGTGCCGGAGGGCCTTGAGGGCCAGCAGCTTATACCGTCGGTCGGGCTGTATCACCAGTCGCGGGTCGAATTGCTGGCCGACGGCCGGCTGACCGTCCTGCCCGACGCGCCGAACCCGGTGATGATCGCTTCGGACCCGAATCTCGACGTGGAGGACAAGCGGGTGGATGTCGGAGAACCGTTCCGCATGGACGATCAACACTAGTGCTGCCTCAGCCCCGGCCCGGGGGCCCCTGCCCGGTCGCGACGGGTGCCTCGGCTGAGGCCGGCGCATAACCGTCTGCCAGGATCATCCGCCGCAACTGCTCGGCCGCCGGCGACAGGCTGCGGCGTCGGTGCTGCATGATCGAGATCTGGCGCGTGACCTGCGGGCCGATCAGGTCAAGGGCGCAGACCCGGACATCGGGCGCCAGTTGCCGGGCGTTCTCGGGCAGAACCGCGATACCCATCCCCGCCGAGATCATGCTGATCGCGGTGGTCGAGAAGCGAACCTCGTGAACCGGACGAAATCCGGGTATCACGCCTGTCATCGTCCGCTCGACGATGTCGCGCAGCGGATTTTCGGGCGCGAGAACGATCAGCCTTTCGCCTGCGAGGTCGATCCAGCGGACCTGCTTCTTCGCGGCAAGGCGGTGATCGGTCCGGCAGATCAGCATCAGCCGGTCGCGCGCCACGGGCGTCGTCAGGATCTCGGGGTCCTCGTCCAGCAGCGTGCCGATGGCGATATCGACCTCATTGCGCTTCAGCGCCGCGCGGATGCGCTCCTCGGGCATGTCGCGCAGGTGAACCGCGATTCCGGGGTGCAGTGCCGAGAACCGCGCAAGCAGTGGTGGAACGCTCGTCGCCGCCAGAACGATGGCGGCCGCCACCGTGACCTGGCCGCGCTTCAGTGTGGCGCTGTCGCGGATGCCGCGTGCGGCGATGTCCAGATCCTCGATGATCTTGCGGGCCTGTGGCAGGAACTCCTCGCCAAAGCCCGACAGGCTGACCATGCGCGTGTGGCGATCGAACAGACGCACGCCCAACTCGGCCTCCAGTTCGCGGATCAGGATGCTGACCGCCGACTGGGTCAACCCCATCCTGTTTGCCGCGAGATTGAAGCGGCCAAGCTCGGCGATGGCCAGAAAGGCGCGGATCTGTCGAAGGGTGATGTTCACGCGCCCGGGCTGCCCGTCAGGCGGGGGCCGACAGGCCCGCCGGCGCGGGATCCCGGCGCAGCGGGTCCGAAACGGGACGCTGCCCGGCCATCATCAGGCCCAGTTCCTCGATGCGGGAACGGTCGGGAGGCAGTTCGCCCAGGATTTCGCCATGGAACATGACCAGGATGCGGTCGCATATCGCAAACAGCTCCTCAAGTTCGGTCGAGATCAGCAGGATGGCGCGGCCGGCATCGCGCTGGCTCAGCATTTCCTGAAGGATGAACTCGATGGCGCCGATGTCAATGCCGCGCGTCAGCTGACTGACCAGGATGAAGTCGGGGTTGCGGGCCAGTTCCCGCGCTACCACCAGCTTTTGCTGATTTCCGCCCGACAGGTTCCCGATCGGCTCGGCCTCGTCCGGTGTCTTGACACGAAAGCGCCGGATCAGGTGGCGGGCATGGGTGGCGATGGCGTCCCGGCTCAGCATCCCGCGGCGCGCGAAGGGCGGTCTGCCAAAGCCGTGCAGGATCGCGTTCTCGGCCAGAGACATTGGCAGCAGGATGCCCATCTTGTGGCGATCCTCGGGAATATGCGCGAAGGACCGCGCGTTGATGCTGGCGGGGCTGGCCCCGGTGATGTCATCGCCCGCCAGCCGCACCCGGCCCGACGCGACCGGCAGCAGCCCCGCCAGCGCCAGCGCCAGTTCGGTCTGGCCGTTGCCCGAGACCCCGGCGATCCCGACGATCTCGCCTTTGCGGACCTGAAGGCTGACATTGCGCAGGGCAGGGAGTCCCAGATCGTTGTTGCAGGACAGCCCCTCGACATCCAGCGCCACGGGTCCCGGGACGGCCGGGGTGCGGGGCAGGTCCATCAGGACCTCGCGCCCGACCATCAGCCGCGCCAGTTCGCGCGGCGAGGTGTCCTCGACCCGCGTCGTATGCACGACCCGGCAATCGCGCATCACGCTGATGCGGTCGCTGGCCCGCATCACCTCGTCCAGCTTGTGCGAGATGAAGATCACCGTCTTGCCGTCGCGGACCAGGCCGCGCATCAGATCCAGAAGGCGCCCGGTCTCCTGCGGGGTCAGCACGGCGGTCGGCTCGTCCAGGATCAGCAGGTCGACGCCGTGATACAGCGCCTTGAGGATTTCGACCCGCTGCTGCTCGCCCACCGACAGGTCCTCGATTACCGCGTCGGGGCGCACGTCGAGCCCGTAGCGCGCGCTGAGTTCGCGGATCCGGGCGTGAACCTGCGCCATGTCGCGGATCACCCGCAGCGGCCAGCCCTGGCCCAGCACATAGTTCTCGGCCACCGTGAGGTTGGGGACCAGCATGAAGTGCTGATGGACCATGCCGATCCGCTGTTGCATCGCCTCGCGCGGCGATTTCAGGGCCAGCGGCCTGCCCTTGTAGACGATCTGTCCCGAATTCGGGCTGAGGATCCCGCACAGGATGCTCATCAGGACGCTCTTGCCGGCGCCGTTTTCGCCCAGAAGCGCGTGGATTTCGCCCTCCTCGATCGTCAGGTCGACGCCGGCGCTGACGATGAGGGGACCGAAGGATTTGTGGATGTTCTCCATTCTCAGCAGGGTCTGGCGTGTCATCCCGCGCTACCTTTCGCCATAGGGGACGCCCAGCCTGCGCGGCTCGGCGCTTTTGCCGCCGACGAGGCAGACGGCGATGATTGTCATCAGGTAGGGCAGGGCCTGAAAGACCTGATACGAGATGTTCAGAAGGGGCTGGGCCTGCAGCTGCAACTGCAGCGCGTAGAACAGCCCGAAGAGGATCGAGACGAAGAACGCCCCGACCGGCGACCAGCGCGCAAAGACGACCACGGCCAGCGCGATGAAGCCCCGCCCCGAGGTCATCCCCTCGACGAACTGGTTCGAATGTCCCAGAGTGAGGAACGCGCCGCCCAGCCCTGCAAGACCGCTGCCCATCAGCACCGCGGCATAGCGATAGGCGGCGACGCTGCGGCCGGCGACATCGACCGCCTTGGGATGATCGCCCACCGCCCGCAGGGTCAGCCCGAACGATGTGCGATACAGCAGAAGGGCCGCCAGGATCGTGACGATGACGGTGCTGTAGACGATCAGGTTCTGGCGGAACAGCGCCTCGCCGAAAAACGGCAGGTCGCTGAGCCAGGGGATGTCGATGGGCGGCGCGATCTCGACCCCGCGGCCGGTCGAGACGTAGTAGGTGCGGAACAGGAACGAGGTCAGCCCCAGCCCCAGAAGGTTGATCGCGGCGCCGACCACGATCTGGTTTGCCTTGACCGTGACGGTCAGCAGCGCGAACAGCAGTCCTGACGCCACGCCGGCCGCGATGCCGGCCAGAAGGCCCAGCATCAGGCTGCCGCTGGCGAAGGTCGCGGCAAAGCCGCAGAAGGCCCCCATCAGCATCGTGCCCTCGATGCCGATGTTCAGGATGCCGGCGCGTTCCGAGATGACCTCGCCGATCGACGCGAAGATCAGCGGCGTGGCCAGCCGCCAGGCCGTCGCCAGCAGCGTGGCCAGAAAGCCCAGGGTCAGGATGTCCTGCATGATGTCCTCCTACCCCTTGCGCCAGGGCTGCCAGCGGATGGCGGCGAAGGCCACGACCGACAGGATGACGATGCCCTGGATCACCAGCACCAGGACCTGCGGCACCTGCGAGGTGATCTGCATCAGCTCGGCCCCCGACCGCAGCACGGCGAAAAGGCCGCCCGACAGGATCGCGCCCAGAGGGTTGTTGCCGGCCAGCAGCGCCACGGCGATGCCCTCGAAGCCGTAGCCGGGCGAGATGCTCTGATAGAGGCGACGGGTGACGCCGGCGACCTCGAAGGCGCCGGCAAGCCCCGCCATGCCGCCGCTGATGCACATGGCTGCCACCATGTTGCCGCGCGTCCTGATGCCGGCATAGGCGGCGGCGAAGGGGTTGATGCCCACCACCCGCATCGCATAGCCGGCGCTGGAGCGATACAGGAACACATACAGCGCCAGCGCGAGGACCAGCGCGACAAGGATGCCGACATGCAGGCGCGTGCCGGGGATCAGGTTCGGGATCCACGCCTCGCGGAACAGCCGCGCCGATTGCGGATAGGCGGCCTGGGCGTCCTTCATGGGCCCGGTCACCAGATAGCTGGTGGCAATAAGGGCGATGTAGTTCAGCATGATCGTCGTCACGATCTCGCTGGCCTGGAAGCGGACCTTCAGATAGCCCGCGATGCCGCCCCAGAAGGCGCCGCCCAACGCCCCGGCGAGCGTGATCAGGGGCACATAGAGCCAGGCGGTCAGGCCCTCGACGCTGACGCCCGCAAATGTCGCCGCGACTGCGCCCGCGTAGAACTGCCCTTCGGCTCCGATGTTCCACATCCGACAGCGGAACGCCACGCACAGCCCGGCGCCGATCAGGATCAGCGGCACCGCCTTCAGCAGCACCTCGGACACCGACCGCATGTCCTGGAAGACGCCGAAGACCATGCCGATCATCACGCTGATGCCGTCAAAGCCGTTCAGGCCCAGCAGGACGGTGCCGCAGAACAGCGCGACAGCGAGGGCTGCGGCGGGGCGCATCATCGCGAGCCCGGCAGACGCCGCCTTGCGGAGGATGCGCAGGGGCGGCGGGGTCGCGGCCCCGCCGCGCCCCTGCTGATCGATCTGTGTCATAAGCGTAAACCCCTGTTGCGGCCACCGCATCGCCCGCAGCGGGGGCCGCGGCGGCCGTCCCGTCAGTTCGACATGGTCCGGATATTGCCGGCCGCGATCTCGGCAGCGATCCGGGCGATTTCGGTGCGGATCTCCTCGGGCACCGAAGACGGGCCGTCGTCGCGGAAGGTGAACTGCATCACCTTTTCGTCCTTCAAGCCGAAGGCCACATTCGACTGCGGCGGGTTTCCGTCCATGATCGAACGCACGACCTCGACCACCCCCTGCGCATAGTCGGCCTTGTAGAGGCCGAGGATGTTGTCCGGGGCCACTTCGGTGAAGTCACTGAAGATGCTGAACGTGCCGACATTCTTTCCCGATTCGGCGATGCCCTGAAAGCCCCCGACAGTCGCGCCAGAGGCGTTCGGCTGCACGAAGTCGGCACCCTGTGCGATCATGCTCAGCGCGGCCTCCTTCGCGGCCGCTGTGTCGGTGAAATTGCCGATATAGGCTTCGCTGATCGGAAAATCAGGGTTGACGCTGCGCGCGCCGGCCTTGAAGCCCTCGAAGGCCTGCTGGATCGGCGGGATCTCCATGCCGCCGACCAGCCCGGCCTTCTGACCCATCTTCGCGGCGACGACGCCCATCAGGTAAAAGGGCTGGCTGGTGTCGGTATTCAGCCCGATCACGTTGCCTTCATGGATGTCGCTGGACGAGATGAGGAAATAGGTGTCGGGGTATTGCTCGGCCACCTCCAGCGCCGCGTCCTGGAACTCGAAGCCGTGGCCCAGGATCACCTGATAGCCCTGGCTGGCATAATCGTAGAACGCCTTGGCGAACGAGGCCGGGTTCTGTTGCAGCTCGACATAGCTGACCTCCGCGCCAAGCTGTTCCTCGACGCCCTTCAGCGCGTTGTAGCCAATGCGATTCCACCCCTCTTCGGACACGCTGCCCGGGACCAGCAGCCCCATCTTCAGCTGATCCGCCCAAGCTACGGCCCCACTGCCCAGCAGCCCCGCGATGGCCAGGGGCATGACCCCGATGCGCACGGCGCGCGCCCCTACACAAAGTCCCATCCTGCAACTCCTTCCATTGTGTCAGTTCTCGGTCATGGGGGCCGGATCGAGCCCGGCGTCGCTCAGGCGTCTGCCGCCGTGATTTCCGTCTCGGCCGGTTCGACGGACAGCCGCGATACCGGCCGGCCCCTCGACCAAACCTGCATGTCGTCCGCGCCGCCCGCGATCAGCGTGTCCACGGCCGCGCAGTCGGTGACGACCAGATCGGCCCAGGCGCCGGCCTTCAGGCCGTGATCCGGCCCCAGGCCCATCAGCCGCGCCGGGACCGAGGTTATCATCGCATGGGTCGCCGGAAGTTCGTTGGCCAGCAGATGCCCGGCCAGCAAGGTCCAGCGTGCAATCTCGGTCATGTCGCCGCTGCCGGTCGGCACGAAGGGGTCCTGGATGTTGTCCGACGCGGTGGCGATGGCCACGCCGCCCCGCATCATCTCGGCCACCCGGGTCAGTCCCCGCGGCGGCAGGATCGGGTGATCGCGGCCCTGCAGATACAGGTTGGCGGCCGGCAGGGTCACGGCCCCGACCTCCAGCCGGATCATCCGGTCCATGATGCGCCGGAAGTCCTCGCCGGGCATCGCACTGAGGGCCGACACGTGGCTGAAGACCGTGCGCCCCTGCATCCCGTAGCGTTCGACGCAGTCCAGCGCGGTATCGAAATGCGTCGCTGCCGGATTCAGGTGCTCGTCCAGGTGCAGATCGACCGCCTTGCCGGCGCGGGCGGCGGCGCCAAAAAGCGTGTCGATGTAGCGGGCGGGATCGTGGCTGACCGCCGGGGTCCCGCCGACGACATCGGCCAGCGCCACCGCCGCGTCGACATTGGCGTCGAGCCAGTCGAAGTCCTGTCCCGGATGGGCCATCATGAAGGCCACAAGTTGCAGCGTCATCCGGTCGCGCCAGTCCTCGCGCAGTTGCGCCAGCGCCTCGATACCGTTGAAGCCCGCGTCCTTGTCGACATTCACGTGGCTGCGGATCGCCGTGGTGCCCCGCGACAGGCAGCGCCGCATCGTCCGGCCAGCCCGCCGCGAAATGTCCGCGGGCCCCGATTGCCGCGCGTATCTGGCGAACGCCTCGCGCGCGCCCTGCAGCGTGCCCGACGGGTTCGGCGCGAACCGCAGCACGCTGGTCTTGTCGAGATGCTGGTGCATGTCAACGAAGCCGGGCGAGATCAGCCGGCCCTTCAGGTCGACCCGATCCGCAGCCGGTCCGCCCGACAGATCCGGCCCGATGTCGCGGATGCGGCCATCCGGACCGATCAGGATGGCCGCAGCTGCGACGTCGCCCTGATCGCGGATCACCCGGCCGCCCGTCAGCAGCGTTGCGCGCCCTTCGATCTTGCCATGCAGGCCCGCCTTCGTCCCGTCATGCAGCATCCCGATCCCTCCTCTGCGCCTCCGTCCTTGACGAGGATAGAAACGGAAGCTTTGTTTTCACAAATTCATTATTCGAAAGTATTCATAAGCATGGCTCATGAATGAAGCGCCGACCTGCGGCTGGGTCGCCGCTGGGCCGTGTCGCGCGCCTGTCCCTTCCCGGGGGGCGCAAATCGCAGTCCGCACCCCCCGGTCTCGTGCCATGACGTCCTCCTCGGGTCTTGGGGACCGACAGAGCGTTGCATGGTACGCGCTCTTGCAGCGTCGCGAGGATGGCCGTGCGCGATGTCGGTCTCGCGTTCGCCCAATTCTATCGGACCCCGAGCCTCAGCGGTCGCTGTCGGCTTCCGGATTCTGGGCCGACGACGCCCCCGGAACATGCGTGCCATGGGCCGGGCCATGGCGGGCCGACAGCAGATCCTGCCTCTGGGCCTCTGCTGTGGCGGGCCGCAGGAGGCTGTCTGACCCGCCATGAACCTGACCGGGTCCATGCGGTTTTCGGACCGGCTGAGGTGTCGAAGCGCCCGGCCGCACATGATCGCCAGTCGATGCCGGTTCCGAACCCGGTCCCGGACAGCGCGGCCGCCTCTCGCCCGCGCTTACGCCCTGATGAAATCGCGGACGAATGCCGTTGCAGGCCGGGCACGGATGTCGGCGGGTTTGCCGATCTGCTCGATTCGGCCCATCGACATGACGACGACCAGGTCGGCCAGTTCCACCCCCTCCTCCTGATCGTGGGTCACGAAGACGGTGGTCAGGCCGGTCTCGTCGTGGATGTTCCGCAGGCCCTGACACAGCTCCTTTCGGACTTTCGCGTCCAGCGCGCCGAAGGGCTCGTCCAGAAGCAGCATCCGCGGCTCGATCGCCAGCGCGCGGGCCAGGGCGACCCGCTGACGCTGGCCCCCCGACAGCTGGGTCGGGTAACGGGCGGCGATCTGGGGCAACTGGATCAGGTCGAGGAGCCTGAGGACACGGCGCTCGATCTCGGCCTTGGGCGGGCGGTTGGCGCGCGGGCGGGCGCGAAGACCATAGGCGATGTTCTCGAACACGGTCATGTGGCGGAACAGGGCATAGGATTGGAAGACAAATCCCGCGCGACGTTCCTGCACCAGCAGGCCGGTCGCATCCTGGCCGTTGAACATCACGCGCCCCGAGGTCCGAAGCTCGAGCCCCCCGAGAATGCGCAGCAACGTGGTCTTGCCCGAGCCGGATGGCCCCAGCAGCGCCACCAGCGCCCCCGAGGGGATGGACAGCGATACCGGATGCAGCGCGGTGGTGGTCCCGAAGTCCTTGGCGATCTCGTCGATCTGGATGTGCATGGGGTGTCCCTCTCTAATGGCGGCGGGTGGCCGACAGCGCGTCTGCATGGCGCAGTTCCAGCGCGGTCTTCAGCATCAGCGTCAGAAGTGCGAACCCCGTCAGCAACGCCGCCATCGAAAAGGCGGCGACCGACAGGTACTCGTTGTAGAACATCTCGATGGTGATCGGCATGGTCGCGGTCTGGCCGCGGATCTTGCCAGACACGACCGCGACCGCGCCGAATTCGCCCATCGCGCGGGCAGTGCACAGCAGCGTGCCGTAAAGCAGCGCCCACCGGATGTTGGGCAGCGTCACGGTGCGGAAGGTTCGCCATCCGGACGCCCCAAGGGTCAGCGCGGCCTCTTCCTCGGCGTGGCCCTGTTCGATCATGACGGGGATCAGTTCGCGCGCCACGAACGGGAATGTCACGAAGACGGTGGCCAGCACGATGCCGGGCACTGCAAAGACGATGGAGTAGCCGTTGCCCCCCAGCCAGCTGCCCAGGGCGGAATTGGCCCCGAACAGCAAGACGATGCACAGGCCCGCCACTACCGGGCTGATGCTGAAGGGCAGGTCGATCAGCGTGATCAGGAAGGCCTTGCCGCGAAAGTCGAACTTGGTGATGAACCAGGCCGCCGCGATCCCGAAGACCGCGTTCATCGGAACCGCGATGGCGGTGATCAGCAGCGTCAGCCGGATGGCCGACTGCGCATCCCGGCTGGCCAGGCTGGTGACGGCTGCGGCCCATCCGCCGACCAGTGCCTCGGCGAAGACGATGAGCAGAGGCGCGCCCACCAGCAGCCCCAGCCCGCCAACCGCGACCGCGATCAGAGTCAGCCGGGCGGCGGGCGGTTCCGCGGTGGCGGACCGGTAGCGCGCGGGCCTGCGGGCAGGGCCTGTCGGCAGCGTGACGTCAGACATGACCGATCCTCCGGCGTGACCAGATCTGGATGAGGTTGATCGTCAGCAGCATCGTGAAACTGATGGCCAGCATCGCGAGGCCAATGGCCCCGGCGGCGCCATAGTTGTATTCCTCCAGTTGGATGACGATCAGCAGGGGGGCGATTTCGGTGCGCAACGGGATGTTGCCGGCGATGAAGATCACCGACCCGTATTCGCCGACGGCACGAGCCAGCGACAGCGCGAAGCCGGTCAGGGCTGCGGGCATGAGCATCGGCGCGATCACGTGACGCAGGGCGTGCCAACGCGAGGCACCCAGGGTGGCGGAAGCCTCTTCGACCTCGGGCTCGATCTCATCGATCACCGGCTGGACGGTGCGGGTCACGAAGGGCAGGCCCACGAAGACGAGGGCCAGCCAGATGCCCCATGGCGTGTAGGCCACCTGCCAGCCGATCTGGCTGGTCAGGCCGCCCAGCACCCCGTTCGGGGCATAAAGCGCGGTCAGCGCGATTCCTGCGACGGCGGTGGGCAGCGCGAAGGGCAGGTCGACCGCCGCATCCAAGATGCGCCGTCCCGGAAAGCGATAGCGTACCAGCACCCAGGCCAGGATCACCCCGAACACCAGATTGAAGCAGGC
The DNA here is from genome assembly GCF_030732095.1 of Paracoccus spongiarum. Taxonomy (GTDB): domain Bacteria; phylum Pseudomonadota; class Alphaproteobacteria; order Rhodobacterales; family Rhodobacteraceae; genus Paracoccus; species Paracoccus spongiarum. The sequence continues at coordinate 21,514 of NZ_JAVAMQ010000021.1, read as the reverse complement.
AGCCAGAAAGGACAGCCGGAATGACAGCCACAGCGCCGCCCGGACCCGGTCGCGGTTGATCGTGGCCCAGATGCCGAAGGCGCCAAATTCGGCGCCCTGCCACAGAAGTGCGCCGATGGGCAGCGCAACAACCAGCGTCAGCATGGCGAAGGTGATCCCGGCCGAAAGGCCGAGACCGGGCATGGGGGTTCGCTGGATCAGGGGAGCGCGCATGGATCAGCGGGGGACATAGATCTGGTCAAAGATCCCGCCATCGCCGAAATGCTTCGGCTGCAGCTGCGCCCATCCGCCCAGATCGTCGATGCTGACCAGATCCAGTTCAGGGAAGCGTTCGACGTCCTCGGGGTCGGCGGCGCTGGCGTCCCATGCGCGATAATAGTGCTTGAAGGCCAGGGCCTGACCCTCCGGACTGTAGAGAAAGTCCAGATAGGCGCTGGCCAGCGCGCGCTGGCCCTCGTTGGCGATATTGCCCTCGACCAGGGCGACCGGCGGCTCGGCCAGGATCGACAGGCTGGGGGCGACGATGTCGAACTGATCCTCGCCGAGTTCGGCCAGCGCCAGATAGGCCTCGTTCTCCCAGGCCAGCAGCACGTCGCCGATGCCGCGCTGCGCAAAGGTTGTCGTTGCGCCGCGCGCGCCGGTGTCCAGGACCGGAACGTTGGCGAAAATCTGGCCGACGAACTCGGCCGGGTCACGATCATTTGCCTCGGCCCAGGCCCAGGCGGCCAGATAGTTCCAGCGCGCCCCACCCGATGTCTTGGGGTTGGGCGTGATGACCTCGACCCCGGCGGCGACCAGATCGCCCCAGTCCCTGATACCCTTGGGGTTGCCGTCGCGGACCAGGAACACGATGGTCGACGTGTAGGGGCTGGAATTGTGCGGCAGCAGGGTCTGCCAGTTCTCGGGCAACTTGCCGCTGCTGGCCGCGATCTGGTCGATGTCGGAGGCCAGCGCCAGCGTCACCACCTGCGCGTTCAGCCCGTCGATCACCGACCGCGCTTGCGCGCCCGACCCGCCATGGCTGGTCTCGATGGTCGGAGCATCATTGCCTTGGGCCTGCCAATGGGCGGCAAAGGCCTCATTGAACTCGCGATACAACTCGCGGGTGGGGTCGTAGCTGACATTCAGCAGGCTTTCCGCATGTGCGGCGGGGGCCAGCGTCAGCAGGGCAAGCGCGGTGGTACGAAGAAACATTGCGGGCCTCGTAGCGGTTCGATCAGGGAAAGCGGGCCTTCAGACGCCCATGGGCAGCATGTGGCCGACCGGAAAGCCGGTCAGCGTGCCGCGCCCGGTCGAGATGGTGACGCGCCCGTCGGCATGCTGGAGGATGCGAAGTCCCTGGGCGCTACTGTGAGAGCCGGTCTTGATGGTGGCGAACATGGCGGTCTCCTGTCGGGTGGGGTGTGGGCTGGGATGGTCAGTCGGTGGGGGGCAGCGGCTGGATGCGGGCATCCCAGATCCGGGTGTCGCGTCCGGCCAGCAATTCAAGGGCGGCCATGTCGGGGTCGCGGCTGAGCAGGACGAGCGCCGCGCCGTTTACCCGGTGCGGGCGGCCGGTTCGCCGGTCGATCAGGGTGATGGCGCAGAGTGGTGGGCGGGTCCGCGGAGAGATCGTGCCGCTGTGGTTGGGGCTCATCGGTCGTCCTTCCCTGATGCCGATGGAGGGTCTCAATAACTTAATATCGACAGGGAAAGTCGTGTTTAGCAAGAGAAATGAACCGGCTGATTTAGTCGCCCGAAGAGAAGATCATTCTCCTTGTCGCCATCGCCCCGGCAGGCACGGGTCCATCAGGGTCCGGCAGGCACAGGCGCGGCGCCGTCCGGGCCAGAGCTGCCGGGTCCTGCAAGATCAGGGATTCGTGGCCGTCAGACGTCTTGAGACACGGCCACGATCAGGTGCCGGTGACCTGGGACGCGACCGCCTTCGACCCGAGCATGTCAGCCAGGCTCAGCGATTCGATCAGGATCAGATACGACCAGAACACCTCCGAGAATACGCGCCGCAACCGGCAGCTGGCCTCGTCGGTGCAATCCTCGCAGCGCTGATAGGCACGGCGGGACAGGCAGGGCAAGGGCGCGATCGGCCCGTCGATCAGCCGCAACAACTCGGAGATCGACACGTCCTCGGGGCGCTTGATCAGGGTATACCCCCCCGAGCGCCCCCGGATCGAGGCCACAACGCCGGCATTGCGCACCTCCAGCAGGATCTGCTCGAGGAACCGCTTTGGGGTGCCGGACCGCCGGGCGATCACCTCTATGGTCAGTGCCTCGGGGCGGTCGCGGCGCGCCTCGTCACCCAAAACCAGCAAGGCCTTCAGCGCGTATTTCATCTTTTGCGTGATCATGGCCGTGCCCTCGGACTCGCTGGTGTTCGTCGGATATAAGGGGATTGAGACGCTGCGAAAAGAAAAGACGACCACGCGGCGGGGGTTTTGCCCGGCTTTGTTGTCCGCACGCAGTCGCGCGCCGTAATAACGATAATAACACTAGATTTTATGTAATATTGCGGCATGCTGGCCCCGAAAGGAATCGCCAGATGAGCCGGAATCCACCCCTGGACCTGATCGACCGCAAGATCGTCGCGGCGCTGATGGCTGACGCCACCACTCCGATCACGCAGATCGCAGACAGGGTCGGCCTGTCTCAGACCCCCTGCTGGAAGCGCATCCAGAAGCTGGAGGCCAACGGCGTTCTGACCGGCCGGGTGGCGCTGGCCGATCCGGCGATGTTGGGTTTCGGGCTGACGGTCTTCGTCGGGATCGAGGCGCCCGATCATGGCGCAGATTGGCGCATGGACTTTGCCCGGGCCATCGACATCCTTCCCGAGGTCATGGAGGCTTGGCGCATGGCCGGAGACATCGATTATCTCCTGCGGGTCGCGGTGCCCGACATGGCCGCCTATGACCGCTTCTACAAGGCGCTGACCGACGCCGTGGCGATCAAGAACCTCACCTCGCATTTCGCGATGGAACGGCTGCGCCACACGACCGCCTACCCTGTGAACACACGCGACCGGTAGTACTCGGTTCTCCTTCGGGCGCCCGCTTTGGAACCGCGATGCACGACAAGACTGTCGTGTTCTGGAGGATCGAAAGAGAGCGTGACGACCAGGAGCCCGATCGTCCCCGGCCTAGACGGCTCGCCTGCGCCCCGCCGGCAGGACTGGTGGGCGCGCACCGACCCGAATGCAATGCTGCTGGCCATCGCCGACACCGCCCGTCCGCTCCCCGCGGTGTGGAAGGCCGCTCTGGCTGTTCACATCATGGCGCACCCCGACACGATCCTGCTGGGCCATTCACCTGGCCGCGTCACCATCGCGCATCTGCTGGCCCGCCGGCCGTGGCTGCGGATGCGTGCCCCCCTGCCGGTCGCGCCGGCGGATCCGACGACAGCCGAGCGGACACCCCGCTTTGGCACGCTGCGCCGCCAGCGTGTCGACATGCGCGCCATCGTCGTGGCCAGCCGCAACGACCCGTGGATGCCTTTCGACCGGGCCCGTCAGGACGCGCAGATGTGGGGCGCGGGGTTGCATGACATCGTCCACGACGGGCACATCGCCGCCGCCTCGGGCTATGGCCGGCGGGCGGGGGCAAGGAACTGCGCGACTGCCTGCAGTCGCAAACCGCGCGCCGATCGGTCCTGCGCCGCCCGTTCGGTGCGGCTCCCAGGCCTTCCCTGCTGCCCGGCCAGAGGCCGGCCTGACCCTCAGACATCCCGAGTGGAGGTTCCCCGGTCCGATAATCAAGCCGAGACGCCTCTGCGCCGCGCGCACGCCTGCGACGATGACCGGAGCCTGTCGCCCGTGGTTCTCGTCGCAATCGCCGGCAATCTGATCCTCTGGGGCGCGGGGTTGGTCGGCGCGCGGTGATCCTCAGCCGCTCACCGAGTCCGCCATGAAGATCGATATCCTCGCCGGGGTGCCCGCGCCCCACGCGGCCCTGCGCGTTTCCGTGCCCGAGGGGCGGCACATGGCGGGCTGCGGCGTGGCCTGCTCCACCCGCGGTTTCGGCCATCTGCCGAACAGGCGGCTCGCCGACATGCGCGCCCTTCCCGGAGATCCCGACCATTTGCGGCGCTGGCTGGAGGCGCGCGGTGATCATGCGACCGGCGACTGCTTTGTCGGCCGCATGACTTGCGCGGCCTGCATGACCGACCGGCTGACACCCCTGTCCGCGGATGGCCGCCTGCGCTGTCTGTGCGCCACCGGCACGCGGCTGGCCACAACCCGCGGCGAGGTCGCCGAGCATCTCGGCGACGCCACGTCGTCCCCGCGCCCGTCGCGGTTCTGGCCAATGGCCCCGCTCTGCCCGAAGCCGACCCGGAAGGTATGGTCCATGGAGCCCGGGACGATTTGCCTCCGCCCCCGCCGGCCTGACGCGTGGTCATCATCGGCTCAGGCCCGTCGATTCTCGATCAACGCATCAGCCTCCTGTCGCCGGGTCATCGGGGCGAGATCGTGGCCATCTCGCGCCGCGCCCAGCTTCCGCGCGTCCACGCGCCTGCAGCACCGCTGCAGGTCAGTCGCGCCGAGGTCCCTCCGGGCGCACCGCTCAGCTCCATCCGGTAGTGGATGCGCTGGCTGCTTGCGCCGTGGCGGAGGCGGGCACCTGGCGCGACGCCCGGGACGGCATCCGGGCGCATCTTTCCGCCCTCTGCAGCGCCATGCCCCCAGCCGATCGCGCCCGCTTTCTGCGCCGCGCAGCCCCCGCGGGGGAGGCGCATCGTCACCGCCTGCCCCCCCAAAAAAAGCGCAGCCCGGATCGACATGGCCCCGAAGACAGGCCGAATGCGCCAGCAGGCCGGCAGCTGTGCCGGCGTCCCCCGCGACGGCGCAATCCTCAGTGCCCGTTTGCGCCTGCGCGGCACCGACCGGCTCTTGTCTCTGACCACATCGCGGATCATCGACGGTCGGGGCATTCGGCGCGACTGCGAGAGCCATGCCACGCCGCTGGTTGCCGACTCGATCTTCAGCGGGCGCGGGCGCATCGACCCCGCTGCGCCTTGGCCTCCGTAGCGCCCGACTGCGCAGTCATCGACGCGCAAGGTCGCCCAGACCCGCGCATCCGCGCCATGGCGCCCGCGTCCCCTGCCGCGTTCTGGGAGATCACCGCGATCCCCGATTCCCGGGACCGGGCGAAAAAGCTGACCCGCGAACCCGCCTGTCGCTTCGAAATGCCCCGATACGAAGGGTGAACGACCGATGCCGCGCGCCTGTCCCGGCATGCGGCGGATCAGTGGCGGAGGTTGCCCCGTCTCTTGTCCAGCCTGAGCAAGGCTCCGGGTCTGATTTGTCCCGGTTTCGGCATGTTGTGCGGCGGCGGCAGGCGCGGAACTTTGCGGAATGCCCAGCCTCGGGCCCGTTGCGGGGGGAAGGTCTGGGGGTCTGCGACAGGCGTCTGCCAGCCGCGCCGGGCGTAAGGCCGTTCGGTTCTGTCGTCCGTGCGCCACGCGCCGAGCGTGGCGCGGGGATGGCGCAGGGACGGGAACACGGTCCCGTTCGAAAGATCGTCCCGCAGGCGGCTGTTGAAGCTCTCGATATCATAAGTCAGGCAATTGAGATGACGAAAAAAAGCCAGTCCCCGAGGAGCCGGCCCGTGCGAAAGGCGGGAAGCGACCGCCGCGACGCCCGGTCACGGCGCGTGCGGCAGCGGTGACACACCCCGTCGCCCACGGGGCGTCGAGACCCGATTTTCTGTCGTCGCCGGGCTTGAAAGTTCACCGACCCGGCACAACGTGCCGAGCGCGGCCCGGGCCCCTCTGACGCGAATCCCCGCGTGATGTCGGACCGCATCGACAATGTCGGTGCCCGCCCGGATCTTCCCGCCATCCTTCCGGCCCGACCCGATCCATTCATGCGAGAGAGGTCGCGACCTTGGAAATCCTGTTTCTGCTCTTTCTCGGCAAGCCGCTCTGGATGTGGCTGCTGTTCATCATGGTCGTGCTTGCGCTTCTGGCGTTCGACCTGGGCGTCCTGCACAAGGACGACCACGAGATCGGCGTCGCCGAAAGCCTGCGAATGTCGGCCATGTACATCCTTCTGGGCCTGTCCTTTGCGGGCTTCATCTGGTGGCAGATGGACGCGACCGCCACGGCCCAGTACCTCACGGCCTTCGTGGTCGAAAAGACCCTCGCGATGGACAACATCTTCGTCATCGCGCTGATCTTCGGATTCTTCGCGATCCCGCGCGAATACCAGCACAGGGTGCTGTTCTGGGGCATCCTGGGGGTGATCCTCCTGCGCGGCATCATGATCGGGCTGGGTGCGACGATCGTGGACCGGTATCACTGGGTGCTCTACATCTTCGCGGTGTTCCTGATCCTCACCGGCATCAAGATGCTGTTCACGGCCGACAAGGAACACAAGATCGAGGAGAACGGCCTCGTCCGGTTCCTGAAGCGCCGGATGCATGTGACCGAGCGGATCCACGGCCACGCCTTCTTCGTGAGGCAGCCCAGTGCGGCGACGGGGCGGATCACGCGCCATGCCACGCCGCTGTTTCTCGCGCTGGTCATGATCGAGATCGCGGACCTCGTCTTCGCGGTCGACTCGGTGCCTGCGGTCTTCACCATCACCACCGACCCCTACATCGTCTACACCTCGAACATCTTCGCGATCCTCGGGCTGCGCGCGCTGTATTTCGCGCTTGCCGCGATCCTGCACCGCTTTGCCTATCTCAAATATGCGCTGTCGGTGCTGCTCGTGTTCATCGGCTCGAAGATATTCATCGCCGATGCAATGGGTTGGGAGAAATTCCCGCCGGCATGGTCGCTTGGCATCACCTTTGCCATCCTTGGCGCGGGCGTGGCGTTCTCGCTGTGGAAGACCGCAGGACCCCGTTCGCATGGCGGACAGCCGAGGGTGAAGACGACCCGCGCCCGGCCCTGAGGGCCGCCCGAACTGCGTGCCCCACGGTGTCGGCCAGCGGGCACAGCGCATGACGCAGGTGGCCGAGAGGCTTGTCGCTGCCATCCTGCAAGGTCGTCATGACGCCCGTGCCCGGCCGTCCCGGCACGAGACGGTGCCGCTCGGCCCGGCCACAAGCCGCGCCGCATCGGGGTCTTCAGGGCCCGGGCTGCGCTTGCAGCAAGCGGGCCTGACATGCTGATCTACAGGCACCTGCCACGACCCATGTCCGGCCCATGCGGCCTCGGCACCCGCTTCTGGGCAGTTTGCGATTTACTAGTATGGAAGAATGGTGTATTGACCGACCGGGAGGAGACTGGCGATGCGCAGCAATCCGCAGATCATCATGGCGGCATCGACCGCGCAGCAGGTCTATGACTGGCTGCGGATGCGCGTCCTGCGAGGCGAACTTGCGCCTGGCACCCGGGTCAGCGAATCCGAGGTCTCGACCCAGATCGGTGTCAGCCGGCAGCCCGTGCGCGAAGCCTTCATCAGGCTGGCGGCGAATGGCCTTGCCGAGGTCCGGCCTCAGCGCGGCACCTACATCGCCGCGATCTCGCTTTCGGCGGTGCTGTCGGCCCGGTTGATCCGCGAGGCGGTCGAAAGCGACCTGATCCGCATGGTCGCGGCTGCGCCCTCGGAGGCGCTGTGCACCACGCTGCGCCGCCAGCTGGATGCACAGCGCGAGGCCAGCGCCCGGCAGGATGTCGAAGCCTTTGACGAGCTGGACGACCTGTTCCACCGCGCGCTGGCCGTGGCCGCGGGGCAGGAACATGTCTGGACCGTCCTCGACGAGTTGAAATCGCAGATGAACCGCCTGCGCCATATCACCGTCAGGGTTTTTGACCAACAGAAGCTGATCGAGCAGCATCGCGCAATCGTCGAGGCGGTCTGCGCGGGCAACCCCGACGCCGCCGAACAGGCGATGCGGCGGCATCTGCGCGAATTGCTGAACGACCTGCCCGAGATCGCGCGCAGTCACCCCGAATTCTTCACGACATGACCCGTTTCATCAGGAGGAGAGAGATGATGAACCTGACCCGCCGCCACTTTGGCGTCCTTGCCGGTGCCGCCGTTCTGGCCACGCCCGCGCTGCGCGCCCGCGCCGCCGAGGTGACCCTGAAGCTGGGCCATCTGGCCAATGAACAGAACAGCTGGCACAAGGCCGCGCTGAAATTCGCCGAAGAGGTCGCGGCGCGCACCGATGGCCGTGTCGAGGTGCAGGTGTTCCCGAACGAATCCCTGGGCAAGGAAATCGACCTGATCAACGGCATGCAACTGGGCACCGCCGACATGACGATCACCGGCGAAAGCCTGCAGAACTGGGCGCCGATGGCCGCGCTGCTGGCCGTTCCCTATGCCTACCAGACGCTGGAGGGGATGGACGCGGTCGCCTCGGGCGAGATCGGCAAGCAGGTCGAGGCCGAGATCATCGCCAAGGCGCAGATCCGCCCGATCGCCTATTTCGCGCGCGGCCCGCGCAACCTGACCTCGAACCGCGAGATCGTCACGCCCGACGACCTGAACGGGCTGAAGCTGCGGGTGCCGAACGTGCCGCTGTTCGTCAAGACCTGGGAGGCGCTTGGCGCCGCGCCGACGCCGATGGCCTTCAGCGAGGTGTTCACCTCGCTGCAGAACGGCACCATCGACGCGCAGGAAAATCCGCTGGCGCTGATCGAGTCGGCGAATTTCAACGAGGTGCAGAAATTCGTCAACAAGACCGAGCATGTCCGGTCCTGGATCTACCTGACCATCTCGGAGATGAGCTGGGGCAAGCTGTCGGCCGAGGACCAGCAGGCGGTGATGGAGGCCGCCGCCGCCGCCCAGGCGCATGAGCGCGAGCTGTTCCTGGCCGATGAGGATCGGCTGGCAAAGGCGCTTGAAGACAAGGGCATGACCTTCGTGGACAGCGATGTGGCGGCCTTCGCGGCCAAGGCGCGCGATGCCGTGCTGGCCAATGTCAGCGCCGAGATCAGGCCGGTGGTCGAACAGCTGTTCGCCGCGCAGGGCTGATCGCCCGGATCTCCGGCCGTGCGCTGGCGCGGCCGGACCTGACCCCCGCATCGCCGGCTTCGTGCCGAGGAGGACGCATGACCTTCACGATCCGCATCTTGCGCGCATTCCTTCGTGCCGGCACCGGCATCGCCTTTGCCGTGCTGATCGGCGCCGTCACCATCCAGGTCGTCGGGCGCAGCTTTGTCGGCAGCTCGCCCGTCTGGACCGAGGAACTGACCCGTTTTGCGCTGCTGTATCTGGCCGGTTTCGGCACCGGACTGGCGCTGCTGTCGGGCGATCTGGTCAATGTCGATCTGGTCAGCGAGGGCATGCCCGGTGCCTGGCCCTGGCGGCTGCGCCTGCTGTCGGCGGCGCTGGTGCTGGGCTTTTGCGCCCTGCTGATCGGCGCGGCGTGGCGGTTCACCGCGATCGGGGCGATGCAGACCTCGCCCGCGATGGCCGTGCCGATGAATTACGTTCATGGCAGCGTCCTTCTTTTGCTGGCCATGCTGGCCCTGGCCGCGCTGGCGCGGCTGATCGCGATGCTGACCGGCGCCTCGGATGGCCGCCCCGAGAACCTGCTGGGAGAGACGAAATGAGCCTTGCGATCCTGGGACTGACCTTCCTCGCCGGACTGGTGATCGGCATGCCGGTGGCGATCACGCTGGGGCTGTCGTCGATGGCCTACCTGCTTTACATGGGCATGCCGCTGGTGGTGATTCCGCAGAAGATGTATGCGGGCATGGACAGCTTTGTGCTGCTGTGCATTCCGGGGTTCATCCTGGCCGGCAACCTGATGAATGGCGGCGGCATCACCGGCCGGATCATCCGCTTCGCGCAGGCCATGGTCGGCTGGATCAGGGGCGGGCTGGCGCAGACCAACGTGGCCTCCTCGATGCTGTTCGGCGGCATTTCCGGGACGGCGGTCGCGGATGCGGCCTCGATCGGCGGCATGATGATCCCCGGCATGAAGAAGGCGGGCTATCCTGCGGATTTCTCGGCCGCCGTCACGGCCGCATCATCGACCGTCGGGCCGATCATCCCGCCTTCCGTGCCGATGATCATCGTCGGCTCGCTGGCCGGGATCTCGGTCGGCAAGATGTTCATTGCCGGTGCCATTCCCGGCATCCTGCTGGGCCTTGCGATGATGGTCACGACCTACATCATCGCCGTGCGCCGCGATTTTCCACGTCAGGCCTGGCAGGGCTGGGGCGAGCTGGGATCGGCCTTCCTCGGTGCCTTCTGGGCGCTGGCGATGACCGGGCTGATCGTCGGGGGGATGCTGTCGGGCTTTGTCACGCCGACCGAGACCGCCGTCGTCGCCTCGATCTATGCCGTCATCGTGGGCGCCTTCGTCTATCGCGAACTGCCGCTGTCGCGGGTGCCCTCGATCCTGATCGACAGCGCGGTGTCGTCGGCGGGCATCCTTGCCCTGGTCGGCACCGCCAATGTCTTCGGCTGGATCCTCGTCAGCGAGCGCATCCCGCAGATGATCGCCGATGCGGTCCTGTCGGTGACCGACAACCGCATCCTGGTCATCCTGCTGATCAACGTGATCCTGCTGGTCGTCGGCATGTTCATGGAGACCATCGCCGCCTTGATCATCCTGTTCGTGCCGCTGATGACGCTGGCGCAGGGGGTGGGGATCGAGCCGCTGCATTTCGCCGTCTTCGCGGTGCTGAACCTGATGATCGGGCTGACCACGCCGCCGGTGGGCGTGTGCATGTTCGTCTGCGCCAATATCGCGCGACTGCCCTTGGCGCCGGTGATCCGGGCGCTGGTGCCCTATCTGCTGACAAACATCTTCGTGCTGCTGCTGGTGTCCTATATCCCGGCGATCAGCACCTGGCTTCCCTCGCTGATGGACAAGTGACATGACCGACATCGCCTGCCGCCTGCACGCCGCCCACGATCTGCGCATCGAGGAACTGACCACGCCCGACCCCGCGCCCGAGACCGCGTTGATCCGGGTCCAGCGGGGCGGCATCTGCGGGTCGGACCTGCATTACTACCATGCCGGGGGCTTCGGGCCGATCCGAGTGCGCGAACCGATCATCCTTGGCCACGAGGCGGCCGGCATCGTCGAGGCCGCACCCGAGGGCTCGGGGCTGCGTGTGGGCCAACTGGTCGCGCTGTGCCCCTCGCGGCCTTGCGGGACCTGCGAATTCTGCGTGTCCGGCCGCGAACGGCATTGCCTGAACATGCGGTTCAACGGCTCGGCCATGCGGATGCCGCATGAGCAGGGGCTGTTCCGCAGCCGCATTGCCCATCCCGTCGCACAATGCCTGCCTCTGCCCGAGGGCATCGGCGCCGAGGCGGCCGCCGGAGCAGAGCCGCTGGCCGTCTGCCTGCATGCCCTGTCGATGGCACCGTCGCTGGCGGGGCAGAGGGTGCTGATCACCGGCGCCGGGCCGATCGGCGCGATCTGCACGGCGCTGGCCCGGCTGCGCGGCGCGGCCGAGATCGTGGTGACCGATGTGCAGGACTTCACCCTCGGCATCGCCGAACGGCTTGGCGCCGACCGGGTGGTGAATGTCGCAAGCGACCCCGACGGGCTGGCCGCCTATGCCACCGGCAAGGGGTGCATCGACGTGGTGCTGGAATGTTCGGCCAATCCCCATGCCATCGCGCAGGCCATAGCGATCACCCGGCCGCAGGGAACGGTGGTGCAGATCGGCGTCGGCGGCGCGACGCCGCTGCCGCTGAACCTGATCGTGTCCAAGGAATTGCGGCTCGTCGGCACACATCGTTTTGACGCCGAATATGCCGAGGCGGTGCGGATGATCGGCGCGGGCCAGATCGATCTTGCGCCGATGGTCACGCAGGTCCTGCCGGCGCGCGAGGCCGTGCGCGCCTTCGATCTGGCCGGCGACCGCACGCAGGCGGTCAAGGTGCAACTGGATTTCGCGGTCTGAGCCGCGCCACAGGAGGACAGGATGCGACAGACATGGCGCTGGTTCGGCCCGAAGGATCGGGTCTCGATTGACGATATGCGGCAGGCGGGCGTGCAGGGCGTCGTCACGGCGCTGCATCATGTCCCGACCGGCGAGGTCTGGACCGCCGATGAGATCGCCCGGCGACAGGACGGCCTGTCGCGGATGCGCGACGGATCGGCCTCGGGACTGGCATGGGAGGTGGTCGAAAGCCTGCCGGTCAGCGAGGCGATCAAGACCCAGACCGGCGACTGGCGGGCGCATGTGGCGAACTGGATCGCCTCGATGCGCAACCTGAAGGCGGCAGGCATCGACGTGCTGTGCTACAACTTCATGCCCGTGCTTGACTGGACGCGCACCGATCTGGCCTGGCGGCGGCCCACCGGCGCCACCTGCATGCGGTTCGATTTCACCGATTTCGCGGCCTTCGACATCCACATCCTGGCCCGCAAGGGCGCCGCAGAGGATTTCCCCGACGAGATCCGCGACGAGGCCGCCCGCCGCTTTGCCGCGATGGACGATGCGCGGCGCGAGGAACTGGCCGGCAATGTGGTGTTCGGTCTGCCGGGCGCGGCCGAAAGCTTCAGCCTGGACGACGTGCGCGACCTGCTGGAGAGCTACGCGCCCGTCACCGACGCGGTGCTGCGCCGGCATTTTCACGACTTCCTCGAACAGGTCGCCCCGGTCGCCCAAGAGATCGGGATGCGGCTCTGCTGTCACCCCGACGATCCGCCCTTCGGCCTGCTGGGCCTGCCGCGCGTCATGTCGACCGAGGCCGATTACGCCGAACGCATGGCCGCCGTCGATCTGCCCGCGAACGGCATCACGCTGTGTTCGGGCTCGCTGGGGGCGCGGCCCGACAACGACCTGCCGGGGATGATGCGCCGTCTGGGCGACCGGGTGCATTTCCTGCATCTGCGCAATGTCCGCCGCGACAGCGATGCGCTGCGCGGATCGTTCTTCGAGGACGAACATCTGGGCGGGCAGACCGACATGGTCGCGCTGATCGCCGCCGTGTTGCAGGAGGAGGCGCGGCGCCGTGCGGCCGGGCGCGTCGATCACCAGATCCCGATGCGCCCCGATCACGGGCAGGACATCCTTGACGACATCGGCCGCGGCGGTCAGCCGGGCTATCCGGCCATCGGGCGCCTCAAGGGGCTGGCCGAGTTGCGCGGGGTCGAAGCCGCGCTGAGCCATCCGGTCGTCGCCGGGGGCGTCGCATGACCGGCGGTCTGATCCTGTCGATCGGCGAGGCGATGGTCGAGTTGTCGCAGGCCGCGCAACCGGGGCTGTGGCAGGTGGGCGTGGCGGGCGACACGCTGAACACCGCCTGGTATCTGCGCCGGCTGCTGCCAGATGCGTGGCGCGTCGGCTATCTCAGCCGCGTGGGAACCGGCGAGTTCTCGCAGAAGATGGTCGATTTCCTCGATGCCGAGGGGATCGAGACCGGTTTCGTGGGCCGCGACCCGGATCGCGAGATCGGGCTTTACGCGATTTCGCTGAAGGATGGCGAGCGCAGCTTTGCCTATTGGCGCGACCGGTCAGCGGCGCGGCGGCTGGCCGACGATCCGGCGGCGCTGTCGGGGGCGCTGTCGGGCGCGCGCATCGCCTATCTGTCGGGGATCACGCTGGCGATCCTGCCGCCAGATGGCCGCGCGCGGCTGCTGGCAGCGCTGGCCGAGGCGCGCGCGGGCGGCACCCGGATCGTCTTCGACACCAACCTGCGGCCGCGGCTGTGGCCCGATGTGGCGACCATGCGCCAGGGCGTCGAGGACGCCGCCGCGCAGGCCGATCTGGTGCTGCCCAGTTTCGACGACGAATGCGACTTCTTCGGCGATCGCGACCCCCAGGCGACGCTGGACCGCTATCTGCGCTGCGGCGCGGGGCAGGTGGTGCTGAAGGCCGGCGGCGCGGCGGTGCGGTTCGCCGGGGCCGAGGGGCAGGGAATCGTCGAGGACCTGCCGCGCGAGGTGCCGGTAGACACGACCTCGGCCGGCGACAGCTTCAACGCCGGCTATCTTGCCGCCCGGGTGCAGGGCGCGGGCATCGAGGATGCGATCCGCCGCGCCCATGACCTCAGCCGCAAGGTGATCCGCCATCGCGGCGCGCTGGTGCGCGAGGCGGTCTGACCGCCCCGCCCGGCGGCGTCACAGCACCGAGATCATCCCGCCATCGACAAAGATCAACTGCCCGCTGACATAGTTCGAGGCGTCCGAGGCCAGGTAGATCGCGGTGCCCACCAACTCGTCCGGGCGGCCCCAGCGGCCTGCCGGCGTGCGGCCCTTGACCCAGGCGTCGAAGTCGGGGTTCGCGGTCAGCGCCTCGTTCATCTCGGTCAGCATGTAGCCCGGCCCGATGGCGTTGGCCTGGATGCCGTGCGGCGTCCATTCGGCGGCCATGCCCTTGGTCAGCAGCCGGATGCCGCCCTTGGCAACGGTGTAGGGAATGACCGTCGCGCGGGCCAGTTCGCTGGTCAGCGAGCCGATGTTCACGATCTTGCCGCGCCCGCGCGGGATCATCCGTTTCGCCGCCTCGCGCCCCAGCAGGAAGGCGCTGGTCAGGTTGGTGTCGATCACCCGCTGCCAGTCGGCCAGCGCCAGGTCGACCATCGGCTGGCGATGCTGGATGCCGGCATTGTTCACCAGAATGTCGATCTGGACCCCTTCGGCATCCAGGTCGCGGAACACCGCCTCGACCGCCTGTTCGTCTGTCACGTCGAAGGATGCGGCGCGCACGGTCAGCCCGGCCTCGCGCATCTCGGCCGCGGCGGCTTCGGTCTTGTCGGGGTCGCGGCCGTTGATCACCAGCGCCGCGCCGGCCGCGCCGAAGCCCTCGGCGATGGCCCGGCCAAGCCCGCGGGTCGATCCGGTGATCAGCGCCGTGCGGCCGGTCAGGTCGAACAGGTTGCTGGCGGTCATGCCGTCCACTCCGATCTGCGCAGGGTCAGGTCGCTGCGATCGTAGACCGCCGGCAGCAGGTCGGTGCCGAGGCCCGGACCCTCCATCGGCAGCGCGTGGCCGTCGCGGATCACAGGCATCTCGGTGACCAGTTCGCGATACCAGCCGTCATAGAAGGCGCGCACCGATTCCTGGATCAGCGTGTTCGGCTGGCTGAACGAGGCGTGGATGGCGGCCACGAAGCCCACCGGTCCGGTGCAGTCATGCGGCGCGAAGGGGCGGTGATAGGTGTCGGCCAGCGCCGCGATCTTGCGCCCCTCGGTCAGCCCGCCGGTCCAGCACAGATCGACCATTGCGACATGCAGCGCGCCCCGGTCCAGCATGTCCTTGTAGGGGAAACGCGATCCCAGCGTTTCGCTGGCGCAGACCCAGACATCGGTCGCGGCGGCATATTCCTCCAGCGCCTGCGGGCTGTTCATGCGGATCGGGTCTTCATACCAGAAAGGCGCGTAGGGCTCGACCGCGCGGGCGATCTGCTTGGCGGTCGGCAGGTTCCACAGCGAATGGAATTCCACCATGATGTCCATCGCGTCGCCCACGCGCTTGCGGATCTTCTCGAACGGGTCCAGCGCCTTGCGCATCTGGTCGGCCGAGATCGACATGCCGCGGTTTTCCTGCGCGGGCGGATCGAAGGGCCAGATCTTCATCGCCGTGATGCCGCTTTCCAGCAGGTTCTCGGCCAGTGCGCCGGCGTCCGACATGAAGGCGTTCAGGTCCTCATAGGGACCCTCGGCGCTGCCGATGTTCCAGGTGTCCACCGGGCGGATATTGTTGCTGCGCACATAGCCGTAGCCCGCGCAGGTGTTGTAGATGCGCAGCCGGTCGCAGTTCAGCCCGCCCAGCAGGTTGTGGACCGGCTGGCCGGTGATCTTGCCGAACAGGTCCCACAGCGCGATATCGATCGCCGAGGCCGCGCGGTATTCCACGCCCGTCGAGCTTTGTGCCATCGGCAGATCGACCATCGCGCGGTTCAGCGCCTCGATGCGGGTGGGATCCTTGCCCAGCAGCCGCACGGCCAGGGTGTTGTGGATATGCGCCTCGACCGCCTCGGCGCCATAGAAGGTCTCGCCCAGGCCGATGCTGCCTTCGTCGGTATGCAGCCGCACCCACAGCACATTCGAGAATTCCTCGGTGCGCAAGGTCTCTATCGCGGTGATCTTCAAGTGCTACCCTCCCTGTGGCGAGCCCCCGCGAATCGCGTTGACTTTTGAGATATGCTGTGAAATATCAGAAAACATCAAGAGGGGGAACCACGATGCGGGCCGAGGCCGGACCATCTCAGCCGACAGGGGGCGCCGAGGCCGGCGCGGCGTCGGCCGACGATCCGGCGGCAGCGGCCGTCTCGGGCGACCTGACCAGCGCCGCCTATGAGCGGATCGAGGAGTTGTTCATCTCGATGCGGCTGCAGCCGGGCGCGACCCTGCGCACGCAGGATCTTCAGGAACTGACCGGGCTTGGCCGCACCCCCGTGCATCAGGCGGTGCGCCGGCTGGCGGCCGAGACGCTGCTGGATGTGCAGCCGCGCAACGGGCTGCGGGTCTCGCCGATCGATCTGGCGCGCGAACGCCGGCTAGCCGACCTGCGCCGCGACATGGACCGCTTTGTGGTCGGCGCGGTCATCGCGCGGATGGCCGGCAACGAACGCGCCCGGCTGCATCACATCACGCGCCGTCTGGAGGACGAACGGGCCACCATCACGCTTGACCGATTCAACATGCTGGACAAAGCCTTCGACAAGTTCATGATCCAGTCGGCGGGCGAACGCTTCCTCGACCGCTGCCTGCGGCCGCTGAAGGCGCTGGGCCGGCGGGCGGGGTTTCTGGACATCACCCGGGTCAGCGGCCAGCAGGGGCTGGACGAGACCGTGGGCCATCACCTCGCCATCATGCAGGCGGTGCTGGCCGGTGACGTGGCGCGGGCCCGCGAGATGTCGGACCGGCTGGTGGAATTCGGCCTGACGATGCTGGACCGGCTTGAACAGAATATCGATCCGGCCTTGCTTGATGTGAGCTTCGGCCTGGACGGAGGCCAGGGAGGGCGGGCGATGTAGCCCGCGACCGGCACGCGATCGCCGCATCAGCCGCGGCGCGATGCCCAGAACCGTCACTCAATCTGAACGTCCAAGGGAGGACCCCAATGAGACTGATCCACGCGGCCACGATGGCCCTGATCCTGACGGCCGGCGCGGCCGTCGCGCAGGACTTCACCTTCAAGTTCCAGTCGTCGGACCCGGCAGGGAACCCCAATTTCGAGTTCCAGAAGGGCTGGACCGATCTGGTGGCCGAGAAATCCGGCGGCAAGATCAAGATCGAACTGCTGCCGGTCGGCTCGGTCGTCGAATACAACGAGACGCTGGACGCGGTGGCGGCGGGCATCCTGGACGGGCAGATCTGCGACAGCTCGTACTGGGCGGGCAAGGACCCGGCCTTCGGCCTGATCTCGAACCCGGTCGGCGCCTGGTCCGCGCCCGAGCAGATGATCGATTTCGTCGAGAATGGCGGAGGCAAGGAACTGATGCAGGAACTGCTGGGCAGCTATGGCCTGCATTTCATCGGCGTCTCGACGCCGGGGCTGGAAGCCTTCGTGTCGCGGGTGCCGCTGGAAGGCGTGGCCGACCTGCAGGGCGTCAAGGTGCGCACGCCGGAAGGCCCGATTGCCAACGTCTTTGCCGCCGCCGGGGCCTCGCCGGTCAACCTGCCGTCGTCCGAGGTGTTCACCTCGATTGACAAGGGTGTCGTCGATGCAGCTGATTATTCGGTGTTTTCGGTAAACCAGCAGCAGGGTCTGAACGGCGTCGCGCCGCATCCGGTCTATCCCGGCTTCCATTCGTTGCCGCTGGTCGAGGTGTCGATGAACAGCGCCAAATGGGACGCGCTGCCCGACGACATGAAGGTGCTGATGGAAGAGACGGTGAAGGAGTTCCAGCAGACCCAGCTGGCCGGCAACCGTGCCGCCGACGAGGCCGCGCTGGCCGAGGCCGAGGCCGATCCCGCCATCACGGTCCACAACTGGTCCGACGAGGAACGCGCCAAGTTCCGCGCGCTTGGCGTGGCCGAATGGGAAAAGCTGGCCACCCAGTCGCCCATGTCGCAGAAGGTCTTCGACACGCTGACCGCCTATCTGCGCGAGAAGGGCATGCTGTAAGCAGCGTGACCAGGGCCGTCCCGCCCCGTCGGGGCGGCCATCATTTCTTGGGGGGAGCCACCACATGACCGCAGACCGTCACCCAGACGAGATCGACCTGGCCGCCACCAGCGAAGGCGTCGGCCCCATTCCCGCCGAGGCGGGGACGATGGGGCGAATCGTGGATCGCGTTGCCTATGTCTTTGCCGCCGGCATCGTCGTCTCGGCCGCCGTGCTGCTGTCCGAGGTGTTCCTGCGCTACGTCCTCAACCGCCCGACCATCTGGGCGCACGAGCTGACCGTGTTCCTGTGCGGGCTGGCCTTCACGTTTGGCGGCCTCTATTGCACCTGCCGCAACAGCCATATCCGGGTGGTGCTGATCTATGACTGGCTGTCGCCGGGTCTGCGCCGCATCTTCGACATTGTCATCTCGATCAGCTGCGCCGTCGCCTCGGGGTTTTTCGCCTATGCCGCCTGGCACATGGTCACCCGCGCGGTCTGGACCCCCTCGGGCGAGATCCGGCTGGAAACCACCGGCAGCGCCTGGAGCCCGCCGACACCCGCGCTGATCAAGATCTTCATCTTTGTCATCATGGTGCTGCTGGTCGTGCAGTTCCTGATCTTCGCCGTGAATTATGCCCGCCGGGCGAGAGGATAACGCCCGATGATGGATCTTGGCTTCAACCTTCAGGCCCTGGGCATCGAATGGGGCACGGCGGTCATGTTCGGCATGCTGATCGCGCTGCTCTTGACCGGGATGCCGCTGGCCTTCGTGACGCTGCTGGTCGCGCTGATCTTCGCGCTGGGGTGGTTCGGCCCGATGTCGATCCCGCTGATCACCAGCCGCGTCTATTCCTTCGTGATGAACTTCGTCTTCGTTTCGGTGCCGATGTTCGTGCTGATGGCGGCGATCCTCGACCGCTCGGGCATCGCCCGCGACCTGTTCGACGCGATGAAGCTGTTCGCCGGCCGCATCAGGGGCAGCGTCGCCATCCAGACCGTCTTCGTGGCGGTCATCCTGGCGGCGATGTCGGGCATCATCGGCGGCGAGATCGTGCTGCTGGGCCTGCTGGCGCTGCCGCAGATGCTGCGGCTGGGCTATGATCGCGGCCTCGCGATCGGCGTGGTCTGCGCGGGGGGCGCGCTGGGGACGATGATCCCGCCCTCGATCGTGCTGATCATCTATGGCCTCACCGCAAACGTCTCGATCGGCGAACTGTTTACTGCCTCGTTCCTGCCCGGCCTGATGCTGGCCGGGTTCTATTGCGCCTATATCCTGGCGCGGGCCTATCTGACGCCGGGCGCGGTGCCCGATGTCGATCCGACGCCGGTATCGCGGGCGGAAAAGATGCGCCTGCTGAAGGGACTGGCGCTGCCGATCTTCGTGGTGGCGGCGGTGCTGGGTTCGATCTATGGCGGCATCGCCTCGGTCACCGAGGCCTCTGCCATCGGCGTCGGCGGGGTGGTGCTGTCCACCATCCTGCGGGGCGAATTCAGCTATGCCCTGCTGCGCGGCGCGGCGATGCAGACGCTGGCGACGGTGGGCATGATCGTCTGGATCGGCATCGGCGCGACCGCCATTGTCGGCGTCTACAACCTCATGGGCGGCGTCGATTTCGTGTCCGAGATGATCACCGGCATCTCGGACAATCCGACGGTGATCGTGCTGGTGATGATGGCGATCCTGTTCTTCCTTGGCGCCTTTCTCGACTGGGTGGGCATCGCGCTGCTGACCATGCCGATCTTCGTGCCGATCATCGTCGATCTGGGCATGGACCCGGTCTGGTTCGGGGTGGTGTTCTGCATGAACATGCAGGTCAGCTTCCTGTCGCCGCCCTTCGGCCCGGCCGCCTTCTACCTGAAATCGGTGGCGCCGCCCGACATCACGCTGGGGATCATCTTCCGCTCGCTTCTGCCGTTCATCGGGTTGCAGATCGTCGCGCTGGCACTGCTGATCGCCTTTCCGGGCATCACCGGACGCTGAGACCGCCGCCCGTCGCACGCAGGATGCCGCGCGGTGGGCTTACGTTCGCTTGGGCAAGGAAGGAGTCCGGTCATGGAACAGCACGGCGATCCGCCGCCCCTGCGGCCCTGCGTGATGGTGATGGGCCCCAGTGGGGTGGGAAAATCGACCTTTGCCGAGGCGCTGGCGGTGGCGCTGGAGGCCGATTTCATCGAGGGAGACGACCATCACCCGCCGGCGAACCGGGCCGCGATGGCCGCGGGCACGCCGCTGACCGACGCGATGCGGGCGCCCTGGCTGGCGGCGCTTGCTGCCGCTGTGCGCGCGGCCCGGTCGCGGCGGGCGGTGGTGTTTTCCTGCTCGGCGCTCAAGCGCAGCTATCGCGACAGCCTGCGCGAGGGCATCGGTCCCCTGCGCATCGTCAGCCTGACGGCGCCCGCCGGCCTGATCCGCACGCGGATGGGCCAGCGCCGGCATTTCATGCCCAGCGCGCTGCTGGATTCGCAGATCGAGACGCTGCAACCGCCCGAGGCCGACGAGGCGGCGATCACGCTGGACATGTCGCGCAGCCTGGCCGAGGTGCTGCACGAGGCGGTGGCGCAACTGCGCCACTAGGGTCAGGCCCCGTTGATCTCGGACATCTGGTGTGATTCAGCCTGCGCAACGAGACTGACTGATGAGCACCCTGTTCTGGCTGACGGACGCACAGATGGCGGGGCTTGAACGCTTCTTTCCGAAGAGCCACGGCAAGCCGGGCGGCGATGATCGCCTGTGCTGAATGGCATGATCTTCATCAATCGCAACGGGTTGCGTTGGTGCGAAGCGCCCAAGGACTAGGGGCCATCAAGGCGCCTGCAGAACCGCTGGAAGCGGTGGGGCGACATGGGCACCTTCGCCCGGATGATGGATGGGATGGTCTCCGAAGGCCGCTGCGCCGACAGGTGCCCGAGGCTGTTCCTCTCCGCCGTCGCACTCGCCGCTTCCGTCATGGTCTGGCTGTGAGGCAAGAATGAGATGCCGTAACGGGGCCTGCGCTGCGACCTGCCCGTTACCGTTGTCAAACCGAGGGCAATCTGGCGCCATTCCCGTATTGGATCCATCTGGAGGACTGCGGAATGAAGCTGTTTGTCGGACTGGACGTGTCGCTGGAGAAGACCGCGACCTGCGTCATCAGCGAGCATGGGAAGATCGTGAGGGAGGCGCAGGCGGCCAGCGAGCCGGAGGCGCTGGCGCGCTGGATTGGGGACTTGGAGGGCACCATCGCGGTCGTCGGTCTCGAAGCCGGCCCCCTGTCGCAATGGCTGCATCGTGGCATGACCGAGGCGGGCCTGAGTGTGGTGCTGATGGAGACCCGGCAGGTGAAGGGTGCCCTGAAGGCGATGCCGATCAAAACGGACCGACGGGATGCCGAGGGCATTGCGCGCCTGCTTCATCTCGGCTGGTTCCGGCCCGTCCATTGCAAATCCGTCTCGGCGCAGGAAGTGCGGGCTCTGCTCAGTGCCCGCAAAGCCGTGCAGCAGGGCTTTATCACTCTGGAGCTGTCATTGCGTGGACTGCTGCGGAACTTCGGGCTGAAGGTCGGCGCGATCTCCCGCGGCAGGTTCGAGCACCGCATCCGAGAGCTGACGGTAGACAACCC
>NZ_JAVAMQ010000020.1 GCF_030732095.1 Paracoccus spongiarum | reverse complement strand
TGACTGATCGGGAGATGAAAAAACGAGCCTTGATCGAAAAGGAGCGTATTGAGATAAGTATCAAGGCGCGTGAGATTGAGCTACTTGTCCTTTCGTCGGGTGGGAAGAACTGCTCGGCCAGCCTCGTTGGACTCGCCAGGACATATGGCGATCGCGACACGGTGACTTTTCTCAGGCGATTGGCGCAGCTGCTTGAAGCGCGTGGAAACGAAGTTGGAAGGCTTTGGGAAACGCTTGGTATGATCCAGGGTAGATTGAATCAGCCCTAGAGACCCTTCCTTCTTTGAGTTCGCCTTATTGGAAGCCTCGAGTTGTTCTAGGTTCGATTCGCTTGTTTACGAGGAACTTCTTTCCCTCTTGCTTCCACAGTGCTTCCACCGGTTTTGGAAACGCAAACGCCGCCCCGGAGGGCGGCGCATAAGCGTTTGATAATACGAAGTTTTCTGGTTGCGGGGGCAGGATTTGAACCTGCGGCCTTCAGGTTATGAGCCGATCAGAAGGAAAATTGCGAAACTGAACGATTTCAATGAGTTGCGCGATAACCGTTTGATTTCTTGCGATTTCCATTCCGACATTGGACCGCATCGGACGACTTTGGGCAGCACAACCTGCGCGAAAACTGCAGCCAAGGGTTGAGGTGGCGTTGAGGTAGACGATTTATTGACGATCAATTTGCCGATCCCATTTTCCAACGTAAGATCTCCAATAGCCGTCGTGTAGGAACCCATCTTGGCGCACGGATGGGTTCGCTACAGCAGAAAATCGTTCTCTGTCAGCTGCGATACTCCGACCACCAGGATCTCGAAATCGGCGCGACCGTCGTTGTCAATGTCGCCACGGACGATCATGTTCGAGCCTTGCTTGGCAACCCAGACTGAATGATCATCGGGACGACCGCCGCTGAATTCGAACTTCTGGTTCCCGCGCAGGCTCAGATTAGCATCGATGCTTCGCAGGTCGATAACATCGGTTCCCGGCCGGAAGTTGTGGATCTGGTCGCGCCCAGAGCCGACGGCGCTATCTGCGGCTGTGCGGAAAACGAACATGTCGCTTTGCCAACCGTCCGCCCCTCCATAGAGGCGATCGCTTCCCGCGCCGCCCTCCAGCGTGTCGCGTCCTGCTCCACCCTGAAGCAGATCATGCCCATTGCCGCCGAGCAGTCTGTCATTGCCGCCGCCACCGGCCAGCGTGTCGTTGCCACCGTTTCCGTTCAGCCAGTTGGCCGCGTCGTTCCCGTTGATCCTGTTATGCCCGGAATTACCCACGCCGTTGATCGCTGCAGAGCCCGTCAGGACGAGGTTCTCGACATTTGCGCCAAGCCAGAACGTTGCCGAACTGCGCACGGTGTCGATCCCGGCATTCGCGGCCTCCCAGACGCTGTCGCCGCCATCGACGATATAGACGTCATTGCCTGCGCCGCCGATCAGGGTGTCGTTGCCGCCGTTTCCGTTCAGCCAGTTTGCCGCGCCGTTCCCGTTAATCCTGTTATGCCCGGCATTGCCGACGCCATTGACCGCGGCCGATCCCGTCAGGACGAGGTTCTCGACATTTGCGCCAAGCCAGAACGTTGCCGAACTGCGCACGGTGTCGATCCCGGCATTCGCGGCCTCCCAGACCCTGTCGCCGCCATCGACGATGTAGACATCATTGCCTGCGCCGCCGATCAGTGTGTCGTTGCCACCGCTGCCATTGAGGGTATCGTTGCCAATACCAGCCGAGAATGTCTCGTTGGCTACTGTACCAAGTAGTCGGTCATTATCGCTGCCATCTACCGTGACGTTTAGCTGTAGCTCAGTTCCGTCTGAAGCATTCAGTAGGAACTCTTCAGACCCCGTCTCTCCCGCTCCAAGTGCAAGCATACCGGTATTTGAAAGCGTGTAGTTCCAGTGACCGTCGCGAGTCATCGTGATCCGACCATAGGTACCAGAAACCTGTGCCGCTACAAAGACAGGCTCCACTGAAGCGTCAATGTCGGCAATCGCGGCGCGACCGGAGATTGTACGTCCGGCTTCATTCAACTGATATGTTCCCTCGCCAATCAAAGTGGCCGGATCATCTCGACCAGTGACGACAATGCGTACAGACTGAGAAATGCCTGAAGATGAAGTCAGAACTAAATCTTCTGTAACAACCTGACCGTCGCGCAGGCGATCAGAACGCCCATCTAGGGTGTAGGTCCAACTGCCACCGCTGCCATCTACAGAAATCGATCCCCAATTTCCGCGTGCAGAAGCCTCCGCGAAGCTCGAATTACCACCGGTCACGCCAATGGCACCAGTCACGCTACCTGCGTCTTCAATAATGGTGCCGGCTGTTTCCCCAAAAACCGTCTCTTCAACGTCGGGGCCATCAAGTACCAAGCGCGGTCGCAGCGAAGGGTCGCCCGAATAGTTGGACGAATAGAATGACATGACGTCAGTGAGGCTGGAGAACTCTGTCGTGGAAAGAACGATACCAGTATTTTCGCGTTCTCCCGACATCCATTGATTGTAAAGTTCCGTGATTTCAATCGTGACCCACCGCCCGACGCCCGATGTTTGAACAGCGGTGACAAATTCGAGCGAGCCGACGCTACCGAGAGTGGTGCCTGCATTAATCTTGTTAGACGGCGTATCAACAGCGATATCGCCCGTAACGCTCCCTCCATCGGAGGCGAACATATAGACCTCAATCGCGGCGTAGCTGGCAGTGGGGGCTAATCCTGTCAGATCAAACCGTATGGCGCTTGTGGTCTCACCGTTAACTGTCAAGATATCATCATCGACAGCAACGAGATCGGCGTCACGAATCCCAGAAAATCGCACGTCTTCAACGCTTGCAGATGTAGGCTGGAGAATTAACGCTGGGTTTTCGGGCCTGACCTCAAGATGTTCGACATTCACAACATAATCATACATTTGGTCAGTCGAGGCATCGACTTCGATATAGAGGCGACCGGTATGAGTTGCTTCGAATTCAATTAGGTTCGAGCTTGTCGGATAACCGGTTGTCCTTGAGGCAATCACGTTTCCTGCTGAATTAACCAGGCTGAAGCCAGCATCAGGCCAGCCAAAGAAGTACCATCCGCCGCTTCCGTCAGCATTAACGGTCTGCCGACTGTCACTGATAAGAGAAAAGCGATACGTTTTGCCTTGGATCACCTCGACGGCGATCCAGTCAACATCTGCTGATCGTTCGTGGCTACCGATGATCCGGCCCTCTCCGATTAACAGGGCAGAAGTCGACATGTCTGCGGCGAAATCATCTGCTGGCACACGAATGTCAGCATTAACAAAGTACTGACCGACGTCGTTGTCGCCGTTCTCGCGCACACGAAGGTAGTAGGTGCCATCCTCTGGTGTCTCGTATTCGAATGCCCATCTATTGCTGATGCTGGTTGACGGAAGCGTCGCAATCAGATGACCGCTTTCGTCATAAAGCTCGGTAATCGGCTGCGGGATGGTTGGATAATCAGCATCTCGGTCTCCACCAATGAGCGAGAGATCATTATCCTTTATCAGGATGAACTCGTATCCGACGCCGCCCAGAAGTTCGAGCCGGAAGTAATCCTGATCGCCCGGCTGCTCTATGAAACCTCTCGCCCATTGATTTTCACCGATGATCGTGGCGGTCGAAAAGCTGTTTCCATGATCATCGACGCTTGGATCAATGCCCAAAGGTTCATCGTCATCGATAATTGTGAACGTCGTTTCGTCATCATCGAACACTGCGTCGCCAGAGACGACACGCAGTTCGATCCGGAACCGCTCATCAAGCTCGTCAACCTGATCTTGTGTCACGCCAATACTGAAGTTGCGGTCACCCCGACCATCGTAGAGTGTTACGGTCCCGGACATAGCTGGGAAATCGCGCCGGTCGGCAGGGTTATCGCCGATGCCCTCGATCCGCCATTCGACGACGATATCGCCATCCTGACTTCCGCGACGCTGAATCGCAAACTGAGCTCGATCCCCTTCCGTAGCGGAACTTCCTTCTCTGCGATCAAGATCCAGCCTGGCTATCTCGGCTCCGGGTACAACTACTGGATCAGGGTTGGACGGATTTACAACAATAGGCTGCACAGTCGTAACCACTGCGCCGGTCGTCAGCCTTGGGCTAAAATCACCGTCAGCCTGAATGATATTGAACCCGATCTGATCCGCCGCTGCACCCGAAGCGGCAACAAATCGCCAGTTTGCCAAATCAGAAACTGGCATTTCGTGCACTTGATTGGATGCCACCGCGCGCCCCATATGCGTCAGATAGCCACCGCCCACAGTCCGGTCTTGAACCGAAAAACGAACGATATCGTATGCGCCGTCGTTATCGCGCCAGTAAGACGTGGGGAAAAGATCGCTTAGGGCAACCGATTGTCCCACAGTAAGCTCACGATTTACGGGCGTTACCGAAAGTCGCGAATTCGAAACGCCATTCGGCGTATCGGGGATGGGACTCGTCGGGACATAAGGCGTTTCCTGCGTTGGCGTAGGGACGCTAGGAGCTTTGCTTCCAGCGCGCTCAAACCACTCCGCTACAGTAAAAGTCTCACGACCGAAGGTTATATACTCAATGCGCTCAAGCGTATCTGTTCCTTCAACCGATCCGCTGGAAAGGTCACGTACGGTAAAGCGACCGCCACTAAGAGACACGAGCTGATAGTTGAAAGCTCCGCCGGAGCCTTGGAATGATCGCGCATATTCCGCCGTATCGACGCCGGAACCTCCATCCACGGTATCGTTGCCGGCTTCACCGATCAGCGTGTCATTGGCTTCATCGCCAAATATTCGGTCATTGCCACTGCCGCCCCAGATTCTATCTGCGCCTCCTTCGCCTTTTAGGTAGTCGGCATCTTCATCCCCATAGAGACGGTCACCCATTTCACCGCCATATAGTATATCTGCACCTCCTTCTCCTCGTAGGAGGTCGACTCCGTCCCCGCCAAAAAGCGTGTCACTTCCTGATCCCCCATAGAGAGCGTCCAAACCGGGGCCGCCATCAATCTTGTCATTTCCGCCAAGAGCACGAATATCGTCGTTGCCGGCGCCTCCAGAGATCAGATCTTGCTCCCCGTCACCCCGAATTACTTCATTGCTGCTCCCACCAAAAATAGCATCTGAAGGTGAGGTACTGACAAAGTTATTGGTAGAGCCATCTAGAAAAATTGGACGAATAGTCTCATATCGCTGAATAAATTCGTCAGCCAACGCAGAGGTAAATATCCTGATCGCAGTATCGTGATAAAGGTCCATTGAGTGTTCAGCAAAGCCCAAATTTCCTTCGGGGCGTTGAGCTTTCAGGTCTCCTTCGGGATCAGGGAAAGCGGTACTAAACCATCCAAACCCGGCAGCTATGCGTTCGGCTGCGTCTACAACTATATCACCTGTGTGCTCAACTCGGATAAGCTTTCCATTCTCAAGTGAACTCAAGTTTCTTTCGGTGCCAGGGGAAGCAAATGTCACGCCAAGAACGCGTGGATCGGACGACCACTCAGCAAGGAACCATTCTGCAATAGCAGCTCCCTGGCTGTGGCCCGTTACGATAATGCGCTCTATAGGATTTGACTGAAGGTGTTCGATTATTGCCCTGAAAAAGCCGCCGAAGGCTGAATACAGCGGTGCCCACGTCGCGAGGCCACCCCCGAAGTTTGATACCCAGTCGTCCCAGTTGGACGGGTTTGCGATATCGCCACTTCCTTCGAATGCTACAATTAGGGTACCATCGCGAACTGCGGCCAGTGCATTTGCATCGCTAAACAAGGCGGATTGCTCAAAAGAGTTTGAGAACAGCGTTTGGCCTTCGGAGTTTGTTAGCGCGGCCCAGCCAGATGATCGCAACCACGAATTTAGGTCACTCTCACCCCTGTACGCGGCCTTTGCAAAGTCCGCTGCCAAAACAACATCACGCGGGCTAAGCGTTGCCATTTTTTGCCTCACCGAATCTATATGCACTAGAGTAAGGATTAGCTCATTGCGAGAGTGAGTCATCCCAAAACAGTCTTACGAAACGAGAAACGATGCCCATCTACCTTCGTCCGGCACTGACCCAGTCCCTAATTGAGCACCTTCACGGCGACATCGACGACTTAGTCAGTGCTTGGGAGCACCTAGCCGAAACTTCATCCGGGTTCCCTTCGCCAAGACAAAGATCCACGATCTATCGCTGGCTTAAGGATGGCTTGCCGTCGCGGGGCGAGGAGGTAGTCGCTCTGTGCGCTCTCCTCAATGTAGACCCCTTGGCGCTCTTCGACTATCATCGCAATGGCTATTTCTCCAACTTCGCCAAGATACGCGTATATCTCCAACGAGGATTGGCCGCCGCAGGTGTGTTCAGCCCATTGTACCGGCTCTATAGGCCTGGCCCGCGCTGGCCTGCCGACGACATGGCGCTCCGCTGCTTTGGCCGCGATTGGTTCGGTGCGGAGTTCGACAATGGTGACAATTGGCGCACTAGCGATTACGTTCAGGTTTCGGCACGTTTCCTCGCGCCGACGAACAGCTTCCCCCGAGCCGTCCACATCGCCTACCGTCGCCGAAATTCCCCCGATACCATGTGGCGGTTCTATGGCACTGTCATCGCCGTAGGCGACAGGATCGAGCTTTATTCTGAGGGCGGTGCCTTTCAACAGATGCCTAGAACCGAGCCATCGAAAATCAATTTTCGAACCTACTACGGTGGGCGCCCTGTCGAGTGGCGTGTCGCCAGTCTGCATGATTTTGAGCTGACAACAAAGTTTCCTTGCCATGACGAGTCTGTTGTCAGTTTTGTATGGTAATCTGTTTTGTGATCACGGCTGCCACCGGCACGCCTCCTGCCGACTTCCGCCACCTTCCGCCTCCCTGCCGGTCTGATGGCCGATGTATGACTTGCCATGCGCGCGAGGCTGAGCCTCATGTGGGATGCAAGAAGGAGGCGCTGGGCATGGTGAAGCGATTGAGGTTGAACGAGAAATCGGTGCGGGAGGCAGCGCCGGAACCGGGGCGGGACTACCAGATTTTCGACAGCGAGGTGCGGGGCTTTGCGATCTGCATCTACCGCTCCGGCAACAGGGCCTTCACGCTGGACTACCGCCATGCCGGGCGGCAGCGGCGGATGACGCTGGGGCGCTGGCCGGAATGGTCGACGACGGCAGCGCGGGAGCGGGCCAAGGAGCTGCGGCGCGACATCGATGCAGGGGGCGATCCGCTGGGTGCAAAGGAGGACGGGCGGGACGCGCCCCGGTTCAGGGATCTGGTCGAGCGCTATGCCGAGGTGCATCTTCCCAATCTGGCGAAGACTAATGCCTCGGATCAGCGCTCCATGCTGACCAAGCTGGTCGGACCGGACTGGAACAACCGGCTTGTCACCGAGATCACGCCCTATGACGTTGAAAAGCTGCTGAGCCGCATCGCCGAGGGCCGGTCCCGGCCGCACAAGGTCAAACCCAACAACCGGGCTCGCAAGCTGCAGGGGTCGAAACCAACTCCCGTCCGCGCTAACCGTGTTGGTGAGGTGCTGCGCAAGATGTTCACCTATGCGCAGGGCTGGGGCTGGCGCGAGGACAATCCGGCCTCGGGATTTCGGCGCCGCATCGAGAACCCGCGCGAGCGGTTTCTGTCGCAGGAGGAAATCCGGAAACTGGCGGCAGCGCTGGACGCGGCCGAGGACCGGCGCGCTGCGGATATCATCCGGCTCTGCATGCTGACGGGCGCGCGGGTCGGCGAGGTCCGGCAGGCGCGGTTCGAGCATTTCAATCTGGAACATCTCAGCTGGTCGAAACCCGCCAGCATGACCAAGCAGCGGAAGATTCACCGCCTGCCGATCTCAGATGAGGCAGCCGCAATCGTCGGACAACGACAACTGCTGGCACCGCGCGGCTGCGCCTTCCTGTTTCCGGGGGACGTGCCGGGCCAGCCGGTGAAGGAAATCCGTCGCTTCTGGCATCAGATCCAGAAGCAGGTCGGGATCGAGGATGTCCGCATCCACGACCTGCGCCACACCTTCGCCTCGCTGCTGGTCAGCGGCGGCGCATCGCTGGAAATGATCGGCAAGCTGCTGGGTCACAGCCAGACTCAGACCACGGCACGCTATGCGCATCTGATGGATTCGCCGCTGCGCGCGGGGGTCGATGCCGTGGCCAGCGCCTTCCGGCCGAAGCCGGTGCTGGTGCATGATGTTGAGGAGCAGGCGCGCAGAAGCGCCTGATCGTCCCTAACAGAGCGCTGGGCGATAGGGCGGCGAGGCTGCAATCAAGCGCCGCCCTAAACCGTCTCTTGCAGCTCCTTCCAAATGGGCCCGAGCTTGCGCCGAATGGTGCTTTCATCGGGAATCTCGCCACCCTCCGAATTCTGTGCGAACCAGTCCTGTGCGATGGCGATCCACTCACCCTGCGTCGCAGGCACACCTTCAACATGAACGCGGCGGATCAGGTAAGCCATAACCCCTTCCCAGTCGTGGCGTGACGGGGCGCCGCTATTGACACGTCGCGTCAACCCGTTCGTCGCCTCGAAGCGCTGCATCTCCTCAGCTGCAATCATCAGACGAGAAAGGCAAACCTCAACGAAATCTGCATTGCTTTCGATCAGCACCCAATCCTCGGCCTCGATTGGGCGAAACCGCCGCAGGGTCGCCACTTCCGATCCGCCCCAGAACAGATACATGATATCCGACACCGGCACGGCGACGAAGCCAGCATAGACGTGGCCGCCCTGAATCACCGGCGGGATCGCTGTCACAATCTCCAGCCGTCCGGTCGCGGCCCAGCCGGCGAGCCCGCCCAATGTACAATCCAATCGAAGCGCGGCCTCCTGGACCGTGTAAAATGCGCGTTGCGGCAATGGCATATCTGTCTCATCTCCCTTTATCCGTCGGCGCTGACCACCCTTCCCCCAAGCCAAGCGCCTGTCTCATCCAACCTACGCGCAGACACATCTCTCCTGATCGCAGGCCCTGAGAAGGCTCGCGTCACTCGACCGCATCCGGCGTGATTGGGCCGCTTTGTTCACCACCAGGGCGCGACTTGTCCAGCCGATTTGACTGTGGATAAGCGAGTCTTTGTTCTTGACATGTTCCGCCGCCTGCAAGTGCTGATCTTGTTAGCGGCAACCGGCATAATCAATTCCGCCGGTTGTAGTTTCGACGGCTTTCGACGGCATTCAGACCCGGCACCGAATCACGCTGATTGGCCGTGAACCGCCGCAAACCCAGCAAAACATGGGGTGGCATAAGTCCGGGGGAATTACGCCACCTTCCGCCTCCCTGCCGGTGCTTTTTCTGTGATTGTTCTTCTCCCCATCAGTCGCCCGGTCAGGGCGATGCAAGATGGAGGCAAGAGCATGACACAACCCATGAGTGCAGAACCGGCGATAGAACCGCGCCTGCTGCGCGGCTGGATCAGCCGCTACGATCTGGCCCAGGAACTAGGTCTGACGGTCGATACACTGGGGCGCTGGGAGCGGCGCCGGCAAGGTCCGGCCTGCGTCCGCGCCGGTCGCAAGATCTTTTACCGGATGAGCGTGGTGCAGGACTGGCTGCAGTCGCAGGAGATGCCACGTGTCACTGAGGCGAAACCCGGCAAGGTGCGGGGGCGGAAATGAACGCCATGACACATATCTCCGAAACCGAACGCGGCGATGTCACCGAAACCACCAGCACCGCTGGCTGGCGCGCCCAGTGTCTGGCGGAAGCGCGCGGTATTGTCGCCGATTTCGTCCACCACCCGGACAGCCTGATCGTCCTCGCCTGCCGGGCCATCGCCGCGCACAGCCCCGAAGATCAGGAACGCCGCGAGGCCTTGGCACTGGCTGGACTGCTGATCGCCGTGTCGAACCGGGGTGACGCATGACCCGCCGTACACCCGAGGCCGATATCCAGCGCGCCATTGTCCACACATTGCGGATCGTCCTGCCCCGCGATGCCATCATCCACCACTCCGCCAACGAAGTGGGTTCTGGCGGCACGGCCGCACGCCAACGCCAGGCGATCCTGACGGGCATGGGTGTGTTTCCGGGCTTTGCCGATCTGATCGTCCTGACCGGCGGTCAGGTGTTGTTTCTGGAGGTCAAAAGTCCGTCCGGCAGGGTCAGCCCAGCGCAGAAGGCTTTTAGGGACATGGTGAAACCTCAGGGCTTCGGCTGGGCGCTGGTGCGCTCGGTTGAGGACGCGCTGGGCGCATTGGCCGATCATGGCATCACCAGCCGGGTGCAGGCCCTGAACCCGCGCCGGAGGGCCAGCGCATGAGCCATTTCGCGACCAACTGGGCGATCCTGCAGCGCGGGTTGAAGCCTGCCACCAAGATCGTGCTCTGGCATCTCTGCGACCGCCACAATCCGGATTTCGGCTGCTTTCCGACGCAGGCGCGGCTGGCGGCGGATTGCGAGATCAGCCGCTCGGCCCTGAACGACCATCTCAAGAAACTGGAACTGGCCGGACTGATCCGCCGCTGCGCCAGCGTCGATCCGGTGACAAAACGCCAGCAGCCGACCCGCTACATTCTCGGCTTCGAGGACGGGTTCGACGACCCCGAATCCGAGCCGTCTCCGGAATTCGGACATGGCGATTTTCCCGGGTTTTCAGACGATCATCCTGACGGCGAATGTCGTCCAACGTCGCCGGATACCGTCAACCCGTGTCCGGAAACTGGACACGGAGCCGTGTCCGGATTTCGGGCAAAGCCGTGTCCGGAAAATGGCGATTTCCGTGTCCGGAATCCGGACACTAACCCTGTAAGAGAACCATTAAGGGAACCAGTAAAGGAGGAGGAGGGCGCGCGAGCGCGCGATGATCGATTTGAGGAGTTTTTCGGGAAGCTGCTCGACGCCCTCGGTCTGGACACCGATGCCGGCCTTCCCGGCTGGTGGCAGGGCTGGCCACCTCGCGAACATGTCCGTCGCTGGATTACCGATCTCGGCCTGACCGAAGAGCGGATCATCGCCGTGGCCCGGGACAGCCGCAGCACCCACCCGAACCCGCCGGACGGTCCGAGGGCGCTGGACAGGGCCATGGAACGGGCAGCACGGAGCGCCGAGGTCAAGACACCCACTGAGGGCGACAAGCGCCGCAAGCGCGGTAGCAAACCCGCCGACGCGCCACGCGCCAGCATGGACGAGATTGCGGATTTCTACGCCGGGCTGGTGAACGGGGATGGCTACCTGCCTTCCAACGCCATATCGAACACCGTGCGCAATGCCATGCTGGAGCGAGGGCTGGTAACGGCCGAACGGCTGCGAGAACGGGGCGTAGCATGAGCATCCATTCCCGCTTCCCAAGCAGCAGCGCCCGAACCAAGAGCAAGCTGGGCGTCCAGCAGGTGCTGGAATGGGCCTTTCGCACCGAGAAGGCCCGGCTGGAGCTGCCGGAACCGGCCGACCCCGAACGCGGCGAAGGTCCGGGCTTCGGCCTCGAATATGTGCTGATGCAACGCGCCGCGCTGGGCTGCCGCATCGATGGCGGTCGGTACAAGCCGGACAGTTCCACCCACGAGGATGCCGAGGTCATCGCCGCCTGCGTCGCAGGCCTGCCAACCTCGCTTGGCGGGTTGCGCATGGCTATCCGCGTCGCCGAGCTGGCCCGGGCCGGGATGACGCCCGACTGGATGCCCGGCGCCGTGCCGCGTTGCGTACCGGTCGAGATGAAGCGTAACCAGCATGGCGAACGCGCGATCACCGTCGCGGTCGGCTCGGCCCGCGTGCTGTCACGCGGCAAATGGCGGACGGTCGAGTTGCGAGTCTGCCCGGTCACCTTCTCGCCGCATCCGGACCAGATCGCGGCCGCGCGCCGTCACTACGACCAATGGTGGCTTGCGATGGACTGGGTGCGGAATGGGTTGCGCGACGGCAGCATGCTGCGGAGCATCGACGTGACGGAGATGATGCCGAAACGGCAGCCGTGGGCACGTCCGACGGGCAGCGAACAGATCGGCAACAAAACAGTTTGACATTCGTGCCCCTCTTGACTCATAACCCAAGCATCGAAGACGAGCGCCCGGAGAACAGGCGCTCTTCCCGTCAGACCCCCCAGCCCTACCCCCCTGCCTTGGTTCCTCCCCGGCGCGATCCGTATTCGGGGGGGCGCAGCGCGGAACTTTGCCAGCGTCAGGCGATTTCACCGGGGAATCCAGGCGGAATCCACTTGAGCCACCAGAGCGCCGTTTCCATCAAAAAAAACAAGGCGTTAGCTGCCTCCGCAGGGTGGATTCCCGCTGGATTCCAAGGTGGATTCCGGGATCCACTTTGCGGGAGCCACCACGACCGGAAGCCAGCAGGAAGCCACCTGCTGGAAGCCACCCAACCACAGGACGACCCTGCCCCATGGACCTCACCTTCGCGCCGCGCCAGATCGAGTTCTGGCCGATCGAGCGGCTGCGCCCCTATGCCCGGAACGCAAAGATGCACGGGCCCGATCAGGTGGCGCGCATCGCCGCCAGCATGGCGCGCTTCGGCTGGACCGTGCCCTGCATAGTCGGCGACGATGGCGAGCTGATCGCGGGTCACGGAAGGGTGCTGGCGGCGACCGAACTGGGGCTCGCGGAGGTGCCGGTGATCCGGCTCGGCCATCTCGACGAGGCCGAGCGCCGCGCCTACCGCATCGCGGACAACAAGCTGACGGAACTCGGTGACTGGGACGAGGCGCTGCTGCGCGACGAGGTTGCCGAGCTGCTGGCCGATGATTTCGACCTGTCGTTGCTGGGCTTTGCCGACGACGAGTTGGAGGCCTTGCTGCAGGATCCCGATCTGGCGGAGGATGGCGCCGCCGAGGGCGAAGACGATGTTCCGGAGCCGCCCACCGACCCGGTTTCGGTGCCGGGCGATCTCTGGCTGCTTGGGGCCCACCGGCTGATCTGCGGCGACAGCACCAGCGCCGATGTCGTCGCAAAGCTGCTCGGCGATGTCCGCCCACTGCTGATGGTCACCGATCCACCCTATGGCGTCGACTATGACCCGGCATGGCGCAATGCCACGGGTGCGGCCAAGACGAAGCGCACGGGCAAGGTTCTGAACGACGACCGGGCCGACTGGCGCGAGGCCTGGGCACTGTTTCCGGGGGATGTTGCCTATGTCTGGCATGGTGCACTGCATGCCACGACCGTCGCCGACAGCCTGATCGCCGCCGGGTTCGATATTCGCTCGCAGATCATCTGGGCCAAGGATCGACTGGTCCTCAGCCGGGGCGATTACCACTGGCAGCACGAACCCTGCTGGTACGCCGTGAAGAAGCGCGGCAAGGGCCATTGGGCCGGGGATCGCAAGCAGACGACGCTCTGGCAGATCGCCAATCGCGATCAGGATGCGGAAACGGTGCATGGCACCCAGAAGCCGGTCGAGTGCATGCGCCGCCCGATCCTGAACAATTCCAGCCCCGGGCAGGCTGTCTATGAGCCCTTCATGGGGTCAGGCACCACGCTGATCGCGGCAGAGACCACCGGCCGGGTCTGCTACGGCATCGAGCTGAACCCCGCCTATGTCGATGTCGCCATCACCCGCTGGCAGAACCTGACGGGCCAATCCGCCATTCTCGATGGCACCGACCAGAGCTATGCCGACCTGACCGCCACCCGGCAATGAGACCGAGAACGATTAGGCTTTATCTACCGTCGTGCCGCGTAAAGGCAGAACCTTTGAGACGCCCACCTACTCGAACAGCAGCTTACGAGTGCTATTGTTAAATTATTGATTAGGTGAACAATATTGAACATAGTTGCGACTTCAGCAACCTGCCGACTTTAGGCACTTCAGGAGAACAGAAATGGAAAACCTTCTGAGTTCGAATGAGATAATTTTTATGACTTACAATTATACAGAAATCAAAGATCTGATGACTAAATTCTTAACCTTGACCTCTGGGACATTGGTAATATCAATAGCATTCTCTGAGAAAATAACGAAAACGCATGAAGCCGACAGACTTGTCAGAATGCTGATGTTTTCGGCATGGTCATTACTATTTATGGCGCTAATTTTTGGCGGCGGAAGTGTAATCTACATCGCTGCTGCCGGCGGATGCGTCGTTTACAAATCGGTCCCTTTTTTCGACTGCAACGTTAATCGGCTAAATTTAGGCTCGGTATCTCTCGGTATGCTCGCCGGACTTTCGTTTGGCATCGCTTTGCTCTGCATGGCGATTTCCGCTGGTCGTTCCATTCTACTCAGTAAATGATGTCGCCCAACCAAGCGCAGCAACTTGGTTTTATCCGCTTTTCAAACTATAGACTCGCGCCCTGTCTTTAACCTTCTCGGAGGTGACGTTCAGCCCCAGCTTATTCTTCAGCGCACCTGATATAGCTCCCCTGATGCTGTGGTGCTTCCATCCCGTCGCCTCGGCGATCTCGGCGATGGTCGCGCCTTCAGGGCGCTCCAGCATGGCGATCAGCTGGGCCTGTTTCGTGCCCGGGCGCTGGGCGGCGGCGATAGCCTCGGGCTTGGCGTCCCGCAGCGCCGCCATGGTCCTGACCACCACCGGATCTATGCCAATGGCGTCCAGCCCGGCATCGGTGGCGATCAGCGTGGTGCCATGCCCGTCGCCGGTTTCGCGCCAGAGCGGCTGCTTGCGCCTGAGATTGGACTCCACTTCCTCAAGCCAGCCGAGCTTGATCATCCGACCGACGGCCATCTTCGCGGCGGCGCCATGCAGCCCCTCCGGCAGCGGCAGGGCAAGATTGCCCGGCCGGGCGCTGGCCCGGGTCAGGATCAGGGTCTGGGTGTCGGTGAGCTTGGTCATGGCTGGCTCCGTGCATCGCCGCCGCGTGCTGCGGTCGGCTTCTACGGAGGCGGGCCCCGCTATCCGGGGCACAGCGGTCGGCGCAGGCCAGCCTGTCAGGCCGCGTGCTCGCCCTCGCCAAAAGCTAAGTCGCTGATTTGTTGCAATAGGTTCGCCTGATATTCGAGACTGCCGACATGGCCCCAGTTCACCTGCTCGGGATCGGTGCCGAAATGGTTCGCGCTTAACGCCTGCAGCCGGGCCAGCATCGCGTCGATTTCCGCTTTCTTCGCGATGAAGGCGGCGAGGGCGGCGTCATTGGTACGGGCGGGTTTGAGGGTCATGTCGATACTCCGGTTCATTTCGTGGCGGCGGCGAGGCCTGCGGCATAGGCCTCTTCAAGCGCGTGCCGGATCGCCCAGACCGCGACATCGTGGAAATCCAGTGCGTCGCGGTTCCGGGTCTCCAGCGTCTCCAGCCCGTGGAAATGGCGCTGGGCGATGTCGGTCAGCAGGGTGTCGGTGGCGGTCTGGTTCGGTCGGGTCATGATCAGGCTTCCGGTGGTGAGTTGCATCTCTGTCGCACCATCAGATTCGCTCTGATCCGCGACCATATCAAGTAAATCACAAGCAATATCATTGCTTTATAATCAACCGGGAGAGCGCCGATGCAGGGCATGAGCGAGCGGGCCTATGCGGCCCATGCCGGGCTGTCGCGCGGCGGGGTGCAGAAGGCGCGCAAGAGCGGCCGGCTGGTCCTCTTCGCCGATGGCTCCATCGACGCGGCGGCCTCGGACGCAAGGCGCGGGGCCACGACAGACCCGGATCAGCAGAACCGGTCCAACGGTGGCACCGCACGGCAGGCAACCTCATCGACGCCACCGGAAAGGCCGACCCGCCCCGCCGATAACCTCACCGCCCCATCGATCAGCGGCCCGGGCGACTCGTCCTCCTATCTGAAGGCCCGGACGGCGCTGACGGTCTATCAGGCGCAGGAGCGCCAGATCGCGATCCAGAAAAAGAAGGGCGTGCTGGTCGACCGGGCCCGGGCCGAGACACTGGTCTTCCGGCTGGCCCGTCAGGAGCGCGATGCCTGGGTGACCTGGCCCGCGCGCGTCGCCGCGATCATGGCGGCGGAGCTTTCAGCCGAGATGGAAAAGACCACCGGGGAAGCAATGAGCATCGGCACCGGGGTGCTGCAGAGGGTGCTGGAAGCCCATGTCCGAGACCAGCTTGCCGCCCTCGCCGACCTCAAGGTCGCGCTTGACCCATAACGATGGGACCGATGACGACGATACCGGACCCGATCTGAGTTTCGATGGCGCCGAGGACATGTTGCGCGCCTGGTCGCGCGGCATCCGGCCCGACCCCGATCTGACCGTGTCCGAATGGGCGGACAAGCATCGTTGGCTCTCATCCCGCGCAGCAGCCGAGCCCGGGCGCTACCGCACCGCGCGGACGCCCTATCTGCGCGAGATCATGGATGCGCTCTCGCCCGGCCATCCGGCGCAGCGGATCAGCTTCATGAAAGCCGCGCAGGTCGGGGCGACCGAGGCTGGCAACAACTGGATCGGCTTTGTCATCCACCATGCGCCGGGGCCGATGCTGGCGGTGCTGCCGACGGTCGAGATGGCCAAGCGCGCCTCACGCGGGCGGCTCGATCCGCTGATCGCGGACAGTCCCGCCTTGCGTGAACGCATCAGCCCGGCCCGGTCCCGCGATGCAGGCAATTCGATGCTGTCGAAAGAGTTTCCAGGCGGCATTCTGGTGCTGACCGGGGCGAACTCGGCCACCGGTCTGCGGTCGATGCCCGCGCGCTACCTGTTTCTGGACGAGATCGACGCCTATCCGCCCTCCGCCGATGAGGAGGGCGATCCGGTGACGCTGGCCGAGGCGCGCAGCACCACTTTTGCGCATCGCCGAAAGGTGTTTCTGGTCTCGACCCCGACGATCCGGGGGCTGAGCCGGATCGAGCAGGAATTCGAGGCCAGCGATCAGCGGCGCTTTTTCGTCCCCTGCCCGCATTGCGGGGTGATGCAATGGCTGGAATTCGAGCGCCTGCGCTGGGAGAAGGGTCGGCCGGAAACGGCGGCTTATGCCTGCAACGCCTGCGACACTCTGATCGCCGAGCATCACAAGACCGCCATGCTGGAAGCGGGCGAATGGCGCGCGACCGCAAGCGCCGCCGATCCGCATCATGTCGGCTATCACCTCTCGGCGCTCTATTCGCCCATCGGCTGGAAAAGCTGGGAACAGATCGCCCGGGAATGGCTGGCCGCGCAAGGCAATGACGAGATGCTGCGCGCGGCGCGCAACACGCTGCTGGGCGAGACCTGGGTCGAGCGCGGCGAGGCGCCGGAATGGCAGCGGCTGGCCGACCGGCGGGAAGTTTTTGGCGCCCAGATCCCGGAGGGCGGTCTCTTCCTGACCGCCGGAGCCGATATCCAGAAAGACCGGATCGAGGTCGATACCTGGGCCTGGGGACGCGGACTGCAAAGCTGGCTCATCGATCACATCGTCATCCCGGGCGGTCCTGACAGCCCAGCGGCATGGGCGGAGCTGACCAAGTTGCTCGGCCGCACATGGCAGCATGCGCATGGCGCGGTCATGCCCATCGCAAAGCTCGCCATCGATACCGGCTATGAAGCGGCGGCGGTCTATGCCTGGGCGCGGGCCCAAGGCTTCGATCAAGTCGCGCCGGTAAAAGGGCTCGAAGGCTTCAACCGGGCCACGCCGGTCTCCGGGCCAACCTTTGTCGATGCGACGGTGGGCGGCAAACGCCTGCGGCGAGGCGCCCGGCTCTGGTCGGTGGCCACGGCCACCTTCAAGATCGAGACCTATCGGTTGCTGCGGCTGGAACGGCCTGAAGAGGATCAGCCCGATCCGCCGGGGATGATCCATCTGCCGGACTGGGCCGACAGCGAATGGCTGAAGCAGCTGGTGGCCGAACAACTGGTCACGGTCCGGAACAAGCGCGGTTACGGGCGTCAGGAATGGCAGAAGCTGCGGGAACGCAACGAGGCGCTCGACACCCGCGTCTATGCCCGTGCCGCCGCCTGGATCATGGGCGCGGATCGCTGGGACGAACGGATGTGGCGGCAATTGGAAGACCAGGCGGGTGTCGCTGCACCCGAGACAGCGATCAGCGACACCGCCGAACCCGCAATCGACCCGCCTGTCCGTCAGGCGGGCGCGCCACCGACCATGCCACGCCGCAAGCGGCAAACCTATACACCGCGTTTCATGAGGTGAGAAATGGAGATCGACCGGATGCGGGCGCTGCTGAGTGCGCTGCAGGAAGCGCGCTTCAGCGGGCTGCGCAGCGTCAGCTATGACGGAAAGACCCTGACCTATGGCTCGGATGCCGAACTGGCCGCTGCCATCGCCGATCTGGAATCCCGCATCAGTCGCGCGTCCGGTTCGACCCGCCGTCGGCGCTGGGGCACCGTGGCCACGAAGGGGCTCTGATCCATGGCATTCGACGGCATCCGTCAGAGGCTTGGCGCGATCATTGGCGGGTTCGACGCGGCGCAGTCGCATCGCCGGTTGCGCGGCTTCCGAGCCTCCCGTGCCCATGTGAACACGCTGATCGCGGGCGCGGGCGAAACCATCACGGCGCGGGCCCGCTGGTTGGCCCGGAACAATGGCTATGCATCCGGGGCGGTCGAGGCCTTCGCCAGCAATGTCGTCGGTGACGGGATCAAGCCCTCCTCCTCCATCGCCAATGCCGCGCAAAAGG
The DNA here is from genome assembly GCF_030732095.1 of Paracoccus spongiarum. Taxonomy (GTDB): domain Bacteria; phylum Pseudomonadota; class Alphaproteobacteria; order Rhodobacterales; family Rhodobacteraceae; genus Paracoccus; species Paracoccus spongiarum. The sequence continues at coordinate 36,820 of NZ_JAVAMQ010000020.1, read as the reverse complement.
AGGCGCTGCAAAAGCTGTGGCTCGCCTGGACCGACGAGGCCGATGCCGAAGGGCTGACGGACTTTTATGGGCTCCAACGCCGCGCTGCCCGGGAACTGTTCCTGGCGGGCGAGGTCTTCTTGCGGCTGCGTCCTCGCCGCCCCGAGGACGGGCTGTCGGTGCCGCTGCAGCTGCAGATGCTGCCCTCGGAGATGCTGCCGATGGATCTGAACCGCGAACTGCCCGGCGGCGGGTCCATCCGGGCGGGCATCGAATTCGACGGCATCGGCAGGCGGATCGCCTATCACCTCCTGCGCCGTCATCCCGGCGACATGACCGATCCGGGGCTGGTGGGCGAAACGGTCCGCGTGTCGGCCAGCGACATCATTCATGTGCTGGACCCGGTCGAGGCAGGTCAGCTGCGCGGCGTCTCGCGCTTTGCCCCGGCGATTGTGAAACTCTTCACGCTGGATCTTTATGACGATGCCGAACTGGAGCGAAAGAAGACCGCGGCGATGTTCGCCATGTTCATCACCTCGCCCGCCCCGGAAACGCCCCTGGAACCGGCCGAAGAGGATCTGGAGGTCAAACCGGGCCAGGTCGTGCGTCTGGATCCGGGCGAGGATGTCTCGACACCCGCGACTCCGGATTCCGGCTCGACCTATGAGCCCTTTCAATACCGGACATTGCTGCAGATCGCGGCGGCGCTGGGGATTCCCTACCCCTATCTGACCGGCGATGCGGCGCGCGGCAACTTTTCCAATACCCGCGTCGCGCTGCTGGATTTTCGGCGCCGGGTCTCGGCGATCCAGCACAGCGTGATCGTCCATCAGCTCTGCCGACCGGTCTGGCAGCGCTGGCTCGATCTGGCGGTGCTCTCGGGCGCCATCGACCTGCCAGACTATGACCGCGACCGGCGGGCATACCAATCCGTCAGCTGGCTGCCGACGCGCTGGGACTGGGTCGATCCGATGAAGGACGCCTCGGCCGAGATCCTGCAGATCGAGGCGGGCCTCAAATCCCGCAGCCAGGCCATCTCCGAGCGCGGCTATGACGCCGAACAGGTGGATCGCGAGATCGCGGCCGAGCGCAACCGCGAGGCGGCGCTGGGCCTCGATTTCCGCCGCCCAGGCTCGCCCGCGCAGGGGCCGAAGGGTGAGGCAGCTGGCGATGGCACGGACGTCAGCAATGGCAAGGACGATGACGAAGACCGTGTCGCCGACCCAGCCGACGACGATGACGGTGCCAAACCCGGGGAGGACCGCTGATGCACCACGTCCAGATCGCCCAGCGCGCCTTCGATACGCCGCTGATGATTGCCCCCGCCAAGGCACTGGCCTTTCTCTCCGGACTTGGGCCCCGCATCACCGGACAGGAAATTCGCTTTGATGGGGCGACAGTCGCAGAACCGGAATTGATCGCCGCGCGTCAGACGGCCCGTGCCTCGCTGATCGGCGGCAATCTGGTCGGGCGGCATGGCGATGATGCCGATGCGCCGTTCCCGGTCATCGATGGCGTGGCGGTGATCGCCATTGCCGGAACGCTGGTCCATCGCGGCGCCTGGATCGGCCAGAGTTCGGGCGTGACCTCTTATGAGTGCCTCGCCGCCCAGATTGAAGCGGCGGTCCACGACCCCGCCGTTCGCGGCATTGCGCTCGAGATTGACAGCTTTGGTGGCGAGGTGGCCGGGGCCTTCGATCTGGCCGACCGCATCCGCGCGGCGCGCGATGCAAAGCCGGTTCACGCCTTCTTGGCGGAAAATGCGCTCTCGGCCGGTTACGCGCTGGCCTCGCAGGCCGACCGCATCGCCCTGCCTCGCACCGGGGCGGCGGGCAGCATCGGTGTCATCACCATGCATACCGACATGTCCGGCATGCTGGCCCAGAAGGGTGTGGCGGTGACGCTGATCCATGCCGGGGCCCAAAAAGCCGATGGCAATCCCTATGCCGCCCTGCCCGACGGCATTCGCGACCGGCTGCAAGCCGAGCTGGAGGATCTGCGCATGCTCTTCGCCGAGACGGTTGCCGCTGGGCGCGGGGCGAAGCTCGGCAAAGAGGCGGCGCTGGCCACAGAAGCGGCAGTGTTTCGCGGCGCGGCGGCTGTCGAGGCCGGTCTCGTCGATGCCGTCGCCGATCCCCGCGCCGCCTTCCGCGCCTTCGCCGACAGTCTCGGCCGCCCGGCAATGCCGATCGCTCTCGCGCCGCAGCGCCAAACCCTTTCACCACCCCACCCCAAGCAGGAGATGATCATGAGTGATCAGACAGATGATGATGCCCGAACGCCAGAGCAGCAAGCCCCCGCGCCGACGCAAACCGCCGCGTCGACGGCACAGGAACCGGCGGGAGTGCCGCACGCGCCCGGCGCCGCAGCGACTACCACCCCGGTCGATGCCACCGCCGATGCCATCCGCGCCGAAGCCGCCGAAGTGGCCTCGATCTGCGCGCAGGCGGCAAAGCTGGGCGTCACCCTGGACGCCGCTGACGCGGTGCGGCGCGGCATAGGCCCAGACGCCCTGCGCGGCCAGATCCTCGACAGCCTCGCAGCCAAGAGCGAGGCCAGCGGCATTCTCGCCAGCGCGCCCGCGCCGACGAACAAACCGAGCCCGCTCGTCGCTGCCGTCCGCAAATCCGCCGACAGCGCCAGCCGCTGATCGCCTGACACCTTTCGGAGACCAAGATGCCCGTCCTGACCCAGCCGCCCAGCATGGGCGATGCGCTCAAATATGAGCTGAACCCCAATTATACCCGCGAGACCGTCACCTTGGCCGAGGGAACCGAATACCCACCAGGTGCGGTCCTCGGCCGCGTCACCGTCAGCGGCCAATACACCTTCGCCAGCCATGGCGGCAGCGATGGCGCGGAACTGGCTGCGGGCATTCTGCTCTATCCGGTCGATACAAGGCTGGCGGAAGCCACCGGCATCCTTCTCGCCCGTGGCCCCGCGATCCTGTCCCGCGACGCCCTCTTCTACGATGGCAGCGTCGACGATGCCGCCAAGATCGCCCTGAAGCACGCGGAACTGACCGCGCTGGGCATCGTCATCCGCGACAGCGCCTGACGGGTTACGAACCTGCCCGGGGGTCACAAACCCGCCCGGCGGCTGCGAACCGTCCCGGGCGTCACGGACCCGCCCGGCGGGCTCGAACCGTCACGGCGGCATCGCATCTTTCTTCCTCCTTCCTGACAAGGCTTCCCAATGACCATCATCCGCAATCCCTTCGATGCCGGCGGCTATTCGCTGGCCGAGATGACGCAGGCCATCAATATCCTGCCGAACCTCTATACCCGCCTCGGAGAACTGGGCCTCTTCCGCTTCGAGGGCGTCTCCCAGCGCAGCGTCATCATCGAGCAGATCGAGGGCGTGCTGAACCTCCTGCCCTCGGTGCCGCTGGGCGGTCCCGCCACCGTCGGCAGCCGCGAAGGCCGTGCCATGCGCAGCTTTGCCCTGCCCTGGATCCCGCATGACGATGTGATCCTGCCCGCCGATATTCAGGGCGTGCCCGCCATCGGCGCAGGCGACGAGGCCGATCCCCTGGTCGCGGTGATGACCCGCAAGCTGACCCTGATGCGCCGCAAACACGCCCAGACCCGCGAATATATGGAGATGAACGCGCTCCGCGGCATCGTGAAGGATGGGGCCGGGACCATGCTCTACAACTATTTTACCGAATTCGGCATCGCGCAGATCTCCGTGGATTTCGTCCTCGGCACAGCTGGCACCAACGTGCAAGGCAAGGTCCGCGAGGTGCTGCGCGCGGTCGAGGACAATCTGCTAGGCGAGAGCATGTCGGGCGTCCATGCTCTGGTCAGCCGCGAATTCTTCGACAAGCTGATCTCGCACCCCAAAACGGAAGAAGCCTATAAGTTCTATGCCGCGACCGGCGCCCAGCCTCTGCGGCAGGATGTGCGGCGCAACTTCCCCTTCGCGGGGATTCTGTTCGAGGAATATGCGGGCGCGGTGACGCTCTCGACCAAGACCTCGGAGCGTCTGGTTCCGGCAAATGAGGGCATCGCCTTCCCGACCGGCACCATGGACACGTTTACGACCTATGGCGGCCCGGCGAACCTGCTGGAAACCGCCAATACCATCGGCCTGCCGCTCTATGCCCGCCAGCATCTCGACCCCAAGGGCCGTTGGATCGACCTGATGACCGAGGCCTCGATCCTGCCGGTGAACAAGCGGCCCCGGCTGGCGATCCGGCTGCACAGCTCGAACTGATCGGCGACGCGATGAACGCCTTCAGCGCCGCCATGGATCGCATCTTCGGCCATCCAGACATGTCGGTATCCGCCGTCTGGATCGCGGGTGGCACATCCGAAGAACGCCCGATCCGCCTCATCCGCCGCGCGCCGGACCGGATCACCGAGTTCGGATCGGCGCGGATCCTGTCCGAAACCCTGACCGCCGATATCCGCGTCAGCGATCTCCCCGATCCCCGTCCGGGCGATCTGATCGTCATCGGCGCCGACAGCTTTGCGATCCACGGCGAGCCGATCCGCGACCGCGACCGGCTGATCTGGACCGTGGACCTGGTGCCCGCGTGAGGCTGAAACTCGATATCGATCCCGATATCGTCGCCATGATGCAGGCCGAAATCAAGGCGGGCAAGAAGGCCGTGACCGGCGCCATGCGCGAAGCGGGCGCAGGCCTCAAGACAGCTTGGCGCGGGCAGATCACCGGGGCAGGATTGGGACGGCGGCTGGCGAATTCGATCCGCAACGCCACCTATCCCAAAGCTGGCGAGAGCCTGAACGCCACCGCACTGGTCTGGTCCAAGGCGCCGGTCATCATCGGTGCCCATAATGCCGGGCCGCTGATCCGGTCCAAGGACGGCTTCTGGCTGGCGATCCCCACCGAAGCTGCCGGAAAGTCCCTGCGAGGCGGGCGCATCACACCGGGCGAATGGGAAAGACGGACCGGGCTGCGCCTGCGCTTCGTCTATCGTCGGCGCGGGCCGAGCCTGCTGGTGGCCGAGGGGCGGCTCAATACCAAGGGCCGCGCGGTGGTGTCGCGGTCCAAAACCGGGCGCGGACGGGCCACTGTGCCGATCTTCCTGCTGGTGCCGCAGGTCAGGCTGCCCAAGCGGCTGGATCTGGCAAGGGATGCGGAACGGGCGGTGGATGCGGTGCCGGGGAGGATCGTCGGGAAATGGACGGTCAACTAGACCTTCTCCTATTTTGACAAGAACGCCCGCTTCGCAAAGTTGGCGTCGTTGCTGGGTCGACCTTGGAGTTGTCCTCCTATCAGCCCATTAACGTAGACCTCCCGGTGGAAGCGGGTCTTGCTTGTATTTGCGATTTCTGGATTCTGCGACAATGCCATGCCGATAAGGGTTGTCTCCAGCCAGTCGATGTAAGGCTCAGAACTGCTGCGGTTGCTAGATAGTCGCCAAGATTCAGTCACAAGAGGGAACAGAAGGATACAAGGCTTTCCGCGACGATATGATTTGTCGACATCCTGCGGAGCTAAGATTTCCGAGTAGTGTTGGAGTTTATGAGGAGTGAATACTTCATCTCGAAAACCTCCTTGCGCAAGCGTCTTCCCAACGTACCATGGGCGCACTTTCTTACCATTGTCTGTACAGAAGGCGTAGCAGCCAACCGAGCGGCTTAGGCCGTCCCAATATTCTTCGACGTCGTCCCAGAAAGCCGCTCTCCAGCGTCCGGTCCGCTCCCTTGGAAAATGAAATGGTCCGCAGCTTTCGAAATTCATTTGCCTTCCTCGATAAAAGTCATGGCTTAAGACATAAACGATGCCCACCTTCCGCGAAACCATTCTCACCGCGCTGCACGCGCGCCTGTCTGCCCTGCCCGCCTCCGCACTGCGCGGCGACGTCCTGCCCGAACGCGTGCCTCCCGACGGCCTGCTGGTCTTGCGCGACGGCGATCCTGGAGAACCCGAGGTCACGCTGTCGCCGGTCGCTTATCACTATCAGCACCGCGCCGAAATCGAGGCGGCCATTCAGGGCTCTGACCGTGACGCAGCCTTTGACACCCTCTGCGCCAGCATCGGCACCACCATCGCAGCCGACCGAACGTTGGGCGGTCTCTGCGACTGGGTCGAAGCCGAGGCGCCTCGCCCGGTCGATCTGCCGGTCGAGGGCGCGGCCAGCCTGAAGGCGGCGGTGATCCCGGTGATCTTGCACTACGCCACCGCCGACCCGCTGGCATAAGCGGCTCTCAGCAGGTGCCGTAATAATTGCCCGAGAAGCGGCAATATTCACGCGCGGTGCCACTGGCGATCATCGTCGCCGCGATATCGCGACCGTCCGGCAGCCAGCATTGCCCGACGATGCGTCCGTAACGGTCCACATCGCGCATGTTGCACTGAACGGATCGCCCGGAGACGAGGCCCGCCAATTGCGCCGTGGCGGCTGACCCTCCCGCCCGTCCGATCTCCGGCGCGTCGAGCCCCCAGACCCTGATTCGGGTGCTTTGGGAGTTGATCCAGAACGTGTCGCCATCGACAACCCGCGTCACCTGACCGGCAAAATCGAACCGTGATGGCGTCGCGGGTGCCGCGACTTCTGTCGGCACGCATCCTGTCAAAACCATGGCCGCCATGACCGCGAGGGTCACCTGCACTCCGGACAGCCAATGCGCCGCTCTTAGCAATCCCAGTCCTACCATACCGCTCCTCACGACCATTATCCCAACACCTGCCCATTCTGTGGCGCGGCGCTCGGACCCGCAACCGCGCGCCGCAAACCTTCTTAACCCGACACTGACCGAAAGGATCTTTCATGGCACGAGCCCAGGGGGCGCGGGCGCAGATGGCGCTGGCGTTCGAGACCGTCTACGGCACGCCGCCGGTCGGCGGCTTCACCAAGATGCCCTTTGCCAGCACAACGCTCGGGGCCGAACAGCCGCTGCTGAACTCCGAACTCTTGGGCTATGGCCGCGATCCGCTGGCGCCGATCAAGGACGCGGTGACAGCCGATGGCGATGTCGTGGTGCCAATCGATGCGGAAGGTTTCGGCTTTTGGCTGAAGGCAGCGTTCGGCGACCCGGTCACAACCGGCACCGGTCCCTGGACGCATGAGTTCCGGTCCGGGGCCTGGACGCTGCCGAGCCTCTCCATCGAGACCGGCATGCCCGAGGTGCCACGCTATGCCATCTATTCCGGATGCGTGCTCGACCAGCTCAGCTGGCAGATGCAGCGATCCGGGCTGCTGACCGCGACCGCCCGGCTGGTCGCGCAGGGCGAAGCGGTCGGCACCGTCAGCATCGCCGGTACACCCGCGCCGATCGGCCTGAAGCGCTTCGGCCATTTCAACGGGTCGATCACCCGCAATGGCGCGGCGCTGGGCAATGTCGTCTCAGCCCAGATCAGCTATGCGAACAATCTCGACCGGATCGAGACCATCCGCGCCGATGGCCGCATTGATGGTGCCGATCCGTCGATTGCCGCGCTGACCGGGTCCATCGAGGTCCGGTTCGCCGACAGCTCGCTGGTGACCCAGGCCATGGTTGGCGATCCTTGCGCGCTGGAATTTTCCTATGCCCTGCCATCGGGCGAGAGTTTCACCTTCACCGTGCACGCCGTCTACCTGCCCCGTCCCCGGATCGAGATTTCCGGGCCGCAGGGCGTGCAGGCGACATTCGACTGGCAGGCCGCGCGCGACGGCGCGCTGGGCCGCATGTGCACCGCCACCCTGATCAACGACCGCGAGGAATATTGAACCCATGCTGACCTTGGACCTGAGTAACGAACCCCGCTGGCACGATCTGGCCACCGGCGTCCGGGTGCTGCTGCGCCCGCTGACCACCGCGCTGATGGTCGCCACGCGCAGCGATCCGGGTGTGGAAGCCGTCCCGGACGGAACCAGCGATGAGGAACGGGCACTGGTCTTCGCCAAGGCGCTGGCCCGCCGTGCGGTGCTGGACTGGGAGGGCGTCGGCGATACCGATGGAAATGTCATCACTCCCAGCCCGCAGGCCATCGACGCGCTTCTGGACATCTGGCCGATCTTCGAGGCGTTCCAGCTGGTCTATGTTTCGAAGGGACTATTGCTGGAGCAGGAAAAAAACGTCTCCACGCCCTTGCCGAATGGTCCTTCGGCGGTGGCGACAGCTATTGCGCGACCTGCACGCAAGCCTGCGAAGACTGCCCGGCGCGGCAGAACCAGCCTCTGACCTTCGAGGGCTGGCAGGTCTGGGATCTGGTCGGGCGCCTTGGCGGCCAGCTGCGGGTGATCCCAAGCGCCGTGATCGGCTGGGATCTGACGGCCGCGCTGGGGCTGGCGGCAGCACTGGGCATCCCGGCCATGGCCGCCGCTGAGCTGCTGCCCATCATTGAAGCGGTGATGGTCCGGAAGGTGAACGAACAGATGGAACGATGAGATGGCAGAGAAACGGGTCAGCGTCCGCCTCGCGGCGGTGGGCGGGCGGCAGGTGCGCGCCGAGCTGGAAGGTGTGGGCGAGGCCGGATCGCGAGGCTTCGGGCGGCTCTCGCGCGAGATGGAGGCTGCGAATGCCCGCATGGCCGGTTTCACCCGCAAGGTCGGCGTCGCGGCTGCCGCTGCGGTGGCCGCCGCCACGGCTGCTGGTATCGCCATGGTGCGGTCGGGCCTCCAGACAGTGGATGCGCAGGCGAAGCTAGCGCAGTCGCTCGGCACCACCGTTGCCTCGATCCAGACGCTGGAGCGTGCCGGGGAACTGGCCGGTGTCTCGATGTCCGGCATCGAACAGGCGACCAAGGATCTGACCCGGCGGCTGAGCCAGGCAGCGGCGGGCGGTGGTCCGGCGGCAGATGCGCTGGAACGGCTGGGCCTGACCGCAGGCGAGTTGCTGGAACTGCCGCTGGATCAGCGCGTCGGGGCGATCAATGCCGCCATTGCCGATTTCGTGCCAGTCGCCCAGCGTGCGGCCGTGGCAGGGCAACTCTTCGGCGAGGAAGGCTCGATTGCCATGTCCCGCATCGACACCGCCACCCTGCGGCAGGCGACCGAGGATGTCCGCGCCTTCGGTGTCGTCGTCTCCGAACAGGATGCCGACAGGATCGAACGGACGAATGACGCGATCTCGCGGCTGGGACTTGTCTGGCGGGGTCTGTCGAACCAACTGGCGGTGGCGGCCGCGCCTGCGCTGGAAGCCGTCGCCGATGCCATGGCAGCTCTGGCCAGCCGCACGGGACCGCTGGGGATGGCCATCAGCGGGCTTTTCGACCAGATCGGCAGGCTGTCCACCTACGCAGCCAGCTTCGCCGCCTTCATGGCCGGACGCTGGGTGGCAGGGCTGGCGGCGGCCGCACTGTCGGTCCGGGGTCTCGCCACCGCACTGGTGGTCCTCCGTGGCGCGCTGATCCGCACGGGCATCGGCGCCCTGATCGTCGGCGCCGGGGAACTCGTCTATCAGTTCACCCGGCTGGTCAGAGGCGCGGGCGGGTTCGGCAATGCCATGGCGCTGATGGGTGATGTGGCGAAAGCGGTCTGGGAGGGGATCAAGACCACGGCCATGTCCTTCGCCGACGATTTCCGGGCCATGCAATCGGAGATCGAGGCGATCTGGACCCGGCTGATGGCATTCCTCGCCGGGAAATGGTCGGATTTTCTGGGCATGATCGCGCCCACTTTCAACAAGGTCGCCGAAGAAATCGGCTCGGACACCCGCATCGATGTGTTCGAGGCGCTGGGCCGGGCCTCCATGCTGGACCATGCGGCCAGCAATTCCGCCCATATGGCGGGCCGCTATCGCGACCGGGCCAGTTCCAGCCGCGCCTCCGCCTTCGATGGGGTCCGACCGGCCATGGAGGCGCTGCGCGCCGCGATGTCGGGCGGCGAGGATGACGCCGGTGGCGCGGCGCTGGACGTGGCGACCGAAGCGGCCGGGAGTTATGAAGATGCGCTGGGCGGGGTCGAAACGGCCGCAACCGGCGCAGGCGCCGCCGCGAAGGAGGCCGGGGCCGCGGGCAAGGCGGCTGCTGACGAGGCCAAACCCGCCACTGAAGCCACCGCCACCGACTGGAAGGCCGTGACCGAGGCTCTGTCGGATTATGCGAAGAAGGCAAAGGAGATCGGTGCCGATATCGGCCAGGCGCTGGTCGGCGCGTTCCAGAGCGCCGAGAATGCGGTCGGGGAATTCGTGAAGACCGGCAAGCTCGACTTTCGCGATCTAGTCACCTCGCTACTGGCCGATCTCTCGAAGCTGGCCGCGCGACGGTTTCTGCTCGGCCCCATCGCCAACGCGCTTTCGGGCGCGCTGGGCGGCGCAGGCGGAATCTTTGCCAGCATCATGCACACGGGCGGCATGGTCGGTGCCACAGGTCCTGGCCGCACCGTCCCTGCACTCGCCTTCGCAGGCGCACCACGCATGCATAGCGGCGGGATGGTCGGGCTGCGTCATGACGAGGTGCCCGCGATCCTGCAGCGCGGCGAACGGGTGCTGTCGCGCCGGGAAGCGCAGGATTACGGCAATGCCGTCACGGTGAACATCAACGCCCGCGACGCCGAGAGTTTTCGACAGTCCCGCACCCAGATCGCCGCCGATATCGCCCGTGCGGTCTCGCTGGGGCGGCGCGGTCTCTGACAGAACCTGCACTAAAGGAACGCCAAGCATGGCATTTCACGAGGTCCGGTTTCCGGACAATATCAGCCGCGGCGCGCGCGGCGGGCCGGAGCGTCGTACGCAGATCGTCGAACTGGCCTCGGGCGACGAGGAACGCAACGCGAGCTGGGCCAATTCGCGCCGCCGCTACGATGTCAGCTACGGCATCCGCCGCGCCGACGATCTGGCGGCGGTGGTGGCCTTCTTCGAGGCCCGGAGCGGAAGGCTCTATGGCTTTCGTTTCAAGGACTGGGCCGATCATCGGTCCTGCCTGCCTTCGCGGGCGCCAGCAGCAATGGATCAGCAGATCGGCATTGGAGATGGCGTGAAGACAAGTTTTCAGCTGGTCAAACGCTATGCCTCGGGCGGACAAAGCTGGGTGCGGACCATCACCAAGCCGGTCGCGGGCACCGTCCAGATCGCCCTGAACGCTGTGCCGCAGCCCGGCGGCTGGTCGGTCGATCATAAAACCGGCCTCGTCAGTTTCGACACCGCGCCAACCGATGGCATCGCCATCACGGCGGGTTTCGAATTCGACGTGCCGGTGCGCTTCGACAGCGATGCGCTGGATGTGACGCTGGATATCGAACGGCTCGGCTCCATCGCCTCCATTCCGCTGGTGGAGATCCGGCGATGAAGAACATTCCGCCCGCCCTGCAGGCGCATCTGAACAGCGGCACCACGACCTTGGCCTGGTGCTGGCGCATCACCCGCGCCGATGGCACGGCTTTCGGCTTCACCGATCACGATTGCCCCCTCAGTTTCGATGGCACCGAGTTCGAACCGGAAAGCGGGCTGACGGCCAGCGAGATCCGCTCCGGTGCCGATCTCTCGGTCGATGCCCAGGACGCGGCGGGCGCGCTGCGCTCCGACCGGATCACCGAGGCCGATATTCTGGACGGCCGCTGGGACAATGCCGAAGTCGAGCTCTGGCGGGTGAACTGGGCCAACCCTGCGCAGCGGGTGTTGATGCGACGCGGCGCCATTGGTCAGATCAGGCGCGGACGACATGCCTTCGTGGCCGAGATCCGCTCGATGTCGCATCTCCTCGGCCAGACCGTCGGCCGGACATTTCAGGCCAGCTGCGATGCCGCGCTGGGCGATGTCCGCTGCGGGGTCGATCTGGAGGATCCGGCCTATCGGGGCACCGGCACCGTCATCGACAGGTTGCGCGACCGCGCCTTCACCGCATCCGGGCTCGGCGGTTTCGTGCCCGGCTGGTTCCGCTTCGGCACGCTGGTCTGGACCTCTGGCCCCAATGCCGGGCGCCGCGCAGAGGTCCTGGCCCATGACCGCAGCGGTGGCATTGCGGTCCTGACGCTGCTGGAAGCACCGATCCGTCCCATTGGCGCGGGCGATGGTTTCACCCTCCGGGCGGGTTGCGACAAGCGCATCGCCACCTGCGGCGCAAAATTCGGCAACGTGGTAAACTTCCGGGGCTTTCCGCATATCCCCGGCCATGACACCATCCTGCGCTATGCCACATCGGGCGGTGGGCATGATGGCGGTGTGCTTTGACCCGGCCGCAAAACGCCGCCGATCCGGACCGCGTCATTACCGCCGCGCGCGCATGGCTCGGCACGCCCTATCACGATCAGGCCAGCCTGAAGGGTGTCGGCTGCGACTGCCTCGGTCTGGCGCGTGGCGTCTGGCGGGAGGTCGTGGGTGAAGAGCCTTTTCCGATCCCGCCCTATAGTCGCGACTGGGGCGAGACCGGCACCCGTGAAGTGCTGGCCGAAGGCGCACGGCGGATGATGATCGAGGTACCGGTCGCTGATGCCGGTCCCGGCGCGCTGATCCTGTTTCGCATGCGCCCCGGCGCCATCGCCAAGCATATCGGGATTCTCGCCGCACCGGACCGCTTCATCCATGCCTATGAGCGGCTGGGCGTCATCGAAGAACCGCTGACACAAGCCTGGCGCCGTCGCATCGGTTTCGCCTTCCTCTTCCCCAGCATCTGAGACTTTTTCATCATGGCAACTTTAGTTCTCGCCTCGGTCGGCGCCACGATTGGCGGCGGCTTCGGCGGCGCGATTCTTGGCGTCTCCGGCGCGGCCATCGGCGGCATGATCGGCTCCACCATCGGCGCGGCCGTGGACAGCTGGATCGTCTCCTCGCTCGCCCCAGCCCAGCGCATCGAAGGCGCCCGGCTCGACAATCTGCGCATCACCGCCTCGACCGAGGGCGCGGTCATCCCGCGGGTCTTCGGCCGGATGCGCATGGGCGGCACTATTATCTGGGCCACGGATTTTCGGGAGGAGACGAAGACCAGCCGTCAGGGCGGCGGCAAGGGCGGCGGGCCCAAGGTCGAGACCACGGAATATCTCTACTATGCATCCTTTGCCGTGGCGCTGGCGGAGGGCGAGATCACCGGCATCGGGCGCATCTGGGCGGACGGCAAGCCGCTCGATACATCGGGGATTACGTGGCGCTGGTATCCGGGCAGCGAGAGGCAGGAGCCGGATCCCTTCATCGCTGCCACCATGGGCGCGGACAAAACACCTGCCTTTCGCGGAACGGCCTATGTCGTCTTCGAGGATTTGCCGCTGAACGATTACGGCAATCGCCTGCCGCAGCTTTCGTTCGAAGTGTTCCGACCGCTGGCCGATCCCGACACCGCCGAAGGGCTGACCCGGGCTGTCACCCTGATCCCGGCCTCGGGCGAGTTCACCTATGCCACCGAGCCGGTGCGCAAGGGCGGCAATGGTACCACCTCGACCGAGAATCTGAACGCCATGCCCGGCAGCCCGGACATGAACGTGGCGCTGGACCGGCTGCAGGCAATGGCGCCGAAGGTGGAAAGTGTCAGCCTCGTCGTCGCCTGGTTCGGCAACGATCTTCGCTGCGGGAATTGCACCATCCGGCCCGGCGTTGAGGTCGCCGAGAAGGCGAGCAGTCCGAAGACATGGTCGGTGAATGGCGTCAACCGGGCCAATGCGCATCTCGTCAGTCGCGATGATCAGGATCGTCCGGTCTATGGCGGCACAACGGCCGATTTCGCGGTGGTGCAGGCGATCCGGGAGATGAAGGCGCGCGGGCTGCGGGTGACCTTCTATCCCTTCATTCTGATGGATGTGCCGCCGGGCAATGCCCTGCCGAATCCCTATTCGAACCATGCGGCTGGGACCGGTCAGCCCGCATTCCCATGGCGCGGGCGGATCACCTGTTCGCCTGCCGCTGGTCAGGCAGGCACAGTCGACAAGACGGCGGCTGCAGCTGATCAGGTTGATGCTTTTTTCGGCAGCGCCAGCGCGGGCGATTTCACCGTCAGCGGCGACGAGGTGCGCTGGGCCGGCGATCCCGGTGACCACGGGCTTCGTCGCATGGTCCTGCATTACGCCCATCTCTGCGCGGCGGCGGGCGGGGTCGATGCGTTTCTGATCGGCTCCGAGATGCGCGGGCTGACCACGATCCGCGCCGCTGGCAACAGCTACCCGGCCGTCGCAGCCTTCCGCGCATTGGCGGCCGATGTTCGCGCGATCCTCGGGCCCGGCACGAAGATCAGCTACGCCGCCGACTGGTCGGAATATTTTGGGCATCAGCCGAGCGACGGCAGCGGGGACGTGCATTTTCATCTGGACCCACTCTGGGCCGACTCGACCATCGATTTTATCGGCATCGACAATTACCTGCCGCTGTCGGACTGGCGCGACGGATTCGATCACCTTGACGCGCAGGCTGGCTGGCCCGCGATCCATGATCGAGCCTATCTGCAGTCGAACATCGCAGGCGGAGAGGGATTCGACTGGTTCTATGCCACGGAGGCCGACCGCGCGGCACAGGTCCGGACCCCGATCACCGACGGGACTTATGGCAAGCAGTGGGTGTTCAGACCCAAAGACCTGCGCGCTTGGTGGTCGAACCCGCACTATGATCGGCCGGGCGGCGTCGAGGCCGTGACACCGACGGCGTGGCTGCCCGGATCAAAACCGATTCGCTTCACCGAGCTTGGCTGCCCGGCCATCGACCGCGGCACCAACCAGCCGAACGTTTTCTATGACCCCAAATCCTCGGAAAGCTTCGTGCCATATTTCTCGCGCGGCTGGCGCGACGATGCCATTCAGCGCGCATATCTGGAAGCGACATATCTTCATTGGGGCAAACCGGCGAGCAACCCCGTCTCGACGGAGTATGCGGGCAACATGGTCGAGGTGAAGGAATGCGCGGCCTGGACCTGGGATGCCCGACCCTATCCCTTCTTTCCGGCGCTCAGCGATGTCTGGACCGACGGCGCCAACTGGCGACTGGGGCATTGGCTGACCGGGCGGCTGGGCGCGGTCTCGCTGGCCGCTCTCGTCCGCCATCTCTGCCTGCGCGCCGGGCTGCTGGAATCCCGCATCGATGTCTCCGGCCTCTGGGGCGCGGCCGAGGGCTATGCCATCACCGCGCTTGAAAGCCCGCGCGCCTCGATCACCACGCTGGCGCGGCATTTCGGCTTCGATGCGGTCGAGAGCGAAGGTGTCATCCGCTTCATCATGCGCGGCCGGGCGCCGGTTGCTACCATAGCCCATGACGATCTGGTCGCGGGCAACACGGATGGCGAGGCGATCGAGCTGACACGGGCGCAGGAAACCGAGCTGCCGCAGGCGCTCAAATGGCAAGTGGCCCGGGCCGATGAGGATTACGACGCGGCGCTGGTCGAGGCGTCCCGCATCACCGTGGACACGAGCCGCATCGCCTCCGAGAGTTTCCCGATGGCAGTGCCGCCGAAAGAGGCTGAACGCCGCTGCCGCCGCGCCCTGCAGGAAGCCTGGGCGGGCCGCGAAAGCGCGGTGTTTCGGCTGCCGCCCTCAAGGCTGGCGCTGGACCCGGCGGATGTCATTGCGCTGGATCACGATGGGCGCCAGCAGCAGTTTCGTCTGACCGCCATCGCCGATGCCGAGGCGCGCGGCGTGGAAGCCGTGCGGCAGGACCGCGAGGCCTATGATCAGCCGCCCGGCGCTGAGCGACCGGCCACCCTGCCCCGTGCAGTGACCTTCGGGCCGCCGGAGGTGATCCTGCTCGATCTGCCCCAGCTTCGCGACGACGTTCCCGCGCATCAGCCGCTGATCGCGGCCACGGCAAAGCCATGGCCCGGCGCGCTGGCGGTGTATCGCAGCCCGGGCACAGATGGCTTCGAACTGGTCACAACCATCCGCCGCCGGGCAAATCTCGGGCGTCTTGCCACCGATCTCTGGCCCGGTCCGACATCGCGGTTTGATCTGGGCAATGTCCTCATCCTCGATCTGATGAGCGGCCAGCTGGACAGCGTCACCGATCTGGCGCTCCTCAGTGGTGCCAATGCGCTGGCCGTGGACACCGCGCCGGGGCGCTGGGAGATCGTCCAGGCAGGCCGTGCCGAGCTGATCGCGCCGGGGCGATACCGCCTGACCCGGCTGTTGCGCGGCCAACGCGGCACCGAACATGCCATGGGCAACCCGACTCCGGCCGGGGCACGGGTGGTGCTGCTGAACGAGGCCCTGACCCCGCTGCCGATCCCGGAAGCTGATCTCGGCATCCCGTTTAACTGGCGCATCGGACCCGCCCGCCATCCGGTCAGCAGCGATACATTCGCCGCCCTTACCTTCACGCCCGAGGGCGAAGGCCTGCGGCCGTTCTCGCCGGTCCATATCGACCAGCCGTGGCGGCGCCCGCATGTCCCGGGCGATCTGACAATCCGCTGGAAACGCCGGTCCCGCACTCTCGCCGCCGATAGCTGGCAGGGCATGGAAGTGCCGCCGGGCGAAGAACAGGAAAGCTACGAGGTCCGGATCATGGATGGGCACGTCGTGAAGCGGACCCTGACCAGCAATGCGCCTTCAGTCACCTACGGCGCCGCGCAACAGACCGCCGATTGGGGCGCAGAACTGGCGACGGGTGACAGTGTGACGCTCCGCATCTGCCAGCTCTCGACCCGCATCGGGCGCGGCACCGCACACACCACCGCCCTTTATCTCTGAAGACCGGGAAACCAGAAAATGCCCGACAGCACGACGAACCTGCTGCTGCCATATCTGATGGCGGCGCAGGCGCAGAAGCACGTCACCCATAACGAGGCCCTGCGCCTGCTGGACGGGCTGGTGCAGCTTTCGGTCAAAAGCCGGGGGCTGACCGTGCCGCCGGCTGGCCCGTCCGACGGTGATCGCTATATTGTCGCCCCCGGCGCGACGGGCGGTTGGGCCGGCTGGGATCTGAACGTGGCCCTCTGGACCGATGGCGCTTGGCTGCGCCTACCCCCGCGCGACGGCTGGCGGGCATGGGTCGAGGGTGAGGCGGTCCTGCTGGTCCGGAACGGTGCCGATTGGCAACGGGTGATCCCGACCGCCCTCGACGATCTGACCCGGCTCGGCATTGGCATGTCGGCCAGCGCAGGTTCCCCCTTTTCGGCCAAGCTGAACAGCGCCCTCTGGACAGCCCTCTACGCCGCCGATGGCGGCAGCGGCGATCTGACCCAGACCCTGAACCGGGAAACAGGGACTGACGATGCCGGGCTGATCCTGCAGACCGCATTCTCGACCCGGGCGCTGATCGGCATGTTCGGATCGGACCGGCTGCGCATCGCTGTCTCGCCCGATGGCAGTAATTTCCGCGACGCGCTGGGCGTCGATCCGGCGACGGGCATCGTGGACCAGCCGAACCTGCCGCGCTTCAAGGCTTATACGAATTACGACAATTACGTCGCCACCGACAGCTGGACGACGCTCGGGATCAATGTCGCGGACTATAACGACCAGGGCTGTTTCGATGCCGCGACGAACCGTTTCGTCGCGCCGGTCTCAGGGACTTATCTCTTCGGCGCGTCGCTGCTCTTCAAGATCAATGCCAATACTAGCGCCCGGATGCGCGGACGGTTGGTCCTGAACGGGTCGACGGAGATCCGGGGCTCGCTGGGCGAGATATCCGGGGCGCATGTGTCCGAGGCCACGGCCCTCTGGCTTCAGACCATGGTGCTGCTGGACGCGGGCGATACGGTCGCGCTGCAGGGCAGCTTCCAGGCAGCGGATGGGTATTTCGCCGCTGATCACACCACTTTCTGGGGAGCGAAGATCGGATGACACCCAAACGTCTCGACGACGTGCTGCAGATGAGCGAGAGCGAATTTGAAGAACTGCTGGCCCGGGCCGCTCAGGAAGGCGCAAGACGCGCCCTTGTCGATGCCGGGCTCGACGGCAGGGAAGCCGCCCTCGATATCCGCGACCTGCGCGCCCTGCTGGAAGGCATCCGCCTCATGCGCCGTACCGCCGCCCAGACCGTCATTCGCATGCTGACCGCCGGGCTGATCCTGACGCTGCTGGCCGGAATTGCGCTGAAGCTGAAACTCTTCGGCGAGGGCGGCTGACGCGCGACGCGGCGCACACCGCCAACCGCACCAAACCCATTACCCACGGCCCGCCCTCCCGGCGGGCTTTTTTCGTATCCGGAGGATCCTCATGACCGCCCGTTTCTATCGCCATTGGCGCGACGTGCCGAAAGACATCTGGCGCTGGCCGAACTTCTCACCCGCCGAGATCGCCTGTCGCGGCACCGGATCGATCCTGATCCATGAAGAGGCCCTCGACCGGCTGCAGGCGCTGCGCACGCGGCTCGGCAAGCCGCTGATCGTGAATTCCGCCTATCGCAGCCCGGAGCATAACCGGCGCGTCGGCGGCGCCAAACATTCGAAGCATCTCGAAGGCACGGCCTTCGACATCTCCATGGCCAATCACGACCCCGCAGCCTTCGAGAAGGCTGCGCGGGCGGAGGGTTTCCTAGGCTTCGGCACCTATCCGCGCTCGGGCTTCATGCATATCGATCTCGGCCCTGCCCGGCGCTGGGGAGAGCCCTTTCCCGCCCGCGCCATCCCCTTCGCCGAGGATCAGCCGCCCGCGCGGGAACATCTGGCGGACAGCCGCACCATGAAGGGCAGTGGCGCGGCGGGGATCGCCACCGTCGGTGCGGCGGGGATCGAGATCGCACAGGAGACGCTCAGCGATGCGCAATCGGCGATCCAACCGCTGATCCCCTATCTCGACACCCTGCGCTGGGCCTTTATCGCCCTGGCGCTGGCCGGAATTGCCCTGACCGTCTGGGCCCGGATCGACGACTGGAACCGGGGGTGTCGGTGATGGGTGCCCTGTCTCCACTGCTGGCCACGCGCTGGGCGCGGCATCTGGCCATCTGGATCGCGCTGATCGGCGCGGTCCTCCTCTTTCTTCTCAACCTGCGGCGGGCCGGTGAAACCGCCGGCCGACACGCCGAGCGCCTGAACCAGATGGAGCGCCAGAATGAAACTCAACGCCGCATGCTGGAGGCTGCCAGCACCCGCCCTCGTGATCGCGACGATCTCGCTGACCGCCTGCGCGACGGGCGGTTCTGATCCAGGCAGCGCGGCTTGCCCGCCGGTCGTCGCTTACGATCAGGCGATGCGGGACCGGGCGGCGGCAGAGTTGGAGGCCTTGCCCGACGATACCGCGCTGGTCGGGATGATGGCGGATTATGCGGTCATGCGGGCGCAGGCACGGGTGTGCGAGGCGAAATGAACATCGACCGGGCGGGTTCTGATCCGCCCGGTCGCACCCGGGAATTGACAACAGATGCAACCGAAGTATTTGGCGCACTGCGGCGGGCTTCCCGCAACTCGCTGGGCAACACTGGCACCTGAACCTACAACGAGATTCTGGCATTCTCAAACCGGCACCGGACCTTCGCTGCGGCGGGCTTGAACTCGCCAGATGCGGACACTTTTCTGCCGTTCGCCGCACCTGCTCAGATTACTCTGCAACTGCGAAGCCATGCGGTAGGAGGTCGTGTCGCGAATGTGGTGGAAATTGCCGAGCAGCGGGCTCCGGGCATGTAACGTTGGCTCCAGTCAGGCCGCGAGGTCAAGGGACATCGGCACGAGAGGCTGAGAAAGGGTTTCCCAGCCATCGACCTTGCGCATCTGGATCTGCCCTGACGCCAAGAGCGCCCAGAGCAGCATCGGCACGGTTTCGGCGCAGGGCACCACGGTCTGGGTCTTGATGCGGCGGCGGAACTCCTCGTTCAGACGCTCGATGGCATTGGTGGTCCGTGCCGATTTCCATTGCGAGGGATCGAGGCGCGTGAAGCTGAAGAGCCGGTCACCTGCTTCCTCCACGCTGTCGGCCACGGCCCGGCACTTGAGCTTCCATTTGCGGAGGAAGGCCTTGCGGCGCGTATCGATCCCGGCGGCGCTGTCGGCGTAGATCATGTCGCGGTAGTCTTCGCTCAGCTCGTCATGCAGGCGCTTGGGGGCGTGGCCGAGCAGGTTGCGGTGCTTGTGAACCGTGCAGCGCTGAATAGCCAAATCCTCGCCCCAGAGCGCCACAAGCGCGGCCTCAAGACCGGGGGCGCCGTCAACAATTACGAACTCGGGCCGCCTGAGGCCCCGCGCGTCCAGGTCGGCGAGGAAGCTGCCCCAGGCAGCCGTGCTTTCGCCGCCCATGTTCCTGATAGAAAGGAGCACCTTCTGCCCGTCGCGCCGCACGCCGATCGCCGCCAGCACCGAGATGTTGGTGGCCTTGCGGTCCAGCCGGGTCTTGATGACGGTGCCATCGAGGATGAGCCGAACGATATCCTCCTCAGCCAGGTCGCGGGTGGACCACGCGTCCCAATCGACCTTCACCTTGCGCCAGGCGCGGCTGACCACGTCCTTGCTCACCGCCCCTTCGAACAGCCCGAACAGCGCCCGCTTGACGCGCCGGGTATTCGTGCCGGCCAGATAGACTGCTGCAATCAGGGCCTCGGCCTTCTTTGTCAGCCGCCTGTAGCGGGGCAGTGCCTTCGAGCGCCATTCGGTGATCTTGCCGGCCTCGTCCTCGATCCGGGCACGAGGAACCCGCACCGTCTCGGTGCCGAATGTGCCGGTCAGCTGCCGATCACGGTGCCCGTGTCGGTAGCCCCTGGCCCGCTCTTTGCCGCGGCCGTAACGAAGCCGACCAAGAAAGTCGGCCAGCTCCTCTTCGAACATGGCCTCAATGGTGGCACGGACATTTGCCCGCAGGCGATCCTCGATCGGATCATACGCCCCTGCGTCGGGCAGTAGCGAAAAGGATGAGCTGTCGGTATTCTGCTTCATGGCGTGATCTCCCTGGCGGTTGCCACCGCCGGTTGGGTGGGTGTTGGTTCACCCGGAGATTACGCCACCATCCAATTTCTACCACTTCCGCGACACGACCCGGTAGGAGGGCGGAAAGTGGACTGTGATACTGCAGCATCGCATCCGCAGAAAGTCGCGATAGTGATCGTTAGCCATCTAACAAGGGTGGACCCGATGCGCAGACTGCGGACCGCCACCATGCAGACCGCACTGGCTGGAAAATTTCTTCTCCGGGTACGCTCGAGCTTGGGAGTCTGACACCTTCTGGATCGGGCGAAACGCCAGAAGCGCAAGTGCAGTTGCCGATTGTAAGTCTATGCCTTGGTTCGCTAACCTGCAAAGGCTAGGCCCAAAGGGATATCCATCGTGAATACCTACGTCGAAGAGTTGATTGAGGCGCTGAATCTAGAAGTTATCTCAGAAATTCAAACAGATAGCCGTCTGGAGCAGAGACGCAAGTTACCCGAGGAGATATTAGTCGGCACCATGCCAGACCGCCTTAAGCGGCTGCTTGGGAGTGAAGACCTCACTGTATGGGAGCACCAAGCAAAGGCCATCGAACATCTTACCAATCGCAGAAACGTGGTTGTTTCGACTGGCACAGCGTCGGGTAAGTCGCTTGTGTTTCAGATTGACGCCATAAGACGTCTCTCCTCCGACACGTCGTCACGAATTCTAGTGATCTATCCTTTGAAAGCCTTAGCTTCGGACCAGTTCGGGCGCTGGAAGCGTCTCGTCAAGTCGATAGGTATCGATGAAAGCATCGTCGGCCGAATCGACGGTAATGTGCCGACATATGAGCGCGACGCAACACTGTCGAATGCAAGAATTCTTCTTATGACACCAGATGTCTGTCACGCGTGGCTGATGCGCAATGTTGGCAGCGGCCCTGTAAGGCGTTTTCTCGAAGGTCTCTCTCTGATCGTTTTGGATGAAGCTCACATCTACGAATCTGCCTTTGGAAGCAATGTCGCATTTCTTCTGCGCCGCTTGATCGCGGCGAAAAGAAAAGCAACTAGAGGCGATCTTAAAAGGAAGCCGTTTCAGTGCATCGCCACCACGGCGACGGTGTCAGCTCCTTCGGAGCATTTGCGCCTGTTGACCGGCCTTGACTTTGCAGTAGTGGATGAAGAACAAAACGGGGCACCGCATTTTCAACGTCGAATACTGCACTTAAGCGGTGCCGACTACGGCGCTGCTGGTGAAGCAGCCGTTGCAGACATTGTGCGAGGCATAATGGATCTGCCGAAGCGGCGTCGCTTCATTGTTTTCATCGACTCGCGTCAAGGCGTAGAGCGTGTTGTGCGCTCCATCGATAACAGCAGCGTACTGCCCTATCGAAGTGGGTATGAAGCAGAGGACAGAGAGCGAATAGAGACGGCTCTAAGGGATGGCAGTCTCCATGGCGTTGTTGCCACATCTGCACTTGAGCTAGGAATCGACATTGCGGACATGGAAATAGGCGTCACGCTCGGGATTCCTCAGTCGCGAAAAGCATTCCATCAGCGCCTCGGGCGAATTGGCCGCGCGAAACCGGGCACGTTCTTTGTCATCGCTCCTCCTGCCGCATTTGGGCGCCTGGGCTTAACGTTCAATGACTACTTTCTTATGCCGGTCGAACCTTCCAATCTTTACTTAGGCAATCGGTTCATTCAGTTTGCACAGGCTCGCTGCCTTCTTGAAGAGATGGAAGTGCTTGGCGCGGATATGGCATCGTTGCCTGCTGGCGTAACTTGGCCAACAGGCTTTGGTGAAATTCTCACGTCTGCACGGCCCGGTGCAGCTCGGTCTCGGGAGTTTGACTTCATTGCTCAGCTTGGGGCTGATGCTCCACACTTCAACTACCCACTTCGGCAAGTAGGTGAGAGCAGCTTCGACATCCAAGAGGGTGCCCGAAATGACCCGTCAAGGATAGGAAGCATTGCAGTCAACCAAGCGATACGCGAGGCTTACCCGGGCGCGACCTACCTGCACGCAGGTCGCGCCTATTCCGTGTACGAGTGGCGAACGAGCCGAGGGGAGCGAGCCATTAGGGTCGGGGCGTCGAAGTCTTCAGCGCCCACGAAGCCGATCCTCCGAAAGCAAGTGAACTTCAGCCTTCAGGCAGATGGGGTCATCGACGGAAGAGTGATGTCGAACGAGACAGGACTGCTCGCAGAGGTCTACGTTCAAGTGAATGAAAGCGTTGAAGGATACCGGATTGGCCGGACCACAAAAATGTATCGCGACCTCAGGGCTGAGAACCCCGCCATGTCGCGAAAGCAACGCGACTTCAGGACTACGGGCGTTGTCCTCCGGATTGAGGAGGATTGGTTTAGGGGATCAAGCGAAGCTCAAAGACTGGTGCGAGAACACATTGCCGAAGGTCTGCGCGATCTATTGTCGAGCGAATTTGGCATCGCGCCTTTTGACGTTGACTCGGCTTCCACGAACATAGGGTTGTTGACTGCTTCTGGGCCAGCTCGGCTAACAGATGCCATCGTGATCTATGATGCCGTCTATGGAAGCCTAAGGCTTACAGAACCTCTATACGATGCTTTCACAAAGTATTTGGCTCGATTGGGACGCGGCGCGTCACTTGCTGGTGATGAAGCGATGGTCAGCAATGTTGTGGCAGAGCGCCTTTGCGCCTGGGCAGAATCCCTCACCCCAGCCGGAACTCTGAACGTCAGCCATATCGAAGTTCCAGATGGCTGGCGGCTGGTCTACAAGCGAGGAAGCATCGTTGGAATCTACAGGAATGGGGTATTGTTCGAACGTGAGATACTCGAACCGGCGCTTGTCGAACTGCCCGGCGCAGCCCCGGCGCTCTACTATAAGTACCCTGCGCCAGAGGGCGGAAGTCAGTATGTTCCTCATGAACAGATCGAGCGAACTGGGCAAGACTGGGCCTGGGAGCTTTGGAACTCAGAAACCAAGGAGTTCCGTGATATTGAAACGGATGATTGAAGCAGCCCAGCTAGTCCTCATCTTCCATGATCAGTCGCGAGGCCGCGGACGCCAGCACGTCAGCGCCCGCGGTCAAGAAGCGCTTGGCAATAGTTTCGCCCCGATCTGTTATCTGTTTGAGAGCAGGCTCTAAACGCCCGAGTCGCGCGAGATCCATCTTCACGGAAACTAGCGTCCCCGGAAGAAAGAATGCTCCGGAGCGTTTTTGGTTACCAGTTATCTCGAGCCTCGCGTCGCCAGAAGCAATCATGAATGAGCCAGTTCTCCGCGCCATCTGGCTGGTTACATAGAGCCCAAACCCTGAGTTGCCCCACTTGCCTTCGGCCTCAGGTTCATCCACCTTTTCTGATGCGTCGTAGACTTTCTTGCCTGAAGTGCTCGGCAGGAGGGCAAGCCTGATTGCGTATCGATCTGATGCCAAACCCGAGAATTTCGGATTTTCCGACAATGCGGCACGTAAACCTATGCCTTGATCCAGGACGGCCAGCTCGACCTGATTTAGCTGCGGCCAGTACTGCCCCATCACCAATAGATGATCGCTTTGGCTATGCTCGGCCACATTGCGCAGGATTTCACGGAGACAGTACTTGACCGTATAGAAGAGGTCGCCGCTGGTTTGCTGAGTGATTAGGTAAGCAAGCCGCCCGACCGTCAGGTTAACGTGCGCGCCGATCGGGATTCCTTGTTCCGCAGCGCGGGACCGAAGCTGAGCAACATCATGGCGGGTTATTGGATAGTAGGTGGCGCTACCAGGCGCTTTGTCCCTGGGTACATCGATGCCACATGCAGCATAGAAGCCCATGTTGGAAGGGTAGTCACGCGGAGTGATCCCGCTTTGGATGGGCACGCGGCCAGTTCTCACGGCGTCCTCGATTAGTGTGGCTAGAACCAGCATCCCTGTGGGAGTAGCAAAGCCTACCCTTGAGAAGTCCAAGGCAAGATCGGACGAAGACCTTAGCTCATTGGCAAAGTCGTGCATGCCATCAAGATCGCCGAATTTAGGAACGTATAGACCCTTCAAGAATTCACCTGTGCGAATAACTCTCCGATAACCATGGCACGACAACTTGATAGCCGCAATCAATCCTCGAACTGGAACTGAAAGGCTGGTAGCTACCCCACTTGTCGTTTTTTTGCGGCATCCGTCGAAGGGCAGCTTTGGTGAATGCGGCCATGCAGCATTCCGGGCAGCTGACCGACCGCTTCGGGCCGGTCTTGCCGACGCTCTTTCTCTGCACCTGCAAAATGCTGTGCCTGCGCAGTACGGGAGAATGGGCTCTGACCCTGCATTCGCCGCGCTTTGCGCGAAGGTCCGCTGTTCATCTGTGCCAGCAGCATGACGAAAAGCCAGAAATATCTGACGTACGATAGTTAACGATGTCAAAAAGCGGCAGGGATTCGCTGCACGGGGATGTTCGCATAGGAGGGCCAAGCCTGTCGCGCACGAAAATGGGCACAATTTTGCACCTGCATCTCGGGCCAGCAATGACATCCTCAGCCCAGATGCTGAATCCGGCCATGTTGTGCCGCGCTTTCGCCAACGCAAAAGTTCTGGCAATGTTCCAGCCTGCCCTCAGTGATTCCAGGACTCGCCAATGTGTAATTTATACTCCCAAACCAAGAGCCAGGACGCGATGCGCCATGTCTTCGATGACATCCGTGAGGGCGATGAGGAACTGGTCGATCTGACGGGCAACCTGCCATCGATGGCCGGGATCTTTCCGGACTACTCCGCACCGATCATACGGCATGGACCTATAGGTGGCTGGCAATTGGCGATGGCGCGGTGGGGTATGCCAACGCCGCAGGTGTTTCTGAAGGGCAAGCGCACCGACCCCGGCGTGACCAACATCCGCAATACCAGGTCGCCTCACTGGAGGCGCTGGCTGGGGATCGAACACCGCTGCCTCGTGCCCTTCACCAGCTTTTCCGAAATCGACAACCGTGGGTACGCCCCACGCAATCACCCTGTCTGGTTCGCACTCGATGCGGATCGCCCCCTTGCCTTCTTTGCCGGCATCCGCACCGAATGGACCTCGGTCAGGAAGCTGAAGGAAGGCGAGGTTACAGCCGAGCTGTTCGGATTTCTCACCTGCCCGCCCAATGCTGAGGTGGCGCCGGTTCATCCCAAGGCGATGCCGGTCATCCTGACCAAACCCGAAGAGTGGCGGCGTTGGCTGACTGCCCCTACGCCTGAAGCATTGCAGCTTCAGCGCCCGCTGCCGGACGGAATGCTTCAGATCGTCGCCGAAGGAGTGAGGGAAGATGCGGCCTGAACCGCCCCCTTCCGATCCATTCGAACTGCGCCCGCACCGTGTGCATGAGGCCGAAGGGCGGGGGCGAAGGTCTTTCGCGCTGTTTCAGGCGTTGCGACATCCGGGACCACTGGTCTGGATCACGCCCGCGCATAGTCCCGAACTTCCGATGCTGCGCGGTCTGCCGAAGGGTGTGGGCGAGCGGCTTCACCTGCTTCGCCCTTCGGGTGAAACGGATCTGCTGTGGTGCGTGGAAGAGGCTCTGCGCGCGGTTCCGGTCGGCCTCGTGATCGCCGAACCGGAAAAGCCCCTGTCGCTGACCGCAGGGCGGCGGTTCCAGCTGGCAGCCGAGGCCGGGCGCACCACCGGACTTCTTCTGATCCGTGAAGGCGCAGGCAGCAATGCCACCGAAACCCGGTGGCACTGCGCGCCACAGGCCAGCTCATCCCCGGACTCGACTCTGCACCACTGGACCCTTAGTAAGAACAAAATGGGAACATCAGGATTCTGGACCTTGAACTGGAATGGCGCGTCGTCTGCTGTCGATCTGGTTTCCGAGGCTCGCCAGCGACACGAGCCTGCGGAGACGCCCCGCTGAGGGGCCTTTTGCCCTGACCCTCCGGTCGGGCAATGCCGATCATCTGCACTGCTTCAATCCTCTGGCGACGACGCAAGGCCTTTCACAGGGAATGCCACTGGCCGATGCGCGGGCCATCTGCCCCGACCTGACGACCAGACCCGCCGATCTGGCCCGCGAGGCAGCGACATTGTCCGCCCTGCGCCGATGGGCAGGACGCTATGCGCCGATGGTCGCGAGTGATGGTTCAGATGGGCTCATGGCCGACATTTCGGGCGTGCCGCATCTCTTTGGTGGCGAGAACGCCCTGCGGGACGACCTGAAGGCGCGGCTGGAGCGGGCTGGGCTGCATGTCACCAGCGCCATCGCCGGAACCCGTGGCGCGGCACACGCGCTGGCGCGACACGGCGGCGGAATCATTCCCGATGGACGGTTGGCCGAGGGGATCGGGCCTCTGCCGATATCCGCGCTGCGTGTCGACCATGACACAACCGAGGCGTTGAGCCGGGTCGGCCTTGTCCGTATCGCCGATCTGATCGCGCTGCCCCGTGCGCCTCTGGCGCGTCGCTTCGGACCGGGGCTGATCCTGCGCCTCGATCAGGCGCTGGGCGCGCAATCCGAGCCGGTGGCTGCGGAACCTGACGCGCCACATTTCGGTGTGCGCATGACCCTGCCCGAACCCATCGGGCTGCAGGCTGACGTGATGGCTGGGCTGGAACGCCTGTTGGATCGCTTGTGCGACAAACTTTTCGCCACCCATCGGGGCGCGCGACGGCTAAGGCTGGAACTGCATCGCGTGGATCACGTAGCTGCACAGATCGAGATTGGTCTTGCCCGGCCCATGCGCGATCCGGTGCGGATCGCGGCGCTGTTCGCAAAGGGTGTCGAAGGGGTCGAGTCCGGGTTCGGGATCGAGGCGATGCGGCTCAGCGCGCCTCTGACAGAGCCACTCCCCCCAGAGCAGATCGGCGATGGACCAACGGTCGGACACGAGGATGTCCTGGCCGACCTGCTGTCTTCGGTCGGCAATCGCATTGGATTTGACCGCGTGCTGCGTCTTCTTCCGGCAACCAGCCTGATCCCTGAACGCAGCTTTCTGCTGGCACCTGCCGCATATTCGGAACCTGAGCCTTTGGTGCACTACAGCGGAGCGAAGCGGCCCATCACACTCTTCCCACCAGAGCCGGTGACAGCGGCATCCGGGACACCACCTGCCAGTTTCCGCTGGCGGCGCATGCGCTTCACCACATTGCGCGCGGCCGGGCCGGAACGCATCACCCCGGAGTGGTGGTTCGACGATCCGGCCTGGCGCTCGGGCCTTCGCGACTACTGGCGGATCGAAACAAGGGAGGGGCCGCGGCTCTGGCTGTTTGTGACGCCCCAGACAACCGCCGGGCTGGCTTTGCCTGCAACCGCGCGGGCGCAGAATTGGTATGTGCAGGGGGAATTTGCATGATCGCGCCCTGCGTCCAGCCATATGCCGAACTCTGCGTGACCTCGAATTTTACCTTTCTGACCGGCGCCTCGCATCCCGAGGAACTGGTCACGCGGGCAGCGGAACTGGGCCTTGCCGCCATCGCCATCACCGATCGCAACTCCGTGGCGGGTGTGGTCAGGGCGTTTTCGGCGCTGAAGGAACTGGCCCGCCTGCGGGATGAGGCTTCTGCTACGACTGAGGCGGCTCAGGACGGCCCGACCATCCGCTCACAGCATGTCACCGATCATTCCAGCCGCCAGACCGTGCCGCATTTCACCGGCCGGACGGCGGCACCCGCGCCGCAGGATGCACCCCTGCCAAAACTGATCGCTGGCGCGCGGCTGGTGCTGACCGACAGCGCCGTTGAGTGGCTGGCCTTGCCAACCGATCTCGCGGCCTGGTCGCGCCTGACCCGGCTTCTGTCGCTGGGCAAGCGCCGCGCGGCAAAAGGGGAATGTCATCTAAACCGGGGCGATGTGGCGGAATGGGGCACGGGTCTGATCCTGATCGCCCTGCCGCCCGACCCTCTGGACGATGCGCAGCCCCTGAACACCCGTGCCGATCTGCAATCCCTAGCCCGCCTCTTTCCCGGTCAGTGTTTTCTCGGTGCGGCACCGCTCTATGACGGGCGCGACCAGAACCGCATTGATCAGTTGGCCATATTGGCCCAAGGCCTGAACCTGCCGATGGTCGCTCTGGGCGATGTGCTGATGCATCGGTCTGCCCGTCGTCCGCTGGCTGATGTGCTGACCTGCCTGCGTGTCGGCTGCACGATCGATAACATCGGCGAGCAGCGGCTGGCCAACGGCGAGCGCCGCTTGAAAACGGGGGCGGAAATGGCGCGACTTTTCCACCGCCACCCCGCCGCGATCCGCCGCACGCTGGAAATCGCCGACCGCTGCGCCTTCCGTCTTGACGATCTGCGCTATCAGTATCCGGACGAGGCCCAGGATGGCGAACCAGCGCAAGATCGTCTGGAGCGCCTCGCCCGCGAAGGACTGCGCTGGCGCTATCCGGCCGGTCCGCCGCCGAAGATCGTCCACCGCGTCGAAAAGGAACTGAGCCTGATCCGCGAGGTGGATTACGCGCCATATTTCCTGACCGTCCATGACATCGTCCAGTTTGCCCGCGCGCAGGGCATCCTCTGTCAGGGGCGTGGCTCGGCCGCGAACTCGGTGGTCTGTTACCTGCTGGGCATCACAGAGGTGCCCCCCGAAAGCATTACCCTGATTTTCGAGAGGTTCATCAGCAAGGAGAGGGGCGAGCCGCCGGATATCGACGTGGATTTCGAACACGAGCGGCGCGAAGAAGTGATCCAGTGGATCTATGACCGCTATGGACGCGAGCGCGCCGGGCTGACCGCGACGGTGATACACTTCCGCTCGCGCGCCGCCATCCGCGAGGTGGGCAAGGTCATGGGCCTGTCCCAGGACGTCATCGCGCGGCTTTCCGGGCAAATCTGGGGCTGGTCTTCCGCCGCACCCGGCGAGGAGCGGTTGCGCGATGCTGGCCTGTCCGTCGAGGATCGGCGTGTGCAACTGGCTGTGCAACTGATTGGCGAGATCATCGGCTTTCCGCGTCACCTGTCGCAACATGTTGGCGGCTTCGTCATCACCAATGGCCGTCTGGACGAGCTTTGCCCCATCGAGAATGCCGCGATGGAGGACCGCACCGTCATCGAATGGGACAAGGACGACATCGACGCGCTGGGCCTCTTGAAGGTCGATATCCTTGCACTGGGCATGCTGACCTGCATCCGCAAGGCCTTCGGCTTGTTGGCAGATCATCGTGGACAGCGCCTGACGCTTGCCAATGTGCCCCCCGAGGATCCGCCGGTCTACGACATGCTCTGCCGCGCCGATGCCATCGGGGTGTTTCAGGTCGAAAGCCGCGCACAGTTGAATTTCCTGCCCAGGATGCGGCCGCGCAAATTCTACGATCTTGTCTGCGAGGTGGCCATCGTCCGCCCCGGTCCAATTCAGGGCGGCATGGTTCACCCGTTCATCAACCGTCGCATGGGTCGCGAGAAGGTCGAGGATCTCGGCCCCGCGATGATGGAGGTCCTGGGCCGTACCTATGGGGTGCCGCTGTTTCAGGAGCAGGCAATGCAGATCGCCGTGGTCGCGGCAGGGTTCAGCCCCGCCGAGGCCGACCGGCTGCGCCGGTCATTGGCCACCTTCAAGCGCATGGGCACCATCGGTTCCTTCCGCGACCGCTTCGTCTCGGGCATGCTGGAGCGGGGGTATGATGCCGATTTCGCGGCGCGCTGTTTCGCCCAGATCGAGGGGTTCGGCAGCTATGGCTTTCCCGAAAGCCATGCCGCCAGTTTCGCGCGGCTGGTCTATATCTCCGCCTGGCTGAAATGCCATCATCAGGCGGTGTTCACCTGCGCCCTGCTGAACAGTCAGCCGATGGGGTTTTATGCCCCGGCCCAACTGGTGCGCGATGCGCGCGACCATGGCGTCGAGGTGCGGCCGGTTTCCGTCAACCATTCGATCTGGGATTGCACGCTTGAACCTCGCACCGATGGCGGGCTGGCATTGCGGCTCGGCTTCCGGCAGATCAAGGGTCTGCGCGAGGAGGACGCCGCCTGGATCGCCGCCGCACGTGGCAACGGCTATCCTGACGTGGAAAGCCTGTGGCGCCGGGCGGGCGTTCATCCTTCCGCACTCGAACGACTCGCCGAAGCCGATTCTTTCGCAAACCTTGGCCTCAGTCGGCGGGATGCGCTCTGGTCGGCGAAGGCCCTGACTGCGCCCGCGCCGCTGCCTCTGTTTGGCGCGGATGGCGAAGGCGGGACCGAACCGGCTGTCGATCTGCCGCAGATGACGCTGGGTCAGGAGATGATCGAGGATTATCTCTCGCTTCGCCTCAGCCTGCGCGCCCATCCTATTGAACTGCTGCGGGCCAGCCTGCCCGAAAGCATGGCCCATGACCGGCTGTCGCAAGCCAGCGGCCGCGTCACGGTGACCGGGCTTGTCATCACACGCCAGCGGCCCGGGACCGCCTCTGGGGTCATTTTCCTGACGCTGGAGGACGAGACGGGAACCGCAAATGTCGTGGTCTGGAAGAAGGTCTACGAGACGTTCCGCAAAGCCGTTATTGCCGGTAGGTTGATCCAGGTGACAGGCCGGATCGAACGCGATGGCCCTGTGACGCATCTGATCGCTGAGCAGGTCGAGGATGTCTCGCACCTGCTCGCCACCCTCGGTCGCCCCGTTATGATCGAAGCAAACGACGGTCGTGCGGACGAGACCAAACGGCCGGTCGGTGGCAGCATCCGGTCAACCGCCCGGCACCCAAGAGAGCAGGCCAGAAAGCTGTTTCCAAGCCGGGATTTTCATTGAGCAGGCGCAATCGTCGCCAGAATGCTTCTCAGGACGAACCGCGACCAGCATGCTATCATTCGTCGCATCAACCCGGCGCACGGATTCGGTGGTGCGCCCGCCCTGCAATAGACTCGGCGAGGAGCGATTTGATCGGCAAACATCAGACCGTGACAGTGCTGAGCGTGGCCTCTTCATCCGCCAATGCCTGTGGCTGCCGCTCTATGCGTGCTGTTGCAGTTTTTGGTGTCTGGTGTTGATGTGGCGTTGATGTAGACGCGCGATTGAGCGATGGTACAATGCTACCACCGGCATATCTATTTGATATCTGGGGATTTTTTGGTTGCGGGGGTAGGATTTGAACCTACGACCTTCAGGTTATGAGCCGAACTCCTAAATTCTCATGACTCTTTTCTTTTCAGAGGCTTAACGTACAAGCCTTTGAGACGGCAGACTTTTTCGAGAACTATCGGCGCTTCTCGCCGGATTTGGACGGATCAACGTGCGCACAGCGACGCATTCGCGGGTTGACCAGACGTTGACAAGCGATGTTCATCGAACGCGAAAGCCATCCCTACATCCCTTGGATCGGTCTCGACGCGAAGGGCGAAGAGCGGACGGTCGCTGCGCAAAGGATGGAGGTCAGCAATGCGAACAAAGCGGACTTCCGACGAACGGCAGCTTTCGGTGCGCGACAGAAACGATCGTTATCGCCGGTGACAGAAGCGTATGGGTTTTGGCACGCTTGGCGCTTCATCGACAGTTCCAGGCTACCGCTTTGCGAGTAGCAGTGCCTCTGCCTTCTGGACGGCGGACATTGCCTTCTCGACCAGATCACAACCGGCGTGCGTCAGCTGAATAGGCTTGGAGCGACCGTCGCCTTCTCCTGCCGGGCGCGAGACGAGCCCGCGAGCCTCCATGCCTTTTAGCAACTTTGTCAATCCTCCCGAAGACATGAGAATCGCATCGTAGAGATCGGTCGGTGTCAGAATATGGGGAGGATCATGCGACCTGAGCGCAGCCAGAAGTTCAAACTCCGACCGGGTCAGGCTGAAAGCCTTAAGAGCCGTCTGTGCAGCTTCCTGCAATAGCCTCGTGCGACGCGTGAGCGACATTACTTCGCGCGTCTGATCGGCAGATACGTCCGGCCAGTTCCTGCGCATTCTTTCCACGATCTCTTCGATGCTGTCGGTCATGCCGGATTTGTAGCTGGTGAAGAAATATCTTGCAAGAAAGATAGTGCGCTCTATATATCTTTCCAGAAAGCTAAATCATGCAAGAAGGAACCGAGCCATGAACACGACATCCGCCAAACGCCTGGCCCTCGGCTATGCAGCCGCGTCCGCTGTTGCCCTCGCCGCCACGTTAGGCTCCGCTACGGAGGTGCCAGAACCCGTCCAGACGCTGGAAAACATCGCGGCCAGCATCGACGCGACCAATGACGGGGTCGTCGCTGCTGCGGAGCACCGTGACTTCACCGAAGTGGCGTTCCTGTCCATGGACAGTGACGAAAGCTACACAATCGATGGCGACGAGTTTTTTGCCTGGGACATGGGCTTTGCCCATCTCGCCGATGAGCGCGGCAAAGCGAGCGCCTATGCGCAGGCAAAACTGGACGTCTTCGCTGTTTGGGACGGCGACGGAGATGGTGTGATCAGTTCCGCGGAAGCCCGGGAACAGGCTCTATGGGAGTTCACCAACGCCGATGCGGACGGCGACGGCCAAGTCAATGCCCGCGACCTCGCGATCGGATCGCCGACCTTCGCCACGCTGTTGAGCTTTGTTTGGGTCTAAGGGAGTTGAGACAATGGAACGTGCGCAAAGAAATGGCTATGACCTTCTCGCCCGCGTCAATCACTGGGTGGCCGCCGTCGGCTTCATGGGGGCGCTCGGCCTTGGTCTTGTCATGGCCTATGGTGGCCTTGACCGCGAAGCGGTCGGCGGTTTGATGGACTGGCACAAGGCCCTCGGCGTCTTTGTCTTCGCCTTTGGCCTCTGGCGTGTCGGCTGGCGAATACTTCAGGGCTTCGCCGCGGACCATCTGTCCACGCCTGTCTGGCAGCGCCGCATCGCCCGCGGTGTCCATATCGCCCTCCTGGCCGCCATCCTGCTCATGCCCCTCAGCGGCATTCTCATGACTGTGGCCGGTAGTCGGGAGCTTCAGGTGTTTGGCGTGACACTCTTGCCGTCGCTGGGTGAGATCGCCTGGCTGGATGCACTGGCGGATTGGATGCACGGGACGCTAGGATTGTCCATAACGGGGGTTCTGGCGCTTCATATCATCGCGGGCCTGAAGCACCTGTGGTTGCGCGTTGCGCGCGAAGACGAGCCTATGGCTCAGCAAATCTGAAAGGATCGGGTAATGACTATTCATCACGACAATGGCCATCACGCCCACGACGCCGGTTTTGCGGACGACCTGCAGAGAATGCTGGGTCGCCGTCGGGTCCTGACCATGCTCGGCGCTCTTACCGCGGGCGTGGCGGCCGCACCCGCCTCGGCACTCGACTGCGTTGCCCTTCCATGGGAGACCGCCGGTCCCTATCCCGGGGACGGGACCAATTCCAAGGCCGGTCAGATCGTCAATGTATTGACGCAGGAAGGCGTGATCCGGGAAGACCTGCGGGCCTCCTTCGGAGCCTTCTCCGGAACGGCCGATGGCCTTCCTCTGGACATCGAGCTGACTTTACAGGATGCAGCTTCCTGCACGCCGCTCGCGGGCCATGCGATCTATGTCTGGGCCTGCGACACGACAGGAAACTACTCGCTCTATGATATTGTCGACGCCAACTACCTGCGCGGCGTCGGCATCAGCGATGAGAGCGGTCTCGTGCGGTTCACGACGATCTTTCCCGGCTGTTATGATGGCCGCTGGCCGCACATTCACTTCGAGGTGTTCACGAGCGCGGAAGCCGCGGTGAGTGGGGAAGCCTCTGTACTGACCGCCCAGATAGCCTTGCCCGAAGCCGAGTCCGCAGACGTCTACGCCGCCGACGCGCGCTATTCCAACGGCACGCGGAACCTCGGCCGGATCACGCTGGCCAGCGACAATGTATTCGCGGACAATACCGAGGCGCAGATCGAGCAGCAGACATTGAGCCTGACCGGTGACCCAATTAGCGGCTACCGCGGAACGCTGACCATCCCGATAGACTTCACTGCCGAGCGTGGCGCAAACATGGCACCGCCGCCAGGCGGAGACCGCGGAGGTCCGCCTCCTCAGGACAATTGACCAAAGCGAATACGAAAGGGGTCGGGCGCAGCAAAGCGGCGAAATCGGTCGTTTTTATCCCTCTCTACGGCTCCGCCTCACATCAGCGCCTTAGCACGGGCACAACCCTCGGGCAAAACCTTCGGGGTTGTGGGACGATTGCGGCTCACTGGTTCGAGCGGCCGTTCGCTGCGGTCCGTCGAAAGCGCGAGTTGGGCTCCAAGTGGACCTTCGTTGCAACGAAGTCGAATGGCAGCTCTGGGCAACTCTCCGCCCCTACCCCTTCGGCGTCACATCCTTCATCCCCTTGTGCAGCAACAGTGCCACCTGTTCGGCGGTGAACTTGAACCCCTGCCCGTCCGGGATGCGTTCGGCCGAAATCGGGTATTTGGGGCGGCGGGGGTCGATGCCCGTGATCCTGAACTGCTCGCGTCCCGTGCTGAAATGGCGGTCGAAATCGGTCGGCGACAACCCGAAGGCTTCGGCCAATGCCTCGAAGCGCAGTCGTTCGGGGTCGAGAGCAGTTCCGTCGGCCATCGGAATCGACACCCGGAATGCGGCATCGAACCCCCAGCGCAGATTCATGCCGGTGATCTCCTTTGCCTCAACCACCAAGCCGTGGCCGGTGGCGACTTCCTGGCACGCCTTCAGCATCTCTTGCTGGAGCCGCTGGCAGAGCACCGGGGTAAGGTTTCGCGGGGACTTGGTACTTGGCATTGCGCTGTCGAACTTTGGGATCGCCACCAGTGCTAGCCCATGAGACGGCCACGATCAAACCGGCAGCGGCGCTTCACCCTCAATTTGGTGCTACGATGATGTCGTGCGCTGGGCATTTCGGTCTAACCCGTTGATCTCCTTGGCCGGAACGCCCCTCTCCAGCCCAATTCCACCTTCCGCCTGTATTCCGGTCCCGGCTCCGTGGTCCGACTTGATAGTGGCGCGGGTCTACGCCTGTGTCGTCGGGCAAGGAGGCGGGATGGATGGTAAGGCGACTGAAGCTGAATGAGAAAACACTGCGCGATGCGGAACCCAAGCCCGGCGTCAGCTATCAGATTTTCGACACGGACGTGATCGGCTTTGCCGCCCGGGTGCAGGCCTCGGGCGCGCGGACCTTCACCATCGACTACCGGCACGCCGGGCGGCAGCGGCGGATGACCATCGGGCGCTGGCCGGAGTGGAGCGTCACGGCCGCGCGAGAACGCGCCAAGGAACTGCGGCGCGCCATCGACGAGGGGCAAGATCCTCTGGCGGCGCGCGACGAGTGGCGCGGGGCCCCGCGCGTCACGGACATGATCGACCGCTACATCGCCGAGCATCTGCCGAAACTCGCCAAGACCAACGCGGGCGACCAGGTGTCGATGCTGAAGAAGATGGTCGAACCTGCCTGGGGCAACCGGTTGGTGACAGAGATCACCAAGACCGACGTCGCGAAGTTCCTTGATTTCGTGGCCGAGGGGCGCCCCCGTCCCTGCAAGGCGAAGCCCAACAACCGGGCGCGCAAGCTGCAGGGTCACAAGCCCACCCCGATCAGGGCCAACCGCATGGGCGAGGTCCTGCGCAAGATGTTCACGCTGGCGGTGGATTGGGAATGGCGGACGGACAACCCCGCACAGGGTTTCCATCGACGCATTGAACATGCCCGCGAACGGTTCCTGTCGCCCGAAGAATTGACTCGGCTGGCGGCCGTGCTGGATGCCGCCGAGGATCAGCGCGCCGCGGGAATCATCCGCATGTGCATGCTGACCGGCGCCCGCGTGGGCGAGGTCCGGACGGCACGGTTCGAGCAGTTCAACCTCGACTATGCCATCTGGTCGAAACCCGCCTCGACCACCAAGCAGCGCAAGATCCACCGCGTCCCGATTTCGCAGGATGTGGCGGCCATCGTGCGGCTGCGGCAGCAGGCGGTACCAAGCGGCAACCCGTGGCTCTTCCCCGGCGACACCGTCGGCCAACCGGTGCGGGAAATCCGCCGCTTCTGGGCCAAGGCTCAGAAGGATGCCGGGCTGGCCGACGTCCGCATCCATGACCTGCGCCACACCTTCGCCTCGCTCTTGGTCAGCGGTGGCGCGTCGCTGGAAATGATCGGCAAGCTCTTGGGCCATAGCCAGATGCAGACCACCCAGCGCTACGCACACTTGATGGATTCCCCCCTGCGGGCAGGCGTCGACACGGTGGCCAGCCTCCTGCGCCCGCGGCCGCGCCTTGTGCATGACGCTGTGCAGGACGGGGCCGACCTGCCGAAATCGGCCTGACCCTCACGTGGCATCCTCGCCGCGCAGCTTGCGCCAGAGCGAGGTCAGCCGTTTGCGGATGGTGCTTTCATCCGGCACCTCGCCCGACTTCGAGTTCTGGACGAACCAGTCCTGCACGAGCGAGACCAGCGCAGTCTGGGTTTCCGGAACGCCCTTTTCGAAGATGTACCACGTC
>NZ_JAVAMQ010000002.1 GCF_030732095.1 Paracoccus spongiarum | reverse complement strand
GACTGGCTTCATGGCGGCGACGGGGCCGATCTTCTCGATGGCGGCGACGGCAATGACCTGCTGTCTGGCGATGGCGGCGACGACAGGCTGATCGGCGGGGCGGGCAGCGACCAGCTGACCGATCTGGCCGGCCACAACCGGCTGGAGGGGGGCTTCGGCAACGACACGCTGCGCGCCGGATCGGGCCGCGACCTGCTGTATGGCGGGGATCAGAACGACGTGCTGGCCGGCGGCGGTGGCAATGACCAGCTGTTCGGCGCGCGTGGCAAGGATCTGCTGATCGGAGGCGGCGGGCGCGACAGGCTGCAGGGCGAGGCCGGCAATGACACGCTGTATGGCGGCGGCGGGGCAGACCTGCTGGACGGCGGCGGCGGGCGCGACACGCTGCGCGGCGACGGCGGGCGTGACCAGCTTTACGGCGGCAATCTGGGTGACCTGATGATCGGCGGCGGGGGCAAGGACCGGCTGTCCGGCCAGAACGGCAACGACAACATGCAGGGCGGCGGCGGGCGCGACCTGCTGCTTGGCGGACGCGGCGCCGACCGGCTGAGCGGCGGTGCAGGCGCCGACACCTTCCTTTATGTCTCGCGCGCCGACAGCGGCAATGGCCGCAAGGCCGACCTGATCACCGATTTCCGGCCCGGCCAGGACAGGATCGACCTCCGCGCGCTGGACCTCGACCTGATCGGCACGCGCCGTTTCGGTGACGATCACCAGTTGCGCTGGACGCGCGCCGGGTCCGAAACGCATGTGCAGGTGGACCTGGATGGTGACGGCCGCGCCGACATGACCATCCGGCTCGCCGGTCAGCTGCGCCTCGACGGCGACGACTTCCTGCTCTAGACCGCCGCATCCAGCCGCGCCACGGCCCAGCGCGCGGCATCGGCCACCGCCTCGTCAGGGTCGTCGGCCAGCGCCTGCGCCGCCGCGCGCAGGCGCGGATCGCCGGAATTGCCGATTGCGTAAAGCACGTTGCGCTGGAACCGGTCGCGACCGATCCGCTTGATCGGGCTTCCGGCGAAGCGCGCCCGGAAGCCGGCATCGTCCAGCCCGGCCAGATCGCCCAGGCCCGGCGCACCGACCAACCCGCGATAGCGCATCTCGCGGCTGGCGACCGCGAACTTGTTCCACGGGCAAACCGCCAGGCAGTCATCGCAGCCATAGATCCGGTTGCCCATCAGCGGCCGCAGGGCGGGATCGACCGGACCCCGGTGCTCGATCGTCAGGTAGGAAATGCAGCGCCGCGCATCCAGCTGGAAGGGCGCGGGGAAGGCATCGGTCGGGCAGATGTCGAGACAGGCCCGGCACGATCCGCAATGCTCGACCTCGGGCCGGTCCACTGGCAGTTCCAGCGTCGTGAAGATCGCGCCCAGAAAGAACCAGCTGCCCAGATCGCGCGACAGCAGGTTGGTGTGCTTGCCCTGCCAGCCCAAGCCGGCGGCCTCGGCCAGCGGCTTCTCCATCACCGGTGCGGTGTCGACAAAGACCTTGATCTGCGCCTCGGGCACCTGCGCCAGAAGCCGCCGGCCCAGCTGCTTCAGCCGCTTCTTGACCAGATCGTGATAGTCGCGGCCGTGCGCATAGACGCTGATCGCCGCATGGCCGGGCCGGGTCAGGACCTCCAGCGGATCATGATCGGGCGTGTAGAGGTCGGCCAGCATGAGGATCGAGCGCGCCTCGGGCCACAGCGCCGCCGGATCGCCCCGCCACCCGGCTCGCTCGGCCATCCAGCCCATCTGCCCGTGTCGCCCGGCATGCAGGAACGCCGCAAGCCGCCTGGCGGCTTCCGGCACCGCGTCCGGCCGCGTCACCCGCATCGCCGCAAAACCCAGCGCCTTTGCCTCGGCGGCCAGCGCGGCCTTCATCTTCTGTGCGGAAATATCCCCGGGGGGATCGCCGTCAGGCGATGGGGGGCGGCGCCCCCCACCCTCAGCCGAAGTCAAGCTCGGCATAATGCGGCGCCGGATGGATGCCCGGCACCTGGTCGGCCAGCACGCTGCGGAAGGCCGGGCGCGACTTGATCGTCGCATACCAGTCCCGCAGCGGCTCCGACCGGTCCCAGTCGACATCCGAGATGTAGTCGAGGCACGAGAAATGCGCCGCCGCGGTGAAATCCGCCAGCGACAGCGACGCGCCCGCCAGCCAGCGGCGGCTGTCCAGCAGCTGGGTCAGGTAGTCCATGTGCTCCTTGATCGCGCGCAGACCGTCCTTGACCAGGCGGCTGTCGGGATGGCCGGCGCGGGTGATCTTCTTCCAGACACGCTCGCCCATGATCGGCTGGGTGACCTCGCTGTTGAACTTGTCGTCGAACCAGGCGCAGAGCCTGCGCACCTCGTGGCGCTCCAGCGGCGCCTGCGGCATCAGGGGCGGGGTCGGCACAACCTCGTCCAGATATTCCACGATCGCCTGGCTTTCGGCCAGCATGTTGCCGCGATGGCGCAGCACCGGCAGCTTGCCGGCCGGGTTGCGGCGCTTCAGGTCGGGCGGGCCTTCCCAATAGCGCTCCTCGACCAGTTCGACCTCGATCCTCTTCTCGGCCAGCACCAGCCGCACCTTGCGACAGAAGGGCGACAGCATGCTGTGGTAAAGCCGCGTGGTCTGGGTGGTTGTGTTCATTGCCGGCTCGGACCCCTTCTGTGCGCATCGGCGCCTTGATACGGCGGCAACCGGGCGCTTTCAACCGGAACGCGCGTCACCCAAGGCAGTCGGCCCGCCCGTCCCGCGCGATCGTGGCCGCGCCGTCGGCGATGGCCCGCGACCGGGCCGAGGACCGGCCCACGCCGCGCGATTTCGGCGCCGGCAGCACCGCCGCCAGCCGCGCCGCCTGCACCGCGGTCAGACGGTCCGGCGTCACGCCGAAATGGTGCCTTGCCGCCGCTCCGATCCCGAACACCCCCGGCCCGAACTCGGCCACGTTCAGATAGACCTCGAGGATGCGCCGCTTGGACCAGAGCGCCTCGATCAGCGGCGTGTAGACGGTCTCCAGCGCCTTGCGGCTCCAGCTGCGGCCCTGCCACAGGAACACGTTCTTGGCCGTCTGCTGGGTGATGGTCGAGGCGCCCCGGCTGGACCCCGAGGCCACCACCTTGCGGATCTCGGCCATGTCGAAGCCCCAGTGGCGGCAGAAATTCGCGTCCTCGGCCGCGACGGCCGCGCGCAGCATGACCGGCGCGATGCGTCCGTAGGGTACCCATTCGCGCGGCGCCAGCGGCTGGCGGCGCGCCTCGGCCAGGATCGTCCATGTGGTCGGCGGGTTCATCACCGCATAAAGTGCGACCAGCACGGCCATCAGCGCCAGGACCCGCAGTGCGAACCAGCGCAGCCAGATCACCAGCCGCCGCACCGGTCGCCAGCGGGTCGCGGCGCCACGCGGGCGGGCCGGGTCCGGAGCGTCGGGCGGGGGAGGGCGAAGCAGCGCGCGCAGGATCATGCTGGCGCTTTGTCACGCGCCGCGCCGCCGCGTCAAGCACGCGATCGGCCGCCGGCGGTCGGCTTGGCGGCAGCGGGCAGGCCGGCGGCGCGGCGATCACGCCTCCGCGCGCAGGCGGCCCGCCGGGCATGCGGGCCTTGCCCGGTGCGCGGGTTTCACGCCATAAGGGCCGCGCTTTCGCCCCCGACGCCGGACCAGACCGCCCGCGATGAAGATCATTGCCACATTCCTGACGATGCTGTCGCTGGTCGCGATGACGATGGCCCAGGCCAGCGCCGGGCCCTCGCGGCCCAGCTGCGCGTCGCAGCTGCGCGCCGAGATGGTCTGCCACGCGGCTGCCCCGACCGCCGCGACCGCCGAGGCGAAGGGCAAGTCCGGGCATTGCATCGACCTGTTTCCTCCGGCCTGCGACGGCGGGGCCCGCGATTCGCGCGGCGCGCCGGTCACGGGGGCGGCCGCCCGATGGTCGGGGTCGCGCCCCGCCGCCGCGCCCTGGCGACCGCCGCGTCCGCCGGTCCTTGCCGAAACGCCCCGGTCCGCATGGGCCGGACAAAGCTGAGTGCGCCGCCCTGCGGCTGCAATGACCGGAGAATCACATGACGACACGACACAGCCTGGCCGCCGACGCGGCCCCCGCCGGCTATATCCTGCCGAAACTGCAACCCCTCTACGCCGCCCTGTCGCCGGTTGCGTTGACCTACATGCGGGTCATCGCGGGCATCGCCTTCATGGCCCACGGCCTGCCCAAGATCATGAACCCGATGGGCGCCGTGGGCATGGTCGAGGGCATCGGCTTCCAGCCCGGCTGGCTGTGGTCGCCCGCGCTGGCCGGGACCGAGTTCATCGGCGGCCTGCTGCTGGTGCTGGGCCTGCTGACCCGGCCCGCCGCACTGGCCACCTCGATCGTGCTGATGGTGACGACCTATTTCCACTGGATCCTGAAGGCCGAGGGCTATGCGGGCGCGGAACTGTCGCTGATCTGGCTGGGCATCACGCTGTATTTCGCGGTGCATGGCGGCGGCCGCTGGTCGCTGGACCGGCTGATCGGGCGGCAGTTCTGATCCTGAAGACCTGAACCGAACGACAAACGCGGCCCTTTCGGGGCCGCGTTTTCCGTGTGCCGGAAGCTTTCTGCGGGCGCCTATTCGGCGGGCACCGCGCTGGGCGTCTCGACCTCGGCGATGGGGTGGGGCAGCAGGGCCAGCATCTCGCGGGGGCAGACCTGCAGGAACTTGCCCCGCTCGCTGTCCCAGTCCTGCAGGATCGCCTCGGCCTTGCGCGACATGGTTTCCTTGTGATGCCGCTGGACCAGCGATTTCAACTCGGCCTCCCAATGCGGCTGGGTGACCGGGCACAGCACCAGCGTTTCGGCATTGATGTAATCGCGTGCCAGGCCTTCGGGATCATAGAGATACGCCATCCCTCCGGTCATGCCCGCGCCGAAATTCGCGCCGATCCGGCCAAGGATCACCGCCACGCCACCGGTCATGTATTCGCAGCCATTGCTGCCGCAGCCCTCGATCACCACCTTGGCGCCCGAGTTGCGGACCGCGAAACGCTCGCCCGCGCGACCGGCCGCGAACAGGAACCCCTCGGTCGCGCCGTAAAGGACGGTATTGCCGATGATCGTGTTGTCCTCGGCCACCAGCGGGCTGGCCATCGGCGGGCGCACCACGATGGTGCCGCCCGACAGGCCCTTGCCGACATAGTCGTTGGCATCGCCCGACACTTCCAGCTTCAGCCCCGGCGCGGCGAACGCCCCCAGCGACTGCCCGGCGCTGCCGGTCAGCCGCACCGTCAGGTGGTCGGCCTGCAGGCTGTTCCGCATCCCGAATTTCTGCACGATCATGCTCGAGGTGCGGGTGCCGATGGTGCGGTGGGTGTTCCGCACGGCATAGGACAGTTGCATCTTCTCGCCATCCTCGAAGAAGCGGGCGGCGTCCTTGACGATTTCCGCGTCCAGCGTGTCCAGCACGGCGTTGCGCGGCTTGGTGCGGTCATAGACGATCTTCTCCGCGCCATCGACGGTGATCAGCAGCGGGTTCAGGTCCAGATCGTCCAGATTGGCCGCGCCCCGGCTGACCTGGGTCAGCAGGTCGGCCCGACCGATCACCTCGTCCAGGCTTCGCGCGCCGATGCTGGCCAGGATTTCCCGCACCTCCTGCGCGTAGAAGGTGATCAGGTTCACCACCTTGTCGGCGCTGCCGGTGAACATCGCGCGCAGCTTTTCGTCCTGCGTGCAGACGCCCACGGGGCAGGTGTTGGACTGGCACTGGCGCACCATGATGCAGCCCATCGCGATCAGGGCTGCGGTGCCGATGCCGTATTCCTCGGCGCCCATCATCGCCGCCATGACGATGTCGCGGCCGGTGCGCAGCCCGCCATCGGTGCGCAGCGTCACCCGTTCGCGCAGCCGGTTCATCGACAGCACCTGATGCGCCTCGGTCAGGCCCATCTCCCAGGGCAGGCCGGCGAACTTGATGCTGGTCGCGGGCGAGGCGCCGGTGCCGCCGTTATGGCCGGAAATCAGGATCACGTCGGCCTTGGCCTTGGCCACGCCCGCCGCGATGGTGCCGACGCCTGACGAGGCGACCAGCTTGACGGTGATCTTGGCGCGCGGGTTGATCTGCTTCAGGTCGTAGATCAGCTGCGCCAGATCCTCGATCGAATAGATGTCGTGGTGTGGCGGCGGGCTGATCAGCGTGACACCCGGCGTCGAATGGCGCAGCCGCGCGATCAGCTTGGTGACCTTCATGCCGGGCAATTGGCCGCCCTCGCCGGGCTTGGCGCCCTGCGCCACCTTGATTTCCAGCTCTTCGCAGGCGTTCAGGTATTCGGCGGTGACGCCGAACCGGCCGCTGGCGACCTGCTTGATCTTGGCGCAGGGGTTGTCGCCATTGGGCAGCGGATGGCTGTGGGCCGGGTCCTCGCCGCCCTCGCCGCTGTCGGATTTCGCGCCGATCCGGTTCATCGCGATGTTCAGCGTCATGTGCGCCTCGGGCGACAGCGCCCCCAGCGACATGCCCGGCGTCACGAACCGCTTGCGGATCGAGGTGATGCTTTCCACCTCCTCGATGGGCACCGGCTTGCCGATGGCCTTGATGTCCAGCAGGTCGCGGATATGGATGGGGGGATTGGCCCGCATGGTGGCGCTGAACTGCTTCCAGATGTCATAGCTGGCCTTCTCGCAGGCCACCTGCAGCAGCTTCATGGTGTTGGCTTCCCAGGCGTGCTTCTCGCCCGAGCGGCGCAGCTTGTAGAAGCCGCCGACGGGCAGCAATTCGACATTGTCGGCATGGAAGGCCTTGTGGTGCAGATCCTCCAGCTTGGCCTGCAAACCGTGCAGGCCGATGCCGCTGATCCGGCTGTTCATGCCGGGGAAGTATTCCGCCACCATCGCGCGGCTCAGGCCGACCGCCTCGAAGTTCAGCCCGCCGCGATAGGACGACAGCACCGAGATGCCCATCTTGGCCATGATCTTGAGAAGGCCCGCATCGATGGCGTCGCGATAGCGGCGCATGTTCTCGATCAGGCTGCCGGCCAGCAGGCCGCGCTCGATCCGGTCCTGGATCGAATCCTGCGCCAGATAGGGGTTCACCGTCGTCGCGCCGCAACCGATCAGCACCGCGAAGTAATGCGGGTCGATGCATTCCGCCGCGCGGAGATTGACCGAACAGAAGGTCCGCAGCCCCTTGCGCGTCAGCCAGGAATGCACCGCGCTGGTCGCGAGGATCATCGGCATCGCCACCCGGTCGGGGCCCTGCGCCTCGTCGGTCAGCACCAGATGGCCCGAGCCCGAGCGCACGGCGTCCTCGGCCTCGGCGCGGATCCGCGCCAAGCCCTCGGACAGCGCCTCGGGGCCCGCGTCATCGGCGAAGGTGCAGTCGATATGGGTGACCGCCTCGCCGAACATCTTCGCCATCTCGGCAAATTCGCCATTCGCCACG
This sequence comes from Paracoccus spongiarum, assembly GCF_030732095.1. Lineage (GTDB taxonomy): Bacteria > Pseudomonadota > Alphaproteobacteria > Rhodobacterales > Rhodobacteraceae > Paracoccus > Paracoccus spongiarum. The sequence goes on along the minus strand of NZ_JAVAMQ010000002.1, from coordinate 348,054 downwards.
AAGGGACTTTCGAGGATCAGGATCTCGGTCTGGCTGCTGGATTCGTCCAGCACGTTCTTGAGGTTGCCGAAGCGCGTCTTCAGCGACATCACCCGCGTCTCGCGGAGGCTGTCGATGGGCGGGTTGGTGACCTGGCTGAAGTTCTGGCGGAAGAAATGGCTCAGCGGCCGGTACTGGTTCGACAGCACTGCGGGCGGCGTGTCGTCGCCCATCGAGGCGATCGCCTCCTTGCCATCCTCGGCCATCGGCGACAGCACATGTTCCAGTTCCTCAAGCGTGAAGCCCGCGGCGGTCTGCCGGCGGCGCAGCTCGTCGCCCTCGAAATGGTGGCTTTCGGGCAGTTCGCGCATCATGTCGTTCAGATCGACGACCTTCTCGATCCACTCGCCAAAGGGCTGGCTGCCGGCCAGCCGGTCCTTGATCTGGGTGTCGTGATAAAGCTTGCCTTCCCACATGTCGACGGCGATCATCTGGCCCGGCCCCAGCGCGCCCTTTTCGCGCACCGCGGCCTCGTTGACCGGCACCATGCCGACCTCGGAGCCGGCGATCAGCAGGTTGTCGCCCGTCACCACATAGCGCATCGGCCGCAGCCCGTTGCGGTCCAGCCCGCCGCAGACCCAGCGGCCATCGGTCATCGCCAGCGCGGCGGGGCCATCCCACGGCTCCATCACGGCGTTGCAATAGGCATACATGTCGGCCCAGGGCTTGGGCATGTCGGTGGTGGCCTTGGACCAGCTTTCCGGCACCAGCATGGTCTTGGTCATCGGCGCCGACCGGCCCGAGCGGACCAGAACCTCGAACACCGCGTCCAGCGCGGCCGAATCCGAACTGCCGCCCGGCACGATCGGCTTGATGTCCTCGGCCATCTCGCCAAAGGCGTTGCTGGCCATGCGGATCTCGTGGCTTTTCAGCCAGTTGAGGTTGCCCTTGAGGGTATTGATCTCGCCGTTGTGGGCCAGCATGCGGAAGGGCTGGGCCAGCCACCATTGCGGGAAGGTGTTGGTGGAATACCGCTGGTGATAGATCGCGAAGGCCGATTCAAAGCGTTCGTCCTTCAGGTCGGGATAGAATTCCGCGACCTGCTCGGCCAGCATCATGCCCTTGTAGATGATCGACCGGCAGGACAGCGAACAGAAATAGAGGCCGGGCACCTGTGCGGCGATCGCCGCACGCTCGATCCGGCGGCGGATGATGTAGAGCTCGCGCTCGAACTGGATGTGGTCGATGTCCTTTTCGCAGCGGATCAGGATCTGCTCGATCTCGGGGCGGGTGGAATTGGCCTTTTCGCCCAGCACGGCGGTATTCACCGGCACATGCCGCCAGCCATAGATATAGTGGCCCATCCGCAGCACTTCGGATTCCACGATGGTCCGGCAGGTCTCCTGCTGGGCGAAATTGGTGCGCGGCAGGAACACCTGGCCCACGGCGATCAGCTTGTCGTGGTCGGGCTCGTGGCCGGTGCGGCGCACCTGGTCGTAGAAGAAGGGCACCGGGATCTGGACATGGATGCCCGCGCCGTCGCCGGTCTTGCCGTCCGCGTCCACCGCACCGCGATGCCAGATCGCCTTCAGCGCGTCGATGCCGTTCTGCACCACCTGCCGGCTGGGCTTGCCGGCCAGATCGACGACGAAGCCGACCCCGCAGGAGGAATGTTCGTCCTCGGCGCGATACAGGCTGTTCTTGTCCATCCAGTCGCGGCGGGCCTGTTCGTCCGCTTGCCAATCCTTGCTCATAGCTGGGCCCTTTCATGCGTAAGCTGCGTCATCAGCTGATCGCAGTCGAATTGCGGTGTGGTGGCGCCGAAACCGGTCTCTCCGGGAAACTGGAACAGCACCGGACTGTCATTGGTCTCGCGGCGCTCGCCGGTCCAGTCGGACTGGGTCTCGATGCCGCCGAAGAACCGCGTCATGGCGCGGCTGATGAACTGCTGGCCCTCGCGGGTAATCAGGACTGCGCCCTGCGCGTCGCGCGTGGTCAGGCGAAAGCGGGTCCGTTCCAGCGTGATGCCGTCGATGGTGACGGTCTCGCCGGTCAGGATGTCCTCGCCGACATGGTGCAGCCGCTCGCCGCTGTTCGATTCGGTCCAGAAGTCGAAATCGTCGCGCCCGTCCTTCAGCAGGGTCGAGAAGCTGGCATGGTCGGCGGCCTCGTCGACCAGCCGATCCTCCAGCCCGGTCTGCGGGTCGCTGCTTTCGATCCAGCGGGTCTCGGCGTCGATCCGCGACAGGTGGCCAAGCCCGTCCTGGCCGAAGATCGCGCTGCGCTGATGGCCCTCGGGATCGGCGCTGCAGCGGTAATACTGGCTGACCGTGCAGCCGCGATTCTGAACCGTCACCTCAAGCCGGCATCCCTGCGGGGGCGTGAAGGTGGCGGCGCGGCCGGGCAGTGGGGCAAGGGCCAGCAGCGCGGCCAAGGCGCCCAGTGCCGCCAGATGGGGCAGCATCGACGACCTGTCCGGGGCGGCGACAAGGCCGCGCGCAACACCCAGCGTGCGTTGTCGGTGTACAGCCTGTGCACGCGCTGTGCTTGCGCGGTGGACCATCGGCGCAGCCCTCATTCGGCGGCGACGCGCGCCGCGCCGGACAGGAAATCGGTGATCGCCTCGGCGGCCTCGCGGCCGTCGCGGATCGCCCAGACGACAAGGCTGGCGCCGCGCACGATATCGCCCACCGCGTAGACGCCGGGCAGCGAGGTGCGGTGCGTCTGGAAATCGGCCTTGATGGTGCCCCAGCGGGTGACTTCCAGTCCCTCGACGCCCCACAGCCGCGGCAGGTCCTCGGGCTCGAACCCCAGGGCCTTGATGACCAGTTCGGCCGGCTCGTCATAATCGGCGCCGTCGATCAGTTCCGGCGACTGGCGGCCCGAAACATCGGGCTGGCCAAGGCGCATCTTCTGGATGCGGACGCTGGCGATCTGGGGCGGGCCGTCGACATCGCGTTCCTGCGCCGAGGCGGCGACGCCGGTGACGTGCCCGGTGAATGCACCGGGGGCGGAAAGCCACACGAATTCGACGCCTTCCTCTTCGGCGTTCTGGACCTCGCGCTGCGATCCCGGCATGTTGGCCCGGTCGCGGCGATACAGGCATTTCACCGATTGCGCGCCCTGGCGGATGGCCGTGCGGACACAGTCCATGGCGGTGTCGCCGCCGCCGATGACGACGACGCGCTTGCCCTTGGCGTTCAGCTCGCCATCCGCGAAATCGGGCACGTCGTCGCCGAAATCCACCTTGTTGCTGGCGGTCAGGTAGTCGATGGCGCGCACCACGCCTGCGGCCTCGGCATTGTCGATGTCCAGGTCCCGGGTCTTGTAGACGCCGGTCGCGATCAGCACCGCGTCATGCTTGCCGCGGATCGCGTCGAAGCTGATGTCCTCGCCGACATTGCAGTTCAGCACGAACTCGACGCCCGATTCGGCCAGCAGCCGGTTGCGCCGCATGACCACGTCCTTTTCCAGCTTGAAGCCGGGGATGCCATAGGTCAGCAGCCCGCCCGCGCGGTCATAGCGATCATAGATGGTGACCTGGAATCCCTGCCGGCGCAGCATGTCGGCCGCGGCCAGCCCGCCCGGGCCGGCGCCGATAATCCCAACGCTTTCGCCGCGTTCCTGCGCGGGTAGGGCGGCGGTGATCCAGCCCTCGTCCCAGGCGGTGTCGGTGATGTATTTCTCGATTGCGCCGATGGTGACGGTGCCGTGGCCGGACTGTTCGATGACGCAATTGCCCTCGCACAGCCGGTCCTGCGGGCAGATGCGGCCGCAGATCTCGGGGAAGGTATTGGTGGCCTGGCTGACCTGATAGGCCTCGCGCAGACGGCCCTCGGCGGTCAGGCGCAGCCAGTCGGGGATGTTGTTGTGCAGCGGGCAATGGCTCTGGCAATAGGGCACGCCACACTGGCTGCAGCGGCTGGACTGCTCGGCCGCCTTGGCCGCGGCGAATTCGCGGTAGATCTCGTGAAAATCGTCGCTGCGTTCGGCCGCGCTGCGCTTTTCCGGCATCTCGCGCGGGGTCGAAACGAATTTCAGCATCGTCTGCGTGGCCATGGCTGCGCAACCTTCCGTATCAGGATCACCCGCAGACCAGATAAACCAAGGCGCAAACAATGAAAAGTCAGCAATACTGACCCATGTGGGTGTTATTTTCGACCTCGGCAAATTTTTCCTGCGCGCAAGGCGGAAAAAAGGTCAGCTCTCGTTACCTTTGAGCCAGCAAAGCCAGCAAAACAACGCTTCCGACGATGATGCGCCACCAGGCAAACAGAGCGTAGCCATTCTGCGACACATAGCCCAGCAACCAGCGCACAACGATGATCGCCGTCACCATGGCGAAGAAGAAGCCCACCGCGATGTCACCCAGCGCGGCCGCATCCAGTATGCCGCGATTCTTGTAGAGGTCATAGGCAAATGCGCCCAGCATGGTGGGCATGGACAGGAAGAACGAAAATTCGGCAGCCGAGCGCTTGTCTGCCCCCAAAGCCAGCGCGCCGACGATGGTGGCACCGGATCGCGAGACGCCGGGGATCATCGCAAGGCACTGGATCACGCCGATCTTCAGCGCCATCGGCAGGGGAAAGTCCTCGGCCCGGAAGTAATGCGGATGGGTGGCCCAGCGGTCCACGAACAGCAACACGAAGCCGCCAAGGACCAGCATGACAGCAATCAGCATCGGCGTCTCGAACAGCACGGTCTTGATGATGTCATGGGCCAGCACACCGACGAAGACCGCCGGCAGGAAGGCCAGCAGCACCGCCGCGATGAAGCGCCGCGAGACGGGGTCGGTTGGCGCGGTCGACAGGATGTGCCAGATCCGCGCCGAATAGACGCCAAGGACCGCCAGCACCGCGCCAAGCTGGATGACCACCTCGAAGGCGCGGCCGGGCGAGTTGAATCCCAGGAAATGCCCGGCCAGCAGCACATGGCCGGTCGATGAGACGGGGATGAACTCGGTCAGGCCCTCGACGAGTCCGAGGACCGCGGCAACGATGGTATTCGACTCCATCAGTGGCTGCGCAGGTTCTTTGCCGAGTTCTTGATCGCGTCATACTGGCCCGAGGGCCGATAGCGCCACAGGTAGTCCTCGATCACCGCCGCGGGCGAGGTGGGCTGGATGCCCAGCTCGGCGAAGCCCTTGCTTCCCTCGGTCGCGACGTTGTCGTGGCGCAGCAGGGCCAGCTGGTCCCGGCCGAGAATCCTGTTGGTGAACAATCCGAAGCTGGCGAACTGCGCGCCGTCCAGCACGGTGGCGCCGACCCGCGCCATCCAGAACGGCATGTTCACCACCAGCCGGCGGCGATGCGTCGCGCGCAGAACCTGGTCGACGATCTCGCGCAGGGTCAGGGTGTCGGGTCCGCCCAGCTCGTAGATCCCCGCCGCGGCCTCGCCGGTCGCGCCCATGACGGCGGCCAGGGCCACATCGTCGACGAAGACCGGCTGCATCCGCGTCTTGCCACCGGCGATGGCCATGACCGGGCCAAGCCGCGACAGGCTGGCGAAGCGGTTGTAGAAATGATCGTCCGGGCCGAAGATCACCGAAGGGCGCAGGATGACGGCGTCGGGCCGATGCTTCAGCATCGCCGCCTCGCCCCGCGCCTTCGCGGCGACATAGCGGCTGGGCGAGTCGGGATCGACGCCAAGACCCGAGATATGCACGACATGGCTGACGCCCATCTCGCGCGACAGCCGGGCGATGTGTTCCGCACCGCTGTCGAAGACCGACTCGAAGGTGCTTTTGCCCTCGGGACGTTCGATGTTGACGCAGTTCACCACCGCATCGGCATCCGACATCGCGGCGCGCACCGACAACTCGTCGCGGATGTTGCACAGCACCGGCACGACCTGGCCGACCGCGCCATAGGTGCGGGTGAACAGCGCCTCGTCGGGGCGGCGGACGGCGACCCGGACCCGCCAGCCGCGCTTGGCCATCAGCCGCGCCACCTGGCGGCCGACAAAGCCCGACCCGCCAAAGATCGTGACCAGTTTCGCCATGGGCCTCTTGCCTCCTTCGTGCCGCGTCATGGCCTCAATACCCAAGCCCGGCCCGCGCGACAAGCGCAAGGGACCTAGCCGGCCTGCCGGATCCGCTCGGCCAGCCGGTCGGCCGCGCGATAGGCGTTCGCGGCGATCGTCAGGCTGGGATTGCAGCCATTCGACGTCGGCATGAAGCTGCTGTCGGCAATGACGAGGTTGTGGATGCCGTGCACCCGGCAGTCGCGGTCCAGCACGCTGCTGCGCGGGTCGTCGCCAAAGCGCAGCGTCCCGCAGGGATGGGCGAAGTTCAGCGTCGGCATCTGCGTGAAGAACAGCCGGCGATGCCCACGGAACGCATGGCGCATCGCCTTGCGGAAGGCATTGCGACGGGCGCGCAGTTCGTCATGCAGCACATAGTCGAATCGCAGCCGGTCCGGCTGGGCCGGATCGGCATGGACGCGGTTCACCGCATAGGGCAGATCCTCGAGGACGCCCACGAAGATCTTGGCCGGACCCAGCACCGGCAGCACGCCATAGGGCAGCAGGCGCAGCGCGTGGCGCAGCGGCCGCAGCCGGCGCAGGCGCGACTGGCTGAACATCTCGTTCAACGCATGCAGGACCTCGCCATAGCCGGCATCGATCCCCATCGACTGGATCAACCCGAAGCGCTGGCCTTCGACATGATAAAGATCGCGCAGGCTCAGCGCCCGGCTTGGTCCCTTCGACCGACTGCCGCGATGCGGCCAGATCGCCAGCATCTCGCTGAGATGGAACATCAGGTTGCGGCCGACCAGGTCGTTGCGGTTGCCGACGCCATCGGGCCACTCTTCGCTGGCTGAACGCAGCAGCAGCGAGGGCGAACTGAGCCCGCCGGCGGCCAGCACGTAATGGCGCGCCCGCAGGGTGAATTCGGCCCCGTCGCGGCGGCAATGGATCTGGCGCACCTCGCTGCCCGCCTCGATCCGCGTGACGCTGCACCGATCCAGGAGGGCGGCATTCCCGGTGCGCATCGCGGGCAGGACGCCGGCCGAACGACCGTCCATCTTGCAGGGGCGCGGGCAACGCTTGCCGAAGCATTGTGCGCAATCGCGCGGGAATTCGGCCGCGATGTGGGTCTGGTAGGGGTGAAGGCCCGAGCGTTCGAAGGATCGGCGCAGGTTCTCGTCGACAGGGGTGAAGGGGCGCGAGGCGCGCAGCGCGGGCGCCGGAACGGGGCTCAGCGGATCAACCTCGCCGCTGATCCGGAAGTTTTGCTCGGTCTGGTCGAAATAGGGCTGGAACTCCGCGTAGGAGACGGGCCAGCCGCCGGTCGGATGGCTGCGTTGGGGCGAATCGTCCAGGTCGTGCGGTTCGGGCCGTTCCAGCGTTGCGGCATAGAAGGTCGAGGTGCCGCCCACACAGGCGCCGAGCATGCCGAACAGTTGCGATTCGCGTCCGTCGATCCGCGCCTCCAGCGGATAGGGCCAGACGCCCCCGTCCAGCCGCGCCTGCGGGTCGTGGACACCGGTTTCGATCGCGGCGCCATCGCTGCCGTCCAGGTCGGGGCCCTTTTCCAGCATCAGCACGGACAACCCGGCCTCGGCCAGGCGCCGCGCGGCACTGCCGCCGCCGATGCCCGTTCCAATGACGATGACATCCCAGTCGCGATGACGATAGGCGTCCAGCATGAGGTTGCACCACTAAAATTCCCGGCGCTGACAGGCCGGACTCGCACAGCTATGGCGGGCATTTGTTCACATAATGTAAATTTCCGCATCTGCCATTAAGGACAGGCGGCGGTCGCAGGCCGATGAATGCAAAAAGTTTTCATCACCCGCGCGGTTTTTTGGGCAAGCCCCCATTGACGCCCCCCGCGACTGCCTTTAGAGACCCCGCCTACACCACCTGCCCAGGTGGCGGAATTGGTAGACGCGCACGGTTCAGGTCCGTGTGCCGCAAGGCGTGGAGGTTCGAGTCCTCTCCTGGGCACCATTGAAAAGCCTTCGAAAGCAACAGCTTTCGGGGGCTTTTTCATGTCCGCGATGACGCGGGGGGGAATCAGCCCGCGATGATCTCGAAGGCGGTGACATCGACCATCCCGCGATCGGTGATCTTCAGCGCGGGGATCACCGGCAGGGCGAGGAAGGCCAGCTGCAGGAACGGCTCTTCCAGGGTGACGCCCAGGCCCTGGGCGGCCTCGCGCAGTTCGGCCAGACGCTCGCGCACGGCCTCGAAGGGCTGAAGGCTCATCAGCCCGGCGACGGGCAGCGGCAGTTCGGCGACGATCGCGCCCGCGCGCGCCACCACGAAGCCGCCCTCGATCTGCGACAGCCGATTCGCGGCCAGGGCCATGTCGCCGTAATCGGCACCGACCACGGCGATGTTGTGATGGTCGTGGCAGACGGTCGAGGCGATGGCGCCGCGCTGCATCCCGAAGCCGCGCACGAAGCCGGTGGCGATGTTGCCGTTGCGGCCGTGCCGTTCGATCACCGCGATCCGCATCAGGTCGCGGGCGGGATCGGGGCGCTTGTCGCCATCCTCGGGGGCGATCTCGACATGCAGGTGTTCGGTGATGATCTTGCCTTCCAGGATGCCGATGACGTCGGTCCGGCTGCGATTGCCGGGGCAGCGGAAATCCTGCGCGCGGACCTGCGGTGCCTGCACCGAGTTGCGGGCCACCGGGTCCAGCGTGCCGCGCGCCGCGAAGGCTGCGTCATCGACCACCTTGCCCCCGCACAGAACCAGCCGGGCATGGCAGCCCTCGAGGCTGTCCAGCGCCACGATGTCGGCGCGCAGCCCCGGCGCGATCAGCCCGCGATCCTTCAGGCCGAACGCCTCAGCCGCCGACAGCGAGGCGGCGCGATAGGCGGCCAGGGGTGGCGTGCCCATCTGGATCAGCCGTCGGATCATGTAGTCCAGATGGCCATGCTCGCCGATGTCCAGCGGGTTGCGGTCATCGGTGCACAGGCACATGTAGGGGGCGGTGCGTTCGGTCAGCAGCGGCTGCAGCGCCTCGAGGTCCTTGCTGACCGAGCCTTCGCGGATCAGCACGCGCATGCCCTTCTGCAGCTTTTCGCGCGCCTCGCCGGCGGTGGTCGCCTCGTGTTCGGTGCGGATGCCCGCAGCTACATAGGCGTTCAGGTCGCGGCCGCCCAGCTGCGGGCAATGCCCGTCGACAAGCCCGCCCGCGAACAGCCGCAGCTTGGCCATCGCGACCGGGTCGCGGTGGATCACCCCGGGATAGTTCATGAACTCGGCCAGCCCGATCCCCGACGGATGGCCCATCACCCGCCGCAGGTCCTCGGCCTCGATCCGCGCGCCCGAGGTTTCCATCTCGGTCGAGGGCACGCAGGAGGACAGCTGCACCCGAAGATCCATCAGCAGATGTTCGGATGCACGCTGGAAATAGCGGATGCCGTCAAGGCCGATCACGTTCGCGATCTCGTGCGGGTCGCAGATCGCGGTGGTGATGCCGCGCGGCGTCACGCAGCGGTCGAATTCGAAGGGCGTCACAAGGCTGCTTTCGACATGCAGATGGGTGTCGATGAAGCCCGGCACCAGCACCAGCCCGGATACGTCAATCACCGCGCGCCCCTGGTAGTCGCCGACGCCCGCGATGCGGTCGCCGGTGATCGCCACATCGCCGGTCAGCATCTCGCCGGTGATCAGGTCGAGCACCTGCCCGCCGCGCAGCACCAGATCGGCAGGTTCGTCGCCGCGCGCCTGCGCGATGCGGGTTTCAAGATCGTCCATCGGGGCCTCCGTCAGCGTGCCCCCCAAGGGAACCTGATCGGCGCGGCGGCGTCCAGCCCCGTCGGCGCTCAGTCGTCGCGCAGCCCTGCGCCCTCGATCCGGGTGGCGTCGATCAGCTGGCCGCCCTCGGCGATGATCTCGCGCGGGGTCGGGTGGCTGATGAAGTTGACCGGGCTGGAGGTCGGCCCATAGGCGCCGCTGGCATGGATCGCGATCAGGTCGCCCTCGTCGATGCGGGGCAGCATCACGCCGGACCCCAGCTTGTCGATCGAGGTGCAGAGCGGGCCCGAGATGTCTATCTTTTCCTCGCTCCCGCCCTTGCCCCCGCTGCCGCCGACGCGATGCATGACGTAGTTGCGCCGCAGCACCATGCCGAAATGTCCCGAGGCGGCCAGATGGCCGTTCATGCCGCCGTCACAGATCGCGATGCGCGCCCCGCGCGAATTCTTGGTCGCGGTGACGCGGGTCACGAAATAGCCTGCCGGCCCGACGAGATAGCGGCCCAGCTCCAGCACAAGCCGCGTTCCGGCAAAGCGCGGATCGGCCTTCAGCGCCTCCAGATCGGGTGCTGCGGCAGCGGCCACCTCGTCCAGATCCAGCGCGGTATCGCCGGGATGGTAGGGGATGCCGAGCCCCGAGCCGAAGATCAGCCGGTCGGGGTGCAGGTCATGCGCGATGCAGAGGTCGCGGAAGATGCCGATGAAGATGCGCCAGTTCTCGACGATGGCGGCGGGCTTCAGGCACTGCGTGCCGGAATAGATGTGCAGCCCGGCGACGCGCAGATGCGGCAGGGCCAGAATCTCGGCCAGCGCCGCCGGCGCCTCCTCGATGTCGATGCCGAAGGGGCTGGGGCGGCCGGCCATCTGGTCGCCGAAGCCCTTGGGCACCCGGTCGGGCGCGATGCGGATCACGACGTCCTGCCGCCGCCCGGCCTCGGCGGCGATCCGATCGGCCAGCCGCGCCTCGCGCAGCGATTCGACGACCAGCTCTCCGAGGCCCGCCGCGATGCTGCGGCGCAGTTCGACCTCGCGCTTGGCCGGGCCGGTGAAACTGGCGCGCTCAGGCGACCAGCCGGCCGATCGGGCCAGCAGGAATTCCCCGCCCGAGGACACGTCGATATAGGGGACGCGATCCTTCAGCCAGGCCAGCAGCGCCGGGTTCGGGTTGCATTTCATCGCGTAGGACAGATCGAACCAGCGGCCGAGCGCGCCTTGCAGCGCGGCGATCCGTGCCTCGATCACATCGGTCAGATAGACATAGGCGGGCGTGCCGAAACGGTCCGCCGCCTCGGCCAGGATGCGGTCGGTGGGTGCCGGTTCAGGCCTGTTCACGCGCGTAGTCCACGATCCGCTGCGCCGTATCGAAATTCTCCAGCGTGACATCGGCCGGTCGCACCTCGATGCCGGCCTTTTCCTCGACGAAGCCGATGATGTTCATCATCGCCACCGAATCGAGGATGCCGGTCGAGAACAGTTCGGTCTCGGCGTCCATCGCGTCCTCGACGTTCAACTCGTCGCGGATGAAGCGGATCAGGTCGTCGGCGGTCAGGCTCATGCGGTGTCCTTGGGCTGGGCCGCCTTCGCGGCGGCGATGATGGCGGGGCGGTCCAGCTTGCCGCTGGCGGTGCGCGGCATCGCGCCCTCCCACAGGTGAATATGGCGCGGAACCATGTAGTGCGCCATGCTGCGACGGCAATGCGCCATCAGAGCGGCGCGGTCGGCGTCGCCAAGCGGGCTGGCGGCGACATGCACGACCTGGCCCGCATCGTCATCTGCGACTCCATAGGCCACGACATCGCCAACCCGGCCCGAGGCGGACAGGATGTCCTCGACCTCGGTCGGCGACAACCGGAAGCCCTGGGTCTTGATCATGTCATCCATGCGGCTGACGAACCACAGATCGCCATCCTCGTCCACGCGCACCAGATCGCCCGACAGCACCACCGGCGCCGCGCCCATGACCCCCTGCAGTTCGGGCAGCACCCTGATCTTCTCGGCGGTCAGTTCGGGGCGTTCCCAGTAGCCGAGGCTGACCAGCGGGCCGCCATGCACCAGTTCGCCCTGTTCGCCCGGCCCCGCGATCCCCTCGCCGTGGCGGACCACGAAGATCTGCGCATTGGGGATGGCGCGTCCGATCGAGCCCATCTTCCGCGCGAATTTCGCCGGCGGCAGATAGGTCGAGCGGAAGGCCTCGGTCAGGCCATACATCAGGTAGATGTCGACACCCGGAAACACCGAGGGCATCAGTTCGAGGATGTTCGGGGGGATCTTGCCGCCGGTATTGGTGACGCGGCACAGGTCGGGCAGCGCGGTGCCGCTGTCGGCCAGATAGCGCACGACCTGGTTCCACAGCGGCGGCACGCCGGCGATGGTCGTGGCGCCCTGGGCAACCGCCATGCGCACCACCTCCGAGGGCATCGAGACCGGCTGGTGGATCACCGTGGCGCCCTTCAGGAAGGTGTCGGTCAGCTGGTTCAGACCGGCATCGAAGCTGTAGGGCAGCACCGACAGCAGCCGGTCGTCCTCGGCAAGGCCCAGATAGTCGCTGACCGAGATCGCGCCGATGCGGATGTTGCGATGGCTCAGCATCACGCCCTTGGGGCGGCCGGTCGAGCCGGAGGTATAGATGATCGCGGCCAGATCGCCCGGATCGAGCGCGGCTTCGGCCGCCGCGCCGGGAGGCAGGGCGTCCCAGGGCGTCGCGCCCTCGGGCAGATGCGGGGCGCTGCCTTGCACCAGCAGATGCGCCACCGAGGGCGGCAGCGGCTCGTCCGCCAGCGCCTTCAGGACGGCCGCGCCCAGGATGACCGCCCGCGCCCGGCAGTCGCCCGCAACATAGCCAAGCTGGGCCGCGGTCCATTGCTGGTTCACGTTGACGACGACGGCCCCGATCTTCCAGGCGCCGAACATCGCCGTCACCTCGTCGATGCCCTTGCGCAGATGCACGATCACCCGGTCGCCGGGCCGGATGCCGCAGCCCTGCAGCCAGCCAGCCACCCGGTCGGCCTCGGCGATGATTTCGGCATAGCTGGCCTGCCGCCGCGCGTCGATCGCGGCGATCTTGTCGGCGCGGGCCGGCAGGTTGTCGGCCAGCAGCCGCCACATCGAGGCATCCGCGCCCGGGATCATGCGCCGGCATCCTTGCGCCTCGCCTGCGCGAAGATCGGCAGGTTGGGAAAGATCCGCGCGGGCGATCCGACCACGATGCTGTCATCGGGGACATTCGTGCTGACGGCGGTGTTCGCGCCGATGCGGACCCGGTTGCCGATGCGGATGCGGCCCAGCACCGTCGAGTTCACGCCGATGAACACGTCATCGCCGATGCGGGGCGCGCCCGGCCCCATGTTGGTGCCGATCGTGACGTTGTGCATCACGCCGCAGCGGTCTCCGATGACCACCTCGGGGTGGATCGACAACGAGCCCTCGGCATGGATGATGTGGAAATCCTCGCCCAGGGTGACGCTGGGCGGGATCCAGACCTTGGTGACGTTCAGGATCAGGATGCACAGCAGCCCATACAGCTTGTTGGCGAACCAGCGCAGCACCCGGTTCTCGCATCCCGTCGCCCAGCGGCCATAGCGATAGATCGCCAGCGACACGAAGGCCGGATCGCTGATCCGTCGCCCATGTCGTTCATAATCCTTGCGAATTTCACGCCACACGGGCCGAACACTCCGAACTGATACCACAGGGCCGGGTCGCGGGACCGGCAATGCCACCGCCAGGGCGGGGCGTGGCAAAAATGACCGCAGGGGGGCCACAGTTCAAGCGGATAATCGGTTGAATGCAGGCAATTTGTCCAAATCTACAGGATCATCTCCAGCGTGCGGCGCACATCGTCCCAGCCGATTCGGAACCCGGTCGCGGTGCCGATGCCGACGATCAGGGCAAAGCGCTGCTGCCAGCGATCGCTGAGCAGTTTCATCGCGGTGGTGGCCCGGTCGGGCGGTTGCAAGGTCAGCAGCGTGCCGCCGGGTGGCATGACCGCGATGCCGTGGTTCAGCTGGCTGCCCTCGACCCCGGCCACCACCTCGGTCTCGCCACAAGCCTCCATCAGGTCGTCGACGCTGTGATCCTCGGCGAACATCACGCGAAAGCCGTATTGCGCCTCGAGCTTCTCGGCGATCTCGTCCTCGTTCTCGAGGATGCGGGCATCGCCGCTGCGCCCCCGGTACAGGAAGACGCCCGGGTTCGGGCGCGGCCGCCGATCCTTCAGCAGCCGGCGCCGCATGTCCTGCGCGCGGGCCAGCCGACCGCTGTTGTTGTGGTGATCGTCGAAGATGACGAGTTCGTCGAAATGCACATCGCCGATGCGCCGGGCCGCGATCGACAGCAACTCCTCGTATCGCGGCACATGGCCGCCGCGTTCCGGCATCGAGGTGACCGGGCTGCCCGCGGTCTCGGCCAGACGATAGGTGAGGCAGTCGTCCAGCAGCCAGTTGCCGAACCACCGGTTGCCAACCCAGGTCTCGAACATCGCACCCGAGATGCTGTCGCGGGGCCGTCGCTGTCCCAACCGCCGCCGCTGGCGGCGCCGCAGATGCAGTTCCGACCTGCCCGCATACAGCACGCCGTCGATGAAATCGACGTCGCGCAGCAGATAGGCGGTCGTTGCCGGGATGTATTCCGTCGGATCGCCGGACAGCGACTTCAGCACCGCGTCGATCGGGGCGAACTCGGTGCGGGTGATGCGCGCGGGCTGGTCGGGCAGGCAGATGACCGGTGGTACCTCGCGCGTCTCGCCCGGGCAGACCTGCCAGCGGTCGCAGGCAAGGTCGGTCAGGGCCTGAGATTGCAGGCCGGCGATGCGTCTGATCCTGTTTGTCAGCGGGCGCAGGTCGTCCATGCGCATGATCGGGCTACTCCGATAGCCCGGGTCGATCGGCCCCGGGCGTACAGACCGGTCAGTCTAGGCGAGAATCGGGGTTGTGAGAAGCGGGCCGCCGACCGGCATCGGCGGCTTATGGCCGATCGCGGCCGGCGGCGGGCGGCGCGCCGAGCAGCGATGTCAGCCGCAATGCGACGATGGCGTGATCGTTCAGCGAGGGGTGCCAGTGACAGCCGGTGCGGGCCAGTTCGGGAAGCACGATCAACTCGGCGCGGTCGCCCGATGCCACGAAGGCGTCGCGGGCGGCGCGATGGGCGGCGACCAGATCCTTGCCGTATTCGCCGAAGGCCAGCAGCACCAGCCGCGCCGCCGGCGCCTCGGCCCGCCGCGCGCGCAGGAAGTCCAGCAGGGCCGCGCTGAAATCGTCCCGCAGCCGTGCCCGGGCGGCGCGATCCTCGTCGAGGCCCGGCACCGTCCCGAAATCGTTCGAGCCGAGGGCGATCACGATGACATCGGCGGGCGGCGCCGGCAGGGCGGGGGCGTCGGGCTGCAGGGGAAGGGCGGTCGGGTAGAGATCGCGCATCGTGCCCGTGCCGCTGCCGTCCATGTTGCGGATCAGCCCGATCCCCGATGCGGCGACGATGCGGTAATCGGCGCCAAGAGCCGCCGCGGTCGCAGGTCCGTAGGCCCGCGAGGTGTCGGTCGCCAGAAACTGCGCCGCGCCCGAGCAGTCGCGACCCGGCGCGGTGTTGCCATAGCCCACGGTGTCGGAATCGCCCACGAACTCGATCAGCCTTCCGGGCGCGGGCGGGGCCAGGGCGCGCGCGCCGGGGGGCAGGAAAAAACCGCCGAACCGCGCCGTCTTGCCGGTCTCGCTGAGCTTTTCCAGCCGGACGAGATGCGGCCGATCCGCCAGCCCCGAGACGCGCAGCAGCCCGCGTCCCGGCCGGGTCAGCATGACCTCCGTGCCGTCGATGACGAGGCGATAGCGGTTGGCGTCGTCATCAAGCGACAGGGCGAATCCCGTGCCCTCGAATCGGGCGGTCGCGTGGAAGCCGGGCCATTGGTGCAGCACATCGTTCCGGCCTGGCCCGGCATCGCCGGGCGCGGCGATGCGGCCGGTGAGATGAGCGGGCAGCATCTTCATGGCGGACGCGGGCGCGGCACCGGTTTCGAAACGGGCGGCGAATCCGGCAGGCGCATCGGGGGCGATGCTCACCGGCGGGACCGGGCCCTCGAAGGGGCGCGGCGGCTGCGCGGCCCACAACCCCGCCGCCAGCAGCAGGGCAGAGGCTGCAAGGCTCGACCAGATCGGGACTGCGGCGCGCATCGCTGAGGGGACCCCTTCCATGGTGGCCGTCGGGGCGATCTTCAGGCGCGGCCGCGACGAAGGCAAGGCGTCCCGCGCTTGCGCGCCGGGGCGCGGCGTGCTTGCCTGTCGCGGATGGAGGTCAGGGGGCAGGGGACGGCGATGACGCTGACGACCGAGGGTTTCCGGGATCATTTCGCGGCGGGCGGCCGTGCGGTGAACGGCTGGTGCGCGATCCCCTCGCCGGTGACGGCCGTGATTTTGGCCCGGGCCGGCTTCGACATGCTGACGATCGACCTGCAGCACGGGCTGATCGACTATCAGACCATGCTGGCGATGCTGCAGGCGATGTCGGCCAGCGCCGCGCCCAAGCTGGTCAGGCTGCCCTGGAACGAGCCGGGGATTGCGATGAAATGCCTTGATGCGGGGGCCAGCGGCGTGATCTGCCCGATGGTCAACACCCCCGAGGATGCCCGCGCGCTGGTCGCCGCCACGCGCTATGCGCCGCTGGGAACGCGCAGCTACGGCCCGATGCGGGCCGGGGCGATCTTTCCCGACTATGCCGCGCGCGCGGGCGATCTGGTGCAGGTCTTCGCGATGATCGAGACCGCCGAGGCGCTGCGCAACCGCGACGCGATCATGGCGGTCGAGGGGTTGTCGGGCGTCTATGTCGGCCCCGCCGATCTGGGCCTGTCGCTGGGCCATGTGCCGAGCCTGCTGCCGGAGGCCCCCGAGGTACTGGGCGCGATCGCCGAGATCCTGGCCTCGGCGCGCCGGGCCGGGCTGCTGGCCGGGGTGCATTGCGGGTCGGGCGAGATGGTCGGGCGGATGCTGGCGCAGGGCTTCGATTTCGCCTCGCTGTCGACAGATGCGGGACTGTTCACCGGCGCGTTGCGCGCGGCGCTGGCCGCGGCCCGGGCCTAGGGGCAGGGCCCGGGGGGGGCGGGGCTTGACCGCCGGCGGGCGCGGCTTGCCTGCGTGCGGGGGGCGGGGGCTGTCCGCCCCCATCCGGCTGGCGCCGGACTCCCCCGAGGATATTTCGGCACAGAAGATGCCTCAGGGCGTCCAGCGCAGGAAGTTCGCGATCAGGCGCAGGCCGATGGCCTGCGATTTCTCGGGGTGAAACTGGGTGCCGATGATGTTGTCGCGGCCGACCACGGCGGTGACCGGCCCGCCGTAATCGGCATGGGCGATGCGGTGCGCGGGATCCTGCACGCGGAACTGCCAGCCATGCACGAAATAGGCGTGGTCGCCGGTGGCGATTCCCGACAGGACCGGGTGCGGGTGGTCGATCACCAGGTCGTTCCAGCCCATATGCGGCACCTTCAGGCCCAGGCGGCGCATCTCGGGGCTGTCGATCGCGACCACCTCGCCGGGGATCCAGCCGAGGCCGTCGGTGTCGCGATATTCGTGCCCGGTGCCGGCCAGCATCTGCATGCCGACGCAGATGCCCATGAAGGGCATGGCGCGCGTCAGCACCGCCTCGCGCAGCGCCTCGGCCATGCCGTCGACATCGTCCAGAGCCGCCCGGCAGGCGGGAAAGGCGCCGTCTCCGGGCAGCACGATGCGGTCGGCGCGGGCGACGAGGTCGGGGTCGGCCGTGACGAGGATCTCGGCGCCGACCTCGCGGCCCATCAGCTGGAACGCCTTCGCGGCCGAGTGGAGATTGCCGCTGTCATAGTCGATCAGCGCCACCCGCATCAGAGCGCGCCCTTGGTCGAGGGCAGGGCGCCGGCCATGCGCGGATCGGGCTCGACCGCCTCGCGCAGCGCGCGGGCGACCGCCTTGAAGGCGGCTTCGGCGATGTGATGGCTGTTGATCCCGTCGAGCCGCGCGAGGTTCAGGCTGATCCCGCCATGGGTCGACAGCGCCTGGAAGAATTCGCGGACCAGCTCCGTATCGAAGCTGCCGATCGTCCCCGTCGGGAAATCGACGTTCCACACGAGGTAGGGCCGACCCGACAGGTCGAGCGCGGCCCGCAGCAGCGAATCGTCCATTGCCAGCAGGCAGCTGCCATAGCGGCGGATGCCCCGCTTGTCGCCAAGCGCGCGGGCCAGCGCCTGTCCGATGGCGATGCCGGTATCCTCGACGGTATGGTGGTCGTCCACATGCAGGTCGCCCTCGGCGCGGATCGTCAGGTCGATCAGCGAATGCCGCGACAGCTGGTCCAGCATGTGGTCGAAGAAGCCCACCCCGGTGCTGTTGTCATAGCTTCCGGTGCCGTCGAGGTTCAGCGTCACCTCGATCCGGGTCTCGGCAGTCTTGCGGGTGATCGTCGCTGTGCGCATGGGATGTCCTTTCGTCGCCGCGCCTTATAGGCCGCGTCGGCCGGTCAGCCAAGATGCACCTGCCCCTCGGGATAGCGCAGCCGGGGCGTGACGCGCGTGGCCAGGAAGAAGCCGAGCGTCAGCGGCCCGACCCGGCCGAGGAACATCACCACCATGATGACCCATTGCCCGAAGCCCGACAGTTCCGTCGTGTAGCCGCGGCTGAGGCCGGTGGTGCCGAAGGCCGAGGCGACCTCGAAGCTGATGTCGAGGAAGCGTCCCTCGTGGCTGGCGATCAGCAGGAACGTCGCGGTGAACATCAGCGCCGAGGCGATGGCGATCAGCGCCATCACCTTCAGCACCTCGTCCAGCGGGATCGACCGCCCGAAGGCCCAGACCTGATTGCGGCGGCGAAAGAAGGCCAGCGTGGCCAGCACCATCACGACGACCGTGGTGACCTTGAGCCCGCCCGCGGTCGAGGTCGGCCCGCCGCCGATCGCCATCAGCGCCATGTACAGCAGCGAGGTCGAATCGTGCAGCCCGCCGATATCGGTGGTGTTGAAGCCCGCCGTGCGCGTGGTGACGCCCTGGAACCAGGCGACCATCAGCCGCGCTCCGGCGCCCTCATGCTGGGCCAGGGTGCGGGGGTTGTTCCATTCCAGGATCGCCGTCAGGCCGACGCCGATCACGATCAGGACCACCGTGCCGACCAGCATCAGCCGGGTATGCAGCGACCAGCCATGCCAGAAGCGCCGGCCCGCCACATCCGCGACCACGACATAGCCGATGCCGCCGATGATGAAGAGCGCGGGGATCACCGCGTTGACTACCGGATCGGTCGCATAGCCGGTGAGCCCCGCCGAAAAGGTCGAGAAGCCGGCATTGTTGAAGGCCGAGACGGAATGGAAGATCGCGTGCCACAGGCCGGTTCCCAGGCCTGTGCGCGGAATGAAGGTCAGGCAAAGAAGCATGGCACCGGCGATCTCGGCGATGACGACGACGCGGAAGATGGTCCGCACCAGCCGCGCCAGCCGCTCGTACGAGGTCTGGTTCAGATCCTCGCGCAGATAGGCCTGATGGCCGATCCCCAGCGGCAGGCCAAGCGCCGACCAGACCAGCACCGCAAAGGTCATCAGCCCGAGGCCGCCCAGCTGGATCAGGACCGCCAGCACAAGCTGGCCCCAGAAGGTCAGTGCAAGTTCGGTGTCGACAACCGCAAGCCCGGTCACCGTCACCGCCGAGGTCGCGGTGAACAGCGCATCCGTCAGGCCGATGGGTTCGGTCGTCATCACCGGCAGCAGGAAGGCCAGCCCGCCGGTCGCGATCAGCGCCATGTAAAGGACCGCAAGGACCGCCGGCGGCGGGGTGCGGGCCAGCCAGCGGCGCAGCGCCGGCAGCGGGCGCAGGCGCGATCTCACAGCTGGTTGCCAAAGCGCGTCAGATCGACCCGCTTGCCCAGCAGAAGCAGCCGGTCGCCCTGGCGCAGCGCCGCGCCGTCCTGCGCGGGGGCGATGAATTCCGTGCCGCGCATGATGCCCAGCACCGTGACGCCCGGCCCGCATCCGGGATCGGACAGCGGGCGTCCGGCAAGATCCTGCGGCACCAGCAGGTTCACGACCGAGAAACCGTTTCCAAGCGAGACATAATCCTGCACCGCCGGGTTGTTCAGCATCTGCGCCGTGTGCCGTCCGACCTCGAGGCCGGGCATGACCACCCGGTCGGCACCGATCTTCGACAGGATGCGGTGATGCGTGCGGCTGTCGGCCTTGGCCCAGACGGTCGTCACCCCGATCAGGCGCAGGTTCATCGCCGCGATGACGTTGCTTTCCAGATCGTTGCCGATCGACACCATCCCCACGTCATAGCGGTCTGCGCCCGCCTCGCGCAGCGCGCCCTCGTCGGTGGCGTCCAGGATGACGACGCTTGACAGCTGGTCGGCCAGGGCGGCGACCCGCCGGTGGTCCTTGTCGATGCCCAGAACGCGATTGCCGAATCGGGCCAGTTCCGAGGCGACCACGCTGCCGAAGGCACCGAGGCCGATGACCACGAAACTTCGGTTGTGCCTTGCCATGCGACCCTCGCCGTCACTGCCGATCCTGGCGCACACTGCGTCACAGGCCGGGTTTGCGGTCAAGCGGGGATGCAGCCGCGGCGCAACGTCGCATACGGGACACGACTGGTCGCTGTGGCACGCAAATTTCCCCCGCCTCGGCCATGCTGTGCAGATCACGCGGAAAGCTGAAAACATGGTGGGACGCCGCCATGCCCGATGGGGCATGGCGCGATCCGCACCTGCACAAGGAAAAGGGACGTATGCCAGACAAACGCACCTCCGACGGCGCCCGTCGCAACCTCAAGGGGCAGCCCGGCGACCGGCTGCGCGAACGCGACGCGCTGAGTGGCCGCTTCGCGGACAAGCCGGCCCCCGATGTCGAGGCGCTGCCGGCGCCCGAGGGCCCGACCGAGCTGATCGACACCAATTACCAGATCGGTCAGAACAACATCGAGGGCGTGAAGCCGTTCCGCTTTGACATCCACAACCCGGTCTTCATGATCTCGGCCCTGGCGATCGTCGCCTTCACCGTTCTGACGCTGCTGTTTCCGACCCAGCTCGAGCCGTTCTTCAACGGGATGCGCAACTTCCTGACCAGCAAGCTGGACTGGTTCTTCCTGATCTCGGGCATCATCTTCGTCCTGCTGTGCATCGGCCTGATCCTGTCGCCGCTGGGCTCGATCCGGCTGGGCGGCCCCGAGGCGACGCCCGATTTCAGCCTGACCGGCTGGTTCGCGATGCTGTTCGCCGCCGGCATGGGCATCGGGCTGATGTTCTATGGCGTCAGCGAGCCGATCAGCCATTTCGAGACCGCCTTCGGCGGCACCGTGGTCGAGGGCGGGGTGCGCACCGACTGGGCGCCGCTTGGCGGGGCCGAGGGCGACGAGCTGGGCGCCCGCAGGCTGGGCATGGCCGCGACCATCTTCCACTGGGGCCTGCACCCCTGGGCGATCTATGCCGTGGTCGCGCTGGCGCTGGCGCTGTTTGCCTACAACAAGGGCCTGCCGCTGACGATGCGCTCGGTCTTCTATCCGCTGCTGGGCGAGCGGGTCTGGGGCTGGCCCGGCCATGTCATCGACGTTCTTGCGGTCTTCGCGACGATCTTCGGGCTGGCGACCTCGCTGGGCTTCGGGGCCGAGCAGGCGACGGCGGGGCTGAACTTCCTGTTCGGCATCCCCAACTCGAACCTGACCAAGATCGTGCTGATCGTGCTGATCACCATCGTCGCCGGGGCGTCGGTGGTGCTGGGGGTCGAGAAGGGCGTCAAGCGGCTGTCCGAGATCAACATGGTCCTTGCGATCATCCTGCTGTTCTTCGTGATGGCGGTCGGCCCGACGATGGACATCCTGCGCGGCTTCTTCGGCAATCTGGGCGCCTATGCGCGGGAATTGCTGCCGCTGTCGAACCCCTTCGGACGGGATGACGACAATTTCCGCCAGGGCTGGACGGCCTTCTACTGGGCCTGGTGGATCAGCTGGTCTCCCTTCGTGGGCATGTTCATCGCCCGCGTCTCGCGCGGCCGCACGGTGCGCCAGTTCCTGATTGCCGTGCTGATCGTGCCGTCGCTGATCTCGGTGCTGTGGATGACCGCGCTGGGCGGCACCGCCATCGGCATGACGCTGGGCGGCTTTGCCGGCATCACGGACGCGGCGCTGGAGCTGAAGCTGTTCCAGATGCTGTCGCAACTGCCGCTGACCGCGATCACCAGCTTTGTCGGGATCATCCTCGTCGTGGTGTTCTTCATCACCTCCTCGGATTCCGGCTCGCTGGTGATCGACACCATCGCCGCTGGCGGCAAGGTGAACTCGCCCGTCGCGCAGCGCATCTTCTGGTGCAGCTTCGAGGGGCTGGTGGCGATCGCGCTGTTGCTGGGAGGCGGCCTGACGGCGCTTCAGGCGATGGCGGTCTCGACCGGGTTTCCCTTCACGCTGGTGCTGCTGGGCGCCTGCTGGGCGCTGGTCCGCGGCCTGCTGGCCGAACGGCGGGAACTGGGCTGAGGCCTGGACCGGTAAACGAGGGGCGGGCGGGATTTTCCCGCCCGTTCTTGTCATATCGCCTCACGGGTGCCAAAACCGGAACTGACGTCACCGAAGGACCGACGCGATGACAGACATCTCCGTCAGCGAACGCCGCCTCAGCGCCGCGCTGGACCGCATCGACCAGTTGCTCGAGGGCGGGGCGGGGCGTCCCGGCACCTTCGCCGCCGAACCCGATGCGGCGCTTCGCGACCAGCTTGCAGAGCTTCAGGCCCAGAACACCCGGCTTGCCGCCGAACTGGCGGCGCTGCGCACCGATCAGGGCGGTCCGCTGGAGGCGACGCTGGCCGAGGCGCGCAACCGTCTGGGCGGCGCTTCCGAACAGGCGGCGCGGCTGGCGGCGGCCAATGACGACCTTGCCGCCGCGAACCGCGCGCTGATCGAGGCGGCGCGCGGCGATGGCGGCGCCGAACAGGCCAGCATCGAGGCGCTGGAGGCCGAGATCGAGGCGCTGCGCGCCGCCCGCGCCGCCGAGATCGCGCAGATGGGCGATATCATGCTCGAACTGGAACGGCTTCTGGCGCCGCATGACGCCCGGCCCACGCAGCCGCGCGATGTCGAGGATGCGGTGCTGCCCGAGGTCGCCGGCGATTCGGCCGGTGTGCCCGAGGATGAGGCGGTCGACGACGACGGGGCCCGCGGCGATGCGGCCGAGGATCGGCGGCCCTATGCCGCGCAGGACAGCAGCAATGCCGATGGCATGCGCGAGGACGGGGACCGGTGATGGCCGAAGTCGAATTCACGATCGGGCACAAGGATTACCGCCTTGGTGCGCAGGATGGCGAGGAAAAGCTGCTGAAGCGGGCCGCCGCTCTTCTGGATGCCGAGGCGCAGCAGATCCTTGAACAGGCCGGGCGGATGCCCGAGCCGCGGCTGTTGCTTCTGGCCGGGCTGATGCTGGCGGATCGGTTCTGCACGATGGAGGAACGCGCCGAGAAGGCCGAGCGGCATCTGAACCGGCTGCAGTCGAACCCGGCGCGCGTCGAAGTGCCGGTGATCCCTGCCGACCTGAAGGAGGCGATGGCCGAACTGGCCGCCCGCGCCGAGGCGCTGGCCGAGCGCCTGGACGATCAGCGGCAGGGCTGAACCCGGCCGCCGAAGCATCCCGGGCGGTCGCCATTAATCCTTTCTTAACCGTGCTATGCGACATCTGTCTCATGCGCGTTCTCACCGGCCTGATCTTTACCCTGCTGCTAGCCGCTTGTGCCAGCCAGTCGCCCGACATGTTCGGGGGGGAACGCCGTGAGGTGGTCGTCGAGGGCCGCGACTTCGTCGTGTTCCACAAGGCGACCGAGGCCGAGGTCGTGCGGATGGGCTATCTGGGCCGGGCGCAGCGTGTCGACGTGCCCGCGCAGATGGCGATGGCGGCCGCGCAGGCCACCGGCTGCGTGGTCATTCCCGGCAGCATGACCACCCGAATCCCCGGCGATAGCGGGGTGGCGCGATTCGACCTGGATTGCGGCTGAGGCGCCTCAGCCGGCGCCCAGGAACGCGGCCAGCGTGTCGGCCACCGCTTCAGGCGCGTCGGCGTGCAGCCAGTGTCCGGCCTGTTTCAGCGTCACCACCCGCACCTGCGGAAACAGCGCGCGCAAGGCCCGCTGGCCCGCCGCATCGACGTAATCCGATTCGGCCCCCAGCAGCGCCATCACCGGCCCCTCGAAGCGGCCCCCGGGCAGATCGCCCGGCCAGCCGGTGATGGTCTCCATGCTGCGGCGCAGGACCGGCAGGTTCAGGCGCCATCGCGGTGGCTGCGCCTTCAGGTCCAGCGACTGCAGCAGAAAGGCCCGCAGGCCGGGGCTTTCGACGGTCCTGGCCAGTGCCGCATCGGCCTCGCTGCGTCGGGCGATCTGCGCCAGGTCCAGCGACTCCATCGCATCGATCAGGTGGGTCTGGCTGTGGCCGTAGGCGACCGGCGCGATGTCCATGATCACCAGCTTGCGGATCAGGTCGGGTCGCGTCAGCGCGCAGGCCATCGCCGCCTTGCCGCCCATTGAATGGCCAACGAGGTCCGCCTTGCCGCCCAGCTCCCCGATCAGTCCGGCCAGATCTCCGGCCAGCGCGGCATAGCCGTGATCGTCATGCTGCGGGCTGTCGCCGTGGTTGCGCATGTCCGGCACGGCGACGCGCCGCGTCGCGCCAAGCCGCCGGGCCAGCGCGCCCATGTTGCGGCCCTGCCCGAAAAGTCCGTGCGCGATGATGACGGGCAGGCCGCTGTCCTGCCCGGTGATGGTGTGAGTCAGCTTCATGGCCTCGATCCTACGGCGTCTGGTGCCTGGCCGCCATCCCGTCTATCCTGCCGCCATGAGCCGCGATGTCCACAGCTTTCACGACATCCACGACATGGCCGACGAGGTGTCGCGCCTGATGGTGGCCCGCTTTGGCGGGGCGCGCCGGGGCGAACGGCCGCCGCTGCATGTGATGATGGCGCGTCGCGGCGGGGCCCTGCCGCGCAAGCTGCGCAAGTCGGCCGCGCGGCTGGCCGAGGCCGACCGGATCAGCGCCCAGCCCCGCATCGCCCGCCAACTGGACCTGACAAGCCTGGGCCGCGCCCACGCCGCGCTGACCGCGCATCTGCGACCCCTGGGCGAGCTGAGCCGCTGGCGCGGCCGGGCGATCAGCTTTGCGGCCTCGGTCAGCTTTGGCCTGCTGGTGCTGGCGGCAGTCGTCGTCTGGGTGATGGTCCGCCGCGGGCATCTGTAGCGCCGTGCGCCTTGCAGTGCGCGCAACCCTGCCGCGCGCCCCGCGGCGCTTGTATTTGCTGCGCCGCGGCATGATGTTGGCGCGAACAGCCGACAGGACCGACCATGACCGATTCCCGTGATTTTCGTCACGCCATCCTGGCGCTTGCGCTGGGGGCCTTTGCCATCGGCACCTCGGAATTCGCGGCGATGGGGCTGCTGCCCTATTTCGCCGCCGATCTGGGGATCAGTGATCCGCAGGCCGGCCATGTCATCAGCGCCTATGCGCTGGGCGTGGTGGTCGGCGCGCCGCTGACCTCGCTGATGGGGGCGCGGCTGCCGCGCCGGCGTTATCTGGCGGCGCTGATGGCCTTCTACGGGGTGGTGAACCTGCTGGCATCGGTGATGCCGGGACTGGCCGCGCTGACCGGAATGCGCTTCATGGCCGGCCTGCCGCATGGCGGCTTCCTGGGCGTGGCGATGCTGTATGCGGCCGATGCCCTGCCCGCGGCGCAGCGTGCCCGCGGTGCCGCGCAGGTCATCATCGGGTTGACGGTGGCCAACATCATCGGCGTGCCGCTGGCCGGGGCGCTGGGGCAGGGCATCGGCTGGCGCTGGGGCTTTGCGCTGCCCGGCGTTCTGGCGCTGCTGTCGGCCTGGGCGATCCTGCGGCTGGCCCCGCGCGTCGGTGGAAATCCCCATGCCCGCCCGCTGGACGAATTGCAGGCGCTGCGCAATCCGCGCGTGCTGTGGGTGCTGGCCGTGGGCGCTATCGGCTTCGGCGGGCTGTTCGCCGTCTATGCCTTCCTCACCGCCGCGATGCTGGCCACGACCGATGCGCCGGGCTGGGCGATCCCGCTGGCGCTGGCGATGTTCGGCGTGGGCGGCACGCTTGGCACCTGGGTCGCGGGCCGCGTGACAGAGCGTCTGGGCCAGATCCGTGCCGCCTATGTCAGCCTTGCGGCCATGGCGCTGACGCAGGGCTTTGCCTCGCTGGCGGTTGGCAACTGGCCGCTGATGGTGCTGTCCTCGTTCCTGCTGGCCGCCGGCGCGGGGCTGGTGATCCCGCTTCAGACCCGGCTGATGGACGTGGCGGGCCGCGCGCAGAACATGGCCGCCGCGATGAACCACGCCGCCTTCAACGCGGCGAACGCGCTGGGTCCGTTCCTGGCGGGGCTGGCGCTGGCCGCGGGATGGGGCTGGCGCTCGCCGGGGCTGGTCGGGATCGCGCTTACGGCCGTGGGCGCGCTGGTGCTGACGGCGGCGGTGCTGCATGAGCGGGCAGCGCGGCCGCTGGCAGACTGCGCAGGATGACCCGCCGCGAGGTCGAGGCGAATTCGCGCCGCCAGGTGACGAACAGCACCACCGCGGTGCCCAGTATCAGCGCCCAGGGCCCGGCCAGCCAGCCAAGGGAGCCGATCGCGAAGTAGACGCTGCGCAGCCCGGCGTTGAAGCTGCGCGCGGCGGTGATGTTCAGATCCGCCGCCTGCATGGCCCGGTCGCGCGCCGAGGGGTCGGCCGGATCGTTGGGCACGGCGGCCATCATCACCGCGCAATAGCCGAACAGACGGTGCGACCAGACGAATTTGAGGAAGGCGTTGACGACGAAGAACATCGTCACCAGCAGCTTGAGCTCCCACAGCAGCGCGGTGCCG
Organism: Paracoccus spongiarum; assembly: GCF_030732095.1. Classification (GTDB taxonomy): domain Bacteria; phylum Pseudomonadota; class Alphaproteobacteria; order Rhodobacterales; family Rhodobacteraceae; genus Paracoccus; species Paracoccus spongiarum. Next base: position 321,536 of record NZ_JAVAMQ010000002.1, on the reverse strand, counting down.
CGTTCCAGGTCGAATTCGCGCGCCAGCCCGCGCAGTTGTTCGGTATTGCCGATCAGCGCAAGGATGCCGCCGGTCGCGATCATGCAGGCCGAGGCGAAGAAGGCGGTGCCCTCGCGCAGGCTGGCCAGGATGTTGCCGTCGAAGATGCGCGGCTCTCGGGTCAGGAAATGCAGCATCCATTCGCGCCGGAACCGCGTCATCAGCACCGAGACAGAGGGTCGCCCTGCCGGCGGCCGCTCGGTCAGCCAGCCGATGCCAAGCCAGGCGACGAACAGCAGCAGCACCGCCGCCAGATCCGCCGCGCTCAGCAGGCCGCCCATCAGAAGCGTGTCGATCCTCATCCCACAGCTTTAGGCTGCGCGGGCGTCGCGCGAAAGCCCCGATGCGGGCCGGCCCGCGACGCGCGGCGCGCCCTTGACGCAGCAGTCGGCCTCGCGGAAGATGGTGGCTCGCCCGGAGTATCGCCACGGCGCCGATGGCATGCCGGTGCCTTGCCTGCGCCTGCCGGTGAGGGCATGGCGCCCGGGCTGCACGCCGCAGCGCAATCGGCCGGGGAGGGCCGTCGCCATGATGCAGATGCCGCAACCCGACGCATCGGTCCTGGACCGCCGCGAGGCCATCGTCGCGGCGCTGCGGCAGGCCGGCGCGGGCATGGTGATCGACGACGCGGCCGAGACCCGCGCCTATGAATGCGACGCGCTGTCGGCCTATCGCTGTCCGCCGCTGGCGGTGGTGCTGCCAGGCTCGACCGACGAGGTCGCGCGGCTGATGGCGGTCTGTCACCGGCTCGGCGTTCCGGTGGTGCCGCGCGGGGCCGGCACCAGCCTGGCGGGCGGCTCGATGCCGACGGCCGATGCGGTGGTGATCGGGCTTGCGCGGATGAACGCGGTGCTGGAAATCGCGCCGGGCGACCGGCTGATCCGGGTGCAGGCGGGGCGCACCAACCTGTCGGTGTCGGCTGCGGTGGACGGGCAGGGGTTCTTCTACGCGCCCGATCCCTCAAGCCAGCTGGCCTGCGCCATCGGCGGCAATATCGGCATGAACTCGGGCGGTGCGCATTGCCTGAAATACGGTGTCACCACCAACAACCTTCTGGGCGTGACGATGGTGCTGATGGACGGCAGCATCGTCGAGCTGGGCGGCCCGATGGGCGAGGCACCGGGCCTTGACCTGCTGGGCGTCGTCTGCGGATCGGAAGGACAGCTTGGCATCGTCACCGAGGCCACGCTGCGCATCCTGCCGAAACCCTCGGGTGCGCGGCCGGTGCTGATCGGCTTTGACAGCAGCGAGACGGCGGGCGCCTGCGTGGCGGCGATCATCCGCGCCGGAGTCCTGCCCGTCGCCATCGAGTTCATGGACCGGCCCTGCATCCGCGCGACCGAGGCCCATGCCCATCCCGGCTATCCCGATTGCGAGGCGCTGCTGATCGTCGAGGTCGAGGGCACCGACCCCGAGATCGACGAGCAACTGGCCCTCATCCGCGAGATCGCGCTGTCCTTCGCGCCGGTCGAATTCCGCGAAAGCCGCAGCGAGGACGAATCACGGCGCATCTGGCTGGGCCGCAAATCGGCCTTCGGCGCGATGGGGCAGATGGGCGACTACATCTGCCTCGACGGCACCATCCCGGTCTCGGCCCTGCCGGCGGTGCTGCGCCGGATCGGGGAGCTGTCGCGCGAATACGGCCTTGCTGTGGCCAACGTGTTCCATGCGGGCGACGGCAACATGCATCCGCTGATCATCTACGACGCCAATGCCGAGGGCGATCTGGACCGGGCCGAGGCCCTGGGGGCGGACATCCTGCGCCTCTGTGTCGAGGTCGGCGGCTGCCTGACCGGCGAGCATGGCGTCGGCATCGAGAAGCGCGACCTGATGAGCGACCAGTATGCGCCCGCCGATCTCGAGGCGCAGATGCGCGTGAAGGACGTGTTCGACCCGCGCTGGCTGCTGAACGCGGCCAAGGTCTTTCCGCTGTCGGTGTCGGCCAGCCGTCGCGAGGCACGTCCGGACCCCGCGTCCCATGCGGCCTGACAGCGAGGCGGCGCTGGCCGCGATGATCCGCGATGCGCGCGAGCAGCTGGCCATCATCGGGGGCGGCACGGGGCTTTGGCCGGGCGAGGGGCTGGGACAGCGGCTGGACACGACCGGGCTTGCCGGGGTCAGCCTCTACGAGCCCGAGGCGCTGACGCTGGTGGTGCAGGCCGGCACGCCGCTGCACGAGCTGCGCGCCCTGCTTGCCGCCGAGGGGCAGATGCTGGGCTTCGAGCCGCCGGACGCGCCGGGGGCCACCATCGGCGGGGTGGTCGGCGCGAACGCATCCGGACCGCGGCGGGTGCAGGCTGGGGCGGCCCGCGATTCGCTGATCGGGGTGCGTCTTGTCGACGGGCATGGCGAGATCGTGAAGAATGGCGGCCGGGTGATGAAGAACGTCACCGGCTATGACCTGGTCAAGCTGATGGCCGGCAGCCGGGGACGTCTGGGCGTGCTGACACAGCTGTCGCTGCGCACCTTTCCGGTGCCGCCCGTGCGCCAGACGCTTGCCCTTACCGCGCTGGACGCGCCCGGCGCGGTGGCCGCGCTGACCGCCGCGCTGACCCGCCCCTTTGACGTCAGCGGCGCCGCGTGGCTGCCCGGGCAGGGCGCGCTGATCCGCCTCGAGGGGCTGGAAGGCTCGGTCGGGATCCGCGCCGCCGCACTGCGCAGGCGTCTTGCGGAGTTCGGCGAGATCGTCGAGGCGGCCGATGAGGTCTGGACGCGGCTTCGCCCGGCGCCCGGCGAGGGCGATCTGTGGCGGATCGTCTGCCGGCCGGGCGAGGCCGCCGGCATCCTTTCCGGCCTGCCCGCGCCCCTGATGATGGATTGGGGCGGCGCGCTGATCCATCTGCGCCTGCCCCGCGACGAATTGCCGGTGCTGCCGCGCTTTTCGGGCCATGCCCGCCGGATCGCGGGCGCCGCGACGATGGTGCTGCCGGCGCCCGACCCGGTTGCCCGCCGGCTTGAATCCGGGCTGCGCCAGCGTTTCGATCCGCGCGGCATCTTCACGGGGGTCGACTGATGCAGACCAATTTCACCGCCGATCAGCTGCGGGACCCTGCGGTGGCGCGGTCGAACCAGATCCTGCGGACCTGCGTGCATTGCGGCTTCTGCACCGCGACCTGCCCGACCTATCAGGTGCTGGGCGACGAGCTGGACAGCCCGCGCGGCCGCATCTACCTCATCAAGGACATGCTCGAGGCGGGCCGACCCGCCGACGCCAAGACCGTCAAGCATGTCGACCGCTGCCTGTCCTGCCTCAGCTGCATGACCACCTGCCCCTCGGGCGTCCACTACATGCATCTGGTCGATCACGCCCGCGCCCATATCGAGGCGACCTATCGTCGCCCCTGGCGCGACCGGGCGCTGCGCTGGCTGCTGAAAAGCGTGATCCCCCATCCCGGCCGGTTCCGGCTGGCGATGTTCGGCGCCCGGCTGGCGCGGCCCTTCGCGCGGCTTATGCCGGACCCCCGGCTGCGGGCGATGCTGGACATGGCGCCGGCGCGCATCCCCCCGGTCAGCCGCAACGATGACGGCCAGACCTTTGCGCCCATCGGGGAACGCCGCGCGCGGGTCGCGCTGATGATCGGCTGCGCGCAGAGGGCGCTGAACACCGACATAAACGACGCCACCATCCGGTTGCTGCGCCGCGCCGGCTGCGAGGTGGTGATCCCCGAACGGTTCGGTTGCTGCGGTGCGCTGACGCTGCACATGGGCCAGCAGCAGGACGCCAAGGCCCGCGCCCGCGACAGCATCGCCCGGCTGCTGGCGGCCGAGGGCACGGGCCCGCTGGACGCGATCGTCGTGAACACCTCGGGCTGCGGCACGACGATCAAGGATTACGGGCATCTCTTCGCCGGCGACGACATCGCCGCCGAGGCCGCGCGGGTCGCCGCCCTGGCGCGGGATGTCAGCGAGTTCCTTGCCGATCTTGGCCTGCCGGACCGTGCGCGCGACGAGGGACGCGGCGCGCGGGTGGCCTATCATTCGGCCTGCTCGTTGCAGCATGGCCAGCAGATCAAGTCGGCGCCGCGCGCGCTGCTGACGCGGGCGGGCTTTGATGTGGTCGAACCGGCGGACCCGCATCTGTGCTGCGGCTCGGCCGGCACCTACAACCTGCTGCAGCCCGGGTTGTCATCCGAACTGCGGCGGCGCAAGGTCGCCAGCCTCGAGGCAACCGCACCGCAGATCATCGCGGCCGGCAATATCGGCTGCATGATGCAGATCGGCGGCGCGACCGGCCTGCCGGTTGTCCACACCGTGCAACTGCTGGACTGGGCGACGGGCGGCCCGCGCCCCGAGGGGCTGGGCGTCGTCGCCTGATCGCGGATCGCATGAAAAAGGCCCTTGAACGGCGCCGGGGCGCGCCTAGATCATCCCTGCCGGCGGCCGGAATGGCGTCGGAAAGGCCCGCCCGGACTGTCGGGGGGCATCACCCATAGCATCGCTTGTGAAAGGATGTGACCATGCGTAACTTTGACCTGACCCCCCTTTATCGTGCCTCGGTTGGCTTTGACCGGCTTGCCGATGTCGTCGATCGTGCCCTGGCCGCAGATGTGGCCGTGCCGACCTATCCGCCCTACAACATCGAGAAGACCGGCGAGGATGCCTATCGCATCTCGATCGCGGTGGCCGGCTTCGGTGCCGACGACCTGAATGTCGAGGTCCGCGACGGCGCCGTGATCGTCTCGGCCCGCAAGACCGAGGAAGATGACGGCCGCACCTATCTGCATCGCGGCATCGCCACCCGCGCCTTCGAGCGCAAGTTCACGCTTGCCGATCATGTGCGCGTCGATGGCGCCAGCCATGTCGACGGGATGCTGCATATCGACCTTGTCCGCGAGATCCCCGAGGCGCTGAAGCCGCGCCGCATCGAGATCGCCAAGGCCGCCCCGAAGGTCGAAAAGCTGGACGCCTGATCCCGGTCGTCTGGCCACGGGTCCGGGGGACATCCCCCGGGCCTTCCGCACCGCCCGCCATCGCTGGGCGGGCTTGACCCGGGCGCGGCGTTGCGGCAGGTGCGCGCCATGACAGAGACGCCGAAAACCCCCTTCGATCCGCATCCGCCGCGCCGCAACTTCTATGGCCGCCGGCATGGCAAGACCCTGCGGCAAAGTCAGAAGGGCTATCTCAGCGACGATCTGGGCGAATTGCGCCCGCGCGGCATCACCCTGTCCGAAAATCCGCAGCGCCTGCCGATCTCGCCCTCGGCGATCTTCGGCGATGAACGCCCGGTCTGGCTGGAGGTCGGCTTTGGCGGCGGCGAGCACTTGGTGCACATGGCCGCCACCTATCCCGGCATCGGCATCATCGGATGCGAGCCCTTCATCAACGGCGTCGCGATGCTGCTGGGCAAGATCCGCGCCGCCGGGGTCGGCAATGTCAGCGTTCATCCCGGCGATGCGCGCGACCTGATGGACGTGCTGCCCGATGCAAGCCTTGACCGGGTGTTCCTGATGTATCCCGATCCCTGGCCCAAGGCGCGCCATCATCGCCGCCGCTTCGTCACGCCCGAACATCTGTTGCCGCTGGCGCGGGTGACGCGGCCGGGTGCCGAGTTCCGGGTGGCCAGCGACATACCCGACTATATCCGCCAGACCCTGGAAGAGGTTCCCCCGGCCGGCTTCGATCTGGTCGCCGACAGCGATGTCCCGTGGCCCGACTGGATCAGCACCCGCTATGAGCAGAAGGCCCTGCGCGAGGGACGCCCGCCCCGTTACGTCACCTTCCGCCGGCGGGGCTGAGAACGTGCCCGCCCGGGCGAGGCCCCGTTCGCCTGCCGGACGGCCAGGCTGCCGAAGGGCCGGAACGTGCCGCAGGTGTCGGTCGTGATCCGACCGCTGCGCCCCCGTCGCAAGCGGCAGGGTCACTCGGCCAGGACCTCGACCCGAAGCGGCTGGCCCGGATGGACGGTTGCCAGCTCTGGCGGAATCACCGCGATGCCCATGGCCGCGGCGATCGGGGAAAGCGAGGCCGAGGCCCCCTGACCCAGCCGGTCCAGCACGGGGCGCCCCACGGCGTCGCGCCGCGACCAGGTGACGGGCACATATTCGCGCCTTGCCATCCTGCGATGATAGGTGAAACCGGCGATGCCGGGCAGCCAGGAATCGGGGTCCTCGGTCAGGCCCGCAATCTTGCGCAGGGCGGGCCGGGCGATCTGCGCAAAGGTGATCGCGGCCGCATAGGGGTTCCCCGGAAGGCCGAAATACAGCGTGGCACCAAGGCGGCCGACCGTCAGAGGCTTGCCGGGGCGGATCGCGATCTTCAGCACCTCGAGCTCCGCCGCCTCGGCGCGCAGGACATCGAGGATATGATCCCTTTCGCCAACCGAAACCCCGCCCGAGGAGATGATCACGTCATGCGCCAGCGCCGCTTGCCGGATCGTGGCGCGGATCGCATGCGGGTTGTCGGGAAGGATCCCCAGATCCGTCGTTTCGGTCCAGGCAAGGCGCGCCAGCGTGCTGCGCAGAAGGACACGGTTCGAGTTGTGGATGTGGCCGGGGGCAAGCGGGCGGCCCGGCTCGGCCAGTTCAGTGCCGGTTGACAGGATCGCCACCCGCACGCGCCGCCTTACCGTCACCCGCGGCAGGCCGCAGCCGGCCAGCAGCGCCAGCCGCGGCGGGGTCAGCGCAACGCCCGGCGGCAATGCCTGGGCGCCGGATGCCACATCCTCGCCGCGTCGGCGGATGTTCTGGCCGGGGCGTGGGCGTCGGGTCAGCGTGATCCGGTCGCCGCTGCGGGTGACGTGCTCTTGCATCACCACCGCATCCGCTCCGGCGGGGATCGGCGCGCCGGTGAGGATCCGTGCGGCATTGCCCGGCGCAAGCGCATGGGCCGCCGTCGTGCCTGCGGCGATCTGCAGCGCGACGGTCAGCTGCCAAGGCCCCGCACCGGTCAGGTCGGGCAGCCGCATCGCGTAGCCATCCATCGCGGAGGTGTCGAAGGGCGGCAGGGCAGAGGCCGCCGCCACCGAACCCGCCAGAACACGGCCGCAGGCCTGGTCAAGCGCCAAGCCTTCGGTGTCGGGAACGGGCGCAGCCGCGGCCACGGCGCGCAACCGTGCCGCATCGACCGACAGGACCGGCCCTGACGGGACGGCGGGCGGGGGGGATCGCGTCAGCCATGATCTGCACCCGGGCGTGGAGGGGCCCGCACCCCCATCGGGGCGCGGGTCGGTTCGACAGGCGCCTTACAGCACCGCCTCAGGCGACTTGAACGAGATCCCGGCAGTCTGCGGCGTGGCATCCGAGATCTTGCGGATGTCGCCCCAGCAGTGCTTGTAGTCCGGCAGCACGAGTTCGTTCACCCCGGGGTTCACCACATTGCCCTGGCTGCCCGCCGGCGATCCGAACACCATCGCCACGGTGTTGCGCTTCAGCGTGGGCATCGGATAGGCCATGCCCTGCGTCACGCCGTTGTCGTTGATGATCTCGAGCAGGTCGCCCGGGTTCAGGCCAAGTTCCACCATGTCGTCGGGATGCATCTCGACAAAAGGGTGGGGATAGCGGTCCTGCACGAAATCGTTCTTCTGGTCGAGGAACTGGTTCTGCCAGAAGATGTTGGCCCGGACGTTGTTGATCCAGAACCGGTGCGCCGCCTGCTCGCGCGCCTTGCCCGGTGCCTGCCAGCCGCGCCAGCCCGCCGCGCAGAACAGCGCCTTGCCATCCTCGCGCCCGTGCCGGGTGAAACGCCCGTCGCTGTAAAGGCGCTCGGTGCCGATCAACTGGCCGTTCTCGAACCCCGTGACCGGCTCTTGCACGCCGTTGTTGCCCATCGCGCGCAGACGCTCATAGGTCACTTCGGGGTTGCCCTTGTTGTAACCGTCCATGAAGGCGTCTTCCTCGGTCGCCCAGTCATAGCCCTTGAACTGGTCGGCATAGGCGTCGTTGCCCATCTCGCGCAGCACACGCTCCATCGCCTGGGCAACGCCTGCCGCGATCAGGGCGTCGGGCTTGGCGTTGCCCCAGGGGTCCATGTATTTCTCGGACAGCCGCAGGCGCCGCTCGCCGTTCATCGAGGTCAGGTTCATCTCGTTGGCTTCGCAGGCCGGCAGGATGACATGGGCGTTCTGGCCGATCTGGCTGTGGATGATGTCCACGTCCACCACGAACAGCCCGCCCGCGTTGATCGCCGAGACGATGGCATCCACCACCTGCTCGCGCGTGCCGCCCGCCGCAGCGTCAATCGCATCCTTCACGATGTCGGACCGCCGCTTGTGCACGCGCTTGAACTCCGAGGCGTTCAGCGTCGTCTTGTAGTGGTCGCAGGCCCAGATATGGTGCACCCCGCCAAGGCCACGGATCAGGAACTGGTCGATGTATTCCGCGGGTCGGCCGACATGGGCATCGCCCGGGCGGTAGTAGCCTTCCTGGTGGCCGCCCAGACGGCAGACCCCGCCGCCTTCGCGGCCGACATTGCCCGTGGCCAGCGCAATGTTCACGATGGCACCGATCGTGCGGTAGTTGTCGTTGCCCCAGATGATGCCCTTTTCATAGCAGGTCACGCATTTGCGGCGGCTGCCATCCTCGTGCGGCCCGGCGATCCATTCGGCGGCCCTGGCGATGTCGGCTGCCGGCACGCCGCAGATCTCGGCCGCCTCGTCCAGGGACAGTCGGCAGGCCGTCATCGCATGCTCGAGACTGCCGAGGCTTGCGGGGTGGGCGTCGTCCTGCGCGACCGCCACGCCATCGGGGAAGGTCGAGGCTGCGATGAATTCGGCATCGGTCCAGCCCTTGTCGACGATCTCGGTCAGGATCGCGTTGCACAGCGCCAGATCGGTGCCTTCCTTGATCGCAAGGTGCAGCACGTTCTCCGGCCCCGCATACTGTTCGGACGAGGCGATGGTCAGCGTGCGGCGCGGGTCGACCACCACCATCCTTGCGCCGCCCTGCAGGCCCGGTACCATGTGGTTCAGATACAGGTTGGTCTGCGTCTCCATCGAGTTCGCGCCGAGCATGAAGATCGTGTCGGTCAGCGTGTAGTCCTTGTAGGCGTAGTTCAGTTCATCCAAGCCCATGTCGCGCGAGGAATGCACTTCGGAATTGTATGCGGGCCGGTTGTGAATGCGGCAGTTCTTTACCTTCATGCTCTCGAAATACAGCTTTCCGGTGCCCCAGGTGTTCTCGTAGCCGCCGGCGCTGCCGCCGTGGTCGAACATCGAGACCACGAGGTCATCCTCCGAGCCTTCGGTGACGACCTTCGCCGTCACGCGCGCCACCAGATCCAGCGCGTCGTCCCACGAGGTCGGCTGCCAGACGCCGTTGCGCCAGACCAGCGGGTCCGACAGGCGCTGCGCCTGGGTGCCGGTGACGCGGCTGGGGCGGTTCTCGGCCATCCGCGCGCCCCGGATCGAGCCGAGGCCCGAATTCACCGAACAGTTCACGTCCGGCTTGACCACCAGCTGAACGTCGCGGCCGTTCTGGCGGACCACATTATACATCGAGGGTGCATACCAGGCCTCGGCATCCATGACCTGCTGCTCGCTCAGATCGACGCCGAACTTGTTTTGCTCCGGCGCCGTCCCGCCCTGCCGGTTCATCGGCCACGTGTAGGCCTTGTAGCCGCAGCCCACGATGCAGTAGTGGCAGGTGACGTTGAATTCCTGCGCATCGGCGGGAATGATCGGCAGCCGGCCGACTTGACGCTTGAATGCCATGATACGGTCCCCCTAGGCCAGCACGTTCGACAGACGGCCATAGATCAGCTCGTCCACGCCATCGGCGAAGATGTCGCCGTCATCCTCGACCCGCAGCCTGAATTGCGGCAGGTTCTGCGTGGCATGGCCCCAGATCTGCTGACCGCCGGATTCGCAGTCGAACCGCGAGTGATGGCCCGGGCAATTCAGCGTCCGGTCGCCTGCGTTGTAGCTGAGCATCCAGCCCTTGTGCGGGCACAGCACCGAAAAGGCCACGATGTCGCCATCGGGGCCGACCCCGCCATCGACGGCGTTGCCCAGCTTGATCAGCACGCCGGGGCTGTCCGCATCGGGATAGCCGATATCCATCGGCTCGTTGGCGGCAAGATCGGCAATGTTCGCGAGACGGTTCGCGGGGTAATCGACAAGCGCCAGCGCCGTTTGCGCCTGCGCCTGTCCCGTTCCGACGACGGTCGCTGCGGCGGCGCCGGCGGTGGCGACAAGACCGCCCCGCAGGAACTGGCGGCGGCCGACGTCGACCAACCTGTTGCACTTCATGGCTGGGTCCTCCCTGGCTGAACTTCTGCAGCGAGTCTAGGATGTCGGACGTGGTGGCGCGACCCGATTTGGCCTCATGCTGCTGCGCGGCAAAATATTGATGCGGAACAATTTTTTTCCATGTCCGGAAATCCGAACGCCGCGATCGGGTCACAGTCCCAGTTTCTGCATCTTTTCCCACAGCGTCGTTCGCGAGATGCCCAGAAGCCGGGCCGCCTCGGCGACCTGACCGCCGGTCCGCCCCAGCGCGCCCCGGATATGGGCACGCTCGGCGGCATCGCGCACATCGGACAGGGGCCGAAGATCGGGCAGGGCGGCCTGCTCGGGAAACATGTCCGAGGGCAGGATCAGCGGACCCTCCGCCGCCTCGATGCCGCGCGCGATGCGGGCCCGCATTTCGCGTCCGTTTCCGGGCCAGTCATGAAGGCGGATCGCCTCCTCGGTCGCGGCCGCAAGGCCGGACCTGCGGCCCGCATTCAGGCGATCGAACAGCCGGCCCGCCAGCCAGACCGCATCCTCGGGCCGCGCGCCAAGCGGCGGGACCAGGATGGCATGGGCCGACAGGTGGTCGTGAAGATCGGCCCGGAACCCGCCGGCCTGCACCCGTTCCGGCAGCCGCATGCCGGCCGTGCCGATCAGCCGGAAGGCAGCGCCGCGCAACAGCCCGCTGAGCCTGTCCTGCGCCTCGGCCGGCAACCGGCCGATGCCCACGATCAGCAACGTTCCCTCGCCTGTCTGGTCGGCCGCGCGCGCCAGTTCGTCACCGTCGACCGGGTCGCGGAAGGCATCGCGCGTGACGACCGGCGCGGCGCGCCTGTCCGAGGCGGCGTGGATCAGCCGCGCGAGGCGCGCCTTGCCCAGACCATGCTGACCCAGGATCAGCAACGGCGAATCGCGATCGGCCGCCTCTGCCGCCTGCCGATCCACGGCGCGGGCCTGTCGGCTGATGCCGGTCTGTTCCAGAAGGCCGCGGGTTTCACGGGGCTGCAGGATGGTCGCCAGCTTTTCCAGAAACCCCTTCATCTCGAACGGTTTGGTGATGTAGTCAACCGCCCCGGAGCGGATCAGGCGCACGGCTTGCGCAACGTCGGCCTGCCCGGTGATGAAGAGGAAGGGCGGCGGTGCGGTCGTGCGCAGCAGGGTCTGAAACAGCTCTTCCCCCGTTCCGTCGGGGAGGCGGATATCGCAGACCACCGCGTCGATGGGCAGCCGCGGGGTGCGGATTGCGGGCAGGGCGCGCGTCATGTGGCGATGCCATTGCACCTCGGCGCCTTCAAGCGTGAGCCGCTGCACCAGCGAGGCGCCGACGATCCTGTCATCCTCGACAAGAACGATCAGGCGTCCCTCAAGCATCCGCGCCCCCCGCGGTTGGCAGGACCACCTCGATCGCCGTCCGTTCCGAACTGCGGGCATGGCGGATCTCGCCGCCAAGCCCCGTCACCAGATCATGCACCAGCCGCAATCCGACGCCTCCGCCCGGCGGGACCGGTCCCGAGGCCATCAGCCGCGCCAGATCATCGGTCGACAGGCCGGGGCCGCTGTCGGCCACGACCAGATGCAGCCCGTCTGGCCCGCTTCGGACATCCAGCGCGACATGCCCTGACCGGCCCGCGGCAGCGCCCGCATTCAGCAGCAGGTTCAGCAGGATCTGGCGAACCGGCGCCGCCGGATGCCGGCCAAGCGCGGCCGCGTCCGCTGCCACCCGCCAGTCCAGCGACTGCGCGCTTGATGCCGCTTCGGGCCCGAACAGCAGCCGCAGGTCATCGAGGTCTTCGGGGCAGAGGGGCTGTTGCGCGCGGTCCAGACGGTTCTGGTCGAGGATCGCCCGGCTGACATCGCGCAGATGCGACAGACCTCGCTGGATCAGGCCGGCGGCCTCGCGCACCACCTCGGGTCGGTGCGCGTAGCTGGCGATCGTATCGGCCGAATTCATCAGCCCGCCCAGCGGGTTGTTGATCTCGTGCGCCAGCGACGAGGACAGCCGCCCGAGGCTGACAAAGCGTTCGCGGGCAGCCAGCCGACGCTCGGCCTCGGCCCGCGCCTCTGCGGCCGCCGCCATGGCATTATAGGTCCTGAAAAGCCGGACCAGCCCCGGGTCGCCGCGCGGCATCCGGCTGTCCGGGATTGCGTGGGGCACCCCGGTCTCGGCGCCCATCGCCTCCACCAGAATGCCGATGGGCCGCAGCAGGCGCGCCACGACCAGCCACCCCGCCAGTCCCAGCAGCGCGGTGGCGGCGACGTTGCCGACCAGCAGCCAATGCCCGACCCGCCGCCGCTCTTGCAGCAGGTCCGTCACGTCGAGCTCCGTCACGATCTGGCCCACATTGCGATCCTGGTAGACGAGCGGCGCGGCTATGCGAAGCACCCGCTGGCCGGTCATGCGCACGGCCTCCGGGGCCGCCGCATCGACCGTGAACGGCGCGATGGCGCTGCCGACCGGGGCGCGGCGCGGATCGGTCGCCGCAAGCACGCGCCCCTGGTCGTCGGCCACAAGCGTCAGCAGCAGGCGTTGGCCGTCGGTGGCGCGCTGCGCCCGGTCGAGAACGTCATAGACCTCCCAGACGTCCTGCCGCGGCACGAAAGGACCGAGGGCCACGGAAAGACCCTCGACATGAAGCCGCGTGATTTCGCGCAACCTGGCATCCTGAAGGCTGCCCAGCACCGCCAGCACGCCCTGGCTTGCCACGAGGCCCAGCACGATCATCAGGCCGGCGACCACCAGCGGCACCCGGACCGTGACGGGCAGGTTCCGGAACCACGCCAGCCTCATCGCAGCACGCGGATCGCCGACATGCGCCGGGCGATGCCGTCATAAAGCGCAGGCCCCGCCGGGGTGACCCCGTCAAGGCGCAGAAGCCGCAGGGCCTCGCGGCCCGGTGCGTTCCTGCCCAGCGCCAGCAACGTGGCGCGGCAGGCCGCAACGCCCGCCTCGGACAGGCGATCGCCGCGCGCCACGAAGGGCGGAAAGCCCAGCCATTCGGATCTTGCGATGACGCGGGTGCGCGCGGTCAGGTCGGGCTCGGCCTCGGCCAGGGTCTCCCAGACATAGCCGTCAACGCTGCCGGACCGCGCAAGCCCGCCTGCCACGGCACGCACCACGTTCCGATGACCATAGGTGAAGATGGTGCGGCTGAAATAGGTGTCGGGCGTCTGCCCGATGCCGGCCAGATCGGATGCGGTGACCAGGAACCCCGAATTGCTGTCGGGATCCGAAAAGGCGTGGATCCCCCCGGCGAGGTCGGACAGGCCGGTCGCCGGGTCGTCATCGGCGACGATCAGATAGGACTGGTAGCGCGGCTTGCCCCGCCAGACCGGGGCGCCCAGGATCGTCAGCGCGTTGCGGTGTTCGAGGAACGGATAGCCGCAGGTCCAGGCGGCATCCACCGACCCGTCCAGAAGCGCGCCCGTAATCTCCTGATAGGTGCGGCGCTGGACAAGCTCGACATCACTGGTGAGGCCGTGTGCCAGTGCCGCGCGCAGGGCCGAAAGGACGGCGGCGTCGTTATCCAGAAACACCGGGGTCAGGGCAAAGCGAAAGGGCGCCGCCGCGACGGCCGCAGCCATTCCCGCCGCCAGCACCACGGGGCAGGACAGAAAGGCGCGGCGTGTCGTCAGCATGGCCAGGGCGCTCTTGAACGATGGGCCGTCCGCGACGGTCCAGATTGGCCGCCACAGTGGACGGTGGGGCCACTCTACGGATCTGCACCGCCTTGGAGAAGGCCGGTCATCGGGCCCCGGTCGGCCGGGGGCGTCCCGGACGCGCTGTCGATCCGTCTGCGCCCGGCCTTGGGTCCATGAAGCGCATCCGCAAGACGAATGACCCGTGTGCGGTCGGGCAGTCTGCTGTGACACCGCGGCCAAAGGCTCCCGATGAAACCTTTTCGGTCGGCATGCCGGCCCCCTTCACCTTCGCCTCATCGCAGTCGCGATGGACAGTGCCCACACCGCCTGCAGCGTTTTGGGACAGCCCCGTGCCGCGCCGCGTCAGGCTTGCGAGAACAGGCCCGCGCGCCGGATGTCGAGGTGCTGCGGGGTCACGTCCGTCAAGGTGGTGTAATTTCCGCGATGGCCTGAGGTCATGATCAGGCGGCCTTCGTTGTGATGCTGGGGATCGGGTCGATCTCCTCCTTGTCGATCTGGGCGAAGGCCTCGACCATCATGTAGCGGCTCGAGGTCTGCCATTCGTCGTTCTGCTCGAACACCACGGCGCCGATGAGGCGCAGGATCGAGGGTTCGTTGGGGAAGATGCCGACGACGTCGGCGCGGCGCGTCACCTCCTTGTTGAGCCGCTCGATCGGGTTTGTGCCGTGAAGCTTGGTCCTGTGCTGTCGGGGGAAGGCCACGTAGGCGAGCACGTCATGTCCGCTGGCGTCCATCAGATCGGCGAGCTTGGGCCATCGGGCGCGGAACTGGCCCGCCACGTGGCGCCAGGTCTCGCCGGCGTGCTTGCGGTCGGGCTGGTCGAAGGCCTGTCGGATCGCGGCGGCCACGACCGTATGCTGGCCTTCGACACATGGGCCAGCGCGTTGCGCATCCAGTGCACCCTGTAGCGCTGCCAGGTTGCCTCGAAGACACGCGCGATGGCGGACTTGAGGCCGGTATGGGCACCGCTGATCACGAGCTTCACGCCGTCGAGGCCGCGGGCCTTCAGAGAGTGCAGGAAGTCCGTCCAGAAGGTTTCCGCTTCGGAAGGGCCGATGCCAAGGCCGATGATATCGCGGCGGCCTTCGGTGCTGGCGGCCAGGGCGATTATGGCCGCAACCGAGACGATCCGCCAGCCCTGGCCTTCTGCCGGTTTCGTGGACCCGAAGATGCGATCGTGACCAAGGAACTGGAGAGTGGATATGACGAGACGGAAGGTCAGCCGCGAGTTCAGGATCGAGGCCGTAAGGTTGGTGAGGGATCGGTGTGTGGCGGTGGCGCAAGCCGCCCATGACCTTGATTTGGCGCAGAGCGTGTTGCGGCGGTGGAAGCGGAATTTGGTCATCCAACGCTGGCAGTCAGATGCAGACACCCTGATGGTCCTGCGTGGATACGCGGCAGTTGAGCAGGATCATGGCAATCGTCGCGCATGGCAGCTTTGCCCGTGCGGCCGATGTCGTCGGCCAGCCCCTTCGGCCGTAAGCCAGCAGGTCCGGCCGCTGGAGCAGGAACTGGGCGTCCGGATCGCCGCGCACGGACCTTGCGGACCCGCAGCGCGCCTTGAGGACCATGGCCTTCATACGCTCTCGCAGCGCCGTCCCGCTGGCCAGCCTGATCGCTACCGCGTTGTCGCGCATGGGCATCACCGTGGGCGACATAGCCCAGATCGACAGCATCGGATCGACCGTCACCTGCGTCGAACAGGGGCTGGGCGCTTCAGTCGTGCGCCATGCGGCGCCGAACCAGTCGCGCGAAGCGGCGCTGACACAAGTGCCGTTCGGCGCGCCGCAGACGGGCATGGTGGAACGGACCCTCTCGCCCCGCGTGGACATCATCGCGCGGCTGCATGACCTTCTGGCCCAGCTGTCGGGCATCCCCGGCGCCCATCGACACGGCGACGACCCGGCATGCAGCCATCGGCGCCCGAAACGATGACCGCGCGCGGGACCGCCCTTCAAGAGCCGCCTGCCGGGGGCTTGCGCGGTCGTGATCGTGCCGGGCCGCGCCCCCTGCCGGCGGCGCAACGCAAGACGCCCCGCCATGACGGCGGGGCGATTGACACGCCGCCAAGGGGAGGTTGTGGCGTGATCAATCTGCTTGCGCTTGCAATCCCTGCCAGCGATGCGAGAGGCCCGAATTCAGGTCGAACAGGTCCAGCACCCTGCCGACGCTGTGATCGACCATGTCCTGGATGGTGGCGGGCCTGGCGTAGAAGGCGGGGACCGGCGGGTAGACGATCCCGCCCATTTCGGTGACCGCCGCCATCGAGCGGATATGACCCAGGTGCAGCGGCGTTTCGCGCAGCATCAGGACCAGCCGGCGGCGTTCCTTCAGCGTCACGTCGGCGGCGCGGGCCAGCAGGCTGCTGGTCATGCCCGTGGCGATTTCGGACAGCGTCTTGACCGAGCAGGGCGCAACGATCATTCCGACGGTGCGGAAGGACCCGCTGGCGCAGGACGCGCCGATGTCCTTGTTGGAATGGGTGACGGTTGCGATGCGTTCCAGATCGGCAGGCGTGAAGTCCGTCTCGCTGGCGATGGTGATCCGCGCGGCGTTCGAGATGACAAGATGCGTCTCGACCTCCATCTCGCGCAGGATCTCCAGCATCCGCTTGCCATAGACCGCGCCCGAGGCACCCGAGATGCCCACCACGATGCGCGGCCGGTCCTGGGGCACGGGGCGCGGCCGGTTCATGACAGCCCCGCCGCGCGCAGCAACGCCTCGGCCCGGTCGCGCGGGGCGGCGTCGATCAGGGCGCGGGTGCCGTGGAAATCCGGCCCGCGCGTTGCGTCCAGCCCCATGCGCGAGGTGGTGCCCACGCCCGTCGCCGAAGGATCCAGCGCATTGCCCGGCAGCGAATCGATGATCATCACGTCGCGATGCGGCTGGAAATGCGTGGACAGCGCCCACAGCACCTCTTCGTCGCGGGTCACGTCGACATCGCTGTCCACGGCGATCACCGTCTTGAGATAGGGATCCCAGGCCAGCAGTCCCATCAGCACCTGCCGTGCCTCGCCGAAGCGTTGCTGGTCCAGCGCCACATAGGCATGGAAATGCGTGCCCGAGGCCGGGTAATGCACGGCCGTCACGCTGGGGAAGCGCTGTTTCAGCTTTTCCACCATCTCGGCCTCGCGCGGAACGCGGCCCAGGTTCAGGTGCTCGGCCGAGGCTCCGCCGCTGACGCTGACCAGGATCGGATCGCGGCGGCGCAGGATGGTTTCCACCCGGAACAGGTTGTTGGTGGACCGGTCCGAGGAATAGCCGGTGAATTCGCCGAACGGACCTTCGGCGACATGCGCCTCGGGGTCGATCACGCCTTCAAGCACGATCTCGGCATGGGCCGGCACGCGGATGCCGTATTTCGGAGTCCGCACGACTTCCAGCGGCGCCCCCATCAGCCCTCCGGCAATCCAGCGTTCGTCCTCGCCAAAGGCCAGACGTGCCGAGGCCGCGATCATGAACAGGGGGTGGGCGCCGATGACCATGGCGACGGGCATCGGCCGGCCGGCCTCTTTCGCCATGTTCAGAAGCCGCCACAGATGGCCGCGCGAATGCAGGCTGGTGGCCAGCGTGTCGGGCGAATTGATCATCGAGCGGTGATAGGACAGGTTGCCCGCCCCGGTGTCGGGATGTTCGCCGATGATGATGCCGCTGGTGATGTATTTGGCGGCGTCGGTCGCGAAATGTTTCAGCATCGGCAGGGCCGACAGGTCGATATTGTCGGTGATGACCTGTTCCAGGATCGGCGCGTCGCTGACCTCGACCGGCTCGACGGCGCGGCGGGCGGCGGCCTGATAGGCCTCGTGCAGGCCCGCGACATCGGTGCCGAACATGCGTGCGATGCGGTCGCGCGATCCGAAGATGTTCGTCACGACGGGCGCGTCCAGCCCCGCGACGGATGTCAGTTCGACAATCGGCGCGCGGCCCTTGGCGGCCAGTGCAAAGACCAGCGCGGTCGCGTCCTGGTCGTCCGACACCGGGTCGGTGATCGTCAGGACGTCTTCCGGATGAGCCTTGCGATACTCGGCCAGAAAGTGGCGCACGTCCTGCGCGTGGAATTCGGTTTTCTGCAGCATCCTGGGCTCCCTCCCTTTCTGATTGGCGGCGCCCCCCGTGAAGGGCGCCGCCCGTGTCGGTCCTGCGCCGGATCAGGCGTTGACCATGCCGGTCTTGGCATCCAGCAGGCTCTTGCCGGTGGTGCGATCGACATTGGCGTAGGTGTCGGTCAGACGTGCCTTGGCATCCTCGACGTCGCGCGGAGGGGGCGTGGGCGTCAGGCCGACCAGCCTGGCGATGTTGTTGCCCAGATAGCCTTCCAGGTCATCCTCTGACAGGTTCATGCCCTGCGGCGCGTCGTGGCACAGCACCTCAAGCTCGCGCAGCCACATGCCCGGATCGTTCGGCGGCGAATCGGTGCCGAAGACGATCTTGTGCTTTTCAAGCTGCTTGGCGAACTCGACGATGCGCGACTGGAAGCACCAGCCCGACTCGCAATAGACGTTGGGCGTGTCGTTCGCCATCCAGAAGGATTCGAACGAATAGTTGCCGCCGGTCTGGATCCCGAAATGGCCGATGATGAAGTTGACCATCGGGAATTCGCGGATGATCGGGTAGAACATCGTCGGGATCGTGTAGGGCCCGTCGCCGGTGTGGATCAGCACGACGATGTTGTACTTGGCGCACATCTTCATCGCCGGCCGCAGCCAGTCCAGGGCACGGTCCGGACGATAGCCGTGCATGTTGGCATGCAGCTTGATCATCTTGAAACCGTATTCCTTGTGGTGGAATTCGATCTCGGCCGCGCCGTTGTCCGGACCCCAGCGGGGGTTGTAGGTGAAGTTTCCGATGAAGCGTTCCGGGTATTTCTCGCACAGCTCGACGATATAGGACATGTAGTCGCGAATCCCTTCGCGGCCCATGCGGTTTCCGTCCCGGTAACCGGTGTTGCCGGGGGGCGGCTGGATGAAGCCCATGTCGATCCGGCGCGGCTTGCCGTTGATCATGTAGGGGCCGTCCATCAGCTTCAGCATCCGTTCACCCGTGAAGGGGGTGCCGGTGTGACGCCATGCCTCGTCCACCAGATTGGTGGGGTGGAGGTGCGTGTCGATGATCATCTCGTTCTCCTCTTGCGTGCTCAGGCGGTTTCGAGCGCGACGCCGTGGTTGCGCAGATAGGCCTCGGCCTCGGCGACGCTGCGCGGGGGCGGGGTGGTCTCGAGGCCGATCATCCGGGCGAGGTTGTTGCCCAGATAATCCTCCAGCGTGTCCTCATCGAGGTTCAGGCCCTGCGGCGGCTCGTGGCACAGCACCTCGAGCAGGTTCAGCCACATGCCCGGCTCGTTCGGAGGCGTGTCGCTGCCATAGAGGATCTTGTGCTTGGGCAGTTCCTTGGCGAATTCGACGATCCGCGACTGCAGGCACCAGGCCGACTCGACATAGACGTTGGGCGCGTCGAGGGCCATCTGGAACGGCTCGAACACATAGACGCCACCGGTCTGCACGCCGAAATGCGCGAGGATGAAGTTCACCTCGGGGAATTCGCGGATGATCGGGTAGAACTCGGTCGGAATCGAATAGGGACCGTCGCCGGTGTGCAGCTTGACCAGCAGGCCATGCTCGGCGCAGACGCGCATGGCCGGGCGCAGCCAGTCCAGCGCGCGGTCCGGCCGGTAGGCGTGCATGTTCGCCTGCAGCTGGACCATCTTGAAGTCGAATTCCTTCGCATAGCGGGCGATTTCCTCGGCCCCGTTCTGCGTGCCGTAGCGCGGGTTGTAGACAAAGCAGCCCAGGAAGCGGTCGGGATGCTCGGTCACCATCTTCTCGGTGTAGGCCATGTAGTGGCGGATGGCTTCCTTGCCTTCCTTCTCCATGATCTCGTGGGTGTAGATGGTGTTGCCCTGCGGGGGCTGGATGAACGCCTTGTCGATCCGGCGCGGCTTGCCGTTGATCGTGTATGGGCCGTCCATGGTCTTCAGCAGACGTTCGCCGGTAAAGGGCTCGCCGTCATGGCGCCAGGCGAGATCGACAAGGTCCGTCGGGTAGCAACTGAGATCAATGATCACGGTATGCGCCTCCTCTGATGGGTTCTGGAATTGCGAGCAGGAAGGGACGATCCCCCCGTTTCCGCGAGGGGAAACGGAACGGCGCGGCAGGCCGGGCGCGCGAACGCGACCGGTTTGTCGACGATCCGGGTGGATTGCTGAGGGCTGGATGCAGAAGCGGCATGTCTCACCTTCCCAAGAAAGATGAGCAATTAACGCCGCCCGATGTGCAGCCTTGTGCTTCTACTCAGGCCCAAGAAAACCACCGCGTGATTTCTTTGTCAACAATCTTGTTCAGGCGGATGGCGATTTTGTGGTGCGATGCCGCTCTTGCAGGGTGCGCTGCAGGAAATCGCGCAACAGGCGCGCGGCGGGCGACAGGGACCTGTCGCGGCGCACGATCAGCGAGACATCCCGCGAGATCACCGGCTCGCCCGGCACGATGGTGACGAGGCCAAGGGTCCTGGCCAGCGGAATCACGGTCGATGTCATCACCGCGATTCCCAGCCCGGCATCGACCATGCCGATGATTGTCAGCGGCAGAGACACGTCCCGAAAGGCGCGGTGCAGTTGCAGCCTGATCCCGGCATGGGCCAGCTCGGCCTCGAGTCGGTCGCGAATCGGGTTGCCGCGCTGCGGGCCGATCACCTCCTCGTCCGTCAGGTCCTTCCAGCACAGGCTGCTGCGCCGGGCCAGCGGGTGTTCGGGCCGCATCACGATCAGGAACGAATCGGTCAGCGCCGGGATGCCGACGATCTCGCTGTCATTCTCGGGCACCGTGCCGAGGCCCAGATCGACGCTGCCGTTGCGGACCAGTTCGATCGTCATGCGCTCGGACACGTCATGCAGCGAGACATCGACATTCGGGAACCGCTTGCCGAAGGAATGGATCAGCCGCGGCAGCAGCAGTGCGGCCTGCAGGGTTCCCGAGGCGATCTCGACCCGGCCGCGGCCGAGCCGGTTCAGGTCGCGCGCGTTTTCGACGATGCTGTTGATGTCGCCCACTGCCCGGCGCGCGATGGGCAGCATCTCGGTGCCGGCCTGGGTGAGGCGCAGCAGCCGCGTGTGCCGGTCGAACAGCCGCAGGTCCAGATTGCCTTCCAGCTGGCTGATCAGGGTGCTGACGGCCGATTGCGACAGGCCCAGCCGCTCGGCGGCGCGGGTGAACTGGCCCGCCTCGGCGACCACCACGAACGCGCGCAGCTGCTTGAGCGTCAGGTCCATCTGCCTTTTTCCTCGCCAGGCCGCCATTCATACAGTCACTGAATGAATAAAGTCAACTGAGGCAGTTGCTAAATGAATGGCTCGGTTCATCATATGCGCGGCGGCATGACCCCTGTCATGCGGGCCGTGGCCAGGAGGTGCCGCGCGTCGCGAACACGACGAATGGGAGGAAAGACATGGATGGAGCCTTCGAGGTCGATCGGACCGGCCCGGCACAAGTCCCCGTCAACGAGAATGAAACGGTCGCGGTGGTGGACCCGATCGAGGAAATGATGCCGCTGCCCAAGCTGTTTGCCCTGGGTCTGCAGCATGTTCTGGTCATGTATGCGGGCGCCGTGGCGGTGCCGCTGATCATCGGCAATGCGATCGGGATGACCAAGGGCCAGATCGCCATGCTGGTCAGCGCGGATCTGTTCGCCTGCGGGATCGTCACGATGATCCAGACGCTGGGCCTTTGGAAATTCGGCGCGCGGCTGCCGATCGTCATGGGCATCGGCTTTACCGCCGTGCCGCCGATCATCGCCATCGGGACCAATCCCGAACTGGGCATCCAGGGGGTGTTTGGCGCCGTCATCGCCTCGGGCATCTTCACGGTGATCGCGGCGCAGTTCTTCAGCAAGTGGGTGCGGTTCTTCCCGCCCGTGGTAACCGGCACGGTGATGCTGGTGATCGGGATCGCGCTGATGCGGGTGGGCGTGAACTGGGCCGCAGGCGGCCAGCCGACCATCAAGGGGCCGGACGGCCCGATCCCGAACCCCGCCTATGGCGACCCCTTCGGCCTTGGCGTTGCCGCGATCGTGCTGCTGACGATCCTGCTGGTGACGCGCTTCGGGCGGGGTTTCGTGGCCAATCTGGGCGTATTGATCGGCATCGGCCTGGGCTTCGGGATCTCGATCGCCGCCGGTCGGGTCAGCTTTGGCGGAATCGCCGATGCCGGCTGGGTCAACATCGTGACGCCCTTTGCCTTCGGTCCGCCGATCTTCAACCTGTGGGGCACGGTCATGCTGAGCCTCGTCATGGTGGTGATGATGATCGAGGCGACGGGCCAGTTCCTCGCCGTGGGTGACATGGCCAACCAGCCGATCACCGAGGAACGCCTCGCCCGCGGCCTGCGCACCGACGGCATCGGCAACATCATCGGCGGCATCTTCAACACCTTCACCTATACCAGCTATACCCAGAATGTCGGGTTGCTGCAGATCACCGGCGTGTTGTCGCGCTATGTCGTGGCGGCGGCTGGGGCGATGCTAATCCTGCTGGGCTGTCTGCCCAAGGTCGCCTATGTCAGCGCCTCGATCCCCAGCTATGTCGTCGGCGGCGCGGCCATCGTGATGTTCGGCATGGTGTCGGCCACCGGGGTCAAGATCCTCGGCCGCGCGGACTTCATCAAGAACAAGCGCAACATCTACATCGTGGCGGTCAGCCTCGCGCTGTCGATGATTCCGCTGGTTGCACCGGGCATCTTCGACCGCCTGCCGCACTTCATCGAGCAGGTGTTCCACAGCGGCATCCTGGTCGGCACCTTCTCGGCGCTGCTGCTGAACATGCTGTTCAACGGCATTCCCAAGCGCGGCGCCGACCTGGCCGAGGATCTTGCCGGCCATTGATTGGCGATATCCCGGACTGCAAGACGAGAGGCGCCCCGATCACCGGGGCGCCTTTTGCGTCGAAGGCCGGGGCCGGGCCTGTCAGGCAGCGCCGGCCCCGCACGAGGACGCCCGGCAGCCAGGGGGCCGCCGGGCGTGGTCTTTCTGCCGCCTTGTCCCCGGGGTAGCGGGGGATGCGGCCGGGTCTTGTCATCGCACCGGGGACCACGGCCCCCGGAGGATCAATCCGGCCGGCTTCAGCCGCAGGCGGGATACATGTAGCGATCCGCCTCGCTGACATCGGCGGGGCAGTTCGTCGGGGCGGAATGCGTCCAGTTCACGACATGCTTGCCGGCCGGACCGAACGAGCACTGGAAGGTCTGGCCGTTGCTGGCCGAGCCGTTGACGGCGTGGGTCCCGTCGGTCCGCGTGCCTTCGTATTTCAGTTCGACGATGTCCGTGGTCGAGACACCCAGATGGCGTGCTGCATAGGTGTTGCATTTGCTCATCATCGTCGCCTCGTCGGCGGCCGATGCGGGCAGGACAAAGCCGAGGATGCCGAGGCTGGAGGCAAGGGCCGTGGCGATGAGTGTGGTCTTCATGTCGTCCTCATGGGTTGGCTGTGGTTCAGGGTTCGCGACCCGGCGCGGGATGCGCCCGGAGGCATCGGGGGACGAAACCGGCGATGATCGCCGCCGGTTTCGCAATGGGCTGGTCGGGTCATCAGGCAACCGACCAGGTTCGGGTCAGGCCACGAAGACCGTCTCTGTCTCGAAGCTGAAGTTCCTCACGTCCGTGCTGCTGACTGAGAAGATGAGATCCAGATCGGCCTCGAGGACAGTCCGCGTGCCGTTGGACACATGGCGATAGACGCCCGTCTCCCCCCCGCTGGCGACAACGAACAGCTGTGTCGTGCCAGCGGTGACATTTCCAGCCGTCCGCGACATGGCGTCCGCGACGCCAGCGTCGTCGAAGGACCTGACGCCGGTCAGCAGGACGACCTCGTTCGCACTGTCCCAGGTCCGTCCGCCCGTGTTGGCAAAGCCGACGTTCTCAACGACCGTGTCGCCGTCACCGATCGGCATTTCGGACATGTCGAAGGCGATCGAATCTTCCAAACCCATGGTACCGACCAGTCGGTCCGACCCGCCCAGCGACGTGAACAGGAAGGTGTCCGCGCCATTGCCGACAAGGATGCGGTCGCTGCCCGCGCCGCCGTCGATCGTGTCGTTGCCGGAGCTGCCGTCGAGGGTGTCGGCACCCGCGCCGCCGGTGATGCTGTTGGCGGACGCGTTGCCGATCCCCGAGAAAGCGCCGGAGCCGGTGTACACAAGGTTCTCGACGCCCACGGACAGTGTGTAGCCGGAAAGATCCGTCCTGACGGTATCATTGCCCCCCGTGGGGCCCTCGATCACAACGTCGCCGAGCGAGTCGACGACATAGGTGTCATTTCCGGCGCCCCCGGTCATCTCGTCGTCACCAATTCCACCATCCAGAACGTCGTTTCCACGCGAGGATTGCAGGGTGTCATTGCCTGCGCGACCGCTCAGCGTATCGTTGCCGTTGGCAGCCAGGATCACGTTGGCCAGGTTGTTTCCGGTGCCGGTGAAATCGCCCAGCACCGCCGCGGTAAGATTTTCGACCTGCGCCGTCAGCGTGTAGGACCTCAGCTGCGACAGCACGGTATCGCCGTCCCCCCCGCCGGAAAGTTCCTGGATGGTGTCGCCAGCGTTGTCGACGAAAAAGCGGTCGTTGCCCGCATCGCCGGACATGAAGTCGGCCCCGATTCCGCCCATGAGGGTGTCGTTCCCGCCCCCGCCAAACAGCGCATCGTTGCCCGCCAGGCCCAGAAGGCTGTCATTGCCGGCCCCGCCGGTGATCTGGTTCGCCGCATCGTTGCCGCGCCCGGCGAAGGTGCCGGTGCCGCTGAAGGCGAGGTTCTCGAAATTGGCCGCCAGCGTGAACGCGTTCAGGCTGGTCCTGATCAGATCCTCGCCCTCGCCTGCCGCCTCGGTCACGACCTCGGAGGCATCATCGACGCCGTAGGTGTCGTCGCCCCGGCCGCCGATCAGCGTATCGGCGCCGCCCCGGCCGTTCAGCGTGTCGTCGCCAGAGCCGCCGGTGATGCGGTTGGCACCGGCATTGCCGTTTCCAGTGAAGTCGCCGGTTCCGTCGAATTGCAGGTCCTCGACGTTGGCGCCAAGGGTATAGCTGTTGACCCGTGCCAGCACGACATCTGCCCGCCCGCCGCTGGCCAATTCCTGAATGACGTCCTGGACGTTGTCGACCACATAGGTGTCGTTGCCTGCATCGCCGGACAGGAAGTCGGCGCCCAGCCCGCCATCCAGCGTGTCATCACCGGCGCCGCCATAAAGATCGTCGCTGCCGCCGAGGCCCGACAGGGCGTCACTTCCTGCGCCGCCTACGATCTGGTTGTTCAGATTGTTGCCGCGCCCGATGAAGTCACCGTTTCCGTCGAATTGCAGGTTTTCCAGATTCGCGCCAAGGCTGTAGCTGTTCAGACGGGCCAGCACCAGATCGGACTGCCCGCCGCTGACCGCCTCCTGAATCATGTCATTGGCATCGTCGACCACATAGGTGTCGTCGCCCGCATCGCCCGACAGAAGGTCAGCACCGGCGCCGCCGTCCAGCGAGTCGCTGCCCGCGCCGCCGAACAGGGTGTCGCTGCCAGCCAGACCGAACAGGGTATCGCTGCCGCCGCCACCCACGATCTGGTTGCCGAGGCCGTTGCCCCGGCCCGTGAAGTTGCCGACGCCGTCGAATTGCAGATTCTCGACGTTGGCACCAAGGGTATAGCTGTTCAGTCGCGCCAGAACGAGGTCGTCCTGTCCGCCATTCGCCAGCTCTTGGATCGAATCATTGGCATTGTCGACGACATAGGTGTCGTCGCCCTCGTCGCCGGACATGAAGTCGGCCCCCGCGCCGCCGTCCAGCGTGTCATCGCCAAGGCCGCCGTACAGCCCGTCGGCCCCTGCGAGGCCGAACAGCCGGTCATTCTCCAGGCCACCGGTAATCTGGTTGGACAGCCCGTTTCCGGTGCCGGTGAACCTGCCGGTGCCGGTGAATTCCAGATCCTCGAGGTTCGCACCAAGCGTGTAGGTTCTCAGCAGGGTGCGGATCAGGTCCTCGCCCTCGCCGGACGCCTCTGTGACGATCTCGGAGGCATCATCGACCCCATAGGTGTCGTCGCCCCGGCCGCCGATCAGGGTATCGGCGCCACCGCGCCCGTTCAGCGTGTCGTCGCCCGCTCCGCCGGTGATTCGGTTGTCCAGCGTGTTGCCGTTGCCGGAGAAGTCGCCCGCGCCGGTGAATTCGAGGTTCTCGACCTGCCCACCCAGCGTGTAGGCGTTCAGCTGCGACTGCACCAGATCGGGCGCACCCTTGCCGGACTTCTCGTTGACCACGTCGCCCGCGTCGTTGACCACATAGGTATCGCCGCCATTGCCGCCGGTCATGCGGTCGGCGCCCTGTCCGCCATCAAGCGTGTCATCACCGTTGCCGCCCAGCAGCGTGTCGTTGCCGGCAAGCCCCCGCAACCTGTCATCGCCCGCGCCGCCCGTGATGCCGTTGTCCAGCCCGTTGCCGCTGCCCTCGAAGTCGCCCGTCCCGGTGAACTCCAGGTCCTCGACCTGCGCGCCCAGCGCATAGGCATTCAGTTGCGACTGCACCGTGTCTGCGGGACCCTTCGCGACCTTCTCGCTGACCACGTCGCCCGCGTCATCGACCACATAGGTGTCGCCTCCGGCACCGCCGGTCATGCTGTCGGCGCCCTGTCCGCCATCAAGGGTGTCAGCGCCGTTGCCGGCAAACAGCGTGTCGTTGCCGTTCAGACCGCGCAGCAGGTTGCTGCCGGCATTGCCGCGGATGACGTTGTCCAGCCCGTTGCCCGTGCCGCTGAGGCTGTCGGCGCCGCGCAGGGTCAGGTTGTCGAGATTGGCGCCAAGGGTATGATCGGCGTCCGAGATGACCAGATCGACGCCTGCGCCGGCACCCTCGACAAGCGTGTTCCGCGCCGCGCCGACCAGGTAGGTGTCGTCGCCAAGACCGCCGACCATGCGGTTCTGGCCCACTTCGCCGCCAAGCGTGTCGTTGCCATCGCCGCCGACGATGGTGTCGTTGCCCTCGTTGCCCCAGACAGCGTCGTTGCCGTCACCGCCACGAAGCGTGTCGTTGCCGAGGCCGCCGACCAGGACATCGTCACCGCCAGCACCGGCAAGCTGGTTCGCCGCATCATTGCCGAGGATGCGGTTGCCGAGGCCGTTGCCGGTTCCCGAGTTTCCTGCCGTCCCGATCAGGCGCAGGGTCTCGACATTGGCGCCAAGCGTGTAGTCGACAAGGGAATAGACGCGATCATTGCCGGCCCCGGCACGCTCGGTCACGGCATCGCCCGCGACGTCCACGAAATAGCGGTCATTGCCGTCGCCCCCGAACATGCGGTCGGCGCCGCCACCGCCCAGGATCGTGTCGTCGCCGGCGTCGCCGTGGATCACGTCGTTTCCGGCCAGGCCGGACAGCAGGTCGCCGTCGCGGGTCACGCCGATCACCTCGTTCAATCGCGAGGGAACCGAAAGTCCATCGCCGCGCCGGTGGATGAAGTCCGCGCCGGTCGTGCCCCGAATGTCAGCCATCTAGTCCTCGAGCATCTCTGAATGTGGAAGGCGGCGGTAGCGACGGCGCAGAGTCATGCTCTTTCGCTGCGTTGGGATCGGTATGGCTGCGTGGTCGTTTCGCCGGGTCAGGCCAACCAGAGAAGAAATTCTGCCGGGGTTTTCAAATGAATATTTTCCTAAACTGCAAGGCGTGCCGCCTGCCTGTCCGGGCAGCCTGTGCCGCCTCGGCGGTGGCGGTCCCACACCGCGGCAGGGGCTGCCGGACGAACCGATGTCCCGTCGCGGAGGTCGCGGGGCCGGCGCTGCCCGCTCACGCGGGATCAGGCAAACAGCATGCCGTCCAGTTCGTGCCCCGCATCGTCGACGGGGTGGCACCACACCTCGAAGCTGTCCAGATTGTGCTGGCCGAAGCTGTTCAGCAGCGGCACGTCGGTGGCGTCCATGCCGCGGGCGACCACCACGCGCCCGATGCGGCGCTGGTTGTTGCGGGGGTCGAAGGTCCACCAGCGGCCGCCCAGAAACACCTCGATCCAGGCGGCAAAATCCATCGGATCGGCCGCCTTCGGCACCCCGATATCGCCGACATAGCCATTCACGTAGCGGGCCGGAAGATTCAGGGCGCGCAGGAAGGCCAGCGCGAGATGCGCGAAATCGCGGCAGACGCCCACGCCCTCGCGGTTGGCCTGCTGCGCGGTTCGTGTCGCGCTGGCCTGCTGGTAGTCGAAGCGCAGATGGCCGTGGACATGGTCGACCACCGCCTGAACGCGGTGCCAGCCCGGCGCGAGGCCGCCAAAGCGGTCCCAGGCTTCCTGGCTGATCAGGTCGGTCTCGACATAGCGCGAGCCGAGCAGGAATTTCAGCGCCTCGTCCGGCAGCGCCTCGACCGGCCATTCCTCGGCGGCCGGATCCGCGGGGTCGCGCTGCCCGTCATCGCGCAGCGTGACATCGCCGCGCAGCGCGAACCGGCCCGCCGGCGCGATCATGCGCCGGCAGAGATTGCCGTGGTCGTCCAGATAGTTGTGGATCGGTGCAAAGGGGGCGGTCGAAACCGCCTCGGGGGCCACGAAATCGCCGTGGCGCGACGGATGCGGCGCGGTCAGGCAGACCAGCGGCGTATCCTGCGGCGTGCTGATGGCGATCTGGTGGCCGACCCGGATCAGCATCATCCGACCGTCACGTCCATGGTCACGCTGGCGTTCAGCAGCTTCGAGATCGGGCAACCTTCCTTTGCCTTGTTGGCCAGATCCTCGATCGTGGGGGCATCGCCATCGCCGGAAATCGCCGTTTCCAGATGCGCCCTGGTCACGGTGAAGCCGTCGCCATCCTTCTCGAGGGTGATCCGCGAGGTGGTGCGGATCTCGACGCCCCCGATCCCGGCCTCTTCGAGCATCTTTGCCAGCGCCATCGAGAAGCAGGAGGCATGGGCCGCTCCGACCAGTTCCTCGGGATTGGTGCCGGGCCGGTCCTCGAAGCGGGTGTTGAAGCCGTAGGGCTGGTCTGCGAGGGCGCCCGACTGGGTCGAGACCACCGCCTTGCCGTCCTTGAGCCCGCCCTGCCATCTGGCCGATCCGCTGCGCGTGAACATTTTCATGCCTCCTGTTGACATCAACTCTGCCTGACGACAACGCGGGGCTGCGCCGCGAGGTCCGCCGGACGCGCAACTATCAATCGCCGCGCAGCGCTGCCTGCGACGCGGGCAGAAGACGGGCAGAGGGGCGTTGTGCCGGATGGGAGCGGTTCCGTGCGTCCCGCGACCGCCGGGGGCTGTCTGCCCCCGGACCCCCGAGGATATTTCGGCCAAGGCAAGCCGTGCCTGCGGGGGCCTTGCCTGGTGCGCGGGCGGGGGTGTCCGGCGTTTCGGCCCGTGTGATGACAAAGGCCGCGGCGGGTCGGGCGGCGGCAGGGCGGGCCTGGCGGCGGGGCGGCCTAGCGGGCGAAGAGGCGCTGGTGTTCGGAGATCGCGAAGCGGTCCGTCATGCCTGCGACGTAGTCGAGGACCACGCGGGCGCGATAAGTCTGCTCACCCGCGGCCGCGGCGACGGCATGCCATTGCGGCGGCATCTGCGCGGGTTCGGCGAGGAAGAGCGGGAAGAGGTTGTTCAGCATGGCGGTGACCCTGCTGCGTTCGTCCACGACCGACGGGGCGCGGTACATGCGCGTGAAGAGGAAGGACTTGATCGCCTTGATGTTCTGGTAGAGGGGCTTTGAAAATCGGATGATCGGACCATCCATGTCGCGGATTTCCTGTGCCGCTTGCGGTTGAAGCCCGGTCAGGCGGTTCTGGGCGACGGCGATCACGTCCTCGACCATGACGCCGAAGACCCGGCGCAGCGCCTCGTGGCGGCGGCGCATCCGGTCGAGGCCGGGATGCAGGCGATCCACCTCGTCGAAGGCCGGGCCGATGACGGGCAGTTCGGCCAGTTCCTCTTCGGTGAACAGCTGCGCGCGCAAGCCGTCATGCAGGTCGTGGTGGTTGTAGGCCACGTCATCGGCCACCGCGGCCACCTGGGCCTCGGCGCTGGCATTGCCGCCCAGTTCCAGGTCCCAGTCGGCATTCACCTCGGCCAGCGCATAGGGCAGGGGCGCGGCCACCGGCCCGTTATGCTTGGCGATGCCCTCGAGCGCCTCCCAGGTCAGGTTCAGCCCGTCGAAATCGGCATAATGGCGCTCCAGCCGGGTGACGATGCGCAGTGCCTGCGCGTTGTGGTCGAAGCCGCCGTAAGGCGCCATCAGCGCGGCCAGCGCATCCTCGCCGGTGTGGCCGAAGGGCGGGTGGCCCAGATCATGCGCCAGCGCCACCGTCTCGGCGAGGTCGGTGTTCAGCCCGAGCGCGCCGGCGATGGTGCGCGCCACCTGCGCGACCTCGATGGTATGGGTCAGGCGGGTGCGGAAATAGTCGCCGCGGTAATCCTCGCCGTCATGTTCGACGAAGACCTGCGTCTTGTGCTTCAGCCGACGGAAGGCCGAGGAGTGGATGATCCGGTCCCGGTCGCGCTGCCAGGGCGAGCGGAAGGTCGACATGCGCTCGGGCCACAACCGGCCGCGGCTGTCGTCGGGCTGGCAGGCATAGGGCGCAAATCCGGTCACGGGACGGGTCTTTCTTGAAGCGGTTCCGTGCAAAGCCTATATTCAGGGACGAAGGACGAAAACGGGAACGACCCATGAACCTGCCTCCCAAAGTCACCGAACGCGCCTTTGCCCGGCTGGCCGAGATCAACGAGGGCGGCGCGGATGCGCCGCTGCGTGTGGCGGTTGCAGGCGGCGGCTGCTCGGGGTTCCAGTACGACATCCGCCTGGACCGGGCCGAGGCTGATGATCTTGTGCTGGAAGGGGCAGGCCAGAGGGTCGTGGTCGATCCGGTGTCGCTGCCCTTCCTGGCCGGCGCGACGATCGATTTCGCCGATGAACTGATCGGCGCGCGCTTCGTGATCGACAATCCGAACGCCTCGTCCAGCTGCGGCTGCGGCACATCCTTCTCGGTCTGATCGGGCGCGGGCGCGGGCGCGGCCCTCGCGGCCCTCGTGGCAGTCTTCGGAAATTGCTAACGTTTCGACAGGTTACCTGAGCGTCACGACCTGCTATGGTGGCGGGGTGTCCGACCGCTTTCGCGGCTTTCAATGGTGATGACGTGTCCGATTTCCGCCCTGCGCCGGCCGCCGCGCCCGTGCCACCCCATCTGTCCGCGCCGCAGGTCGTGCCGCCACCGCTGCCGGCCGACCTGCCGCTGCTGACGGCGATCCGGTTCTTTGCCGCCTTCTGGGTCTTTGCCTTCCACTTCTGGAGCTGGCTCGGCCTGCCCGCGACCGGCATCTGGCGGGCTGCCGGGTCCGGGGCGCGGGGGGTCGACCTGTTCTTCGTGCTGTCGGGCTTTGTCATCTTCCACGTTTATGGACGCAGGGCGCCGGGCCGCGATTTCGGCTTTGGCAAGTTCATGTGGCGCCGCTTTGCGCGTGTCTATCCGCTGCACCTGGCGATGCTGCTGATCTGGCTGGTGATGCTGCTGGCGCTGACCGCGCTGGGGGTCGCGCTGGAGCGTGGGGTGACGCTGTGGGACGTGATCGCCTCGGCGCTGCTGATCCAGTCCTGGCATCTCACCGACGGGTTGCTGCTGAACGGCGTGGCGTGGTCGGTCTCGGCCGAGATGACCGCCTATCTGGCATTCGGGCTGCTGATGTATTTCCGCCAGACCGCGCCGGGCTGGCGGTTCTGGCTGGCTGCACTTGTGGTCACCGGCGTGCTGGCGCATCTGGTGGCCGTCCGCCAGGGCTATACCGGCTTCATGCATCCGACCTGGGATTTCGGGGCGCTGCGCATCCTGCCCGCATTTGCACTTGGTGCGCTGACCCGGCTGGCGGCCGATCATGTCGGCCCGCGGCCGGCGTCGCTGATCGGCGTCGCCGCCCTTGTCGGGCTGTTCTTCGCGGTGCAGGACAAGGACGCCGATTATGTGCTGCTGCCGCTGTTCGCGGCCCTGATCCTTGCCGCGGCACGGCTGTCGCCGCATCTGGCGCGGTTGCCGGGCGTTTCGGCGCTGGTCTATCTGGGCGAGATCTCGTATTCGACCTACATGGTCCACACGCTGATCCTGTTGCTTTACTCGAATATCGGCCCGCGCCTTTTCGGCTTCTGGAACGCGGTTCCGATGACCCTGCACGCGGCGATCGTGTTCGGCATCATCATCGTCGCCTCGGCGCTCAGCTATCACCTGATCGAGCAGCCGTCGCGCCGCTGGCTGAACCGCCAGTGGCCGCCCGGCAGGGGCGCCGCGCGGCTGCCCGAGGGCGTGCGGTGAAGATCGCCAGCTTCAACATCAACGGAGTGAAGGCGCGGATCGAGGCGCTGACCGCCTGGCTGGCCAGCGCGGATGCCGATGTCGTGGTGCTGCAGGAGATCAAGTCCCTCGACGAGGGGTTTCCGCGCGATCATTTCGGCGATCTGGGCTGGAACGTCGAGACGCATGGCCAGAAGGGCTTCAACGGCGTGGCGATCCTGTCGCGCAGCCCGCTGGAGGATGTCAGCCGCGGCCTGCCGGGCGACGAGACCGACGAGCAGGCCCGCTATATCGAGGCGACCGTGACCGGACAGCGCGCGATCCGGATCGCCGGCCTCTATCTGCCGAACGGCAACCCTGCGCCGGGGCCGAAATACGACTACAAGCTGGCCTGGATGCGGCGCCTGCAACAGCGCGCCGCCGAGCTGCTGGTCAGCGAAATGCCGGTGGTGATGCTGGGCGATTTCAACGTCATCCCCGAGCCGCGCGATGCCGCCCGCCCCGAGGCCTGGCGCGAGGATGCGCTGTTCCTGCCCGAGAGCCGCGCGGCGCTGCGACGGATCCTGTGGCAGGGCTGGACGGATGCGGTGCGGATCCGCGATCCTTGGGCGGCCCGCGGGCCGTTCACCTTCTGGGACTATCAGGCCGGGGCCTGGAACCGCGATGACGGTATCCGCATCGACCATCTGCTGCTGTCACCGCAGGCCGCCGACCTGATGGTCGAGACCGGCGTGGACCGCGAGGCACGGGCGGGCGAGAAACCAAGCGATCACGTCCCGGTCTGGGTCAGGCTTGCCGCCTGAGCGGGCCTAAAGCACCAGCACGCCGGAATGCTTGGCCTTGTGGTCGGGTTCGACATGGATGGTGATCTGCGCGTCGGGCAGGCTGCGGCGCAGCGACGTCTCGATCCGGTCGCAGATGGCATGGGCATCCTCGACGGTGGTCTGGCCCGCGACGACCAGATGAAAGTCGATGAAGGTCACGCGCCCGGCATGGCGGGTGCGCAGGTCATGCGCCTCGATCGCGCCCGTCGCCTTGTCCGAGATGATCGCCCGGATCTCGGCCAGCGTCGATTCAGGCACCGCCTCGTCCATCAGCCCGCTGAGCGAGGAGGCCGTGACCTTCCAGCCCGACCAGAGGATGTTCAGGCCGACCAGCCCCGCCAGCACCGGGTCAAGGACGCTCCAGCCGGTCAGCACGGCAAGGCAGACCCCCAGAAGCACCCCGGCGGACGAGATCACGTCCGACAGAAGATGCCGGCCATCGGCCACCAGCGCCGGCGATTTCAGCCGCCGCCCCCAGGTGATCAGCACCCAGCACCAGACCGCGTTGACGGCGCCTGCCGCGGCATTGACCGCCATGCCGGCAAAGGGCGCCTCGAGGACCGGAGGATTGCGGAAGCCGGCATAGGCCTCGCGCATGATCAGCAGCGCCGCAACGATGATCATCACGCCCTCGAGGACGGCGCTGAAGAATTCCGCCTTGTGGTGGCCGTAGGGGTGACCGTCATCGGCGGGCCGCGCGGCGACCCGGATCGCCACCAGCGCGGCAAGGGCAGTGGCGACGTTCACGGTACTTTCCAGCGCGTCCGACAGCAGCGCAATCGATCCGGTCATCCACCACGCCAGCAGCTTCAGCGCCAGCACCGCAAGGCCGACGAAAATGCTGCCGACCGCAATTCTCAGGGTGTTCGCCATCGCCGCGCGTCGCCTTGTTCCGTCCCGTCTCGTGCCCTGCCTTTGGCAGAGTGGCGCCGCAAGCTCAACCGCGAAGGTCGCGACATCGGAGTGGAACGCTGTTTTTGATTGACTGAGCAATCAACTTACGGCACTCATGGGTCAGAATGACCCTGCGGCACCTTGCCGCCGCAGCCGCCTCGCCGCTCCCGGCAGGCGGAGCTTCCTGCAAAGACATCGCCTTTGGCAGCCAAGAGGTTCATATGACGCCGATCATCACCGTCGCCTATCTCAGCGTTCTCGCCTGCGCGCTTTTCGTGCTGGTCCGATGGCCCCGCGTGCGCTGCACGGGGGACACGCCGGTCGGGATCTTCACCCTGATCGCGCTGCTCTTCACGGCGGGGCTGGACATGGGGCTGGTGATGCTGCCGCTGAACGAGTTCCCGATCTACGAACAGGACCCGGCGTTCGCCTTCACCAACGCGCTGGCGGTCGAGTTCGGCATGTGGGGGCCGCTGGTCTGGCTGATGTATTTCGTGACCACCTTCTATTTCGTCGCGCTGGAACCCCGGCTGCGCCTGTTCGAGGTTCCGCTGGTCAAATGGATCTACAACCTGACCGTGATCGCGACCTGTTCCTTCACCTGCTACCTCTTCATGATCAACCTGCCGACCTATGCGCCGGACTTGCCGCAATTGGCGATCTGGGCACTGGTCATCGCCGTGCTGGCCTTTTCGGTCACCTCCAGCGGCGACATGAACATCATGAAATGGCTGGCCATCGTCTCGACCTACGGCTTCGGGATGCTGGCCTTCACGGCGCTGGCGCTGGTGGCGTTCGCCTATAGCGGCGTGGGGCTGACGGATTTCGCTGCCAATATCGGCCTGCTGATGGATTATTTCGCCCATCTGCCGCGCTTTTCCGTGCCGATCAGCGACTACCACGAATTCTATCTGTTCTGGTGGTTTGCCTGGAGCATCATGATCGGCCAGTTCGTCGCCCGCTTCGTCGGCGGGTTGCCGGTCTGGCAGCTGGCGCTGGCGATGGTGGCGCTGCCGGCCATTCCGCTGGGGCTGTGGTTCTGCGTTCTCTACATCTATCATCAGGCGCAGATCGTGATCCCCACATGGCTCAACTGGTTCATGATCTTCGTGGGCGTGGTGTTCGTCATCAACTCGCTGGACAGCCTGATCCGCCTTTACGCGGCCAATCTGGGCTGGTCGCGCGAAAATCTCGGCGATCGGGTCTACTATCCGATGCATTTCTTCCTGCAACTGATCCTTGTCGGCGCCTATTTTTTCACGCCGTTCGAGATCCAGTGGGTCGGGCTGGTGGTGGCCGGTCTCTATGCGATCATCTACGCGATGATCCTGCGCCGGCTGGGTCTGCTGTCGGGGATTGCCGCGGTGCGCTGAGGCCAGCCGGCGATGCGGCGGCTGCGTCAGTCGCCGTCGCCGCGATGATCGTCGTCATCGCCGAAGCGGGCGTCGTCGTCGTATTCGTCCTCGCCCTCATTGACGTATTTGGCGCTGAGCGAGATCGAGTGGTTGTCGTGGATCGGATCCATCACCACGTCCGACGGGATCTCGCCGGCCAGCCATTCGCGCAGTTCGTCGCGGATGTCGGCGGCCTCCTGACCGGTCGCCTCGGCCAGATGGGCGATGAAGGCCCGCTGGTCGCCGTCGATCTCGTCAAGATCGGCCTCGTCGACCTCGGGCCACTTGTCCATGATCGCCTCGTAGAAGGCGGGCCAGTTCTGCTGAACATGAAGCCACTTCATCAGTATCCCCCTCCCATTCCCTGCTGCGACCATCGCGCCATGCCCGAGATGTCTTCTCCGACGCCCGCCACCGTGTTGCAGCTGGCCAGCAACGCGCAGGCCAGCAGGATCGTTGCTGCTCGTTTCATTTTTCTGCCTCTTGCCACCAGACCTCGGGAAGAAATCCGGGCCAGTCGCCGTAAAGCGGCGTCCTTTCAGGATAATGCAGCCGGCCCGAATGGGCCAGCCGCGAGATGGGCGAGTAGCCGACCGGGATGACATAGCGCCCCGCGGTCAGAACCCGGTCCAGCGCCCGGACGGCCGCGGCGAAGGCCTCGGGGGTGTCGGCGCTCAGCATCGCGTCGATCATCGCCTCGGCGGCGGGGCTGTTCATGCCCATCCAGTTGCGGCTGCCGGGCAACGTCACCCCGTCCTTGCCCCAGTAGAGACGCTGTTCGTTGCCCGGCGACAGCGACAGGGCGCGTTCATACCAGGTCATGTCGAAATCGTAATTGTTGGTGCGCTGAACATACTGCGCGGCATCCAGCATGGTGACCCGCGGGGTGATGCCCAGGTTGCGCAGTGCCTCGATATAGATGTCGACGATCTGCTGCATCTCCGAGGCCGCGCGCATCGCGCTGCCCGACTGGTTCAGCAGGATCTCGAAGCTGAAGGGGCGTCCGGCATCATTCGTCAGCACCCCGCCCTGGACCGTCCAGCCGGCCTCCTCGAGCAGCGCAATGGCCCGGCGCAGGGCGCGGCGGTCAAGGGGCTGATCGCTGCCCTCAGGCAGCACATAGCCTTCAAGCGCGCCGGGCGGCAGCGACCTGGCGAAGGGCTCCAGCAGCTCGCGCTCGCGTCCCTCGGCGGCGCCGGGCTGCATGGCAAGGCTGGAATTGGCGAAATACGACGTGATGCGGCTGTCCTTGCCGCCATTCAGCGTGGCGTTGATGAACTGGAAGTTGAAGGCCTCGATCATCGCCTGCCGCACCCGCCAGTCCGCGAAGATCGGGTTGCGGGTGTTCATCACCAGACCCATGATCCCCGAGGGCCGTTCGTTCGGGATCTCGGACTTGACGATCTTGCCCTCGGCCATCAGGGGAAAGTCGTATTCGCTGTCCCATTTCTGCGCCGACAATTCGCGCCAGATGTTCACCTCGCCCGCCTTGAACGCCTCGAACATCGCGTTGGCGTCCCCGAAATAATCATAGCGGATCTCGTCGAAATTGTTCAGCCCGCGGTTCAGCGGCAGGTCCTTGCCCCAATAGTCGGGGTTGCGGCGGAACGTGATCGCGCGGCCGGGATCGACGCGGTCCACGACATAGGCGCCCGATCCGATCGGCGGTTCGAGGCTTGAATCGCCGAAATTGCCGTCGGCCCACTGCGCCTTCTTCAGCACCGGCCGCAGACCCATCAGCATCGCCAGTTCGCGGTCGGGTTCGGTGAAGGTGATGCGCAGGCTGCGCTCGCCGGTCTGCTCGATGCCCTCGACCTTGGACCAGGCGCCCAGATAGCGCGGATGACCCACGGTACCGAGGGTCTCGTAGGACCAGATCACGTCCTCGACAGTGACCGGCGATCCGTCCGAAAACCGCGCTTCGGGGCGCAGCGTGAATTCGACCCAGCTTCGCGCGGGGTCGGTCTCGACCGTCTCGGCCAGCAGGCCATACAGCGTGAAAGGCTCGTCGATCGAGCGGTACATCAACGTCTCGGCGACATGCACCCCGACACCCCAGGCGGCGTTTCCCTTGAGGATCCAGGGCTTCAGCGAGTCGAATCCCCCCGGCTCGGCCAGCCGAATCGTCCCGCCCTTCGGCGCGTCGGGATTGGCGTAGGGCAGATGCTCAAAGCCCTCAGGAAGCGCAGGTTCTCCATAAATTGCAATGCCATGGGCGGGGCTGGCGGGGCTTGCCAGCGGCATTGCTGCAACACCGGCAGCCGCGATCAGCAGCACGGCCGCACCCCGCCTGATCGCGCAATTGTTAAGGTTTTCGAAGATTCGCATCGCCGCCTGCCTCGTCATTCTTTGTTTGCCGGAGATTTCAACAGGCTCGCCGGGGGGGCGTCAATGGCGCGGCCAACTTCCCTGTTGGACTCGGGCGGCGAGTCGCGTATAAATAACCCACTGCTCGATAGGTTTCTTGCCTGTATGAAACCTGCCTCATGACTTGCGCCCGCCTTGTGCGGGCGCTTTTTTTTGCCCCGTCCGGCGCGCGGTGACAGCCCGCCCGGGGCCGTTCCCATCCCCGGGCCGGTCAACGGGGCTTTTTGCGGCTGCACCCGCCCGCATGTCTGGCTAAGCTGCCCCCGACAGCGATGAATGGAGTGGGCAAACCCATGTTCGAGAAGTTCCTGACAGGCAAGACGGCGGTGGTGACGGGGTCGAATTCCGGCATCGGACTGGGCGTGGCGCATCGGCTTGCGCGCGCCGGGGCCGATCTGGTGCTGAACAGCTTTACCGACCGCGACGAGGATCATGCGCTGGCCGCAGGCCTTGCCGAAGAACACGGCGTCGCCGTCCGCTATGTGCAGGCCGACATGTCGAAGGCCGAGGATTGTCGTGCCCTGATCGCACGGGCCGAACGCTGCGACATCCTGGTGAACAATGCAGGCGTGCAGTTCGTGTCCCCGATCCCCGATTTCCCGGTCGAGCGGTGGGACGCGATCATCGCGATCAACCTGTCCTCGGCCTTCCACACCAGCGCCGCCGCCCTTCCGCTGATGCGCAAGGCGGGCTGGGGACGCATCGTCAACATCGCATCGGCGCACGGGCTGACGGCAAGCCCGTTCAAGTCCGCCTATGTTGCGGCCAAGCATGGGGTTGTCGGCCTCAGCAAGGTTACGGCGCTGGAAACCGCCAGGGAACCGATCACCTGCAACGCGATCTGCCCGGGGTATGTCCTGACCCCCCTGGTCGAGGCGCAGATCCCCGAGACGATGAAGGAATACGGCATGAGTCGCGACGACGTGATCCGCAAGGTCATGCTGGAGCGTCAGCCCTCGAAGGAATTCGCGACGGTCGAGGAGATCGGCGACACCGCCGTGTTCCTGTGCAGCGACGCCGCCGCGCAGATCACCGGCACCACGATCAGCGTCGATGGCGGCTGGACCGCGCTGTGATGCCTGCGCCGGCGGGAACCGCCGGTCCCGGCCCGCGTTGGGCTGAAACTGCGTGACGGGAGGCGAAGGATGAAGGGTCTGGTGGCGTGGTTCCTTGGCGTACCGGTGGTGGTCATCATCGTGCTGTACGTGCTGGGGATCTTCTGAAGCGCCGGCGTCGTCGGCCGGAATGACAACGCGCCCCGGTCGTGACGGCCGGGGCGCGTTGCCTGTCGGACGATCCGGTGCCGCTCAGGTGCATCCCTCGCAGAAGGTGCGGATGCGTGCCACGGCCTCGGCCAGCAACTCGTCGGCTGCGGCGTAGGAGACACGGAAATGCGGGCTGAGGCCGAAGGCCGCGCCGAAGACCACCGCCACACCGGTTTCGTCCAGCAGCGCGTTGGCGAAATCCTCGTCGTTGTCGATCCGCGTGCCGCCTGCGGTCGTGCGGCCGATCATCGCCTCGATCGAGGGATAGACGTAGAACGCACCCCGCGGTGTCGGGCAGCGGACGAAGGGGCAGGCGTTCAGCCCCGCCACCACCAGATCGCGGCGGCGCTGAAACACCGCGCGGCTGTCGTGGATGTAGTCCTGTGGCCCGTTCAGCGCTGCCTCGGCGGCGTACTGGCTGATCGAACAGGCATTCGAGGTGGACTGCGACTGCAGCTTGCCCATCGCGCGGATCAGCGGCTCCGGCCCGCCGCCATAGCCGATCCGCCAGCCGGTCATCGCATAGGCCTTGCTGACCCCGTTCATGGTCAGCACGCGATTCTTCAGGCGCGGCTCGACCTGGGCGGGGGTCACGAAGGCAAAATCGTCGAACACCAGATGTTCGTAGATGTCGTCCGCCAGCACCCAGACCTGCGGGTGGCGCAGCAAAACATCGGTCAGGGCTTGCATCGCGGCCCGGTCATAGCCCGCACCCGAGGGGTTCGAGGGTGAGTTCAGGATCAGCCATTTGGTGCGCGGCGTGATCGCGGCCTCCAGCGCCTGCGGCGTCAGGCGGAAGCCGTCGGCGATGCCGCATTCGACGATGACCGGCCGCCCCTCGGCCAGCAGTACCATGTCGGGATAGCTGACCCAGTAGGGCGCTGGAATGATGACCTCGTCGCCGGCATCCAGCGTGGCCATCAGCGCGTTGAACAGGATCTGCTTGCCGCCGCTGGCCACGGTGATCTGGGCGGGGGTGTAGTCCAGACCGTTTTCGCGCGCGAACTTGTCGCAGATCGCCTGTTTCAGCGACGCTGTGCCATCCACCGGAGTATAGCGGGTCCGGCCGGTGTCGATCGCCGCCTTGCCGGCCTCGCGGATGTGCGGGGGCGTGTCGAAATCGGGCTCGCCCGCGGACAGGCCGATGATGTCGCGGCCCTCGGCCCGCAGGCTGGCGGCCCGGGTGGTCATCGCGATGGTCGGCGAGGGCTTGATCCGCGCCAGACGCTCGGCAAGAAAGCTCATATCGGCCTCGTCGGTTTGAACTGCCTGTCCCGATGGCATACGCTGGCCTCGAACGGGTCACAAGCGAGGCGGTGATGGATCGGCATGGCTATGGAGAGGACGAGGCGACCCTGGGCGACCGGCTGACCGCCGCGCGCGAGTCGGCGGGGCTGACGCTTGACGATCTGGCGGCACGGCTGGGGGTGCGCGCCGACACGCTGTCGGGGTGGGAGGCCGATCAGGCCGAACCGCGCGCGGTGTTTCTGGGGCGCATGTCGGGGATGCTGGGGGTATCGCTGGTCTGGCTGCTGACCGGCGAGGGCGAGGGTCCGCAGCAGGGCGACGGTCCGTCGCCGGGTGTGCGCAGCGAGTTGCGCCAGCTGCGCCGCCTGCTGGACGAGGCCGCGCAGCGTGTGGACCGGATCGAAGAGCTGCTTGCCGATGGCTGAAATGACCGAAACTCCCGAAACCCGCCTGCGCCGCCTCAGGATGCGCAGCTGGCGCCGTGGCATGAAGGAGATGGACCTGATCCTCGGCCCCTTCGCCGACGAGGTCCTGCCCGCGCTGGACGACCGGGCGATCGCCGCCTACGAGGCGCTTCTGGCGGAAAACGATCAGGATCTCTATCTGTGGGTCACGCGGCGGGTGACGCAGAGCGACGATACCGCGACCGGACCCGCGGCGCTGGCCGCGATCCTCGACCGAATCGCCGCCCATGCGACAGCGCGCCAACCAGGCCCGATGTGAACAATTTGACGCAGTTCCGGCAAGGTGACGCAGGGTTGCCCGGGCCGCGGGCCTTATCCGGACTGCAGCTTTCGACGGCAATTAACTGAAGATTTGTGTTTTTGTCCCATAGTCGTCCGTGAGCCGACCCTGACAGGACAGAAATTCGTGATGTTGAGTCAAATGCCCCAGTTCGAACGACACGGTTACGACGCGCCCTCAACCGAAGAGGCCGCGGTGACCGCTGAAGCCTATCTTGAATCGCTGCAACTGCTGGAACGGATGCATCGGCTGATGCTGGATCTGGTAAAGGACGAATTCGAACGCCTGGGCCGCAACGATCTGACGCCCGTGCAGGCGCTGATCCTCTACAACCTCGGCGAATCCGAGGTGACGGCGGGAGAGTTGCGGTCACGCGGCATGTATCAGGGCTCGAATGTCAGCTACAACCTGAAGAAGCTGGTGACGATGGGCTATGTCCATCACGAACGCTGCGACATGGATCGCCGTTCCGTCCGCGTCAGGCTGACCGATGAGGGGCTGGCGGTGCGCGTTCTGGTCCACAATCTGTTCCTGCGCCACGCGGCGGGGCTGGCGATGTCGGGCGTGCTGGACGATCCGCCCCTCGACCAGGTGAACCTGCAAAGCCGCCGCATCGAACGCTTCTGGACCGAACAGATCCGCTACATCTATTGATCCCGGCTGCGCAACGGGGCTGCGGC
The DNA here is from genome assembly GCF_030732095.1 of Paracoccus spongiarum. Taxonomy (GTDB): domain Bacteria; phylum Pseudomonadota; class Alphaproteobacteria; order Rhodobacterales; family Rhodobacteraceae; genus Paracoccus; species Paracoccus spongiarum. Next base: position 280,004 of record NZ_JAVAMQ010000002.1, on the reverse strand, counting down.
AAACGACCGCCACCCCGGATGCCGAACGGGGGCGATGCCGGCGCGTCTGGCGTCAGCGCCGCGCGCCGGGCCGGTGCTACCAGTGGCCGGTATTGTCCATGCTGGCCCAGGGTTCCTGTGGCGGCAGGCTGTCGCCCTGTTGCAGCAGTTCGATCGAGATGTTGTCGGGGCTGCGCACAAAGGCCATGTGGCCATCGCGGGGCGGGCGGTTGATGGTGACGCCAGCATCCTGAAGGCGCCGGCACATCTCGTAGATATTGCCGACGCGATAGGCCAGATGGCCGAAATGGCGGCTGTCAGAGGGCAGGCCGTCGTCGCCATCCCAGTTGTAGGTCAGCTCGACCGGGCATTCGGGCTGGCCGGGCGGCGCCATGAAGACGAGGCTGAAGCGGCCCTTTTCATTGTCGATGCGCCGGGTTTCCTCCAGCCCCAGCAGCCGGAAGAACGCCATGCTCTGTTCCAGATCCTTCACGCGCACCATCGTGTGCAAATAGCGGATGTCCATAGCCATCTCCTGTCCTGTCGTTTCTCGGGTCGTCGGCGTCGGCGTCGGCGTCGGCGCTGTCCGCGGCACAGGCTCCGACCATGCGGACGAAACAGCGCAGTCGGCGCCCCGGTTCCCCGGCGCGGCGTGCCGCGATCACGACGAGGGCAGCAATTCGGCCGCGATCTCGCGCACGATCGGGATTGCCTCGGCCTCGGTCATGCCGGGGCGCAGCCGCGGATCATACAGGATCTGCAGCAGCAATTCGTCGTGTCGCGTCAGCAGCGCGAATTCCTCGTCATCGTTGAAGATCGAGGGCCGGGCGGTGGGACTGTCATTCGCCAGGCCCATGCCCTGCGCCAGCTCCTCATGGATGCAGGAACTGCGCAGCAGGGGCGGCAATTCGGCCCGCAGCAGGGCGACCGCCCGCACGTAATCGGTTCCACTGCCCCGCGAATAGGCGAAGACCGTGCACAGGTTGTCGCGATCCAGCGCGCTCAGCGCCGCAACATCCTGCGCGGGAAGGTCGGGGATCAGCGTGCCCAGCCGCTGACCGATGGATTTGCGTTCGCTGTCGGACAGGATCAGCACCAGGAAATTGCCGCCGTTGCCGGTCAGCCCGACGGGGTGGCCGGTGACCCGCTGCAACCGTGCCGCGAAGGCCGCGATCTCGCCGCGATAGATGCGCTGCAGGGCGGTGTCCGAGGATTGCCCGAATTCCAGTTGAAACCGCACCGGATCGCGCCAGCGTCGCAGCGGCGCATCCTGCGCGCCGGGCAGCAGCCGATCGCCGCTGCGGCTGTATTCGTCGCGCAGCGCGATCTGGATGAAGTCGCTTGCGAGACGATCGGCGGTGATCGGCGCGTCCAGCGGCACCCGGTCGCGCCGCAGCCTTCCTTGCGCCAGCAACCCGCGCTCGACCGCGCGGTAATGGGCGCTTTGCGCCGCGTCGGGGCCAAGCCCGCTGGACTGGGCATCGGCGGCGGCAGCGTTGGTGATGCGATTGCGCGAGGCCCGGGCGCGGCGCAACTCTTCCTGCGTCGGGCCCGCGGGGGGTGCGACGGCGGGGGTCGGACGCATGGGCGGCGGCACGGCCTCGATCGCGGGCCGGTCGGCGCAGGCCGCCAGCAGCACGATCAGACCCAGCAGCGCCGGGCGCAGCGCCGCGGCCCTCATCGCCGGTCGTCCCCGCCCGAGATTGCGCCGCGCGCCCCCGCCGAGGCCAGCGCCTGGCGCAGGCCGGTCTCCATGCGGTTCAACTCGTCCTCGGCGGCGGCGCGGCGGGCGCGGCCCTCGTCGGCGATGCGCAGGCTATCCTCGATGGTCGCGATCAGCTGGGCATTCGCGGTCCTGACCGCGTCGATGTCGAAGACGCCCCGTTCGGTCTGGGTGCGGATCTGGGCGTTGGCCTGCCGCAGGTTGTCGGCGTTGCGGGTCAGCAATTCGTTGGTCAGGTCGTTGGCCTCCTTCACCGCGCGTGCGGCCTCGGCGCCGCGCTGGATCGTCACGGCCTGCGCAAGCTGCGTCTCCCACAGCGGCACGGTGTTCACCAGCGTCGAATTGATCCGCGTCACCAGAGACTTGTCGTTTTCCTGCACCAGCCGGATGGAGGGCAGCGACTGCATCGTGACCTGCCGGGTCAGGCGCAGGTCGTGGACGCGCCGTTCCAGATCGTCGCGGGCGGCGCGCAGGTCGCGCAGCTCCTGCGCCTGCATCACCTGATCGGGCTCGGCCGCCGCCTCGATGGCGGCCTGCCGCGCGGGCAGCACCTCGCCGTCAAGCTGCGCCAGCTTGGCATCGCCCGCCGCGATATACAGCGCCAGTTCGTCATAGAAGGCCAGCGTGCGCTCATACAGAAGGTCCAGCGCCTTGATATCCTTCAGAAGCCGCTGTTCATGCCCTTCCAGATCCGAGGTCACGCGGTCGATCTGGGTCTGGACCTTCTCGTAATTCGCGACGAACTTCGCGAACGGGGCCGAACGTCCCAGAAGCCGCTCCCACCAGCTGCGCTCGCGGCGCATGTCCAGTTCGGCGCTGGAAAAGCCGCGGATCGTGGTGACGATGCGGCGCAGGCTGTCGCCGGCCGGGCCGACATCCTTGTTCTTCACATCGGCCAGCATCTTCTGGCTGATCTGCTGCAATTCGGATTGCGCGCGGGTGCCAAAGCGCATGATCGAGCCGCTGTCGGCCAGGTCGATCTCGTCCATGCGGCGGCGGATCTCCTCGCTGGTTGCCGGATCGGCCTGATCCAGCGCGGCCGGGCCGTCCGCCGGTTCGGGCAGCACGACCGAGGTCACCTGCTCGATGTCGTTCCGGGCGGCCTCGGCGCGGCGGCGCGTGTCGTCGGTCATCAGAATCGTCCTTGTCCCGTCCAGCCAGAACGGCCGCCGCGGCGACCTGTCGCAGCGCAGCATATGCCGATTTCGGCCTGGTTCAACGGCAGCAGGGGGCGAAAGTTTCGCCCCCGTGCAGGATCGCAAGGGACGTCTTCGTGCCGGGGGCGGTTCAGGCGGCGCGTGGCCGGGCGGCGAGGCGTCCATAGAAGCTGTCGCCGCTGGCAGCCATCTCGCGCAGCAGGGCAGGGGCGGCGAACCTGTCGCCGTGACGTGCTGAGAGGTGGTCACAGATCTCGACCGCTCGGGCCGCGCCCAGCATGTCGAGCCAGCCGAAGGGCCCGCCGGACCAGGGCGCGAAGCCCCAGCCGAGGATCGCCCCGACATCGCCTTCGCGGATGTCTTCCAGCACGCCCTGCTCCAGCGCCCGAACCGCCTCGAGGGTCTGGGCGAACATCAGCCGGTGCTGCACCTCGGAAAGTTCGGGCTGGTCGTCGGCCTGCGGATATTGGGCGTCGAGACCGTCCCACAATGCCTGCCGCTTGCCCGCCGCGTCATAGGTATAGAACCCGGCGTTCGTCTTGCGGCCTAGGCGGTTCTGATCGGCCATCCAGAAGATCACCGCGTCCACGGCGCCGTCGGGATAGGCCTCGCCCATCGCCGCGCGGGTTGCCCTGGCGATCTTGACGCCCAGATCGATCGAGGTTTCATCGACCAGTTGCAGCGGACCCAGCGGCATGCCCATCAGCTTGGCGGCATTCTCGATCAGGGTCGGGTTCACGCCTTCGCCGACCATGCGGATGCCTTCGTTGATATAGGGGATGATGCAGCGGTTGGCATAGAAGAACCGCGCATCATTCACGACGATCGGCGTCTTGCGGATCTGGCGCACGAAATCCAGCGCCTTGGCGACGGCGCGGGGGCCGGTCTGGCGGCCCTTGATGATCTCGACCAGCAGCATCTTGTCGACCGGGCTGAAGAAGTGGATGCCGATGAACTGTTCGGGCCGCGCGCTGGCCTTCGCCAGATCACCGATCGGCAGGGTCGAGGTGTTGGTCGCGAAAATGGCGTCGCCGGGGATCACCGCCTCGGCCTTCCGGGTGACCTCGGCCTTCACGGCCGGGTCCTCGAACACGGCTTCCACGATCAGGTCGCAGCCGGCCAGCGCGGCATAATCGGTGGTGGCGGTGATCCGGCCCAGCACCTCGGCCTTCTTCTCCTCGGTCGCCTTCTTGCGGCCGATCGCCTTGTCCAGCAGGCCCGCGGAATGGGCCTTGCCACGGTCGGCGGCGTCCTGTGCGGCGTCGATCAGGACGACGTCGATCCCGGCCATGGCGCTGACATGGGCAATGCCCGCGCCCATCATGCCCGCACCCAGGATGCCCACCTTCCGCACGGTCTGGTCCGCGACCTCGGGGCGGTTGGCGCCCTTCTCCAGCGCCTCCTTGTTGATGAACAGGCTGCGGATCATCGCGCTGCTGCTGGGGTTCATCAGGACATTGGTGAACCAGCGCGCCTCGATCTTCAGGGCCTGGTCAAAGGGCACCATGGCGCCCTCATAGACCGCCGACAGCAGCGCCCGGGCGGCGGGATAGACCCCCATGGTCTTGCCATGCACCATCGCCGAGGCGCCCACGAAGGTCATGAAGCCCGCCGGGTGGAACGGCTCTCCGCCCGGCATCTTGTAGCCCTTGGCGTCCCAGGGCTTGACGATGTCGGCATCCTTTGCAGCCAGCACCCAGTCGCGCGCGGCGGCCAGCGGGTCTTCGACCACCTCGTCGATCAGCCCGGCCGCCCTGGCCTTCCTCGGGTCGGACAGCTTGCCTTCCAGCAGGAAGGGCGCGGCCATCATCGCGCCCAGCTTGCGGGTCAGGCGGGTGGTGCCGCCCGCGCCCGGAAAGATGCCGACCATGATCTCGGGCAGGCCGATCTTGGCCTTCGGATTGTCGGCGGCAAAGATCCGGTGCGTGGCCAGAGGCAGTTCCAGCCCGATGCCAAGCGCGGTGCCGGGAAGCGCTGCGGCGATCGGCTTGCCGCCCTTCTTGGTCTTGGGGTCCATCCCGGCCAGTTCGATCTTGCGCAGCAGGTGGTGCAGCGTCATCACGCCGTCAAAGACCCCCTGCGCCCCGCCGCGGTCCTTCATTCCCGCGATGACGTTCAGATCCATCCCGCCGGCAAAGTCCTTCTTGCCCGAGGTGATGACAACGCCCTTCACGGCCTCGTCTGCCAGCGCGTCGTCGATCAGCCCGTCCAGCGCAGTCGCGCCATCCATCGACAGCACGTTCATCGACTTGCCCGGCACGTCCCAGGTGATCACCGCGACGCCGTCGGCGCCCTTGTCCATCGTGAAATCGGTCATGTCCGGGCTCCTCACACGCGTTCGATGATGGTGGCCGCGCCCATGCCGGACGCGATGCACAGGGTCGCAAGGCCCACCTGCCGGTCCTGCCGCTCAAGCTCGTCCAGCAGGGTGCCGATGATGATCGCGCCGGTCGCGCCGAGGGGGTGGCCCATGGCGATGGCGCCGCCGTTGACGTTGACGCGGGCCGGATCGACCTGGAACGCCTGCATGAAGCGCAGCACCACGCTGGCGAAGGCCTCGTTCACCTCGAACAGGTCGATGTCGCTGATCGCCATGCCGCTGTCGGCCAGGATCTTCTCGGTCACCGGCACCGGGCCGGTCAGCATGATGGTGGGGTCGGTGCCGATCTTGGCCGTCGCGCGGATGCGGGCGCGGGGCTTCAGGCCATGCGCCTTGCCGAACTCGGCATTGCCGATAAGCACGGCGGCCGCGCCGTCCACGATGCCGCTGCTGTTTCCGGCATGGTGGATATGCTCGATCCGGTCCAGATGCGGGTATTTCAGCATCGCCACCTTGTCGAAACCCGGCATCGCCTCGCCCATTTCCTTGAAGGCGGGCTTCAGCTTCGCAAGGTCGTCCGGCGTCGTGCCGGGGCGCATGTATTCGTCGCGGTCGAGGATGGTCAGGCCGTTCTGGTCCAGCACCGGCACGATCGAGCGGGCAAAGCGCCCCTCCTGCCACGCCTGCGCCGCACGCCGCTGGCTTTCCAGCGCCAGGTTGTCGGCATCCTCGCGGCTGAAGCCGTATTCGGTCGCGATGATGTCGGCGCTGATGCCCTGCGGCACGAAATAGGTCTTCATCGCCAGCGAGGGATCGACCGCGATGGCGGCGCCGTCGCTGCCCATGGCGACGCGGCCCATCATCTCGACCCCGCCGGCGATATAGGCCTGCCCGGCCCCGCCCCGGATCTGATTGGCGGCAAGGTTCACTGCCTCCATGCCCGACGCGCAGAAGCGGTTGATCGACAGGCCGGGGATGCGTTCGTCCAGATCGGATGCCAGCACGGCGGACCGGGCCAGGCAGCCGCCCTGTTCCTTGACCTGGGTGACATTGCCCCAGATCACGTCCTCGACCGCGTGGCCTTCCAGCCCGTTGCGCTCCTTGACGGCGTTCAGCAGGCGCGCCGACAGCGCCAGCGAGGTGACCTCGTGCAGGCTGCCATCGGGGCGACCCTTGCCGCGCGGCGTCCGGGCGGCGTCATAGATGAATGCGTCGGTCATGTGTCCTCCTTGGGCGCCCGGTCGGATGGGTTTCCGGGCATCAGGTCGTAGGGGTGCTGCCAGCCGGGCAGGGCGGCGATGGCGTCAAGCCAGCGGCCGACATGCGGCCAGTCGGCGCGATCGAAGCCGAAGGGCTCGGGATAATACAGGTATCCGCACAGCGCGAAATCGGCGATGCCGGGCCCACCGGGCGCCACCCAGTCGCGGGTGGCAAGATGCGCGTCCAGCACCTGATAGGCGCCCTTCAGGCGGCCCTGCAGATACGCGGCGGCACCGGCCGGGCGCTTGGCCTCGGGCAGGAAGTTCAACAGGAACCGTGCCGGTCCGGCCTGGCCGGACAGCTTGTGATTGTCGAACATCAGCCAGCGCAGCGTCTCGTTGCGGTCGCTGCCAAGGAACCTGCCGGTCCGTTCGGCGACATGCAGCTGGATCACGGCGGATTGCGTCAGGGTCAGCCCGTCCTCGCGGAACACCGGCACCTCGCCCATCGGGTTCAGCGCGCGGAATTCGGGGCTGCGGGCCTCGCCATTGAAGAAATCGACATAGACGGGCTGCCAGTCATAGCCGGCCAGTTGCATTGTCAGCGCCGCCTTGTAGGCGTTGCCGGATTCGCCAAAGCACCAGAGTTGCGCGGTCATCCTTCCTCCCCTGTGGTTGTGGCGCCTGCCGGCCCGCCCCCCGCCACCGCTGGTGGGCGGGGGCCGATCTCAGAACGCGTCGACGTGCAGCGCCATGACCGGGTCGGCGCCGGTCCTGATCCGGGCCAGATGGGTCACGGTCATCGGCAGTTGCCGCTGCATGTAATAGCGTCCGGTCAGCAGCTTGTTGCGATAGAAGGCCTCGTCCGGGTTTTCCTCGTCAAGCGCCAGCGTGGCGGCCACCGCCATGCGCGCCCACATGAAGCCCAGGGCGACATGGCCGAACAGATGCAGGAAGTCGGTCGATCCCGACAGCGCATCATCGGGCCGCGACATCCCACGCTCCATGAAGAACATCACGGCGGCCTGCAGATCCTTGGACGCCGATTTCAGCGGCACCACGAAATCGTTGGCCAGGCGCGGATTGTCGCCATGTTCCTTGCAGAACGCCTTGATCATCGCAAAGAAGGCCATCATGTCCTTGCCGCTGCCCTGCGGCAGCTTGCGCGCCACAAGGTCCAGCGCCTGGATGCCGTTGGCGCCCTCGTAGATCATCGCGATGCGGGCGTCGCGGACGAACTGGCTCATGCCATGTTCCTCGATATAGCCATGCCCGCCAAAGACCTGCTGGGCCTGCACGGTCGCGTCGAAGCCCTTGTCGGTCAGGAACCCCTTGGCCACCGGCGTCAGCAGCGAGATCAGCCCTTCGGCCTCGGCATCGCCGTTGTGGCTGCGGTCGATCAGATGCGCGCCCCACAGCGCCAGCGCGCGGGCCCCCTCGATGAAGGATTTCTGATCCATCAGGCTGCGGCGGATGTCGGGATGCACGATCAGCGGGTCTGCGGGGCCGGCCGGGTTGGCGATGCCGGTCACCGCGCGGCCCTGCAGCCGGTCCTTGGCATAGGCCACCGCGTTCTGATAGGCGGCCTCGGCGCAGGCATAGCCCTGCAGCGCCACGCCAAGCCGCGCCTCGTTCATCATCGTGAACATGGCCCGCATGCCCTTGTGCAGATCGCCCAGCAGCCAGCCGCGCGCGCCGTCGAAGTTCATCACGCAGGTGGCGTTGCCGTGGATGCCCATCTTCTCTTCAAGGCTGCCGACGCTGACCGCGTTGCGCTCGCCGACCGAGCGGTCCTCGTTCAGCAGGAACTTGGGCACGATGAACAGGCTGATGCCCTTGGTCCCCTCGCCTCCGCCCGGCGCCTTGGCCAGCACCAGGTGGATGACGTTCTGCGACAGGTCGTGGTCGCCCGCCGAGATGAAGATCTTCTGGCCGGTGATCAGGTAGCTGCCATCCTCCTGCGGCTCGGCGCGGGTGCGCAGCAGGCCCAGATCCGTGCCGCAATGCGGCTCGGTCAGGTTCATGGTGCCCGTCCATTCGCAGCTGACCATCCGGGGCAGCCAGGTCTGCTTCTGCGCGTCGGTGCCATGCGTGCGGATCGCCGAATAGGCGCCGTGGGTCAGGCCCTGATACATGGTGAAGGCCATGTTGGCGGCGGCGAACATCTCGCCCGTGGCCAGGCCGATGACATAAGGCAGGCCCTGTCCGCCGTAATCGGGGTCGCAATCCAGCGCGGTCCAGCCGCCCTCGCGCATGGCCTCGAAGGCCTGCTTGTAGCCTCCGGGCGTGTAGACCACGCCGTTTTCCAGACGGCAGCCCTCGGCATCGCCGGAGCTGTTCAGCGGGGCCAGCACATCGGAGGCCAGCTTGCCGGCTGCGTCCAGCACCGCCTCGGTGAAGCCGGGGTCCATCTCGTCATGTCCGGGCAGGCCGCTTTGCTGCACCTCCAGCACGTCGTGCAGGACGAATTGCAGGTCGCGGGTCGGTGCGGTGTAGATCGGCATCTCTCTATCCTGTTCGCAAATCGGCCGGCATCCCGGCCAGGCGGTGTTCTGCTTCTGCAATCTGGGCTTTCAGCTCGGCGATGGCCTCGGCCAGTTCGGCGTGCTGGCGTTCCATGTCGGCAAGGCGGTCGCGGCCGACCTTCAGCGTCGCCGCGATCTGCGTGCGGTTGGTGCCGCCGGGCTCGTAGCATTCCAGCAGCTGGCGGATCTGTTCCAGGCTGAAGCCGAACCGCTTGCCGCGCAGGATCAGCGTCAGCCGGGCGCGGTCGCGCCGGTCATAAAGGCGCCGCTGGCCACGCCTCTCGGGAAAGATGAGTTCGCGCGATTCGTAGAATCGCAACGTTCGCGGCGTGACCTCGAACAGGTCGCACATCTGTCTGATCGTCAGCACCTCGTCGGGCATGTCGCGCCGTTCCTCCCTGGGCCCCAAGCCATCCTGCGGCAGGATATAGGCCCAAGTTTACGCGAACGTAAGCGAGACGCAGCGTCACAACTCCGCGCCCGCGGCGCGACGTTTCAGCGCATGTTGCGGATCTCGTCCTCGCTGAGATCGCGCAGCGATTTCAGGTCGGCGCGGGCCGCCTGCAACTCGGCGATCTGGCCGTCCATGACCTCGAGCTGGCGGTCGGCAAGCGACAGCCAGGCCTCGTACTGCTTGCGGCTGCCGGTCTGTTCGTACATCAGCAGCCACTGGCGGATGTCTTCCAGCGAGAAGCCGAAGCGGCGGCCGCGCAGGATCAGGGTCATGCGGGCGATCTCGCGCGGGCCATAAAGGCGGCTGCGCCCGTCGCGCTGCGGGTTCAGCAACTCGATATACTCGTAATAGCGCAGTGTCCGCGGCGTGACCTCGAATCGCGCGCACATCTCCTTGAAGCTCAGCAGTGACTGTGACGGCATCCGCGTCCGCTCCTCAGACTTTGGTCTCGTAAGGAAACCTAGCCCTTCTGCGGTCACGGCTCAACCGCAAGTCGCCTGCCGCCGCGACAGGGGTTGAGCAGGGCGGGCCGCCGGCGCTAAGCCTGGGGCGTGCAAGCGCAGGAGATGCCGATGTCTGCCGGGCCAAGCGACGACAGCGACCGCGACGACCGCAAGCGGATCGCCCAGCAATTCATCGAGGCGATCCCCCATGCCCGCGCCCTCGGGATGCGGGTGGACGACCTGGGGCCGGGCCGGGCGGTTATCAGCATGCCCTGGTCCGATCATCTGGTCGGCGACCCGCGCACCGGGGTCATTCACGGCGGCGTGGTATCGGCGCTGATGGACACCTGCTGCGGGGCCGCGGTGATGATGCATCCGGCCAGCCCGCGATCCACTGCCACCATCGACCTGCGCATCGACTACATGCGCGCGGCGGCGCCCCGGCAGCGGATCACCGCGCGGGCCGAATGCTATCACATGACCCGCAGCGTGGCCTTCCTGCGGGCGGTCGCGCTGGACGAGGACGGCGAGAATCCGGTGGCCGCCGCGACCGGTGCCTTCACGGCGGAAAGGTAGGGACCGGATGGCCGATCGCAACGAACCGCTGGACCGCATCAAGTCGCGTCGCGATTCGGCGCTGAACGCGCTGGTCTCGGGCGTGCCCTACATGACCTGGCTGGGCATCCGCTTTGACCGGCGGGGGGACGAGCTGACCGCCGTGCTGCCCTTCGACGGCAAGCTGATCGGCAACCCGGTGCTGCCCGCGCTGCATGGCGGCGTGACGGCGGCCTTCCTGGAGGTGACGGCGATTGTCGAACTGTCCTGGGTCGCGATGTGGGAGGATCTGGAATCGGGCCGGATTGCGCCCGATGCCGCGGTGCCCGAAAGCCTGCCGCGCCTGCCCAAGACCATCGACTTCACGGTGGACTACCTGCGCAGCGGCCTGCCGCGCGATGCCTATGCGCGGGCGCGGGTGGTGCGGTCGGGTCGGCGCTATGCCTCGGTGCATGTCGAGGCCTGGCAGGACAACCGCTCGCGGCTGATCGCGCAGGCGACCGGGCATTTCCTGATGCCGCAGCCCTGACATGACGCCGGGCGAGGTGCCGCTGAGCCATCGGCGGGTGCTGGGCATCGCGTTGCCGATCGTGCTGGCGAATGCGACCGTGCCGTTGCTGGGACTGGTCGATACCGGTGTGGTGGGGCAGCTTGGCCAGCCTGCGCCGATCGGCGCGGTGGGCATCGGCGCGGTCATCCTGGCCTCGATCTACTGGGTCTTCGGCTTCCTTCGGATGGGCACATCGGGGCTGGTGGCGCAAAGCCACGGCGCCGGCGACCGGGCTGAGGTCGGCGCGCATCTGCTGCGCGCCCTGGCCATCGCCGGCGGCATTGGCGTGGTCTTCATCATCCTGCAGGCGCCGATCTTCCGGGCCGCGTTCCGGCTTGCGCCCGCCTCGGCCGAGGTCGAGGCGCTGGCCCGCGACTATCTGGTCATCCGCATCTGGGGCGCGCCCGCGACGATCGGGCTTTACGCCGTCACCGGCTGGCTGATCGCGGTCGAGCGGACGCGGGCGGTGCTGGCGCTGCAACTGTTGCAGAACGGGCTGAACGTGGCTCTGGACCTGTGGTTCGTGCTTGGCCTCGGCCTGGGTGTCGCGGGGGTCGCCTGGGCCACGCTGATCGCGGAATGGTCCGGCCTTGCGCTTGGGCTGTTCCTTGCGCGCCGGGTGTTGCGCGCCGCGATCACCGCGGCGCGAGCCCTTGCGACGCTGTTCGCCCGCGACCGGCTGCGGCGCCTGCTGCGCGTGAACGGCGACATCATGATCCGGTCCGTGCTGCTGCAGGCCTGCTTCACAAGCTTCCTGTTCCTCGGCGCGGCGCAGGGCGACACGGTGCTGGCGGCCAACCAGGTGCTGGTGCAATTCCTGTCGATCACCGCCTTCGCGCTGGACGGCTTTGCCTTCGCGGCCGAAAGCCTGGTGGGGCAGGCCGTCGGGGCGCGGCGCCCCGACAGGCTGCGCCGCGCCGCCATCCTGACCTCGCAATGGGGGATCGGCGGGGCGGTGCTGCTGGGGCTGGTGTTCTGGGTCGGGGGCGGGGCGATCATCGACCTTCTGACGACCGCGCCGGATGTGCGGGCCGAGGCCCGTCGCTACCTGCCCTGGCTGGGCGCGGCGCCATTGATCGGGATTGCCAGCTGGATGCTGGACGGCGTCTTTATCGGCGCCACGCTGACGCGCGAGATGCGTGTGGCGATGTTCCAGTCGGTCCTGCTGTATCTGGGCGCGGTCCTGCTGCTGCCGCCGTTGTTGGGCAATCACGGGCTGTGGGCGGCCTTGATGATCCTGAACGCGGCGCGCGGCGTGACCATGGCCCTGCGCTATCCCCGCGCCGAGGAGGCCGCGCGGCCGCCCGCCCCGTCCCCGCTGCCGGATACCGAGGGCAGGCGCGCATGAAAAAGGGGGCCTGCGCCCCCTTCATCCGCCACCAGTCGGGGCAAGCCCTATTTCTTTTCCTCGACGATCTGCCGTCGGGCCTCGACGGTCAGTTCGGCCATCTTGGCGCGGATCGTGGCGGCATCGGCCAGCCCCTCGAGATCCCCGGCCAGCTTGCGGAACACGTCCTCGTCGCCCGGCTCCTCGAAATCCGAGGTGACGACGGTCATCGCATAGGTCCGCGCATCCTCGCCGGATTTGCCCAGCAGACCGCCCGCCCATTCGCCCAGAAGCCGGTTGCGCCGCGCCTCGGCCCGGAATTGCAGATCGGCATCCAGCGCGAATTTCGCCTCGTAGGCGCGTTCGCGATCGTCAAAGGTGGTCATGCATGGCCTCCTGTTGCTGTTGCCTTCCGATATGCCCATTGCGGGCCTTTGCCGCAAGCCCGTATTGCCCCCCGGCCCGGTTCTGCGATAAGGCCCGAAGCAGTCAGATGCGAAAGGACGGCCGGCCATGGCTCCGCGGCGCAAGAAAGTTTACGAAGGCAAGGCGAAGATCCTCTACGAGGGCACCGAGCCGGGGACACTGGTCCAGTACTTCAAGGACGACGCGACCGCCTTCAACGCCCAGAAGCGCGCCACCATCGAGGGCAAGGGCGTGCTGAACAACCGGCTGTCCGAATTCTTCATGAACGGGCTGACGAATATCGGCGTGCCGAACCACTTCATCCGCCGCATCAACATGCGCGAGCAGCTGATCCGCCAGGTCGAGATCATCCCGCTGGAGGTGATCGTGCGGAACTTCGCGGCAGGCTCGCTGTCCAAGCGGCTTGGCCTGGAGGAAGGCACCCTGCTTCCGCGCCCGATCGTCGAATACAGCTTCAAGAACGACGAGCTGGGCGATCCGATGGTCAGCGAGGAATATGTGATCGCCTTCGGCTGGGCCAGCCAGCAGGATCTGGACGACATCGTGTCGCTGGCGCTGCGCGTGAACGACTTCCTGTCGGGCGTCTTCTACGGCGTCGGCATCAAGCTGATCGATTTCAAGATCGAGATCGGCAGGGTCTGGGACAATGACTTCATGCGGCTGATCGTCGCCGACGAGATCAGCCCCGACAGCTGCCGGCTGTGGGACGTCAAGACCGGGCAGAAGCTGGACAAGGACGTGTTCCGCCGCGATCTGGGCAACCTGACCGACGCCTATACCGAGGTCGCCCGCCGGCTGGGCCTGATGCCCGCAAACACCACCAGCCTGAAACCGACCGCGATCAACTGAAAGGACGCCGCGCCATGAAAGCCCGTGTCACCATCATGCTGAAGGACGGCGTTCTGGACCCGCAGGGCGAGGCGATCCGCCATGCGCTTGGCGGGCTGGGCCATCGCGGCGTCGCGGGCGTGCGGCAGGGCAAGCTGATCGAGCTTGATCTGGACGCCACCGACCCCGAGGCCGCGCGGGCCGAAGTCGCCCGCATGTGCGAGGGGCTGCTGGCCAACACCGTGATCGAGAAATATGCCATCGAGATCGCCTGACGCCACGGCAGCCGGGCCTGTCGGCCGCCGCCGCGCGCGAAGCTGTTGCAAATTCGTCATGAGTGTCGCCCAATGCGCCGATGATGGACGAGACCCGCGCCCCCCGGAACCCAAGCCCCGTGATCGAGATTCGCGGGCTGCACAAGGCCTATGGCACGCTTGAGGTGCTGAAGGGCGTCTCGCTGGCGGCGCCGCGCGGTCACGTCGTCAGCCTGATCGGCTCGTCCGGATCGGGAAAGTCGACCCTGCTGCGCTGCTGCAACCTTCTGGAAAACAGCCAGAAGGGCGACATCCTCTTCGACGGCGAGGCCGTGCGCTGGAAGGGGCAGGGACAGTCCCGCCACCCCGCCGACCGGGCGCAGGTGACGCGGTTCCGCACCAACCTGTCGATGGTGTTCCAGCAGTTCAACCTCTGGGCGCACATGACGATCCTCCAGAACGTGATCGAGGCGCCTGTCACCGTGCTGGGCGAGGATCGGGCCGAGGTCGAGGCGCGGGCCCGCGCCCTGCTGGACAAGGTCGGCATCGGCGACAAGGCCGATGCCTGGCCCGCGCAGTTGTCGGGCGGTCAGCAACAGCGTGCCGCAATCGCCCGCGCGCTGTGCATGCAGCCCCGCGCGCTGCTGTTCGACGAACCGACCAGCGCGTTGGACCCGGAATTGCAGCAGGAGGTGGTGCGCGTCATCAAGGACCTGGCCGGCGAACACCGCACCATGATCATCGTGACGCATGACATGCGGCTGGCGGCCGATGTCAGCGATCATGTCGTGTTCCTGCATCAGGGCCTGATCTGCGAGGAAGGCCCGCCCGACCGCCTCTTCGGCGCGCCGCAGACCGATCGGCTGCGCCAGTTCCTGAACGCCACGATGGCCAGTTGACCGAACAATCACGAAAAGACCAACAGGAGAGACGATTGATGAAGACACTGATGCTTGCCGGTGCCGCCGCGCTGGTTCTGACCGCCGGGACCGGCCTTGCCCAGACACTGCGCATGGGCACCGAGGGCGCCTATCCTCCGTACAATTTCGTCAACGACGCCGGCGAGGTGGACGGGTTCGAGCGTGAGCTGGGCGACGAGATCTGCGCGCGGGCAGAGCTGGACTGCACCTGGGTCAAGAACGACTGGGATTCGATCATCCCCAACCTCGTGTCGGGCAATTACGACACGATCATGGCGGGCATGAGCATCACCGAGGAGCGCAAGGCGGTCATCGGCTTCACCCAGAACTACATCCCGCCGGTGCCGTCGGCCTATGTCGGGCTGACCCCGGATGTCGATGTCGCGGGCGGCGTCGTCGCGGCGCAGACCGGCACGATCCAGGCGGGCCATGTCGCCGAGACCGGCGCGACGCTGCTGGAATTCGCAACCCCCGACGAGACCCTGGCCGCCGTCCGCAACGGCGAGGCCGACGCGGTTCTGGCCGACAAGGACTTCCTGGCGCCTTTCGTGGCGGAATCGGGCGGCGAGCTTGTCTGGGTCGGCGAGGATGTCGTGCTGGGCGAGGGGATCGGCGTCGGGCTGCGCCAGTCCGACACCGAACTGCGCGACAAGCTGGATGCTGTCATCACCGAGATGAAGGCCGATGGCAGCCTGAACACGATGATCCGCAAATGGTTCGGCGAGGATTCGCAGGTCTTCGAATGATCTGAAGCCCGGCCGCTTCGGCGCCTGCCGTGGCGGCCCCGATGGAATTGCGCGATGTTCGCCTCTTGCGCCGAACCCGCCTCGCTTCAGGGGCTTGAATGGCTGACGTGCTACCTGACCTCGGGCAAGCACATGCTGTTCTATGCCAGCTTCGGCACGGTGCTGCTGTTGCTGGCGGTCACCGCGCCGGTGGCGTTGCTGTTCGGCTTTGGCGGCGCGATGGCCTCGCGGTCGCAGATCGCGCCGCTGCGCTGGTTCGGGCGCATCTACACCTCGATGGTGCGCGGCGTGCCCGACATCATCTTCTTCCTCTTCGTGCCGATCGCGCTGGATCAGGTGATCGAATGGGCGCGCAGCCGCGTGTTGTGCGAAAGCCGGGTCCCGCCCTGGCAGGGCAACGAGTTCGTGGTCTGCCCGGCGGCCAAGATGCCGCTGTCGACCAGCCCGGAATGGATGCACGAAGCCTACGGGCTGACGCTGGCGGTGATCGCCTTTGCGGTCGTGTTCGGGGCTTTCGCGGCGAATGTCCTTTACGGCGCCATGCAGGCGGTGCCCCGCGCCCAGCTTGAAACCGCCGAGGCTTACGGCATGAGCCCGCGGCAGGTCACCCGGCGGGTGCTGATCCCGCAGATGTGGACCTATGCCATTCCGGGCCTCTCGAACCTGTGGATGATTCTCATCAAGGCCACGCCGCTGCTGTTCCTGCTGGGCGTCGAGGACATCGTCTACTGGGCGCGCGAACTGGGCGGCGCCAAGACCAGCGCCTTCGACTATCCGCATCCCGACTGGCGGCTCTACTACTTCCTCGCGATCCTCGTCTTCTACCTGATGATGACCTGGGGATCCGAGCGCATCCTGGGGCGGCTGACGCGCCGGCTGTCCTCGGGTCAGGCGACGATGGCCGGCGAGGCGCAGCGCAAGGCGGGGGCGGCATGAGCTGCGCGCAAACCATCCTCGATTACGGCCTGCGCGCCATCGGCATCGGCGAACGGCTGCTGCCGCGCAGCGATTTCGACCTGTGCCAGCAATTCGTGCTGATCGGCTCGGGACTGATCTGGAACATCTACTTCGCGGCGTTCGCGCTGCTGGTCGGCTTCTTCCTCGCGACCGGGCTGGCGCTTGCCAAGGCCGGCGGCAATCCCTGGCTGCGCAGGCCGGCCGAGGGCTTCGTGTTCCTGTTCCGGGGCAGCCCGCTGTTCATCCAGTTCTTCCTCGCCTACGAGACGCTGGTGCTGCTGCCGCGGGCGGGGATCGAGATCTTCGGCTTCACGATGGCGACCAGCTGGCTGACCAAGGCCTGGGCGGGGGCGCTGATCGTGCTGATCCTGAACACCACTGCCTATTCGGCGCAGATCTTCCACGGCGCGCTGATGTCGGTGCCCAAGGGCGACATCGAGGCCGCTGACGCCTATGGCCTCTCGGGCTGGAACAAGTTCCGCAGGGTGCTGTGGCCGACCATGCTGCGGCTGGCCTGGCCCGCCTATACCAACGAGGCGATCTTCCTGTTCCACGCGACCACGCTGGTGTTCTTTTCCGGCTTCCCGGCCTTCCAGCAGCGCGGCGACAGCCTGTACTACGCCAGCTACTTTGCCGACCGGACCTTTAACCCCTTCGTCGCCTATCCGATCGTGGCGGGATATTTCATCCTCTGCACCCTGCTGCTGATCGGGCTGTTCGGCAT
This sequence comes from Paracoccus spongiarum, assembly GCF_030732095.1. Classification (GTDB taxonomy): domain Bacteria; phylum Pseudomonadota; class Alphaproteobacteria; order Rhodobacterales; family Rhodobacteraceae; genus Paracoccus; species Paracoccus spongiarum. The sequence continues at coordinate 262,917 of NZ_JAVAMQ010000002.1, read as the reverse complement.
CGTCAACCGGCGCCTGAACCGCCATTTGCCCGGTGCGGCAGGGCGTCTGTCCTATCGCCCGCAACTGGTGAGGTAAGCATGGAATGGCTGCGCGAGCATCCCGAGGTCAAGACGATCCGCGTCGCCGCGGCCGACCTGAACGGCGTCGCCCGCGGCAAGCGCATCCCGGCCCGCTTTGCCCGCAAGCTGATGGAGGAGGGGACGAAATTTCCCTTCTCGGTGATGAATCTCGACATCTGGGGCGAGGATATCGAGGACAGCCCCCTGGTCTTCGAATCGGGCGATCCCGACGGGCTGCTGCTGCCGACCGAACGCGGCTTCCTGCCGATGCCCTGGCTGGACGCCCCGACCGCGCTGTTGCCGCTGTGGATGTTCCACCCCGACGGCCGCCCCTATGAGGGCGACCCACGCCAAGCCTTGGCGCGGGTGGTCGACCGATACAGGGCGGCGGGGCTGGTGCCGGTTGTCGCGACCGAGCTGGAATTCTTCCTGATCGACGATTCCGGGCGCACGCTGCGGGTGCCGCCCAGCCCGCGATCGGGCAAGCGCCGCACCGGCGGCGAGGTGCTGTCGCTGCGGGCGCTGGACGCCTTCGACCAGTTCTTCACCACCCTGTACGACGCCTGCGAGATGATGGACATTCCCGCCGACACCTCGATCTCCGAGGCCGGGCCGGGACAGTTCGAGATCAACCTGATGCATCAGGCCGATCCGCTGAAGGCCGCCGACGACACCTGGCTGTTCAAGATGCTGGTCAAGGGCGTGGCGCGCAGCTACGGCTTTGCCGCCAGCTTCATGGCCAAGCCCTACGAGGCCTGGCCGGGCAACGGCATGCACATGCATTTCTCGATCCTGACCGGGGATGGCCGCAACATCTTCGACGACGGCACCGAGGCCGGCAGCGACGCCTTGCGCCACGCGGTCGCGGGCTGCCTGCGCGCGATGCCGGGCTCGACCCTGCTGTTTGCCCCGCACGAGAACAGCTATGACCGGCTGGTGCCCAATGCCCATGCGCCGACCGGGATCGGCTGGGCGCATGAGAACCGCACCGCGGCGATCCGCATTCCCGCATCCTCGCCCGCCGCCCGCCGGATCGAGCATCGCGTGGCGGGCGGCGACGTGAACCCCTATCTGACGGTTGCGGCGATCCTCGGCGCGGCGCTGGATGGGATCGAGGATCGCCTGCCCGCGCCGGCGCCGTTCCGGGGCAATGCCTATGACCAGAACCTTCAGCAACTGCCCGGCGACTGGGGCGCGGCGATCGAGGCCTTCGCGACCTGCCCCGAGATCCGCCGCATCTTCCCGCTGCATCTGGTCGAGAACTACCTGATGACCAAGCGTCAGGAACTGCATTACATGTCCGAACTGTCCGACGAGGAAACGGTCGAGCTGTATCTGGACACGGTCTGACCCGGACCGCGCGCGGCCCCAGCGCACCGCGACGGCCGCCGCGCGCCGCCCACCCAGCGCAGGCCGCAGCACCGTCGCGGACATGAAACTTTCATGACACCGGAATAATCCGCCCGCTGGCCCGTTTTCCATGCATCAGCGCATGAAGGAGGCAGACATGCAGCGTTCCCGGGTTTCATCCGTGGTCACGGACCACCGCGCCGCGTCCCCGGCAGGCACCCTGCCGGCGCGGCTGATCCAGCCGGCCAGCCGGTCCGGCCTGCCGCCCCTGGTGGTCCTGCACGGCATCTCGCGCAACGCCGACGAACTTGTGGACCTGTTCCGCCCCGAGGCCGAGGCCAGCGGAAGGCCGGTCCTCGTGCCGCATTTCTCGGCCAGCCGCTGGCCGCATTTTCAGCGGCCCTGCCGTGCCGCGCGGCCCGATCAGGCATTGCTGGCCTTGATGGGCCATCTCGCGGGCTTCGATCCGGCCTTTGCGGGGCGGCTGGATGTGTTCGGCCATTCCGGCGGCGCGCAGCTGGCGCACCGTTTTGCGATGCTGTATCCGCAGCGGCTGCGCCGGCTGGGTCTGGCGGCGGCGGGGTGGTATTGCCTGCCCGATGCCGGCATGTCCCATCCCTGCGGGATCGGCGCGGATGCCGACCCCGACACGCTGGTCTGGGCGCGCCGCCACCGCGCGGTGCTGGCCGAATATCTTGGCCTGCGGGTCGAGGTCTATGTCGGCACCCTTGATGTCGGGCGCGACGAGACCCTGCGCCAGACCCCGCGGCTTGACCGCGAACAGGGGCCGAACCGCCTTGCGCGGGCCGAGACCTATGTGGCCCGCTTCCGTGCCGCCGCACGGGCGCAGGGCATCCGCCCCGACATCGCGCTGATCCGCCTGCCCGGTGTCGCGCATGACGTCGCACAGGCGATCCGCCAGGCCGGGCTGGCCCGGTGCGTGACGCATGAGACGCCCGCGCTGGCCAGCGCCTGCTGATCCGCCGCACCCCCCCGATTCAGAACGGAGCCGACCATGAGCATCGATCTCCCCGCCGCCCTTGCCGCGGCCAAATGGACATTCTCGACCCGCCGCGTCGATCGCGGGCTGGTTGCCGGCATGGATTGCGGCTTCGATGCCGCGCGGGCGGGCGACCTCATCCTCGCCCAGGTCGAAAGCCTCGGCCAGCACCAGCGCGTGCAGTTGACGACGGGGCGGCCCTCGAACATCTATCCCGGCGACATGGTGGTGCTGGCCTGCGGCGCGCGATATGCGCCCGACCAGTTCGAGGGGCTGGCCCGGATCGATCCGGCTGGCGCCGACCTTCTCGCCGGTGGCGGCTGCATCGGCCGGGTGGTGGCCCGGAACGAACGGATCAGGCCCGCAACGCGGCTGATCCCGGTCGGGCGGCTGCTGGACGGGTCGGGTCGGCCGCTGAACCTCGACCGCTTTGCCCTGCCGCATTCGGATCGCGGCGACGAGATCCCGGCGGTCTTCGTGCTGGGCACCGCGATGAACTCGGGCAAGACGCTCGCCACCGCCCAGCTTGCGCTGGGGCTGCGGCGCGCGGGCTACCGGGTCGCGGCGCTGAAGGGCACCGGCACCGGCGCCTTCGGGGACGTGAACGAATACAGCGACACCGGCGCGCATCTGGTCGCCGATTTCACCGATGCCGGGATGGTCACGACCTATCGCGAGCCGCTGGCCCGGGTGCGGATGGGGCTGCGCCGCCTGCTGGGCCATGCCGCCGCCGAGGGTTGCGAGATCGCGGTCGTCGAGATCGCCGACGGGCTGTTCCAGCGCGAGACCGGCCAGCTGATCGCGGATGCCTGGTTCCGCCGCCGGCAATCGGGCCTGGTCTTTGCCTGCGGGGATGCCGTCGCGGCCGCCGGCGGCGTGGCCGAGCTTGCCCGCCACGGCCTGCGGCCCGACGCGCTGACCGGCCTGCTCAGCTGTTCGCCGATGGCCGCCGCCGAGGCCGTGGCCGCGACCGGCATTGCGGTGCTGCGCAAATCCGACCTGTCGGACCCGGCCGAGGCCAACGGCTTTGCGCGGCGTGCCCTTGCCGGCACCCCTCGGGCCGCGTGATGGGAATGCCCCCGCTTCTCGACCGGGGACGGGGCGGCGGACTGGCCGCGGTGGCCGGGCTGACCCTGATCCAGGGCATCGCGGCCGGCGCGGCGGCTTTCGCGACGCGCGACATCTTCGAGGCGCTGCAGCGCGGTTCCGGGCCGCCGGCCGCCGGGCTGGTGTTGCTGGTCGGAGCGGGCGCGGTGATCGCCGCCAGCCGCATCGGCGCCCGCCTTCTGGGCGAGCGTCTGGGCCAGGACTATGCCCGCCAGATCCGCGGCGCGCTGTTCGAACATGCCGCGCGGATGCCCGCAGGCGCAGTGGCGCGGCGCCGCGCCGGCCATGTCTCGCTGCGCTTCGTGGGTGACATGACCGCCTTTCGCAACTGGCTCGGGCTGGGCCTGCCCCGCCTCGTGGCGGGCGCGGTGATGATCCCTGCCACGCTTCTGGTGATGTGGCTTCTGCAACCTGCGCTGGCTGCGGTGGTCGCGCCTGTGCTGGGGGCGACGATGCTGCTGGCGGGCCTGGGCGGCCTGCCGCTGGTGCGCTTGCAGCGGCGCCTGAGGACGCTGCGCGCGCGGATCGCCGCCGACATGGCCGAGCGCATGCCCATCGCCCCGCAGCTGGACCGGCTGGGCCGGCGCGGCACCGAGATGACGCTGCTCGAGCGCCGCAGCGATGCGATGATCGACGCGGCGCTGCGGCACCGCATCGTGGCCGAGACGCTGAAGGCACTGCCCGACCTGGCGGCCGGCATCGCCGCGGCACTGATCCTGCTGGCGGGTCACCGGCAGGGCATCGGCACCGCCAGCATCGCCGCCGCGCTGGCGCTTTTGGGCCTGACGCTGGCGCCGTTGCGCGATCTGGGCGGCGTGTGGAACCACCGCGCCGCCCACGCCGCCGCGGCGCGCAAGGCCCAGGCCGCGATGGCGCGGCGCGGCCGCGACCTCTATCGTGCCGGCAAGCCGCTGTGCAAGGTGCCGGCCGAGGTTGTGCTGGAGGATGTCGCCCTGCCGTCCGGGCGGTCGCTCTCGTGGTCGGTCCCGGCCGGGGCGCGGGGCTGGCTGCCGGTCGACGAGCTGGACGGCGAGGCCGTGGTCGAGATGTTGCTTGGCCTCGACAGCCCGGAGCGGGGGCGGATCCTGCTGTCAGGCACCGATCTGCGCGATCTCAGCCGGGGCGCCTTGCGACGCGGCGTGCTGCGCATCGGCGCCGCGCCGGAAATCCTGCACGGATCGCTGCGCCGCGCGCTGCTGATGGGCTGCAGGGACCGGCCCGATGACGCAGGGCTGTCGCGCCTCGCCTGCGACGAGGGGCTGGCCCCGCTGATCGCCCGGCTGGGCGGGCTGGACTGCACGGTGCGCGAGGCCGGGCGCAACCTGACGCGCGGCGAACGGATCGCGGTCGCACTGGTGCGGATGCGGCTGCTGCGGCCGCGGCTGATCCTTGTCGACGGCGATTGCGCGGCCGAGGCCTGGCCGCGGATCGAGCGTCACCTGACCGCCTGCCCGGCCACCGTCATCTGCGCCCGGCCGGAGGCCGAAAGCGCGCGTCTGGTCGCCGCCTGAGGCGGCGACCGGCGCTGGTGCCCGTGCCTTCACCTGTGCCCGTGCCTTCGCCCGTGTCTTCGCCTCTGCGGGCTCAGCCCAGCACTTCGGCGATGGCGTCCCGCGTGACCGACACGATCTGCTCGGCCTCGTCGCGGGTCAGGCACAGCGGCGGGGCAAAGCCCAGGATGTCGCCCTGCGGCATCGCCCGCGCGATCACGCCGCGCTTCAGCATCGCGGCCACGACCTTCGCGCCCTTGGCCTCGGCCGGATCGAAGAAACGGCGATCGTCGCGGTCGGCAACCAGTTCCACCGCGCACAGCATCCCCTCGCCGCGCACCTCGCCCACATTGCGATGGCCCCCGACCGCCTCGCGCATGGCCTGCCAGAAATGGTTCCCGTTCTCGCCCGCATTGCGCACCAGCCCCAGCTGGTCGATCAGCTTCAGGTTCGCGATCCCCGCCGCCGCGCCGATGGGATGGGCCGAATAGGTCCAGCCATGGCCCAACACGCCGTTCTCGTCGGTGCCGCGCACCAGAACCTCCCACATGCGCTGGCCGACGATGCTGGCCGACAAGGGCGCATAGGCCGAGGTCAGGCCCTTGGCGCAGGTGATCAGGTCGGGCTTCATGCCGTAATGATCGCTGCCGAACATGCTGCCCAGACGGCCGAAGCCGGTCACGACCTCATCCGCGATCAGCAGGATGTCATGCTTGTCCAGAACCTTCTGGATCGCCGCCCAGTAGCCCGGCGGGGGCGGCACGATGCCGCCGGTGCCCAGCACCGGTTCACCGATGAAGGCCGCGATGGTGTCGGCGCCCTCGGTCTCGATCAGGTCCTCCAGCCTGGCGACGCAATGGGCCACGAAATCGGCCTCGGACATGTTCAGGTCGGCGCGGCGATAGTAATAGGGTGCCTCGGTATGCAGCACCTGGGTCAGCGGCAGGTCGAATTTCCTGTGGAACAGATCCAGCCCGGTGAGGCTGCCGGTCATCAGGCCCGAGCCGTGATAGCCGCGCCAGCGCGAGATGATCTTCTTCTTCTCGGGGCGGCCGAGGATGTTGTTGTAATACCAGACCAGCTTGACGTTGGTCTCGTTCGCATCCGATCCGCCCAGACCGAAATAGACCCGCGCCATGCCCTGCGGCGCACGCTCCATCACCATCTTGGCCAGGGTGATGTTCGCCTCGGAGCCGTGGCCGGCATAGGAATGATAGAAGGCAAGCTCATGCGCCTGCCGGGCGATGGCCTCGGCGATCTCGGTCCGGCCATAGCCGACATTCACGCAGTAGAGGCCGGCAAAGCCGTCCAGCAGGCGGTTGCCGTCGCGGTCGGTGATATAGACCCCTTCACCGCCCGAGACGATCCGCTGCGCGCCCTCGCCGCGGGCGAACTGGCCCAGATGGGTCGAGGGGTGGAAGAAGTTCTCGCGGTCCCATTTCGCAAGTTCGTCATTGGTCAGCATGGTCGTTCCTTTCAACCCCAGTCGCGGCAGACATACTTGATTTCGGTAAAGGCCTCGAGGCCCTGGCGGGCGCCTTCGCGCCCGATGCCGGATTGCTTCATGCCCCCGAAGGGTATCGGCGCGCCGGTGACCTTGGTGCGGTTCACCGCCACCATGCCGTATTGCAACGCCCGCGTCAGCCGGTAGATCCGGCGCGGATCGAGGCTGTGGACATAGGCGACCAGACCGTATTCGCTGGCATTTGCGCGGGCGATCACCTCCTCCTCGTCGTCAAAGACCGACAGCGCGGCGACCGGGCCGAAGGTCTCTTCGGACATGATCGCGGCCTCGTCGGGCACATCGGCCAGCACCGTGGGCCTGAAGAACAGCGGCCCCAGATCCTCGTCGACGCTGCCGCCGGTCAGCAGCCGCGCGCCCTGGGCCAGCGCATCCGCGACATGCGCCTTTTGCTTGTCGATCTGGCGGTCATGGATCAGCGGCCCGATATCGGGGTCGTCCATGCCGGTGCCGATGGTCAGCCTTTCGACCGCCGCGGTGAATCGGGCGCAGAACTCGTCATAGATCGGGCGGTGGATGTAGAACCGGTTGGCGCCCAGGCAATCCTGCCCCGAGGTGGCGAATTTCGCCTTGACGGCTTCGGCCACCGCGCGGTCCAGATCGGCGCCCTTGAAGACGATGAAGGGGGCGTGCCCGCCCAGTTCCATCACCAGCCGCTTGACCGTGTCGGCGGACTGGCGATACAGCAGCCGCCCCACCTCGGTCGAGCCGGTGAAGGACAGCGCCCGGACGCGGGCATCGCGGGTCCATTCGCCGACGATGGTGGCGGCATCGCCGATGACGGTGTTCACCACGCCCCCGGGAAAGCCCGCGCGCCGCGCCAGTTCGGCCAGCGCCAGCGCCGACAGCGGCGTTTCGGCCGAGGGGTGGATGACCACGGTGCAGCCCGCGCCAAGCGCGGCGGCGGCCTTGCGGGTGATCATCGCGCAGGGAAAGTTCCACGGCGTGATCAGCGCGGCGACGCCCACGGGTTCGCGCCACAACTCCATCTCGGCATCGGCCAGATGGCTGGTCACGCCCTCGATGTTCGGGCGCAGGGCCTCCTCGGCATAGAACTGCACGAAGCTGGCGGCATAGTCGATCTCGCCGCGGGCCTCGCTGACGGGCTTGCCCTGTTCGGCGACCATGATCCGGGCCAGGTCCTCCTTCGCGGCAAGGATCAGGTCGTGCCAGCGATGCAGGGTCGCAGCGCGATGCTGGGGCAGGGTGGTCGACCATGCCGCAAAGGCCGCCTGCGCGGCATCGACGGCGGCGCAGGCGCCGGTCGCGTCGCTGATCGCCACCTGTGCGACCAGATCTCCGGTCGCCGGATCGCGCACCGCCAGCCGACCCTCGCCGGCGAAATCGCCATGGCCTGCCAGCAGGGCGGTATCGGTGATCCTGTCGGTCAGCCGGGAAGACAGATTGTCGAGCATCGCACACCTCCTTGTTGATCCAAGGATGCGACGGCGCCGGCAGTCGATTTCACCAAGCCGGACGGGCAGGGCAGAGGAATCCTCTTTTGTCGGCAGCCGGCGCCAGAGAAACCCGCGCCTAGCCGGGCAGCAGCGCCAGCGCCGGCGGCAGGTCCTTGACCGGCTTGGTGACGATATAGCTGAAATACCGCCGCACCCCGGCGCGGCTTTCCAGCAGCCCGTCCATCAGCGTCTGGAAGGCCGCCACATCGGTCGTGATCACCTGCATCAGATAGTCATAGCCGCCGCCGATCGCCCAGCAGCCGCTGATCTCGGGCATCCGGGCGACGGTGCGTTCGAAGATCTGGAAGCTTTCGGCGCGGTGGCTTTCCAGCTCGACCGTGACGAAGACCTGCACATGCGGACCCAGCCCGGCAAGGTCGATCTCGGCGCGATAGCCGCGGATCAGTCCGGCCTTTTCCAGCCGCTTCATCCGCTCCCAGCACGGCGTCGGCGACAGGTTCACCCGCGCCGCCAGATCGGTCTTGGCGATGCGCCCCTCGCGCGACAGCGTCGCGAGGATGGCGATGTCTCGGTCGTCCAGTCGGGTGTGGGCCATTCGACGGTTGTTTCCGCAGGCCGGGAAAATGTCAATCTGGACAAGCCGCTGCGGCTTGGCTCAACTGGCCCCATGTCGCATTGGCCCCTGACCCGCGCGGATATCGCACGCCCTGCCTATCGCAGCCTGGCGCAGGGCATCGCCGCCGCCATCGACGCGGGCAGCCTGCGCCCGGGCGACCGCCTGCCGCCGCATCGCGACCTTGCCTGGCAACTGGGCATCTCGGTGCAGACGGTCAGCCGGGCCTATGAGGAACTGATCCGCGCCGACCTGATCTCGGGCGAGGTGGGGCGCGGCAGCTTCGTGCGGTCGGGTCCGCGCGAGACGGTGGAGGTGCCGTGGTTCCGCGCGCCGACCACGCGGCCGCCCGTCGATCTGTCGATGATGACCCCGGTGCGGCTGCCCGCCATCGCCGAGGCCTGGCGCGCCTCGCTGCGCCGCGTGGCCGACCGGCTGCCCGATCCGGCGATGTATTCGTTCCGGCCGCGCCAGACCATGGCGCTGTATGGCGGAATGGCGGCGGGCTGGCTGGCGCGCTGCGGCATGGTGGTGCCCGCACAGCGCATCCTGATCACCAATGGCTGCACGCCCGCGCTGATGGTGGCGCTGATGTCGGTGGCACAGCCCGGCGACGAGATCGCCACCGAGGGCTTTACCTGCCACACGCTGAAACCGGCGATCCGCCATCTGCACCTGCGGATGCGCGGCGTGGCTTGCGATGCGGGCGGCATGCTGCCCGAGGCGCTGGCCGCGGCGGCGCGCAGCGCGGCGGGCAAGCTGCGCGCGGTGTTCCTGCTGCCCTCGGGTGCATCGCCGCAGGCGCGGATCATGGATCGGGCCCGGCGCGAGGCACTGGCCGAGACCGCGGCCGAATGGGGGCTGATCATCATCGAAAGCGACGTGCTGGGCCCGGTCGCGCCGCGCCGGCCGCCACCGGTTGCAAGCTTTGCGCCCGACCGCAGCCTCTACATGACCGGGCTCAGCAAATGCCTGGCGCCGGGGCTGCGGCTTGGCTTTCTGGCGATGCCCGATGCGCTGGCCGAACGGATCCTGAACCGGCATCTTTCGGTCAGCTGGATGGCCACCCCGCTTCTGGCCGAGATTGCCCGCGACTGGATCGACAGCGGCATCGCCGATGCGCTGCTGCAGGCCCAGCGCGCCGAACTGGCCGGGCGCAACCGGCTGGCGCGGCGGGTGCTGGGGGCGCGCACGCATGGCTTCCCGCACGGGCTGCACCGGTGGGTGCCGCTGCCCGGCGGTGCGGACGAGCAGCGGCTGCTGCGCGCGGCGCTGCGCCATGACATCGCGCTGGCCCCGGGCGCGGGCTTTTCGGTGACCGATCGCAGCCCGGCGCTGCGGCTGTGTCTGGGCGGCTGTTCGGTGCGCGAACTGGACGCGGCGCTTGCAACCCTTGCGGAAATCCTGCCCGCTGCGCCGGCAGATCAGGGCGACGCTGCTGCCCCGGATCAGGCACCGATTTGACACTCGGCGCCTAAATTGTCATGATTTAATATATCAATTGACTTGAGTTCTGGCTGGCACGATCTCTCGGAGCCAGTCGGATCGGGCTGCAACGACCCGAATCCTGCCAACCGGAGGCCGTGGCTGCATCGCGTCACACGGCCCCATCCCACAGGAGGTATCATGACCTGCAAGACATTGACCGCCGTTAGCCTCGCCGCCCTCGTCCTGGGCGCGGGGACGGCCATGGCCGACACCTGGCGCTATGCGTTCGAAGAGGCGATGGAAGAGGTGCAGGGCAAGTTCGCCCAGAAGTTCAAGGAAGAGGTCGAGGCCAATTCCGACCACGAGGTGCAGCTTTTCCCCTTCGGCACCCTGGGCGAGTCCGCCGACATCATGGAGCAGGCGCAATCGGGCATCCTGCAATTCGTCGACCAGTCGCCCGGCTTCACCGGCGCGCTGATCCCCGAGGCGCAGGTGTTCTTCGTTCCCTACCTGCTGCCCGCCGACCAGGAACAGCTGGTCAGCTTCTTCCGCAACTCGAAGGCCATCAAGGAACTGTTCCCGCCGCTTTACGCAGAACAGGGGCTGGAACTGCTGACCATGTTCCCCGAGGGCGAGGTGATGATGACCACCACGACCGAGGTCACATCGCCGGAGGACCTGAACGAGGTGAAGTTCCGGGTGATGACCAACCCGCTGCTGGTCAGCAGCTACCAGTCCTTCGGCGCGACGCCCACGCCGCTGCCCTGGGGCGAGGTTTATGGCGCGCTGCAGACCGGCATCATCCAGGGCCAGGAAAACCCGGCCTTCTTCATCGAATCGACCAAGATGTACGAGGTGACCGACTACATCACCCGCGCCGGCCACAACAACTTCACCACCGCGGTGATGGCCAACAAGGAGTTCTTCGACGGGCTCTCGGCCGAGGATCAGCAGATGGTGCGCGACGCCATCGAGGCGTCCTTCGACTATATCGTTGACTACCAGACCGGCCTGACCGAGGAGTCGCTGGAGAAGATCAAGGCCGCCAAGCCCTCGATCACCATCACCGAACTGACCGAGGAGCAGCGCGCGCCCTTCAAGGCGACCGCCGAGGCCGTCGAGCAGGAGTTCCTGAAGATCGGCGGACCCAAGGCGCAGGAGATCCTTGACCAGATGAAGGCCGATCTCGAGGCTGCCGCTTCGGGCAGCTGACCGGCAGGGCTGGCGGCCGGGACCATCCGTCCGGCCGCCCGCCGCCCCGCGCATCGCATCGCCGGCTGGCCGACCCGCCATGACGGGGTCTGGCCAGTCCTGCCCGCACAGGAAAGACAGCGGCCATGACGCTTGACGACAAGCACGCCCCGACGCCCGATCCCGATGTCATCGCCGCGGCCGAGGCGGTGTCGCTCGACGATGACATCGACGATTCGGCCTATGTCTCGGGCCTGCCGGGCGTCCTGGGCGTGATCGATGTCGCCGTCGCGCGGATCGAGGCGGTGCTGCTGGCCATCGGCGTCCTGCTGATGGCCGCCAACACGATGGCCAATGTCGTCGGTCGCTATGTGCTGGGCCAAAGCATCTATTTCTCGGAAGAACTGAACCAGGCACTGATCATCCTGATCACCTTCGCGGGCATTTCCTACGCCGCGCGGCACGGGCGGCACATCCGCATGTCGGCCTTCTTCGACGCGCTGCCGTTCCGCCTGCGCAAGCCGCTGATGGTCCTGATCGCGGTCGTCACCGCCGCCGCGATGTTCCTGCTGGCGTGGTATTCGCTGCAATACGTGCTGACGCAGGCCTCGCGCGGGCGGCTTTTGCCGGCGCTTCAGATCCCGCAATGGTGGATCATCGTCTGGGCGCCGCTCGGGTTCTTCCTGACCGGGCTGCAATACGGGCTGACCGCCATCAAGAACCTGCTGGACAAGGATATCTGGCTGTCGACCAGCACGGTCGAGGGCTATGACGACAGCCACGAAGAGGAGGTCTGAACGATGGCCTGGGCAATCTTCGGCGCGATGATCTTCCTGCTGCTGCTGGGATTTCCGATGATGATCCCGCTGATCGCCGGATCGCTGATCGGCTTCGTCACGCTGTTCGGAGGGCTTGGCCAACTGGACACCATGGTCCAGCAGATCCTGGGCGGCATCCGGCCGGCCAGCCTGATCGCGGTGCCGATGTTCATCTTCGCCGCCGACATCATGACACGCGGGCAGTCGGCCAACCGGCTGATCGACCTCGTGATGGCCTTTGTCGGGCACCTGAAGGGCGGGCTTGCGGTCTCGACCGCGACGGCCTGCACGCTGTTCGGCGCGGTCTCGGGTTCGACGCAGGCGACGGTGGTCGCGGTGGGCGGGCCGCTGCGGCCGCGGATGCTGCGGGCGGGCTACAATGACAGCTTCGTGCTGGCGCTGATCGTCAACGCCTCGGACATCGCCTTCCTGATCCCGCCCTCGATCGGAATGATCATCTATGGCGTGGTGTCGGGCACCTCGATCTCGGAACTGTTCATCGCCGGGATCGGACCGGGCCTGCTGATCCTCGTGCTGTTCTCGATCTATTCCTACATCTACGCGACCCGCAACAACGTCCCGACCGAGCCGAAGGCCGACTGGGCAGAACGGTGGTCCGCGCTGCGCCGGGCGCTGTGGCCGCTGGGCTTTCCGGTCATCATCGTGGGCGGCATCTATGGCGGCATCTTCTCGCCGACCGAGGCCGCGGCGGCATGCGTGCTGTATGCGCTGTTCCTGGAGATGGTCGTCTTTCGCGAGATGAGCCTGAAGCAGCTTTACGCCACCGCGAAATCGACCGGGCTGATCACCGCGGTGGTGTTCATCCTGGTGGGGGCGGGGGCCGCCTTCTCCTATGTCATCAGCTTCGCCCAGATCCCCCAGCAGGTGCTGGGCGCCATCGGCATCGACCAGATGGGTCCGTATGGCGTGCTGTTCACCATCTCGATTGCCTTCTTCGTCGGCTGCATGTTCGTCGATCCGATCGTGGTGATCCTGATCTTCGTGCCGATCTTCGCGCCGGTGGTGCAGTCGGTCGGCCTCGATCCGGTGCTGGTCGGCACGATCATCACGCTTCAGGTCGCCATCGGCAGCGCGACACCGCCCTTCGGCTGCGACATCTTCACCGCCATCGCCGTCTTCAAGCGGCCCTATGCCGAGGTGGTGCGCGGCACGCCACCGTTCATCCTGATCCTGCTGTCGGTGGCCGTCCTGCTGATCTTCTTTCCGCAGATCGCGCTGTTCCTGCGCGACCTTGCCTTCGACAAGTGAAAGGGGGCGCCGATGGTCTTCGACAAGATCCTGATCGCCTATGACGGCTCGCACGGCGCCGAACGCGCGCTGATGAAGGCGACCGAGCTGGCGCGGCTGTGCGCGGCGCAGCTGGTGGTGCTGACCGTCTATCGCCACCATTCGATGCTCGAGGCGTCGCTGTCGATGGTGCGCGGCAGCGTCGAACCGGGCGGCAATCTGGACGAGGCGATGCGGGGCACCGCCCGCGACGCCGCCGACTATGCCAAGAGCCATGCCAGCGATGCCGGCGTGGCACGGGTCAGTGCCTTCATCAAGGCGGGGCAGCCCGCGCGCACCATCGTCGCGGTGGCCGAGGAAAAGGGCTGCGATCTGATCGTCGTCGGCTCGCGCGGGCTGGGCGCGACCGAGGGCTATCTGCTGGGTTCGGTCAGCCACAAGGTGACCGGGCTGGCCGATTGCCCGGTCATGGTCGTGTGAGCACGGACGAGGCAGACCATGTGGCGCGACAGCATGAACCGCTTCGGGTTGATCGCCCTGGCCACCGACCTCACCATCGAGGAGGACGCCGCGCGCCTGCTGCCGCCGGGCTGCCGGCTGCATGTCACGCGCATCGCCTTTGACAACCCGACCACGGCCGAGAACCTCAGGAAGACCGGCCCGCGCCTGCGCGCCGCCGCAGACCTGCTGGTGCCCGGCGTCGAGTTGAAGGGCATCGGCTTCGGCTGCACCTCGGCCTCGGCGGTGCTGGGCCGGGCGGTGCTGGACGAGATCGGGGCACGCGCTCCGATCAGCACGCCGGTCGCCGCGGCGCTGCGCGGATTTGCGGCGATGGGTGTCGGGCGGATCGCCCTGATGACCCCCTATCTGCCCGAGACGACCGATCTGGTCGGCGATCACTTCCAGGCCAACGGGCTGGGCGTGGTCACCCGGCACTCGATGGGCCATGCAGACGATCGCGACATGGCCCTGCTGTCGGATGCCGAGATCATCGAATTTGCGCTGGAATCCGACCATCCCGACGCCGAGGCGCTGTTCATGTCCTGCACCGCGCTGCCGGCGGTGCGGATCATCGACCAGATCGAGGATCGCCTGGGCAAGCCGGTGGTCAGCGCCAATCTGGCGCTGTTCTGGTCGATGCTGGACCAGGCGCAGGTTCCGGCCCGGGGACCGGGCCGGCTGTTCCGGCTGCGCACATGGTAGGGCCGGACGACATCACCGCCGCAGCGGCGCGCATCCGCGACATGGTGCGGGTGACGCCGGTGCGGACCTCGGACAGCCTGTCGCGGATCGCCGGAGGCCCGGTCTGGCTGAAATGCGAGCATCTGCAGGATACCGGCGCCTTCAAGCTGCGCGGCGCGTCGAACGCGGCGGCGCGTCTGGGCGATGTGGCGGGCGTCACCACCGCCTCGACCGGCAATCACGGCCGTGCGCTGGCCCATGCCGCGCGGCAATTGGGCCTGCCCGCGATCATCTGCCTGTCCCGCCTCGTGCCGCAGAACAAGCGCGATGCGATCACCGCGCTGGGCGCCGAGGCCCGGGTGATCGGGGCCAGCCAGGATGCGGCCTTTGACGAGGCGCGGCGGCTGCGGCGGGACGAGGGCTTCGCGCTGATCCCGCCTTTCGACCATGCCGATGTGATCGCCGGCCAGGGCACGCTGGGGGTCGAGATCCTGTCCCAGATCCCCGATGCCGGCCATATCGCGGTGCCGCTGTCCGGCGGCGGGCTGCTGGCCGGGGTGGCGCTGGCGGCGAAGTCGCTGCGCCCCGATATCCGCATCACCGGCATCAGCATGGAACGCGGCGCCGCGATGGCCGCCAGCCTTGCGGCCGGTCATCCGGTCGAGGTCGAGGAACTGGAAACGCTGGCCGACAGCCTCGGCGGCGGCATCGGATTGCAGAACCGGCTGACCTTCACGATGACGCGCGATCTGATGGACGACCTGATCCTGCTGACCGAAGACGAGATCGCGGCCGGGATCCGCCATCTGGCCCTGCAGGACGGCGAGACGGTCGAGGGTGCCGCGGCAGTCGGCGCGGGCGCGATCCTTGCCGGCAAGCTGCGCGCCACCGACGGCCCGCTGGTGCTGATCCTGTCCGGCCAGAACATCGACCCGGCCCGCCACGCCGCGATCGTCAGGGGGGCCGCATGAGCGAGATCCGGGTTCTCACCGAAGACCAGCTGCGGGGTGCCATTCATCTGGACGCCGCCCTGATCGCGGTCATCGAGGATGCCTTTGCCACTCTGGCGCGGGGGGGGGTGGTGATGCCGCAGGTCCTGTCGATGCACATGCCAGATGTGAACGGCGAACTGGACGTCAAGACTGCCTATGTCCCCGGCCTTCCGGGCTTTGCCGTCAAGTTGTCGCCGGGGTTCTTCGACAATCCGGCCAGGGGGCTGCCCTCGACCTCGGGGCTGATGGTGGTGCTGTCCAGCCAGACCGGCCGGGTGCAGGCGGTGCTGCTGGACAATGGCTACCTGACCGATCTGCGCACCGCGGCCGCCGGCGGCGTCGCCGCGCGGCACCTGTCGCGTCCCGACAGCGCGCGCGCCGCGATCTTCGGGGCCGGCTTGCAGGCGCGGATGCAGCTGCAGGCGCTGTGCCTTGTCCGGCCGATCCGCGAGGCGGTGATCTGGGCGCGCGATCCCGCCCGCGCCGGGGCGCTGGCCGCCAGCATGACAAAGCCGGGCCTGACGGTGAGGGCAGAGGCCGATCCCGCCAGGGCGGCCGGGTTCGGCGATGTGATCGTCACAACGACGCCCGCCACGCAGCCGATCCTGCGCGCCGGCTGGCTGCGCGCCGGCCAGCATCTGACCGCGATGGGCAGCGATCAGGCAGGCAAGAACGAACTTGACCCGCGCTGCCTTGATCGCGCCGACCTCTATGTTGCGGATCGCGTCGGCCAGACCCGGCTGATGGGCGAACTGCGCGCCGCGCTGGAGGCCGGGATCGTCGCCACCGCCGACGGCCTGCCGGAACTGGGCGACATCATCGCAGGGCACCATCCCGGCCGCACCGACCCCGGCCAGATCACCATCGCCGATCTGACCGGCACCGGCGTGCAGGACACCGCCATTGCCACCCACGCGCTTGCCGCGTTTTCGAAAGACAGCTGAATGCCCGAATTGCAAAGGACCCCCGAACGCTTCTCGACGCGCGAATACCAGCGCCGCCTGCGGCAGACCCGCGACAGCATGGCGAAACTCGGCCTTGATCTGCTGATCGTCAGCGATCCCTCGAACATGGCCTGGTTGACCGGCTATGACGGCTGGTCCTTCTATGTGCATCAATGCGTGATCGTCGGCCCGACCGGCGACCCGATCTGGTTCGGCCGCGGCCAGGACGCGCAGGGCGCGCTGCGCACCGTCTGGATGCGCGACGATCACATCATCGGCTATCCCGACCACTATGTTCAGTCGGTGGACCGCCACCCGATGGATTACCTGTGGGCGCAGATGGCCGATCGCGGCTGGCATCGCGGCTTCATCGGGGTCGAGATGGACAATTACTGGTATACCGCCAAGGCCCATGAACGGCTGCTGGCGGGGCTGCCCGAGGCGCAGATCCTGGACGCGACCGGCCTTGTGAACTGGCAGCGCGCGGTGAAGTCCGACGAGGAGCTGGACTACATGCGCAAGGCTGCGCGCATCGTCGAGCGGATGCACCGCCGCATCGCCGACAAGGTGGAGGTCGGGATGCGCAAATGCGACCTCGTGGCCGAGATCTATGATGCCGGGCTGCGCTATGACGAATGGGCCGGGCATGGCGGTGACTATCCCGCCATCGTGCCGCTGCTGCCCTCGGGGCCTGATGCCGCGGCGCCGCACCTGACCTGGGACGACCTGCCCATGAAGCCGAACGAGGGCACCTTCTTCGAGATCGCCGGATGCTATCAGCGTTACCATTGCCCGCTGTCGCGCACGATCTTCCTCGGCCAGCCCCCGCACGAGATGCTGGAGGCCGAAAAGGCCGTGCTGGAGGGCATGGATGCCGGGCTTGACGCGGCGAAGGCCGGCAATACCTGCGAGGATATCGCCGCCGCCTTCTTCACCGTCCTGGACCGCTATGGCATCGTCAAGGACAACCGCACCGGCTATCCCATCGGCCTGTCCTACCCGCCCGACTGGGGCGAGCGCACCATGTCGCTGCGCCGGGGCGACCAGACCGAGTTGCGGCCGGGCATGACCTTCCATTTCATGACCGGGCTGTGGATGGACGGCTGGGGCTACGAGACGACCGAGTCGATCATCATCACCGACGGCGCGCCGGAACTGTTCTGCAGCCTGCCGCGAAAGATGCTGGTGAAGGCATGAGCGGCAATCCGATCCGCCCCACCATCCCGCTGGATGCGCCAGGCAAGCATCACGGCTTCCTGCGGCTGCCCTATTCGCGCAACGACAGCGCCTGGGGCAGCGTGATGATTCCGATCACGGTGATCGCCAATGGCGCGGGGCCCACCGCGCTGCTGACCGGGGGCAATCACGGCGACGAATACGAAGGCCCCATCGCGCTCCAGCAGCTGTCATGGGAGATTGCGCCCGAGGATGTGACCGGCCGCGTCATCATCGTGCCCTACATGAACTACCCGGCCTTCCGGGCCGGGGCGCGGGTCAGCCCGATCGACCAGGTGAACCTGAACCGCGCCTTTCCGGGCCGGCCCGACGGCACGCCAAGCCAGAAGATCGCGAACTATTTCAACGATGTGCTGGTGCCGATGTCCGATCTGGTCCTGGATTACCACTCGGGCGGCAAGACACTGGACTTCCTGCCCTATGCGGCGGCGCATTACCTTGACGACAAGGACCAGCAGGCGGCCTGCGTCGCGGCGGTCAAGGCCTTCGCCGCGCCCTACACGATGATGATGCTGGAAATCGACGCGGTGGGCATGTTCGACACGGCGGTGGAAAGCCAGGGCAAGGTTTTCGTCACCACCGAACTGGGCGGCGGCGGCACGGCCACCGCGCGCTCGGCTGCCATCGCCACGCGGGGCGCGCGCAACGTGCTGCGCCATGCCGGCATCCTGTCGGGCGCAGCCGAGACCGGGGGCGACAGCATCATGCTGGACATGCCCGGCGACGATTGCTTCCACTTCGCCACCCGCGACGGGTTGCTGCACCCGCTGGCCGATCTGGGCGACAGCGTGGCCGCGGGACAGCCAATCGCGCGGATCTGGCCGCCCGACCGCACCGGCGTCGATCCGGTCGATGTGCTTGCCAACCGCGATGGCGTCATCGCCGCGCGCCATTTTCCGGGCCTCGTGCAAAGCGGCGACTGCCTCGCGGTGATCGCCGTCGCCTGAAATCGGGCGCTGCAACGCGAACGGGGCGCGCAAGGCACGCCCCGTCCAGCCTGCCCACATCGGTCGGGCGCGTCAGTGAACGCTGACCGGCATCAGTTCGTTCTGCCGGGCCAGCACGAAGGCCAGGGACCGGTCGCGCACCAGCGCAAGCCTTTCGCCATCGGCATCATGCACCGCATAAAGCTGGGTCACTCCCTGCAACTGTTCGCGGATTTCGTCGGGCAGCGTCTCGGTGGCGACGCGGCGCACATAGACGGTGTTGTCGGCGGTGTTGTCGCCGAAATCGAATGCGGTTTCCATGCGGAACCCCTTTCTCTACTTGCGGCTGATCGGAATGGTCTGCACGACCTGCTGGGACGGCACCCGCCGCAGATCGACATGCAGCAGCCCGTTCTCGATCTCGGCCGAAACGACCTCGACCCCCTCGGCCAGCACGAAGCTGCGCTGGAATGCGCGCGACGCGATCCCGCGATGCAGGAACACCCGGCCCTCGCCGGCCTCGGCCATCCGGCCGCGGATCACCAGTTGGCGATCCTCGGTCGTCACGGCCAGATCGTCCTCGCCAAAGCCGGCCACCGCCAGCGTGATGCGAAAGCCGTCAGGCGGCAGATGCTCGATATTGTAGGGCGGATAGCCCTCGGCACCCTTGGCGGCCCGTTCGGCCATGCGCTCCAGCTGGTCGAAGCCCAGCAGGTAGGGATGCGCCCCCAGCGAGATCTTGGTCATGTCAGCCCTGTCCGTTCAAGCGACTGGTCCTCGCGGGTCCCGGAACGGCAACCCGCTTCGAGACCCGATATGGGCATCGCGCCGCGGCGAAACAAGGCTCTGGCCCGCCCCTGCGCCCTCAGCCGCGCATCCCGCAGCGCGCCATCGCGGTGCCGATCGCCCGCGACGACCCGGCCAGCGGAAAGGTCGAGACGCTGTTGCCGCCGGGATTGCGCAGCTGGACCGAGGATCCCGCAAGAAGCGCCGCCAGCAGCGGCGAACCGGCCGGGATGGCGGTGTAGTGCACGCCCCTGCGGCTGGCGAAGTCGGCGCGATAGGGCCGGCCATCCACCGTCACGGCGATCCCCCGTGACGGCCCCGGCAGCCCCTCGATCGCCAGCAGGGCGGGCTTGCCGCGCTCGCAGGAAAAGGCCAGCGTGCTGGCCCCCACGGTGATCGAGGCCATCTGCCCGCCCCCCGAGGCCCGCCCGACATGGCCCCACGAGGGACCCGCCGGACGTGCAGGCGCCGGTCCCTCGCACAGCCGGCGCACGCAGGCATTGTATTGCTGGCTGGCGGCGCCGGGCGAATCGGCGAGGCAGCGCCAGATGCATCGTTGCAGTTCCCCGTCGTCCATCTGCGCGCTGGCCGGCACCGCCAGCAGGGTGACCAGGGCGGCAATGCCGAGTTTCGCGATCATGTCGGCCTGTCCTTTCGTCCTGTGCACCTCAGTGTCGGGTGCAATGGGCAAGGGCGCAAGGGATCAATCGGCCGGATCGGGCGGCAATGCATCGCAGTGGAATGATTCTGTTAACAGCATCGTTCCGACAGGCTATAAGCTGGAAAAACAACGTCCAAGCGCCAGCCAGCAGATCGCCAGATGAACGTGCACCATGAAATGTCCCACGAGGAAATCGTCCGCGCCAAGCTGGCCGCCCTGCGCTGCGAGCATCGCGACCTTGACGAGGCCATCGCGGCGCTGGCGGCCCAGCAGCTGACCTCGTCGCTGGCCCTGCAGCGCCTGAAGAAGCAAAAGCTTGCCCTGAAGGACAAGATCGCCCGTCTGGAAGACGAACTGACCCCCGACATCATCGCCTGATTGCGATGCCGCCGCGCCCGCGCTAAGGCAGGCGCCAGACAACGGGAAGGGGGTGCGCGCCATGGAAACGCCGGTGGGAATCATCATGGGCAGCCAGTCGGACTGGCCGACCATGCGCGAGGCAGCGGCCATCCTCGACGAGCTTGGCATCGGCTACGAGGCCCGGATCGTCAGCGCCCATCGCACCCCGGACCGGCTTTGGGACTATGGCAGGACGGCCGTGGCCCGCGGGCTGAAGGTGATCGTCGCCGGCGCAGGCGGCGCGGCGCATCTGCCGGGCATGATGGCGTCCAAGACGCGTCTTCCGGTCATCGGCGTGCCGGTGCAGACGCGGGCGCTTTCTGGCGTGGACTCGCTCTATTCGATCCTGCAGATGCCGAAGGGCTATCCGGTGGCGACCATGGCCATCGGCGCTGCGGGTGCGGCCAATGCCGGGTTGATGGCGGCGGGCATCCTTGCCCTTGCCGATCCGGCGCTGGCGCAGCGCCTTCAGGACTGGCGCGCCGCGCTGTCCGCCTCGATCCCCGAGGAGCCGCGCGATGACTGAGGTGCGCAGCATCGGGATCCTCGGCGGCGGCCAGCTGGGCCGGATGCTGTCGGTCGCGGCCAGCCGGCTGGGCCTGCGCTGCCATATCTACGAACCGGGCGCCGCGCCGGCCGGAGACGTGGCATGGCGGCTGACCACCGCGCCCTACGAGAACGAGGCCGCGCTGCGCGACTTCGCGGCCAGCGTCGATGTCATCACCTACGAATTCGAGAATGTGCCGACCTCCGCGCTGGACCTGCTGGAAGCGCTGCGCCCGATCCGCCCCAACCGCCGCGCCCTCGCGATCTCGCAGGATCGGCTGGACGAAAAGACCTTTCTGAACGGGATCGGCCTTGCCACCGCGCCCTTCGCGGATGTGCCGCGCCACGAGGATCTGCCCGCCGCGATCGACCGGCTCGGCCGTCCCGCGATCCTCAAGACACGGCGCATGGGCTATGACGGCAAGGGCCAGATCCGTATCGACGACGGGCCGGGCGGATGGACCGGCGCGCCCTCGATCCTCGAAGGCCTTGTCGATTTCACCGCCGAGATCAGCGTCATCGTCGCGCGCGGCGCGGATGGGCAGGTGGCGGCCTTCGATCCCGGGCTGAACCTGCATCAGGGCGGCATCCTGCGCACGACGACCATCCCCTGCGGCCTGCCGGCGCGGGTCACGACGGATGCGGTGCTGATCGCCGCGCAGATCGCGAATGCCCTCGACTATGTCGGCGTGATGGGGGTCGAACTGTTCGTCACCCCGCAGGGCCTGATCGTCAACGAGATCGCACCGCGCGTGCACAATTCGGGTCACTGGACCCAGGCCGGTTGCGCCGTCGACCAGTTCGAACAGCATGTCCGCGCCGTTGCCGGCCTGCCGCTTGGCGATGGCCGGCGCCATGCCGATGTGGTCATGCAGAACCTGATCGGCGACGACATCGACCAGTTGCCTGCGCTTCTGGCCAGCCCGCGCACCCAGGTCCATCTCTACGGCAAGGGCGAGGCGCGTCCCGGCCGCAAGATGGGCCATGTCAACCGGATCGCCGGATGAGGCCCGCGCGCCCCCGGCTGGCGGTGCGCGCGGCGATCCTCAGGGACGACCGGCTGCTGCTGGTGAACGCCTATCCCGGCCGGCACAGCGACTTGTGGTGCCTGCCGGGCGGAGGGGTCGAACCCGGCCAGTCGCTGCCGCAGAACCTGATCCGTGAGGTCGCCCAGGAAACCGGGCTGGCGATCACGGTGGCCGAACCCTTCCTGATCAACGAATTCCACGATCCGGCCGGGGGCTTCCACCAGGTCGAACTCCTCTTCCGCGCGCGTCTTGTCGCCGCCCCGGCGATCATCCTCGCCGACCCCGCGGGGGTGGTGAACCGGTTCCGGTGGGTGTCGCGTGACGAACTGCGCTGCATGCGCCACAAGCCCGACAGCCTCGCCGAGGCGGTCTGGGGCGTCGGGGCGGCGCATTACGACGCGCTGGAACCCATTATACCCTGAACCCTGCCCGCCGCCGTTTGCCTTGGCTGAAATATCCCGGGGGGGTCCGGGGGGCTGGCCCCCGGCCGGCGCGGGACGCAATCCTACTCGGCGGCCTCGTTCATCGCCGTCTCGGATCCCGGCTTCATGCGGAAGCCGCGTTCAAGCTGGTCGAATGGCGCGACCGGATAATCGCCCGAGAAGCAGGCGTCGCAGTATTGCGGGCATTTGGCGTTGCGCCCGTCGCTCTCGCCGACCGCCCGGTACAGCCCGTCCAGCGACACGAAGGCCAGGCTGTCCACGCCGATCCAGTCGCGCATCTCGTCGGTCGACATGTTCGCCGCCAGAAGCTTCTCGCGGTCGGGCGTGTCCACGCCGTAAAAGCAGGGCCAGGCGGTGGGCGGGCTGGCGATGCGGAAATGCACCTCGGCCGCGCCGGCATCGATGATCATGTCCTTGATCTTGCGACTGGTGGTGCCGCGCACGACGCTGTCATCGACCAGCACGACCCGCTTTCCGCGGATCAGCGCCCGGTTTACGTTCAGCTTCAGCCGCACGCCCATGTTGCGGATCTGGTCGGTCGGCTCGATGAAGGTCCGTCCCATGTACTGGTTGCGGATGATGCCCATGCCATAAGGTATCCCCGATTCCTGCGCATAGCCGATGGCGGCAGGGGTGCCGCTGTCGGGCACCGGGCAGACAAGGTCGGCCTCGATCGGCGCCTCGCGGGCCAGTTCCACGCCGATCTGGCGGCGGGTTTCGTAGACCGAGCGCCCGCCGATGATCGAATCGGGGCGCGAGAAATAGACGTGCTCGAAGATGCAGAACCGGCCTGTCGAGGGGCCGAAGGGGCGCGATGTCTCGATCTTGCCGCGCGAGATCACCACCATCTCGCCCGGCTCGACCTCGCGGACGAAATCGGCGCCGATGATGTCCAGCGCGCAGGTTTCCGATGCCAGCACGAAGCCTTCGTCCCCGACCCGCCCCAGCACCAGCGGCCGCACGCCCAGCGGGTCGCGCACACCGATCAGCTTGGTCCTGGTCATCGCGATCACGCTGAACGCGCCCTCGACGCGGCGCAGCGCGTCCTTCATGCGTTCGGGGATGTTGCGCTGGATCGAGCGGGCCATCAGGTGGATGATGCATTCGCTGTCCGAGGACGACGAGAAGATCGAGCCGCGCTCGATCAGTTCGCGGCGCAGGGCGCTCGCATTGGTGATGTTGCCGTTATGGGCGATGGCGCAGCCGCCCATGTGAAACTCGCCGAAGAAGGGCTGCACGTCGCGGATCGCGGTCGCGGCCTTCGAGCCGGCGGTCGAATAGCGCACATGGCCGATGGCCAGCGGCCCCGGCAGCGTCGCCATGACATCGGCCTTGGTGAAGTTGTCGCGGACATAGCCGAAGCGATGGGCGCTGTTGAAGCCCTGTTCGGGGTCATGGGCGACGATGCCGCCCGCCTCCTGTCCGCGATGCTGAAGCGCATGAAGGCCAAGCGCGACGAAACTCGAGGCGTCGGCCACGCCGATCGCCCCGAAGATGCCACATTCTTCATGCAGGCGGTCCGAATCGAACGGATGGGCCAGGAATGGTTGCATCGCGGCATCCTGAATGGCTTTGGGCTGTCGGGGGGTATGTAGTGCCGCACGCGCCCAAAGTCACGCCCCCTCGACATGAGGGGGCCGTTTTTCGTCACCGGCGCGTCACATTTTCGCTGCGCTGCGGCGCCGGGGCGCTTGCGGCTCAGTTCGACGCGGGCGGCGTCGCGCCGGGGGTGGCATCGGGCGTCACCGGCCCCTTGGCGGTGCAGCCGCCGACCATCTGCTCGTAGCGCGTGACGATCCAACCCGGCGCGTCGTCGGGGATCTGCTCGTCCATCTGGCCGCGCATCCGCTCGAACACCTGCGCCGAGCGCGAGTTTTCGACCATGGCGACCTGCTGGCTGGTCATCACCCTGTCATAGACGATGAAGGCGATGGCAACCAGCAGGATGCCGCGCGCCACGCCGAACAGGAAGCCCATGCCCTGATCGACGCCGCCCAGCGCGGAACGCTGCACGACCGAGGAAAACAGCGGCGTGATGATCGAGAACACCACCAGCGCCAGCGCGAAGACCACCGCGAAGCCCGCGATCGTGGCCAGTTCGCAACTGTCGCCCAGAAAACGGTCCAGCACCGGCAGCTGCGCGATCATCGGGCGCACCGCGGCTGCGAACAGGAAGGCCAGGATGGCCGCCGCGATCCAGCCCAGGATCGCCAGCGATTCGCGCACGAAGCCCCGCGACCACGCCAGTATCGCCGAAAGGATGATGACCGCAGCCACCACCGCGTCGATGATCGTGAAACCGTCCATTGCTCTGCCCCTGCGCCGGATATTGTTACGTTTCAGGTGGTTCAGCCGGCGCCGAAGACATCACCCACAAATCCCGTCAGATCCCCGATGCGGCGGAATGCCATGCCGCCGCGTTCGCCATCGACGCCCTCGAGCTTTTGGCCGTCGGGTAAAATCGCCTGTGAAAAACCAAGTTTCTGCGCCTCTTTCAACCTGTTTTCGGTCTGGGACACCGGACGCAGCGCGCCCGACAGGCTGATCTCGCCGAAAAGCACCGCTTCGGGCGGCAGGGCGCTGTCCTCGCGGGCCGACAGCAGCGCGCCTGCGATGGCCAGGTCCGCCGCCGGTTCGTTGACGCGCATCCCGCCGGCGACGTTCAGGAACACATCGAGACCCGCGAAGGGGATCCCGCAGCGCGCCTCGAGCACGGCGAGGATGGTGCTGACCCGGCCCGAGTCCAGCCCGACCACGGTGCGGCGGGGCGAGGCCAGCGTCGAGGGGGCGACCAGCGCCTGCACCTCGGTCAGCACCGGCCGCGTGCCCTCGATGCCGGCAAAGACGGCGCTGCCCGGCACCGGCTGGCCACGTTCCGACAGGAACAGCGCCGAGGGGTTGGCGACCTCGGCCAGCCCGGCGCCCGTCATCTCGAACACGCCGATCTCGTCGGCGGGGCCGAAGCGGTTCTTGACGCTGCGCAGGATGCGGAACTGGTGGCCGCGCTCGCCCTCGAAATACAGGACCGTATCGACCATGTGCTCGACCACGCGCGGGCCGGCGATCTGGCCTTCCTTGGTGACATGGCCGACCAGCACCACCGCCACGCCGCGCCGCTTGGCGAAGGTCACCAGCTCATGCGCGGCGGCGCGGACCTGCGCGACGCTGCCGGGCGCGGCCTCGACGGTGTCGGACCACAGCGTCTGGATCGAATCGATCACCGCCAGCTGCGGACGCTCGGCATCCAGCGTGGTCAGGATGTTGCGCAGGTTCGTCTCGGCCCCCAGCCGCACCGGCGCATCGGCCAGCCCCAGCCGCAGCGCCCGCATCCTGACCTGCGCGCTGGCCTCTTCGCCGCTGAAATAGATCGCGTCCACCCCGGTGCGCGAAAACGCCGCCGCACCCTGCAACAGCAGCGTCGATTTGCCGATGCCGGGATCGCCGCCGACCAGGATGGCCGAGCCGGGCACCAGCCCGCCCCCCAGCACCCGGTCCAGTTCGGCCAGCCCGGACCGGTTGCGCGGCGGCGGCGGTTCGTCCGTCGCCAGGCCCGACAGCGCCACCGCGCGCCCCTTGGCGGCGCCGAGGCCGCGTCCCGGCCCCTGCGACAGGGGCGCCTCTTCGACGATGGTGTTCCAGGCGCCGCAAGCCTCGCACCGGCCGGCCCATTTCTTGTGGGCGGCGCCGCAGGCGGTGCAGGTGAAGGCGGCGACGGGTTTGGCCATGCCACATCTTGTGGCATCCCGTCGCGCGCACCGCAATATCCGTCTGTGCGCGGCGCGGTGCTTCACGGCATTGTCGGCTTGATCTTCGGCCCTGTCGCGGTCAGGGTCGGCGCGATTTCCGCCAAGGTCCGCCGATGCCCAGCCCCGCGCCGTTTTCCCGATACGAGTTCATGATCGCCTGGCGCTATCTGCGCGCCCGCCGCGCCGAGGGCGGGGTCAGCGTGATGACCTGGATCAGCCTGGTCGGCATCGCGCTGGGGGTGATGGCGCTGATCGCCACGCTGGCGGTGCGGGCGGGCTTCCGGGCCGAGTTCGTGGACACGATCCTGGGCGCCAACGCCCACAGCACCGTCTACATGGCACCCCAGCGGGTCGAGAACGAATTCACCGACGATGTCTATGTGGTGCCCGGCCGGATCGCCGATTACGACGCGATGGCTGCCACGCTGGCGCAGATCCCCGGCGTCACCCGCACCGCGCCGGTCATTCGCGGGCAGGTCATGGCGACCGCCAATGACAGCTCGAACGTGGCCGAGGTGTTTGGCGTAACTCTTGACGAGTTAGAGAAAATGTCGCGTATCGTCGATCCACGGACTTCGGTGGGCTCGCTGCAGGATTTCGACCGTGGCATCGCCATCGGCTCGGGCATCGCGCGGGAACTGGCGGTCGGCGTCGGCGACAAGGTGCGGCTGATCGCCCCCGAGGGCGCGCGCACCGCCTTTGGCACCACGCCGCGCGTCACCGCCTATGAGGTGGTCTATGTGTTCAGTGCCGGGCGCTATGACATCGACCGCACCCGCATCTACATGCCGATGGCCGAGGCGCAGAGCTATTTCAACCGCGAGGGCGTGGCCGACGAGATCGAGGTCTTTGTCAGCGACCCCGAGCGGGTGGACGACTGGACGCTGCCGCTGTTGCAGGCGGCGGGTCCGGGGGCGCAGGTCTGGAACTGGCGCGACGCCTCGGGCAGCTTCCTCAGCGCGCTGGACATGGAGGATGACGTGATGTTCGTGATCCTGTCGGTGCTGGTGCTGATCGCCTCGATGAACATCACCTCGGGGCTGATCATGCTGGTCAAGAACAAGGGCCGCGACATCGGCATCCTGCGCACGATGGGGCTGACCGAGGGGGCGGTGCTGCGGGTGTTCTTCCTGTGCGGCGCCTTTACCGGCGTTCTCGGCACGCTGGCGGGGGTGGTGCTGGGGGTGGCGCTGGCGCTGAACGTCGACAGCATCATGGCCGGGCTGAACGCGCTGACGGGCGGCGGCGCCTGGCAGCCCGAGGTGCGCGGCATCTATCGCCTGCCGGCCGAGTTGCGGGCCTGGGACATCGCCCGCGCGGTCGGGCTGTCGCTGGCGCTGTCCTTCATCGTGACGATCTTTCCCGCCCGCCGCGCCGCGCGGATGAACCCGGTCGAGGCGCTGCGCTATGAGTGATCCGGTGCTGCACCTCGAGGGAATCGGCAAGACCTATGGCAAGGACGGCCCGGCCCCGGTCGCGGTGCTGCACGGCCTCGACCTTGCCGTGGCGCGGGGCGAGGTGGTGGCGCTGGTGGCGCCCTCGGGGGCGGGCAAATCGACGCTGCTGCATATTGCCGGGCTGCTGGACACCCCCGACCGGGGGCGGGTGCTGCTGAAAGGGCGCGACATGACCGGGCTTCCCGACAAGGCCCGGACCGAGGCGCGGCGGCGCGATCTGGGCTTTGTCTACCAGTTCCACCACCTGCTTCCGGAGTTCACCGCGGCCGAGAACATCGTGCTGCCACAACTGGCCAACGGCGTCGGGGCGCGGGCGGCGGCGGCACGGGCGCAGGACCTGCTGGGCCGGGTCGGGCTGGCCCACCGCGCCGGCCACCGCCCCGCCGAATTGTCGGGCGGCGAACAGCAGCGAGTGGCCTTCTGCCGGGCGCTGGCCAATGCGCCGGCGCTGCTGCTGGCCGACGAGCCGACGGGAAACCTTGACCCCGAGACCTCGGACCGGGTGTTCGAAGTGCTGATGGCGCTGGTCCGCGAAACCGGGCTGTCGGCGCTGATCGCCACGCACAACCACGCGCTGGCCGCGCGGATGGACCGGGTGATCCGGCTGAACGAAACGGTTGCCTGAGGCTGCCCCTCGGGGCACAGTCGGGCCAGCGCAACCGACGGAGGCAGCGATGAGGGCAGTGGTTCTGGCAGGTCTGGGCGGCGTGGCGATGGCTGGGCTGATCGCGGCCTGCGCGCCCGGGACCCAGCTCACCACCGGACGCAGCGATTTCAGGGCCTTGTGCGTGGATTGCCACGGCCCGGCCGGCAAGGGCGACGGCCCGATGGCCGAGGGGCTGAACCCGCGCCCCGCCGACATCACGCGCATCGCCCGCGACAATGGCGGTGTCTTTCCCCGCAACCGGGTGATGAGCCACATCTACGGCTATTCGATGGGGCGCGGCGAAACCGCCATGCCCTCCTTTGGCGACGTGCTGGAGGGGCGGACGGTGCTGTATGACAGCGGCGACGGGGTCGAGACGCCGACGCCGTGGCGGCTGGTCGCGCTGATGGAATATGTCGAGGGGTTGCAGGAATAGCGCCCGTCACCCCGGAACGGCGTGGCTGTGGCTTTTTCGCCGCGCCACGCCGAAACGTCTGAAATCGTCCTCGCCGGGGCCTTGAGCGGGACAGATCGCCCGCCGATGCGCCGGGCCCCCGATCATCGTTCCGTCACCCCGCCGCCTCGCGCGACACTGTTCCGGTGGCCGGCCGGGCATTTGCGCAAGCCCCTGCCGAAATCCGTGGCAGCCCGCCAAGCCACAGGTTGAATGTCTGCACGGGCGGGTCTATGGGCGGGCCGACGGCGCGCACCGCATCGCGGGACCGCGGCGCCAATCCCTCTTCAATCGATCCGAGCATCCGACATGACCCATCCGAACCAGACGCCGATCCCCGAACTCTATGTCTCTGACGAGGCCGCCGCCGCGCTGAAGCACGAGGCCGGCAAACTGCCCAGCTGGGACCTGACCGCCCGCCAGATGTGCGATCTGGAACTGCTGATGAATGGCGGCTTCAACCCGCTGAAGGGCTTTCTGACCGAGGCGGACTACAACGGCGTGGTCAATGACATGCGGCTGACCTCGGGCGCGCTGTGGCCGATGCCGATCACGCTGGATGTCAGCGAGAAATTCGCCGAAGGGCTGGAGCCCGGCACCGACATCGCGCTGCGCGACCCCGAGGGCGTGATCCTGGCGATCATGTCGGTCACCGACAAATACGTGCCCAACAAGGCGCATGAGGCCGAGAAGGTGTTCGGCGCCAACGATCTGGCGCATCCGGCGGTGAACTACCTGCACAACATCGCCGGCCCGGTCTATCTGGGCGGCCCGGTCAAGGGCCTGCAGGCGCCGACGCATTACGATTTCCGCGGCCGCCGCAACACGCCCAACGAACTGCGCGCCATGTTCAAGAAGCTGGGCTGGCAGCGCGTCGTGGTCTTCCAGACCCGCAACCCGCTGCACCGCGCGCATCAGGAGCTGACCTTCCGCGCCGCCCGCGAGGCGCAGGCCAACCTGATGATCCACCCGGTCGTCGGCATGACCAAGCCGGGCGATGTGGACCATTTCACCCGCGTCCGCTGCTACGAGGCGGTGCTGGACAAATACCCCTCGGCCACCACCACGCTGTCGCTGCTGAACCTGGCGATGCGCATGGCCGGCCCGCGCGAGGTGGTCTGGCACGGGCTGATCCGCCGCAACCACGGCGCCACGCACTTCATCGTGGGCCGCGACCATGCCGGGCCAGGCAAGAACAGCGCCGGCAAGGACTTCTACGGTCCCTATGACGCGCAAGAGCTGTTCAAGACCCATGAGGACGAGATCGGCGTCGAGATGGTGGACTTCAAGCACATGGTCTATGTGCAGGAAAAGGCAAGCTATTTCCCCGCGAACGAGGTTCCCGAGGGGTCGACCGTGCTGGACATCAGCGGCACCGAATTGCGCCGCCGCCTGCGCGAGGGGCTGGACATTCCCGAATGGTTCAGCTTCCCCGAGGTCGTCACGCAGCTGCGCCGCACCTCGCCGCCCCGCGCGCGTCAGGGCTTTACCGTGTTCTTCACCGGCCTCTCGGGCAGCGGCAAATCGACCATCGCCAACGCGCTGATGGTCAAGCTGATGGAAATGGGCGGCCGGCCGGTGACGCTGCTGGATGGCGACGTGGTCCGCAAGCACCTGTCGTCCGAACTGGGCTTCAGCAAGGAACACCGCGACATCAACATCAAGCGCATCGGCTATGTCGCCAGCGAGATCACCAAGAATGGCGGCATCGCGATCTGTGCGCCCATCGCGCCCTACACCGCGACCCGCCGCGCCGTCCGCGAGATGGTCGAGCAATACGGCGCCTTCGTCGAGGTGCATGTCGCGACCTCGATCGAGGAATGCGAGCGTCGAGACCGCAAGGGCCTCTACAAGCTGGCGCGCGAAGGCAAGATCAAGGAATTCACCGGCATCTCGGACCCCTATGAGGATCCGCAGAAGCCCGAACTGCGCGTCGACACGCAGGATGTGGATGTCGATACCTGCGCGCATCAGGTGCTGCTGACGCTGGAAGGCATGGGGCTGATCGGCCTGAACTGAGGCCGGCCCGCATCCGCGACAAGCGCGGCCTCGCCCCTTGCCGGGGCGGGGCCGTTCGCCTTTGATGGGGCGGGGCCATCCGCCCGTGAGGGGCGGGTGGGGCGACAGGGGCGAGGCAGGCGATGACACGCGACGATCCATCCGATGCGCGGCCCGGCGCGGCCGGCTGGCGATCCTCGCTGGAGGTCTTTGACATCGCGTCCGGGCGCTGCCGGGTGGTGCTGCGCTCGCCGCGGCTGATCGAGGCGCCGAACTGGCATCCCGAGGGCTGGTTCCTCGTCAATGCCGAGGGGCGGCTGTGGCGGGCTGATGCCGCCGGGTTGCGGGCCATCGATATCGGCGGGCTGGACCGCTGCAACAACGATCATGGCATCCTGCCCGACGGGCGCATCCTGTTTTCCTGCCACAATGCGCATGGCTCGGGCATCTACATGCTTGAGGCCGACGGCCCGCGCGAGGTTCTGGCGGCGCGCCCAAGCTGGTGGCACGGGGCGCATCTGGGCGCGGAGGGGCGCTGGATCGCCCATGCCTGCGTGCGCGGCGGCGATCGGGTCGTGCGGGTCGCGGTGATGGATCTGGACAGCGGCATAGAAAGGGTGCTGACGCCGCAGGGGTCTGCGCATCATGACGGGCCGGATTTCTCGGCCTGCGGGCAGGTCGTCTGGTTCAATTCCGACGCCACCGGCCATGCGCAGATCTGGCGCGTCGGCCGTGACGGGCAGGGGGCGGCGCCGGTCTTTCGTGACGACAACGTGAACTGGTTTCCCCATCCCTCGCCCTGCGGACGGCATGTCGTCTACCTGGCCTATCCGCCCGGCACGGCGGGCCATCCGCGCGATCTGGACGTGTCGCTGTGGCTGATGGCGCCCGACGGGTCGGGGCGGCGGCGGATCGTCGATCTGCTGGGCGGGCAGGGCAGCCTGAACGTGCCCTCATGGGCGCCCGACGGCCACGCCTTCGCCTTCATGCGCTATGCGTCCGGCACCGCGCCGGTCAGCGCCGCGACATGACCCGCGCGACCAGCGGCGCCAGCGTGATGACGATGATGATGCGCAGCAGGTGGTGGCTGACCACATAGGCCAGATCGGCACCGGCGATGATCGCGATCACCACCATCTCGGCCTGCCCGCCCGGCAGATAGGCCAGAAAGGCATCCAGCGCCGGGGCAAGGCCCAGGATCAGGATCACCTCGATGAAGATCAGGCTGATGACCGCCAGCAGCAGCGCATAGACCAGCCCCGCCGTCACGTCGATGCGCAGCTCGCGCGCGGTGATGCCGGCATATTTCACGCCCACGGCGATGCCGATGAAGAACTGCGCGGCCTGGATGATCTCGGCCGGGGGGCGGTGGTCGATGATGCCCATAAGCGACAGCGCGGCGGTCAGGATCATCGGACCGAGGATCGAGGCGCCGAACAGGCCGACCCGCTCGGCGATCTTCCAGCCCAGAAGGCCCGCCGCGACCATGATCGCGATGTCGGCCGCGCCGGTCTCGGTGATCGGGGCGCCGGGGGGCTGCGACAGGTCCACGCCCCAGTAAAGCTGCATGATCAGCGGCGCCACCGTCACGATCACCAGCACCCGCGTCGCATGGATCAGCGACAGCGCGCGGATGTCGCCACCCGCCTCTTCGCCAAAGACCAGCATGTCCTGCAGGCCACCCGGCATCGCCGCATACCAGGCGGTCGGGTGGTCGAAGCCGAAGACGCGGCGGAACAGCGGATAGCCGATCATCGCGATCACCGCGATGAAGACCGGCACCAGCGCCAGCGAGGCGGCGATGTCGGGCAGGCCGGTCAGCACCTGGGGCGTGATCGAGGCACCCACGGCAACGCCCAGGAACGTGCGCATGAAGATGCCGAACTGCCCGGCGCCGGCCAGCGGCGCGCCGGCCAGCGCCGCGATCAGGCAGGCCAGCATCGGACCCAGCAGCCAGGGCAGCGGCAGGCCGAGGATCAGGAAGGCCGCCGCGCCGGCCGCGGCCAGCGCGAAGGTCAGCAGGCGGCGTCTAGGCGAGGTCATGTTCCTCCAGAAGCGCCGCATACTGCGCGCCATGCATGTCGCGGTCGGCCGCCGAGCCCTGCACGACCGGACGCGGCAGGCTGAACTTGACGACGCGCAGATCCTCGATGTCAAAGCGTTTCAGCGTTGCCTCGGGCACGTTGTAAAGCGCGGCCACCTCGCGGTTGCCAAGGGTGTCGCGCACCCGCGCGAAGATCTCGGGCCGGTCGCAGAAGATGTCGATGGTGACCCAGAACGGCCCGGCATTCTTGGACCGCACTTTCAGGACGGCATCACCCAGTTTCATGCCGGAACCTCCGCGCCGATCTGCGTCACCTCGATGCGGAACGCGGCCATCGGATCGTCGAGATGCATCACATGGTTCAGGGCGAATTCATACAGCGCGCCCCGATCGGTGGTGGCCGGCGAATAGGGGAAGGCGAAGGTCGGCAGTTCCTCGTCGTCGGTCAGCGGGTAGTGCAGCACGAAGGGGTTGATCAGCTTGCCGATCTCGGCGGCCTCGGCCTGGCTGCGGGCGGTGACGATGCCCAGAACGCCCACCTCGACCGGATCGCCGCAGCGGTTTTCCAGCGGGCCAAGCGCGCCATTGACGCCGATCAGCCGGAACTCCAGCCCGTAATCGGCGGGGGCCAGCCCCATCCGGGTCTCGATCTCGCGGGCCAGGAAGCCCGACAGCCGGTCCACCCAGGCCTGCGCATTGGCCGCGTAATGGGCGTTGCGCAGGATCGCGAGGATCGTGGTCTGGTAGCCCGCGACCCGCGCGCCTTCCAGCTTGACCGTGTAGGGGCCGGGCAGCCAGCGCGAGCCCTCGACCCGGACGCGGCGGCCGTCCAGCGCGGCATAGCGCGCGCCGGTCACGTCCAGATGCCCGCCCGGCTCGTAGAGGATGAACGGGTCCGAATTTTCATACAGCATATGCGCGCTGACCGAATGGGGCGTGCAGGCGGCGCTGTCGGCCAGCGGCTCGACGGTGAAGCCGGTCTCGTCGAAATCGACCATGATCACCCCCGAGGTCGGGTTCGTGGAACACAGCGCGCCGCATTCTGCGATCTTGGCGCCATGCCACGCGCCGCCGGCGGCATCGCCGCGCGACAGCGGCAGGGCGGCGATGGTGGCGGTGTCGGTGGTGCGCCCGGCGATCACGATGTCGGCGCCGGTCGCCAGCGCGGCCTGGATCTGCTCGGCCCCGGCCAAGGCCACGATGTTGGCAAGGCCCTCCAGCGCGATGGCCGGGGCGGCGGGCAGGGCCGCGATGCGGCCCGCTGTCATTGCCTCGGCGATGCGTTCGACGGGCTGGCCGGAATAGAGCCGGGCGATCTTCAGCGACTGGCCCAGTTCGGCGGCCAGTTCGGTGGTGATGTCATACATCCAGTCCACCGTGCTGTCGGTGCCGCAGGTGCCTGCCGTGCCGATGACCAGCGGCACGCCTGCCTCGGCGCGGGCCCGCATCAGGCTGCGCCATTCCGATTTCGTCGCGGCGCGAGAGTATTTCGACACCCCCGCGCCAAGGCTGAAGGGCCCACTGTCGGTGGACCCCCCGTCGATGCAGATGATGTCGGGGCGCATCGCCACGCCGCGCATCAGCGCGGCGTGGTCGAAGCCCAGCCCCAGGACGCCCGAAGGCACCAGAACGCGGGTCGGCATGGGATCAGTCCTCGTTCAGCGTGGGGTCGGTGGTGGGCAGCGGCGGCTTTTTCAGCAGCCGGCGCAGGAACAGCGGGGCCAGGAAGCCCAGAACCGCGGCAATCCACAGCCCCACCGCAATAGGCGAGCTGAAGAGGAAGGTCCAGTCGCCGTTCGACAGCACCATCGCGCGGCGCAGGTTGTCCTCCATCGCGTTGCCCAGCAGGATGCCGAGGATGACCGGGACGGTCGGGATGTCCAGCTTGCGCATGACATAGCCCAGCACGCCGAAGCCCACCATCATCAGCATGTCGAAGCTGGATCCGGTCAGCGAGTAGATGCCCACGAAGGCCACCATCGTCACCCCCGGCAGCAGCACCCAGGCCGGCACCGACAGGATCTTCACGAAGACCTTGATCATCGGCACGTTCATCAGCAACAGCACGACGTTGGCGATCAGCAGCGAGGCGATCAGCGACCAGACCACCTCGGGCCGTTCGGTGAACAGCAGCGGCCCCGGCGTGATGTTCAGCGTCAGCAGCAGCGCCAGCAGGACCGCCGTGGTGCCCGAGCCGGGAACACCCAGCGTCAGCATCGGCACCAGCGCGCCACCCGCCGCGGCGTTGTTGCCGGCTTCCGGTGCGGCGACGCCCTTGGGGTTGCCCTGGCCGAAGGTCGCCTTGTCCTTGGCGGCCGATTTCTCGGCCATGTAGGCCAGGAACGACCCCAGCGAGGCGCCGGCGCCGGGCAGCACGCCCGCGACGAAGCCGATGCCGGTGCCGCGCAGCATCGCGCCGCTGGTCTGCTTCAGCATCCTCCACGGCACGAGGATCTTGCCCAGCTTGACGCCGATCGCGCTGTCCTTGCCGTGGCTTTCGATGAAGTGAAACACCTCGGCCACGGCAAACAGGCCGACGATGGCCACGAGGAAGTCGACCCCGTCCATCAGGTGCAGCTCGCCGAAGGTAAAGCGCGGCATGCCCGTTGTCTTGTCCAGCCCGATCATCGCGATGCCGAGGCCGATAGCCGCGGCCAGCGCCGCCTTGGCCTGGTTGTTCGAGCCCATGCCGCCCAGCGTGCAGAAGGCCAGCATGTAGAGCGCGAAGTATTCGGCCGGCCCGAACTGATAGGCGACCCGCGCCAGATAGGGCGCAAAGACCATCAGACCGATGGTGGCCAGCAGCGCGCCGACGAAGGACGCCACGCCCGACACCACCAGAGCTTCGGCGGCCTTGCCCTGCTTGGCCATCGGATAGCCGTCCAGCGTGGTCATCATCGCCGGCTCGTCGCCGGGAATGTTCAGCAGGATCGAGCTGATGCGGCCGCCATACATCGCCCCGTAATAGACCGAGGTCAGCAGCACCAGCGCCGAAATCGCATCCAGCCCCATAGAGAACGAGATCGGGATCAGCAGCGCCACCCCGTTGGACGGCCCAAGGCCGGGCAGGGCGCCGATGATGGTGCCGACAAAGCAGCCGATGATGGCCAGCAGCAGGGTGAACGGCGTGATCGCGATGGAAAATCCCATCGCCAGGTTGGCAAGTGTTTCCATGATCTCAGAACCCCATGCCAGCGGGAAGACCCTTCAGGCCCAGCCC
The DNA here is from genome assembly GCF_030732095.1 of Paracoccus spongiarum. Lineage (GTDB taxonomy): Bacteria > Pseudomonadota > Alphaproteobacteria > Rhodobacterales > Rhodobacteraceae > Paracoccus > Paracoccus spongiarum. Next base: position 226,964 of record NZ_JAVAMQ010000002.1, on the reverse strand, counting down.
AAGGATGACGCGGAACAGCACGAACAGGCCAACGGCAAGCCCCAGCCCGGCGATGGCCGCGCGGCGCGGATTGCCGCCGATCTGCCAGCTGATGACGCCGGCGGCGATGGTCGTGGGCAGGATGAAGCCCAGCGGCGTGATCGCATAGGCATAGCCCACCAGCACCGCCAGGGCGAGGCCAAGCTGCGCCACCATCGGGCCGGCGGGCCAGTCCTGATCGGGATCGGGCCGCAGCACCATCACCAGCGAGGACAGGATGACGACGGCCGCGATCATGTAGGGAAAGATGCGCGGGCCGACCGGGTCGGACATGAAGCTGGTCTGGATGCTGCTGGCGCTGAGGATATACCCCAGCGCCACCACGATCATCACCGCTCCGAAGATGCGGTCGCCGCGGATCATTGCAGCAACCCGATCTCGCGCGAGATCTCCTGGATCTCGGCGATGTTCTCGTTCACGAAGGCCTCGAACTCGGCGCCGAACAGGTTGTAGGGTTCCAGCCCGTTTTCGGCCATCACCTGCTTCCACTGGTCGGATTCACCGACCTGCCGCAGCATGTCGACCCATTTCTGGTAATCCTCGTCGCTGATGTCCTTGGGCACGTAGATGCCGCGCCAGTTCATCGCGACGATGTTCACGCCCTGCTCCTTGGCGGTCGGCACGTCCTCGAAGCCCGAAACGCGGCTTTCCGACAGCACCGCGATCGGCCGCACATCGCCCGACTTGATGAAGCCGGTGATCTCGGACAGATCGCCCGTCATCGCCTGGGCAAACCCGCCGACCGTCTGGGTGATGGCGTCGGCGCCGCCGTCAAGACCGATATACTTGACCGCGCGGGCGTCCTCGAAGCCGGCCTTGTCCAGCATCATCAGCACCTTCAGGTGGTCGAAGCCACCCACCGCCGAGCCGCCGGCAAAGGCGACCGAGGCCGGATCGGCCTTCACCGCCTCGACGAGGTCGGTCAGGTTCTGGAACGGGCTGTCCTTGGCCACGACCAGAACGCCGGGATCGCCGCCGATCGAGCCGACCCAGCGGACCTGATCGGCCGTCGCCCCGGCGAATGCGTTCTGCGCCAGCCGCGTGGTGGTTGCCGACGAGGCGGCCACGAACAGGGCGGGATCGTCGCCGCGCGAGCTGACGACCTGCGTGTAGGCCACGCCGCCGCCGGCGCCGTTCAGGTTGGTGACCTGCACCATGTTCGGCACCAGCCCGATCTCGGTCATGATGCGGCCGATCTGGCGGCAGGTGAAATCCCAGCCGCCGCCGGGGTTGGCGGGGGCGATGCATTCCTCGGCCATGGCCGGCATGGCTGCGGTCATCATCAGCGCGGCGATCGCCGCACGGGTCCAGGTCTTCATGGTATCCTCCCAGTGGATGCGCCGGATCGCGGCGCGGACTTGCAGCGTAGAAGATTTGATGGAAAGCTGACACCAACCTGTCACGAATTGCCGAAAAGTTGGGCGAATGCGTTTCCTGTTGGTCGAGGACAGTGACGACCTGGCCGCCTCGGTGGCCTCGCGGCTGGCGATGGACGGGCATGGCGTGGATCGCGCAGCGACCCTTGCAGAAGCCAGAGAGTTTCTGGAATCCGCGCCTTACGACCTGATCCTGCTAGATATTTCCATGCCGGATGGTGACGGCCGCGACTTCCTGGCGCGCGAACGCGGGGCGCGGCGCGAGACGCCGGTGATCATGATGACGGCCAGCGCCTCGGTCGGGGACCGGGTCAGCACGCTGGATCAGGGTGCCGACGACTACATCACCAAGCCCTTCGATTTCGCCGAGCTGCAGGCCCGCTGCCGCGCCGTCCTGCGCCGCCATGCGGGCGCGGCGGACAGCCGGCGCCATTACGCGGGCTTCATCTTCGACGCGCTGTCGGCCACCATCACGGTGGGCGACGAGCTGCGCGAACTGCGCGCCCGCGAGTTGCGGCTGCTGGAAATCCTGCTGTCGCGGCCGGGGCAGACCTTCTCGAAGCCGCATCTGATCGACCGGCTGTTCTCGTTCGACGAGGAGGTCAGCGACAACGCGATCGAGGTCTATGTCGGCAGGCTGCGGCGCAAGCTTGACGGTTCGGGCGCGCGCCTCGAGACGCTGCGCGGCGTGGGCTATCGGCTGATTCCCGAATGACGCCGGCCGGCGCCGCGTTGCCGGCCGGCATCTCGCTGCGGCGGCGGCTGGTGTGGCAGTTCCTGGTGCTGTCGCTGCTGCTGGTGGTGGCGCTGTTCTTCACCGTGCGCTTCGCGGCCGAGCGTGCCTCGCGGGCCAGCCAGGACGCGGTCCTGGGCGCGGCCGTCATCTCGGTGGGCGACGGCATCCGCGCCGTCGATGACGGGCTGGAGCTTGACCTGCCCCACGCGACCTTCTCGATGCTGGGCGCGATGGGGCAGGAACGGATCTTCTACAGCCTCGCGATCGGATCGCGGCTGGTGACCGGATACGAGGGCCTGCCGCCGCCGCCCGAGGTTCCGGGCGACCTGTCGCCAGTGTTCTGGAGCGCGGATTACCGGGCCAGCCGTCTGCGGCTGGCGGCGATCACCCGGCGCGTGCTTCTGGACAACCGCATGGCCGAGATCGTCGTGGTGCTGGGCCAGACCCGCTATGGCCAGGCCGCCATCGCCCGCGACACGGCCCGCAGCGCGGTCTGGATCGGGTTGGGGTTCCTGCTGCTGGCGGTGCCGGTTGCGCTGTTCGCGGCGCGGGCGGTGATCCGGCCGGTGGATCGTCTGGCGGCGGCGGTGACACGGCGCGGCCCGCAGGACCTGCGCCCGGTGCGCGATCCCACGCCGCGCGAGCTGGTGCCGCTTGTGGGCGCGCTGAACGGCTTCATCGCGCGCCTGCGGGGCGCGCTGCAACTGGCCGAGACCTTCATCTTCGAGGCCGCGCACCGCATCCGCACGCCGCTGTCGCTGGTGCGCAACGAGGCCGAGATGGCGCTGGCCGAAACGTCGGACGAGGCGACCCGGCAGCGCCTGCGGCGCATGGTGCGCGCCATCGGCGAAAGCAGCCGCTCGGCCAACCAGATCCTCGACCATGCGATGGTGCTGTATCGCAGCGACCAGTTCGCCGCCGCGCCCTTCGATCTGGCCGCGCTGACCGCCTCGGTGCTGCGCGCGGTCGCGCCGCTGGCCGAGATGCGTGACATCGAGATCGCCGCGCAGGGCCTCGACAGGCCATGTCCGCTGCATGGCGACGAGCGGATGATCGAGGTCGCGCTGCGCAACATCCTCGACAATGCGCTGAAATATTCGGCCTCCGAGGGGCGGATCACCCTGCGGCTTTACCAGGCGGACGGCATGGCGCACCTGTCGGTGCAGGATGCGGGGCGCGGGCTTGCAAAGGGCGACAGCGACCTGACCGGGCGGTTCCGGCGCGGCAGCAATGTCGGCGATGTCGTCGGATCCGGCCTCGGGCTGACCATCGTGCGCGAGGTCGCCGCCGCCCATGGCGGCAGCTTCGACCTGCGCCCCGGACCGGAGAAGGGCGCATGCGCGACGCTGTCCCTCGCGCTGCCATGACGCCGCTGCGGGGCTTTCTGCGCGGTGCCGCCATGCTGCTGTGGCTGGCGACGGCCGCCAGCGCCTACGAGATCGAGGTCGAGCGGTCCTTCGGCCCCGAGGAGGGGCGCGAGGTCAGCGTCATCTCGACTACCGATCTCGAGGCCATCGACAGCGTGCTCGAGGGCTTTGTCGCGGCGCGTCCCGGCCTGCGCCTTCGCTATGTCCAGGCGTCCAGCGTCGAGGTGTTCCGCGCGATCCGTGACGAGGCGGTTCCCTTCGATCTGGTCATGTCCTCGGCGATGGACCTGCAGATGAAACTGGCCAATGACGGGCTTGCGGCCTCGGTCTCGCCGCAGCTTGGCGGGCTGCCCGACTGGGCCCGCTGGCGGGACCAGCTGTTCGGGGTCGCGCTGGAACCGGTGGTGACGCTGGCCTCGCGGCAGGGCCTGGGCGACCTGCCGGTGCCGCGCACCCGGCGCGACCTGATCGCCATGCTGCGCGAGAACCCCGAACGCTTCGACGGCCGCGTCGCCAGCTATGATCCGCGCAGTTCGGGCGTCGGCTATTTCCTGATCTCGCAGGACAGCCAGCAATCCGAGGGATTCTGGCGGCTGGCCGAGGTGATGGGCCGGCTGAACGCCCGGCTGTTCTGCTGTTCGGGCGAGATGATCGACGAATTGCGCGCCGGCCGGGTCACGATCGCCTACAACGTCGTGGCCAGCTATGCCTCGCGCTACGCGCCCGACGATCCCGACCTGGTGCGCCTCGTGCTGGAGGACTATACGCTGGCGATCGTCCGCTCGGCGCTGGTGCCGGCCAATGCGCCGAACCCGTCGGACGCCACCGATCTGCTGTCCTGGCTGCTGGCCCCGTCCAGTCAGGCCCGGATCGCCGAGAATGCGGGGGTTGCGCTGATCCCCGGCACCGGCGCGGCGCCCTCGCCGCATCTGCGTCCGATCCGCCTCGATGCCGGGCTGCTGGTCTATGACGACCGTCTGCGCCGTGCCGGGCTGCTGAGCGAATGGAGCGCGGCGATGATTCAGCCCTGAGCATCCGGCGCCACGCCCCACCAGCGCAGCGTCTGGCGCAGGTGGCGCTCGATCTCTTCGGCGGCGCGGACCGGATCGCCGCTGTCGATCGCCTCGATGATCTGCAGATGCTCCTGCATGGCGGGCACCACGCGGTCGGGCAGGAAGGTGCGCACATTCTGGATGATGGTGATGCGGTTCCGATTGGCCTCGTAGGCGCGTCTCAGGAAGGGGTTGTCAAGCCCGCCGGCCATGAAGTCGTGCAGCGTCAGGTCGGTCGCCAGCGCCCGGCGTGACAGGTCGGCGCCGGGATCGGTCCGGGCCTCGTCCAGCAGGCTTTCATGGGCATCGCGCAACCGGCCAAGATCGGGCCGCCCCGAGGCCAGCAGGCGGCGCACGCCCTCTTTCTCAAGCGCGGCGCGCATGTCCATGCAGGCGCGGGTGATGTCCTGCCCCGCCTCCATGATCATCACGCCGCGCTTGGGCAGAATCACCACCAGAGCCTGTTCCTCGGCGCGCTTGACCGCCTCGCGCGTTGCGGCAAGGGGAAAGCCCAGAACCGCCGCCAGCGACGGCATCGCCTGGAATTCGCTGCTGCGCAGCCGGCCATCCTTCAGCGCCGCCAGAAGTGCCGCAAAGGCCTGATCCGACTGAAGATCATGTGACTGTTTCACGTCGCTTTCCCGTCCCCGCCGTTGATGGACTTTCAATAAATCGAAGGGAAACCCTTTCCGATTTTCGCATAGTGGCAATCTGGCGCATCAGGTAACATTTTACAAGAGAGATCAGATAAGATGCCTCGAAAGGCGCGACCCTCCGCTTCAACCAGCGCCGCCGGCGCCCCGACCGGGAGACCATCCATGTCCGACACCGCACAGCACCGCAGCACCGGCGCAAGCCCCGACGATCCAGAGGCCCGCAGCGCCATCGACAGCGATGGCGGCGGCGGTTTCCGCATGCCGCATATCTACGTCATCCTGTTCATCTTCACCGCGATCGCCGCGGCCCTGACCCATGTCATACCGGCGGGCCTTTACGACCGGATCACGCTGCACAACGGGCGCGCGGCGGTCGATCCTGCCACCTTCCGCCATGTCGATCCGACGCCGGTCGGGTTGGAACAGTTCATGATGGCGGTGCCGCGCGGGCTGATGGACGCGTCCCAGGTGGTGTTCTTCACCCTCATCATCGGCGGCATGTTCATGGTCATCCGCCGCACCGGCATCATCGACGTGGCGGTGGACAAGCTGACCCGCCGCTTTGCCGGGCGCAGCGTGCTGATGATCCCGGTCCTGATGATCACCTTCGCGGTCATCGCCACGCTGATCGGCACGCAGGAACTGGCACTGGTCTATGTGCCGGTGATCCTGCCGCTGATGATCGCGCTGCGCTTTGATTCGGTGGTGGCGGTCGCCACCGCGCTGCTGGCCACCACGGCGGGGTTCACGGCGGGCGTGCTGAATCCGATCAATACCGGGCTGGGCCAGACCATTGCCGAACTGCCGCTGTATTCCGGCTTCGGGCTGCGGGCCTTGCTGTTCGTCTGCCTGATCGGCGCTGGCATCGCCTATCTGATGCGCTATGCGCTGAAGGTGCGTGCCAACCCCGCCGCCAGCCTGATGGCCGGAAACGCCGCCGAACAGGAAAAGCGCCGCGTCTATGTCCACGACCTGGACACGCCGGCGCTGACCTTCACTCCGCGGCAGAAATGGGGCGGCATCGCGACGGTCGGCTTCTTCGCCGTGATGGTCTGGGGCGTGCTCAGCCGCGGCTGGTTCATGACCGAAATGGCGGGCCTGTTCGTCATCATGGGCATCAGTGTCGGGCTGATCGCCGGGCTCAGCGCCACCCGCATCTGCGAGGCCTTCAACGAGGGGTTCCAGGACGTCCTGGTCGGCGCGATCATCGTGGGGCTGGCCCGCGCGGTCGCCGTCATGCTGGAACAGGGGCAGGTGATGGACACGCTGGTCAACGGCCTTGGCGGGCTGGTGGGCGGGCTGCCCGCGACCTTCTCGGCGCTGGGGATGTTTGCGGCACAGCTGGGCTTCAACTTCGTCGTGCCCTCGGGCAGCGGTCAGGCGCTTGTGACCATGCCGATCATGGCACCGCTGTCCGACCTGATCGGCGTCACCCGCCAAAGCGCGGTGCTGGCCTATCAGCTGGGCGACGGGCTGTCGAACATCCTCTACCCCACCTCGGGCTATTTCATGGCAACGCTGGCGCTGGCCGGGGTCAGCTGGGATCGCTGGGTGCGCTTCTTCCTGCCGCTGTTCGGGATCTGGATCGCCATCGCCTCGGCCTTCCTCGTCTACGCGCAGATGGTGGACTGGATCGGCTGACCGGACCTCCCGTTCGGGGTCAGTCGGGGCGGGGCGGCGGGGCGACCCGCCGCCTCAATCATCTTGGCGCGGGCGTGACGGCGTGCTATCGGCATCCCGTTCTCAGGGCGGGGTGAAATTCCCCACCGGCGGTGACAGCCCGCGAGCGCCTTCCTTCGGGAAGGGTCAGCAGATCCGGTGGAACTCCGGGGCCGACGGTATAGTCCGGATGAAAGAGGACCGAGGCCGCGCCCCTTCCCCGGTGCGGTCAAGGCTCGTGCTCTGGGACCTTACGCTGTGAAAACGGAAGGTTCCGCAAAGATGACCGATACCACCACCCCCCGCATCGCCTTCATCAAGGCGCGCTGGCATGCCGACATCGTCGACCGCGCGCATGAGGGCTTTCTGGCCGAGATCGCCCGCCTGATGCCCGGCGCCCGGACCGATGCCTTCGACGTCCCCGGCGCGTTCGAGATGCCGCTGCTGGCCCGGAAGCTGGCGCAGTCGGGCCGTCACGACGCGGTCGTCGCCGCCGCCCTTGTGGTCGATGGCGGGATCTATCGCCATGATTTCGTGGCCGCGGCCGTGGTCAACGGGCTGATGACCGTGGGTCTCGACACCGGCGTCCCCTGCTTCTCGGTCGCGCTGACCCCGCACAACTTCCAGGAAACGCCGCTGCTGATCGATTTCTTCCGGGATCATTTCCTGACAAAGGGCGCCGAGGCCGCCCGTGCCGTCCACCAGATCCTCGATCTGGACCGCACCCTTGCGGCGGCGGATCGCGCCGCGGTCGCCTGACCTTCCGGGCGGCCCCCTCCGGGGCTGCCCGATCGCCTGCCGCCCGCCGGTTTGCCGCCCGAATAGCCCGCCCGTATAGAACCTCGTAATCGCCGCACCCGGATTCGCCCCCCCCAGAACCGCCGCTGCCGGAGCCCGTCATGCCGACCGCCTTCTCCTTTGCCACCGCGACCGAGATCCTGTTCGGGCGCGGCCAGGCCGATCAAGCCGCCGAGCGGATCGCCGCGCTGGGCCGTCGTGTCCTTCTGGTGCATGGCCGCGATCCGGCCCGCAGCGCGGTCCTGCGACAGGCGATGGTCCGCGACGGCTGCGAGGTGACCTCCCTGACCGTCGCCGCCGAACCCGAGATGGCGATGATCGAGGCCGGGCTGGACCACGCGCGCGGCGCGCAGGTGGCGGTCGTCGTGGCGATCGGCGGCGGCGCGGTGATCGACGCCGGCAAGGCCATCGCCGCGCTGCTTCCGGCGACGCGGCCGATGCTGAACCATCTCGAGGTGGTGGGGCAGGGGCTGCCGCTGGATCACCCGCCGCTGCCCTTCATCGCCCTGCCCACCACCGCAGGCACCGGCGCCGAGGTGACGCGCAACGCGGTGATCGGGGTGCCCGAACATCGCCGAAAGGTCAGCCTGCGCGATCCGCGGATGCTGCCGCGTCTGGCCATCGTCGATCCGGCGCTGACGGATGGCTGCCCGCGCGTGGTGACGCTGGCCTCCGGCCTTGACGCGATCACGCAGGTGATCGAGCCCTATGTCTCGACCCGCGCCAGCCCGCTCACCGACGCCTTGTGCCGCGACGCGATCCCGCGCGGCCTCGCCGCGCTCCGGCGGCTGATGAAGGACGAGGATCCCGCCGCCCGCGACGAGATGGCCTGGGTCAGTCTCTGCGGCGGGCTGGCGCTGGCGAATGCGGGGCTGGGCGCGGTGCATGGGCTGGCCGGCCCGCTCGGCGGGCTCACCGGCGCCGCCCATGGCGCGATCTGCGGCGCATTGCTGCCGCATGTGCTGGCGACCAACCGCCGCGCGGTCGCCGATGCGCGGCTGGCCACCCGGCTGGATCGGGTCGCGGGCTGGATCGGTGCGGCGTTTGACCGGCCCGCCGCCACGGTCGAGGAGGCAGCGGTGCTGCTTGCGGACTGGTCCCGCAAGGCGGGCCTTCCCGGCCTCGCCGCGCTTGGCATCGACGACCGGGCAGAGGACGCGGCCGCCGACGCCGCCTTGTCCTCGTCCTCGATGAAGGCCAATCCCGCCGACCTGACGGCCGCAGACCTGCGCGCGACGCTTCAGGCCGCCCGCTGATCCCTCAGACCAGCCCCATATCCGCCAGGGCCGCGGCGACGGCGGGGGGCAGCGGATCCTCGGACAGCCGGGCGCGCGGCAGGTCGGCCGGCGCCTCGTCGCCCTTCAGATAGCGCCAGCCCTGGAACGGCCGGCGCGGCACCGCAGCGACCCGCACCAGGTCGCGGTCCAGCACCAGCGCACAGCGCCGGATGCCATCCTCGCCGATCCGCTCGTCAAGGCGCAAAAGGCGCTGCCGCGCCAGCATCACCCCCTTGAACACCCAGTAGATCGAGCCGCCGTCCAGCAGCGCCTCGTCTCGCTTGGGCCACATCCGCGTGACATGCATCGCGGGGCCCGCACCAAAGCGCTGCTGCTGCCACAGTGCCAGATCCTCGGGCCCCTCGGCGCCGACGCAAAGCTTCATCAGGTTCAGGTCTGCGGGCATGGCGGGCACCATAGGCGCGGTCCCGCGCCGCCGCAAGTCACCCTGCCTGCGCCGCGACCGGCAGATCGCGGGCGACCGCCCCATCTTCTGTGCAGAAATATCCCCGCCGGAGGCGCAGCCCGCCCCGCCGCGCGCCGGGACAAGGCTGGTGCAACAGGCGAAGGCCGCGACGGAGCGCCGCGGCCTTGCGAATCACCATGGGGAGGACGACGAGCCTACAGCTCGTCCAGCGCCTCGACGGCCTTTTCCAGCTCTTCCTTGCTGACCTTCTTCTCGCTCACCTCGGCCTGCCCCGCAATGTGATCGACCACCTTGTCCTCGAACAGCGGTGCGCGCAATTGCTGCTGGGCGGCCTGGTTCTGCTGGATGAACTCGAAGAAGGCGCGTTCCTGGCCCGGATACTGGCGCGCGGCCTGAAGCACGGCCTGCGTCATCTCCTGGTCGCTGACGGTCACCTCGGCCTTCTGGCCGATCTCGGCCAGCAGCAGGCCCAGGCGCACGCGCCGCTCGGCCAGCTTCTTGTGCTCGTCGGTCGGCTCGATGCTGCCGTGGTCGTGGTCGTGAACCTCGGGATTGTCCTCGTGCCACAGCTGATGCGCGATCTGCGCGGCCTCGGCCTCGACCAGGGACTGCGGAAGGTCGAACTTCACCCGCTCGTCCAGCTGGTCCAGAAGCGAGCGTTTCAGGATCGCGCGGGCGGCACCGGCGTATTCGCGCTCCAGCCGCTCGGCGATCTGCGTCTTCAGCGCGTCGAGGTCTTCGGCGCCGAACTTCTTGGCCAGCTCGTCATCGATCTCGGCGGGTTTCGGGGCCTTGACGGCCTTGACGGTGCAGTCGAAGACCGCATCCTTGCCGGCCAGATGCGGGGCGCCGTATTCCTCGGGGAACGTGACCTCGACCTTCACCTCGTCCTCGACCTTGGCGCCGACCAGCTGCGCCTCGAAGCCCGGGATGAAGCTGTTCGAGCCCAGTACCAGCGGGTAATCCTCGGCCGCGCCGCCCTCGAAGGCTTCGCCATCCACGAAGCCCTTGAAATCGATCACCACCTGATCGCCGTCCTTGGCCTTGCTGCCCTTGCGGCGGTCCTCGAAGTTCTGCGCCGATTTGGCCAGGTTCTCCAGCGCCTCGGTGATCGCGGACTCCTCGGCCGGCACGGTCAGCTTTTCCAGCTTCAGGCCGCCCAGATCGACCTCGGGGATGGCCGGCAGCGCCTCGTAGCTGACATTCACGACGACATCGTCGCCTTCCTTCCAGCCATCGCCGTTTTCCATCTCGACCTTGGGCTGGGTGGCCGGGCGGTCGCCGCTGTCCTGCAGATGCTGGCGCAGCGCGCCGTCGATGGCGTCCTGCATGGCCTCGCCCAGGATCCGCGGGCCGAACTGCTTCTTCAGCATCGCCATCGGGACCTTGCCCTTGCGGAAGCCCTTCATCTCGATCTCGGGCTGCGCCTCTTTCAGCTTGGCGTCGACCGTCGCGGCCAGTTCGGCTGCGGGCAGGGTGAACTGATATCCCCGCTTCAGACCTTCGTTCTGGGTTTCCTTGACCTGCATCATCGTCCTCATGGCAAGAAGGGCCGCCGGGCCGCGGCGGCCTGAAAATTTCCGCCGTTCTAGTCGCGGGGGCTGCACTCTGCAAGCAGATAGCGGGCCGGACCCCGCAAGCATGGCCACGCAGCGCCGCCCGGCGGCGTCAGTCGGCCTCGGGGATCAGCCGCGTCACGCCCAGCGCCGCGGCGCGGGCGAGGTCGGGATCCAGCGACATGCCGATATATTCGCCGCGACGCCACAGCCCGGCGAAGTCGTCGTAATGGCGCGAGAGCGGATGGCCCGATTGCCCGGTCGCGGTGATGAACACCGAACTGTCGGGGTCGGCAAGGTCGTAGACGCCGCGATAGCCCGCGCCGCTGGACGCCGCGAAGGGATCCTGCGGGAGGCCGGTCAGGCCGCTTTGCGCCACGGTGAACTGCCCGCCCGAGATCGACTGCGTCAGGTTGACGATCCAGTCCAGCGCCGGCAGGTCGCCCAGCCCCGGATGCCGGTGCCGCGCCAGGTGGACATCGCCCCACCGCCAGCTTGTCACCTGCGGGCCGAAGCGCTCGGCCAGATCCAGGATGGCCCGGTCCAGCGCCTGCCGGGCGATGGTCGTGCAGTCCTCGACCGGCGCGCTCTGCACGATGTCGCACCAGCCCGCGGCGCCGTCGCGATTGCGGAACACCGCCGCGATGAAGGCGGGGCGCAGCGTGGCGATGTCGTCGGCCAGCGGGCCCAGCTCGTCGCGGATCAGCCGGTCCTGCAGGGCGCGCATCCAGGCGGCATAGATCAGCGGCTCGGGCAGGTGCTCGCTCATCGCGCCGTCCCATTCGGCCAGCAGGGCCAGCGCATCCTGACGCTGGCGCTCGACGGTGCCGGCGGCGGCGGGCTCGCCCGCGAACCACAGGTTCGCACCGACCAGTGGCAGCAGGGCGCGGGCGGCCGGGCTGACGACGTCCAGCTGCGCGGCGACAAAGCTGTCGCGCGAATGGACCTCGCGATCCTGCAGAAGCCGGGTCAGCCGGTCGCGGCGCAGCGCGGCGGCCCCGGGCTCTTCGGTGGCGATCAGGATGCCGGTCGAGGGTTCTGTGGCGGCCGCGTCGGCGGGTGCCGGATCGGCCTCGGACCAGGCCGCCGAGGCCAGCCAGCCCGGCGCGGGCATCGCGCCACCGGACGGATGTTCCGCGGCGCGGCGCGGCTGGCGACCCGCGACCAGCATCCGCACGCCGTCGCCATCGGCCAGCATGGCGGCCAGCGGCGGGGCCACCGCGCGCGACAGGGCCGAGGCCGCGCTGTCGGTGTCGGGCGCGCGCATCAGGGCGATCAGCGCCGACATGGTGCTGTCGCGCGGCGACAGCCCGGTCCAGCGCAGCGCGGCAACATGCCCCTGCGGGACGACATCGGCAAGCCCCGGCACCAGCCCCGGCACCAGCGGCCCGTTGGCCGTGCTGCGCAGCAGGATCGGCTGGTCGACACCGTCGCGGATGCGGATCACCTCGCGCCGGGTGGTGAACGCGGTCCAGCCATCCACGCCGCGATAGCGGTCGCTATCGCCGGGCTGCACCTCCTCGATGGCGATGTCGGCATCGTCCACCGGCGCCGGGGTCAGCCCCCAGGCGAGATGCGGGTTGCGCCCCGACAGGATCGCCGGAATCCCCGGGATCGTGGCGCCGATCACGCCGCCCGATGACAGTTGCAGCCGTGCCAGATAATACAGCGACGGCGCGGTCAGCGGCCCGTGCGGATCGCTGGCCAGCAGCGCGCCGCCCGCCGCGGTGCGGTCGGGCGCGGCCGCGAAGCCGTTCCCGCCCAGCCCGGACCCCGTGGGCAAGAAGCCCGACAGCCCCGCGACGCCGGCCTGCTCGCGCTCGGGCTCGGTCTGCAGGAAGCGCACATCGCCGAACATCGAGGCATAGACGGGCAGGCCGGCGGGGGCGCCGTCGCCGGCAAGGATCGCCGGCCCGTTCTGCGGCGAGGCCAGCGACAGCCGCGCCCGCAGCACCTCGGTGGCTGCGGCGTTCGACGAGGCCGCGGCGACCAGCTTCAGGATGGCCAGCGAATCGGCGGGTTGCCAGAAGGCGATCTGCTGCGGATAGAGGAAGAATTCCGGCGCCCCCCGGCCAAGCGCGTTCTCGTTGACCTCGGCGATCCACTGGTTCACCCCCGCCGCATAGGCCTCCAGCGCGGCGCGGGTATCCTGATCCTGCGCATCCACCGAGGCCGCCGCGCTGCGATAGAGTTCAAGCCGCCGGGCCAGCGCATCCGAGGCAAAGGCGCGGCTGCCCTCGACCTCGGCCAGCCGGCCCTGCGCGGCGCGACGCAGCAGGATCATCTGGAACAGCCGGTCCTGCGCATGGGCGACGCCGAGGGCGAAGAACATGTCGGTGTCGCTTTGTCCGAAGATGTGCGGGACGTTCTCGGTCGACCGCACGATCTCGACCGGGGCCGACAGCCCCTGCATCCGGTAGCTGGCGCCATAGTCGGGCAGCGAGCGGACGGCAAAATACCAGACCAGCACCGCGGCCAGCACGACAAGCACGATCAGCGCGATGGTCAGCCGCAGCAGCCAGCGAAAAAGGGTCAGCATTCCGGCAGCTTGTCCATGGGCAGTTCCGCTGTGCCTTGGCAGGATGGCGGCCGGAACTTGACCGGGCCGCGCTTGGGTGGTGGGGTGCTGCATAAGACAGCCGCGCTGCCATTACAACGAGAGCGGGGCGCGGCACGGAACAACCCCGATCAGGTGTCGGGATGCGGCAACAGGAAGGAATTCACGCATGGCGAAACTGGCTTTTCTGGGCCTTGGGGTGATGGGTGCGCCGATGGCGGGGCATCTGCGCGCGGCGGGTCACGCGGTAACCGTCTACAACCGCAGCCCGGCCAAGGCCGAGGCATGGGTGGCCCGGCATGGCGGCGATCGCGCCGAAACCCCGCGCGAGGCGGCGGCGGACGCGGAATTCGTGATGGCATGCGTGGGCAATGACGACGACCTGCGGCAGGTCTGCCTTGGCGATGACGGTGCTTTCGCGGGCATGCAGAAGGGGGCAGTCTTCGTCGATCACACCACCGTCTCGGCGGCGGTGACGCGCGAACTGGCCGAGGCGGCCCGCGGGGCCGGGCTGGGCTATGTCGATGCGCCGGTCTCGGGCGGGCAGGCGGGGGCCGAGAACGGCCAGCTGTCGGTGATGTGCGGCGGTGATGCAGACGATTACGACCGCGCCGCGCCGATCATCGACGCCTATGCCCGGATCTGCCGCCGGATGGGCGAGGCCGGCGCCGGTCAGATGACCAAGATGTGCAACCAGATTGCCATCGCCGGGCTGGTGCAGGGTCTGGCCGAGGCGCTGGCCTTCGCGCAGAAGGCCGGTCTGGACAGCGCCGCCGTGGTCGAGGTGATCAGCCAGGGCGCCGCCGGAAGCTGGCAGATGGCCAATCGCCACAAGACCATGGCGGCCGGCGAGTTCGATCACGGCTTCGCGGTCGACTGGATGCGCAAGGACCTCGCGATCTGCCTGTCGGCCGCGGACGAGGTGGGCGCCTCGCTGCCCGTCACCGCGCTGGTGGACCAGTTCTACAAGGAGGTGCAGGGCATGGGCGGCGGGCGCTGGGACACCTCGTCGCTGATCGCGCGGCTGACCCGCTAGGGGCAGGGGGCGCGCCGCGGCGTCCGCGCGGCGCGCCCGTTAACGTCAGCCCGCCAGCGCCTTCGCGCGGGCGATGACGGCGTCGGCGGTGATGCCGAATTCGCGATACAGCCGGTCGATGGGCGCCGAAGCGCCAAAGCCGGTCATGCCGATCACGTCATCCTCGCTGGCGACATAGCGGGTCCAGCCGAACTTGCCCGCCGCCTCGATGGCGATGCGGGGCGCGTCGCCCAGGGTGGCGCGGCGATAATCCTCGGGCTGGGCGTCGAACAGTTCCCACGAGGGCATCGAGACGACGGCGACGGTCATCCCCTCGGCATGCAGCGTCTCGGCGGCCTGCACGGCGATGGCGACCTCGGTGCCGGTCGCGATCAGGGTCACGTCGCGGCCCTCGCCGAACTGGCGGATCACATAGGCGCCCCTGGCGGTCAGGTTCTCGTCGCCCGCCTCCAGCCGCAACTGCGGCACGTCCTGGCGCGACAAGGCAAGCAGCGAGGGCACCTTGCGGTTGCGAACCGCGATGTCCCAGGCCTCCAGCGTCTCGACCGTGTCGGCGGGACGCAGCACGGTCAGGCCCGGGATGGCGCGCAGGCTGGCCAGATGCTCGATCGGCTGGTGGGTGGGGCCGTCCTCGCCCAGCCCGATGCTGTCATGGGTCATCACATAGATCGTGCCGATCCCCATCAGCGCCGACAGCCGGATCGCGTTGCGCGCATAGTCCGAGAACACCAGGAAGGTGCCGCCATAGGGGATGAAGCCGCCATGCAGCGCGATGCCGTTCATCGCCGCCGCCATGCCGAATTCGCGCACCCCATAGCCGATATAGCGGCCCGGCGCCTCGCGGGTGTACTGGCTGTCCACCGCCTTGACGCGCGTCAGGTTCGAGCCGGTGAGATCGGCCGATCCGCCGATCATCTCGGGCAGGGCCTCGGTCAGCGGCTCCAGCGCCATCTGGCTGGCCTTGCGGGTCGCGGCCTTCTTCGGCGCGGCGAACAGCGCCTCGCGCGCCGCGGTCACCGCCGCGTCATAGCCGGCAGGCAGGTCGCCCGACAGGCGGCGGGTGAATTCCGCGCGGTCAGCCGAGGCCGCCAGCCGGGCTTCCCAGGCCTCGCGCGCCGCGGCGCCGCGGGCGCCGATCTGGCGCCATTCCCGGGCCAGTTCCGCCGGGATCTCGAACGGCGCCGCCGACCAGCCAAGGGCCTCCTTGGTCAGCGCAGCCTCGTCTGCGCCAAGGGGCGAGCCGTGGACGGCATAGCTGCCGGCCTTGTTGGGCGAGCCGAAGCCGATCACTGTCTTCATCGCGATCAGCGACGGCTTGCCGGTCTCGGCCTTGGCCGCCGCAATCGCCGCATCCAGCGCGCGGCCGTCATGGCCGTCGCAGCTCTGCACATGCCAGCCGCAGGCCGCCAGCCGCGCCGGGACATCCTCGGAGAAGCTGACCGAGGTGGGGCCGTCGATGGTGATGGAGTTGTCGTCATACAGCACGACCAGCTTGCCCAGGCCCAGATGCCCGGCAAGGCTGATCGCCTCTTGCCCGATGCCTTCCTGCAGGCAGCCGTCGCCCAGCATCACATAGACATGGTGATCCACCAGATCGCTGCCGAATTCGGCGGCCAGCCCGCGTTCGGCCAGCGCCATGCCCACCGCCATCGCCAGACCCTGGCCAAGCGGGCCGGTGGTCAGCTCGATCCCCTTGGCATGTCCGTATTCGGGATGTCCCGCGGTGATCGCGCCCCATTGGCGGAAGTTCCTGAGCTGATCGATGGTCATGTCCGCATAGCCGGTCAGGTGCAGCAGCGCGTATTGCAGCATCGAGGCATGGCCGTTCGACAGCACGAAGCGGTCGCGGTCGGGCCAGTCGGGGTTGGCGGCGTCGAATTTCAGGTGGTTGCGAAACAGCACCGTCGCGGCATCCGCCATGCCCATCGGCGCACCGGGATGGCCGGAATTGGCGGCGTTCACGGCGTCGATGGCCAGCGCCCGCACGCAATTGGCCAGCGCGAAGTTTTCGGGGTCCAGCGCGGCCTTGGCGGCGATGGCGGGATCTTTGGGCGAATCGAGTGGCATGGTGGTCCTCCTTTTCCTGCTTGATACGCGCGGGCGTGAAAAATAACAATCAAAAATCACAAAGTAACAAAATTAATGTTGCATTGGCGGGCTTCTCTGTTACAACGGCATCAGGGCGAGTCGGACGACGCGAGGGAGGCTGCCGTGAAGCGCGAGGAACGCAGACAGGCGATCATGGACATCCTCGTCGAGGCCCGCGCCGTCGATCTGGACGACCTGGCCGATCGTTTCGCCGTGTCGAAGATGACGATTCACCGCGACCTCGATGATCTGGAACAGGCGGGGCTTCTGCGCAAGGTCCGTGGTGGCGCCACCATCGAGGCCGGCACCCAGTTCGAAAGCGATTTCCGCATCCGCGAGTTGCAGGACAGCAGCGCCAAGTCGCGCATGGCCCATGCCGCGCTGGACCTGGTGGAATCAGGCATGACGGTGATGGTCAATGACGGCTCGATGGCCTCGTTGCTGGGGGCGCGGCTGGCCGACAAGGCGCCGCTGACCGTCATCACCAACAACGCCGCCGTCCTCGACCATCTGAAGGATGCGCCGCGCGTCAACCTGATCGCCCTGGGCGGCGTCTTCAGCCCCAAGTTCAACGGCTATTTCGGCATCGTGACCGAACAGGCGCTGGCCCGGCTGCGCGCCGATGTCGCCTTCATCTCGACGCCCGCGCTGGCCGGGCTGCAGGCCTTTCACATGGACGAGCCCGTGGTGCGCGCCAAGCGCGCGATGATGGCCGCGGCCGAGCGGCGGGTGCTGCTGGTCAACCATCAGCGCTTCGGCCGTCCGGCCCTGCACCTGCTGGCCGAACTGACCGAATTCGATGCGATCATCACCGATGCGCCCCCCGCGCCCGAGGATCGCGCCGCCATCGACCGGGCCGGCATCGTGCTGACCATCGCCCGCCCCCCAAGCCCCGAGGAATGATCGCCATGGCCTGCTGGATCGGCACAAGCTGGAAAATGAACAAGACCCTGGCCGAGGCCCGCGCCTTCGCCGATGGGCTGGCCGCCGCCGATGCCGGGCGCGACCCGCGCATCCAGCGCTTCGTCATCCCGCCCTTCACCGCCTGCCGCGAGGTCAAGGCGATGCTGGCCCAGACCTCGGTCAAGGTGGGCGCGCAGAACATGCACTGGGCGGACGCGGGCGCCTGGACCGGCGAGATCAGCCCGGTGATGCTGCGGGACTGCGATCTCGACATCGTGGAGCTGGGCCACAGCGAGCGCCGCGAACATTTTGGCGAAACCGACGAGACCGTGGGCCTGAAGACCGAGGCCGCCATCCGCCACGGGCTGATCCCGCTGATCTGCATCGGCGAGACCCTGGCCGAACGCGAATCGGGCCGCGCCGCCGACGTGCTGGCGAGGCAGGTGCGCGGCGCCCTGTCGCGGGTGGCGGGCAGCGACGCGCCGGTCCTGCTGGCCTATGAGCCGGTCTGGGCGATCGGCGAGAACGGCATCCCCGCCACGTCGGACTATGCCGATGCAAGGCAGGCCGAGATCATTGCGGTGGCCGGTGACGTGCTGGGCCGGCGGGTGCCCTGCCTCTACGGCGGCTCGGTCAATCCGGGCAATTGCGAGGAACTGATCGCCTGTCCGCATATCGACGGGCTGTTCATCGGACGCTCGGCCTGGAAGGTCGAGGGATATCTGGACATTCTGGCGCGCTGCGCCGCGAAAATCTGAAGGAGTGACGACATGAAACTGGCGATTGCGGGCGACAGCGCGGGCGAGGGGCTGGCCAGGGTGCTGGCCGATCATCTGAGGGGCCGCCACGAGGTGTCCGAGATCAGCCGCACCGATGCCGGGCCGGATGCCTTCTATGCCGACCTGTCCGACCGGGTGGCCTCGCAGGTGCTGGACGGCACCTATGACCGCGCCATCCTGGTCTGCGGCACGGGCATCGGGGTCTGCATCGCGGCCAACAAGGTGCCGGGCATCCGTGCCGCGCTGACCCATGACACCTATTCGGCCGAGCGCGCGGCGCTGTCGAACAACGCCCAGATCATCACGATGGGTGCCCGCGTGATCGGCGCCGAGGTGGCCAAGACCATCGCCGACGCCTTCCTTGCCGAGACCGCGAATTTCGACGCCGCGGGCAAGTCGGCCGGCAATGTGAACGCCATCGACGCGGTCGATGCGAAATACAACCGGGCCTGAGCGCCGGAGGACACCGCCATGCTGAAGCTGCCGAATGACGGCCCGGCGACGGGTCGCCCGCTGGAGGATGCGCTGGCGGGGCCGGGCCCCGCCGCCATCATCCGCGCCATCGCGGACGCATTGCCGCCGCTGGCCGCGCGGCTGGCGGCCGGCCGGCTGCATGGCGACCCCGAGGCGCTTGTCGGCACCAATGACAGCGGCGACCGCCAGAAGGCGCTGGATGTCGCGGCGCATGACCACCTGATCGCGGCCCTTCGGGCGGCGGGGGTGCGGCAGGTCCTGTCCGAAGAGGCCGAGGCGGTGATCGTGCTGAACCCCGGCGGCGGCTTCGACGTCGCCATCGACCCCATCGACGGCTCGGGCAGCATCGGCATCGGCGCGCCACTGGGCCTGCTGTTCTGCATCCTGCCCGCCGCGCCCGAGGGCTTCCTGCGGCCCGGCCGTGCGGTGGTGGCGGCGGGCTATGCGTCCTTCGGTCATTCCCTGGATTTCGGCTGGTCGCTTGGCGACGGTGTCCACATCGCCACCCATGACGCCGAGGCCGCAATCTTCCGCGTCTCGCACGAGGATCTGCGCCTCGCGCCCGCCGCCTCGACCATTGCCTACAACGCCTCGAACGAACGCCACTGGCCATCGGGGCTGCAAGGCTGGGCCGCCGATCTGCGCGCCGGGCGCGACGGCCCGCGCGGGCGCGATTTCAACATGCGCTGGCTGGCTGCGGCGGTCGGCGAATTGCACCGCATCCTGCTGAAGGGCGGCGCATTCCTCTATCCCGCCGATGCCCGGCCCGGCTATCATCAGGGCCGCCTGCGGCTGACCTACGAGGCCTTCCCGATCGCCTTCCTCATCGAACAGGCGGGCGGCGCGGCCAGCGACGGTCAGGGCGCGATCCTGGACCGTTGCCCGCGGGCACCGCATGACTTCACCCCCCTCATCTTCGGCGCCAGGGACGAGGTCGCGACGATCCTCGGCTACCTCGCCTCCAGCAAAGGATAAACGCGATGGCCATGATCACCCTGCGCCAGCTTCTGGATCACGCCGCCGAACAGGGCTATGCCGTGCCGGCCTTCAACATCAACAACATGGAACAGGGGCTTGCGGTCATGCAGGCCGCCGCCGCCACCGACAGCCCGGTCATCCTGCAGGCCAGCCGCGGCGCGCGGTCCTATGCAAATGACCAGGTACTGGCCGGGCTGATCGAGGGGCTGTCGCGGGCATTCCCGCAGATCCCTCTGTGCATGCATCTGGACCACGGCAACGGGCTGTCGACCTGCGCCACCGCGATCCAGAACGGCTTTACCAGCGTGATGATGGACGGCAGCCTGAAATCCGACGGCAAGACCCCGGCCGATTACGCCTACAATGCCGATGTCACCGCGCGGGTGGTCGAAATGGCCCATGCCTGCGGCGTCTCGGTCGAGGGGGAACTGGGCGTTCTGGGCAGCCTCGAGACCGGCATGGGCGACCAGGAGGACGGCCATGGCGCGACCGAAAAGCTGTCCGAGGACCAGTTGCTGACCGATCCCGACGAGGCCGCGCGCTTCGTGGCCGATACCGGCGTGGACGCGCTGGCCGTCGCGATGGGCACCAGCCACGGCGCCTACAAGTTCACCCGCAAGCCCGATGGCGACATCCTGGCGATGCATGTCATCGAGGCGATCCACCGCCGCATTCCGAACACCCATCTGGTGATGCACGGCTCCAGCTCGGTCCCCGAGGATCTGCAGGCGATCATCAACAGCTATGGCGGCGACATCCGCCCGACCTGGGGCGTCCCGGTCGACGAGATCCAGCGCGGCATCCGCTCGGGCGTCCGCAAGGTCAATATCGACACCGACAACCGGCTGGCGATGACCGCGGCGATCCGGAAGACTCTGACCGAGGATCCCTCGGAATTCGATCCGCGCAAATACCTCAAGCCCGCGATGGCGATGATGGCCGAGGTCTGCCGTCACCGCTTCGAGGCCTTCGGCACCGCCGGCAACGCCTCGCGCATCCGGGTGCTGACGCTGTCGGAAATGGCCGCGCGCTACTGATCCGCGGCGATCGGGCGGCCCTCGGGAGGGTGGCCCCGGGCGCGCTGCCGGCGGCCGATCTCCGTGCCGCCGCCCTGCGCGACGCCGCGCCGAAGGCGCCGCCGGCCCAGCGGCAGCGACCGGGACGGGCCTTGCCCGTCCCGCCCCCCTGCCGGAAACGCCATCGCCTGCGGGGTGGCGCGAGGATGGCGGTTCAGCCGATCAGCGCACGCGCCGTGGCCTCGTCGGTGATCAGCCCCGACAGCCGGCCGCTGTGCAGCACCGCGCGGATCGCCTCGGTCTTGCTGGCCCCGCCCGCGATCGCGACGATGCGGCTGTCGCTCGCCCGATCGAGATCGGCCGAGAGGGTCCGGCTGCTGAGGCCGGTTTCAAGGACCCGGCCATGCACATCGAAGAAATGGCCCAGCATCTCGCCCGCCGCGCCGGCGGCGGTGATCTCGGCGATCTCGCGCGGCTCGATCATCCCCGAGGCGACCAGCTGCGCGCCCCCGTCGGCGGTGCCGATGCCGACGACCTTCAGCCCCGCGCCGTTCGACAGGTCGAACAGCTCGCGCACCCCCGGCTGCGCCAGCACCACGTCGCGGTCGCCCGGCGAATTGGCGAAGAACGGCACCGGCAGAACCAGCGCCTGCGCACCGGTCTTTTCGGCCAGGCGATGCATCACGTCATGTGGATTGGCCGCGTAGTTGCGCGTCAGCCCGCCCAGCAGCGACACGAAGCGCGTGCCGCCCGCCTCGAAGCGCGGCAGCTGGTCGACCGCTGCCGCAAGGGTGCGGCCATGCCCCAGCCCGATCACCGGATACTCGCCCCGCTCGATCTCGCGGCGCAGGAAGGCCGCGCCGGTGATGCCAAGGGCGCGCAGCGGCAGCCCCTCCTCGCCCAGATCGGGCGCCACCTCGCAGGTCTTCAGCCCGAATTCGGCGCAGAGCCGGTTTTCCAGCATCACGCATTCGACGATCTCGCCGTCGATCGAGACCTTCACCACGCCCTCGGCGACCGCGCGGGCGATCAGCCGGTGGGTCTTGACGGTCGCCAGCCCCAGCCGCTTGGCCACGGCAGCCTGCGTCAGCCCGCCCGCATAATGCAGCCAGGCCGCGCGGATCGCCAGCCCCTCCTCGGGATCGATGCCACCGCGCCGGGCCATCAGCGGCGCCGGACGGCGCCGGGACACTGCGACATTGCGGTGATTCCTTCTGCCTTGCCGTCAGATATTCAGTCTCTCGGCGCCCGTGTCGATATGCGGCGCCCAGAAAGCGACGCTTTCCGCGATCTGCCCGATCACCTCGCGATCATTCGGCTCGCGCTCCTTGAAGCTCAGTTCCAGGCAGATCTCGTTGTCGGTGGCGCCGCCCTCGGCAAGGGCCGCCAGCAGCGGCGCGGGCTGGATGCGGCCGCGGGCGTTGAAGTCGGCGGTGAAGGGCCGGTGGCCGCCCTTGTCCATCAGCGACTGCTTGATATGGATGATCGGGCTGACCTTCGGCACGGCGCGGGCCCAGGCATAGGGGTCGTAATCGTCGGGATTGGCGCTGGTCACGTCGCCATGGTCGATATCGGCCATCATCCACATCGGCACTGCCATGCCGGCCGCGCTCAGCCGGTCCTGCAGGGCCATGCAGGCCGCGATCGTCTCGCCGAATTCGCGCCCCACGCTCATCGGCTCCCAGAAGAGATGGGACAGGCCGGCGGCCCTTGCATGGTCGGCCACCTCGGCCCAGCAGTCGATGGCGGTGGCGATCAGATCCTCGCGCCGCACCGGGTCGTCGAAATCCCGGTAGGTGAAGATCGCGAACTGCGTGCCCACCGACACGCCGCCCAGATCGGCGGTGATGTCGGCGAAGGTCTTGAACCAGTCCACATAGTAGCGCCGCACGTCGCGGTCGGGATGGCCGAAATGGTTCAGGCGCCCGTAGGGCCCGGTCATGCCGCTGGTCACCCGCACGCCGGTCCGCGTCAGCGCGGCACCCATCTGGCGGGTCAGCCGGCGGATCACCGGCGCGGGCCAGGACGGGTTGATGAATTCATGCGTCAGCTGCAGGTCGCGGATGCGCAGATCGCGCGCCACGGTGTCGATCAGGTCATCGGGATCGGCAAAGCGGTTGACGAGGGGGTTGGTACTCAGCGACAGGGTCAGCGGCATGATTCCCACCCCTCAGGCTGCACGGGCCAGGTCCGACTGGTTGAACCAGTCGGTGAAGGCCTGGCGCTCGGCGTCGCTGAGATGCAGGTAATGCTTGGTGCGCCGCCACAGGATGTCCTGGGGCCGCTGCGCCCATTCGCGCGCCACCAGATAGCGCACCTCGGCCTCGTAAAGCTGGCCGCCGAAATGCCGGCCCAGATCCGCAAGCGATGCGGCGCCGCCGATCACGTCGCTGGTGCGCGCGCCATACAGCCGGCCATAATGATGCACCAGCCTGCGCGGCATCCAGGGGTGCTGGTCGCGCAGCAGGTTGGCAAAACCCTCGTAATCGGCATTGGCGATCTCGCCGCCGGGCAGGGGGGCGGTCTCGGTCCAGTCCGGGCCCATCTGCGGAAAGACCTCCTGGAGGCGATGCATGCCGCGCTCGGCCAGTTCGCGGAAGGTGGTGATCTTGCCGCCGAACACGTTCAGCAGCGGCGCGCCGCCGGTCTGGTCCAGATCGAACACATAGTCGCGCGTCACCGCCGAGGGGTTACCCTTGCCGTCGTCGAACAGCGGCCTGACCCCCGAGAAGGTATGCAGCACGTCCGACCTGCGCAGCTTTTCCTTGAAATAGCGGTTCACGGCGGCCAGCAGGTAGTCGATCTCGGCCTCGTCGGCCGCGACGTCCTCGGCCCGGCCCTCATAGGCGATGTCGGTGGTGCCGATCAGCGCCTTGTCGCCCTCGTAGGGGTTGATGAAGATCACCCGCTTGTCGTGGTTCTGGACCAGATAGGCATGGCTGCCCGCCCACCATTTCGGAACGATGATGTGGCTGCCCTTGACCAGCCGCACGTTGCGGGTGGAATTCGCCCCGGCGACGCGGGTGATGAAGTCGCTGACCCAGGGACCGGCGCAGTTCACCAGGCAGCGGGCGCGGAACCGGCGCGTCTCGCCGGTGGTCTCGTTGCGGGTCTCGACGGTCCAGGCGCCCTCCTCGCGCCGGGCCGATACGCAGGGGCTGCGGGTCAGCACCTCTGCGCCCTTCTCGGCGGCATCAAGCGCGTTCAGCACCACCAGCCGCGCATCATCGACCCAGCAATCGCTGTATTCGAATCCCTTCACATACTGGTCCAGCAGCGGCGTGCCCTCGGGATCGCGGGTCAGGTCCAGCGTCCGGGTGCCCGGCAGTTTCTTGCGCCCGCCCAGATTGTCGTACAGAAATAGCCCCAGCCGGACCAGCCAGGCGGGCCGGTCCTGCGGGCTGTGGGGCAGCACGAATCGCATCGGCCAGATGATGTGCGGCGCGGCGCGCAGCAGCACCTCGCGCTCGATCAGCGCCTCGCGGACCAGCCGGAATTCGTAATACTCCAGATAGCGCAGCCCGCCATGGACCAGCTTTCCCGACCGCGACGAGGTGCCCTCGGCCAGATCGTCCTTCTCGCACAGCACCACCTTCAGCCCGCGGCCTGCGGCGTCGCGGGCGACGCCGGCGCCGTTGATGCCGCCGCCGATCACGAACAGGTCGATCATCTCGCTGGTCTCGTTCATCGTCATGGTCCTTTCGGGGATGGGTCGCGGGCCTCGGACAGCGCCTGCCAGGCAGGGGGCAGGGCGGAGCGCGCGCGACTGAAGGCGGGAAACAGCCGGTCATAGGTCAGCACGAGGTCGGGGTCGGGCGGTTCGGCCGCGCCCAGCAGCGGGGTGACCCAGTCGGCGATGCAGGCCTCCATGTCGGGATAGGCCCCGATCGCCACGGCGGCCATCATCGCCGCGCCCGCCGCGCCCGCCTCGTCGCGCGCGGACACGCGCACCGCGGCGTTCAGGCTGGCCGACAGGATCGCCCGCAGCGAGGGCGACCGCGCCGCGCCGCCGGTCAGGCGCAATTCGCCCGGCAGCGGGCCCATCGCGGCATAGCAGTCGCGCATCGCCATCCCCAGCCCGTCGGCGACGGCACGCAGCAGGTCGGGGAAACGGTGGGTGGCGTTCAGCCCGACGAAACCGGCCCGCGCGTCCGCATTGACGAAGGGGCCGCGCTCGCCGGCCTCGGAGATGTAGGGGTGATAGACGATCTGGCCGGGCCGCGACTGGGCCAGCCAGCCATCGATCCGGCCGACCAGGTCACGATGGGTGACCGGTTGTCCCATGTCGGAGATGATGCCCGCAGCGACGCCCAGCACCCAGTCGATGTTCAGCGTCGCGGCCATGTTGGTCTGCACCTGCGTCACGAGGCCCGGAACCGGCAGGCAGATGACATATCCGGTACCCTCGGGGTTCAGATGCACGGACTCGGCGCGCACCGCCCGAAGATGCACCCCTGTCGAGCCGACGGTCGAGCAGGCGACATCGCCCGCGCCGCCGCCATGCACGCCCGCGCCCAGGGCCGTCATCACCATGTCCACATAGCCAAGGCAGACCGGTGTGCCGGCGCGCAGGCCGGTCAGCGCGGCGGCCTCGGCGCACAGGGGATGCGTGGTGTCGGTGCCCTCGACGATCTCGGGCAGCAGGGCGCGGCGATGGCCAAGTCCAAGTGCGTCGATCACCGCCTCGTCATAGCGCCGGGTGCGGAAATTGCCGAAGGTGAAGCTGGCCTCGGACGGGTCGGTGGCGCGGATCCCGGTCAGGTTCAGATACAGCCAGTCCTTGCAGTGCAGGGCGACCTCGGCGTGGTCCAGCAATTCGGGCGCATGAACGTCCATATGCGCCATCTGCGCGCCCTGCTGGCAGGTGTTCAGCCCGGTGCCGGTCGCCTCGAACCGGCCGCGATCCGCCGCGCCGCCCGCCAGCCGCGCCACGGTCGGCGCGGCACGTGCGTCAAGCCACAGCCAGGCATCGCCGACCGGCCCGTCCCGACCCACAAGCCAGGTGCCGTCGCCCTGCGCCGTCACCGACAGCGCGGCGGTCCGCCCGGCCAGCCCGTCAATCCGGCCGGCCAGCCCGCGCAGCGCCGCGACGCAGTCTGCCCAGGTCTGCGACAGCGATTGCGTTGCCGCCCCGCCGGCGCCGGTCTGATAGCGATTCGCCACCGAGGCCGTCGCCAGCTGACGCCCGGCCAGATCGAAGGCCACGGCCTTGATGACCGAAGTGCCAGCGTCGATGCCGATCAGGATGTCGTGGCCGCTCATGTTGCTCTCCCAGCCTTCCCTGGCGGTATATACCATAATTATCGCACAAGGAACGTATTTTTTTACGCACATGATAATAAATTTCAGATATGATGCCCATAGGGATACCAAGATTGCGCGCGTGGCTGCGCGTCCTTGTGCCAGTCAACTGGGTGCTGTGGGGTGATCGCATGGGTATCGGCATGAGGAATCGGGGCTCCGGCCGGATTTCTGCCGGGCCGGCCGTGCGGCCGTCAGGCGCGGTTCGGGGTGGGCGCCACGCGACGCGGGCGAGTTGCACGAAATTTTTTCGAGGGATGTGTTAACAGAGTTGACCAGAGATATAACACAGTGGTAACACTACATGGCGATCAGGGGCCGGCGCGAGGAGGCGCTGCCCGGATCGGCGATCAGGGGAGGGGTCATGACATCTTGCACGCCACGCCCGGACGGCCACCGCCGCCCCGGGACCATGTCACTGCGGTCCGGCCTGTGCCGCAAGCTTCAAGCAGAGGGTTCA
Organism: Paracoccus spongiarum; assembly: GCF_030732095.1. GTDB lineage: Bacteria > Pseudomonadota > Alphaproteobacteria > Rhodobacterales > Rhodobacteraceae > Paracoccus > Paracoccus spongiarum. The sequence continues at coordinate 200,429 of NZ_JAVAMQ010000002.1, read as the reverse complement.
GCATGACTCAGAACAATGCCGCCGCCCCGAAAGCCCCCGCACCGTCGCGCCGCGGCCTGATGATTGGCCTCGGCCTCGGAGCGGTGGTGCTGGCCGCCATCGCGCTGGATACCACCGTGGTGCCGGTCGGTTCCGAGGCTGATGTCCGCGCGCAGGCGTTCTCGGCCGACAGCTACGGCCAGCAGGAATTCCCGCGCATCCGCGATGTGGTGAAGGCCAGGGCGGTCGATGCCGCGACGCTGGCGCCTGCGGTGCTGGCCGACAAGGATGCGGCCGCCGCGCAATACGGCACCGCTGCCTCGACCGGCGCGATCATGTTCGTGACCGTCACCGGCGTGGCGGGCGAGGCGAAATCGGGCGTCTATCCCCTGGCGGCCGAGGGGCTGCCCGCCGACATCACCCTGCGCGTCCAGACCGGGCCCGCGATCAACGGCACCGACCTGCGCGACGCCCCCGGCGACATCGCCTTCGGCCAGTTCAAGAACCAGATCGAATACCAGGACGCCGGCGCCGGCATCAACCGCGCCATGAAGGCCGAGATCCTCGATCCGATCGACACCGCAGGCCTGACCGGCAAGACGCTGACCGTGACCGGCGCCTTCCGCCTGATCAACCCTAAGAACTGGATGATCACCCCGGTCGAGGTGACCGTCCAATGAGCGCGCACGTCACCGTCACGGGCGACATCCCCGCGGGCCGCCCCGACGCGCGCGAGGTCGTGCTGGCCGCCCGCAACGTCGCCAAGTCCTATGGCAATGTCCACGCGCTGAAGGGTGTCAACTTCGACATCCATCGCGGCCAGGTCACGACGCTGTTCGGCGAGAACGGCGCAGGCAAGTCGACCCTGATGAAGATCCTGTCGGGCGTCATCCAGCCCACATCGGGCGAGATCATCCTGGACGGCAGCCCCGTCGCCTTCAACAATTCCACCGAGGCGCGCGACCGCGGCATCTCGATCATCCACCAGGAACTGAGCCTCGCGCCGAACATGTCGGTGCGCGACAACATCTTCATGGGCCGCGAGATCAGCGGCCCCGGCGGAGTCGATTTCGCCGAGGAAGAGCGCCAGACCCGCCGCCTGATGGCCGAGCTGGAGGAAGAGATCGACCCGCTGACCCCGGTCGAGGAACTGCGCCTTGGCCAGCAGCAGATCGTGGAGATCGCCCGCGCCCTGTCGGTGGACAGCCGCATCCTCATCATGGATGAACCGACCAGTGCGCTGTCGGCCAGCGAGGTCGAGGTGCTGTTCAAGGTGATCCGCGACCTGACGGCCAAGGGGGTCAGCATTGTCTATATCTCGCATCACCTGGAAGAGGCGCTGACCATCACCGACCATGCGGTGGTGCTGCGCGACGGCACCATGACCGCCTATGCCCCGCGTTCGGACATCGACCTTGAATGGATCGTGCGCAACATGGTCGGCGACAACTACGACCTCGGCAGCCCGCCCGCGACGCAGCTGGGCCAGCCCGCGCTGTCGATCCGCAACCTGACCCTGGCCGATCCGGCGGGCGGCTTCAACCTGGTGGACGGGCTGTCGCTGGATGTCCATGCGGGCGAGATCGTCTGCATCTACGGGCTGATGGGGGCGGGGCGCACCGAACTGCTGGAAACCTGCGCCGGGCGGCTGCGACCGACATCGGGCGAGGTGGTGCTGGAGGGGCGCGAGATCTCGCACCTGTCGATCGCCGAACGCATCGCCCGCGGCCTTGCCCTGGTCCCCGAGGATCGCCAGCGCGACGGGCTGGTGCAGACGATGAGCGTGGGCGAGAACCTGTCGCTGGCCTCGATCGCCAGCTTCACCAGGGGCCTGTTCACCCAGAAGCGGGCCGAGCGCAGCCTGATCGACGCCAGCATCCGCGAGGTGACAGTCAAGACCTCCGGGCCGGACGCTGCCATCGGCTCGCTGTCGGGGGGGAATCAGCAGAAGGTGGTGATCGGCAAGATGCTGGCCACAAGGCCGCGCGTCATCATGCTGGACGAACCCTCGCGGGGCATCGACATCGGCGCCAAGGCCGAGGTCTTCCGGCTTCTGGCCGAGGAAGCCAAGCAGGGGCTTGCGGTCCTCTACTCGACCTCCGAGGTCAGCGAATGCCTGTCGATCGCGCACCGGATCGTCGTCATGCACAAGGGCCGGATCTCGGCCGAATTCGATTCCACCGTCACCAAGGAAAAGATCATGGCCGCCTCGGGCGAGTCGCTGGTCGCCTGAGGGACGAGAGTGAGGGAGACCAGAACCATGTCGGACACCACCATCACCCGCCCCGCCAAGAAGGCCGATTTCAGCCTTGGTCGCCTGCTGCTGGAAGGCCGGGCCTTCTTTGCGCTGATCGCGATCATCGTGGTCTTTTCCATCCTGTCGCCGAACTACCTGACGGTCGGCAACTTCCTGATCATGGCCAGCCATGTGGCCATCTACGGCATCCTGGCGATCGGCATGCTGCTGGTGATCCTGAACGGCGGCATCGACCTGTCGGTGGGCTCGATCCTGGCGCTGTCGGGCGTCGTCGCCGGCGCCATGATGCAGGGGCTCGAGATCGACGCCCTGGGCGTGATCCTGTATCCGCCGGTCTGGGCTGTGGTCGTGCTGACCTGCCTCGTCGGCGGGCTGGTCGGGGCCGTGAACGGGGTGCTGATCTCGATCTTCAAGGTGCCGGCCTTCGTCGCCACGCTGGGGGTGATGTATGTGGCGCGCGGGGTCGCGCTGCTGATGACCAACGGGCTGACCTACAACAACCTGTCGGGCCGGGCCGAGCTGGGCAATACCGGCTTCGACTGGCTGGGCTTCAACCGCATCGCCGGTGTGCCGATCTCGGTGATCGTGCTGGCGGTGCTGGCGGTCCTCGCGGCGCTGATGCTGACGCGGTCCTCCTTCGGGCGCTGGCTTTACGCCTCGGGCGGCAATGAACGCGCGGCCGAACTGTCGGGCGTGCCGACCCGCCGGGTGAAGATCACCGTCTATACGCTGTCGGGCATCCTGTCGGCCATCGCGGGCCTCGTGCTGGCCTCGCAACTGACCTCGGCCGGGCCGACCGCTGGCGTCACCTACGAGCTGACGGCGATCGCCGCGGTTGTGATCGGCGGCGCGGCGCTGACCGGCGGGCGTGGCACCATCCAGGGCACCATGCTGGGCGCCTTCGTGATCGGCTTCCTGTCGGACGGCCTCGTGATCATCGGCGTGTCGTCCTATTGGCAGACCGTGTTCACCGGCGCGGTGATCGTGCTGGCGGTGCTGATGAACTCGCTTCAATACGGACGCGGCGGCCGCAAGGGCTGAGGCGTTCGCGACCTTCCCCGCCCGGCAGAACGGAAAAAGAGGCCGGGCGGAAAGCCTGCCGGACACGGCAGTTCCACCAACCCAAAGGGAGAGAGAAGAATGCTGAAGATGACGCGCCGCCTGCTTCTGGCCGCCGTGGCCGCCGCGCCGCTGATGGCCGGGGCCGCACAGGCCGAGGGCCTGATCTCGATCATCGTGAACGACCCGGCGAACCCCTACTGGTTCACCGAGGGCGAGGTCGCCAAGGCCACGGCCGAAGAGCTGGGCTATACCGCCAATGTCGCGGCCCACAAGGGCGACACCAACACCGAAAGCACGCTGATCGACACCGCGATCACGAACCAGTCCAAGGCGATCATCCTCGATCCCGCCAATGCCGACGGCTCGGTCGGCGCGGTCAAGAAGGCCGTCGATGCGGGCATCCCGGTGTTCCTCGTCAATGCCGAGATCAACCAGGAGGGACTGGCCAAGGCGCAGCTGGTGTCGAACAACGCCCAGGGCGCGGCACTTGGCGCGCAGGCCTGGGTCGAGGCGGTGGGTGACAGCGGCCAGTATGTCGAACTGTTCGGCAACCCCGCCGACAACAACGCCCAGACCCGCTCGAACGGCTTCGAGACGGTCCTGACCCAGTATCCGGATCTGGAAAAGGTCGGCCAGGAGGTCGCCAACTGGGACCGCACGCAAGGCTACCAGAAGGCCCAGTCGCTGCTGCAGGCCAATCCCGACGTGATCGGCGTGATCTCGGGCAATGACGAGATGGCCCTGGGCGCGATCGCCGCGCTGAAGGAGGCGGGCAAGCTGGAGCAGGTGAAGGTCGGCGGCTTCGACGGCTCGCCCGATGCGGTCGCGGCGGTGAAGGCCGGCGAGATGCAGTATACGGTGCTGCAGCCCGTCGCGGTATTCTCGGCCGAGGCGATCCGCCAGGCCGACAACTTCATCAAGACCGGCGAGACCGGCGCGGCCAGCGAAAAGCAGCTGTTCGACTGCATGCTGATCACCGCCGAGAACGCCGACAAGGTGACCGCACCCTTCACCCTGTCGGAGTGATCCTGGCAGGCGGGCGCGCAGGTCGCGCCCGCCCGTTCTTCCGACGCTCCCGTGGCCGCGCCGCCTTGGCCACATCCATTGGGGCGGCCGCACAGCTTCTCGCCTTTCGCGCGCCGCGGCGCTAAGGGAAAAGCCATGACCGATGCGACCTCATCCCCCTCTGCCGCCCCGCGGCCTCGCCCCATCGCCGAGGACATCCCCAGCGACAGCCGGCAGGCACGGCAGATCGCCCGGCGCCAGTTGATGGCCGAGGCGGTGATGGCCGAGGGCACCATGCGTATCGAGGATCTGGTCGAACGCTTCGGCGTCAGCCTGATGACCGCGCATCGGGATCTGGACGATCTGGAAAGCCGCGGCCTGCTGCGCAAGACGCGCGGGATCGTCTCGGCCGCGCCGACCAGCCTGATCGAATCCAGCGACATCTATCGCGACAGCCGGCAGGCGGCCGAGAAATCGGCAATCGCCGCAGCCGCCGCGCAGTGCATCGAGCCGGGGCAGGCGGTGTTCCTGGACGACAGCACCACTGTCCAGCGGATGGTGCCGCATCTGCCGGCACGGGTGCCGCTGACGGCGATCACCAACTCGATCCGCATGATGGCCGCGCTGAAGGACATCCGCGACCTTACGCTGCTGGGGCTGGGCGGGCAGTTCCAGCACTGGTGCAACGCCTTCATGGGCCCCGTCACCACGCAGGAGATCCGCAATCTGCGCGCCGACCTGGCCTTCATGTCCCTGTCGGCGATCACCGACGGCGTGGTGTTCCACCAGTCCCCCGAGATGGTCGAGACCAAGCGGGCGATGTTCGACAGCGCCGCCCGCCGCATCCTGCTGGCCGACCACACCAAGTTCACCCGCCGCGCCCTGCACGCGATGCTGCCGCTGGATCGCTTCGACCTCGTCATCGTCGACGACGCGACGCCGCGTGCCAGCATCGAGGCGCTGCGCGCGAAGGGCATCGAGGTCGCCATCGCCGTGTGCGGCGAGGACGGGCTGTAAGGGGGCTTGGAAGCCTCGCGCGCCGCGCTAATATCGCGGGCATGATCCGGTTGATGCCTCCCATCCCGCGCCGTCGGTTTCTGGCCGCCCTTGCCGGCGCCGCCCTGCTGCGCGGCGCGCCATGGCCCGTCGCCGCACAGGCCGAGGGCGCCCTGCCGCAAACGCTGCCGCAACCGCTGGACCCGCAGGCGACCATCGCCTTCACCGGTCATTCGATGCTGGCGGCGATCTTTCCCACCGACGACCACGCTTATAATGACGGCGTCGATTTCCCCAGCCTGTGGCCCGGCCCGACGCATTTCGACTTCGCGGGCTTTTCCTCGAATGCCGCGCGCTGGCGGGCGCTGGGCTATGCGCGGACAGGCAGCTACGACCGGCTGGTGATGACCGAGCTTGGCGACCTGAAGACCGGACTGCCGCACCCGGCCTCGGCCCAGGGGCGCCAGAACCTGCAACATCTCTACTGGTTCGCCATGACTGCGGTGTCGAAGGGCGCCGAGCCGGTCCTCTACATGCCGTGGTCGCCGCTTGACCCCGACCTCGACGCGCAGGCGCAGCCGGTGTTCCATTACCAGCGCGACTGGCTGGAACGCCATGTCGGCCGGCCGGTCTGGATCATCCCGGCGGGGCTTTTCGCCCGTGCCGCGCGCGACCACTACAAGGATGACGGGGCGCTGTTCGTCGATCTGGTGCATTGGCGCCCGAACGGGCCGGGGCCGACCGGGCTGGCCTATCTGACCTACCAGTTCTTCGCCCGCGCCCGCGTCCCGCAGCCGACCCTTTTCCCCGAGATGGAGGACATGGCCTGGCGGGTCCTGCAGGATTACCGCTGGGCGGGCTTTGGCGGCACGGGCGCCGTGCCGGCGCTGGCGATCGAGGACCCCTTGCCCGACCCGGCGCCTGTCCCCCCGCTGCCGGTGGTCCCCGCCGCCCGTCCCTGACGCCGCCCGTCCCTGACGCTGCCCGCCACCCCGTCATCCGCGGATCGGCCATCTGGCGGCCGCGCCCCCCGGCGACACGGGCGCGGACCCGCGCCGCCGCGACCATCGGTCCGTCACCGGACCAGCCATCGGATCAACCCGACGCGGCGCCCGCACAGCCATCGCTGAGAGGCTGTGCAGACCCGGTATCTGCCTCGACGTGATATGGCTGGACTGGTGCTGCGAGAGAGGATTGAACTCTCGACCTCTCCCTTACCAAGGGAGTGCTCTACCACTGAGCTACCGCAGCGCCTTGTGCAGGGGCGTTTAGACAAAGGCGCGGGGGCGCGCAAGGGGGCAGCGGGGTTTTTTGCCGTCGCCGCCGCGTCACGGGCCGCCGCATCGCTGGACTGTCGCGCGGTGCGGCGCTAACAGGGCGGGATGAGCGATGATCGGCCCGGTACCTCTGATGGCAAGGCGGCCCGTGAGGCGCGGCTGCGGGCCGCGCTGCGGGCCAATCTTCAGCGGCGCAAGGCACAGGCCCGTGCAAGGGCCGCAGAAGCCGACGGCGACGATAACAGCGGCAGCGAGACAGGCGGAGACGACAGCTAGATGGATCAGATCATCGTTCACGGGAACGGCCCGCTGAAGGGCGAGATACCGATTGCCGGTGCCAAGAACGCCTGTCTGACGCTGATGCCAGCGACGCTGCTGACCGACCAGCCGCTGACGCTGACCAACGCGCCGCGGCTGTCCGACATCCGCACCATGACCGAGCTGTTGCAAAGCCTTGGCGCCGAGGCGACCAGCCTGCAGGACGGGCAGGTGCTGGCGATGTCCAGCCATGACCTGACCAGCCAGCGGGCCGATTACGACATCGTGCGCAAGATGCGCGCCTCGATCCTGGTGCTGGGGCCGCTGCTGGCGCGGCATGGCCAGGCCGAGGTGTCGCTGCCCGGCGGCTGCGCGATCGGCGCGCGGCCCGTCGACCTGCATCTCAAGGCGCTCGAGGCGATGGGGGCCGAGCTGGATCTGCGCGACGGCTATGTGCATGCCCGCGCGCCGCTTGGCGGGCTGACCGGCGCGGTGGTCGAGTTTCCGATCGTTTCGGTCGGTGCCACGGAAAACGCGCTGATGGCCGCCACTCTGGCCCGCGGCACCACCGTTCTGAAGAACGCCGCGCGCGAGCCCGAGATCGTCGATCTGGCACAATGCCTGCGCCGGATGGGCGCGAGGATCGAAGGCGAGGGCACCGGCACCATCACCATCGAGGGCGTCGATGCACTGCACGGCGCGACCCATCCGGTGGTCACCGACCGGATCGAGTTGGGCACCTACATGCTGGCCCCGGCGATGTGCGGCGGCGAGGTCGAATGTCTGGGCGGCCGGATCGACCTGCTGGCCGCGTTCTGCGACAAGCTGGACCAGGCCGGCCTCAGCGTCGAGGAGACCCCGCGCGGACTGAAGGTCGCGCGCAGCAACGGGCGGGTGCGCGCCGTCGATGTGACCACCGAGCCCTATCCCGGCTTTCCGACCGACCTTCAGGCGCAGTTCATGGCGCTGATGTGCATGGCCGAGGGAACCAGCGTGCTGGAAGAGACGATCTTCGAGAACCGCTTCATGCATGCGCCGGAACTGGCCCGGATGGGCGCGCAGATCGAGGTGCATGGCGGCCACGCGACGGTCACCGGCGTCCAGCAGCTGCGCGGCGCCCCGGTCATGGCGACCGACCTGCGCGCCTCGGTCAGCCTGATTCTCGCGGGCATGGCCGCCGAGGGCCAGACCACCGTCAGCCGCGTCTATCACCTCGACCGCGGCTACGAGCATGTGGTGCGCAAGCTGCGCGGCGTCGGTGCCCATATCGAGCGGGTCAGGGAGGAATAGGCGATGGTGCGCGACGCAAGCTTCCGCGATGCCGATCCGCGCCCGATCGCGCTGCGGGCCGAAGACGCCGAGGATCTGCGGATCATGTCTGCGCTGGTGCAGGATGCGGTGCTGACAGGCGCCGACATCCGCCACGATGCCCGCCAGCGCCGGCTGGCGCTGCTGATCAACCGCTTCCGGTGGGAGGACGCCGATCAGGCCCGCGCCGAGGGCCGCCCCTTCGAGCGGGTCCGCGCCCTGCTGGTCGTCAATGACGTGCTGGGACTGCAAAGCGATGGCATAGCCCGCGACGAGGCCACGGTGCTGGAACTTCTGGCGCTGGAATGGCTGCCGGGCGCTGACGGCACGGGCCGGCTGTCGCTGAGCTTTGCCGGCGACGGCACGCTGATGGCCGAGGTCGAATGCATCAATCTGGACCTGCGCGACATGACCCGACCCTATGTGGCGCCCTCGGGCCGTGCCCCCGCGCACCCGGATTGATCGGGGGGCGGCGCGGCCACGGGGGCGGCACGGCGGCGCTTGAGGCGGTGGGCGCTTGCCGCTAACAAGGCGTGATTGCAGGGGAACGCGATGCCGGTCACGCTGAACAGCTCTGATGCAGATTTCGAAACGGGCTTTGCCGCGATGCTGTCGGCCAAGCGCGAGGACTCGGCCGATGTGAACGACGCGGTCGCGGCGATCATCGCGGATGTCCGGGCGCGGGGCGATGCCGTGCTGTGCGAACTGACCGCGCGCTTCGACAGGCTCGATCTGACGCCCGACCGCCTGCTCTTTTCGCAGGCCGAGATCGCGGATGCGGTGGCGCAGGTCGCGGACGAGGACCGCGCCGCGCTTGGCATGGCGGCCGAGCGTATCCGCGCCTACCATGCCCGCCAGGTGCCCGAGGATGCCAGCTGGACCGACCCCGAGGGCGCGACGCTTGGCTGGCGCTGGACGCCGGTGTCGGCGGCCGGGCTGTATGTGCCGGGCGGACAGGCCGCCTATCCCTCGTCGGTGCTGATGAATGCCATCCCGGCCCGCGTGGCCGGGGTCGGGCGGCTGGTGGTCTGCGTGCCGACGCCCGGCGGGGTGGTCAACCCGCTGGTGCTGCTGGCGGCGCAGCTGTCGGGCGTGGACGAGGTCTATCGCATCGGCGGTGCGCAGGCGGTTGCGGCGCTGGCCTATGGCACGGCCACGATCCGGCCCGTCGACAAGATCACCGGGCCGGGCAACGCCTATGTCGCGGCGGCCAAGCGGCAGGTCTTCGGCCAGGTCGGCATCGACATGATCGCGGGCCCCTCGGAAGTGCTGATCATCGCCGAGGGCCCGCAGAACCCGGACTGGCTGGCGCTGGACCTGCTGGCGCAGGCCGAACATGACGCCGACGCGCAGTCGATCCTGATCGTCACCGATCCGGCGCTTGGCCATGCGGTCGCGGGTGCGGTGGACCGCATCCTGCCGACGCTGCCCCGCGCCGCCATCGCCGGCGCAAGCTGGCGCGACTATGGCACGATCATCGCGGTCCGCGATCTTGACGAGGCGGCGGCGCTGTCGAACCGCATCGCGCCCGAGCATCTGGAGCTGTGCGTCGACGATCCCGAGGCGCTGGCCGCGAAATGCGTCCATGCGGGCGCGATCTTCCTTGGCGCGCACACCCCCGAGGCGGTCGGCGACTATGTCAGCGGCCCCAACCACGTCCTGCCGACGGCGCGATCGGCGCGCTTCTCGTCGGGGCTGTCGGTCCTCGACTTCCTCAAGCGCACCACGCTGGCGCGACTGACGCCCGGCGCGCTGGCGGCGATCGGCCCGGCGGCGGTGCGGCTGGCCGCATCCGAGGGGCTGCAGGCGCATGGCGCCTCGGTCCAGGCCCGGCTGGCCACGCTGAACGACAGGGGGGCCGGATGAGCCGACTGAGCCGCATCGAGATCGACGACAGCGCGATGGCGCCCGCCACGCCCGAGATCGAACAGGAACGCCGCGTCGCGATCTTCGACCTGATCGAGGACAACAGCTTCCTCGTGCCCGGCCGCGACGGCAGCGCCGCGCCCGCAGGCCCCTATGTGCTGGACCTGTGCATCCGCGAGGGGCGGCTGGTCTTCGACGTGGCCGGCGAGGGCGGCGAGAAGGTGGCAGAGTTCCACCTGTCCCTCGGCCCGTTCCGGCAGGTCGTCAAGGACTACTTCCAGATCTGCCAAAGCTATTTCGATGCGGTCAAGAAATTGCCGCCGGCGCAGATCGAGGCGATCGACATGGCTCGGCGCGGCATCCACAACGAGGGCGCCCGCACGTTGCAGGAACGCCTGGAGGGCAAGGCCGAACTGGATATCGATACCGCGCGGCGCCTGTTCACCCTGATCTGTGCGCTGATCCCGCAGGGCTGACCGGATGCAGCAGGACAAGATACCGCACGCCATCCTGTTCTGCTGTGACCACAATGCCATCCGCTCGCCCATGGCCGAGGGGATGATGAAGAAATACTATGGCCGCGCCGCCTATGTGCAGTCGGCCGGCGTCAGGAACGACATGGAGATCGACGGCTTCGCGATCGCCGTCTGCGAGGAGATCGGCGTGAAGCTGGAAAACCATCGCAGCCGCAGCTTTGACGAGATGATGGAATGGGGCGACGACCTGGGCGGCTTCGACCTGATCGTCGCGCTGTCTCCGGCCAGCCAGCGGCTGGCGCTGGAACTGACCCGGCTGGTGCATCTCGACGTCGAATACTGGCCGATCATGGACCCGACCGGACTGGCCGAGGGCCGCGAGGCCCGGCTGGCGGTGTATCGCCAGACCCGCGACCAGATCCGGTCTAGGATGATCGAACGCTTTGGGCCGCCCGCCGAAGATGCCGCCTGAGACGGCCAGACGGCCCGTCCTCCGCGGGCGATCAGGCCCGATGCCAGTGCTGCGGCGCGTCCCATTCCGGGGTGCGCTGCATCTCGGCCAGCACCTCGCTGCGATCCAGCCCCAGGTCGCGCAGCTGTCGATCGCTGATCCGCTTCAGGTCCAGCACCGGCGTGTCGCGATCCAGCGCGGTCAGCAGTCGTTCCAGCCAGGCCGGGCGCGGGATGATGCCATGTCCGGTGACCACGCGCAGCAGGGCTTTCGATGATTTCGCCATGATCAATCTCCTTCAGCATGGATCAATCCCGTTGATACGAACCGCCGTATGCTTCGGGATGATTGATTGATCGCGCAGAGGGTCGTATTTGTAAAATGAATGATATTGATCCGAATCATCAGGGGATGTGATTCATGCGAAATCTTGACATCGCCACGCTGCGATCGCTTCAGGCCGTGGCAGAGTACGGCGCGGTGACCCGGGCGGCGGATGCGCTGAACATGACGCAAAGCGCGCTGTCGATGCAGATCAAGCGGCTGGAAGAGCTGTTCGGCTCGCCGATCCTGCTCAAGCAGGGGCGCGGCGTGGTGCTGTCCGATTTCGCGACCGAACTGGTCCTCGAGGGGCGCAAGCTGGTGGCGCTGAACGACGCGATCCTGGCGCGCTTTGCCGGGCAGCGCCCCGAGGGGCGGCTGCGGGTCGGCCTGACCAGCGACTGGCTGTTTGCCCGCGTCGCGCAGGCGGTCCGGGCCTTTCGCGAGGACAACCCGCGGGTCGAACTGATCGTGAATGACGGCCGCAGCCGCGACCTGCGCCAGCAGATGCGCCAGGGCGAACATGACGTGATCCTGACCACCGAATTCGAGGCGCCGCTGGGCGCGATCCATCTGGCCAAGGTCGATCTGGGCTGGTTCGGCGCGATCAGCGGCGACAGCTGGCGGCAACGCCCGCTGCCGATCGCGAACTCGCCCCATTGCGCCTATTACCCGGTCGGGCTTCAGGCGCTGGAACGGGCGGGGATCGAGTGGGTGCAGACCATCAGCGATGGCGGCACCGACACGTGGCGGGTGCTGGCGGCGGCCGATCTGGGCGTGACCCTGCTGCCGCGCGGGATCTGCCAGCCGGGGCTGGAACTGGTCGATCATGGCGGCGCGCTGCCGCCGCTGCCGGCGACGTGGCTGAATGCCTATGTCGCCGATGGCCCGGCGCGGTCGCTGGCGGCCGAGTTCACCGGCCATCTGCGTCGCGCGGTCTGCGAGGTCGCGGCCGCCGCCTGATCTGGCGCCCGCCGCCGGGCGCGGCTCAGACGACGACCCCGGCGCCCTCGGTGGCGGGGCCGGCGACGGCGCGGAAGGCCGCGAACATCTCGCGCCCCATGCCCTCGCTGCTGGCGGTCGGGTCGAAGGCCGCGGGCCGGCGATCCTCGAAATCCTCGGCAAGGCAGTCGATGGTGCCCATGGTCGCATCCATGCGGATCACGTCGCCGTCGCGGACCCGCGCCAGCGGGCCGCCGACCGAGGCCTCGGGCGAGATGTGGATTGCCGCCGGGACCTTGCCCGAGGCGCCCGACATGCGCCCGTCGGTGACCAGCGCGACCCGAAGGCCGCGATCCTGCAGCACCGCCAGCGTCGGCGTCAGCGAGTGCAGTTCCGGCATCCCGTTCGCGCGCGGCCCCTGAAAGCGGACCACCACGATCGTGTCCTCGGTGAATTCGCCGGCCTTGAAGGCGGTCTTGACCTGCTCCTGGTCGGAAAACACCCGCGCCTTCGCCTCGATGACATGGCGTTCCTCGGCCACCGCGCTGACCTTGATGACGCCGCGCCCCAGATTGCCCTGAAGCTGCTTCAGCCCGCCGGTGCGCGCAAAGGGATCATGGGCCGGGCGCAGGATCTTGTCGTTCAGCGTCTCGCGGGCGCCGGGTTCCCAATGCACCCGCCCCTCGGCCAGCTTCGGCTCGGCCGTATAGCCCCCAAGGCCGGTGCCGTTGATCGTCTTGACATCCTCGTGCAGCATCCCCGCCTCGAGCAGCTGTCCGATCATGTAGCCGATGCCGCCGGCCGCGTGGAAATGGTTCACATCGGCCAGGCCGTTCGGATAGACCCGCGCCATCAGCGGCACCGCCTCGGAGATGTCGTGGAAATCCTCGAGGTCGATCAGCACGCCCGCGGCGCGTGCCATCGCCGGGATGTGCATGATGAGGTTGGTCGATCCGCCGGTCGACATCAGCCCGACCATGCCGTTCACGAAGGCCTTCTCGTCCAGGATCTCGCCCGCGGGCAGGAAGTCGTTGCCAAGCCGGGTGATCGCCGCCGCGCGCTGGACCCCGGCCACTGTCAGCGCCTCGCGCAGGGGCGTGTTCGGATTGACGAAGCTGGACCCGGGAAGGTGCAGGCCCATGAACTCCATCAGCATCTGGTTGCTGTTGGCCGTGCCGTAGAAGGTGCAGGTGCCCGGCGAGTGGTAGGACGCCATCTCGGCCGCCATCAGCGCGTCGCGCCCCACCTCGCCCGCCGCGAATTGCTGGCGCACCTTGGATTTCTCGTCATTGGGCAGGCCCGAGGGCATCGGCCCGGCCGGAATGAACACCGCCGGAATGTGGCCGAAGGTTGCGGCGCCCATCACCAGACCCGGCACGATCTTGTCGCACACGCCCAGATACAGCGCCGCGTCGAAACAGTCATGCGACAGCGCCACCCCCGTCGCCAGCGCGATCACGTCGCGCGAGAACAGCGATAGCTCCATCCCGGCGCGGCCCTGGGTGACGCCGTCGCACATCGCCGGCACGCCCCCGGCGACCTGAACGGTGGCCCCCGCCGCATGGCCGGCCGCGCGGATCAGGTCGGGATAGCGCTCATAGGGCTGATGCGCCGACAGCATGTCGTTATAGGCCGTGACGATCCCGATATTGGGCTTGCGCGTGGTGGCCATGTCCTCCTTGTCGGGCATCGCGGCATAGGCATGGGCCTGGTTGCCACAGCTAAGATGCGCGCGGCGCGGCCCGTCCTCGGCTGCCCGTGCGATCTTTTTGAGATAGGCGGCGCGGGCGGTGTCCGACCGCTGGCGGATGCGGTCGGTAACACGGTCGATTGTGGCGTGCAGGGTCATCGTGGCCTCCTGTGGCTTTCCGTCGACTATAGGTCGTTAGCGTTAACGGCGCAACCTGCGCTGAATTTTTCGGCAACGCGGCCGCGGTGCGGGACTCACCGTGCCGACCTTGCGCGGCGTCGCTTGCCTTTCCTTCTACCACATCGATGCCGGGGGATGGCCTTGCGGCTTGTGCCGGGCGGGAGGTCGTGCCAGATCGGCAGCGAAAGGAACCCGACATGAGCGATCTTCCCGTCATCCGCCTGCGCCCCAGGACCCGGCCCCAGGCGATCCGTCACGGATTTCCCTGGATCTATGCCGACGAGGCGGTTCTGGATCGTCGCACCCGGTCGGTTGCGCCGGGCAGCTTTGCGGTGCTGGAGGATGACGAGCGGCGGCCGCTGGCGCTTGTCACCGTCAACCCGGCCTCGAAGATCGTTGCCCGGGTGATGGATCGTGACCCCGAGGCGCGAATCGACGAGGCCTGGCTGCGCCAGCGGATCGCGCGGGCATTGTCGTTGCGCCAACGCCTGCACGACACGCCCTTCTACCGTCTTGTCCATGCCGAGGCGGACGGCCTGCCGGGGGTGGTCATCGACCGCTTCGACAGCGCCGCCGTGATCCAGCCGAACGCCGCATGGGCCGACCGCATGGCGGGCCAGATCGCCGACGCGCTGGCCGAGGTGACGGGGGTGACGACGGTGATCCTCAACGGTCAGGGGCGGGCGCGCGGGCTGGATGGTCTGGACGAACGTATCGAGGTCCTGCTGGGCGATGCGCCCGCCGCCCCGGTCGGGGTGCCGATGAACGGCGCGGTCTACCTTGCCGACCTGATGGGCGGCCAGAAGACCGGGCTGTACTACGATCAGCGGCCGAATCATGCCTTTGCGCAGCGGCTGTCGGCGAATGCCGAGGTTCTGGATGTCTTCAGCCATGTCGGTGGCTTCGGCCTTGCCGCGCTGGCGGCGGGGGCGGTGCGCGCGACATGCGTTGACGGCAGCGCGGCCGCGCTGGATCTGGCGACGGCCGGCGCCGAGGCGATGGGCGCTGCGGACCGTCTGGAAACGCGGCAGTCCGACGCCTTCAAGGCGATGGAGGCGCTGGCGGCCGAGGACCGCCGCTTTGATCTGGTCGTCTGTGATCCACCGGCCTTCGCGCCGTCCCGGCAGGCGCTCGAGGCGGGGCTGCGTGCCTATGAACGGGTGGCGCGCCTTGCCGCGCCGCTGGTGGCGCCCGACGGCTATCTGGTGCTGTGCAGTTGCAGCCATGCCGCCGACCTGACGCAGTTCCGCAATGTCAGCGCGCGCGGCATCGGCCGGGGCGGGCGGCGCGGGGTGCTGATCCATACCGGCCAGGCCGGGCCGGATCATCCGACCCTGCCGCAACTGGCCGAGACAGGCTATCTGAAGGCGCTGTTCTTCCGGCTCGACTGATGCGCGCGGTTCTGGACGCCAATGTTCTGTTCCCCACGATCCTGCGCGAGATCCTGACCGATCTTGCGGGCGCGGGCCTCTTCCAGCCGTTGTGGTCGCAGCGCATCCTTGCCGAATGGCGCCATGCGGCGGGCCGTCTCGGGGTGGATCAGGACCGCATCGCCGGGGCCGAGATCGCCCTGCTGCGCCTGCGCTTTCCCGATGCCGCACAAGCTGATGACGGCGACCGGGCGATCGACCTGGATCTGCCCGACCCCGCAGACCGCCATGTGATCGAGGCCGCCCTGGCGGGCTCGGCGTCGCTGATCGTCACCGCCAACCTGCGCGACTTCCCCCGACACCTCATGCAGGGGCTGGCTTTGCGGGCGATCCATCCCGATGCATTCCTGCTGGACCTGCACCGCAGCGACCCGCAGGCCGTCGCGGCCGCAGCGCAGGCGGCACGCGGCAAGGCCGCCGCGATGGGCGGCGCGATGAGTATGGCCGAAATGCTGCACCGCAGCCGCCTGCCGCGACTGGCCAAGGCACTGAGAGGTTGAACCGAGTTGCTGTTAACGCTAACAAGAGATATGGCAGTGGCCAACCGCAAGGAGGACAGCATGGTCTCGCGCGTCATTCCGGTCGAGGATTTCGATCTGGTCATCTTCGGCGCCACGGGCGATCTGGCACATCGCAAGATCCTTCCGGGGCTGTTCCGGCGCTTTGTGGCCGGGCAGATCCCCGAAACCTCGCGGATCATCGGCGCGGCGCGCACCGAACAGGATGACGAGGCCTTCCGGGCCGAGGCGGCAAGGGCGATCGTGGAATTCGCGGGGGTGAAGAAGAACGATCCCCGGCTTGCGCAATTCGTCGAACTTCTGGGCTATACCGCCATCGACGCCAGGGGCGAGGGCGGCTGGAACGAGTTGAAGGGCCGGATGCGCGAAGGCGCCGTCCATGCCTTCTACTTCTCGGTCGCGCCGGCGCTGTTCGGCGACATCGCCGAACGTCTGGCCGGTCACGGCATCGCCGACGCCCAAAGCCGCATCGTCGTCGAAAAGCCCTTCGGGCGCGACCTGGCCTCGGCCCGCGCGCTGAACGCGATGCTGGCCCAGCATTTCGACGAGCACCAGATCTACCGGATCGACCATTACCTGGGCAAGGAAACGGTCCAGAACCTGATGGCCGTGCGCTTTGCCAACGTGCTGTTCGAGCCGTTGTGGAACGCACAATATGTCGATCACGTCCAGATCACGGTGGCCGAGACGGTTGGCGTCGCGGGGCGTGGCAGCTATTACGACAAGTCCGGCGCGATCCGGGACATGGTCCAGAACCACATGATGCAGCTTCTGTGCCTGATCGCGATGGAGCCGCCCTATCACTTCGATCCCGACGCCGTGCGCGACGAGAAGCTGAAGGTGATCCGCGCGCTCGAGCCTCTGGAACCGGGCGACATCGTGCGCGGCCAGTATCAGGCCGACGGCAAGGAACCGGGCTATCTGGAGGCCGCCGAGAACCCCGATTCGCGGACCGAAAGCTATGTCGCGATGAAGGTCCGTATCTCGAACTGGCGCTGGCAGGGCACGCCCTTCTACCTGCGCACCGGCAAGAAGCTGCGCGCCCGCACCAGCGAGATCGCGATCACCTTCAAGGAGCCGCCGCACTCGATCTTCGACGACACCGGCGCGCCCAAGGCCAATGAACTTGTCATCCGGCTGCAACCAAACGAGGGCATGAACCTGAAGGTGATGATCAAGGAACCGGGGCCGGGGGGGATGCGACTGGTGCAGGTGCCGCTGGACATGTCCTTCGCCGATGCTCTGGGGGCCGAGGGCGCGGACATGCCAGATGCCTATGAGCGGCTTATCATGGATGTGATCCGCGGCAACCAGACGCTGTTCATGCGCGGCGACGAGGTCGAGGCCGCCTGGGCCTGGACCGACCCGATCATCAACGCCTGGGAGGACAGCAAGCGCCGGCCCGAACCCTATGATCCCGGCTCGTCCGGCCCCGAGGAGGCGCTGCGGCTGATGCATCGCGACAACCGGCGCTGGCGGGAAATCCGCTCATGAGCATGGAGTTCCGCGACTATCCCGACCGCGAGATGCTGGCCCTGTCGCTGGCCGACCAGCTGGCATCTCAGCTGGCCCAGCACTTGCGCGCCCACCCCTCGGCCAGCCTGTGCGTGCCGGGCGGCACCACGCCCAGTCCGGTGTTCGAGACGCTCAGCGGCACCGATATCGACTGGGACCGCGTCACGGTGTTTCTGGGTGACGAACGCTGGGTGGATGGCGATCACAAACGTTCGAACACGCGGCTGTTGCGCCGGCATCTGCTGAAGGACCGTGCGGCCGGGGCGAACTATATCGACCTCTATACCGGCGCCGACCGGCCGGACGACGCGACCGGCCCGCTGGCCGAGGCGCTGGCGCCGCACCTGCCGATCACCGTTGCGCTGCTGGGGATGGGCAATGACATGCACACCGCCAGCCTGTTTCCCGGCGCCGATCATCTGGCTGCCGCGATGGCCCCGGACGCGCCGCCGCTGATGGCGATTCGCGCCGAGGGCGCCGAAGAGCCGCGCATCACGCTGACCCGCCCGATCCTGTCGGGCGCCTTCAACATCCACGTCCTGATCATGGGCCCGGAAAAACGCGAGGCGCTGGACCGTGCCGCCAGGCTGGACCCGATGGAAGCCCCGATCCGGGCGTTTCTGGACAGCGCCATCGTTCACTGGGCCGAATAGAAGGTAGTTGAGATGACCGACCTCTGGAGCCGGCTGACCTCGCACCGCATATCGCAGGGCGATCAGCGCATCACCGACCTGTTCGAGGCCGATGCGGGCCGCGCCGCCGCGTTCTGCACCGAGGCGGACGGGCTGGTCTTCGACTGGTCCAAGACCATGATCGACGCGCCCGCCCGCGACCTGCTGCTGGCGCTTGCGCAGGGTGCCGATATCGCGGAACGCCGCGCCGCGATGTTCCGCGGCGACCGGATCAACGAGACCGAGGACCGCGCCGTGCTGCACACCGCGCTGCGCAACCTGTCGGGCAGCGTCACCGTCGATGGCGAGGACGTGATGCCCGCCGTCCGCGCCACGCATGAGCGCATGTCGGCCTTCGCGCGCGACCTGCGCTCGGGCGCTTTCGCGGGGCAGGGTGGCAAGATCACCGATGTCGTCAATATCGGCATCGGCGGCTCGGACCTTGGCCCCTACATGGCGGTGCTGGCGCTGGCACCTTTCCATGACGGCCCGCGCACCCATTTCGTCAGCAATGTGGACGGCGCCGACATCGCCGACACGCTGAAGGGGCTGGACCCCGCCACGACGCTGGTGATCGTGGCGTCCAAGACGTTCACCACCATCGAGACGATGACCAACGCCCGCACTGCGCGCGACTGGATGGCGGCCAGGGTGGCTGACCCGGCCGCGCAGTTCGTGGCGCTGTCCTCGGCCGCCGACAGGACCGCCGATTTCGGCATCGACCCCAGCCGCGTCTTCGGCTTCGAGAACTGGGTCGGCGGGCGCTATTCGGTCTGGGGTCCGATCGGCCTGTCGCTGATGCTGGCCGTCGGCCCCGAGAATTTCGAGCGTTTCCTGGATGGCGGCGCGGCGATGGATCGTCATTTCCAGACCGCCCCGCTGGATCGCAACCTGCCGGTGCTGCTGGCTCTGGTCGGCATCTGGCACCATCAGGTCTGCGGCTATCCAACCCGCGCCGTGCTGCCCTATGACAACCGCCTGCTGCGGCTGCCCGCCTATCTGCAGCAGCTGGAAATGGAATCGAACGGCAAGCGGGTGGCGATGGATGGCAGCGATCTGGCGGTCGTCTCGGGGCCGGTGGTCTGGGGCGAGCCGGGCACCAACGGCCAGCACGCCTTCTACCAGCTGATCCATCAGGGCACGATGCCCGTGCCCTGCGAATTCATCCTGGCCGCGCGCGGCCACGAGCCCGACCTGGCCCATCACCACATCCTGCTGGCCGCGAACTGTCTTGCGCAGTCCGAGGCGCTGATGCGGGGGCGCAGCCTCGACGAGGCGCGCGCGCTGATGGCCGCGAAGGGGCTTGAGGGGGCCGAGCAGGACCGGCAGGCCCGGCACCGGGTGTTCCCCGGCAACCGGCCCTCGACCACGCTTCTGATCCCGCAGCTGACACCCTACACGCTGGGCCAGGTCGTCGCGCTTTACGAGCATCGGGTCTTTGTCGAGGGTGTCATCCTTGGCCTGAACAGCTTTGACCAGTGGGGGGTCGAACTGGGCAAGGAACTGGCCCTGAAGGTCGAGCCGCTGCTGAAGGGCGAGCCTGCGCCAGGCCATGATCCCTCGACCGAACATCTCGCGGGGCTGTTCCGCGCCCTGCGCGCCTGAGCCCGCGCGGCGCCGCGCCTTTTCCTCATCGCCGTGACGGGCTAGTGTCGCGCCGATCAGGAAGGATGCCGTGATGTCGTTTTTGTCGAAACTGCGCGAGCGGCTGACCCGCTCTTCCTCGAAGATCGGTGCGGGGCTGGACGAGATCGTGGCCGAGGCCGCGCCCGAGACGCCGTGGCCACCGGACGGGGCCGAGACACCGGCCGAGCCGTCGGCGGCGCCCGAACCCGCCGCGGTCGCTGCCGCCGGCCCCGGTCTGGTCGGGCGGATCTTCGGGCGCACCGCCGGACCGCAGGCCGACGCGCCGCGCCGGGTGCTTGACGATGCGATGCTGGAAGAGCTCGAGGACATGCTGGTGCAGTCCGACATGGGTGTGGATACCGCCCTGCGCGTCACGGCCAACATCGCCGAGGGGCGGATGGGTCGCCGGCTGTCCGCCACCGAGTTGAAGGAACTGCTGGCCGGCGAGATCGCACGGATCATGGCCCCCGTCGCGCGGCCCATGCCGATCTATCCGCGCCGGCCGCAGGTGGTTCTGGTCGTGGGCGTCAACGGCTCGGGCAAGACCACCACCATCGGCAAGCTGGCCAGCCAGTTTCGTGCCGCCGGCAAGAATGTGGTGATTGCCGCGGGCGACACCTTCCGCGCCGCCGCAGTCGAACAGTTGCAGGTCTGGGGCCAGCGCGCCGGCGTGCCGGTGATGGTCGCGGCACAGGGCAGCGACCCGGCAAGCCTTGCCTTTGACGCGATGACCCGCGCCGAGGCCGAGGGCGCCGACCTGCTGATGATCGACACGGCCGGGCGGCTGCAGAACCGGCAGGACCTGATGGAGGAGCTGGCCAAGATCGTCCGCGTGATCCGCAAGAAGGACCCTTCGGCCCCGCACAACACGCTGCTGGTCCTTGACGCCACCACCGGCCAGAACGCGCTGAGCCAGGTCGAGACCTTCCGCAAGCTGGCCGATGTCTCGGGGCTGGTGATGACCAAGCTGGACGGCACGGCGCGCGGCGGCGTGCTGGTGGCGCTGGCCGACCGGTTTGGCCTGCCGATCCATGCGATCGGCGTGGGCGAGCAGATCGACGACCTGGATGCCTTCGACGCCGAGGATTTTGCCCGTGCGCTTGTCGGGCTGTAGCCTGCGGGGGGGCGCTACAGCCCCTTTGTGCCGTCAAGGCCAAGCCGGCGCAGGAACGCGTCGGTCGCGGGGCCGGTCGCGGCGCGGGCCATGAACAGCGTCGCCTGCGATTGCAGGATGGGCGGGCCGTCCAGCACGGCAAGGCCGTTGGCCCGCAAGGTCGCGCCCGACGAGGTGATGTCGGCGATCGCCTCGGCGGTCTGGTTGGCCACCGTGCCCTCGGTCGCGCCCTGGCTGTCGACAAGCTGGTAGTCGGCGACCTCATGGGCGGCCAGATGGGCGCGCACCAGGCGGTGGTACTTTGTCGCGATCCGCAGCCGGAAGCCATGCGCGGCGCGGAAGTCCCGGGCGATCGAGGCCAGATCGTCCAGTGTCCGGCAGTCGGTCCAGCATTCGGGAACGGCCAGGATCAGGTCGGCATGGCCAAAGCCCATCGGCGCGACCTCGATCAGGTCCGACCGCCATCCGGGCAGCTTCTCGCGGACCAGATCGGTGCCGGTGACGCCCAGCTCGATCCGGCCGGCTGCCAGTTCGCGCGGGATCTCGCCCGCCGACAGCAGCACCAGCGCGACCCCCTCGACCCCCTCGACCGTGCCCGCATATTCGCGGTCCGAAGCGCTGCGGGTCAGCCGCACCCCGCGATCCGCGAACCAGGCGAAGCTCTGTTCCATCAGCCGCCCCTTGGACGGCACCCCAAGGCGGATCATGCGGCGGCCTCCATCTCGGCCAGCAGGCCGGGACGAATGATGCCACCGACCGCGGGAATGGCGCGACCCTTGCCCAGCACGCGGGTCAGCGCGTCATAGCGCCCGCCCGAGGCGACGGGCGGCCACTCATCCGGCCCGGCCCGAAAGCTGAAGGTGAAGCCGTCGTAATATTCCATCGTGGCGCGGCCGTGGCTGGCATCGAAGACGATCCCCGCGGGATCGACGCCAAGACGGGCGATGCGGGCAAAGCGGGCCTCGATCCGCTGCGCCGCCTCGGCGATGCCGGGCCAGTCCTCGGCCAGACGGCGCAGCGAGGCCGTCACCTCGGGCACGGGCCCGCGCAGGGCCAGCAGACGTGTCAGCCGCTCCATCCAGATCGCGGGCAGCGGGGGCACGGCGGCATCGGCCCGCAGGCGCGCGATCCGGGCGACCATCTCGGCCCGGTCGCGCAGCCCCGACCAGCCGTCGGGTTCGGGCGGGAACTGCCGCGCGACGCCCGGCACGGCAAAGCGCTCCATCAGTCGCTGGAACCGGCCGGGGCGCCAGATGTGATGCAGCAGCGCGTCACGCCGCGGCGCGGTCAGCGGCAGGGCGCGCACCGCATCCAGAAGCAGGCCCATGTCGCCCGTCTCGGACGTCGCGCCATAGGGGGCAAGCAGGCCGTGAAACAGCGCGAAAACCTCGGCATCGGCGGCGGCGTCGCGGCTGAACAGTTCGAACCCGGCCTGAAGATACTCGCTGTCGCGCGGATGGGCGGGGCGGGTCTCGCCCATGTCCTGCTTGCGGAACACCTCGCCCAGATAGCAGTAGCGGGCGGGCTCGGCCCCGCCCTGCATATGCGCCTGCACCACCGGCACCGTGAAGTCCGGGCGCAGCATCATCTCGCCCCGGATCGGGTCCGTGGTGACATAGGCACGGGCGCGGATGTCCTCGCCGTAAAGGTCCAGCAGGCTTTCGGCGGGCAGCAGGATGTCGGGCGCGATCTCGGCCGCGCCTGCGGCGCGAAAGGCGGCCAGAAGGCGCTGGCCGACATCCTGCTTGTCGCGCTTGGGGATCATCCGAGGATACGCCGCACTTCGGCCACCAGATCGGCGCGGGGAACCTCGGTCTGCGCGGGTTGCGCCTTCCATTCCTCATGGCTGGCCTCGGCGGCGATGCGGGCGCCAAGGACCAGGTCCTTGACCTGCACCACGCCGCGCGCGGCCTCGTCGGCGCCCTGGATGACGGCCACGGGTGCGCCGCGCCTGTCGGCGTATTTCAACTGGTTGCCGAAATTCTTCGGGTTGCCCAGATAGACCTCGGCGCGGATGCCGGCGGCGCGCAGGTCGGCGGCCATGGCCTGGTAATCGGCCATGCGGTCGCGGTCCATCACGGTCACCACGACCGGACCCTGCGCCTCGGTCCCCGCCAGCCCCCTCGACCGCAACGCGGCCAGCAGCCGGTCCACGCCGATGCTGACGCCGGTCGCCGGCACCTTCTGGCCGGTAAAGCGTTCCACCAGCCCGTCATAGCGCCCGCCGCCCGCGACGCTGCCGAACTGCCGCCTGCGGCCCTTCTCGTCGAGAATCTCGAAGGTCAGTTCGGCCTCGAAGACCGGCCCGGTGTAATAGCCAAGGCCGCGCACCACCGAGGGGTCGATGACGGCCCGATCCTCGGCCACGCCCATGGCGGACAGCATCGCGGCGATCTGCGCCAGTTCGTCCACGCCCTCGGCGCCGATCGCCGAGCCGCCGACCGCGCCGCGCAGATTGTCCAGCGTGGCGGTGTTGTCCGCGCCTTTCGAGGTCAGGAAGGCAAGAACCGGCGCCGCCTGCGCCCCCGTCAGGCCGACGCCCTCGATCACGGCGCCGCTGTCATCCTTGCGGCCCGTGGTCAGCAGCGCCAGCACGCCCTCGCGGCCAACCTTGTCGAACTTGTCGATCTGGCGCAGCACCTCGTCGGCCTGATCGGGGCGGATCGCCGCGGCATCCAGCACACCGCTGAGGACCTTGCGGCTGTTGATCCGCACGACGTAGTCGCCGCGCGCGATCCCCACGGCCTCGAGCGCGTCGGCCAGCATGGCGCAGATCTCGGCGTCCGCCGCGACCGAGGCAGAGCCGACCGTGTCGGCGTCGCATTGATAGAACTGACGGAACCGCCCCGGGCCGGGTTTTTCGTTGCGCCAGACCGGGCCCATCGCGTACCGGCGATAGGGCGTCGGCAGATCGTTGCGGAACTGCGCCGCGACCCGGGCCAGCGGCGCCGTCAGGTCATAGCGCAGCGCCAGCCAGTCGCCCGAACCGCCGCCGGGCACCGCCTCTTCCTGCCAGGCGAAGACGCCGGCATTGGGGCGGTCGACATCGGGCAGGAACTTGCCCAGAGCCTCGACCGTCTCGACGGCACTGGTTTCAAGGGGGTCGAAGCCGTGGCGGTGGTAGATTTCGGCGATGCGGTCCAGCATCGCCTTGCGCTCGGTCACGTCCGCGCCAAAATAGTCCCGGAAGCCCTTGGGCGTTTCGGCCCTCGGACGGGGCTGTTTTTTCTGATCCTTCGCCATGGTCGACGCCTTTCGAGGGCAAATCCGTGGCTGCTGTAACGGAAGGTGCCGTGATGGACAAGCAGGCCGAGCCGCGGATCGAGCGGCTGGAGGAAACGCTGGCGCATCTGATCCGGCTGACCGAGGATCTGAGCGAGGTGATCGCCCGGCAGGACGCCGAGATCGTCCGGCTGTCGCGCCGACTGGACCTGCTGATGCGCGCCGAGGCCGAGCGCGAGGCGGCCCAGCAGGGCGGCATCCCGCTGGCCGATCAGCGCCCGCCGCACTGGTAGGCGGGGCGGGAAGGGGGCAGCGAAAGCCCGCCCCATCGAGGGGCCGGCTTTCGCGGGGGGGCAAGCCCCCCGGCCAGGCCGCGGCGGCAGCGCCGAAATCCGCGCTTTTCCCCGCCCCTGCCATGCGCTAGACCCGGCTGCGGACTTTTTCGGGCAATGGAAGGACCGGCTCATGGCCAATGTGGTGGTTGTCGGCGCGCAATGGGGCGACGAGGGCAAGGGCAAGATCGTCGACTGGCTGTCCGAGCGCGCCGACGTGATCGCGCGCTTTCAGGGCGGTCACAATGCCGGCCATACGCTGGTGATCGGCGACACGGTGTTCAAGCTGTCGCTGCTGCCCTCGGGGATCGTGCGCGAGGACAAGCTGGCAGTGATCGGCAATGGCGTCGTGCTGGACCCCTGGGCGCTGTTTTCCGAGATCGAGAAGCTGGCCGGGCAGGGCGTCAGGATCGATACCGACAATCTGATCATCGCCGAAAACACGCCGCTTATCCTGCCCTTGCACCAGGATCTTGACAAGCTGCGCGAAGAGGCGGCGGGCAAGGCGAAGATCGGGACCACCGGCCGCGGCATCGGCCCGGCCTATGAGGACAAGGTCGGTCGCCGCACCATCCGGGTCGCCGATCTGGGCGACGAGGAGACGCTGGACGCCCGGCTCGACCGGCTGCTGGCCCATCACGACGCGCTGCGCCAGGGGCTGGGCGCAGAGCCGATCGACCGGGCCGAGCTGAAGGCCCGGCTGACGGAGGTCGCGCCGCGGCTGCTGCCCTATGCGCAGCCGGTCTGGAAGATCATGGCCGAGGCCCGCAAGGCCGGCAAGCGCATCCTGTTCGAGGGCGCGCAGGGCAGCCTTCTGGACATCGATTTCGGCACCTACCCCTATGTCACCTCGTCCACCACCATGTCGGGCATGGCGGCCTCGGGCACCGGGATGGGGCCCGGCGCCATCGGCTTCGTGCTGGGCATCGTCAAGGCCTACACGACCCGCGTGGGCGAGGGCCCGTTCCCGACCGAGCTCGAGGATGCCGACGGGCAGAGGCTGGGCGAGCGGGGCCACGAATTCGGCACCGTCACGGGGCGCAAGCGTCGCTGCGGCTGGTTCGACGCGGTGCTGGTGCGGCAGACCTGCGCGATAAGCGGCGTGAACGGCATCGCGCTGACCAAGCTGGACGTGCTGGACGGGTTCGAGACGCTGAAGATCTGCGTGGGCTACGACATCGACGGGGTGACATACGACTACCTGCCGACCGCCGCGGCGCTGCAGGCCCGAGTGACGCCGGTCTATGAGGAAATGCCCGGCTGGCAGCAATCGACGGCCGGGGCGCGCAGCTGGGCCGACCTGCCGGCCGAGGCGATCAAATATGTCCGCCGCGTCGAGGAACTGATCCAGTGCCCGGTCGCGATGCTGTCGACC
The DNA here is from genome assembly GCF_030732095.1 of Paracoccus spongiarum. Lineage (GTDB taxonomy): Bacteria > Pseudomonadota > Alphaproteobacteria > Rhodobacterales > Rhodobacteraceae > Paracoccus > Paracoccus spongiarum. Next base: position 174,558 of record NZ_JAVAMQ010000002.1, on the reverse strand, counting down.
AGCCCGGAGCGCGACGACACCATTCTTGTCACCGACCCGTTCGCGGACTGACCGATGCGGGTGCTGCTGATCGACGGCCATCCCGACGCGGACCGTCTGTCGGCGCATCTGCTGGACCTCTATGCGGCCGCCCTGCCCGAGCAGGCCGAGACGCGCCGGCTGGCGATCCGCGACATGGGCTTCGATCCCGACCTGCCGCGCGGCTATGCCGGGATCCCGCCGCTGGAACCCGACCTGGCCGAGGCGCTGGACGCGATCGAGGCCTGCGACCATCTGGTGCTGGCCTTTCCGCTGTGGTGGGGCGGCGAGCCGGCGCGCATGAAGGGGTTCTGGGACCGCATCCTGCTGCCGCTGCGGGCCTTTCGCTATCACCCGCGCGACCCGTTCTGGGACCGCCTGCTGAAGGGCCGCTCGGCCGATCTTCTGGTCACGATGGATACCCCGCCGGCCTATCTGCGGCTGGCCTATTTCGACCCCGTCGGCTGGCGCTATCGCCGGCAGGTGCTGGGCTTCGTGGGCTTCCGGCCGATTCGGCCGGCCTATTTCGGACCGGTGCGCCGGGGCGGCGCCGAACGCAACCTGCCGCGCTGGCGCGGCCGCATCGAGAGGCTGGCGCGCACCGCATCCGGGCTGCGCCGCGGAAAGAGGGCATAGATGGACCTGAAGACCCGCAAGAGACTGTCCCTGCTGATCCTGGTGCTGGGATTGCCGGCCTATGTGGTGATTGCCGTCAGCCTGGTGAACTGGATGGATGCGACCTGGGGACGACAGCCGATCTGGATCGAGCTGCTGGTCTATGTCGGCCTGGGAATCGCCTGGATCCTGCCGCTGCGGCGGGTCTTCAGCGGCATCGGCCGGAGCGAATGATCCCGCCGCTGGTGATCTCGGATCGGGGCGTCACCGTGGTCGGCGGCGGGGCGGTCGGGCCGGCGGATCTGGAGGTGGCGCTGGCCGTCGCGCCGACGCTGGTGGCCGCGGATGGCGGGACCGACCGGGCGCTGTCGCTGGGACATCCGCCCGACTGGGTGATCGGCGATCTCGACAGCATCAGCGCGGCCGCACGCAGGCTGATACCTGTCGAACGGGTGCACCACATCGCCGAGCAGGACAGCACCGATTTCACCAAATGCCTGACGCGGATCGCGGCGCCCTTCGTGATGGCGGTCGGGTTCTCGGGGCTGCGGCTGGATCACACGCTGGCGGTGCTGACGACGATGAGCCAGGTTCAGCGGCCGCCGGTGATCCTGCTGGCCTCGGACGACCTGGCCTTCCTCGCGCCGCCGCGGATGACGCTGCCGCTGATGCCGGGAACGCGGGTGTCGCTGTACCCGATGGGGCCGGCGCGCGGGGTCAGCACCGGGCTGGAATGGCCGATCGAGGGGATCGAGTTCAGCCCGGGCGGGCGGGTCGGAACCTCGAACATGGCCTCGGGGCTGGTGACCCTGCGCATCGAGGGCCGGATGCTGGTCATGCTGCCGCGCGACACGCTGGCCACGGTGCTGACCGCGCTGCGCCTGCCGCGGCCCTGATCCCCTCGGGCGTGGACGGGTTGCGTCCCGCGACGGCCGGGGGCGCTGCGCCCCCCGGACCCCCCGCCGTGCCCCGGCGCCGATCACAGCCCCGTGCGGCTGTTGCCGTGCCGTGGCTTATGGCCTATTCCGGGGACGAACCCCGGAGGCCCGCATGTCGCTGAACCCGATCCGACCCTGGCGCAACATCGAGCGGCGCAGATCGCGGCAGATCATGGTGGGCAATGTGCCGGTCGGCGGCGATGCGCCGATCAGCGTGCAGACGATGACCAACACCGACGGCCATGACGTGCGCGCGACTCTGGACCAGGTGATGCGCGCGGCCGATGCGGGGGCCGATATCGTGCGGATCAGCGCGCCCGATCAGGAGACGACGCGGGCGCTGCGCGAGATCTGCCGCGAAAGCCCGGTGCCCATCGTCGCGGACATCCATTTCCACTACAAGCGCGCGATCGAGGCGGCCGAGGCGGGCGCGGCCTGCCTGCGGATCAACCCCGGCAATATCGGCAGCCCCGAACGCGTGCGCGAGGTGATCCGGGCGGCGAAGGACCACGGCTGCTCGATGCGGATCGGCGTGAACGCCGGCAGCCTCGAGCGGCACCTGCTGGAAAAATACGGCGAGCCCTGCCCGGATGCGATGGTCGAAAGCGGGCTCGACCACATCAAGATCCTGCAGGACAACGATTTTCACGAGTTCAAGATCAGCGTGAAGGCCAGCGACGTGTTCCTGGCCGCCGCCGCCTATCAGCAGCTGGCCGAGGCGACCGACGCGCCGATCCACCTGGGTATCACCGAGGCGGGCGGCTTTGTCGGCGGCACGGTGAAATCCGCCGTGGGCCTTGGCACCCTGCTGTGGGCGGGGATCGGCGACACGATCCGGGTCAGCCTGTCGGCCGATCCGGTCGAGGAGGTGAAGGTCGGCTTCGAGATCCTGAAATCGCTGGGGCTGCGCACGCGCGGCGTGCAGATCATCAGCTGCCCGTCCTGCGCGCGGCAGGGTTTCGACGTCATCAAGACCGTGGAATCGCTGGAAAAACGGCTTGAACACATCAAGACGCCGATGAGCCTGTCGATCATCGGCTGCGTCGTCAATGGGCCGGGCGAGGCGCTGATGACCGATATCGGCTTCACCGGCGGCGGGGCGGGCAGCGGCATGGTCTACCTGGCCGGCGCGCAAAGCCACAAGCTGTCGAACGCGCAGATGATCGACCATATCGTGCAGCTGGTCGAGGAGCGCGCCGCGCAACTGGAGGCTGAGGCGGCGGCGGACAAGACCGCGGCCGAATAGACCCGTTGCGCGGGCCTTGCGCGTTGCGCGCAACGGCAGCGTGCGTTGCCGGTGACGCCATGCCGGGCGCGATGGGCGCAAACCCTGCAAATGCTGGCGATGACGCGTCACCGGGCGCGCACCGCAGAGGCACCGGTCGTGCACAGCCTGTACACCGCTTGCGGGCTGTCGGTTAAGGAAGGGTTAGGATGTCAGGGTCGCCCCGGTGCCGGACCGGATGGTTCCTGTCAGACGGGCTGACGGACAGCTGCGGCTCAGCCGTTCTGCCTGCCCTTGTCATTTGCGCCGGGGCTCGACCCAGATCCGCTTGACGTCGAGGACTTGTAGGGCGGCGGTGCGTCAGGCCGCTTCAGCATCGCACTTGGGTTGGGATTGATGCCGCCCCTGTTCACGACACCTTCGACGATCGGACTATTTCGGCCCTGATTCACAGGATTGGATGTTGTTTCTGGCATTGGTCGTTCCTTCCCTGCCTGTTCATTTGCCGATGACGTGTTCCGGGCGGGCCGGGAATTCCAGTGTTATCCCTTTGGGATCTCGGGCAAGATAGATGCGCTCTACCTCGAACTCGCCCTCTCCGGTCCTGGTATTGTAACCCTTGACCTTGCTCAGCACCAGTTCTCGCAGGCCGGGTTCCTCTGAGAACTGTTCGACATATCCGGTGAAGGTCTGCCCTGTCTGCTCGTCTCGGACATTGACATACTGCACCCGTGGATCGTCCGAACTCAGCAGGTAATCCCAGACATCCTCATCGCCGTATCTTTTCGTGACCTTCAGCCACTGAAGCGTGCGCACGACAAGCTTGTACCTCTGGACTGCTAACCAGAGCGGCGCCAGCAGCAGTGCGATTGCGGTGGCGGCAAGGATTTCGTCCACCGCCGATTGCCTGAGCGTCGGTCTGACCTGCGCGGTCCCGAAGGCATCCGTCGTGAGATCGAAGGACGCCAGCCGCGAAACCGCAGGTATCATGTACACGAGATAGGTCGCAAGATAGGCCACCAATCCAAAGACAAACACGTTGATGATAAGCTCGGACTGGGAGGGTTTTGCTTGCCGAGCGTAGCGGGCGTCCAGGCGTGCCCAGATGATGCCCGGAAGAAAAATCAGCGCCAGTGTCAGAACGAGGGTGTTCACCGAAAACCTTCAGGAGTGGATTTGAAATTCCGACCATTCAGCGTTTTGGCCAAGATGCGGGGCATGGCGCGGCGGACCTTGCTCGCCCTGGAGCCCGCGACATTGCAAGACACGCGCGATCTGTCGGCCGCAACACCTTTTCCGGGTGGTTGCAATGTCACGTTTCCGCCGCCCGATGCATCACGCCGGTTTCCGTTCACGACGCGGCCGCCGGGAGGGGACACATCTACCCCCCCGTATGGCTCATGTGGCGGGTCATCTGGCCGGCGACGGTCTGGCGGGAATAGTCGAAGTCGTGGCCCCTGGGCTTGCGGGTGATGGCGGTGCGGATGGCGGCGCGCAGGGGGGCGTCGTCGGGGCTGGCGCGCAGGGGGCTGCGCAGGTCGGCCATGTCCTCCTGGCCGAGGCACATGTACAGCTCTCCGGTGCAGGTGACGCGGACGCGGTTGCAGCTTTCGCAGAAATTGTGGGTCAGCGGCGTGATGAAGCCGATCTTCTGGCCGGTCTCGTCCAGCCGGACATAGCGGGCCGGGCCGCCGCTGCGCTCGGCCAGATCGGTCAGGGTGAAGCGGTCGGCGAGGCGGGCGCGCAGGTCCGACAGCGGCCAGTACTGGTCCAGCCGGTCCTCGGCGCCCAGATCGCCCATCGGCATGACCTCGATGAAGGTCAGGTCGTGGCCCTGATCGCCGCACCAGCCGACCAGGTCGAACAGCTCGTCATCGTTCACGCCCTTCAGCGCGACGGCGTTGATCTTGACGCGCAGCCCGGCCGCGGTCGCGGCGCGGATGCCGTCCAGCACCTGCGGCAGGCGGCCCCAGCGGGTGATCCGGGCGAACTTGTCCGCGTCCAGCGTGTCCAGCGAGACATTGACGCGCCGGACCCCACAGGCGGCGAGGTCGGGGGCAAAGCGGCCCAGCTGGCTGCCATTGGTGGTCAGGGTCAGCTCGTCGAGGCCGTCGCCGAGATGGCGCGAGACCTGCCGGAAAAAGCCCATGATGCCGCGCCGGACCAGCGGCTCGCCGCCGGTGATGCGCAGCTTGCGCACGCCCATGCCGATGAAGGCGGTGCAGAGGCGGTCGAGCTCCTCGAGGGTCAGCAGCTCGGCCTTGGGCAGGAACTGCATGTGCTCGGCCATGCAATAGACGCAGCGGAAGTCGCAGCGGTCGGTGACCGAGACCCGCAGATAGGTGATCGGCCGGGCGAACGGGTCGATGAGGGGCGGGTGCGGGGCGGTGTCCATGCCCTCAATCTAGGCCTGTGACGGCGAACACACAAGCTGGCGCCGATCACGCAACCGCTGGTGGACGCGGCCCGGCGCCGCGGTCTAGGGTGCCGGCAACCGACCCAGGGAAGGAGCGTTCCGATGCGGATCACCATGACCGCCACCGCGGCGATGGCGGGGCTTGGGCTGCTGGCCGCCTGCACACCGGCGGGGATCGGCGGCAGCACCAGCCGGCCCGCCGCCACGACGGCCGCCGCGACCGCCGCCGCGCCGGCCGGCAAGGTCGAGACCGCGCTGACGCCCGCGCAGGTCGCCGCGGCCACCGCGATCACCCGCGCGCCGGCGCCCAGGCCCGCCGCCCGCGCCACGGCGGCGCAGCTGGATACCACCACCGCCGCGCAGCGCGCGGCCGCCGCGCAGGCGCCGCAGCCCGACACGGCCGAGACGCGGCTGGGCAGCACCATCGCCTCGCTGGGCGATCCGACCGAGGGCGGCTTCTGGATCAAGACGCCGCTGGTCAAGGCGCGCGGCATCGGGCGGATCTTCAACCCGGCCAATGGCAAGTCGGCGAAGGTGGACCTGATCCCGCTGGACGGGCCCGCCAGCGGCGGCAGCCAGGTGTCGCTGCCGGCGCTGCAGCTGATCGGGGTGTCGCTGACCGACCTGCCCAGCATCGAGGTGTTCCGGTCCTGACCGGACCCGCCGCGGGGCAGCAGGCCGAGAGGGCCGGTTCACGGGGGCGCGGGTTCAGGGGGCCGGTCGCGGGCGGCCTCAGACGTCGAGTTCCTCGACGAAGCGGGCGTTTTCCTGGATGTATTCGAAGCGCAGTTCGGGCTTCTTGCCCATCAGCCGCTCGACCAGGTCGCCGGTCTCGCCGCCATCCTCGTCGTCGATGCTGACCCGGATCAGCTTGCGGGTGGCGGGGTTCATGGTGGTGTCCTTCAGGTCCTTGGCGTCCATTTCGCCCAGGCCCTTGAAGCGTTGCACGTCGATCCTGCCCTTGCCGCCGAGGCCGCGCGCCAGCATCCGTTCCTTCTCGGCGTCGTCGGCCACATAGATGCGATGCGCGCCCTGGGTCAGCCGGTACAGCGGCGGGCAGGCGAGGTAAAGGTGGCCCTTGTCGATCATCGGCCGCATCTGGGTGAAGAAGAAGGTCATCAGCAGGCTGGCGATATGGGCGCCGTCCACATCGGCATCGGTCATGATGATGACCTTGTCATAGCGCAGGTCATCGACGTTGAAGCGCGAGCCCATGCCGACGCCCAGCGCCTGGCAGAGATCGTTGATCTCCTGGTTGGCGCCCATCTTCGATGACGCGGCGCCCAGCACGTTCAGGATCTTGCCGCGCAGCGGCAGGAGCGCCTGGCTGGTGCGGTCGCGGGCCATCTTGGCCGAGCCGCCCGCGCTGTCGCCCTCGACGATGAAGAGTTCGGTGCCGTCGCGCACCGAGGTCGAGCAATCGACCAGCTTGCCCGGCAGCCGCAGCTTCTTGGTGGCGGTCTTGCGGGCGGTTTCCTTTTCCTGCCGGCGGCGCAGCCGTTCCTCGGCCCGCAGCACGAGGAAGTCGAGGATCGCGCCGGCCGATTTCGTGTCGGCGGCCAGCCAGGTGTCGAAATGGTCGCGCACGGCGCCCTCGACCAGCCGCGCCGCCTCGGTGGTGGCGAGGCGGTCCTTGGTCTGGCCGACGAATTCCGGTTCGCGGATGAAGCACGACACCAGCGCGCAGCCGCCCGCCAGCAGATCCTCGCGGGTGATGTTGGCGGCCTTGCGGTTGCTGATGCGTTCGCCATAGGCGCGCACGCCCTTCAGGATCGCCGCCCAGAAGCCGGCCTCGTGGGTGCCGCCCTCGGGGGTGGGCACGGTGTTGCAGTAGGACTGGATGAAGCCGTCGCGCGCCGGCGTCCAGTTGATCGCCCAGTCGACCTTGCCGGGCGCGTTGAAGCGCTTGAAATCGACGCTGCCGGCAAAGGGACGGTCGGCATAGGTCGAGGCGCCGGTCAGGGTTTCGGCGAGGTAGTCCGCAAGGCCGCCGGGAAAGTGGAACGTGGCCTCGACCGGCGTCTCGCCATCGTCGATTTCAGATTTCCAGCGGATCTCGACGCCCGAGAACAGGTAGGCCTTGGACTTCACCATCTTCAGCAGCCGCGCGGGCTTGAAGCGGTGATGGCCGAAGATTTGTTCGTCGGCATGGAAGCTGACCGTGGTGCCGCGCCGGTTCGGCGCCGCGCCCACCCGCGCCACCGGGCCTTGCGGGATGCCGCGCGAGAATCGCTGTTCGAACAGTTCCTTGTTGCGCGCGACCTGCACCACCATGCTGTCGCTGAGCGCGTTCACCACCGAGGCGCCGACCCCGTGCAGCCCGCCCGAGGTCTGGTAGGCATCGCCCGAGAACTTGCCCCCCGCATGCAGCGTGCACAGGATCACCTCGAGCGCGGACTTGCCCGGAAACTTGGGATGCGGGTCGATCGGGATGCCGCGGCCATTGTCGCGCACCACGACGCTGAAATCGGCCAGCAGCTCGACCTCGATGCGGCTGGCATGGCCGGCCACCGCCTCGTCCATCGCGTTGTCGAGGATTTCCGCGACGAGGTGATGCAGCGCCCGTTCGTCGGTCCCGCCGATATACATGCCGGGCCGCTTGCGCACCGGCTCTAGCCCCTCGAGCACCTCGATCGAGGCGGCGGAATAGCTGTCGGCGGTCGCGTCGGCGGCGGAAAGAAGATCGTCGGCCATCTGGGTCTGCTCGTCATTCTGGTCGTGGCGTTGGCGCGGACTATCTCATGGCGGGGGCGGTCCGGGCAAGGGCTTGTGGACGGGCAGGGGGCGGGCCCCATCCCTTGCGGATCGTCCGGATCACTCTGGCTCGGCCAGCCGCATCTCCCACATGCGGCGGAAGGCGGGACGGGCCTGGCAGTCGGCCAGCCAGGCGCGGATCGCCGGGAAGCCCTGCATCAGCGGCGCGTGGCCCTGGGCATAGCGCAGCACCTCGGCGGTGTTGATGTCGGCCACGGTGAAGCGGCCGCCGACCATCTGGCCGCGTGCGGCGAGGTGATCCTCGATCACCGCCAGCGGGCGCATCAGCCGTTCGGCGGCGGTGGCGATGGCGGCGGCCTCTGCGCCCGAGGCGGCCCGGCCCGATCCGTGCAGGAACAGCAGGGTCAGGGCGTCGGGCTCGATCGCGGCGACGGCAAAGAAGCTCCATTGCATCATCAGCGCATCCTCGGCAGCGTCGGCGGGGCCGAAGGGCTGGCCATAGCGGCGCGCCAGATGCAGCGTGCAGGCCATCGATTCGCTGAGCACCAGCCCGTCATCCTCGATCACCGGGATCGCGCCGGCAGGCGACAGCCTGAGAAAACCGGGCGAATGGGTGTTCAGCGGCGCGTCGGGCGCGTCGGGATCGGCGAGTCGATAGGCCTGGATCACCGGAACCTGCCGGTAGGTCAGGCCGATCTCGTGACACAGCCAGATGATGCGCGACGCGCGCGAACGGGTGACACCGTGGATGGTCAGCATGGGGCGCGGTCCTTGTTTCGGGGGCGGTCGCTGGCCGGCAGGTTACGCAAGCCGGGGCGCGTCGGAAAGCTGCCGGTTGTGGCAGCGCCGCGGGCCGCTGCGGCGCCGCCCGCCGTCCCGGTCGGGCCGTGGCTGCGACATCCTGCCGGGCTTTCGCGCCGCCGTCCCGGGCGTATCACCGTGCTGGATGCTTGATGCAAGTCAAGGCAGCGGCCCATACTGCGGGGTATGCCTCGGCCCGCGCAACAGGAGCGATGTCCCATGTCCACGCCGCAGACGGAGCCGCCCAGCCTTTACGCCGCGCGCGAGCCGATCTTTCCCAAGCGGGTCAGGGGCCGGTTCCGCAACCTCAAATGGATCGTCATGGCGGTGACGCTGGCGATCTATTACGTCACCCCGTGGATCCGCTGGGACCGTGGCCCGGCCATGCCCGACCAGGCGGTGCTGGTCGATCTGGCCAACCGGCGCTTCTTCTTCTTCTGGATCGAGATCTGGCCGCATGAGTTCTATTTCGTGGCCGGGCTGCTGGTGATGGCCGGGCTGGGGCTGTTCCTGTTCACCTCGGCGCTGGGCCGGGTCTGGTGCGGCTATACCTGCCCGCAGACCGTCTGGACCGACCTGTTCATCCTGGTCGAGCGCTGGATCGAGGGCGACCGCAACAACCGCATCCGCCTGCACCGGCAGGCCTGGGACGCCCGCAAGGCGCGGCTGCGGGCGATCAAGTGGACCACCTGGCTGCTGATCGCGCTGTTCACCGGTGGCGCCTGGGTGTTCTATTTCACCGACGCGCCGACGCTGCTTGCCGACCTGCTGCGGATGCAGGCGCATCCGGTGGCCTATGTCACCATCGCCATCCTGACCGCGACGACCTTCCTGTTCGGCGGCTTCGCGCGCGAACAGATCTGCATCTATGCCTGCCCCTGGCCGCGCATCCAGGCCGCGATGATGGACGAGGACACGCTGACCGTGGCCTATCGCGAGTGGCGGGGCGAGCCGCGCGGCAAGGCCGCGGCGCCGATCACGATCCCCGCATCTGCACCCGCCCCTGCGCCCGCGGCGCCCGCCCCTGCGCCCGCGGTAGCCGCCCCTTCGCCTGCGGCGGCGCGCGGCGACTGCATCGACTGCCTGGCCTGCGTGAATGTCTGCCCGATGGGCATCGACATCCGCGACGGCCAGCAGCTGGAATGCATCACCTGCGCGCTGTGCATCGACGCCTGCGACGAGATCATGGACCGCATCGGCAAGCCGCGCGGGCTGATCGACTACATGGCCCTGAGCGACGAGACGGCCGAGCGCGCCGGGGCCAGCCCCCGGCCGCTGCTGCGCCATCTGCTGCGCCCGCGCACGATCCTGTATTTCACGCTGTGGGCGGGCATCGGGCTGCTGCTGGTGGTGGCGCTGTTCCTGCGCTCTCCGGTGGCGCTGAACGTCTCGCCGGTGCGCAATCCGCTATTCGTCACGATGTCGGACGGATCGGTCCGCAACACCTACGAGCTGCGCCTGCGCAACATGCAGAACCAGGCGCGGCTTTATGAATTCGCGGTCGCCGGCGCGGGGGCCGGGGAATTGGCGCTGGCCATCGAGGGCGCCGAGGGCAATAGTGTCGAGGTCGCCCCCGACGCGACGCTGAGCGCGCGGCTTTACCTGACCGCGCCCGCCGGCTCGGCGCTGGCGCAGGCGTCCAGCGCGCCGCTGGAACTGGTGGTGAGGGACCGCGACGGCGACGGCTCGGCCTCGGTCGAGACGGTGTTTCACGGAAGGGACTAGGCCATGCAGCGCGAACTGACCGGCCGGCATGTCCTGGCGATCACCCTTGCGGCCTTCGGCGTCATCATCGCGGTGAACCTGGCCCTCGCATTCCTGGCGGTCGGCACCTTTCCGGGGCTGGAGGTGCCCAATTCCTATGTCGCCTCGCAGCAGTTCGATCGGGACCGCAACGCCCAGCAATCGCTGGGCTGGACCGCCAGTGCCAGCCATGACGGCGCGACGCTGAGCCTGGCGCTGACCGGCCCGGACGGGATGCCGGTGCGGCCGCAGGCGCTGACCGCGACGGTCGGGCGGCCGACCCATATCCGCGACGACCAGACCCCGGCCTTCCGCCCCGAGGGCGGGCTTTACACCGCGCCGCTGCGGCTGGAGCCGGGGCTGTGGACCATCCATCTGCGCGCCACCGCCCCGGACGGCACGCCGTTCCGCCAGCGCCTCGGCCTGCGGGTGAGCGGCGGGGCCGGCCGCGATGAGTGACATGGGCGCAGCCGCAGCGGGGCCGGCCGCCCGGCGCCCCGCGCCCGCCGTTTCGCCGCGCCTCGGCGCCTGCCCGGCCTGCGACGCCGCCCCGCTGGCCGGTCGGCTGGCCGAGGCGGGCGGGGCCGGGCGCGATGCGGGCGGCACGCTGATCCTGTCGCTGCCGGCCGCCCATTGCGCGGCCTGCATCAGCGATGTGGAACGGGCCCTGACCGGCCATCCCGGCGTCCGCACGGCCCGCGTGAACCTGACGCTGCGCCGGGTGACCGTCGATGCGCCCGGCCTCGCCGCCGACGAGCTGATCCCGGTTCTCGCGCGCATCGGCCATGAGGCGCACGAGCTGGACCCCGAGGCGCTGTCGGCGACCGCCGCCGACCGGCAGGGGCGCGACCTGCTGATGCGGATCGGCGTCGCGGGCTTTGCGATGATGAACATCATGATCCTGTCGGTTGCCGTCTGGTCCGGCGCCGAGGCCGCGACCCGCGACCTGTTCCACTGGATCTCGGCGGCGATCGCGCTGCCCACCATCGCCTTTGCCGGCCGGCCCTTCTTCGCCAGCGCGGCGGCCTCGCTGCGGGCGCGGCGGCTGGGCATGGACGTGCCGATCTCGCTGGCGCTGGTGCTGGCCACCGCGATTTCGGTCTACGAAACGACGCAATCGGGCCATCACGCCTATTTCGACGCGGCGGTGATGCTGTGCTTCTTTCTGCTGATCGGCCGCTATCTGGACCACCGCACCCGCGCCATCGCGCGATCCGCCGCGGCCGAGCTGACCGCGCTCGAGGTGCCGCGCGCCCTGCGCATCGGCCCCGAAGGCGAGCAGGCGGTGGCGGTGGCCAGCCTGCGCCCCGGCGACCTGATCCGCGTGCGGCCCGGCGCGCGCGTGCCCGCCGATGGCGAGATCACCGAGGGCCGCAGCGAGATCGACCGCGCCCTGCTGACCGGCGAGACGCTGCCCGTGCCGGCCGGCCCCGGCCAGATGCTGTCGGCGGGCGAGGTGAACCTGACCGGGCCGCTGGTTCTGCGGGTGACGGCGGCGGGGCGCGACAGCTCGCTGGCGCGGTTGACCGCGCTGGTCGAGGCCGCCGAGGCCGCGCGCGGCCGCCATGCCTCGCTGGCCGACCGGGCGGCGCGGGCCTATTCGCCGGCGGTGCACCTGCTGGCGCTGGCCAGTTTCGCGGGCTGGGTCTGGGCCACGGGCGATCTGCGCCTCGCCGTGAACATCGCGGCGGCGGTGCTGATCATCACCTGCCCCTGCGCGCTGGGGCTGGCGGTGCCGGCGGTGGCCACCGCGGCGTCGGGCGCGCTGTTCCGCCGCGGGCTGCTGATCAAGGACGGCACCGCGCTGGAACGCATGGCCGCGGTCGACACGGTGGTCTTCGACAAGACCGGCACGCTGACCATGGGCCAGCCCCGCCTGGCGGCGGCCGAGGTGCTGCCGGCCGATCTGCGCCCCGTCGCGCTGGCGCTGGCGCAGGGCTCGGCGCATCCGCTGTCGCGGGCGCTGGCCGAGGCGCTGGCGGGCGATCGCGCCGCCGCGCTGGAGGCGCAGAGGGAATGGCCCGGACAGGGGGTCTCGGCGCTGTGGCAGGGGCGCCGGGTGCGGCTGGGCCGGGCCGACTGGCTGGGCATAGCCGAGGACGGCGCCGATCGGCCGGGCAGCGCCGCCTGGCTGTCGGTCGAGGGTCGGGGCGCGCCGATCCGGCTGGACTTCACCGACCGCCTGCGCCCCGGCGCCGCATCCTGCGTGGCCCGGCTGCGCGCCGATGGCCGGCGGGTGATCCTGCTGTCGGGCGACCGCCCGGCTGCGGTGGCCGCGCTGGCCGCCGAACTGGGCATCGCGGAATGCCACGCGGGCGTCGATCCGCAGGGCAAGGCGGCGGCGGTCGCGGCGCTGGCCGAGGCGGGCGCGCGGGTGCTGATGGTCGGCGACGGGCTGAACGACACCGCCGCGCTGGCGCGGGCCCATGCCTCGATCTCGCCGGCCTCGGCGCTGGACGCCGCGCGGGTGGCCAGCGACATGGTGCTGACCGGCCACGACCTCGCCCCGGTGGCCGAGGCGCTGGTCATCGCCCGCCGCGCCACCGCCCGCATCCGCGAGAACTTCGCCATCTCGGTGATCTACAACCTCGTCGCCGTGCCGGTCGCCATCGCGGGCCTCGCCACGCCGCTGATCGCCGCGCTGGCCATGTCGACCAGCTCGATCACCGTCACGCTGAACGCGCTGCGGCTGCGGCGCTAGGGGGGGACGCAGTTGGAAATCCTCGCGATCCTCATTCCGGTCTCGCTCGGGCTTGGCGCCATCGGCCTCCTTGCCTTCCTCTGGGCGCTGCGCGCGCGCCAGTTCGAGGACCCGAAGGGCGATTCCGAGCGCATCCTCAGTGACGAATGGGACGACCGGCCCCGCCCGGACTAGCCCCGGACTGGCCCTGCCCCCGCCTCGGACCCCCGCCTCGGACCCCCTTCCTCAGCCCTCGCCGGCGCGGCTGCCCGCGATCGGCTCGAACCGCACGGATTCGCCGCAGCCGCAGGCATCGGTCACATTCGGGTTGCGAAAGCGGAACCCGGCCTCCAGCAGGCCCGTCTCATAGTCGATCTCGGTCCCGAACAGGAACATCTGCGCCATCGGCGCGATCATCACCCGCGCCGCGCCCTGCTCGATGACCTCCTCGTTGGCCCCGGCCGCCTCGGCCAGCTCCATCGTGTATTCCATCCCCGCACAGCCACCCTTCTTCAGGCCGATGCGCAGCCCGAAGGCGTCGCGACCGGCCATCAGCCGGGCGATCTGCCGCTCGGCGGCGGGGGTGATGGTGACAGGCGATGCGCCGGGCATGGCGAACATGGTCGAACCTTCCTCATATCCTGCCCCCAAGATAGGCCCTCGACCGCCCGCCCTCAAGGCCGCCGCGCGAAAGCCCCGACCCCGCCTTGCCTTGGCCGAAATATCCTCGGGGGTCCGGGGGCAGAAAGCCCCCGGCGGTCGCGGGACGCAGATCCCGGCCTGCCTACATGAAGCCCAGTTCCAGCCGCGCCTCGTCGGACATCATGTCCATGCCCCATTGCGGCTGGAAGGTCATCTCGACATCGACCTGCTTCACGCCGGGCAGCGGCTCGACCGCGTCGGCGACCCAGCCGGGCATCTCGCCGGCCACCGGGCAGCCCGGCGCGGTCAGCGTCATGATGACCCGGACCTCGTTGGCGGGGGTGATCTCGATCGTGTAGATCAGCCCCAGATCATAGATGTTCACCGGAATTTCGGGGTCGTAGACCGTCTTGCAGGCCTCGACCACCGCCTCGTACAGAGGGTGGTCGGTGCTTGACGGCGCGATCAGCGGCGCGCCTTCCATCATCGGCTCGGTCATGGCGTCATCCTGTCAATTCCGAGAGTTTATATAGGGCACCCGCCGCCCCGGGTCCAGTCCGCCCGGCATGCCCGCCGCGCGTTGCGCCGACCGGCGGGACGGGCTATGCAGCGCCGTTTCCCGACCCCGACCGCGCAGGCCCCGCCGATGTCCGACCGCTTCGCCTTCACCCTGTCCGCGACCGACGGCCGCGCCCGCAGCGGCAGCATCGACACCCCGCGCGGCACCATCCGCACCCCGGCCTTCATGCCGGTCGGCACCGCCGCGACCGTCAAGGCGATGCTGCCCCAGTCGGTGCGCGCCACCGGCGCCGACATCCTGCTGGGCAACACCTACCACCTGATGCTGCGCCCCGGGGCCGAGCGCATCGACCGGCTGGGCGGGCTGCACCGCTTCATGAACTGGGACGGCCCGATCCTGACCGATTCGGGCGGCTTCCAGGTGATGAGCCTCGGCCCGCTGCGCAAGCTGACCGAAGAGGGCGTGACCTTCGCCAGCCATATCGACGGCTCGCGCCACGTCCTGACGCCCGAACGCAGCATGGAGATCCAGCGCCTGCTGGGCAGCGACATCGTGATGGCCTTCGACGAATGCCCGGCCCTGCCCGCGACCGAGGATCAGGTCGCGGCCTCGATGCGGCTGTCGATGCGCTGGGCGCAGCGGTCGCGCGACGCCTTCGGCGACCGGCCGGGCCATGCGCTGTTCGGGATCATGCAGGGCGGCGTGACCCGCGCGCTGCGCGAGGAAAGCGCGGCCGCGCTGCGCGGGATCGGCTTTGACGGCTATGCCATCGGCGGGCTGGCCGTGGGCGAGGGGCAGGAGGCGATGTTCGGCGTCCTCGACTATGCGCCCGACCTGCTGCCCGCCGACCGGCCGCGCTACCTGATGGGCGTCGGCAAGCCCGACGACATCGTGGGCGCGGTGCAGCGCGGCATCGACATGATGGATTGCGTGCTGCCCTCGCGGTCGGGGCGCACCGGCCAGGCCTGGACCCGGCGCGGGCAGGTCAACATCAAGAACGCCCGCCACCAGGACGACCCGCGCCCGCTGGACGAGGGCTGCACCTGCCCGGCCTGCACCGGCTATTCGCGGGCCTATCTGCACCATGTCTTCCGCGCCGGCGAGATGATCTCGGGAATGCTGCTGACCTGGCACAACCTGCATTACTATCAGGATCTGATGGCCGGGCTGCGCGCCGCCATCGCCGCGGGCCGGCTGGATGCCTTCGTGGCCGATTTCCACGCCCTGCGGGCCGGGGGCGACATCGCGCCCCTCTGATCAGATCCCGCAGCGTTCGCGAAAGGCGATGCGGGCCGCGCCGGTGCCCTTCATGTCGGAACGCAGCAGCGTCCGGCGACCGAAGATATCCTCGACCTCGAGGCTTTCGGCATTGCCGAAGAAATCCAGGGTCCGAGCGGAAAAGGCGATCCGCCCGGTCAGGCTCGGGCCCTCCTGGCTGACCTCGATGGACCATTTGTCCGTCCGCCCGTCCGGCGCCTTGATCCACATCATCACCGCGCGCACGGCCTCGAACCCGTCCCCCCGCAAGGTGCGGTCGTTCAGGCCGAATTCCAGGTGGTCGCGGCCGCGCTGGCAGGAAATGCTCAGCAGATAGTCGCCATCCGTCGTGAAGGTGGCTGCGTGATCGGGCCCCTTGGTCAACTCCCAGGCATGGGCGGGGGCGCCAAGGCCCAGCCAGCCCAGCAGGGCCAATGTCATGAAATGTCTCAAGGAATGTCCTTTCCTGGTGAAGGCCCGCCGGCACGGATCGCGTCGGCAGCGCGGCGGTCAGGGTCCAGCCTCGCATCTGCCGCCGATTCGCGAAACGCCGCAGGGCGCGCGCGGCAGGTCAATCACTCTTCCCTTTTCGGCGTCTTGCGCCTATCCCGTTGCGATTGGCGGACGAACCGCCCGACCCCGAAAGAGCCGAATGAGCGACGACATCATCACCATCACCCGCACCGAAGACCTTGCCCGTTTCTGCGAGGCGGCGAAATCGGCGCCCTATGTCACCGTCGATACCGAGTTCCTGCGAGAGCGCACCTACTGGTCGAAGCTGTGCCTGATCCAGATGGCGCTGCCGCCCGCCTCGACCCCGAAGGAGGCCGGAGGCGAGGCCGTGCTGGTCGATCCGCTGGCCGAGGGGCTGTCGCTGGAGCCGCTTTACGACCTGTTCCGCCATACCGCGACGGTCAAGGTGTTTCACGCCGCGCGGCAGGATCTGGAAATCTTCTTTCACGATGCGGGCCTGTTTCCCGAGCCGCTGTTCGACACGCAGGTGGCGGCGATGGTCTGCGGCTTTGGCGAGCAGGCCGGCTACGAGACGCTGGTGCGCAAGATCGCCAAGGCCAATCTGGACAAGTCCTCGCGCTTCACCGACTGGTCGCGCCGGCCGCTGTCGGACGCGCAGAAGGCCTATGCGCTGGCCGATGTCACGCATCTGCGGGTGATCTACGAATTCCTCGCGGCCGAGTTGCGCAAGAACGACCGCGAGGGCTGGCTGGCCGAGGAGGTCGCCGTGCTGGAGGACCCCGAGACCTACATCACGCGGCCCGAGGAAGCCTGGATGAAGGTGCGCACGCGCACGAATTCGCCGCGTTTCCTTGCGATCCTGCGCGAGCTGGCGCGGTTCCGCGAATCCTATGCGCAGGATCGCGACATTCCCCGCTCGCGGGTGTTCAAGGACGACGCGATGATCGAGCTGGCCTCGACCAAGCCCGCCAACGAGGCCGATCTGGGCCGCTCGCGGCTGCTGCTGCGCGAGGCGCGCAAGGGCGACATCGCCGCCGGAATCCTGGCGGCGGTGAAGGCCGGGCAGGAGGCGCGCGACCTGCCGCAGGTGAAATCGGACGAGCCGGGGCGGCCGGGCAATGCCGCGCTGTCGGACCTGCTGCGGGTGCTGCTGAAGGCCAAGGCGGATGCGGCGGGCGTGGCGCCCAAGCTGATCGCCTCGTCGGCCGAGCTTGACGCCATCGCCACAGGCGAGCGCGACCTGCCGGCGCTGCATGGCTGGCGGGCCGAGGTGTTCGGCCATGACGCGCTGCGCCTTGCCGCCGGAGAGATCGCGCTGTCGGCGCGCGGCGGCGTGGTGCGCGTCGTGACGGTCAGCTGAGCCGATGGCCCCGCAGCTGATCCTCAGCCGACCCTGGCCCGAGGATGCGGCGGCGATCGCGGCGGCGCTGGCCGACTGGCAGGTGACGCAATGGCTGACGGCGGCGCGCTGGCCCTACGGCGCCGAGGACGCGGCCGCCTTCGTGGCCGGTGCGGGCCTTGACGAACATGCCGTGCGGCAGGGCGACCGGCTGATCGGCATGGTGCGGGCCGGCCAGACCTTCGGCATCTGGATCGCCCCCGACCAGCAGCGCCGGGGCGCGGGGCTGCGCGCCGCCGTGCTGGCCCTGTCGCGGCGCTTCCTGGCCGGTGCGCAGGTGATCGAGGCCACCCATCTCGAGGGCAATGCCGGATCGGCGCGGCTGATGCAGCGGCTGGGCTTCCGGCAGACCGGCACCGCACGGCTGTGGTCGCAGCCGCAGGGCCGCCATCTGCCGGGCATCACGCTGCAGCTGTCGCGGGCCGATTTCGCCCGGCTGCACGGCGTCAGGCTGACGACCCCGCGGCTGCTGATCGACGCGGTGCGGCAGGACGACCTGCCCGCGCTGCAGCGCATCGCGACGGCGCCCGAGGTCGCGCGCAACCTGCTGCGCTTTCGTCCCGGCATGGCCGATGAGGCGTTCGCGGCGATCTTCGAGGGCGACGGGCTGCTGCCGCCGATGCGGCTGGTCGTGCGCCATCAGGGGCAGGTCGCCGGCTCGGTCGGGATCAGCGGCGGGGCGCCCGGCCGGATCTTCTATTTCCTCGATCACCGGCTGGCCGGGCAGGGGCTGGGGCAGGAGATGGTGGCGGCCTTCCTGGCCGAGATCGTGGCCCGCTTCGATCCGCAGGAACTGCTGGCCGACGTGTTTCTGGACAACCCGGCCTCGCGCCGGTTGCTGAAGAACCTGGGTTTCCTGCGATACGAGGACCAGATGCTGGCCTCGATGGCGCGCGAGGCGCCGGCCCCCGCCGCGATCTATCGCTGGCACTGGCGGTCGCAGCTGAAGGGCGCCTAGCTGCCGTCGGTCGAGACGATGCGGAACAGCGCCCGCCGGTCCTGCGGCGTGGCCGCCGGGGCCGGGTCGGGATGGCGGGCAGGGCTGGCGGCGGGTCTGGCGGCGGGATCGGTGGCGGGCATGGTCCCGGCCGGCGGCGCCTCGGCCGGCGGGGCGGCCTGCGCCCGGCGGTCGCGGCCGCGCGACAGGATGCGGTCGACCCTGCCATAGGGGGCCGCGTCCTCGGCCATGCCGCAGGCGGAGGGGGTCGGGGCCAGCGTGCTGCCGCCCTCGATGATCGGGCTGACCGCATCCTCGATCAGGTCGAAGCGGCGCGGCGCGACGCCCGGCGTTCCCTCGGCGATCAGGCAGCCAAGCGCCCGCGTGACATCCCCCAGATCCGAGCGCAGGGGCAGCAGCAGCATCCGCGCCTCGAGCTGGGGGCGGGCATATTCGGCCTTGCCGTGCAGGCGCAGCTCGGCGATCTGCGGGGCCTTGAACACGCTTTCCAGCACGTCCGAGAACCGCCCGCGCGAGCGCGGGTTGAGGAACGCGCAGACCGGCATCCCGCGCACCTCCATGCCCATCAGGTCGATGAGGTGGCGTCCGGCCAGACGGAACCGCGCCGCGCCGGGCGCGATGCGTTCCAGGATGAAGGCGTAGTCCAGCACCCGGTGGATGCCGCGCGGCTCGATGTCGGCGCGCGCCGGCACCGCCCGGCCGCGCCGCAGCCCCTGCCAGTAGTCGCGCATCTCGATCAGCAGCCGGGCGGGCTGGGCGCGGTCGAAATCGGCCAGCCGGATCAGCTGGGCCGAGGCCGCGCCCGTCCCGGCGGGCGGCATTTGCGGATCGTCTTTGCCTTTCCTGTCGGACACGCCGAAACCCCGTTGACCCTTGACCGAACACGGCCGCCGCGATGCGCGGACCAGCCCCAGTGGCCGCAGAATAGCCCGGAAGCGATGCCCGGACCGAGTCGTTTCCTAACAAATGGTTAAGGCATGATCGCCTGCGCGGCCAGCAGGATCTTGGCCGCGGGGCTTGACCCCCGGTTGCGGCTGGTCCATCCCGCACCCGACGCTGGCCGCAAGGAAAGACGCCGATGGACCGGACCGGGTTGCTGATCATCCTGTCGTCGCCCTCGGGGGCGGGAAAATCGACCCTCGCGCGACGGCTGATGGCGTGGGACGACAGCCTGCGTTTTTCCGTCTCGGCCACCACCCGCGCGCCGCGCCCCGGCGAGATCGACGGGCAGCATTACCATTTCACCAGTCCCGACAGCTTTCGCGCGCTGGTGGCCGAGGGGCAGATGCTGGAACATGCCGAGGTGTTCGGCAATCTCTATGGCAGCCCGCGCGCCCCCGTCGAGGCGGCAATGCGCGAGGGGCGCGACACGCTGTTCGACGTGGACTGGCAGGGCGGCCAGCAGATCCGCGCCTCGGCGCTGGGCGGGCATGTGGTGTCGATCTTCGTGCTGCCGCCCTCGCTGCCCGAGCTTGAGCGGCGGCTGCGCGGCCGCGGCCAGGACAGCGACGCGGTGATCGCCGGCCGCATGCAGAAAAGCCGCGCCGAGATCAGCCACTGGGCCGAATACGATTACGTGCTGGTCAATGACGATCTGGACGCGACCGAGGCGCGGCTGCGCGCGATCCTGACCGCCGAGCGGCTGCGCCGGATCCGGCAGGCCGGGCTCAGCGGATTCGTGCGCCGGCTGATGGAGGAGGACGAGGGATGATCTGGGAACTGGACGGGCTGGCGCCGGAACTGGCCGGGGATGCCTGGGTGGCGCCCGACGCCCGGCTGATCGGGCGCGTGGTGATGGAGGCCGGGTCGTCGGTCTGGTGGGGTGCGGTTCTGCGCGGCGATACCGAGGAGATCCGCGTCGGACGCGGCAGCAACGTGCAGGACCTTTGCGTGCTGCACACCGATCCCGGCCATCCGCTGCTGGTCGGGCCGGACTGCACGATCGGGCATCGCGCCATCCTGCATGGCTGCCGCATCGGGGCCGGCGTGCTGGTCGGCATGGGCGCGACGATCCTGAACGGCGCGGTGATCGGCGATGGCGCGCTGATCGGTGCCGGGGCGCTGATCGCCGAGGGCAAGGAGATCCCGGCCGGCGCGCTGGTGATGGGCGCGCCCGGCAAGGTGGTGCGCCAGCTTGACGATGCGGCGCGGGCGGGCCTGCTGGCCTCGGCGGCGCGCTATCGCGCCAATGCCGCCCGCTTCCGCGCCGGGCTGCGGCGCATCGAATGACGCGCGAGGCGCAGCGCCGGGCGGCCGAGTTCCTTGCCGGCGTGCCGGTGCCGATGCTGGCCGTGGACCAGCGCGCCCGGGTGATCGGCGCCAATCCCGCCGCCGCGGCGCTGTTCGGCACGGACCTGGCCGACCGGCCCTTCGTCACGGTGATCCGCCATCCCGCCGTGGTCGCGGCGCTGGACTGGGCGATCCGCCCCGACCTGCATCCGGCGCCGCTGCCCGATCCGACGCTGCCGCCCCCGGCCGAGGGGGTGGCCCTGCTGCGCGCGCAGATCCTGGCCGACGGCCGCGACATCGCCGCCGAGATCACCGTGGCGGCGCTGCCCGCGGCGCTGGGCCGCGGGGCGACGGTGGCGGTCCTCGACATCTCGGTGGCCGAGGAGGCCGAGCAGATGCGCCGCGATTTCGTCGCCAATGTCAGCCACGAGCTGAAGACCCCGCTGACCGCGATGATGGGCTTCATCGAGACGCTGCGCGGCCCGGCCCGCGACGACGTGAAGGCGCGCGGCCGGTTTCTCGACATCATGGAGGCCGAGGCCAGCCGCATGAACCGGCTGGTCAGCGATCTTCTGTCGCTGAGCCGGGTGCAGTCCGAGGAACGCCGCAGGCCCTCGGCCGATGTCGATCTGCCGCTGCTGCTGCGGGGCGTGCTGGCGACGCTGTCGCCGGCCATCTCGGCCGCCGGGGTCACGGTCGAGACCGGCGGGCTGGAGGGCAGCCAGAGCCTGCCGGGCGATGCCGACCAGCTTGTGCAGGTGTTCCAGAACCTGATCGAGAACGCGCTGAAATACGGCGGCGGCGGCGGCTATCTGGGCGTGCGGCTGCACCGCATCGCCTACGAGCCGATGCTGCGCGGCCCGGCCTGGGCGGTCGAGATCGCCGACCGCGGCGAGGGCATCGACGAGATGCACCTGCCGCGCCTGACCGAACGCTTCTACCGCGTCGACACCCACCGGTCGCGCGCGCAGGGCGGCACCGGGCTGGGGCTGGCCATCGTCAAGCACATCGTGAACCGCCATCGCGGCCGGCTGAAGATCGACAGCCAGCGCGGCGCCGGCAGCCGCTTCACGGTCATCCTGCCCAAGACGACCACCCGCGCCTGAGCGGCGCCGATCCGGGGCGGCCGGGGCAAAGTCCCTCGCCCTTCGGCGCGCCCTGTCCTATATGTGCCACGACCATGGGCCACGATCCCCGGCAGCCAGGAGCCTTCGATGACGCAGAACCCTCAACCCGATCCGGCCAAGCTTGCCGCCTCGCGCGCGGCGGTCGCGCTGGTGCGCGATGGCATGAAGCTGGGACTTGGCACCGGCTCGACCGCCAGCATCATGGTCGAGCTGCTGGCCGGGCGCGTCCGCGCCGAGGGGCTGTCGCTGCGCTGCGCGGCCACATCGAAGGCCACGGCCGAACTGGCCGCGGGGCTGGGCCTGCGGGTCGAGACGCTGGACGAGATCGGCTGGCTGGACATGACCATCGACGGCGCCGACGAGGTCGATCCCGACCTGCACCTGATCAAGGGCGGCGGCGGCGCGCATCTGCGCGAGAAGGTCGTGGCGGCGGCCAGCGACCGGATGGTGGTGATCGCCGACCCCGGCAAGATCGTCGACCGGCTTGGCGCCTTCCCGCTGCCGGTCGAGGTGCTGCAATTCGGATTCGAGACCACGCGCACGCTGGTGCGGCGCGCCCTCGAGGGGCTGGATCTGGGCGATCGCGAGGTGATGCAGCGCCTGAAGGGCAGCGATGCCTGGATCACCGACGAGGGCAACTTCATCCTCGACCTGCATCTGCAGGCGATCCCCGACCCGGTGCTGCTGGCGCGGGCGCTGTCGGCGATCCCCGGCGTGGTCGAACACGGGCTGTTTCTTGGCATGTGCGATCTGGCGATCATCGGCAAGCCCGACGGCGATGTGGTCACCCTCGATCGCAGCGCCGACATCGACGCCGACATGCTGGCCCACGAGGCCGAGGCCCGCTCGTGAGTTTCGACTATGATCTCTTCGTGATCGGTGGCGGCTCGGGCGGGGTGCGCGCGGCGCGCATCGCGGCGGGCGAATACGGCGCGCGGGTCGGGCTGGCCGAGGAAAGCCGCATGGGCGGCACCTGCGTGATCCGCGGCTGCGTGCCCAAGAAGCTGATGGTCTTTGCCGCCAGCGCGCCTCTGATGGCCGCCGAGATGCGCGGCTATGGCTGGTGCGACGCCGACAGCGGCCATTTCGACTGGACACTGTTCCGCGAGAAGCTGGACGCCGAGCTGCGCCGGCTGGAACTGGCCTACACCGCCAATGCCGAACGGGCCGGCGTCGAGATCCATCACCAGCGCGCCCGCCTTGCCGACCACCACACCGTCGAACTGGCCGACGGCACCCGCAAGACCGCCAGGCACATCCTGATCGCGGTGGGCGGGCGGCCCAGCCGGCTCGGCATTCCCGGCGACGAGCTGGCGCTGATCTCGGACGACCTGTTCCTGCTGGACCGGCTGCCGCGCCGCGCCCTGCTGGTCGGCGGCGGCTTCATCGCCTGCGAGTTTGCCACCATCCTCGACGGGCTGGGGGTGCAGACGGTGATGGCCTATCGCGGGGACGCTGTGCTGCGCGGCTTCGACCGCGAGATGCGCGAGATGGCGACGCAGCAATTGCTGGACATCGGCGTCGACCTGCGCCTGGGGCTGACGCCCAAGGCCCTGGAACGGCGGGACGGGCGCATCCTGGCCCGGTTCGACGACGGCAGCGAGGACCAGTTCGACGCGGTGTTCCTGGCAATCGGGCGCGCCCCCTATACCGCCGATCTGGGGCTGGAGAACACCGCGGTCCGGCTGCGGCCGAACGGCGCCATCGAGGTCGACGACTGGTCGCAAAGCGCGGTCCCCTCGATCTTCGCGGTGGGCGACGTGACCGACCGGGTGAACCTGACGCCGGTGGCGATCCGCGAGGGACATTCCTTCGCCGACACGATCTTCGGCGCCCGCCCCCGCAAGGTCAGTCATGACCCGGTGGCCAGTGCCGTCTATCTGCGCCCGCACGAGCTGGGCAGCATCGGCCCGACCGAGGACGAGGCGAGGGCCGCAGGCGCGGTCGATGTCTACAGCACCGTGTTCCGGCCGATGCGGTCGATGTTCGCGGGATCGGATGCGCGCACGGCGATGAAGCTGCTGGTCGATCCGGCCAGCGACCGGGTTCTGGGCTGCCACATCTTCGGCCCCGAGGCCGGCGAGATGATCCAGCTGGCCGCCATCCCGATCACCATGGGCGCGACCAAGGCGCAGTTCGACGCGACCATGGCGGTGCATCCCACGGCGGCCGAGGAACTGGTCACCATGCGCCACCCCGCGCGGCGGCATGGCGCCGGGGCAACCGAAACGTGATCCGGCGCGGCCCTGTGCCGCGGCTGTTTCCGGGCGGCGCGCGGCGGGGCAGGGTTGACATTTCGCCCCCCGCCCCCAGTTTGCAACAAGCGGAATAATCAGGGAAAGAAGGTCGAGCGGATGGCAAATCAGGGCCCTTGGGGCGGCGGCGGCAATGGCGGCGGAGACGACGAGGATCGCGGCAAGCGGCCATCCAACCGCCCCTGGGGCGAACAGCAGCCGCCAAAGGGACCGCGCCGGCCGGGGCAGGGCGAACAGCCCCTGCCCGAGATCGAGGAGCTGATGAAGAAGGGCCAGGAACGGCTGCGCGTGCTGATGGGCGGGCGCGGCGGCGGCGGCCCGACGGGCGGCGGCGGGCGTCGGCCTGCGGGGCCGGGCTTCGGGCTGAACCGCTCGACCCTGGTGATCGCCGGGCTCGTCGCGGTCGGGCTCTGGGCGTTTTCCAGCTTCTACCGCGTGCAGACCAACGAAAAGAGCGTCGAGTTCCTGTTCGGCCGCGCCGTGGCGGTGGGCAGCGAGGGTCTGAACTTTGCGCCCTGGCCCTTCGTCACCGCAGAGGTCGTGCCGGTCACGAACGAACGCGTCACCGAGATCGGCACCGGCCGGTCCGGTCCGATGGACAGCGGCCTGATGCTGACCCGCGACCAGAACATCGTCGACATGGAATACCAGGTCGTCTGGAACATCGCCGATCCCGAGAAATTCCTGTTCAACCTTGCGGACCCGGCCGACACGATCCGCGCCGTGGCCGAATCCGCCATGCGCGACATCATCGCCCGCAGCGAACTGGCACCGATCCTGAACCGCGACCGCGGCGCGATCGCCACCGACCTGCGCGAGGCGGTGCAGCGCACGCTGGACGCCTATCAGTCGGGCATCAATGTCGTCCGCGTCAACCTTGACCGCGCCGACCCGCCCGGCGAGGTGATCGACGCCTTCCGCGAGGTGCAGGCCGCCCAGCAGGAGCGCGACCGGCTTGAGAAAGAGGCCGATGCCTATGCCAACCGCGTGCTTGCGCAGGCCCGCGGTGACGCCGCGCAGATGCTGGAACAGGCCGAGGGCTATCGCGCCGAGGCGGTGAACACCGCCGCCGGTGAGGCCGCGCGCTTCAACTCGATCTACGAGGAATATGTCAAGGCGCCCGACGTGACCCGCCGGCGGATGTATCTCGAAACGATGGAGCAGGTGCTGGGCGATGTGGACAAGGTGATCCTCGGCGACGGGATCGGCGGGCAGGGCGCGGGCTCGGGCTCGGGCGTGGTGCCCTACCTGCCGCTTGACCAGCTGCGCCGGCCGAGGGGCGGGGCCGACGCCGCCCCGGGCAACAGCATGACGACGACCGGAGGAGGCAACTGATGGCCACCCGCAGACTGACCCTTTCGGCGCTTGCCGTTCCCGCCCTGATCGTCGCCGGCGTAGTGGCGATGTCGTCGATCTTCATCGTGGACGAACGCGAAAAGGGGCTGGTTCTGCGCCTCGGCCGCGTGGTCGACGTGCAGGAGGAACCGGGGCTGGGCATCAAGGTGCCGTTCCTCGACAATGTGGTGAAGTATGACGACCGCATCCTCGGCCTGCCGACCTCGCCGCTGGAGGTGACGCCGCTGGACGATCGCCGGCTGGTGGTCGATGCCTTCGCGCGCTGGCGGATCACCGATCCGGTCCGCTTCCGCCAGGCGGTCGGCACCGGCGGCATCCAGGCGGCGCAGGGCCGGCTTGAGCCCATCGTGAACGCTGCCATCCGCGAGGTTCTGGGTGCGGTGCCCTCGACCACGGTGCTGTCGGACGACCGGACCGCGCTGATGAACCAGATCCGCGACGAGGCGCGCAACAACTCGTCGGGACTGGGGGTCGAGATCATCGACGTGCGGCTGACCCGGACCGACCTGCCCGAGCAGAACCTGAATGCAACCTATGCCCGGATGCGCGCCGAACGCCAGCGCGAGGCCGCCGACGAGATCGCCCGCGGCGGCGAGGCGGCGCAGCGCGTCCGCGCGGCCGCCGACCGGACCGTGGTCGAGCTGACCTCCGAGGCGCAGAAACGCGCCGAGATCGTGCGCGGTGAAGCCGATGCCGAACGCAACGCGATCTATGCCGACGCCTTCGGCCGCGACCCCGAATTCTTCGCCTTCACGCGGTCGATGACCTCGTATTCACGCGCCCTGCGCGGCGAGAACAGCAGCATCGTCATGCAGCCCGACGGCGAGTTCTTCACCTATCTGCGCGATGACGGCGCCAGCCGCGCCAATCCCTCGCCGACCCCGGTGCCCGCGCGCAACGCGCAGCCCGCCGCGGGTGCGGATGCCGCGGCGGCCGGCGGCGACGAGGGCGAGGACCTGGTGACGCCGACCGTGACGGATCGCGAGGGCAACCCCCTGGGCGAATCCGCCGGGGTCAAGCTGACGCCGGTGCCCGAAAGCCTTGCGACCCCGCCCGAGCAGCCCTCGGCGGTGGTTCCCCCCGCCGAGGCCCCCGCCGCTGCCGGGACTGACGCAGACGCAGAGGCAGGGGCAGAGGCAGGGGCAGGGGATGGCGGCGAGGCCCCGGCCAACTGAGATGCGCCGTGACGCGCGGCCCCCTGCGGGCCGCGCGGTCCGACATGAAAGTCACGATCAGTTCACCATGCGAGAGCGTGGTTTATTTGCCACGGATCCCTAAATCCTTTTCACATCACCCGTCGGCCGTGCCTCAGACATGCCGACAGACACGGACAGATGAGGACATCCAGCATGAAGACGCTTTCCCCCCGGCATCTCCTGACCGCATCGGCGCTGGCCGTGACGGTCGGGCTCGGCTTTGCGGGCGCACAACAGGTCGCCACCGAGACCCCGCCGCAGGTCGATCAGCAGGCACAGGAGGCGGCGAACAACAACCAGCCCCTTGGCGCGACGGTGGCCGAGGATCGCGGCACGCAGGTCATGCCGGACAGCTTTGCCGATCTGGTCGAGAAGGTGTCCCCGGCGGTGGTGAACATCACCACCACCTCGGTCGTGGCCGCCCCGGCCGGCGGGCAGGGCCCGATGTTCCCCGAGGGCAGCCCGTTTTCGGACCTGTTCCGCGACTTCGGCTTTCCCGGCATGCCCGGACCGGACGGCCAGCAACAGCGCCGCGGCCCGCCGCAGCGGTCGAACGCGCTCGGCTCGGGCTTCGTGATCTCGGCCGATGGCTATATCGTCACCAACAACCACGTGATCGACGGGGCCGATGCCATCGAGATCGAGTTCTATTCGGGCAAGACCCTGCCGGCAGAGGTCGTCGGCACCGACCCCAACACCGATGTCGCGGTGCTGAAGGTTGAAAGCCCGGATCCGATCCCCTTCGTGACCTTCGGCGATTCCGATGAGGCGCGGGTGGGCGATTGGGTGCTGGCACTCGGCAATCCGCTGGGGCAGGGCTTCTCGGCCAGTTCGGGGATCGTCTCGGCGCGCAATCGCGAATTGTCGGGCACCTATGACGACTATCTTCAGACCGACGCGGCGATCAACCGCGGCAATTCGGGCGGCCCGTTGTTCAACCTGAACGGCGAGGTGGTCGGCGTGAACACGGCGATCCTGTCGCCCAATGGCGGCTCGATCGGGATCGGCTTCTCGATGGCCTCGAACGTGGTCAGCAAGGTCGTCGACCAGCTGCGCGAATACGGCGAGACGCGGCGCGGCTGGCTGGGCGTCAAGATCCAGGACGTGACGCCCGACATGGCCGAGGCGCTGGGGCTGGGGGCAAGCCGCGGTGCGATGATCACCGATGTCCCCGAGGGCCCGGCGCGCGATGCCGGCATGAAGGCGGGCGATGTCATCACCAGCTTTGACGGCGTCGAGGTCGAGGACACCCGCGGCCTCGTGCGCCGCGTGGCCGAGGCGCCGGCCGGCGAGGCGGTCGAGGTCGTCGTGCAGCGCGATGGCGGCCCGCAGACGCTGAGGGTCACCCTGGGCCGGCGCGAGTTGGCCGAGGGCAGCGCCGCCGATGTCAGCCCGCAGACGCCGGGCGAATCCGAGATGCTGGGCATGACGCTGGCGACGCTGACGCCCGATCTGGCGGCGGAACTGGGCGTTGCGCGCGACATGAAGGGGCTGGTCGTCAAATCGGTCGATCCCGAGGGCGTCGCCGCCGACAAGGGCCTCGCCGCGGGCGACATCATCACCGAGGCCGGCCAGCAGCCGGTGGCGAACCTCGCCGATCTGAACGCGCGTGTCGACGAGGCCCGCGAGGCCGGGCGGAAGTCGCTGCTGATGCTGATCCGTCGCGCCGGCGAGCCGCGCTTCGTCGCGCTGCCGATCGAGGCGGCCGAATAGCCCGCGCCGCCGCAGCACCGACCGCGAGAACGGGGGGCGGGCCGCAAGGTCTGCCCCTTTTCATCGGGCGCCGGATCGCCTATCTGGCGCCAGGCAAGGAAAGATGGACATGGCGAAGATCACCTATATCGAACATAACGGCACCCGCCACGAGGTCGAGGTGAAGCCCGGCATGACCGTCATGGAGGGCGCGCGCGACAACGGCATCCCCGGCATCGACGCCGATTGCGGCGGAGCCTGCGCCTGTTCCACCTGCCATGTCTATGTCGACCCCGCCTGGATCGACCGGCTGCCGCCGCGCGATCCGATGGAGGAGGACATGCTGGACTTCGCCTATGAGCCCGATCCCGACCGGTCGCGGCTGACCTGCCAGATCAAGGTGACCGACCAGCTGGACGGCCTTGTCGTGCAGATGCCCGAGCGGCAGATCTGACACCCTTCGATCGCCGGATCCCTGCCCTCCGCCCCGGCGGCCGAGGAGTCGTGCCCGCGCCCGTTCCGGGCGAAACCTTGCCGTTGCAACGATTGTCGCATTGACCGTCGCATCAGGCGGTCACGAATCAAGGCCCGGCCCGTGGGCACAGCGCCGCCGACTCGCCGCGCACCCGGAAACACCCCAAGGTTGTATTCCAAAACGTTCCACCAATTCCGAATTGTTTCGCGGCCCCTCACCTGTCCCAAAAGTCAGGTCACTTTGCCTTTTAATAAAACTTTAACGATGGGCGGAAAGACGCCGAAGTGTTATTGTCCTTCCAGTAAAAGACATCCCCTCTCTGACCCCGAACGGCGCCAAATGCGTGTTTTGGCGAAGTTGCCCCTTGTCAGTGTTGTTGACGAGCCGGGTTCGTGCGGTCGCCAGGAGGGCTGTCAAAAGTGAATGGTGTGGACACTATGACGCTGGAAAATCAAATGGTTGCCGTTGTTCCTGTCGCAGGCGTGAAGATTGTCGAAGATCAGAGGCCCTGGTTCTATCGCAAGGCCCTCAAGCGCCCCCTCGATATCCTGCTGGTTGTTCTCGGCTCGCCCTTCATGCTGCCGCTGGTGTTGCTGCTGGCGGTTCTCATCATGCGCGAAGGCGGGAATCCGTTCTATTCGCAAGAGAGAATTGGCCGCGAGGGCAAGCGTTACCGCATGTGGAAGCTGCGCAGCATGGTCGTCGACGCCGATCAGCGCCTTTCGGCCTATCTGGACCAGAATCCCGCGGCGCGGAAGGAATGGGACGAGACGCAGAAGCTGCGCGACGACCCGCGCGTCACCGTGCTGGGCCGCATGCTGCGCCGCAGTTCGCTGGACGAGCTGCCGCAGCTTTGGAACGTTCTGAAAGGCGACATGAGCCTTGTCGGACCGCGCCCCATGCTGCCCGAGCAGCAAGAGATGTATTCCGGCAGTGGCTACTATCGCCTGCGTCCCGGCATCACCGGCTTCTGGCAGACCGCGGGCCGCAATGCCACGTCGTTCGCGGCGCGTGCCTGGTATGACGACCGCTATGAGCGCGATCTGTCGCTGGCCAGCGACGCTGCGATCCTGGTCCGGACCTTCGGTGTGGTGTTCCGCGCCACGGGCTGCTGATCCCCGGCGCGCGACGCACGTCCGACCGACCCGGCAGATGCAAAGCGCCGCCCCGCGAGGGGCGGCGCTTTGCATGAGACCGATCGGCGTGATGCGGGCCGGGGGCCAGCCCGCGCCTGACGCGAGGTCCGCGGCCGGTGCGAACCCGGTGCCGGCCCGACGGCGGGCGCGGGGCTTCAGCCCTTGCGGCGGTCGGGGATGTCGGGGATCGTCATGACCGGGCGCAACCCGGTGCTGCGCTCCATCTTGCCTGCCGAGCGCAGGACCGGCTTCAGCAGTTCCATCAGCAGGGCCAGGCCGAGGGCGAGGCCCATCGAGGCGGCGAGGCCGAAGACCATGATCTTGCGGCGCCCCGAGGACAGCGGGTATTCGGGCTCGACCGCGCGTTCCAGCAGGATGAACTGTTCGCCCTGCTGTTCGGCGTTCAGGCGCTGCGAGGTTTCGGCGGCGGCGCGACGGCTGCTCATCTCGGCCTGCTGTTCGCGCAGTTGCAGCAGGCGCCGCTCGAACGCTTCGATCTGCGCCTCGGCATTCACGCTGCGCCGGCCCGATGCCCGGATCTCGGCCATGCGGTCCTGCAATTGCTGCTGGCGGGTGGACAGCAGGTCGATGCGGCTGTCCAGCTGCTGCGCCTCGCGCCGTTCGACGGTGCTGAGATTGCCGCGGGCCTCGAGTTCGGCCCGCTTGCTGCGCGCCTCCAGCAGATCGCCCGACAATTCGTTCAGCTCGGTGTCGATGGTGCGCATCTCTTCGGGGCGGTTGTCCAGCGTGGTCGGCAGCACCTCGAGGTTCTCGTTGCGAAAGGCGGCCATCTCGCTTTCCACGGCGTCGATCTGGCGGGCGATGCGCGCCTCTTCGCGGCTGTAGAATTCCAGCGTCTCCTGGGTACGTTCGTTCTGGGTGCTGGCGTTCAGTTCCAGCACGCTCTCGGCCATCTCGTTGGCCATGTCGGCAGCCAGTTCCGGCGAGGCCATCGTGGCGGTCACCCGCAGCACGCCCGGCCACTGATCGGCATTGGCGTAATACTGTCCGCCGGTGATCGGCTCGATGCGGAAGGCGCGGCGCACCATCTCGACCTGCTGGGCCTCGCTCATCTGCGGCATGTCGGCGAACAGGTCGAACTTGTCGATCAGCGTCACGACATTGTCGCGCACCATCAGCCGGGCCTGCACCAGCTGCAGCCAGTAGCCGGCTGCGATGCCCCCGGTGCTGCGCGGCCCCTCGGCCAGCGACCGCGGCGTCTCGATCTGCAGCACGGCCGAGGCGGCATAGCTGTGCGGCCGGCTGACCGCGAACTGATAGCTGGCCGCGCTGCCGGCAAGAATCGTCGTGCCGATGAGCCAGCGCCGCCGCCACAGCGCCGACATGATGTCACTGATCGATCCAAGGCTGCCCATCGGCTATCCCTTCCTGCGCCCGCCAAGCCAGCGGGGACGAATGTTCTGAATGATCTCGGCCAGCGATCGCCGGATCTCGCCACGGTTCAGGATCACGGCGACCAGCCGGGTCCGGCCGGTCAGCAGTTCCTCGGCCGCGCGCAGCTGCGATGCGGTGTTGCGGGTGCCGTCCGCGACCATCAGCACGCCGTCAAGCTGGGGCAGGAAGGACAGCGTGTCGTCGGCGCCGAGGACCGGCGGCAGGTCGTAGATCTCGATGGTCGGGGCAAACTGGTGGCGCATGTCGCGCAGCGCCTCGCCGGTGGCCGGCTCCTGCAGGATCTCGGCGCTGCCGGTCGCGGCCTGGGTGTTCAGCAGCAGTGCGAGATTGCCGCCGAACAGGCGCAGCTGATCGGTGATCGGCTGGCTTCCCGACAGGATCTCGGCCAGCGGGCCGGGCGCATTGGCGCCGAACAGCCGCGCGAGGCCGGGATCGCGCAGGTTCATGTCGGCCAGCAGCACCCGCGCGCTGGGCCGCCGCGCCATGGACAGCGCCAGGTTGGCCGCGATGAAGGAGGTGCCCGAGCCCGAGGTCGGCGCGGTCACGCCAAGCCGCAGGATGCCATGCTCCTCGATCGCGCCGGTCAGCAGGGTGCGCAGCAGGTCGAACCGGCGCGTCACCTCGTCGTCGCTGCTGTCCACGAACAGCTTGTGGCGGCGCATGGTCGCGGCATCGGTGCGCAGGCTGCGGATCGTCGCCCAGTCGCGCCCGCTGAGGATCGCGGGCGGGATCGTGGCGGTGACCGATGGCGCGGGCTTCGCACTGCGGTCAAGACGCAGACGTGCGACCTTGGTCGGCGCTGGCACGACCGTGGTCCCGCTTTGCGAGGTCTGCGGCGTCTCAGAGGTCATTACTCGCTACCCGATCGCTAACACATGTGCAGTCTGGACGATGCCCGGCCTGCGTAACAGATGCTGCATTGGAATCAATTTATACAATAGAACATGTTTGGTGCATGATACTGCGATGTTAGGGCATTTCCGGAACATGGTAAGCGGAATGTGACGATGGGGGAAGCCTTGGACGCAGTGACGCAGCGGGACGGGTCCGGGCCGCACGCGGTCGATGCCATCGCCATCGGCCGCAACGAGGGGACCCGGCTGGTCGAATGTCTGGCCTCCCTGCGCCGCGCGGGCGTGCGCCGGATCGTCTATGTCGACAGCGGCTCGACCGACGGCAGCGTGCTGGCCGCCGAGGCGGCGGGCGCGCAGGTGGTGTTGCTGGACATGGCGCGGCCCTTCACGGCGGCGCGCGCGCGCAATGCCGGGCTGGCCGCGATCATGGCCCACCCCGAGCCGCCCGGCTATGTGCAGATGATCGACGGCGACTGCATCCTGCAACCCGACTGGCTGGATCAGGCGCGCGATTTTCTGGACGCTCACCCCGCGGTGGTGGTGGTCTGCGGGCGGCGGCGCGAACGCTTTCCGGGGGTGTCGGTCTTCAACCGGCTGTGCGATGCCGAATGGAACACGCCGGTCGGCGAGTCGCTGGCCTGCGGGGGCGACGCGCTGATGCGGCTGCCGGCGCTGGCGGCGTCGGGCGGCTATCGCGAGGATCTGATTGCCGGCGAAGAACCCGAACTGTGCCTGCGGCTGCGCCGCGCCGGCGGCACGGTCTGGCGGCTGGATGCCGAGATGACCCTGCACGACGCCGCAATGACCCGCCTTGGCCAATGGTGGCGGCGCACCCGCCGGGCCGGCCACGCCTTCGCCGAGGGTGCGGCCCTGCACGGCGCGCCGCCCGACCGCCACTGGGTGGCCGAGGCCCGCCGCGCGCTGCTGTGGGGGGTGGCGCTGCCGCTGGCGATCCTGCTGGCGGCGCTGGTGTCGCCGGCGCTGGCGCTGCTGCTCGCACTGGCCTATCCGGCGCAGATCCTGCGGCTCGCGGCGCGGCGCGGGCTGTCCGACCGGCTGTCATGGGACATCGCGCTGTTTGCCGTGCTGGGCCGCTTCGCCGAGGCGCAGGGGGTGCTGTCCTACCTGCTGAACCGGCTGCGCGGCAGGCGGGCCGGGCTGATCGAATACAAATAGCCTATCGGCCGGGGCGCTGGCGCAGGGCGCTGATCGTCTCGGCCGGCAGGATCGCCGCGCATCTGGCATAGCGCGGCACCAGGCGACGCGGGGCCGACAGCATCCGCCAGACCCATTCCATCGCGATCCGGCGCACCCATCGGGGCGCGCGCTGCTGGTTGCCGGCGAGAAAGTCCAGCCCTGCGCCCACCGAGGCAAAGCCGATGCCGGGCGTCTCGCGCCGGCCGCGGGCCGCAAGCCGTTCCTGCTTGGGCGCCCCCAGCGCCAGAAAGCACAGCCGCGCCCCGCTTGCCTCGATCCGCCGCAGCATCTCGCCGGCGACCGGCGAGTCGGGGTCGAAGCCCATCGGCGGGGCGATGCGCGCGACGATGCGGGTGCCCGGCGCCTCGGCCGTGATCCGCGCCGCCGCGGCATCCAGCGCCAGTTCGGTCGTGCCGACGAGGGCGATGGGCACCGTCTCGGCGGCGGCCAGCCGCGCCAGCGGCACCACCAGGTCCGAGCCGGGCACCAGCGTCACCGGATGCCGCGCCAGCCGCGACAGCCAGACGATCGGGTTGCCGTCCGCGACCACCAGATCCTGCGCCGCATAGGCCTGGCGGAAGCCGCTGTCGCCGCGCAGCTTGACCAGGTGATCGAGGTTGATCGTGGCCAGCGCGAAGCCCTCGCCCCCGCGGAAGCGCCGCGTCAGCTCGGCCATCAGGGCCGTCTGGTCCGGCATGTTCACGCGAATCGTGCGGTCGCCATAGGTGAAGTTCATGCTGCCCGTCATGCGCTGGAGCCGCCAAAGCGAGGATCGGCAGCATTCTTCGCGTTATCTGGCATTTTTGCGGGGCAGGGGCAATCGCGGACGCTTTGTCGCCGGGCGCGGCTGTGATAGGTCTGGTCGGGTAGCCTGTCACGATTGCCGACGATTTCAGCCATGCCCAACAGCCTCGCCGTCCTGATGATGACCAGCTGGCCCTTTGTCACGCTGGCCATGTATCTGCGGCTGCCGCCGCGATCGGCGGTGATCTGGTCGATCCTCGCGGGCTACATGCTGCTGCCGGCGGGCATGTCGCTGGACCTGCCGGCGCTGCCCGGCCTCAGCAAGCACAGCATCCCGTCGCTGTTCGGCTATTTCTTCGCCTGGATGGTGCTGGGCCGGCGCATCCCGCTGTTTCCGGCCAGCCGGATCGGGCGGGTCTTCGCGGTCGTGCTGCTGGCCGGGCCGTTCCTGACCGTGCTGACCAATGGCGATCCCATCTATATCAACAGCGACAAGGTGCTGCCGGCCCTGCGGCTTTACGATGCGGCCTCGATGGTGGTGGGCCAGCTGGGCTTTCTGTGCATCTGGGCCCTGTCGCGTGAGATCCTGAATGACGCCGCGGCGCTGCGCCAGCTGCTGATGGCCCTCGTCGTGGCCTTCCTGTGCTACACGCTGCCGATGTTGTACGAGGTGCGGATGTCGCCGCAGCTGCACATCCGCATCTACGGCTTCTTCCAGCATGATTTCGCCCAGATGATGCGGCAGGGGGGCTTCCGGCCGATCGTCTTCCTGGAACACGGGCTGTGGATCGCGATCCTCACCTCGATGTCGGCGATGCTGGCGGTGGTGCTGGCGCGCACCGCCCCGCCCGAGACCGCCGGCCGCTGGCGGCTGGCCGCGGTCTATCTGCTGGCGGTGCTGGTCCTGTGCAAGAGCATGGCCGCGCTGATCTATGCGGCGCTGATGATCCCGCTGCTGGCGCTGGCCGGTGCGCGGCGCATCCTGAACGCGGCGATGCTGATGGCCGTGCTGATCCTCAGCTATCCGACGCTGCGCACGCTTGACGTGATCCCGACCGACCGGCTGATCGAGGCGGCGGCGCGGGTGTCGGAGGAACGGGCGCAATCGCTGGAATTCCGCTTCGACAACGAGGACGCGCTGCTGGCCCATGCGATGAGGCGGCCGGCCTTCGGCTGGGGCGGCTGGGAACGCAGCAGCATCCACGACCCGGCCAGCGGCGAGACCGTCTCGACCACCGACGGGCTGTGGGTGATCGCCATGGGCTATTCCGGCTTCTTCGGCTTTCTGGCGCAGTTCGGCCTGCTGGTGCTGCCGATCCTGCTGCTGGGGCGGGCATACCGGGCAGCCGGCCGGCCCGTCGAGATCCTGCCGGCGGGGGCGGCGCTGGTGCTGGCGGTCAACCTCGTCGACCTGCTGCCCAATGCGACCATCAGCCCGTTCACCTGGATGTTCTCGGGGGCGATGCTGGGCTATGTCGAAAGCCTGCGCCGCCTGCCCGAGGGGCAGGCCGAGGCAGAGCCCCGGCCCGCGGCACCGCGCCGGGGCGCGCCGGCATGGTCCGGGCTGGTCGGCCAGCTGCCGCAGGGACCGCGCAGCCTGCTGTAGGCGGCATGGCGCCCGGATCGTTAACCCTTGGCGGCGGTTTTTCTCGTTGGGCATGGGCATTCATGCTAGGATCGCCGCAGATGCAACCGATCGGCCTTGCCACCTGTCCAAAGCGGCAGGTTCAATCCCGGCGTGTTGCGAATTAGCTGTTATGTCTGTGTGTTGATGTTGAATTGGTTAGGCAAATGACGACAGATGCGGGGTCCGCCGCCACGCCTTGGCATTTGACAGAAATGCCGTCTTTTCCGTTGCCTCAAGCTGGTGCAGATCCTGCGCAGTTGGATAGACTGATGGCGGCGCGGCGGCCCCTGGCCGACCCCGCCGCGACACGCAACAAACCGGAATGGATGGCGCCATGACCGCTCAGGACGCTTCGGCGCAACTTCCCGCAGGGGCCATCGCGATCACCGGCATGGCGGCGCATCTGCCCGGCGCACCCGATATCGCGCAATACTGGGCCAATCTCCGCGACGGGATCGAATCGATCCGCCAGCTGAGTGTCGAGGAACTGACCGCCAATGGCGAAAGCCCGGCGCGGATGCGGCAGAAGAACTATGTTCCCGCCGCCTCGATCCTTCAGGATTTCGAGAAATTCGATGCCGAGTTCTTCGGGTTGTCGCCCAAGGAGGCGGCGATCATGGACCCGCAGCACCGGCAGTTCCTCGAATGCGCGTGGGAGGCGCTGGAAAACGCCGGCCACACGCCCGAGGGATTCAAGGCCCCGATCGGCGTTTTTGCCGGCTGCGGCATGGGCAGCTATTTCTATTTCAACATCTGCTCGAATGCCGATCTGGTCCGGAACACCGGCATGTTCCTGCTGCGCCACACCGGCAACGACAAGGATTTCCTGTCGACCCGGGTCAGCCACATCTTCGATCTCAAGGGGCCCAGCATCTCGGTGCAGACGGCCTGCTCGACCTCGCTGGTGGCGGTGCATCAGGCCGCACAATCGCTGTTGAACGGCGAATGCGACATGGCGCTGGCGGGGGGGGTGACGATCGAATTGCCCCATGCCCGCGGCTATCTGTTCGAGGAGGGCGAGATCCTTTCGCCCGACGGCCATTGCCACGCCTTCGACCATCGCGCGCAGGGCACGGTGTTCGGCTCGGGCGCCGGCTGCGTCGTGCTGCGCCGGCTGGAGGATGCGATCGCCGATGGCGACCATGTCTGGGCGGTGATCCGCGGCACCGGGGTCAACAACGACGGCGCCGCCAAGGCCGGCTATCTGGCGCCCTCGGTCGAAGGCCAGTCGCGCGCCATCGCCGAGGCCCATGCCGTCGCCGGCGTCAGCGCCGAGACGATCGGCTATGTCGAATGCCACGGCACCGGCACCTATCTGGGCGATCCGATCGAGGTGGCGGCCCTCACCCAGGCCTTCGAGGAGACGACCGGGCAGCGCGGCTTCTGCGGCATCGGCAGTGTCAAGACGAATATCGGCCATACCGACACCGCGGCGGGTGTCGCCAGCCTCATCAAGGTCGGCATGGCGCTGCATCACGGGCAGATCCCGCCCTCGCTGGGCTACGAGGCGCCGAACCCCGCCATCGACTTCGAGAATTCGCCGTTTCGCGTGAATGACCGGCTGTCTGCGTTTCCGCGCCTTGGCGGGGCGCCGCGGCGGGGGGCCGTCAACAGCCTCGGCGTCGGCGGCACCAATGCCCATGCGATCGTCGAGGAGGCGCCCGAACGTGCCGCCTCGGAGGACAGCGACTGGCCGTTCCAGCTGCTGGTGCTGTCGGCGCGCAGCAAGGCGGCGCTGGATCAGGCCAGCCGCAACCTGGCGGCCCATCTGCGCGCCCATCCCGACCAGCCGCTGGCGGATGTGGCCTGGACGCTGAAGCATGGCCGCCGCGCCTTCGAACATCGCCGCGTGCTGGTGGCTGGCAGCCATGACGAGGCGGCGGCCCGTCTGGACGAGGGCGATCCGCGGCAGGTGTTCACCCATCAGGAACTGCCCGAACCGCCCGAGACGGTGTTCATGTTCCCCGGGGGCGGCGCGCAGTTCGTGGGCATGGCGCGCGACCTCTACGAGACCGAGCCGGTGTTCCGCGACTGGATGGATCGCGGGCTGGATCACCTGGCGCCGCATCTGGATTACGACCTGCGCGGGCTGTGGCTGCCCGATGCCGACGGCGCCGCCGCCGCGGCCGAGCGGTTGAAGACCCCCTCGGTGCAGCTGCCGCTGATCATGATCACCGAATACGCGCTGGCGCAGCTGTGGATCAGCTGGGGCGTGCAGCCCGCCGCGCTGATCGGCCATTCGATGGGCGAGAATACCGCCGCCTGCCTCGCCGGCGTGATATCCTTCGAGGATTGCATCGGCCTCGTGCATCTGCGCGGCCAGCTGTTCGACACCATCGCGCCGGGCGGGATGCTGTCGGTGCCGCTGTCGCGGGATGCGCTGCAGCCCTATTGGGCCGACGATCTGGACATGGCCTCGGTCAACGCCCCCGATCTGTGCGTCGTCTCGGGCCCGCAGGCGGCGCTTGACGCGCTGGAGGCTCGGCTGGCCCGCGACGAGATCGAGGCGCAGCGGATCCAGATCGACATCGCCGCCCACAGCCGGATGCTGGAACCGATCCTCGCGCGCTTTGGCGACTATCTGCGCGGCATCACCCTGTCGGCGCCGCGCCTGCCGGTGATCTCGAACCGCAGCGGCCAGCCGCTGAGCGTGGCCGAGGCGACCAACCCCGATTACTGGGTCGCCCATCTGCGCAACACCGTGAACTTCGCCGACGGCATCGCCCATCTGGCACAGCGCAAATGCCGGGTCTATGTCGAGATGGGGCCGGGCCGGGCGCTGTCCTCGCTGGCCCAGGCCAACGGCATCCCCTCGAACCAGGTGGTGCCGGCGCTCCGCCATCCGCAACAGGACGTGCCCGACGACGAATTCTTCATCGCGACGGTCGGCCGGCTGTGGGCGCTTGGCGTGGCCGTGGACTGGTCGGCGATCTGGGGCGAGGCGCGGCGCAAACGGGTTCCGCTGCCGACCTACCCGTTCCAGCGCCAAAGCTATTTCATCGAGCCGGGCCGGATCGCCACCCCGTCGGACGAGCCGCTGATCGAACGCCTCGAGGGCGTCCAGAACTGGGGCTGGCAGCCGCATTGGCGCCCCCGCGCAGCCGAATCCGAAGTCGAGGCGGATGAGCTGGACCGGGCCGAGCCGCGGACATGGCTGGTCTTTGCCGATCAGGCCGGGCTGGCCGCCCGCGCCATCGCCCGGCTGCGCGAGGCCGGGCACCGGGTGGTCGAGTTGCGCGCGGGCGACGCCTATGCCCGGATCGGCGAGGACAGCTTTACCATCTCGCCCGAGCGGGGGCGCGAGGATTACGACCGGCTGGTCCATGATCTTGTCGCCGCCGGCCTCGCCCCGCAACGCATCGCGCATTTCTGGCTGGTGACGGCGGGCGAAAGCTTTCGCCCCGGCTCCAGCTTCTTCCATCGCAACCAGGAACAGGGCTTCTACAGCCTGATGTTCCTGGCCCAGGCCATGGCCGAGGAAAACCTGCCCCGTCCCGTGCATCTGCTGGCCGTCACCAGCGGCGCTGTGCAGGTCCGCGACGAGGCCTTGCCCTACCCGGAAAAGGCCACCATCGCCGGTCCGCTGCGGGTCATGCCGCGCGAATTGCCGGGCGTGACCTGTGCCGCGCTGGATCTGGTCCTGCCCGAGGGCCGGCGCAACGAGGCGGCATGGCAGGGGCTGTGCGACCGCGTGCTGGAGGAGATGCTGGCCGAGCCCGCGAACCGCTCGGCCGCGCTGCGGGGCGAGCGGCGCTATGAGATGTCATGGCGGCAATTGCCGCTGCCCGAGGCCGGGGCCGGACTGCCGCAGGGCGCGGTGGTGATGCTGACCGGCGGCTTCGGCGGCATCGGCCTGACGGTCGCCACACGGCTGGCCCGCGACCTTGGGGCGCGCATCGCGCTGGTGGGCCGGCGCGCCCTGCCGCCGCGCGCGCAATGGGACCGCGTGCTGCGCGGCGCGGCGCCGGGCGATGCCATCGCGGCCCGGATCCGCGGCGTGCGGGCACTGGAAGAGGCGGGGGCCGAGGTGATCTGCCTGGCTGCCGATGTCTGCAACCTTCAGGACATGCAGGCCGCGCGCGATGCCACGATCGCGCGGTTCGGCCCGGTCGATGCCGTGATCCACGGCGCGGGCGTGGTCGACGACATGCCGATCCTCGCCAAGACCCCGGCCAGCGTCGAGGACGTCTTTGCCGCGAAGGTCCACGGCACCGAGGTGCTGGACAAGGTGTTCCCGGACGGCTCGGTGGGCCGGATCGTGGTCTTCAGTTCGACCTCGACCGCCATCGCCCCGGCCGGGCAGGTCGACTATGTCGCCGCAAACGAGTTCCTGAATGCCTGGGCCAGGTCGCGCGGCGGCGGCAAGACCGCGGTGACGGCGATCAACTGGGGTATCTGGGCCGAGGTCGGGATGGCCGCCGAGGCGCTGGCCGCGCCCGAGCCGGCACCGGTGACCGACGCCGGGACACCGCTTCTGGACGAGGCCAGCTTCGATGCCGAGGGCAATCGGATCTTTACCGCCCGGCTGACCACGCGGCACTGGCTGCTGGACGGGCACCGCACCCGGCAGGGGCAGGCGCTGGTGCCCGGCACGGGCTATCTTGAACTGATCGCCGAGGCCCTGCGCGCCCATGGCGAGACCGGTCCCTTCGAGATCCGCGACCTGTATTTCTTCCGTCCGCTGGCGGTCGATGACGGCACCTCGCGCGACCTGCGCCTGACGCTGGCGCGCAATGACGAGGGCTATGCGGTCCAGATCCGCAGCGATGCGGTGGTCGATGGACGCAAGGGGTTCGAGCTGAACGCGCAGGCGCAGATCGGGTTCGCGCCGCAGACTGCGGAACATATTGATATCGGATCAATTTCGGACCGTTGTTCAGAAAATGTCGAGGCCGATCCCAAGGGCCTTGTCAGCCCGCAGGAGGCGCATCTGCGCTTTGGTCCGCGCTGGCGGGTGATCCGGCGCCGGGCCTATGGCGCGGGCGAGGGTCTGGCCGAGCTGGCGCTGCCCGACGCCTTCCGCTCGGAGCCCGAGCAGGGCTATCCGATCCATCCCGCGCTGATGGACCTGGCCACCGGCTGGGCCATGGGGCTGATCGAGGGCTATCAGGCCCATCACCTCTGGGTGCCGGTCAGCTATGGCACGATCCGGGTTCACGCCCCGCTGACCGCCGAGATCCGCAGCTGGGTGCGCAACGGCGCCGACAATCGCAGCGACAACCCCTTCGCGCGCTTCGACGTGACGCTGGCCGATCCCGCGGGCCGCGTGTTGATCGACATTTCCGGCTTCACGATCCATCGCCTTGACGGCGAACTGGATTTCACCGGCCAGACCGGCCGGCGGGACGTCGTCTTCCCTGATGCGCAGCAGGCCGACCGGCGCCTGTCGCCGGCCGAGGAACGGCTGCAGCACAACCTGTCGCAGGGCATCCGCCCCGACGAGGGCGCCGAGGGTTTCCTGCGGGCGCTGGCAACCGGGCAGTCGCAGGTGGTGGTGTCGTCGATGCCGCTGCCGGACCTGATCCGGCAGGCCGCGCAGGGCGCCGGGGAAACCGTCGAGCGTCAGGGCTTCGAGCGTCCGCAGCTTGACAGCGACTATGTCGAGCCGCGCAACGGCATCGAACGGACGCTGGTCGGCTTCTGGCAGGAATTGCTGGGCGTGGGGCAGGTGGGGGTCGAGGACAGCTTTTTCGACCTGGGCGGTCATTCGCTGATCGCCGTCCGGCTGTTCGCGATGATCCGCAAGACCTTCTCGGTCGATTTCCCGATCTCGGTGCTGTTCGAGGCGCCGACCATAGCCGCCTGCGCCGCGATGATCGAGGATCGCATCGGCCCGCAGGACGGCGAGGCGGCGGCGACGCCCCGAAAGGCTCCGGCGCGGCGCTTTACCCATCTGGTGCCGATGCATCAGGGCGAGGGCGGCGGCAAGCGGCCCTTCTTCCTGGTGGCGGGCATGTTCGGCAACGTGCTGAACCTGCGCCACCTGGCCCAACTTCTGGGCGGCGACCGACCCTTCTACGGGATGCAGGCCCGCGGACTGTTTGGCGAGGATCAGCCGCATGACAATTTCGTCGATGCGGCAAGGGATTACATTGCCGAGTTGAAGCAGGTTCAACCCGAGGGGCCATATCTTCTGGGCGGCTTCTCCGGCGGTGGCCTGATCGCCTGGGAGATGGCCCGCCAGCTTGAGGCCGGGGGCGACGAGGTGGCGCTGACGGTGCTCCTCGACACGCCCCTGCCGATGCGCCCCTGGCTCAGCCGGCAGGACAAGGCGCTGATCAAGATGGCCGAGTTGCGCCGCAAGGGGCCGGGCTATGTGGTGGAATGGGCGCGGGCCCGGGCCGCGTGGAAGCGGCAGCAGGCCGAACGCGCGGAGGCTGCGCCCGAGGCCGCCAACCAGTTCCACAACACCGCCATCGAGGCCGCGTTCCGGGCCGCGCTGCCGGGCTATGACATGCAGCCGCGCGAGGGTCGCGTGGTGCTGTTCCGTCCGCCGCTGGACCGCCACTGGCAGGTCTCGGGCGGCCGATGGGTCAGTTCTGCCAAGGAATATGTGTTCCCCGACAACGATCTGACCCGCTTTGCCCCGCAATTGCAGGTCATCGAGGTGCCCGGCGATCATGACAGCATGGTTCTGGAACCGAATGTCCGGGTGATGGCCGCCCGGATGCGCGAGGTGATCGCCGAGGCCGAGGCGGGCATCGCCCCGCCGATGGCGCAGGCGGCGGAGTAGGCGATGGCTCGGGTCCTGACGGTCATCCTGAACTGGCGCACCGCCCCGATGACGCTGCGCTCGGCCGAGGCGGCGATCCGCGCCATGGACGGCATCGAGGGCGGCATCGTCATCGTCGACAACGACAGTGGCGACGGCTCCGAGGAGGTGTTGCGGCGCGCGGTCGCCGAACGCGGCTGGGACCGGGTGCGGGTGATCCAGTCCGGCCGCAATGGCGGCTTTGGTGCCGGCAACAATGTCGGCATCCGCGCCGGCCTGCCCGATGGCGGACGCCCGGATTTCGTCTATCTGCTGAACTCGGACGCCTTTCCCGCGGCCGACGCGATCCGGCTGCTGCTGGATCACCTGCAGGCCAGTCCGGGCAGCGGCATGGCGGGCAGCTATATCCACGGCACCGACGATGCACCGCATGTGACCTGCTTCCGCTTCCCCTCGGTCGCCTCGGAACTCGAGGGTGCCGCGCAGACCGGCCCCATCAGCCGGCTTCTGCGCCACGCGATCATCCCCCAGCCGATCCCCCAGCGGACCACCCGCATGGACTGGGTCGCGGGCGCCAGCCTGATGATGCGACAGGACATGCTGGACCGGATCGGCGCCTTCGACGAGGAGTATTTCCTCTACTTCGAAGAGACCGACCTGTGCCTGCGCGCCGCGCGGGCGGGCTGGCAGACCGATTACGTGCCCGCCAGCCGGGTGGCGCATATCGGCTCGGCCTCGACGGGCATGAAGGAATGGGCGCGGACGCCGGGCTACTGGTTCGACAGCCGGTGGCGCTATTTCCGCAAGAACCACGGCCTCGCGACGGCCATCGCGGCGACCCTGGCGCAATCGGCGGGGCTTGCGATCAACCGGCTGCGCCTGATGCTGGGATCGTCGCGGCGCAGTGGCGGCCGGCGATTTGCCCGCGACCTGCTGGCCCATGACATCCGCGCGCTGGCGACCGGCATCCGCCCGGCCGCCATTCATCCCGACGATGTTTCCGTCACCGAGAGGACGACATGACGCAGACCGCCCTGTTCATCGGCAATGAATCCCTGCTGATCCAATGCGCCAGCCAGTGGCGCGACCGCGGTCACGGCATCGCCGCGATCCTGACCCGCGACCCGGCGATCCGCAGCTGGGCCGAGGCGCAGGGGATCCGGGTGGCGGCGCAGGCCACGACGCGCGAGCCGGGCGATCTGGCCTATGACTGGCTGTTCAGCGTGGCCAACCTGTCGCTGGTGCCCGATGCGCTGCTGACGCGGGCGGCGAGGGGGGCGATCAACTTTCACGACGGCCCGCTGCCGCGCCGGGCGGGGCTGAACACGCCGGCCTGGGCGATCCTTCAGGGCGACAGCCGGCACGGCATCACCTGGCACCTGATCGAGGGCGGCGTGGACGAGGGCGACATCCTCGAACAGCGGCTGTTCGACATCGCCCCCGACGACACCACCCTGACCCTGAATGCCCGCGCCTTCGAGGCGGCGATCGACAGCTTTGGCGCGGTGATCGACCAGGTCGAGACCGGGCTGCGCCGGCAGCCGCAGGACCTGTCGCAGCGTGGTTACCACGCCCGCGCCGACCGCCCTGCCGCGGCCGCGCTTCTGGATGTCGGCAGTCCGCGCGAGGCCGCATGGCGGCTGATCCGGGGTCTGGATCACGGCGACTATCCGAATCCGCTGGCGCTGGCCAAGGTGGCGCTGGACGGCCGCGTCATCGCCGTGTCGCATGGCGAACCGGCCGAGGGCGCGGGCGCGGCCGGCACCATCCTGGCCGCATCGGCCGACGCCCTGACGGTGATGTTCGCCGATGGCGCGCTGCGGCTGACCGGGCTGAAGCCGCTTGACGGCGGCGAGATCGACCCGGCCGCGCTGTCGGGTCGGGTCATCCCGAGGCCGGCCGAGGGACCTGACCTGACCGGGGCGATGGCTGCGGTGGCGCCGGGCGAGGGCTATTGGCGCACGGCGCTGAAATCATTCGCCGCGGCGACGGTGCCCCTGGCGCGGGCCGCGCAGGGCGACGCGGACTGGCAGGCGCTGCCGGTCGAGGGCGCGCCGGGCGATCTGCTGGTGGCGGTCGCGCTGCTGGCCAGCACGCTGTCGGGCGGCGAGGCGGTGGATCTGGCCCTGCACGATCCGGCCGGGCCGCGGGCGCCCGGCTATCTGTCCGACTGGGTGCCGCTGCGCGCCCATGCCGACCCCTCCGAGACGACGGCGGCGCTGCGCGCGCGCATGGCCGCGCAGGTGGAACGGGCGCGCCTCCATCCGGCCTTCGCGCTGGACCTGCCGCTGCGCGACCCGGCGATCGACCTGCCGCAACGCCCGCAGATCGGTGTGGCGGCGGCGGGCGATGCCCCCGTCCCCGGCACGGTGATCTCGCTGGCGCCGGAAAGCGGGCGGCTGCATGTCGACGCCGCCCGGATCGGGCGCGGCGCGGCGGAACTGCTGGCCGCGCGTCTGTCGCATCTGGCCCGTGCGACGGCGCAGGGCGGCCAGGTCGGCG
Organism: Paracoccus spongiarum; assembly: GCF_030732095.1. Lineage (GTDB taxonomy): Bacteria > Pseudomonadota > Alphaproteobacteria > Rhodobacterales > Rhodobacteraceae > Paracoccus > Paracoccus spongiarum. The sequence goes on along the minus strand of NZ_JAVAMQ010000002.1, from coordinate 129,639 downwards.
ACATCGCGCCGATGCCCGCGACCGAACGCGAGCAGGTCGTGACCGGCTGGAACCGGACGGCGCGCGAGATCCCCGACATCTGCATCCACCACGCTTTCGAGGCGCAGGTGGCGCGCACGCCCGATGCCGTCGCGCTGACCGTCGAGGATCGCGATCTCAGCTATGCCCAGTTGAATGCCCGCGCCAACCGCGCGGCCCATGTGCTGCGCGAGATGGGCGTCGGTCCCGGCACGCTGGTCGGCATCCATACCGGCCGCAACGAACATCTGCTGGTCGGGACGCTGGCGATCATGAAGGCCGGCGGCGCCTATGTGCCGCTGGACCCGAGCTATCCCGCCGACCGGATCGCGCTGTATGTCGAGGACAGCGGCTGCCCGGTGATCGTGACCGAGGCGGCGCTGTCGCAGGGGCTGCCGGCCCATGGCGCGGGCCTTCTGGTGCTGGATCAGGACGCACGCATCGGGGCCGCGGCCTCGGACAATCCCGACAGCGGCGTGACGACCGACGACCTGGCCTATCTGATCTATACCTCCGGCTCGACCGGGCGGCCCAAGGGCGTGATGCTGGAACATCGCAATGTCGCGAACTTCTTCGCCGGCATGGATGACCGCATTCAGCATGACCCCGCAGGGGTCTGGCTGGCCGTCACCTCGCTGTCCTTCGACATCTCGGTGCTGGAACTGTTCTGGACGCTGGCACGCGGCTTCCGGCTGGTGCTGATGGGCGATGCCGAACGCGGGCTGGTCTCGGGCGGCGCGGCGGTCAGCGACACCAGGATGGATTTCAGCCTGTTCTACTGGGGCAATGACGACGGCGTGGGACGCGAGAAGTATCACCTGCTGCTGGAGGGCGCGAAATTCGCCGACCAGCACGGCTTCTGCGCGGTCTGGACGCCCGAGCGGCATTTCCACGCCTTCGGCGGCCCCTATCCGAACCCCTCGGTGACCGGCGCGGCGGTCGCGGCGGTGACCCGCAACCTCGAGGTGCGGGCCGGCAGCTGCGTGGCGCCCCTGCACCATCCGATCCGCATCGCCGAGGAATGGGCGGTGATCGACAACCTGACCAATGGCCGCACCGGACTGGCCATCGCCTCGGGCTGGCACCCCGAGGATTTCGTGCTGCGTCCCGAGAACACGCCGCCCGAGAACAAGCCCGCGATGTATCACAGCATCGACATCCTGCGGCGGCTGTGGCGGGGCGAGACGGTGGCCTTTCCGATGGCCGGCGGCAAGATGGTCGATGTGCTGACACAGCCGCGCCCGGTCTCGGACGAGATCAACATCTGGGTGACGACTGCCGGCAATCCGGCAACCTGGCGCGAGGCGGGCGAGTTGGGTGCCCATGTGCTGACCCATCTTCTGGGCCAGACCATTGAGGAGGTGGGCGAGAAGATCGCCATCTACCACCAGGCGCTGCGCGACAGCGGCCGCGATCCGTCGAAATACCGGGTGACGCTGATGCTGCACAGCTATCTGGCGGCGGACCGCGACACCGCGCGCGAGGTCGCCCGACAGCCGATGAAGGATTACCTCGCCTCGGCGGCGGCGCTGGTCAAGCAGTATGCCTGGGCCTTCCCGGCCTTCAAGAAGCCGCAGGGCGTCAGCAACCCGATGCAGATCGACCTCGGCAGCCTCAGCGACGAAGAGAACGAGGCGATCCTCGACTTCGCCTTCAACCGCTATTTCGAGGATTCGGGCCTGTTCGGCACCGTCGACGAGATGCTGCCGCGCGTCGAGCAGCTGAAGCGGATCGGCGTGACCGAGATCGCGGCGCTGATCGACTACGGCATCTCCCGCGATCAGGTGCTGGAGGGGCTGAAGCCGCTGGCCGAACTGCTGGCCCGCAGCAATGCCGGCAGCGCGCCGGCCGCGGATGACTTCTCGATCGCGGCGCAGATCCGGCGCCACGGCGTCACGCATCTGCAATGCACGCCCTCGATGGCGCGGATGATCGCGATGAACGACGATGCTCGCGCCGCGCTGGCCCGCGTCCGGCACCTGATGATCGGCGGCGAGGCGCTGTCGGGATCGCTGGTCGCCGATCTCAACCGGGCCAGTCCGGCGGGGATCGAGAACATGTATGGCCCGACCGAGACGACGATCTGGTCCACCACCGCGACCGCCGACGCGGCCGAGCCGGTGGCCAGCATCGGCACGCCCATCGTCAACACGCAGGTCTATGTGCTGGACGAGGCGATGCAGCCGGTGCCGGTCGGCGCGCCGGGCGAGTTGTGGATCGGCGGGGCAGGGGTGGCGCGCGGCTATTGGCGCCGCGACGATCTGACCGCCGAACGCTTCAAGGCGAACCCGTTCCATCCGGGCCGCATGTACCGAACCGGCGATCTGGTGCGCTGGCAGGCCGATGGGCGGCTGGAATTCCTGGGACGGGCCGATCATCAGGTCAAGCTGCGCGGCTACCGGATCGAGCTGGGCGAGATCGAGGCCGTGGCCGAGGGCTTTGCCGGCGTGCGGCAGGCGGTGGTCATGGCGCGCGAGGACCAGCCCGGCGACATGCGGCTGGTGGCCTATGTGACCGGCGACAGCTGGCTGTCGACCGAGGCGCTGCGCCAGCATCTGGCGCAGGTCCTGCCTGCGCACATGGTGCCCGCCCATGTGGTCAGCCTGCCCGAGTTTCCGCTGACCCCGAATCGCAAGGTCGATCGCAAGGCGCTGCCGGCGCCGGCCGACGCCGCGGCGCCCCCGACCGGCGAATATGTGGCACCGGCGCTTGGCGTGCAGGCTACCATCGCGCAGGTCTGGTCGCGCATCCTCAACCGCCCGCAGATCGGCGCGAGGGACAATTTCTTCGCCCTCGGCGGCCATTCGCTGCTGGCCGTGCAGGCGCATCGCGAGATCAGGCAGGCGCTGGGCGGCGGGGTCAGGCTGTCGATCACCGACATCTTCCAGTTCCCGACGCTGGAGGCGCTGGCCGGGCATCTGGGCGGCGGCGAGGCGGCCAATGTCGCTGCGCAACCGACGGCCGAGGCGGCGGCGGGCGCCGAGGATCGCGCCGCGGCGCGGGCCAAGGCGATGTCCGATCGCCGCGCGCTGCGCGCCGGACGCGGGCAGGGCTAGCCATGATCGGGCTGGCGCGGATCCTGGCCGGCCTCTTTCCCGACGGTGTCGGGCATGGGGTCGTGCCGATCGGTGCCGGCGGTGAATTGTGGCCCGGAGAGGCCGAGGCGGTGGCCGGCGCGGTCGATCACCGCCGTGCCGAATTCGCGGCCGGACGCCATGCGGCGCGCTGTGCGATGGCCGCGGCCGGGCTGTCCGGGGCGGCGATCCCCGCCGCGCCGGATCGCGCGCCGGTCTGGCCCGAGGGGGTGGTCGGCAGCATCACCCATGCCGAGGATGTCGCGCTGGCGGTGGCGGCGCCCGACACGCTGGTGGCGGGGCTGGGCCTCGATGTCGAGCCCGACGCGCCACTGCCGCGCGATGTGCTGTCCGAGATCTGCGACGGCGGCGAATGCGCCTGGCTTGCCGGCCAGACCGAGCCGCTGCGATGGGCGCGGCTGATCTTTTGCGCCAAGGAGGCAGCGTTCAAGTGCCAGTATCCGGCCAGCTGCGCCCTGTTCGGCTTTGACGCCATGTCGGTCCGCGTCGATCCCGCCGCCGGCGCGCTCGAGGCGGTGTTCAACCGCGCCTATGCGCCCTTTCCGGCCGGCGCACGCCTGCAGGGCCGCTTTGCCCGGACCGGCGGGCTTGTCGTCGCAGGCTTCCTGCGGCAGGTCGGCTGAGATGAGCGGTCAGGGGGGCGTGCGATGAACCGGCGTTTGGGAATTCTGGGCGGATTCGGCCTGCTGGGGGCGGCGGCCCTTGGCGCCGGCCTGTTGGTGCGCCAGCGCCGCGCGGGGGCCCCGGCTCCCTTGCCGATGATGCCGGCCGAGGCCTTCGCCGCCGCGCATCGTCCGCTGTCGCCCCCGTCCGGGCCGCTTCGGGTCTATCATCTCGGCCACAGCCTCGTCGGGCGCGACATGCCGGCGATGCTGGCCCAGCTTGCACCGCCCGGGCACGACTATGCCTCGCAGCTTGGCTGGGGGGCGACGCTGCGGTCGCACTGGCTTGGTCCCGACGAGGTGCCCGGCTTTGCCGAGGAAAATGACCATCCGGCCTACCGCCCTGCTCAGGAGGAGTTGCGCGGTGGCGGCTATGACGCCCTGGTGCTGACCGAGATGGTCGAGATCCGCGACGCGATCAAATGGCATGCCAGCGGCAATTACCTGGCGGAATGGGCGCGGCTGGCGCGGGGGGCGCGGCCCGATATCCGGCTGTATCTCTACGAGACCTGGCACCGGCTTGACGACGAGGCGGGCTGGAGCCAGCGCATCGCCGCGGATTCGAAGCCGCTGTGGCAGGACGAGGTGATGCGCCGCGCGATGGGGGCCGACGGCGTGGGGGTCATCTACCGCATCCCGGGTGGCGCGGCGCTGGCGGCGGTGGCGCTGGCCGCCGAGGCGGGCGAACTGCCGGGGCTGACCCGCCGCGAGGACCTGTTCGCCCGCACGCCCCAAGGCGAGGTCGACCAGATCCACGCCGGCGACCTTGGCAACTATGTCGTCGCGCTGGCGCATTATGCGGTGCTGTATCATCGCAGCCCCGAGGGCCTGCCCGCCGCGCTGCTGCGCGCCGATGGCAGCGCGGCGCAGGCCCTCGCGCCCGAGGCCGCGGCCCGGGCGCAGCAGCTGGTCTGGCAGGTGGTGTCGGGCGATCCGCTGACCGGGGTGGCCGCATGACGCCGCTTGCCCTGCTGAACGACATCCTCTTCGTGGGTCTGGGCCTTCTGGGCCCGGAACTGCCGCAGATGGTCGAGGCGGCGGGGCGCATGTCGGGTCAGCAGACCGTGGTCGAGACGCGCACCGCGCCCGAAGGGCCGCTGGGCTATCACTGGCTGAACGCCGCGGCCGGGCCGGGCATCGATCCGCGCCTGGCGCTGGCCTCGGGCCGCATCGACCAGGTGGTGATGACCGAGGCGCTGCCACTGGCCGACAGCCTGCGCCGGCACCGCAGCGTCGATTACGCCAGCCGCTTCCGCGACCTGGCGCTGCGGGCCAATCCCGATGCGCAGACCTATCTTTACGAAAGCTGGCCGGCGCTGACCGCCGTCGGCCCGCAGCCCTGGCGCGACGCGGTGGCCGAGGCGGCGCCGCTGTGGCAGGCCTTCGTGGCCGCCGTCAACAAGGATGGCCGCAAGCCGGGCGACGCTCCGCCGATGCGGCTGATCCCGCTGGCGCAGGGGCTGCTGGCGCTGTCCGATGCGATCACCGCGGGCGAGGTGCCGGGGCTGGACGATCTGTCGCAGCTGTTTTCCGACAACCGCCAGCTGAACGGGCGCGGCACCTATTTTGCGGCGATGCTGATGCATGCCTCGCTCAGCGGCGAGGACCCCACCGGGCTGCCGGTCTGGCTGGGCCGCAACCGCCCCGCCAGCCTTGACGAGGCGGTGACCGCGCCGATGGCCGAGGCGATGCAGCGCATCGCCCTGCGGGTCAGCGGTCAGGCGACGGGCCCCCGCGACGCGGCGCAGCGCCGTCAGGCCGAACTGCTGGTCAACGCGACCGTCTCGGACGCGGCGCAGCGGCCGCTGTGGCAGGACCCCGAGGCGTCCTATCTGGGCGGCGTCAACCAGCCCGGCATCGCGTACAACCTGTCCAGCGTCAACGACTGGTCGGTCGAGCAGCCCTTTCTGGACGTGTTCAAGACCGCGCGGCCCTGGATCGGTCACCTGCCGGGCCAGTGGGGCGGCTTCGACGCGCCGCTGCTGCGCGAGGCGGGATATCTCGATGCCGAGGGCTGGCCGCTGCGGATGCCCGGCGAGGTCACGCATCTGAGCACGCTGATCCTCAGCGGGCTGGACGCGCGGATGATCTCGGTCGCGGGGCGCTATGTGCTGCGCTATCAGGGATCGGGCCGCATCGAGATCGAGGGCCGGGCCCGCAACATCAGCTACGAGCCGGGGCGCATCTCGTTCGACTACGCCCCCGGCCCGGGCAGCGTGATGATCCATCTGCGGGCCACCGACCCCGGCGATCCTGTCCGGCGCATCAGCGTGGTGCGGCAGGACCGCCTGCCGCTGGCGGATGCCGGGCAGATCTTCAACCCCGATTTCCTGGCCCGCCTGCGCGGTGCCGAGGTGCTGCGCTTCATGGGCTGGATGCGCACCAACAACGCGACGCTGCGCACGGTCGCCGACCTGCCCTCGGTCGATGACTATGTCTGGAGCACCGACCGCGGCGTGCCGCCCGAGGTGATGGTGGCGCTGGCCAACGAACTGGAACTGGACCCGTGGTTCACCCTGCCGCATCTGGGCGATGACGAGCTGATGCGCAGCTATGCGAGGCGCGTGCGCGACCGGCTGGATTCGGGGCGCCGGGCCTGGGTCGAGTTCTCGAACGAGGTCTGGAACTGGGCCTTCGACCAGAGGGCATGGGCCGACGAACAGGCGCTGGCGCTGTGGGGCGTCGAGGGGGCGGGCATGCAATATGGCGCCTGGCGGGCGGCCCAGGTCGCCGACATCTGGGCCGAGGAGTTCGCGCCCTCGGCCGCGGGCCGGCTGGTGCGGGTGATCGGCACCTTCACCGGCGCGACCGGCTCTGAGCAGGACATGCTGATGGCGCCTGCCTGGAAGGCCGCCGATCCCGAGAGCTGGGAACCTCTCGCGGAATCATTCGATGCCTATGCGATCACCGGCTATTTCTACGCCAATCTCGAGGATCCCGGACGCATGGCGATGCTGCGCGATGCGCTGAAGGCCAGCCGCGAGAGGGCCGAGGCGCAGGCGCGCCAGCGCGGCCTGTCGGGTGCGGGGCGCGACAGCTATGTGTCCGCGCATCGCTTCGATCAGGCGATCGAGCAGGCGATCACCGAGTTGCGCGCCGGCGCGCTGTCCGGCAAGCCCGAGGGCACGGTGCAGTGGACGATCTCGCAGCTGTTCCCCTATCATCGCCGCGCCGCCGCGCAGCTTGGGCTGGAACTGGTCATGTATGAGGGCGGCAGCCATGTCGTCGCCTCTGGACCCGCGATGAACGACGCGGAACTGACGGAATTCCTCGTGGCGCTGAACTATGCGCCGGGCATGGGCGATCTTTACCGCCGCCTGCTGGCGGGCTGGCGCAAGGTCAGCGATCAGCCCTTCAACTTCTACACCGCCATCGACACACCCGGAGAATACGGCAGCTGGGGCGTGCTGCGCTTTCTGGACGACCAGAACCCCCGCTGGGACGCCGTCGCGGAGCCCCAGAAATGACCCCCGCGCCGCGCCTCAGCGTGATCCTGCCGGCCAGCAACGAAGAGGCATGGCTGGGCGACTGCCTCGCCGCGCTGATCGCGGGCGATCCGGTGCCGGGCGGCGCCGAGGTGATCGTGGTCGCGAATGGCTGTCGCGACCGCACCGCCGATGTGGCCCGGACCATGGCGCCCGCCGCCGCCGCCGCAGGCTGGCCGCTGCAGGTCATCGAACGGGCCGAGGGTGACAAGATCGGTGCGCTGAACGCCGGCGACTCCGCCGCGCGGGGCGCGCTGCGCGCCTATCTGGATGCCGACGTGATCGTCAGCCCCGCGCTGATGGCCGATCTAGCGACGGCACTGGCCGATGCGCCCGGTGCCGCCTATGCCAGCGGAACCGCGACAATTCCCCGCGCCGACAGCGCCGTGACCCGCGCCTATGCGCGGCTGTGGCAACGGCTGCCCTTCGCGCGCAGCGAGGCACCCGGCTACGGGCTTTTCGCCGTCAACGCCGCCGGCCGGGCCCGGTGGGGTACGTTTCCGCGGATCATCTCGGACGACACCTTCGTGCGGCTGCACTTCGCGCCGCAGGAACGCATCGGCGTCGCCGCCCCCTACAGCTGGCCGATGGTCGAGGGCTGGTCGCGGCTGGTGCGGGTGCGCCGGCGGCAGGATGCCGGCGTCACCGAGATCGCGGAACGCTGGCCGCATCTGCTGGCCAATGAGGGAAAGCCTGCCTTGGGCACGGGCGGGGCCTTGCGGCTGGCCTTGCGCGATCCGGTGGGCTTTGCGGTCTATGCGGCGGTGTCGGTCGCGGTGCGCCTGCGGCGCGGCGGCGGTGCCGGCTGGTCGCGCGGCCGATGAATTTGTCTCGAATGGCTGCGATCTTCGACTATCGCCGCGACGCCGGACAGGCTAGGCCGGTGGCGCCGCCGGTCGCGGCCTGAGACGAGGTTCGGCGTGCGTATCGGGTATCTGTTGAACACCTATCCCCAGTCCAGCGTGACCTTTGTGCGGCGCGAGATCCACGCGCTGGAACGGCTGGGCTGGCAGGTGCATCGCTTTGCCATGCGCAGCGACCGCGCGGCCCTGGTCGATCCGGCCGACGTCGCGGAATACGACCGCACCGAACTGGTCCTGCAGGCCGGTGCGCCTCGGCTGGCCAAGGCTGCGCTGCGCCTTGCGCTGACGCGGCCCCACGGCTTCGCCCGTGCCCTTGCCCGTGCCTGGCGGATGGGCGGCAGGTCGGCGCAGGGCCGGCTGCGGCACATGATCTATCTGGCCGAGGCGGCCCATGTCGCCCACCGGACCGAAGCCCTGGGACTCGTTCATCTGCACGCCCATTTCGGCACCAACTCGGCCACCGTGGCGGCGCTGGTGCAGGATCTGGGCGGGCCGGGCTTCAGCTTCACCGTGCATGGCCCCGAGGAATTCGACAGCCCGCAGGCCCTGAGCCTTGGCGAGAAGGTGGCGGCGTCGGCCTTTGCCGTCGCGATCTCGTGGCATGGCCGCAGCCAGCTGAGCCGCTGGGCTGCCTATGCCGACTGGCCGCGCATCCGGGTGATCCATTGCGGGATCGAGCCCGGTCGCTTTCCCGAACCCGGACCGATGCCCGCTGAAGGGCCGCTGCGGCTGGTGACTATCGGCCGGTTCGCCGAGCAGAAGGGCCAGCTGCTGCTGCCCGAGGCCCTCGCGATGGCGCGCGCGCGTGGGGTCGACCTGCACCTGACGCTGGTGGGCGACGGCCCGATGCGCGCCGAGATCGAGGCTGCGATTGCCCGGCATGGTGTGGCCGATGCGGTGACGCTGACCGGCTGGCTGGACGAGGCCGGCGTGCGCCGGGTGCTGGCCGACAGCCATGCGCTGGTGCTGCCCAGCTTTGCCGAGGGGCTGCCGATGGTGGTGATGGAGGCGATGGCCGCGGGCCGGCCGGTGATCGCCACGGCGATCGCGGGCAATCCCGAACTGGTCCTGCCGGGTGAGACCGGCTGGCTGGTGCCGGCGGGCGATGCCGAGGCGCTGGCCGATCTGTTCGCCACCGCCGCCGCCACGCCGGCCGCGCGACTGGCCGAGATGGGCCGGGCCGGGCGGGCGCGGGTGATGCAGCGCCATGACATAGACCGCGAGGCCGCGAGGCTGGCCCGCCTGATCGAGGAAGCGATGCGGCCATGAGACCCCTGACCAGCTATCTTTCGGGAACCAGCATCACCCAGAGGGTGCTGCGCGGTTCGGCCATCTCGGGGATGGGGTATTTTCTCAGCCAGGGCATCCGGCTGGCCAGCAACCTGATCCTGACACGGCTGCTGTTTCCCGACGCCTTCGGGCTGATGGCGCTGGTGACGATGTTCGTCCTCGGCGTGGTGATGATGACCGATGTCGGGCTGACCCCCTCGATCATGCAGAGCAAGCGGGGCGACGACCCGAAATTCCTCAACACCGCCTGGTCGGTCAAGATGATGCTGCACGGCTTCTACTTCGTGGTGATCTGCCTGCTGGCCTGGCCCGCGGCGCAGTTCTACGACGCGCCGCAGCTGGTGCAGCTGATGCCCGCTGTCGGGGCAAGCCTGCTGATCGGCGGCTTGGTGTCGCCCAATATCGAACATGCGATGCGCCATATCCGGCTGGGCATGGTCACCAAGATCGACCTTGCCAGCCAGGCAGCCTCGGTCGCGGCGATGGTACTGTTCGCGCTGGCCACCCGGTCCATCTGGGCGCTGGTCTTCGGGCAGTTCGTCGCGGCGGGCGTCAAGGCGGCGCTGACCCGTCACTATCTGCCCGGGCCCGCCACCCGGTTCGAGATGGACCGCGACGCCCTGCACGAGCTGATCCATTTCGGCAAGTGGATCACCCTCAGCTCGGCCTGCGGTTTCGTGCTGTCGCAGGGCGACAAGGCGGTGCTGGGCAAGTATCTGAGCCTCGAGCAGCTGGGCGTCTACAATATCGGCTTCTTCCTCGCTTCATTCCCGATGGCGCTGGCCGAGAACATCACCGGCCGCACCATCATCCCGGTCTATCGCGACAGCCCGCCGCAGGAGTCGGCGCAGAACTTCGCGACGGTGCGGCGGATGCGGATGGGGCTGTCGGCGATCGTCATGTCGATGATCGCGGTGATGGCACTTGGCGGGCCGTGGATCATCGACCTGCTCTATGACATCCGCTACCAGGGCGCAGGCCCGATCGTGGCGCTGATCGCCTGCGCGCAGGTGCCGGTCGTTCTGGGCATGACCTACCCGCAGGCGGCGCTGGCGGCCGGCGACAGCCGCAGCCCGTCTCTGCTGACCATGCTGCGGGCCGGGGTGCAGATCGCGGCCTTCCTGATCGGCGCCGAGATGGGCGGGCTTGCCGGGGCCATCATCGGGCAGATGCTGGCCGGCTGGGTGCTGCATCTGTTCATCATCCGTCTGGCGATCCGGCACCGGGTCTGGGACCCGCTGCATGACGCGCTGTTCGCCGCGGTTGGCCTGCTGGTGACCTTCGCGGGGATGTCGCACATGGTGATCGGCGGCTGAGCCGGCCGCGCGGGGCTGCCCGGCGGGTCAGCCCTTCGGAAGATAGGGAATGCCGCCGGCCAGATCGGTGTCGTCGATGACGTGAAAGTTGCTGATGCTGCCGGCCTTGCGGCCTTCGGCGAAGGGCGCGTAGTCGGGGTCCGCCGCGAAGGCCGCAACCGCCTCGCGCGACGGGAACTCGATCAGCGCGATCAGGGTGCTGCCGGGGGGCGCGCCCTCGATCGTCTCGATATTGCCGCTGCGCGACAGGTATCGGCCGCCATGCCGGGCCGCGATGTCATGCACCTTCGCGGCATAGTCGGGCACCCAGGCGTCGTCCGTCACCGTGACATCCGCAATCAGATAGACAGGCATCGCGTCTCCTCCCCTTTGTCGCAACCGCCGGAACTGACGCCAGACTAGGCGCTTCGCCGTCCGCAGGGAAGCGCCTCGTCTGCTGGTGGGAGGGCCTCAGCCCAGCAGCCGGCCAAGCCCCAGGGTGATGACCGGAAAGGCGATCAGCGCGCCGATGCGGATGATGTCGCTGATGAGGAAGGGCAGGACGCCGCGAAAGCTTTCCAGCATCGGCACGTCGCGGGCCATCGCGTTGATGACAAAGACGTTCATGCCCACCGGCGGGGTGATCAGCCCGACCTCGACCACCACGACGGCCAGGATGCCGAACCAGATCAGCGTGTCCTCGCGCGGCATGCCGAAATCCAGTCCGGCGATGATCGGATAGAAGATCGGGATGGTCAGCAGCAGCATGGACATCGAATCCATCACGCAGCCCAGCACCAGATACAGCAGCAGCATCGCCAGCAGGACCAGCATGGGCGTCAGCCCCGATTGCTGGATCGCCTCGGCCAGCAGCATCGGGGTGCGGGTCTGGGCGAGGAAGGCGTTGAAGGTCTCGGCGCCCAGCAGGATCAGGAAGATCATCGCCGAGGTGGTGGCCGTGCCGCGCAGGCAGTCGGCGATGCCGCGCAGGCGCATGCCGCCATGCAGGATCGCCAGCAGCCCGGTGCCGAAGGCGCCGACAGCGGCGGCCTCGGTGGGCGTGAACCAGCCGCGATACATGCCCACGATCACCAGCGCGAAGATCAGGATCAGCGACCATGTCTCGCGCAGGGCGGCCAGGCGTTCGGGCCATGTCTGGCGCGGGCCGGCGGGGCCGTCGGCGGGGTTGCGATGCACGAAGACCGCCACCGCCAGCATGTAGCCGACCGCAGCCAGAACGCCCGGCACCATGGCCGCCACGAACATCCTGGCGATGCTCTGTTCGGCCATCAGCGCATAGAGGACAAGGATGACCGATGGCGGGATCAGGATGCCCAGCGTGCCGCCCGCCGCCAGCGAGCCGGTCGCCAGCGCGCCGCTGTAATTGTATCGCTTCATCTCGGGCAGGGCGACCTGGCCCATTGTCGCGGCGGTGGCCAGCGACGATCCGCAGATCGCGCCGAAGGCCGCGCAGCCGCCGATAGAGGCCATCGCCAGCCCGCCCTTGCGATGCCCGAGGAAGGCGGCCGCGGTGCGGTAGAGGGCGCGGCTCATCCCGGCCTTGGTGGCGAATTCGCCCATCAGCACGAACAGCGGAATGACCGACAGCGAATAGGTCGAGAACTGGTAGTAGGTCGAGGTCTTGAGAAAGGCCAGCAGCGGCGTGGTGCCGGTATGCAGCCCGTAGCCGCCGACCCCGACCGCCAGCATCGCGACCCCGATCGGCACGCGCACCGCCATCAGCGCCAGCAGCACCGCGAAACCCGTCAGCCCGGCGGCGATTCCGGTCATGCCCGCGCCATCCGCAGATGGCCCGCCATGGTCGCCGCGCAGGTCGCGACCAGCAAGGCCATCGCCGGCAGGATCACGGTAAAGCTCCACCAGACCGGGATGCGCAGGACCATCGACTGTTCGCCGTATTCGCGCATCTCCAGCCCGCCATGCCACAGGCGCCATGCCAGCAGCGCGGCGATCAGCAGATACAGCAGGTCGCCCGCGGCCTCGAGCAGGTGGTTGGTGCGGGGCGAGGCCTTCTGGGTGAAGAAATCGACCAGCACGTTGCCGCCGCTGGACTGGCACCAGGGCAGGAAGCAGAAGATCGCGATCGCGCTGCCGATCTCGACCAGTTCGAAATCGCCGGGGATCGGCGCGCCGAGGATGGTCCGGCGGGTGACGCTGACGACCGTCATCAGCATCATCGCCAGCAGGGTCAGCCCGCCAAGCGCGGCGAACAGGCGGCAGAGGGCGGTCAGCCAGCCCGGCAACGGCACCTTGTGTGCATGTTCGGTCAGTTCCTCGGCCATTCCGCCCCCTCCATTCCCGTTGTTGTTGCCCGGCTACTTGCCCGACGCCGCCGACAGCATCGCGCGGGCATCCTCGAGCATCGCCTGTCCGTCCTGGCCGGCATCGTTCATCGCCGCCACCCAGGCGTCGACGACCGGCTGGCTGGCGGTCTGCCATTCGGCCAGTTCGGCCTCGGGGATCAGCGTGATGGTGTTGCCCGCATCCACGGCCTTCTGACGTTCCGCATCCTCGGCCGCGTCGAAGGCCTCGCCCGCGATCTTGGCCAGCGCGGCGCCGGAATTGGCATCGATCACCGCCTTCAGGTCGTCGGGCAGGCCGTCATAGACGCCCTTGTTCATCACCAGCGCCATGACCGAGGTGGACATGCCGCCATTCTCGGTTCCGAATTCGGTGTGGTCGCGGGTGACGCTTTCGATGCGCAGGCTGCCGAACACCTCCCACGGGATCACCGCGCCGTCGATGACGCCGGTGGTCAGCGCCTGCGGAACCTCGGGAACCGGCATGCCGACGGCGGTCGAGCCGAGCGCGTTCAGCGCGTCGGTCATGGTGCGCGATGGCGCGCGGATCTTCAGCCCCGCCATGTCGGCCATCGCGGCGACCGGCTTGTCCTTGGTGTGGATCTTGTAGGCGGCGGGGGCGTGGATCAGCAGCGGATGCACGTCCTTCAGCTCATCGGCCATGTATTTGGCCTGATATCCCTGCAGCGCCGTGGTGGTCTGGGTCGCGCTGCCCGACATGAAGGGCAGCTCGAACACCTCGGAGACCGGGAAGCGGCCGGGGGTATAGCCCAGAAGCGTCCACGCCACGTCCACCACCCCGTCGCGGGCCTGGTCGAACAGCTGCGGCGGCTTGCCGCCCAGCTGCATCGACGGGAAGATCTGCACGTCGATGCGCCCGCCGGACTGTTCCTCGACAGCGGCTTCCCAGGGCGCCAGCACGCCGGTCTGGATCGGCGCCTCGGCCGACAGGAAGTGATGCACCCGCAGGGTCACCTCCTGCGCGCCGGCCTGCCCGGCGATGGCGGCCAGCGCGGCCCCCGCGATCAGCAAAGTCTTCATCTGCGTTCCTCCCTGAACTGCATCATCCTCGGGCTTGAGCCTCGGCATCGCCCGTGTTGTCGCCGGGCGCGAGGATCCGCGCCCAGTCATGGCCCGGCTGGCGGCGCGACAGCGCCCCCGCCAGGGTTTCCGTGCCGTCGGCCGACAGATCGGCCAGCGCCGCGCCGACGATCCGCAGCGCCTCGGCGCGCGGCATGTGCCGCGCCAGGTGAAAGCCCGCCGCCTCGGCCAGCATGGCGCCGCGATCGGCCGCGAAGGTCGCGGCGATCGCCTCGGGGCGCGGCGCCAGGGTCTCGGCCAGGTTCAGCGCCAGCCGCAGCGCGGCGCCGGTGCGGATCACCATGTCGGGCAGGCACGACCATTCCAGCGCAAGGGCCGAGCCGTCGCGTTCCTGCGCGTGGATCATCGCCTGGAAGAGCGTCCCGCAGTTGCCCGCGTTCAGCCGCGCGAGGGCGACCAGGGCCTCGGCCGCAACCGGGTTCGACTTCTGCGGCATGGTGGATGAGCCGCCGCCGCTGCCGGCGGTGACTTCGCCGATCTCGCTTTGGCCCAGAAGGATCAGGTCCGCGCCGATCTTGCCGAGCGAGCCGGTGACAAGCGCCAGCCAGCCGCCCGTCTCGCAGATCGCGTCGCGGGCGGCGTGCCAGGGCGTGTCGGTCGCGGTCAGGCCCAGTTCCGCCGCAAGGGCATGGCGCGTCTGGGCCATGCGCGGGGCCAGCGCGGCGCCTGTGCCGGCGGCTCCGAACAGCGACACCGCCAGCAGCCGGGGCCGCAGTTCGTCAAGGCGCTGAAGATGGCGGGCCAGCGGTGCGCGCCAGACGGCGATCTTGGCGCCAAGCGTCGTCGGCGCGGCGATCTGGAAGCGGGTGCGCGCGGCGATGGGCAGGGCGGCGTGATCGCGCGCCCGGCAGGCAAGCGCCGCGTCCAGCCTGCGCAAGCGGTCCTCGATCGGCAGCAGGGCCTCGCGCAGTTGCAGGGCCAGCGCGCTGTCCTGAATGTCCTGCGACGTGGCGCCGAAATGCGCCCAGGGGCCATGCGGCCCGCAGGCCGATTTCAGCGCGCCCACCAGCGCCTGTGCGGCGATGCCGGCCCGCGCGGTCGCGGCGGCCAGGTCGGCCGGGTCGGGACGCAGGGCCGCCGCCGCCGCGTCGATGGCTTCGGCGGCATCGGCCGGGATGATCCCCAGCCGCCCCTGGACGCGGGCCAGCGCGGCCTCGACCCGCAGCATGGCGGCCAACTGGCCCTGCGCGCCCATGATGCGCGCAAGCTCGTCATCGCCGAACAGGCCGTCGGTCAGGATCATGCGGCCCTCAGCCCGAGGATCTGCCGGGCCTGCTGCGGCGTCGCGACCGGGCGGCCGTATTTCTCGCACAGCGCGACCGCGCGTTTCACCAGCGCCGCGTTCGAGGGCGCAAGGCTGTCGCGATCCAGCCGGATATTGTCCTCGAGCCCGGTGCGCGCATGGCCGCCGGCCGCGATCGCCCATTCGTTCAGCACGATCTGGTTCGGGCCGATGCCGGCGGCACACCACGGCGCGTCCTCGCCGAACAGGCGTTTGACGGTGTGGATGTAGAAGTCGAACACCTCGCGATCGACCGGCATGGCGTTCTTGACGCCCATCACGAACTGCACATAGGGCCGGTCGAGGATGCGGCCGTCGCGCCACATCGCCGCCGCCTGGAAGATGTGGCCAAGATCGAAGGCCTCGATCTCGGGCTTGACGCCGTGGCTGCGCATCTCGGAGGCCAGCCAGTCCACCAGGTCGGGGCTGTTCTCGTAGACCCGCGTGGGAAAGTTGTTCGACCCGACCGACAGGCTGGCCATGTCCGGAGCAAGACCCAGCATGCCGCCCCGCTCGCGCCCCGCGCCGGACCGGCCGCCGGTCGACAACTGCACGATCATGCCGGGGCAATGCGCCTCGATGCCTTCCTTCAGCCGGGCGAAGCGTTCGGGATCGCTGGTCGGCTTGCCGGCATCGTCGCGCACATGGCAATGGGCGATGGTGGCGCCGGCCTCGAAGGCCTCCTGCGTCGAGGCGACCTGTTCCTCGATGGTGATCGGAACGGCCGGGTTGTCGGCCTTGGTCGGCAGCGATCCGGTGATCGCCACGCAGAGGATGCAGGGTGCGGTGGTGGTGTCGGTCATGGCATGCCTCAGATGTCGAAGAAGACGGTCTCGCCATCGCCCTGCAGGCGGATGACGAAGCGATAGACGGGCAGCCCGTCGCGATCCTCGCCGCGCGGGGCGATCAGCGTGGCGCGGCGGTTTTCCCATTCGATCAGGTTCAGCACCGGGTCATCCGCATTGGCCTGCGCCTCGTCGGCGAAATACATGCGCGTGTTCAGGCCGATATTGATGCCGCGCGCGACCAGCCACAAGTTCAGATGCGGGGCCTGGCGGGTGCCGTTGCGTCCGGGGACCGGGCCGGGCTTCACGGTGTCGAAGCCCCATTCGCCGGTTGCGAAATCGGTGATGACCCGGCCCCAGCCGCGAAATCCGTCCTCGACCGCGCCGCCGCCCTCGGGATGGGCATAGCGGCCTTGGGAATTGGCCTGCCACACCTCCAGCAGCACGTCCTTGACCGGGCTGCCCATGCCGTCGATCACCAGCCCCTCGACCCGGATCCGCTGGCCCGTCGCATTGGGCCCGGCGATGTCGCGGCCCAGTTCCTCGCGGTAGATGTCGAAGCCGGCGGCCCCCGGCGCAAGGCCGATATGGACATAGGGTCCGGCGGTTTGCGAGGCGGTCTCGCGCAGATAATCCAGTGTTTGCGGCATGATCAGTTCCCCTCCAGCCGGTTCTCGAACAGGGTCGAGCGGCGTCCGCGCAGCACGATGTCGAACTTGTAGGCGATCGAATCCAGCGGGATCGTCGCGTTCAGGTCCAGCCGCGCGATCAGCTGCTGGATCGCGTCGGGATCGGGAATGGTCTGCACGATGGGGCAGATCGGGATCAGCGGATCGCCCTCGAAGTAAAGCTGGGTGATCAGCCGGTGCAGGAAGCCAGATCCGAACACGGAGACATGGATATGCGCGGGCCGCCAGTTGTTGACCAGGTTGCGCCACGGATAGGCCCCCGGCTTGATGGTGCGAAAGACATAGCGGCCCTCGGCATCGGTCAGCGTGCGCCCGCAGCCGCCGAAATTCGGGTCGATCGGGGCGAGGTAGCTGTCCTTCTTGTGCCGATAGCGACCGCCGGCATTCGCCTGCCAGATCTCGACCAGGGTGTTGGGAACCGGGCGGCCATGCTCGTCCAGCACCCGGCCGTGAACGATGATGCGTTCGCCGACCGGGTCGCCGCTGCGCGCGTAGTTGCGGATCAGGTCGTTGTCCAGCGCGTCGATGTCGGAATGGCCAAAGCGCGGTCCGGTGATCTCGCTGAGGGTATTCTCCAGCGAGATCATCGAATAGCGCGGGCTGCGCGCCACCGAGGTCTTGTAGCCCGGCGTCAGCGCGGGCGGATGCAGGCGGCGGTCGCGCTGGTGATATTCGGCGGCGGCGGTGGCTGCGGTCATGGCTTGCCCTCCTCGGCAGGCTGGGTGGCGGGGCTTTGGCCGGCGGATACGGCGGCATCCATTTCGGCATAGGTGTCGCGGGCCAGCTTCAGCGCGTGGTTGGCGCGCGGCACGCCGGCATAGATGGCGACATGCTGGAACGCCTCCAGTACGTCGCGCCGGCTGGCCCCGGTGCGCGCGGTGGCGCGGACATGCATCGGGATTTCCTCGAAGTTTCCGGTCGCGGCCAGAAGCGCCAGGGTGATCATCGAGCGTTCGCGCCGGCTGATGCCGTCGCTGGCCCAGACCGTGCCCCAGGCCGAATGGGTGATCAGATCCTGGAAGGGTGCGTCGAAATCGGTCTTCTGCGCCTCGGCGCGATCGACATGCGCATCGCCCAGCACCTCGCGGCGCACGCGCATGCCGGTGGCGTGGGTGTCAGACATGGCCGATCTCCTTCAGGAAGCGGGTGATGATCGCGGCATGGGCTTGCGGCGTCTCGACACAGGGGATGTGGCCCGCGCCCTCGATCTCGTCGAAGCGGGCGCCGGGGATCAGCGCGGCGGTGGCGCGCACGATGGCGGGCGGGGTGGCGCCATCCAGCGAGCCGGCGATCAGTTGCACCGGCAGGTCCAGCCCCGCGCTGTCGGCGCGCAGGTCGGCCGCGGCGATGGCCTCGCAGCAGGCGATGTATCCTTCCCGCGGCTGGCGTTCCAGCATCCGCTGCCAGGGCGCGGCCTCGCCCCGCGCGCGGAAGGCGGGCGAGAACCAGCGTTCCATCGTGGCGGGCGCGATGCCGGACAGGCCGTCGGCGCGGATCGCGGCGATGCGGTCGCGCCACATCTGTGCCTCGCCGATCTTCGCCGCGCTGTTCGAGATCACCAGCCCGGCCAGAAGGTCGGGATGGCGGGCGGCCAGCGACTGCCCGATCAGCCCGCCGATCGACAGCCCCACGAAGACCGCGCGGCCAAGGCCGAGATGCCGCATCAGCGCGGCGGCGTCGTCGGCCAGCAGGGCGATGTCGCAGGGACCTGCGGTTTCTTCGCTGAGGCCATGCCCGCGCTTGTCATAGCGCACGAGCCGCAGCCCGGCGGGCAGATGCGGCAGCAGCGCGTCCCAGACCCGCAGGTCGGTGCCAAGCGAATTGGCGAACACCAGCGCCGGGCCGTCCTTCGGTCCCTGGTCGGCATGGTGCAGGCCGACCCCGTTCACGATTGCATGCATCATCAGTAGGGCAATCCCACATAGTTTTCGGCAAAGGCGCGCTGCTGGCTTTCATTGTCGCGCAGGAAGGCGATGTCGGCCTGCTGCATCTTCAGGTCGAAAGGGCTCTGGTCGGGATAGCGGTGCAGCAAGCCGCTGAACCACCAGCTGAAGCGCTCGGCCTTCCAGACGCGCAGCAGCGCCCGTTCGGAATAGCGGTCGATGCCCTCGGGGTCGCTGTCCTCGTAGAACTGGCACAGCCCGTGATAGAGGTAATGGACATCGCTGGCCGCGGTGTTCAGCCCCTTGGCCCCGGTCGGCGGCACGATATGCGCCGCATCGCCCAGCAGGAACAACCGGCCCCACCGCATCGGCTCGGTCACGAAGGATCGCAGCGGCGCGATGGATTTCTCGATGCTGGGCCCGGTGACCAGCCGTTCGGCGACCTCGCGGGGGATGCGCCGGCGCAATTCGCCCCAGAAGGCCGCGTCGGTCCAGTCCTCGGGGTGGTCCGACAGCGCGCACTGGATGTAATAGCGCGACAGGTTCGCATTGCGCATCGAGCACAGCGCGAAGCCGCGTTCGGAATTGGCGTAGATCAACTCGTCATCGACCGGCGGCGTGCGCGACAGGATGCCAAGCCAGCCGAAGGGGTAGGTCTTTTCGTATTCGCGCCGCACGCTCAGCGGGATCGTCTGGCGGCTGACGCCGTGGAAGCCGTCGCAGCCGGCCACGAAATCGCAGTCGATGCGGTGATCCTTGCCCTGCTGGGTGTAGGTGACATGGGGGCGGTCGCTGTCGGCATCGTGGATGGCGACGTGATCGACCTCGAACTCGGTGCGCGCGCCGGCGGCCTCGCGGGCGTCGTACAGGTCGCGCGTCACCTCGGTCTGGCCATAGACGATGACGGGCGTCCCGGTCAGCGCCTTGAAGTCCAGGTGGAACATCTCGCCGCCCGCGGCGATCCGGGTGCCGTCATGCACATGGCCCTCGCGGTGCAGCCGCTCGGCGACGCCGGCTTCCTCCATCAGCCGCACCAGTCCGGTTTCCAGCACCCCGGCACGGATCCGGCCCAGCACGTAGTCGCGGGTCTTGCGTTCAAGCACCACGGCCTCGATGCCGCGGCGGTGCAGCAATTGTCCCAGCAGCAGGCCCGAAGGTCCGCCGCCGATGATGACGACCTGTGTCCGCATGGTTCCTCCCGATCGAGATCAGGATTGCATATGGAATTCGCCAAGTAAAATGAGATAATCGCAGCGATAGTTACCAGAATCGATCAGCATGGACCGACGCATCAAGATCCGTCATCTTCAGGCCCTGACCGAGATCATCCGGCAGGGAAGCCTCAAGCGGGCGGCCGAACGGCTGTATCTGACCCAGCCGGCCATCTCGCGCACGCTGGCCGAACTTGAGGAGATCGTCGGGGCCGAGCTTCTGAACCGCGGGCGCGGCGGGGTGACGCTGACCGCGCAGGGCGAATTCTTTCACCGCTATGCGCAGGCCAGCCTGTCGGCGCTGGAGCAGGGGCTGGCCGGCATCGACGAGGCCGGCCGGGCCGGCGCGCTGCAGCTGCGGCTGGGCGCGCTGCCCTCGGTGGCGGCGCGGCTCATGCCCGAGGTGGCGACCGAGATCGCCGCCGAGGCCCCGCAGCTGCGGCTTGTGATCGTCGACGGGCCGCATGGCTATCTGACCGGGCAGCTGCGCGGCGGCGCGCTGGACATGGTGATCGGCCGGCTGGGCGCGCCGGACACGATGCGCGGGCTGCGCTTTACCCAGCTGTATCTGGAGCAGGTCGCGGTGGTGGTGCGACCCGGCCATCCTATCCTCGCCGATCCCGACCTGCGGCGGATCGGCGACTGGCCGGTGATCTACCCCTCGCCCGGATCGGCGATCCGCCCCTTTGTCGAGCGGCTGCTGATCGCCGAGGGGATCGCGCCGCCGCAGCAGAGGATCGAGACCGTCTCGGGCGCCTTCGGCCGGGCGCTGGTGCCCGACAGCGACGCGGTCTGGTTCATCTCGGCCGGGGTCGTGGCGCGCGAGGTGGCGGCGGGGCGGCTGGTGCGCCTGCCCGTCGCCACCGGCCTGACCGAGGGGCCGGTCGGCATGATGACCCGCGCCGATTCCACCGACGGCCCCGCGCAGCAGCTGTTCATGCAGGCGGTGGGACGGGTGCTGGACCGGCTGGAACTCAGCTAGGCCCGCCGTTCCCCGTCTGCCGGTGTCAGATCTCCTCGACCAGCTGGCGCTGATGGCGGGCATGGCGCTCGGCCAGCCGCCGCCCCTCGCGGCCGTTCAGCATCCGCCGCGCGCCGTCGGGGGTGAAGCCGGGATCCTGAAGCTGCGGAAACAGCGCGACGATCTCGCGGCGGGCGGCGGGGCCGACGGCCTCCATCGCCTGCGGGCCGGTGAACAGGCTTTCGGTCCACGCGCCGTCGGACATGACCACCTCGTGCCCGTCGAACAGCATGTGCCAGTAGGTGACGCCTGCCTCGGCGCGCAGGATCTCGATGCCCGGCAGCCCGACCAGATGCTTGGCGGCGACGAGGATCTCGGCCTCGCCGAACATCCGCTGCGCGATCGAGGACCGCACCAGCATCCGGTGCTGTGGCGACACGGTCAGGTCGCGCGCCGGGACGCCATTGGCCAGGGCGCCGGCCCGGATGCGGATCGGGCGCAGGTTCGGTTGCAATTCCAGTCGCGCGGCGTCCAGAGGGGTGGCGCCGATCCAGGACAGCCAGCGATAGCCGTTGTCGCGGGTACGGATCATGTCGCCCACCGACAGCGTCTCGATGGCGCGCGGCCCGAAGATCGTGTCGATCATGGTGCCCTGCGCAAAGCAGGGGGCGGGGCTTTGCGGCGGGTAGGGCTCGGCGTCGCGGCCGGCGTTCTGGATGGTCTTGATGCTCTTTAAGCTGTAAGAGGCCTGGAGGTCGAAGACCGGATAGGTGACCTCGCCGGTGTCGGGGTTGGTCTTGGGCTGCGGAAAGACCAGGACCGAGTGCTTGCCGCCCAGGATCGGCGCCGAGTTGGGGGCGTCATAGGTGCGCGGAAACAGCATCACGAAGCTGTTGCCCTGGCTGTCGGCGATCACCGACGAGATGAAGTTCTGCATCTTCGTGCCGGCCGGCAGCGTCACCGCCGTGGCGCCGTGCCCGAAGGTGGTGTCGTGGGTCAGGGCCTGCTGGCTGGGGTCCTGCGAATATTGTCTGGAGGTCAGCACCGGATCGTCGTCGGTGATGCTGATCGTGCTGAGCACCGGGTTCTGAAAGACGATCTTGCCGCTGACGGTGGACCAGGGCGCGAAGAGGCCGGTGCCGGACGAGGCCGAGGGGATGGGCTGACTGACCGTCAGCATCGTGATCTTGTAATCCATCGCCGCCTGCCACCTCGTGCCTGTCCCGACCGGGACCCGCCCGGCGGTCATGGAATCCTGCTCGATGGGACGTCGCACGTCCTCTGGTGGCCTTGTTAACCAGACTGCGTTAACGAAGTGTTAACGCAACTTTAAATTGCAGGATTTCGGCGATCCGAGCTGCTGACCACCGTGCGGGTGCATTCGGTCACGCCTCAGCCGTGCCGCCTTTCTGGACCGCGCCGGTACCCCGCTCGCGATAGGGGGTGCTGCCATATTGGGCGCGATAGCATTTCGAGAAATGCGACGGGCTGGAAAAGCCCGAGGCCAGCGCCACCTCGATGATCGACATCTCGGTCTGCATCAGCAGGTTGCGGGCCCGCGACAGCCGGGTTTCCATGTAGTACCGCTTGGGGCTGCGGTTCAGATAGCGCCGGAACAGCCGTTCAAGCTGTCGCGTGGACATGCCCGCATCGGCGGCCAGCTGCGCGGGGCTGATCGGGTCTTCCAGATTGGCCTCCATCCGGGTGATGACCGCCGACAGGCGCGGATGGCGCACGCCGATGCGGGTCGGGATGGACAGGCGCTGGCGATCCTGGTCGGTGCGGATCGCGGTGTGCAGCATCTGGTCGGCCACCTCGGCGGCCAGCTGGTCGCCATGCGCCTCGGCGATCAGGTGCAGCATCAGGTCGATGGACGAGGTGCCGCCCGCCGCCGTCAGCCGGTTGCCGTCGTGGACGAAGACCGATCGGAACAGGTCCACCTCGGGGAAGGCTTCGGCGAAGCCATCATGGTTTTCCCAATGGATCGTCGCCTTGCGGCCGTCCAGCAGCCCGGCTTCCGCCAGCACCCAGGCGCCGGTGCAGACTGCACCGACCGATGCGCCGCCGCGCGCCTGCCGCCGCAGCCAGTTCAGCACCGGCTTGCTGGCCTCGCGCGCGATCTCGGTGCCGCCGCAGACGATCACCACGTCGTCGCGCCCGGCCGGCTGGTCGTTGTCCAGCCCCCCATCCAGCAGGATGCGCGCGCCGTTGGAACAGGTCGCGTGCTGCCCCAAGGGTCCGACCAGCCGCCACTCGAACAGCGTCGCCCCCGAAGCGCGGTTGGCAAGCCGCAGTGGCTCGATCGCCGCCGCAAAGGGCAGCATCGTGAAGCGGTCGACCAGAAGAAAAGTGAAACGGCGCGGCTTGTCGGATGGCATGGGCTGTCTCAAGGGGGGTGGCACTCCGCGTCCTCACATCAGGGAACCGGCGGCACCGCAAGCGCAGAATCGGTCCCTCAACCATCGGGATGAGGCGCGGGTCCGCCCGCCGGCCCTTTCCCTGCCTGTGCGAACAGACTATATCAGCGCGACAGTTTTCCCAAGGAGCCGTGCCATGACGCAGGATCACCGCAAGACCGCCACCCAGAACTGGGACAAGGCCGGCTGGCGCGCCTATCCGCGCGTCCAGATGCCCGACTATACCGATCCCGAGGCGCTGACCGCGGTCGAGGCGCAGCTGCGCCGCTATCCGCCGCTGGTCTTTGCAGGCGAGGCGCGCCGCCTGCGCGAACAGCTGGCCGAGGTCGGGGCGGGGCGCGCCTTCCTGTTGCAGGGCGGCGACTGCGCCGAAAGCTTCAGCGAGTTCAGCGCCGACAACCTGCGCGACACCTTCAAGGTGATCCTGCAAATGGCGGTCGTGCTGACCTGGGGGGCGCAACTTCCCGTCGTGAAGGTGGGCCGGATGGCCGGCCAGTTCGCCAAGCCGCGCAGCGCCCCGACCGAGGTGATCGGCGGGGTCGAGCTGCCCAGCTATCGCGGCGACATCATCAACGGCTTCGACTTCACCGCCGAATCCCGCATCCCCGATCCGCAGCGGATGCTGGCGGCCTATACCCAGGCTGCGGCGTCGCTGAACCTGCTGCGGGCCTTCTCGACCGGCGGCTATGCCGACATGCACCGCGTGCAAAGCTGGATCGCCGATTTCGTGGGCGGTCCCGAGGCCGCCAAGTATCGCGACATCGCCGGCCGGATCAGCGATGCGATGGCCTTCATGCAGGCGGCCGGCGTGAATTCCGACACCGCGCACCAGCTGTCCAAGGTGGATTTCTATACCAGCCACGAGGCTTTGCTGCTGGAATATGAAGAGGCGCTGGCCCGCACGGATTCGACCACCGGGCTGCCGGTGGCCGGCTCGGGCCACATGATCTGGATCGGCGACCGCACCCGCCAGCCGGACGGCGCGCATGTGGAATTCTGCCGCGGGGTGCAGAACCCGATCGGGCTTAAATGCGGCCCGACCACCACCGCCGATGATCTGAAGGTGCTGATGGCGCGGCTGAACCCGCAGAACGAGGCGGGCCGGCTGACGCTGATCGCCCGCTTCGGCGCCGGCAAGGTTGGCGAGCATCTGCCCCGCCTCGTCCGCGCGGTGCGCGAGGAGGGGGCGAACGTCGTGTGGTCTTGCGACCCCATGCACGGCAACGTCATCAAGTCCTCGACCGGCTACAAGACGCGGGCGTTCGATTCCATCCTGCGCGAGGTGCGCGAGTTCTTCGCGATCCACAATGCCGAGGGCACGATCCCGGGCGGGGTGCATTTCGAGATGACCGGGCAGGACGTGACCGAATGCACCGGCGGGGTGCGCGCGGTCACCGACGAGGATTTGTCGGACCGCTATCACACCGCCTGCGACCCGCGGCTGAACGCCAGCCAGTCGCTGGAACTCGCATTCCTTGTCGCCGAGGAACTGCGCAGCCGCCGCGAGGCCGGCGCCGACCCGCGCCGCGACAGCAAGGCCGGCTGAGCCGCGCCGCGACAGCACCAGACGGCGACAGGGCGGCTTGCGGGCCGCCCTGTCACTTCCAGCGGCGATGCACCCAGAACCACTGGCCCATGTGCCTGCGCACCAGCATCTCCAGATCGTCGTTCAATGCCTGCATCATCGCGGCGGGCGTGGAATGCGGCACCGGCAGGCCGACATGGACCCGGAAGCGCAGCCCGTCGGCCTGGCGGATGGCGTGGATCGGCAGGATCAGCGCGTCATAGCGCAGCGCCAGTTCGGCGGGGGTCTGCACCGTCCGGCTGGGCAGGTCGAAGAAGCGCAGCTCGGGTGCGTTGTGATCGTGCTGGTCGAAGCCCAGCGCCAGCCAGCCGCCGCCCTTCAGAAAGCGCAGCATCGCCGACAGGCCGGCCCGCCCGCGCGGAAACAGCGGCTCGGCAATCGCGGTGATGGCGGGGACGTAATGGGCGTTGAATGCCTCGTTGTTCATCGGCCGATACAGCGCGCCGACCGGCCAGCCGCGCCCCGCCAGGGCTGCGCGCATGGCGTCGTAATTGCCGAAATGGGCGCAGGCGACAATGACCGGCCGGCCGGCGTCGAAGGCGGCCTCCAGCGCGGGAAGGCCCGGACCCTCCAGGGGATCGTCGCGATGGATGCGGTCGGTGAATTCCTTGCCGGAATAGATCTCGGCGACGGAACGACCGGCATTGTCGGGCACCGCGCGCAGCAACGCCGCGACCTCGTCGCGCCCAAGGTCGGGACGCGCCAGCGCCAGGTTGTCGCGGATGCGGCGCCGCCAGCCCGCCAGCGGCGCCAGCAGATGCGAAAACAGCCAGCCGACCGCCGGGATGCGCCGTTCATAGGGCATCAGTCGCGCAAGGGCCATCACCGCCAGAAAGGCGCCGTTGCCGAGCCGGTCCGAGAAGGGGGGGCGGCTGTCGTCCTCGCTCATCGCTTCCTTCGCGCCGCGCGGGCCTCGCGGGACCACACATAAAGCCCGGCCCCCACGATAATCATCGCGCCGGTGATGGTCCAGCGGTCCGGCAACTGCCCGAAGAACAGCCAGCCCCAGATGCCCGCCCAGATCAGCCCGGTGTAGCCGAAGGGCGCCAGCACCCCCGCCTCGGCCACGGCGAAGGCGCGGATCAGCAGCGCCTGGCTGACCGTGCCGAACAGGCCCAGCAGCGCGAAGGCCCAGAGGTCGGCGGCGGCGATCGGCTGCCAGACGAAGGGCACCGCCAGCGAGGTGAGCACGCCGCCCACGAAGGCCGACCACAGCACCGAGGTGGCCACGGAATCGCTGCGCACCACCCGCGTCAGCAGCGCGCCGGTGGCATAGGTAAAGGCGCCGATCAGGGGCAGCAGCGCGGCGGGCTGGAACACGCCCATGCCGGGCCGGATGATCAGCAGCGCACCGACCAGCGCCGCGGCGATGCCGAGGGCGCGGCGCAGACCGATCCGTTCGCCCAGAAACAGCGCCGCGCCCAGGGTGATCAGCACCGGGTTCACATCCATGATCGCCGTCGCCTCGGCCAGCCCGATATATTGCAGCGAGGTGAAGAACAGCCCCACCGAGGCCAGCTGGGTCAGCGCACGGCCGAATTGCAGGCCCGGCCTGCGGCTGCGCATCAGCGACGGGATCCTGCCGCGATACAGCGCAACGACAATGACGACATTGCCGATAAAGCGCGCCCAGACCACCTGCAGCGGCGAATAGGCTTGCGTCAGCTGCTTGGCGGTGGCGTCCATCAGGGTGAAGCTGAAGATCGCGGCGCAGAGCAGCGCGATGCCAAGCGTCTGGTCGTGGCCGGGACGGCGAAGGCCGTCGCGCTCGCGCCCCATCAGCGCGAAGGCGCGGGCAAGGGCGCGCATCAGGCGCCGCGCCGGGCGCGGGCCCGCAAGCGGGGCGGGACGCGGGGAGGGGGCCGGCTCACAGCAGGGCTTTGGCGCGGGCGACCACGGCCTCGGCGGTGATGCCGAATTCGCGATAGAGGTCGGGCGCGGGGCCCGAGGCGCCAAAGCCGGTCATGCCGATGAACGCGGATCGTTCCTCGCACCCGCCCGCGCCCAGCAGCAGCCAGTCCCAAGGCTGGCGGACCGCCGCCTCGATGGCGATGCGCACGCTGCCCTCGGCCAGCACCTGCCGCCGCCAGTCGGCGGGCTGGGCGCGGAACAGTTCCATCGAGGGGACAGAGACGACGCGGGTCGGAATGTCCTCGGCCTCCAGCACGTCGCGCGCGGCGATCGCGATCTCGACCTCGGAGCCGGTGGCCATCAGCACCACCGCGGGGGTGCCGCCGGCCGCCTCGCGCAGCACATAGCCGCCGCGCGCCGACAGGTTCTCGTCCTGGTGGGTGTGGCGGAGCGTCGGCAGATTCTGCCGCGACAGCGCCAGCACCGCGGGCCGGTCGGTCTGCGACAGGGCGATCTGCCAGGCCTCGGCGGTCTCGACCTGGTCGCAGGGGCGCAGGGTCAGCAGGTTGGGCGTGGCCCGGCAGATCGCCAGATGCTCGACCGGCTGATGGGTCGGGCCGTCCTCGCCCAGCCCGATGCTGTCATGGGTCATCACATAGACCACCGGCAGCCCCATCAGCGCCGACAGCCGGATCGCGCCGCGGGCGTAATCGGTGAAGGTCAGGAAGGTGCCGCCATAGGGGCGAAAGCCGCCATGCAGCCAGATCCCGTTCATGGCGGCGGCCATGCCGTGCTCGCGGATGCCGTAATGGACGTATCGGCCCAGCCGGTTCGCGGCGGTGAAGGGGGACATGCCGCCCGTGCGGGTGTTGTTCGAGCCTGTCAGATCGGCCGAGCCGCCGAAATTCTCGGGCATCTGCGGGTTCAGCGCCTCCAGCACGGTCTCGCTGGCCTTGCGGGTCGCGACCTTCGGCAGCGCCTCGGAGGACTGCGCCTTCAGGGCGACGATCGCCGGGTCCAGATGCGGATTCGGCCCATTCGCGATGCGGCGGGCGAACTCTCTGCCGCTGTCGGTGGCCAGCGCGTCGACGCGATCCTGCCACGCCTTGTGCGTTGCGGCGGCCCGCGCGCCGATCGCGCGCCAGTCGGCGGCGATGTCCTCGGGGATCTCGAAGGCGGGGGCGTCCCAGCCATAGGCCCTGCGCGCGCCGGCGATCTCGTCGGCGCCCAGCGGCGAGCCATGCGCCTTGGCGCTGTCGGACCGGGTCGGGGCGCCGAAGCCGATGATGGTCTTGCAATCGATCAGCACCGGGCGGCCGTCATCCTCGCTCGCCTCGCGCAGCGCACGGTCGATCTGCGCGGCGTCGTGGCCGTCGCAGGCCAGCACGCGCCAGCCCGATGCCTCGAAGCGGGCGCGCTGGTCGGTGCGATCCGACAGACCGACCCGGCCGTCGATGGTGATGTCGTTGTTGTCCCACAGCACGATCAGCCGGCCCAGCCCCTGCGCGCCGGCCAGGCCGATGGCCTCCTGGCTGATGCCCTCCATCAGGCAGCCATCGCCGGCGATGACCCAAGTGCGATGATCGCACAGCTCCTCGCCAAATTCGGCGCGCATGGCGGCCTCGGCCATTGCCATGCCCACCGCCGTGGCAATCCCCTGACCCAGGGGGCCGGTGGTCGTCTCGACGCCCTCGACATGGCCGTATTCGGGATGGCCTGCGGTGATGTGGCCCAGCTTACGGAAATTGCGGATCTGCTGCATCGTCATCTGCCGGTAGCCGGTCAGGTGCAGCAGCGCATAAAGCAGCATCGAGCCATGCCCGGCCGACAGCACGAAGCGGTCGCGATCGAACCACTGCGGCGCCGAGGCGTCGAATTTCAGGTGCTTGCGGAACAGGACCGTGGCCACGTCGGCCATGCCCATCGGCATCCCGGGATGCCCCGAATTCGCGGCCTCGACCGCATCCATCGCCAGCACCCGGATGGCGGTGGCCAGCCGCCAATGCGCGGGGTCGGCCTTGCGGCGGGCGTCGATGTCCATGGCGGCTCCTTGGGTTCGGGATGCAGTGCCGATGGTTAGGGGCGATGCCGGCCGGTTGCAAGCGCGCGGGCCGGGACGGGCAGGCCGGGCGCCGCGCGGGGCGGGCAGCCTGCCTCAGTCCTCGGGCCGGACCGGCTGCAGGGGGCGGACGCGCAGCCGGGTGATGCGGTTCTCGCGGCGGGTCACGACCTCGAAGCGATAACCGTGGAACGAGAATACCTGTCCCTGGTCGGGGATCGACTGAGCCATGTGGATGACCAGCCCGGCGACGGTATTGGCCTCGTCATCGGGCAGCGTCCAGTCGAGTTGCCGGTTCAGGTCGCGGATCGTCATGCCACCCTCGACCGTATAGTCGCCCTGCGCGTTCGGGGTCAGCGTCTGGTCGTCATCGGCGTCATGTTCGTCGGTGATCTCGCCCACGATCTCCTCGAGGATGTCTTCCAGCGTGATCAGGCCGCGCAGGCTGCCATATTCGTCCACCACCAGCGCGAAATGCGTCCGGCGCTTGAGGAATTCGCGCATCTGTTCGTCCAGCGCCGTGGTGTCGGGCACGAAATAGGGCTTCATCGCCACGGCCATGATGTCGAAGTTGCGCAGCCCGTCGGCCTCGGCGCCCTCGCGGACGGCCTTGTTGACGGCGCGCAGCAGGTCCTTGGCATGGACCACGCCGACGACGTTCTCGCGTTCCTCCCGATAGACCGGAAGGCGCGTATGGGCGCTGGCCAGCACCCGGTCGAGGATGTCGGTCGCGGGCAGGGCCGCGTCGATCATCTCGATCTCCGAGCGGTGGCGCATGATCTCCTCGACGGTGCGGTTGCCCAGGTCCAGCGCGCCCAGCAGGCGGTCGCGATCCTCCTTCAGCACCGCCCCCGAGGCGTGGCCGATCGACAGCGCGCCGGCGATTTCCTCGTGGACCGAGAACATGTTCGAGGCGGGGTCGGTCTTCAACCCGAAGAGGCCCAGCATGCCGCGCACGATCAGCCGCACCACCGCGACGATCGGCGACAGGATCAGCGTCACCCAGCGGATCGGCCGCGCGACCCGGCTGGCCACCGTCTCGGGCGACGAGATCGCATAGGTCTTGGGCATCACCTCGGAAAAGATCAGCACCAGCACCGTCATCACCAGCGTCGCCAGCGCCACGCCCCCCGATCCCAGCAGCCGGGTGAACAGCGCCGTGGCGAGGCTGGCCGACAGGATGTTGACGACATTGTTGCCCAGCAGGATCGCGCCGATAAGCCGTTCGCTGTCCTCGGTGACCTTCAGGGCGGCCTCGGCGCCCGGATCGCCGCGGTCGGCGCGGGCCCGCAGCTTGGCCCGGCTCGAGGCCGTCAGCGCGGTTTCCGAGCCCGAGAAGAAGCCGGACATCATCAGCAGCAGCAGGATGGCCCCGCAGGTCATCCAGAAGGCGGCGTCGAACATCGTCGAAGGGTCGTCCATGGTCCTTATCGGTCGTTGCGGCCCCTGCGTGCCGACTCGGGGGTCGGGCGGGCAAGGGGGTGATGGTTCAGCACCAGGTCGCGCATGCGCTGGTCCAGGACATGCGTGTAGATTTCCGTGGTGCCCAGGTCGGCATGGCCCAGCAGCGTCTGGATGCTGCGCAGGTCGGCGCCGCCGTCAAGCAGATGGGTCGCGAAGGCATGGCGGATCACATGAGGGGTCACGCGCCGCGGGTCAAGCCCGGCCGCGACCGCGATCTCGTTCAGAAGCCGGCCAAGGGTCTGGCGGGGCAGGTGCCCGGCCGCCCCGGTGGCGGGAAACAGCCAGCGCGCGCCCTTGCCGGCGATCAGCCGCGCAAGCGGGCTGTCCTCGGGGGGGGCGTCGCGATGGGACAGCCATGCGTGCAGCGCACGGCGGGCGGGCGGGGTCAGCGGCACCATGCGGTCCTTGTCGCCCTTGCCGCGGATCAGCAGCATCTGCGGATCGCCCCGGCAGGCGCCGACCGGCAGCGCGACCAGTTCGCTGGCCCGCATCCCGGTCGCGTAAAGCAGTTCGATCATGCACAGGTTGCGCGCCCGGTCAGCCGGCCCGCGCCCGACACGGGGGGCGGCGGCCAGCATCGCCTCGACCTCGTCGCGGCCCAGCGTTCGCGGCAGCCGCAGCGCGCGTCCGGGGCCGGCGATGCGCAGTGCCGGGTCGTCCGCGCGCCAGCCCTCGTCCAGGGCAAAGCGGCTGAACTGGCGGATCGAGGAGAGCCGCCGCGCGCGCGTGGCGCGCGCCAGCCCCTGCGCGTCGCAATGGGCGAGATAATCCTCGATCACCGCGCGGGTCAGGTCCGACAGCGCCGCGCCGCGCCGCGCCAGCCAGTCCGACAGGTCGCGAAGATCGCGGCCATAGGCCAGCAGGGTGTTGCGCGCCGCGCCCGCCTCGGCTGCCTGCGCGTCGAGAAAGGCCGAAATGGCGCCGTGATCGCCCCGTGGCATCAGCGCGCATCGCCCATCGCGGGCAGCAGCGACAGCTGGGCCGCTGCCAGCGCGGCATCGCCCTCGAGGCCAAGCGCGCGCAGCATCGCCAGCCCGCGCGCGGCGCGGGGCAGGTCGCCCTCGATCCCGGCATCGACATCGGCCATCGCGGCCAGCAGCGACTCGCCCTGCCGGCTGTCGGGCACGGGCGGCGCCTCGGCCCCAAGCTCGGGCAGGATCGCCACGGGTGCGGGCACGGGCAGGCCCTGCCACTGGCGCAGCCAGCCCGCAATGGTCGCGGCCTCGCCGTCCTCGGCGGGGTCCGGCTCGGGCAGGTCGGCCGCCACCATCCCGGCCAGCACATCGGCCATGCCGGCGCGGCGGAACTCGTCGAAGGCGCGGGGCAGGGCGGCCAGTGTCCCGCCCGATGCGATCGCCGCCTCCATGGTGCGCATCGCGCCCGCGCGTTCCCAGACCCCGCCCGAGGCGGCCGGCTTCTGCTCGGCGTAGATCTGGCGCAGGGTGGCGGGCGGAATCGCCCCGGCACGGGCCAGGCGCTCGGCCGCCTCCAGCCGTGCCTTCCAGCCATTGTTCAGCCGCAGGTCGGACTGCGCGAAGGCGAGCGGCAGACCGGTGGTCGGCAGCGGCTGGCCGATCGCCTCGTGGATGCGGAACTCCAGCGGGGTGATCCGGTCAGGCGGCGCCAGCGCCCCGGGGTCGTCCACGAAGGCATCGTCCAGGAAATGCGTCAGCAGCACCGCCTGCCGGGCCTCGATCAGGCCAAGCGCCTCGGCACCTTGCAGGCTGATCGCGGCCGCAGCCCAGTCGCCGGTCTGCGCGAGGCAGAAGATGCGGGCGGAAAAGCTGGGCGCGACGCCGGGGGTGCCGTCCATGATCCGGCAGGCCCTGCCCTCGTCGCCCTGCAGCAGGGCGATGTCGAACAGCCTGCGGAACACCTCGGGGTCGCCCGGCCCGGCCGCCAGCAGCAGCGCCTGCGCCTGATCCAGCGCGCCCATGTCCAGCAGGCGGTCGGCGCGCGCCAGGAACAGTTGCCCGCTGCGGCCGCTGGCCGGCGGGGCAAGCTGCGCGCTCAGCAGCCGGCGCATCAGCGCATTCATCGCCGGCAGCCGCGCGGGCGTGGTCAGGATCTGCCGGGCAAGATCCCCGGCATCGCTGCCCTGCCAGAGCCCCGGGGCAAGCCCGGCCTTGCGCGCGGTCAGCGTGCCGGTCGCATCGGGGTTGCTGCCGTCGAGGCGCGAGACCTGCACAGCGCCCACCGCGCCGCTGGCGGCCACGGGTTTCGGCCCCGCGTCGCGCTGCGGCGGCCGCTGGCCCGGTCGCCAGGCCGAGCTTTCGCGCTGAGGCCCCCGCACGCTGCCCGACAGCCAGTCGCTGGCCGACAGCGGCTCGCGCGTCTGGGCGGGGGCCGGGGCGGGCAGGCCGGCGACAACAAGGCCCGCCAGCGCGAGAGCGATGGCCGGGAATGCAGCCGGCAGCCCCGTTCGACGCGGCCGGCGTCGGGAAGGATCAGTCACTGCCGGCCTCGCTGCCGGTTCCGCCGGCAGTCCCGCCGGCGCCCGCCACGGGGCTGCGGACTTCCTGCCGGCTTGGCTCCATGTCGCCGAGATAGGCATAGCCCGCCAGACCGACGACAGCCGCCAGGACCAGCACCACCAGAAGCTTCAAGACCCGCATCGATTTTCGCCTCGCTCGACCTGCGTTCACGTTGATTCCGATGCTTCGGGCACCGGTTGCGGCCGAATATATATGGCAATTTCCGAAAGATCACGCCATTCAGTCACGCGGCGAAACGGGGCGGGGGCGATGAGGCAGCGTCTGGGACGGCAGATCGTGCTGATCGGCATGATGGGTGCGGGCAAGACCGCGATCGGGACCGAGATGGCCCGGCGCCTGCGCGTGCCCTATACCGATTCCGATGCCGAGATCGAGACCGCTGCCGCGATGAGCATCAGCGAGATCTTTGCCCGCGACGGCGAAAGCTTCTTTCGCGACCGCGAGACGCAGGTGCTGGGCCGGATCCTGGCCGGCGCGCCGGGCATCGTCTCGACCGGCGGCGGGGCCTGGATGCGCGGCGAGAACCGCGACCTGATCCGGCGGCACGGCCTGTCGGTCTGGCTGAAATGCGACCTCGAGACGCTGTGGCACCGGGTCCGCCAGCGCAGCACCCGGCCGCTGCTGAAGACCGCCGATCCCAAGGGCACGCTGGCGGCACTGATCGCGCAGCGCTATCCGGTCTATGCCGAGGCCGAACTGACCTTCGACGCGCGACCCGCGGATTCGGTCGAGGCCGCCGCGACGCGGCTGATCGAGGAAATCCGCGCCGCCGATCCCCAGATCCTGGAGCCGAAATGACCGATCCCGTCACCGTTCACGTCCCCCTGGGTGCCCGCGCCTATGATGTCCGCATCGGCGTCGGGCTGATCGACCGGGCCGGGGCCGAGATCGCGCCGTTGCTGGCGCGGCCGCGCGTGGCGATCGTCACCGACAGCAGGGTGGCCCCGCTGCATCTGCCGCCGCTGCGTGCCGCGCTGGCCCGCGCGGGGATCGAGGCGGAGGCCCTGGTGCTGCCGGCCGGCGAGGCCACCAAGGGCTGGGCGCATCTGACCGAATGTGTCGAATGGCTGCTGGCGCAGCGGATCGAGCGGCGCGACGTGGTCCTGGCGCTGGGCGGCGGGGTGATCGGCGATCTGGTCGGCTTCGCCGCGGCGATCCTGCGGCGCGGGGTGCGTTTCGTGCAGGTTCCGACCACGCTGCTGGCCCAGGTGGACAGCAGCGTCGGCGGCAAGACCGGCATCAACAGCCCGCATGGCAAGAACCTGATCGGCGCCTTTCACCAGCCCGCGCTGGTTCTGGCCGACATCGCGGCGCTGGAGACGCTGGCGCCGCGCGATTTCCTGGCCGGTTATGGCGAGGTGGCGAAATACGGGTTGCTGGGCGATGCGGGCTTCTTCGACTGGCTCGAGGAAAACGCGCCGCGCCTGCGCGACGATCCGGCGCTGCGCCAGCAGGCGGTGGCCCATTCGGTCGCGATGAAGGCCGCCATCGTGGTGCGTGACGAGACCGAGCAGGGCGAGCGCGCCCTGCTGAACCTGGGCCACACCTTCGGCCATGCGCTGGAGGCCGCGACCGGCTATTCCGACCGCCTGCTGCATGGCGAGGGGGTGGCGATCGGCTGTGCGCTGGCGTTCGACCTGTCGGCGCGGATGGGCCTGTGCAGCCAGGAGGCGCCGTCGCGGGTGCTGGCGCATCTGCGGCGGATGGGGATGCCCGCGCGGCTGTCCGAGATCGCCGGCGATCTGCCCGACGAGGCGGCGCTGATCGCGCTGATGGGGCAGGACAAGAAGGTGCAGGACGGACGGCTGCGCTTTGTGCTGGCGCGCGGGATCGGCGCGGCGGAGATCCGCGACGACGTGCCGGCCGGGCTGCTGGCCGAGGTGTTGCGCGATGCCCGCTGAGGCGGCGCCGGGCGCGGGTTCGGGGCTGCGATCCGCGGCCACGATGTGAGGCGAAGGCCGTGACTGCGGCTGGGGGATGCCGACCGTACAGGGGGTCCGTCCCGGCCCGGGGCGCGCCCCGCCCCCCGTCGAGGGGGGCGCGGCGCGGGGTGGCTGCGCCACCCGACCGTCCGGCCGACGGCTTGCGCGTGACGCCGGGTGCGGGGTTGCAGTCCGTGCAGGTCCGGTCCACATCTAGGGCGCAGAACAGAGGAACAGCCATGCCGTCACAGCCCCGTTTCGATGCCGCCGAGCCCGCGAAGGACCGCCCCTTCGGCAGCCTCCCCGAATGGGACCTGAGCGACCTCTATGCCGCCCCGGACGCGCCCGAACTGGCCGCGGACCTCGAGTGGCTGGCGGCTGCCACGACCGATTTCGCGGCGCGCTATCAAGGCAGGCTGGCGGAGCTGGGGCCCGCCGCGATGCTGGCCTGCATCGAGGATTACCAGCGCATCGACATCACCGCCGGGCGCATCATGTCCTATGCCGGGCTGCGCTATTACCAGAACACCACCGACCCCGCGCGCAGCAAGATGATGGGCGACCTGCAGGCGCGGATCACCGACATGACCACCGCGCTGGTCTTCTTCGGCCTCGAGTTCAACCGCATCCCCGAGGCAGACTACCAGGCCACCTTCGCGGCGGCGGACGGGCCGGCCCGCTACAAGCCCGTCTTCGACCGGATGCGCGCGATGCGGCCCCACCAGCTGTCGGACGAGCTGGAGCAGTTCCTGCACGACAATTCGGTGGTCGGCGCCGCCGCCTGGAACCGGCTGTTCGACGAGACCGCCGCCGCGCTGGAATTCCGGGTCGGGGACGAGCTGCTGGGCCTTGAGGCGACGCTGAACCTTCTGACCGATCACGACCGGTCGCGGCGCGAGGCGGGCGCCCGCGCGCTGGCCGAGGTGTTCGGCCGCAATGTCAAGCTGTTCGCGCGCATCCACAACACGCTGGCCAAGGAAAAGGCCATCGAGGACAAGTGGCGCAAGATGCCCTCGCCGCAGCATGCGCGGCACCTGTCGAACCATGTCGAGCCCGAGGTGGTAGCCGCGCTGCGCGATGCCGTCACCGCGGCCTATCCGCGGCTGTCGCACCGCTACTACGCGATGAAGGCGAAATGGCTGGGCCTCGAGCGCCTGCAGGTCTGGGACCGCAACGCGCCCCTGCCCACCGAGACGCCGCGGATGATCGGCTGGGACGAGGCGCGGGCCACCGTGATGGACGCCTATGCCGGCTTCTCGCCGCGGCTGGCCGAACTGGCAGAACCCTTCTTCGAGAAGGGCTGGATCGACGCCGCGGTGACGCCCGGCAAGGCGCCCGGCGCCTTCGCCCATCCGACCGTCACAACCGTGCATCCCTATGTGCTGCTGAATTATCTCGGCAAGCCGCGCGACGTGATGACCCTGGCGCACGAGCTGGGCCACGGCGTGCATCAGCGGCTGGCGGCGGGGCAGGGCGAGCTGCTGGCCTCGACGCCGCTGACCCTGGCCGAGACCGCCAGCGTCTTCGGCGAGATGCTGACCTTCCGCGCGCTGCTGGCCGCGACCACCGATCCGGCGCAGAAAAAAGCCCTGCTGGCCGGCAAGGTCGAGGACATGATCAATACTGTCGTCCGCCAGATCGCGTTCTATGATTTCGAATGCCGGCTGCATGCGGCCCGCGCCGAGGGCGAGCTGACCCCCGACGACATCAACGCGCTGTGGATGAGCGTGCAGGCCGAAAGCCTTGGGCCGGTCTTCGACTTCATGCCCGGCTACGAGACGTTCTGGACCTATGTGCCGCATTTCGTCCATTCGCCCTTCTACGTCTATGCCTATGCCTTCGGGGACGGGCTGGTGAACGCGCTGTATGCCGCCTATGAGGACGGCCTGCCCGACTTTCAGCAGAAGTATTTCGACCTGCTGTCGGCGGGCGGATCGCGCCATCACCGCGAATTGCTGGCGCCCTTCGGGCTGGATGCCTCGGACCCGGCCTTCTGGGACAAGGGGCTGTCGATGATCGAGGGACTGATCGACCAGATCGAGGCGCTGGAGGACTGACGGGCCGGCGCGGGCCCGCGCTGCGCCAAGAAGGA
The DNA here is from genome assembly GCF_030732095.1 of Paracoccus spongiarum. Taxonomy (GTDB): domain Bacteria; phylum Pseudomonadota; class Alphaproteobacteria; order Rhodobacterales; family Rhodobacteraceae; genus Paracoccus; species Paracoccus spongiarum. The sequence goes on along the minus strand of NZ_JAVAMQ010000002.1, from coordinate 92,813 downwards.
TGGGGTGAAGGATGCGACGGATCCTGCTTGTTCTCGCGATCGTCCTCGTCGGCGCCGCCGCGGCCTTTTTCGTGCTGGCACCGGGGCAGGTCGAACGCGCGCTGAACCCGCTGCGGATGCCCGAGGAGGGCTGGCCGGTCTCGGCCGAGGCCGAGGCGCTGCACCGCCGGCTGGTGATCGGCGACTGGCATGCCGACCCGCTGCTGTGGGACCGCGACCTGCTGGAACGGGGCAATCGCGGCCACACCGACATTCCGCGCCTGCTGGAAGGCAATGTCGCGGTGCAGGTCTTCACCACCGTGACGAAAAGCCCGCGCGGGCAGAATTACGACCAGAACAGCGCCGGGGCCCCCGACAACATCACGCCCCTGTTCATCGGCCAGCTGCGCCCCGTGGAGTCGTGGTTTTCGCTGCGCGAGCGCGCTCTGGTGCAGGCCACGGCGCTGCGCGACATGGCCGCGCGTTCGTCCGGCAGCCTGCGGCTGATCCGCACCCGCGACGATCTGGAACGGCTGCTTCAGGACCGGGCCGGCGGGCAGGCGGTGCTGGGGGCGATCCTCGGGTCCGAAGGGGCGCATCCGCTGGAGGGCGATCTGGCCAATCTGGACGTCCTCCACGAGGCCGGCTTCAGGCTGCTGGGGCTTACGCATTTCTTCGACAACGAACTGGGCGGCAGCCTGCATGGCGAGGGCGGCACCGGCTCGGGCCTGTCAGGGTTCGGCCGGCAGGTGGTCGACCGCATGATCGCGCGCGGCATGGTCATCGATCTGGCCCATGCCTCGCCCCAGATGGTGCGCGACGTGCTGGCCATCGACGGCGCCCGGCCGATCCTGTCGCATACCGGGATCCGCAGCCATTGCGACAGCCCGCGCAACCTCGAGGACGGGCTGCTGCGCCAGATCGCGGAGAAGGGCGGGGTGATCGGCATCGGCTTCTGGTCGGATGTGGTCTGCGGCGAGACACCCGCCGACATCGCCGGGGCGATCCGCGCCGCGATCGCAGTGGTGGGCGAGGATCACGTCTCGCTGGGGTCGGACTACGATGGCTCGGTCGATGCGCCCTTCGATGCCGCGAACATGGCGGCGTTGACGCAGGCGCTGATGGATGCCGGTCTGGACGAGGACCGGATCGCCAAGGTGATGGGAGGCAACATGATGCGCTATCTGGCCGAGGTGCTGCCCGTGGAACAGCCGTGAAGCGCGGTCCGCTGCTGCATGCCGAACTGTCGGGCCTGATCGCGGCGATGGGGCATGGCGACCTGCTGGTGATCGGCGATGCCGGGCTGCCGGTGCCGCCGGGGGTGCGCTGCATCGATCTGGCCGTCAGCCGCGGCGTGCCCGGCCTGTTCGCGGTGCTGGACGCGGTGCTGTCGGAACTGGTCGTCGAACGCGCCGCCCTGGCGGCCGAGATCGATGCAGCGCTGGCGGCGGAATTCCAGCAGCGCGAGATCGGCGCGGTCGAGACCCTGCCGCATCACCACTTCAAGCAGGCGACGCGCCTTGCGCGCGCGGTGGTCCGGACCGGCGAATGCACGCCCTACGCCAATATCTGCCTGTGGTCCGGCGTCGCGTTCTGAGACGGGCCCCATCCTGCGCCGATCAAGATGGCGGGCATGGCGATCGCGACGCCAGACCGCCCCGTGAACGGCCCGCGTCTCGGCGCCCGGCACCAGCCCGGGCGCGGCCCCGAGCCCGGTGCCTGCAGGCCAGCGTTATCGCCGCGCTTGCATTGTGCCGCGCCGGGGCCCAGGCTGGTGGCGGCGGCAAGGCATCGCGCCGCGCCCGATCATGGCCGGAACCGCCCCGCCCCGCGGGCCGTTGTCCCGGATCGCCCCACCCGCAGGAGAGCATGATGAAAAACCCCTGGATGAGCGCCTGGCTGTCGGCCGCCAACAGCATGACCGGCGCCGCGCGCGGCCAGATCATGGCCGAAATGAGCCGCAGCCAGAGCCATATGATGCAGGAATGGCAGCGCGCCTGGATCGACGCCTGGATGGGGATGTGGTTTCCGGGCCACCGCCACTGAGATGGCGCCGCGCCGACCATCGCGGGCGGGCAGCAGCGCCGCATCGCCGCGCCGGCGGATGCCCGCGGCGCTGGCGGCGCTGGTTCTTGCAAGCGCGCAGGCCGGCCCTGCCGCGGCCTGGCTGTCGCGCAACGGCATGACGGTGCGCGAGGCGGGTCCGCAGCGCATCGAGGTCGCCTTCCGGCCCGGTCGCGACGATCCCGATTACTGGTGCGCCGCCGGCGATTTCGCGCGCAGCGCGCTGCGCCTGCCGGGCCAGACCCGCATCTGGCGGGCCAGCCCCAAGCCGCGCGGCGCCGGCGAGGGTATCCTCTTCACGCTGGACGCGGCGCAGAAGGCCGAGGGGGCCGGCCTGTCGCAGTTCGGTGCCGGGCCGCGCGACGGCTCGATCTCGGTCGCGATGGCCGTGGGCAGTCATTGCAGCCTCGAAATTCCGCTGCGGCCCGACTAGGGGCGTCGCGCCTCGTCCGGTGCCCTTCCGCATCACCTCGCCGATGCCGCGCCCTTGACCCGGACCGCCGCCTTGGCTATCAGCGCGCCGTGCCCCGCAGGGGGCCGACCTGACAGCAACCGTTATGCCGTGTCCGCCCATCTTCGCTTCGGGGGCGCGTCCGGCCAAGGAGAAGCGACATGAAACTGTATGAAATCCGCGACAATGACGGCGCCAACCGCGCCAAGAAACGCGTCGCGCGTGGTCCCGGTTCGGGCAAGGGCAAGACCGCGGGCCGCGGCATCAAGGGCCAGAAATCGCGCTCGGGCGTGGCTCTGGGCGGCTATGAGGGCGGCCAGATGCCGCTGTATCGCCGCCTGCCGAAGCGCGGCTTCACCAAGCCGAACGCGAAATCCTTCGCCGTCGTGAACCTGGGCCAGATCCAGACCTTCATCGACGCCGGCAAGATTGACGGCGCGGCGGAACTGACCGAGGACGCGCTGGTGGCGTCGGGGCTGGTGCGCCGCAAGCTGGACGGCATCCGCCTGCTGGCCAAGGGCGAGCTGAAGGCCGCGCTGACCATCGCCGTGACCGGCGCATCGAAAGCCGCCGTCGAGGCGGTCGAGAAGGCGGGCGGCAAGGTCAGCCTGCCGGCGAAGGCCGCGGCAGCCGAATAAGCTGTTGAACGGGGCGCGCGCGCCTCATAGATAGCCAACAGGTTTTCCTGGCGCCGCCGGTCCCCGGAAAAGGGGTCGGCGGCGCTGTCATGACACGGGACGGATACACATGGCGTCAGCCGCAGAACAGATGGCCGCGAACCTCTCCTGGGGGGCGTTCGGCAAGGCCACGGAACTTCGCCAGCGCATCTGGTTCACGATCGGCCTGCTGATCATCTATCGCCTCGGCACCTACATCCCGGTGCCGGGCATCGACGGGGCGGCGCTGCGCAACTTCATGGAACAGGCGCAGTCGGGCATCGGCGGCATCCTGTCGATGTTCACCGGCGGCGCGCTGGGCCGGATGGGCGTCTTTGCCCTTGGCATCATGCCCTACATCAGCGCCTCCATCATCGTGCAGCTGATGACCTCGATGGTGCCCGCGCTGGAGCAGATGAAGAAAGAGGGCGAGCAGGGCCGCAAGAAGATCAACCAGTATACCCGCTATGGCACCGTCGCGCTGGCGCTGTTCCAGGCCTACGGCCTGGCAAAAAGCCTTGAGGCCGGCGGGCTGGCGCATGATCCCGGCCTGTTCTTCCAGGCCTCGGTGGTCATCACCCTGGTTGGCGGCACGATGTTCCTGATGTGGCTGGGCGAGCAGATCACCGCCCGCGGCATCGGCAACGGCATCAGTCTGATCATCTTCGTGGGCATTGTCGCCGAGATCCCGGCGGCGCTGGCCAATTTCTTCGCGCAGGGCCGGTCGGGCGCGATCTCGACGCCGGTGATCCTGGGCGTGATCGTGATGGTCGTGTCGGTCATCGCCTTCGTGGTGTTCATGGAACGCGCGCTGCGCAAGATCCGCATCCAGTATCCGCGGCGCCAGGTCGGCATGAAGATCTATGACGGCCAGTCCTCGCACCTGCCGATCAAGGTCAACCCCGCGGGCGTCATCCCGGCGATCTTCGCAAGCTCGCTGCTGCTGCTGCCCATCACCATCTCGACTTTCTCGGGCAACCAGACCGGGCCGATCATGTCCACGATCCTCGCCTATTTCGGGCCGGGCCAGCCGCTGTACCTGCTGTTCTTCACGGCAATGATCGTGTTCTTCGCCTATTTCTACACGCAGAATGTCAGCTTCAAATCCGACGAGGTGGCCGACAACCTGAAGAACCAGGGCGGCTTCATCCCCGGCATCCGGCCGGGCAAGCGCACCGAGGAATACCTGGATTACGTCGTCAACCGGGTGCTGGTCATCGGCTCGGCCTACCTGGCCGCGGTCTGCCTTCTGCCCGAGATCCTGCGCAACCAGTGGTCGGTGCCGTTCTATTTCGGCGGCACCTCGGTGCTGATCGTCGTGTCGGTGACGATGGACACCATCAACCAGGTGCAAAGCCACCTGCTGGCCCATCAATACGAAGGGTTGATTGAGAAATCCCAGCTGCGTGGTAAACGCAAGACGGGAAGCGCAAAACCGCGCCGCGCGCCGTCGCGTCGCTGAGACCGGCCGCAAAGGCCAGCCGAGGGGGACAGGCTACATGACGATCAACATCATTCTGCTGGGGCCTCCCGGCGCCGGCAAGGGGACGCAGGCGCGCAAGCTGGAGGAAGAACGGGGCCTGGTGCAGCTGTCCACCGGCGACATGCTGCGCGCCGCCCGCAGCTCGGGCACCGAGATGGGCAGGCGCGTCGCCGAGGTGATGGACCGGGGCGAGCTGGTCACCGACGAGATCGTCATCGGCCTGATCCGCGAAAAACTGGCCGAAGGCGGCAACGGCTTCATCTTCGACGGCTTCCCGCGCACGCTGGCGCAGGCCGACGCGCTTGGCGCGCTGCTGGACGAGACCGGCATGACGCTGGATGCGGTGATCGAGATGCAGGTCGATGACGCGGCGCTGGTGCGCCGGATCACCGGACGCTTCACCTGCGGCAATTGCGGCGAGGTCTATCACGACGAGACCAAGCCCACCGCGAAGCCCGGCGTCTGCGACGCCTGCGGCTCGACCGACCTCGGGCGCCGCGCCGACGACAACGAGGACAGCCTGAAAACCCGGCTGCTGGAATACTACAAGAAGACCTCGCCGCTGATCGGCTACTACTATGCCAAGGGCAAGCTCGCGCCCGTCGACGGCCTCGCCGCGATGGACGAGGTGGGCGCGCAGATCGCCGCGGCGCTGAACGGCAAATAGGCCCGAACGCCGTTTCCGCCTCTTGTCAAGTGTTTTCAGGGCCCGCCCTTGACGGCGCCGGGGTCTGCGCTTAGACCACGGCATCTCGCAAGAGAATCACCCGCAGGCCGGGTGGACCATAATCCGGCCCGAAGGCATGGCTTTCGGGCCTTACGTTGTGAAAAAAGGTTCCGGCGCTACGGAACCGCAACCGAGAAGGAAAACGCGTGGCTCGTATTGCTGGCGTCAATATTCCGACGGGGAAACGTGTCCCCATCGCCCTGACCTATATCCACGGCATCGGCTCGATGTTCGCCGAACAGATCTGCGAGGCCGTTGGGATCGACCGCGCCCGCCGCGTGAACGACCTGTCTGACGCCGAGGTGCTGCAGATCCGCGAATATATCGACGGCAACCTGACCGTCGAGGGCGACCTGCGCCGCGAAGTGCAGATGAACGTCAAGCGCATGATGGACCTCGGTTCGTATCGCGGCCTGCGTCACCGTCGCGGCCTGCCGGTTCGCGGCCAGCGCACCCACACCAATGCCCGCACCCGCAAGGGCCCGGCGAAGCCGATCGCCGGCAAGAAGAAATAAGGGGGACGGACAATGGCACGCGACAAGACGCGCATGAAGCGCAAGGAACGCAAGAACATCGCCACGGGCGTGGCGCATGTGAATTCCAGCTTCAACAACACCAAGATCCTCATCTCGGACGTGCAGGGCAACGCCATCTCGTGGTCGTCGGCCGGCACCATGGGCTTCAAGGGCTCGCGGAAATCGACCCCCTATGCCGCGCAGATGGCCGCCGAGGATGCGGGCCGCAAGGCGCAGGAACATGGCGTGAAGACGCTGGAAGTCGAAGTTCAGGGCCCCGGTTCGGGTCGTGAATCGGCGCTGCGCGCGCTGGCGGCTGCGGGCTTCAACATCACCGCCATCCGCGACGTGACGCCCATTGCCCATAACGGCTGCCGCCCCCCGAAGCGTCGCCGCGTCTGATCCTGGATCATTCCTCGCCGGATCGCGCGTCCCCGCGCGGTCCGGGCTTTTCGCATTTCACCTCGGGCGTTTCCGACCTTGGTCATGGGCCGGGAACAAGTATGGAGGCACATCCATGATCCACAAGAATTGGGCCGAACTGATCAAGCCGACGCAGCTGCTGGTCAAGCCCGGCGCCGACGCGACGCGGACCGCAACGCTGATCGCCGAACCGCTGGAGCGCGGCTTCGGCCTGACGCTGGGCAATGCGCTGCGCCGGGTGCTGCTGTCGTCGCTGCAGGGCGGCGCGATCACCTCGGTCCAGATCGACAACGTGCTGCACGAGTTCAGCAGCGTCGCCGGCGTCCGCGAGGATGTCACCGACATCGTGCTGAACCTCAAGGGCGTCACGCTGAAGATGGATGTCGAGGGGCCGAAACGCCTGACCCTGTCCGCCAAGGGACCGGGCGAGGTCAAGGCCGGCGACATCCAGGAAACCGCCGGCATCACCGTGCTGAACCGCGATCACGTCATCTGCCATCTGGACGACGGCGCCGATCTCAGCATGGAACTGACCGTGGCGACCGGCAAGGGCTATGTGGCCGCCGACAAGAACCGCCCCGAGGATGCGCCCATCGGGCTGATCCCGATCGACGCGATCTTCTCGCCGGTCAAGCGCGTCAGCTATGAGGTCACGCCGACCCGCGAGGGGCAGGTGCTGGACTATGACAAGCTGACCATGAAGATCGAGACCGACGGCTCGCTGACGCCCGAGGACGCGGTGGCCTATGCCGCGCGCATCGTGCAGGACCAGCTGTCGGTGTTCGTGAACTTCGACGAGCCGGAATCGGCCAACCGCCAGGATGCCGAGGACGGGCTGGAATTCGACCCGCGCCTGCTGAAGAAGGTGGACGAGCTGGAGCTGTCGGTGCGTTCGGCCAACTGCCTGAAGAACGACAACATCGTCTATATCGGCGACCTGATCCAGAAGACCGAGGCCGAGATGCTGCGGACCCCGAATTTCGGGCGCAAATCCCTGAACGAGATCAAGGAAGTGCTGTCGGGAATGGGCCTTCATCTGGGCATGGATGTCGTGGACTGGCCGCCCGAGAACATCGAGGATCTGGCCAAGCGCTTCGACGATCAGTTCTGAGGATTGCGGCGGGGGGCGCCCCCCCCGCCGACGACCGGGCATCCCGCCCCAAGGAGAGCGGCCCGCACGCATGGGCCGCCGGACAAAGCAAAAACGCTGTAGGAGACCATCATGCGTCACGCTCGCGGCTATCGCCGCCTCAACCGTACCCACGAACACCGCAAGGCGCTGTTCGCCAACATGGCCGGCTCGCTGATCGAGCACGAGCAGATCAAGACGACGCTGCCCAAGGCCAAGGAACTGCGCCCGATCGTCGAGAAGCTGATCACGCTGGCCAAGCGTGGCGATCTGCATGCCCGCCGCCAGGCCGCATCGCAGCTGAAGCAGGACATGCATGTTGCCAAGCTGTTCGACGAGCTGGGCGGCCGCTACAAGGATCGCCAGGGCGGCTACGTCCGCGTCCTGAAGGCCGGTTTCCGCTATGGCGACATGGCGCCGATGGCGATCATCGAACTGGTCGACCGCGACACCTCGGCCAAGGGTGCCGCCGACCGCGCCCGCCTCGAGGCCGAGGCGACCGCCGAAGATCAGGCCTGACCGGGTCGCGCGCGGGCCGCAGGCCCCGCGCATGAGGCCGAATCACAGGCCCCGCTGCGCAAGTGGCGGGGCGTTTCTGTTGCCGGTCCACGGGTTATGGCGAATTGCGGGACATGCAAGCCGCTGCAAAACTGCCACGGCGGCCTGATCCATTTCATCGGCGTCAATCAGCCCAGCCTGCCGGAAGTCCAGCAATTGTTGGCGGATCTTGTCTGGAAGCGTCGTCGGCTCGTCCGAATTGGTCATCTCGCAAACTCCGGCACAATTAACTTACTAGCAACTATATTGCTCCATGTTTACTTTGAACGTTGACGGTAACGATCGCAATTTGTCTAAAAAGCCATGTCCTCACGCGCAGACATAAACGCCGGATTGCGGAAACTGGGCAAGATTGCCCCGTCGGGCTATTTCGTGGGCCTGCACATCCGCTTTGCGGCGCCGCTGATGCAGTTTCAGACCTATGCCGAGGAATGGTCGGAATTCTACTCGCAGAACGGCTATGCGCTCAGGGACCCGACGATCGCTTGGGGTTTCTCGACGACCGGTGCGTGCCGTTGGTCCAGCCTGCCCATCCCCGACCCGTTCAACATCCTCAAGGACGCGGCCGCCCACGGCCTGACCTTCGGACTGACGGTGTCGCACGGACCCATCACCTCTCGCACCATCGCCAGCTTCGCGCGCGATGACCGCGAGTTCTCGGATGACGAGATCGGCGAGATCTCGACAACGGTTCGACGGCTCCATGACATCACGGAGCCGCCGGCGAGTCTGACAAAGGCTCAGAAAGAAGCCCTTCGTTGCATCGCGGAGGGCGATCGTCACGCGGCGGCGGCAGCCAAACTTGGCATTACCGAAAGCGCGTTCAAGGCACGTCTGATCTCGGTCCGCGAAAGACTGAAGGCCAAGACGACCGCCGAGGCGCTGCAGCGGGCCAAGGAATACCGTCTGCTGTAGGCGTTCGCCCAGGGGAACCGTGAGGCAGTGGGGGGTCCCCTCACACCCCAGGAGTACGTTACAAATGCAGACGACCACCCTTTCATTCTCGAACCTCCACAACCACGGAGAGTTGTTCGCCAACCTTTTCCGGGCGCGCAAGCAAAGCTTCATCATCCAGAAGAACTGGGACCTGCCCGAAGCCGACGACATGGAGTTCGACCAGTACGACACGCCGCAAAGCCGGTGGATCGCGATCCATGACAAGGGCGAGGTGATGGCCGGGATCCGCCTGACCCCGACCACCGCGCGCTGCGGCATCTACAGCTACATGATCCGGGATGCGCAGAAGGGCATCCTCGGCGGCTCGATCCCGCAGGACCTGCTGTTCGGCGAGGCCCCGGTCGACGAGCATACATGGGAATGCTCGCGCGTGTTTGTCAGCCACTCGATCCCGCAGATGTATCGCCGCAAGGTGCATTTCAAGATGGTCGAGGCGATGACCGGATCGGCCCGCGAACTGGGCGCCACCCGGCTGATCGCGCTGACCGGCGCCAACTGGCCGCGTTGGTATGGCCGCTGCGGGCTGGATGCCGAGGCGATCGGCCGGCAGATGTGGATCGACGATGGCGATTTCCAGTGCGTGTCGATCGACCTGTCGGGCAAGATGCACTGAGACGGCCTGCGATCCGATCGGGGCTGTTCGGCCCCCTGTCGCGGCCCTAGTATGGCCTGGCCATGGCCGATCTGTTCGACACGCCCGCATCTTCAGGTCCTCCGCCAGCCCCGGCGGTGAGACCTCTGGCTGATCGCCTTCGCCCAGTGCGCATGAGCGAGGTGATCGGCCAGGGCAGGGCCCTCGGCCCGGACGGCCCGCTGGGGTCGATGCTGGCCTCGGGCAGCCTGTCCTCGCTGATCCTGTGGGGCCCGCCCGGCGTCGGCAAGACCACCATCGCGCGGCTCCTGGCCGACGAGACCGACCTCGCCTTCGTGCAGATCAGCGCCATCTTCACCGGCGTTCCCGAATTGCGGAAGGTCTTCGAGGCCGCCCGCCTGCGCCGCCAGCAGGGTCGCGGCACGCTGCTGTTCGTGGACGAGATCCACCGTTTCAACAAGGCGCAGCAGGACGGCTTCCTGCCGCATATGGAAGACGGCACCATCCTGCTGGTCGGGGCCACCACCGAAAACCCCTCGTTCGAGCTGAATGCCGCGCTGATGTCGCGCGCCCAGGTGGTCGTGCTGGACCGGCTTGGCCTCGCCGATCTGGAACTGCTGGCCGGCCGCGCCGAGCGCGAACTGGGCCGGGCGCTGCCCCTGACCGCCGAGGCCCGGGCGGCGCTGCTGGAGATGGCCGATGGCGACGGCCGCGCGGCCCTGAACCTCATCGAACAGGTGGCGGCGTGGAAGACCGACCAGCCGGTGACCGCCCCGGCGATGGCGCAGCGCCTGATGCGGCGGGCGGCGAAATACGACAAGTCGGGCGACGAGCATTACAATCTCATTTCGGCCCTGCACAAATCGGTGCGCGGCAGCGATCCCGACGCGGCCGTCTACTGGCTGGCGCGGATGCTGGAGGGCGGCGAGGATCCGCGCTATCTGGCGCGGCGCATCACCCGCATGGCGATCGAGGATATCGGCCTGGCGGATCCGGCGGCGCAGCGGCAATGCCTGGATGCCTGGGCGCTGTATGAACGCATTGGCAGCCCCGAGGGTGAACTGGCGCTGGCGCAGGCGGTGATCTATCTGGCGCTGGCGCCCAAATCCAATGCCGGCTACGCGGCCTACAAGGCCGCCCGCGCCGAGGCGCGGCGCAGCGGCAGCCTGATGCCGCCCGCCCATATCCTGAACGCGCCCACGAAGATGATGAAGGATCAGGGATATGGCGCGGGCTATGCCTATGACCACGACGCCGAGGACGCCTTTTCGGGCCAGAACTACTTTCCCGACGGGATGAAGCGCCCGGTTCTCTACCTTCCGGTCGAGCGCGGCTTCGAGCGCGAGCTGAAGAAGCGGCTTGACTGGTTCGTGTCGCAGCGGCTGAAGCGCGGCGGTTGACTTTGCCCGCGCCCGGCGACAGTTACGCGGCATGATGAATCCCTATCTTCAGGTGGCGATCGGCGGCGCGATCGGGGCGACGGCGCGCTATGCGGTCTATCGCGGCATCGGCTGGCACGGCCCGGGTTTCCCGGTGGCGACGGGCGTGGTCAATGTCGCAGGCAGCCTGCTGATGGGCCTCGTTGCCGCGCTGATGGCGCATCGCTGGAACACCCAGTTCGCGCCCCTGCTGCTGACCGGCGTGCTGGGCGGCTTCACGACCTTCTCGGCCTTCTCGCTGGACGCGCTGACCCTGTGGGAGCGGGGCCAGACCGTCGGCGCCGCGATCTATGTGGCTGCATCGGTGATGCTGTCGCTGGCGGCGGTCATCGCCGGGCTGGCCATCGGACGGGGGCTCTGGGCATGAGCGGCGTGCAGGTCATCACCGTGTCGGGCGACGACGGCGACATGCGGCTGGATCGCTGGCTGCGCAAGCGTTTCCCGCAGCTGACCCAGGGCGCGGTCGAGAAGATGTGCCGCACCGGCCAGCTGCGCGTCGATGGCGGCCGGGTGAAGGCCGCGACCCGCATCCAGCCGGGGCAGGAGGTCCGCGTGCCGCCCCTGCCCGAGGCGCAGCCCGTCGCGGCCCGGCCTCGTCCCATCGGCCCCGGCATCGGTCCTGACGATGCCCGGATGATCCAGGCCGCCGTGCTGTGGAAGGACGATCACATCATCGCGCTGAACAAGCCGCCGGGCCTGCCCTCGCAGGGTGGCAGCGGGCAGGGCAGCCGGCATGTGGACGGGCTGACCGGCGCGCTGATGTTCGGCTACAAGGAACGTCCCAAGCTGGTGCATCGGCTGGACAAGGACACCTCGGGCGTGCTGTTGCTGGCGCGCACCGACCGGATCGCCCGCGCCCTGTCCGAGGCGTTCCGCCTGCGCAGCACCCGCAAGATCTACTGGGCGGCCGTTGCGGGGGTCCCCAACCCGCGCAAGGGCACCATCCGCTATGGCCTCGTCAAGGCGCCGGGTCGGGGCCGCGGCGGCGAGGGCGAGAAGATGGTTGCCATCCATCCGCGCGACATCGAGGCGACCGAGGGCGCCAAGCGCGCGACCACCGATTACGCGGTTCTGGACGCGCTTGGCACCCGCGCAAGCTGGTGCGCTCTGGTGCCGATCACCGGCCGCACCCATCAGCTGCGCGCCCACATGGCCGAGCTGGGCCACCCGATCGTGGGAGACGGCAAGTATGGCGGCTCGGGGCAAGAGAACCTGGGCGACGGCTGGGGCGCGCAGCTGGGCGGCGAGGTCAGCCGCAAGCTGCACCTGCATGCCCGCAGCCTCGCCTTCGACCATCCCGTCACCGGACGGCGGATCACCCTGACCGCGCCCTTGCCCGACCACATGGCCCGCACATGGCAGATGATGGGCTGGCAGGCCGGCGACGTGCCCGAAGACCCCTTCTCGGAGGCCGAATGAAGCTGGTCGTCTTCGATGTCGACGGCACGCTGGTTGACAGCCAGCACCATATCTGCCGCGCCATGGACATCGCCTTCGAACATGCCGGGCTGGAGCCGCTGCCCTCGCCGCACGTGCTGGGCATCGTCGGGCTGTCGCTGCCGGTCGCGGTGGCCCAGCTGGCGCCCGAGGCCGACCCGCCGACGCAGGCCCGCATCGTCGCAGGCTATCGCGCCGCCTTCATGATGGCGCGCATCGCCGAGGACGCGCCGCTGTATCCCGGCGCGCTGGCCTGCCTTGATGCGCTGTCCGGGCGCGACGACATGCTGCTGGCGATCGCCACGGGCAAGTCGCGGCGCGGCCTTCTGGCGATGATCGAGGCGCATGGGCTTCAGGGGCGGTTCGTCTCGCTGCAGACGGCCGACGACCATCCCTCGAAGCCCGACCCGGCGATGCTGTTGGCCGCGCTGGCCGAAACCGGCATCGATGCGGACCGGGCGGCGATGGTCGGCGACACGTCCTTCGACATCGAGATGGCGCGGGCGGCGCGGATGACCGGCTTCGGCGTCGGCTGGGGCTATCATCCCGCCGCCGCGCTGCGGGCCGCAGGGGCCGCGATGGTCGCCGCCGATTTTGCCGCGCTGTCACGCGCCATCGAGGACTGGGCCGCATGACCGAATGGAAGGCGCGCAGGTTCTGGGCCGCCGCCGGTGTCCACCCCGACGGCGCGGCGGGCTGGCAGGTGCATCTGGACGACCGCCCGCTGCGCACGCCGGGCAAGCATGCGCTGATCCTGCCGACCGAGGCGCTGGCCGCGGCGGTGGCCGCCGAATGGGACGCGCAGGACCAGATCATCCGGCCCGCCACGATGCCGCTGACCCGCGCCGCCAACGCGGCCATCGAGAAGGTGGCCCCGCAATTCGCGGCCGTGGCCGCGATGCTTGCGGACTATGGCGGCACCGACCTGCTGTGCTACCGCGCCACCGCCCCGGACCGGCTGATCCGCCGGCAGGCCGAGGCCTGGGACCCGCTGATCGACTGGGCCGCCGCGGAACTGCACGCGCCGCTGCGCATCACCCACGGGGTGATCCCGGTGCCGCAGCCGGCCGCATCGCTGCAGCGGATGCACGACGCCGTGCTGGCGCTGGACGTCTTCGGGCTGACCGCTCTGCACGATCTCGTGACCCTGCCCGGCTCGCTGGTGCTGGGACTGGCCGTGCTGCGCGGAAGGCTGGGCGCGGACGAGGCGCATCAGCTGTCGCGGATCGACGAAGCCTTCCAGTCCGAGCAGTGGGGACAGGACGACGAGGCCGCCGAGGCCGCCGAAAACCGCCGTCAGGCGCTGCTTGTGGCAGCGCGATTCTGGTCGCTGTCGCGCCGCAGTTGAAACGTCGCGAAAGGCAAGGGTCCGCTTGACCTCACACCCCGTATCGGCACAATGCTGCTCATCCGCGGCGGTGCGGGCGGCGCAGGAAATGACGCCGCCGCGATCGTCCGGGCGATGGAAGGGACCAAGGGTAACGGGCAGGGCCGGGGCAAGCCTGCGGACGGGTCCGCAAAAGGGACAGGAATGATGAAACGCGTGATACTCGGCGCCGTGGCCGCGGCCGGACTTTCTTGCGGTCCTGCGGGCGCCGATGTCCTGGACGACATCCGCGCCCGCGACCAGCTGTCCTGCGGGGTCAATGCGGGGCTCGCGGGATTTGCGGCACCCGATGCCAACGGCAACTGGACCGGCTTCGACGTCGCCTTCTGCAAGGCGGTTGCCGCCGTGGTGCTGGGCGATCCCTCGAAGGTCAGCTTCCAGCCGACCGACCTCGCCAGCCGCTTCCAGATGCTGGCCGAGGGCAAGGTCGATCTGCTGGTGCGAAACTCGACCTGGACCTTTTCGCGCGATACGGCGCTGGAACTGGAATTCGCCGGTGTGAACTACTATGACGGCCAGGGCTTCATGGTGCGCAAGGATCTGGGCGTCACCTCGGTCAAGGAACTGAACGACGTGACGATCTGCGTGCAAAGCGGATCGACCAGCGCGCAGAACCTGGCCGATTATTTCCGCGCCAACGGGATGACCCTGAAGCAGGTCGATGTGGACAGCGATGCCGAGGGCGAGCGGCGCTATTCGGCCCGCGAATGCGAGGCCTACACCACCGACGCCTCGGGCCTCGCGGCCACGCGGGCGGCCTTTGCCGACCCCGAGAACCACATCGTGCTGCCCGAGATCATCTCCAAGGAGCCGCTTGGCCCGGTGGTCCGGCAGGACGAGGCGCGCTGGGCCGATGTGGTGCGCTGGACCCTCTTCGCGCTGATCGCGGCCGAGGAATACGGCGTCACCTCGAAGAACATCGAGGAACTCATCAAGTCCTCGGCCAACCCCGAGGTCCAGCGCCTGCTGGGCGTGACCGAGGATCTGGGCGCGATGCTGGGTCTCGACGCCGCATGGGCGCGGCGGGCGATCCAGGCCGGCGGCAATTACGGCGAGATCTTCGCCGCCAATATCGGCGAACAGACCCCGATCGGCCTTGCCCGCGGCCTGAACGCGCAATGGACTCAGGGCGGGCTGATGTACGCGCCGCCCTTCCGCTGATCCCCGGCACGTCTTACCCCGCCCGACCGTACCCCGGATCCGCGCCCGACCGCGCTGCGGGGACGCGCACGGGGGCGCAGCCCCCGGCGGCCGCAGACCCCTCGATGGGGGCGTCGGTCGCACGCCCCTCCTGCGACGCGCCGTTTCGCCTCAGTGCCGCCCGTCGAGGCGCACGAAATCCATCACGCTGCCCTCGCCGGGCTGCACCTCGGACCAGCTGTCGACCTGGAAATCCACCACAAGCGTCGCACCGGTCGGATAGCGGCGGAAGTCCGGGTCCAGCGGCGGCCGCGCCGGCAAGAGGGCCGCCAGTTCCGAAATGCCAGGATTGTGGCCGATCATCATGACCGTCGGGTGGCTGGCGGTGCGCAGGATCGTCAGCATCTTGTCGGGCCCCGCATGATACAGGCCCGGCTCGATCCGCAGCAGCGGCCGCACCTCGAGCGGCGCCCCGGCCGCCATCGCCCAGGTTTCCTGCGTGCGCCGCGCCGAGGAACACAGCACCTCCTCGGGCTCATAGCCGCGGCTGGCCATCCAGTCCCCAAGCGCCCTTGCCGAGCGGCGCCCGCGATCGTTCAGCGGCCGGTCGTGATCCGAAAGCGTCGGGTCGTCCCAGGCCGATTTGGCGTGGCGCGTCAGGATCAGGCGTCGATGTCCAAGGGGGGTCATGGGTGGAACTGCCTCATATGCCATGCCGATTGTTCGGGCAGCCTGCCACAGCCCTTGCTGAGGGGGCAAGCGCGTCTGACACGGCAGCCGGAATTCATGCAGTCAACGCCCTGCGGGCGGCTCAACCAGTCGTGGCATCGCCCGGTGTCATAGCCGGTCCGGAAGGCGTCGACCGGGCAGGCGGCAAGGCAGGGGCGGGTGCAGGTCTGGCAGGGGGCGGTCTGGCAGGGGCCGGTCGCAGCCGCAACCTCCTCCGGCGCCCGCCCCGGCAGGCGCAGCGCGGCGCGAAAGCTGACAAACAGCCCCAGGCGGTCATGCACCAGCATCCCCACCGGCGACGACCAGCAGCGACCGCTGGCCAATGCCCAGGCGACGAAGGGCGGATGCGGCGGCCCGTCCGAGGGGAACAGCGCCTGCCCGCCAAGCGCCGCGGCCCAGGGCAGCACGATCCGCCGCGACCATCGGTCCAGCGGGTCGGCCGCGCCATCGGCGAATTCGGGCGCGGCGGAAAAGATCCGCCACAAGGCCGGCCCGTCGGGGGACAGCAGGACGATCGCATCCGCGCCGTCGCGGCAGCGCCCCGCGACCACAAGCCCCGCCGGTGGGGTCAGGCGTTCGGGATCGGCCGGATCACAGCCCATCCTCGCCCTGCCGCAGCCCGCGCGGCTTGACCCGCGGCTCGGTGGTGCGGATCAGGCTTCCCGCGCCGTGTTCGGTGAACAGTTCCAGCAGGCAGGCGTTGCGCACCCGGCCATCGAGGATCACCACCGCACGCACGCCCTCGTCGATGGCCTTCAGCGCGGTTTCGGTCTTGGGGATCATCCCGCCGGCGATCTGGCCATCCTCGATCATGCTGCGGACCTGGTCGGGATGCAGCTGCGTCACCACCTGCCCGGACGCGTCCTTGACGCCCGCGACATCGGTCAGCAGCAGCAGCCGGTCGGCCCGCAGCGCCCCGGCGATGGCGCCGGCGGCAGTGTCGCCATTGACGTTGAAGGTCTCGTTGTCCTCCATGCCGGTGGCGACGGGCGCAATCACCGGGATCATTCCGGCGGTGTAGAGGTCGCGGATGATCTGCACGTTCATCTCGATCGGTCGGCCCACGAAGCCCAGTTCCGGGTCGTCCGCCTCGCACACCATCATGTCGTCATCCTTGCCGCTGATGCCCACGGCGCGGCCGCCGGCATCGTTGATCGCCTGCACGATGCGCTTGTTGACGAGGCCCGACAGCACCATCTCGACCACCTCGACGGTTTCCTTGGTGGTCACGCGCTTGCCGCGCACGAAGCGGCTTTCGATGCCCAGCCTGTCCAGCAACTGGTTGATCATCGGGCCGCCGCCATGACAGACCACGGGGTTCATGCCGACCTGCTTCATCAGCACGATGTCGCGGGCGAATTCGGCCATCGCGTCATCGTCGCCCATCGCGTTGCCGCCGAATTTCACCACCACCACGGCCCCGGAATAGCGTTGCAGATAGGGCAGGGCCTCGGACAGCGTGCGGGCGGTGGCGATCCAGTCACGGTTCATGTTCTGCGTTCTCATCCTCGGGGTCCCTTGCCGACGGGCGGACCCTAGGACGCGGGGCGCGATCAGTCCAGCCCGGCGATGATCGCGCGCAGCGTGGCGATGCCCTGCCCACCCTCGGAGGAGGTGACCACCAGTTCCGGGAAGGCGGCGGGGTGTTTCTGCAATTCGGCCTCGACCTGCTCCAGCACCGGCCTGATGGCGTTGGGCCCCAGCTTGTCGGCCTTGGTCAGCACCACCTGGAACGGCACGGCCGAGCGGTCCAGCAGCGTCATGATCTCGTGATCGACGGGCTTCACGCCGTGGCGCGAATCGATCAGGCAGAAGGCGCGCCGCAGCGTCGGCCGACCGGCGAGATAGGACTTCAGCAGCGCCTGCCACCTGGCGACCACCGCCACCGGCGCCCTGGCAAAGCCATAGCCGGGCAGGTCGACCAGATAGCTGCGTTCGCCCAGGGTGAAATAGTTGATCTCCTGCGTGCGGCCGGGCGTGTTCGAGGCCCGCGCGATCCCCTTGCGCCCGGTCAGCGCGTTGATCAGGCTGGACTTGCCGACATTGCTTCGGCCGGCAAAGCAGACTTCGGGACGGTCGGCCGGCGGCAGCCCGTCCATGTGGACGACGCCCTTGAGGAAATCGACCGGCCCCGCGAACAGCAGGCGGGCGGCCTCGGCCGGTCCGGCCTCGGGCTCGGGCGCGACCGGGAAGGCCACCTTCATGCCGTCACCTCGTCGCCGGTCTCGATGTCGCCACCCGTCACCACCTCGGCAAAGATGCCGAAATCGGTGTGGCCATACTGTTCCTCAAGCGTTTTCAGCATGTCGATGTCGCGCCGACCCGTCCGGGTGCTGGCGCTGGTCGCCTCGCAGCGGCCGATGTGGGCAGTCACGCGCAACTCGACCGCGCCGATGCGGATCACCCGGCCGATCAGGTCGCGCTCCGCGAAGGGCGCCCAGCCCTCGACCCACAGATTGCCGCGCCAGCGGTCGAGGCCAAGCGGCTGTCCGGCGCGGGCTTCCAGATCGACCAGGCTCGACAGCGACAGGATCGAGATCCAGGGCCATTTCTGGTCGGTCCAGATCGCCGCGCCGCGCACCAGCCGCGTGGGCGGCGCGGCCTCGGCGGGCCACAGCGGGGCCAGCCAGTCGATCAGCCGCGCGGATTCGGTCTCGGGGTCGAAGTCCAGATCGGGCCGGTCGGGGTGGCGCAGCGATAGCCGCGCGCCCTGCCAGCCGCCCCGGATCGCCTGCACCGGCGCCGCGGCGACGCCCCGCACGAAGCAGGATTTCGGCAGCCAGCGATCGGGCTGCCCGCCGGTCTGGCTGGCCTGCGCATTGCGTTCGCCGGCTTCGGTCAGGACCGCCCATTCGCGGTCGCCCGGCAGGCGGCGCGCCGCGCGCAGGCTGACCCGGCCCAGCCCCTCGCCGCCGATCGACTTGATCGGATGACGGTGGATATGGGCCAGGCGGGCGATCACTTGCCCTTGTCCCTGGCGGCTTCCTTCTTGGGCCGTTTCGGGACCGAGGCCTTGATGTTGCCGAAGAAGTCGGGGCGGTGGCCATGCATCGTCATGATCGAATACTGCTGGACGATGGTGATCAGGTTGTTGGTGATCCAGTACAGCACCAGCCCCGATGCAAAGCCGCCCAGCATGAACATGAAGATCCACGGCATCCACGCAAAGATCATCTTCTGCGCCGGATCGGCGGGGGCGGGGTTCAGCTTCTGCTGCATCCACATGCTGATGCCCAGCACGATGGCCAGCGCCGGCAGCGACAGCGAGTGCAGCAGCGTGCCCTGCGCGGGCGGCGCAAAGGGCAGCAGCCCGAACAGGTTCAGCAGGCTGGACGGATCGGGCGCGGCAAGGTCGCGGATCCAGCCGATCCAGGGGGCGTGGCGCAGTTCGATGGTGACGAAGATCACCTTGTAGAGCGCGAAGAAGATCGGGATCTGCAGCAGCACCGGAAGGCAGCCCGCGGCGGGGTTCACCTTCTGGGACTTGTAAAGCTCCATCACCTCTTTCTGGTACTTCATCCGGTCGTCGCCGGTGCGTTCCTTGATTGCCTCCATCTGCGGCTGCAATTCCTTCATCTTGGCCATCGAGATGTAGGATTTGCGGGCCAGCGGGAAGACCAGCAGCTTGAGGATGAAGGTCAGCGCGATGATCGACCAGCCCATGTTGCCGATGAAGCCGTTCAGCCAGTGCAGCAGCCGGAAGATCGGCTTGGTGAGGAAATAGAACCAGCCCCAGTCGATCGAGTCGACGAATCTCTGGATGCCAGGGCTTTCCTCGTAGCCGCTCACGACCTCCCAGACCTTCGCGCCCGCGAACAGGTAGCCCTGCGAGGTGAACTCGCCGCCCGGCGCCACCGTCTGCATCGGATAGCGGGCCTCGGCCTGGAAGATGTCGGCGCCGTCGGCGTATTTCACCACGGCGCTGAAGGGCTGGCCGGGGGCGGGGGCGAGGGTGGTCATCCAGTATTTGTCGGTAAAGCCGATCCAGCCGTTCTCGTTGACCTCGATGACCTCGGCGCGACCCTCGCGGTCGACCGGTTCAAGATCGACGATGTTCTTGTATTTCAACTCGATCAGCTGACCGTCATGCATCCCCACCGCACCCTCGTGCAGCACGAAGAAGTTCTGCGTGTCGGGGCGGCCGTGCCGGGCGATGATTCCGTAGGGCGCGGCGTTGAAGGCGCTGTCGCCGTTGTTCTGCACGCTTTGCGAGACGGTGAACAGATAGTTGTCGTCCAGTTCGAAGCTGCGGCGGAACACCTGGCCCGCGCCGTTGTCCCAGACCAGGGTGACAGGCTGGCCCGGCGACAGCACCTCGCCCGATTCCCGTTCCCAGACCGTCGAGGGGCCGGGCACCAGCGCCGGGTCGGTGCCCGCGCCCGGGGTCCAGCCATAGACCGCGTAATAGGGCTTTGCGCCGGCCGCGGCGATCGACGGATCGGCCGTCGCCGACGAGGGCGCCAGCAGTCGCACATCGGCCGAGCCGGCATCCAGCGTCTCGCGATAGCGCGTCAGCAGCAGGTCGTCGATCCGCCCGCCGGCCAGCGAGATCGACCCGCTCAGCGCGGGCGACTCGATCCGGACGCGCCCGGCGCGCAGGGTTTCGGGGCTGGTGGCCGCGTCGCCCAGTTCCGCGGGCGCGCCGCCCGCCGAGGGTGTTGCGGGCGCGGCGGCGCTGTCTGCCGCGATCTGCTGCGAGGCGGGCGCATCGGCGGTCTGCTCGACCGGCGGCTCGGGCGCAAAGACAGTATACCAGATCAGGATCACCACGAACGACAGCACTGTCGCCAGGATCAGATTGCGGTTGTTGTCTTCCATACCCTCACCACTGTCAGCGCGTCAGTCGCGCCGGTTCAACAGAAGGGGGCATCAAAGGTCAAGCGCATTTGCCCCTTGCCCTGTCTTTCCCTGCCGAAATCGGCTGCGGCGGCCCTGCCCGCGAGGCTGCCGGGGCAGGGCCGCGGTGACGGGGCTTGCGGTGACGGGGCTTCCGGTGACGGGGGTTGCGCCGGCCCGATTAATCGACAATACATGAACTATGGAAAAGACACGTGCCCTCGACTCGCTTTCGGCCCTGGCCCATGACACGCGCCTCGACGTGTTCCGGCAACTGATCCAGGCCGGACCCGAGGGCATGGCCGCCGGCGAGATCGCCACCGCCTGCGCGATCCGCCCCAATACCCTGTCGAACAACCTTGCCATCCTGTCGGCGGCGGGGCTGGTGCGGTCGGTCCGTGAGGGACGCTCGATCCGCTATTTCGCCGAGATGGAGGCGATGCGCGGACTTCTGGTCTTCCTCTTGCAGGATTGCTGCGGCGGCCGGCCCGAGCTTTGCCAGCCGGTCGTGGACCAGATTGCCTGCAACTGCTGAGGTCAGCCATGTCGGATACGATCTACAACGTCCTGTTTCTCTGCACCGGAAACTCTGCCCGCTCGATCCTGGCCGAGTCGATCCTGAACCGCGAGGGCGCGGGCAGGTTCCGCGGCTATTCGGCCGGATCCTGGCCAAAGGGCGAGGTCAACCCGCTGGCGCTGGACCTGCTGCGCCGCGAGGGCCACCCCACCAAGGGGCTGCGCTCGAAAAGCTGGGACGAATTCGCAGGCCCGGACGCGCCGCAGATGCAGTTCGTCTTCACCGTCTGCGACGATGCCGCGGGCGAGACCTGCCCGGTCTGGCCCGGCCATCCGATGACAGCGCATTGGGGCATGTCCGATCCGGCCGCCGTGACCGGCGGCGAGGCCGAGCGCGCCCTGGCCTTTGCCGACACCTACCGGATGCTGCGCAACCGCATCGGCATCTTCACCAATCTGCCGGTCGACTCGCTGGATCGACTGTCGCTGCAGGCGCGCGTGGACCAGATCGGCAAGACCGACGCCGAACCCGCCACGACCTGAGGACAGCATGACAGACAGCACCGCCGACATCCGCCCGGACTCAAGCCCGCTTGGCACCTTCGAACGCTGGCTGACCCTGTGGGTCGCTCTGGCGATGGGGGCGGGGCTTGTCCTCGGGATCGTGGCGCCCGGCCTTGTCGGCGCCATCGCCGGGGCCGAGGTCGCCTCGATCAACCTCGTCGTGGCGGTGCTGATCTGGGCGATGGTCTATCCGATGATGGTCAATGTCGATTTCGGCGCCGTGGCGGGCGTCGCGCGGCAGCCGGGCGGGCTGATGATCACGCTGGCGGTGAACTGGCTCATCAAGCCCTTCACGATGGCGGCGCTGGCGGTGCTGTTCTTCGAGCATGTCTTCGCGTCCCGGATCGCGCCCGAGGATGCCGCGCAATACATCGCGGGGCTGATCCTGCTGGGCGCCGCGCCCTGCACGGCGATGGTGTTCGTGTGGGCGCAACTGACCCGGGGCGATGCCACCTACACGCTGGTGCAGGTGTCGGTGAACGACCTCATCATGGTCGTGGCCTTCGCGCCCATCGTGGCCTTCCTGCTGGGCGTGACCGAGATCGCGGTGCCCTGGCAGACGCTGGTTCTGGCGACGCTGCTGTATGTGGTGCTGCCCCTGGTCGCGGGGCTTGTGACGCGCCGCGCGCTGGCCGGCCCCGAGGCGATCGCGGCGTTTACCGCGCGCATCAAGCCGCTGTCGATGATGGGGCTGATCGCCACCGTCGCGATCCTCTTCGGCCTTCAGGGCGAGGCGATCCTGAACCGGCCGCTGCTGATCCTGCTGATCGCGGTGCCGATCCTGATCCAGAGCTATGCGATGTTCGCGCTGGCCTATGGCGCGGCCTGGGCGCTGAAGGTGCCGCACCGCGTCGCGGCGCCCTGCGCCCTGATCGGCACCTCCAACTTCTTCGAGCTGGCGGTCGCGGTGGCGATCAGCCTTTTCGGCCTGAATTCGGGCGCGGCCCTGGCCACGGTGGTCGGCGTGCTGGTCGAGGTGCCGGTGATGCTGTCGCTGGTCGCCATTGCCAACCGCACGCGCCGGCATTTTCCCGCGGGGACGCCATGATCGTCATTCACCACAACCCCGCCTGCGGCACCTCGCGCAACGTGCTTGCCGTGATCCGCGCCTCGGGCGCCGAGCCGGTGGTGATCGACTACCTCACCGAGGGCTGGACGCGGCCGCAGCTACTGGCGCTGTTCGCCGCGGCCGGACTGACGCCCCGGCAGGCGCTGCGCAGGACGAAATCACCTGCCGCCGAACTGGGCCTTCTGGACGAGGCTGTGGGTGACGAGGCGATCATCGCGGCGATGATCGAGCATCCCGTGCTGGTGAACCGGCCCATCGTCGCCTCGCCGAAAGGCGTGCGGCTGTGCCGGCCGTCGCAGGCGGTGCTGCCGCTGCTGGAGAGGCTTCCCGCCGGGCCGCTTTACAAGGAGGATGGCGAGATGATCCTGAACGAGCGGGGGGAATTCCTTGACTGACATGCCGAACCTCGACCCGGACGCCTTTCGCACCGTGGACGCCGACAGCCTGTTTCCGGCCCGCCGCAGCACCCATCCGCCGCGCATCCTGATCCTCTACGGCTCGTTGCGGGCCCGCAGCTTCTCGCGCCATGCCGCCGAGGAGGCCGCACGTCTGCTGACCGCCTTCGGCGCCGAGCTTCGGCTGTTCGATCCGCGCGGCCTGCCACTGCCCGATGCGGTCGAGGCCGACCATCCGAAGGTCGCCGAACTGCGCGATCTGGTGGGCTGGTGCGAGGGGATGGTCTGGTCCTCGCCCGAACGCCACGGCGCCATGTCGGGGGTGATGAAGGCGCAGATCGACTGGATTCCGCTGTCGCTGGGTGGGGTCCGGCCGACGCAGGGCAAGACGCTGGCGGTGATGCAGGTCTGTGGCGGCAGCCAAAGCTTCAACACCGTGAACCAGCTGCGCGTTCTGGGTCGCTGGATGCGGCTGCTGACCATCCCCAACCAGTCCTCGGTCGCCAAGGCCTGGGACGAATTCGACGAGGCCGGGCGGATGAAGCCCTCGGCCTATTACGACCGGATCGTGGACGTGATGGAAGAGCTGGTCCGCTTTACCCTGCTGACCCGCGACATCCGCGACGATCTTGTGGACCGCTATTCCGAACGCGTCGAAAGCCACGCGGCGCTGTCGGCGCGGGTCAACCAGGCCAAGGCGGTCTGACGCCGCGCCCGCCCCCGCTAGGGGGCCGGCGCGGGCGCTTGCCGCGTGCAGGGCGGCGGCGGGCTCAGCAGGCCGTTGCCGAAGGTCGCGTCACGACCGCTTGGCCCCAGGTCGCGGGCCGCGCCGGTCATCCGCGCGCGCAATTCGTCCGGGCTCAGCGTCGGCTGCTGCTGCAGCCACAGCGCCGCGGCGGCGGTCACGAAGGGCACGGCATAGGATGTGCCGGTCTTGGTACGCGCACCGCTGACCGAGGCGGCGGTCCAGACATCAACCCCCGGCGCGGCCAGGTCGATATAGTCTCCGCGATTGGCCCGGCGATAGACCTGACCGCGCCGGTCCACTGCGGTCACGGCCAGCACCGAGTCATAGGCGGCGGGATAGGCCGGTTCGGCGCGCGGGCCGAAATTGCCGGCCGCGGCCACCATGATCACGTCGCGTTCGGCCAGCAATCCGATCTGGCGTTCCAGTTCGTCGTTGGGCGGGCCGGCCAGCGACAGGTTGACGATCCGCACCTGCTGCGCGGCCAGGTAGTCCAGCGCGTCGATCAGCGCGAAGGCGTCGGTGCGCTCGTCCGACCGGACCTTGCTGAAGGCATCCACGGCGACCAGGTCCGCGCCCGGCACGAGGCCGGGGCTGCGGCTGTCCTCGTCGCCGACCAGCAGCGCGGCGACCGCGGTGCCGTGCAGCGCGTCCGAGGGCTGTGCGCCGTCACCCAGCCGATGCACCCTCAGCCGGGCGCTGCGGAAGGCGATGTGATCCTCGTTCAGGCCGGTGTCGACCATGCCGATGCGCGGCAGCGGCCCGCAGCCCGACGCCGAGACCCAGCCGATCATCTCGCGCATCAGGCATTGCCGTCCGGGGCAGGGGCCGCCATCTTCGGCCTGCCCGGTGCGATAGAAATGGTTGAAATCGGCGGCCGGGGCCGAGGCCAGCTGGCGGACCCGGCCGCGCGCGGCCTGCATGCCGAGGGCCGCGGGCTTGCGCAGCCGCAACAGGCTTTCGCCGCCGGTCAGCACGCGGCGCTGGATGACCTCGAAGCCCTCGGCCTGCAGGGTCGCGAGGTCGGGCTCGTCGAGGCCGCGCGCCAGGATCTCGTTGGCGGCCCGGCGCGGCGGCGGCGGGGCCGGCTGGGCGCGCGGCGGGGCGGGCGCGCGGGCGCGCCGCCGCGGCTGGGCGTCGTCGTCGTCGTCGTCCGAGCCGCGCCGCAGCCTGCGCCCTTCGCCCTCATCGTCGTCGTCATCGGCATGGGCCGCGGCCAGCAGCGTCAGCCGCCCGAAGTCGTGCTGCGGCTGCAGCGCCAGCATCAGCGTGGCGGTCAGGGCTGCGAC
Organism: Paracoccus spongiarum; assembly: GCF_030732095.1. GTDB lineage: Bacteria > Pseudomonadota > Alphaproteobacteria > Rhodobacterales > Rhodobacteraceae > Paracoccus > Paracoccus spongiarum. The sequence goes on along the minus strand of NZ_JAVAMQ010000002.1, from coordinate 67,733 downwards.
GATAAACTTGGACATGGGACCTCCGGTTATGCAACCTGTCTGGACAGCTACGCGTTGGCGCGACAATTATTCCACGAATTTATTGGCATCTGCACAAGGCAAAGTGAATGGACGCAGCCTTCGGCGAAGACCTGATCCGGCTGCTGCCCAACCTGCGGCGCTATGCGCTGTCGCTGACGCGGCGACCCGATCTTGCCGAGGACCTCGTCCAGATCACGGTCGAGCGCGCGATCGCCGCCTCTGGCAGTTTCCAGCCCGGCGCACAGCTGGCGCCCTGGCTTCTGCGCATCGCCCGCAATGCCTTCATCGACATGACCCGCCGCCAGAAAAGCGAGGGCAGCCGGGTCGACATCCACGAGTTTCCCGATGCCGTGGCCACCGATGGCGAGGCCGCGATCGAGGCGCGGCTGATGCTGCAGGCCACCCGCCGCGCGATGCAGGACCTGCCCGAGGATCAGCGCGAGATCCTGCACCTGGTCTGCATTCAGGACCTCAGCTATGCCGAGGCCGCCGAGGTGCTGGACATTCCAAGGGGCACGGTCATGAGCCGGCTGTCGCGCGCAAGGCTGGCCCTGGCGCAGGCCCTTGGCCTAAAGTGACGGTGATGTGGCGATGGCAGGAATATATCAGGGCCCGGCGCGTAGGCCCGGCATGACCCGCCAGAGACGAGGATGCGGCAGTGCAGATCGATGATGTCACCCTGATGGCGCTGGCCGATGGCGAACTGGATGCCGACGAGGCCGCGCGCCTCGGCGCCCTGGTCGCGGCGGACCCCGAGGCGCAGGCGCGTCTGCGCCGGTTCACCGACAGCCGGGAACGGCTGAAGGCACTGGCGGCGCAGGACGGGGTGGCCGCCCCCGGCGACGCTGCGCTGATCGCGCGGATCCGCGCGGCGGCCGTCGCGCGGGTGCGGCAGACGCCGCCACCGCCGGCCACACCTGCCGCCAACCGCAACCGCGCGCCCCTTGCGGCGCTGGCTGCCGCGCTGACCGCGGCGGTGGTCGGGCTGGGCTGGTGGCAGATGGGCGCGGACCCGCGGGGCGGGTTTGCCCCCGAACTTGCGGCGGCGCTTGACAGCCTGCCCTCGGGCGAGGGGCAGATGCTGGCGGACGGGCGCGACCTGACACTGATCGCGTCCTACCGCGCCGCGGGCGGCGAATTCTGCCGCGAGTTCGAGACCCGGCAGGCCGAAAGCATCGAGGTGGTGGTCGCCTGCCGCGGTGACGGCGCGACCGGGGCCTGGGCGCAGCGTTTCGCCACGGCCACCATCGCCGCCGACGGCTTCGTGCCGGCCAGCGGCGATCTTGCGGGACTTGACGATTTCCTGGCCGAACTGGGCGCCGGCGCGCCCCTCGACCCCGATCAGGAGGCCGCCGCGCTGGCCTCACGCTGAGAGGTCGGATGATGCGGGGAAAAGTGGGGGAGAGTGGTGGGCGACCCTGGAATCGAACCAGGCATGGGTCTCCCCGGCGGAGTTACAGTCCGCTGCCGCACCTTGCAGCACGTCGCCCGCCGATCGCCGTCGGCGTGGGGGGTGATTAGCGAGACCTGCCGGGGGCGTCAAGCGGATTTCCGGGGCTTGCGCCACGGTCCCCGCGCGCGCAGAGAGGGGCAGGACAGAAGGATGCGATCATGGCCGAACGCCCGCACAGCAACCGCAAGCCCGACTGGGTGATCGACAAGGAACGCGCCCGGCGGGCGGCGGCGGCCGAGACGGTCTGGCTGTTCGGCCTGCATGCCGTGCGCGATGCGCTGGCCAATGCGGCGCGGCAGAGGCTGCGGCTTGTGGTGACCCGCAACGCGCTGGACCGGCTGGGCGATCTGCACGGCATGACGCCCGAGATCACCGATCCGCGCAGCTTTGCCAAGGCGGTGCCGCTGGCACCCGACAGCGTGCATCAGGGCGCCGCGCTGGAGGTCAGGCCGCTGAAATGGGGCAGTCTCAGCGAGGTTGCCCTGCGCGAGGCCCCCGGCGAGACGCGGCCGCTGCTGGTCGCGCTGGACCGCGTCACCGATCCGCACAATATCGGGGCCGTATTGCGCTCGGCCGAGGTGTTCGGCGCCCGCGCGGTCATCGCGCCCGCCCGCCATTCGGCCCCCGAGACCGGCGCCCTGGCCAAGACCGCGTCAGGGGCGCTTGAACGTCAGCCCTATCTGCGCGTCCCCAATCTTGCCGAGGCGCTGTCACAGCTGAAGGGCATGGGCTTCACGCTGATCGGGCTGGACGGCACCGGCGAGGCCGTGCTGCCCGACCTGCTGGCCACCCTGCCCGGCCGGGCGGTCTGCCTGGTGATGGGCGCCGAGGGTCCGGGCATGCGCGAGTTGACCCTCAAGAGTTGCGACCACCTGGCACGGATTCCCTTCGCCGCGGATTTCGGATCGCTGAATGTCTCGAACGCGGCGGCGGTCGCGCTGTACGCCGCCGCCCGGGGATGAGTTCACAAGCCTGCGAAAGATCGAGGCCATCCGTTGAGATTCGCGCGGCAGTCGGCCTACTAGGCAGGTGCACCCATTCGATTCGCCATGAAAAACATCGTCCTTGCCCTGCTGCTGAGCCTCGTCGCCGTGGTCCCTGCGGTCGCGGACGACTGGGCGCTGGATGGCTATGACGTGGTGTCCTACCTGCGCGGCGGCCAGCCGGTGCCGGGGCGCAGCGACATCGCGACCATGTGGAAGGGCCGGCAGTGGCATTTCGCCACCGAAGAGAATCGCGCCCGCTTCGAGGCCGATCCGCGTGCCTACATGCCGGGCTTCGGCGGTCTTTGCCCGGTGTCGCTGTCGATGGGCAGGGCGCAAGAGGGCGATCCGCGGCATTTCGTCATCATCGGCAAGCGGCTCTACCTCCTGCGCTCGCAACTGGCCGAACAGCAGATCATGGCGGCGCCCCGCGACGTCCTGATGCGGGCCAAGCGGACCTGGATCAAGCTGCGCCAGTAGGGGCGGCCGGCCCCCGCGTTCACGATATCGAGACAGATCTGGAACTTTCCGGGGTCGATGCACATTTCCTTTTCAGGACATGGCCCCGGAACGGTCATGTTCGGATCACTGTCCCTCGTTCCGCGACTTGCGCCCGGCCTTTTCTGGACCGGGCGCCTTTTCTGTGTCAGGGTGCCGCAACCTATGGCAGAGGAGGGAGGCCCGCCGTGGAGCTGGATCTGGACGATGATCAGGACATCGCGCGAATCGCGCGGGAGACCCGCGTGATCGCAATGGTCGGTTTGTCGCCCAGGGAGGATCGGCCCAGCTGGGGCGTGGCGCGCTATCTTCAGGCGCAGGGCTTCCGGGTGATTCCGGTCAATCCGACCCATGCCGGCGACAGTATCCTGGGCGAAACCGTCCACGCGAGGCTGTCCGACATCCCGGCCGATGCCGGGGTCGAGATGGTCGACATCTTCCGCCGGTCGGATGCGGTGGCCGCGATCGTGGACGAGGCGCTGGCGCAACTGCCAGGTCTGAGGGTGATCTGGACACAGCTGGGCGTGCGCGACGACGATGCGGCCCGGCGCGCGCGGGCGCAGGGCGTCACCGTCATTCAGGACCGCTGCCCGAAGATCGAGTTTCCCCGCCACCTGTGACGAACGGGGCTATGCCCGTCCGGCCCCCCCCACAATCCATGCGGGCCGGGCCGGTGGAACTGCGATGCAGGCGAGAAGGGCCCCGTTGCCTCTTTGTCCGGGGCGGGCTCCCTCGCATGGCATCGACGTTTCGTCTCGCCCGTAGTCGCGGTTGATCCGACGCCACCGGAAATCCTGCGGCGTGAGATTCGGGTGCAGGATCCTGTCGGTTCCGAGGAAAACCTGAACGGCCCATTGATGAAGTTCGGTCAGCTGGTCCCGGACATGCGTATCCCGGTCTGCCGCCGGGTGGTGTGCGCCATCCTGCAGTATTCTCGGGGCGGCGAGAAGCAGGGCCATGAAAGGCTCGGACAGGAATTAGCCGGGATCGTCGGCGAAGCCGTCATCGTCCCGAACGCCCATGGACGGCAAGAGTGCCTTGCCGAGGCCCTGGGGCGTGTGCCACCCGGCCATCCGCACATGGTCGTCACCCTCGGCCATCCTCCGGGCGAGATCCCGGATCAGACCCCGGACGGCGGTGAAGCAGCCTCCTGCCTGACATACGCCACGGATGCCGGGAGGATCTGCTGGATCGGGTCCGAGACCACCTTCGGCGAGCCGAGATAGGTCGTCTTGGCGGCCTGCGTCAGCAGCGCCAGCAGCGGGTCGGTCGGCGGAACGGCCGGGCCGCTGACCATGAACATCTCGATGACCTCGGCGATCATGCGACGATCACTGTCGTCATCGGTCTTGCAGAAATGCCTGGGGTCGCGGTTGACTGTCGCTGACACCGCCCGCCATCCTGCGGCCTCCTTGCGGAAGCGGACCTGACAGATGCCCCAGCCCGGCCATCCGCAGTGCAGGTGCAGAACTTGCGCCTCATACCAGGCGAACCATTAGCGCTCCATGACCATCGGCAGATAGCCCCTGCGGATCCGGGCCATTGCGGCATCGTCGAAGGTCATCTCCCGCCTGATGGTCGCCCGCTTGCGCGGCAGGGGCCTTGCGTTTCAGTCCTCCTTGCCGGTCGCCGATCCCAAGGCATGTGCGCGTGCAGGTCGCCGGCCGCGCGGAGATTCGCAAGGTCACGTTCGCGTCCCTCGCGCACTCTGGTCTGCGCAATATGCTCCTTGACCTCCTCGACACGGACCCAGCGCGTCGATGCGGTCTCGAGCGTGGTCTGGCGCTGCTTGCCCCGCGCGCCCGCCAGAACGGAGGCCGAGGACGAGGCTGTGCCCGCAAACACGCCCCGGATCACGTCCAGAAGGTCGACGCGATAGCCGGTTTTGTCCAAGGCACTGCCGGCCGCCGTCCCGGCCGGGCTTTCCCCGGCACGGGGCTTCCCTTTCGGGAACGTCCAGACGCAGCCGCCGAAATGGTCGGCCGATTCGCGCGGGAGAACCCAGACCCTGGCGCAGAAAATGACCGCGCCATAGGCATCGGCATCAGGGATGTCATGCATCGCGCGATCGCTTTCTGTCAGCTTGGCTGTGATGAGCCCGGCGCCAGACGGCGCGCGGGCGGTGGTATCGGGCAGGTCCGGCGCTCAGGCCGCGTCTCTCTCGGCCGCGACAATGAAGGCCTCGGCCAGTTCCAGCGTGGCGGCGGGCCAGTATTCCTGCGGCCGGGGGTGCTTGACCCCGAAGGCGTTCACCGGCCGGCACGTCAGCACGGTGTTGCGCCACTGCCGCGCGATCGCCTCGCGGCCTTGGCAGTCGCCCAGCAGCGCCCAGCAGCGCCCGGCAGATCGCCCCGTTCGTGTCGGTGTCCGCCCGCGCAACGGTGGTCGAGACCGCGTCGGCAAGCGGCGTTCCGGCCAGCAGGTGAAGGAACGCGTTCTGCAGGGCGGTCAGCACCCAGCCCAGCTGGCGCTGAAAATCGCCGGGCGCCGCGGAGCGGGCGAGCGTCAGCCGATCGCGGACGGCCTGCGCCGGATCGCCGACGGCAAGGAGTCCGATCGGGCTGACCCGCATCAGGGCGCCGTTCGACTGGCTGTCCGACCGGGCCTGACGACCCTCGTCGATCGTCCGGATACGATCGCACGTCGTCCCCCGATGTCGAAGGGCCGCGAGCGCCCCCGGCGCAACTAGGCTTCGCCCACCGTTGCGGCATCGCAGCCGCCCTCCGACGCGATCGCACGGGCCAGCGCCAGCGCCATCTTGCTGTCATCGGCGGCCTGCCGGGCGATCAGGTCTCACGAGCCGCCATCGGTCAGCCGGGCCCTGCCCCGGGGGGGGGGCTGCGGGCCATGTCGGCGGCCGACCGGAACTCGAAGGCCGAACCCAGCGCGTTGCCGGCAAGCTGGCCCGGAAGGCAACCCTGCGCCCGCACCAGACGCTGCGCGTCTGCGCTGCGGCGACGGGGCCGCGCGCTGTCGCGCGCCGCCGCCCGCCCCGCCTGCGGCTTCAGCGCGACAAGGCGCGTCACCAGATCAGCCGGTCCGCCGATGCAGCCGTCGAGGCCGGGCCTCTGGTAATTGACCGGACGCCCTGCCAGATCGACCAGCGTGCAGCCGGCGCCGATCAGCAGCGCGTGGCCCCAGCGATGTCCTAGTGTTCAAGGCCACGCGTCAGGCTGACCGCGGCATCCACCTCGGCCACCGCCGCCAGCGCCGGGCGACAGGCCGGGCTGGGCAGCGCGCGGATGCGGATTCCGGGCAGGGTCTCGTGATTTTGCGCGGCGTAGTTCGCGGCATCGGCGTTCATCGCGACCACCGCCGGCTCGCCCGCAGCACCGCGCTGTATGGCCTGATCGTCGCGGGTCAGCGTGGCGCCCTCGGCCCGGGCGATCAGGTCGCCGCGATTGTCCGGACCGACCGGCGCAAAGACGACGCCGAGGATGGACCGGCAATCGCGCAGCAGCGCGACCGACACCGCCGAGCCCCGACGCCTGGCCAGGAAGCCGCGGGTGCCGTCCCGCGGGGCTACCACCCAGACATTGTCGGCGGCCGGGGGTGACATGGCTGATTTCTGGACGAAGGCGCAGGGAAGCAGGGCGCGCAGGCTGGCATTCAGAACGGCATCAACCGCGATGTCGATCGGCGCCGTCGCCCAGCCGCCACGCGGCCCGCCGCTGCGATGGAACTCGGCGCGGATCATGGCGCCGGCCTCGATCACGGCCTCGATCACGGCCTCGATCACGGCGGCCAGCAGCGCGGCGGCGGCCGGCCTGACATCGGACTGGATCATCTCGGTCTCCTTTGCTTTGGTGGTTTATGGATGGGACGGAATCGGTGCGCGCGCGGATCGCTCGGGATTTTCCGGTTCGGTTCGGGTCGGAGGATCGGCAATCCATGCGCAAAGCCGTCGGTTTCTACTGGACGCTGCCGGTTCCATGGGCCCGCTTCACGACCTTGCCGGACGACATCGACGAGGCCGCAAAGGTAAGCCGCACCATCCGCTATCAGCGCTGTCATTCGACGCCACGCCGAGGAAAACCGCGACGATCTCGTCAGCGAGAGGGTCTTTCTGGAAATCGCGCCGGATCGTGGCAGCCAGTATGTCCCGGATGCGCTGGCGCCGCTCGAGACGATCTGCCGGGCGGCTGGGGCAGCGCTGCTGCATGTCGATCTTGAAGAAGTCCAGGGGTGGCGCAGCCACGGCCCCCCCTTTCTGAGTGTGCACGGCACGCGGAGATCGAGATCGAAACCGTCGGCGGGGGCGAAATCCTGATTGATGGCATGATTTTCGATCCGGGCCGCCATTTCCCGGACAGACACCGGCGGCAGCTCGATTGGACGGCAAGCAAGCCCGAACGCGTCGCCCGCGCGCGCGCCGAGGCGGGGCGTCTCCGCGATGCAGGACGGACGCACAAGGCGATTGCGCAGGACTCGAATGATCGGGGCATTCCGGGCGCGACCGGCAAGCCCCGGACCGCTGGCACGGTCCGAAGCCTCCTCGGCCCGTCGCAAGCGTCACGCCGGCCTGCGTGCCGATGCCGCAGCGCGACCGTCACCGCCGTCCGGCCAGCGCATTCCCCCGCTGCGCCTCTTGCACCGTGCAGTCCGGACCGCCGCCACGGCAAGAGGCGCAGGGCGTCGCGGCTTGGCCGGGTTGAGGGGCGAGCCATCGGAAGGACGCGGCAAAATGCCTCTGGACAGCAGGCGAGGACGGATCGCGCCAGCGGCTCATCTGCATCCCGCATCTCGCGGGAACGTGCGCAGCCGTCCGCCGCGACGCGTGCAAGGCCCTCGCGCGCCTTGCCGCGACCCATCGCCACGACCACCCTCGCGCTTCACATCAATGCCCATGTCCCGCGAAAGCTGGCGGCGAACCGGCGATGGGTGGAGGAATTGGAGGCGGGTACCGGACTCGCTACCATTTTTCTAAGCCACTGGTAGGCTTGAAAAATCGAGTGCGAGGTTGAGTTGTGTGTCGCACTTCGTGTCACACTTATGCTGTCTTGGTTGTGTTTCTGTCAACCGCCGGGTGCCGCTCAGGTGGCCTTCCTGTCGTCCTATAGGTGGCCCGAATGCCGCCTTGGCTTTCCCTTCGTCCAATAGTGGCGGCGGGTCACGACGCGACGCTTCGTCCGCTCTATCGGTGGTGCGGCTGCTGACACCCGGCGTCTTCTTCCGTCCGATGGTGAAGCTGGGTCGCGAGGCGGGGCGTATCCCTGCCCGCGCGGGTGGGGTATGGGGGAAGTTGGCCCATGGCGATGTGTAGATGGGACCACGGAAAAAATCGTCATATTTTTCTGACTGATAGCTTATCCGAGGTAGACAAGTTCCTTAACGTCAAAGCGGTCATTGGGAACGATCTTGTGCAGCCCTTCCGCATAGCGCGCGCGTATCCACGTGCCGTCAGAACGGTAAGTCCAGAAGACATTCCGATATTCGCGATGCTGGACGCGGATTTTCTCCACGTTCCGGTCTGACTGTAGCCGCCCTGTTTCGCCGTCATCCTTGATCTCAACCAATGCAATGGCGTCTGGCGTCGTCCGACCGCTGACACCCACAACGAAGTCAGGAAAGAACCGGTGCCCGGACGGCAGTATCAGGCGAGTTGCCCAAGTTTCATTCTCTGGGTTTCGCATCCACCACTTAACTGTCCCTGTCTTGTCTGCGTCCAGAAACGCGGCGAAGTCCTGTTCTTCCTTGTTCAGACGATGCGGGAACACGCCGTAGGCTGACTTCTCAGCTTCACTCAGCCCATCCGGTCCGAAGTATTGCTCTGGTACAGGTTCGCTGGTGTCGGTTCGCACATTGCGGGCCTGTGCGGTCTTGATGGCCTCTTTCAGCTTCTCGGGTTCCATCATCCCGGCCAGATCAATAGCGCGGCGCAGGTCACGTTCCTCGGCTTCGATGCCTTTGTCGTCCACGATGCCGCGCAGTTCCTCCACCAGTGCGCGCTTCAAAAGGCGTGGGTCGATGGCGTCATTGAAGTTGAAGGCCAGTTGCGCCTTCTCAGCCACCCGCGCATTGGACAGTCGCAAGCGCAGGTCCACCGTTTCCTGTAACTCAGACGCGAACAAGTCGCGCAAGTCGAGATGCGCCTTTGTCAGCTTGCGTTGTAGCAGACCGGGCATATCGGCAGAGCGGCAAAACTCGCGCGCTATGTCCTGCACCAGATCGTTCAGCTTCATCGGGTCGGGTGGCAGTTCCCGGACCAGTGCCTTGGGCAAGTCCAAGTCCTTGCGCAGCGGATAGGGCCGGAGTTTCGGCTTGCTCGGCCCCTTGTCGGTATCAGGCTTCTTGCTTTCCGGCAGATCGCCAAAGAGCGGCGTGTCGCTCATGCTCTGCCACGTCTCACCCGCGACAATGGCACGGTCCTTTTCCGTGTCGGGCATGTTCTGCACATCTGCCCGGACGACGCCTTGTTCGATCAGGTTCGTCAGGCGCTCTTGCCGCTCTGCTTCATTTTCCGGTGGCTTGGGTGTGAAGGGCGGCTTTGGAACATCCGACGCGATGGCTTGTTTCTCGGCATTGCCAAACTCGTACACGTCCAGATTGTCGGTTATCAGTTCGATGCTTTCGCGCACCGCCTTCAACTCGTCCACCGCCGCTTGCAGCCCAACTTGCATGTCCGGGTCCGTCAGCAGAACATAGCCGCTGTCCAACAACGCATCCTGCCCATGGATAGGCCGCACGGAGGGATGCACGCGCATGATCCGTCCCACGATCTGCATACCGAAGTCGCGGCCCCGGTTCGGGCGCACGGAAACCAGCGTCCACGCGCGGGGCGCGTCAAAGCCCGTGGCCACGGCCACCTTGAAGATCAGAACATGGGTGTCGGGATCATAGGCCAGTGAATGAAAGTCCGGGTCGGGTTGACCGGACGTGTGCGTGGCAATGGCAGCGTCATCCACGCCGATTGTCAATCGGCATCCAATTGGGCCCCCTGATCGGCGTCCAAAAGGGACCCCTCTGGCGGGACGTGAGCTGGCCCGAGGCGGCGTAGCTTTTCAGGTAGCGCAGCCGTCTCGGGCCAGCGTTTCAGCCGGGTTCAGACGCGGGTTTTGAGGCGCCAGCTCTCGTTGCCGGTTTCGACGATGTCGCAGTGATGGGTGAGGCGGTCGAGCAGCGCGGTCGTCATCTTGGCGTCTCCGAAGACCGTCGGCCATTCTCCGAAGGCAAGGTTTGTGGTGACGATGACCGAGGTCTGTTCGTAAAGCTTGCTGATTAGGTGGAACAAGAGCTGCCCGCCGGATTGGGCAAAGGGGAGATAGCCCAGTTCGTCCAGAACGACGAAGTCGAGGCGCATCAAATGTTCGGCCAAGCGCCCGGCGCGCCCGGCGCGGGCTTCAGCCTCCAGCTTGTTGACCAGATCCACGACGTTGAAGAAGCGGCCACGGGCCCCGTTGCGGATGAAGTCAGCAGCAAGGGCGGCGGCGCCGGATCGCGGCGGCGTGCCAGGATGTTCAGGATGACATCGGCGGAATGGACGCCCTGCGCGATGGCCTCGGCACAAGCGGCCTCCACCGCGGGCAGGCCTTCGGTCAGGACGGCGGCGAGGATGTCGACCATCTGGCGATCACCGTCATCGACGCCCTTCAGCTTGCGGCGCACCTTCTCCAGGGCACCGGGTAACACCCAGTCCTTGAACGGCGCGCCGTTGCGCAGCGCCCCAGGCTTGCGCACCAGGACCGGCACATAGTGCCATGGATCGTAACCGGTCCGCCCCCGGCCAAAGCAGCGGGGGTGATCCCCGACAAGTCGGCCGTCCTGCCGGATCTCGATGCGTTCGGCATAGGCGCGGATCTCGACCGGTCGCCCCACCGCGCTGGCCATCACCGAGTATTTGTTGTTGTCGAACCGCACGAGGCAGGTCTTGGACACGGCCGCCGGCACGGAATGGAAGCCGTCGAAGCGTCCGGCATAGGGCACAAGCTGCGGGCGTTCTGCTTCGAACACCTCCCACACGGTCCGGTCCGTCATCTCGGGGTGCGGATTGGCCTTGGCCCAGGCGACGCACTTGTCGATCAGAAGTGCGTTCAGCTCCTCGTAGCTCCTCACCCGCAGGCGCGGAGACGTTTCGTGACATCCTAAATAGTCAGACGCTTTGTGCGAGGTTTGTCACATTTTGCGGCCAGCAAGATGCTTGCTGGGATTTGTCCGGTCTGCACACCGCTGTTGAGGATGCCTTGCAAATCACTGCAACCGTGTCACCCGAAGATCAGACATGGCATGAGTTGAGAGCAGCAGTGGCGATAAGCGGGATGAACAGATGTACGCCTATGAACCACCTTTCGTGCACGCCCATTTTCGACCATTGCTTTGCCCGGTTCGACCAGCACAAAGACGTTGCAATGTTCAATGATTGCATGGCTGTAGTGGAATAACCTTGCACGTCAGATGTAGCTGGCCGTTTTGCTTACACGATGGAAGGGGCCATGCGGGATGGCCCCGACCAGCCGCCCGGCTAGTTAGCCTGTTCAATGGCGAAGCGGTCAATGCCGTCTTTCAACTGTGCCAGCGTGTAGCCTTCCCTCAGATAGACTTCCTGCGTGACACCTGACCGGGCGTGGCCAACAATGCACTGGATGATCGGCTCTGGCACGTTTGCTTGCCCAAGCCGCGTTACCATCGTGTGCCGCAGACTATGGAACACTAGGCCCGGTTGTTTAATCCGCAACTTGGGCAAGAAACTCTCGTTGCACCAGCGGCCCAAGTTGCGACCGTAGCCGCCATTGGCGCTGTAACTGTAGTCTGGGAACAGGCGTGTGCCGTTCCGGCGGCTTTCCACGAAGTCGAGAAAGCCAAGGCGGATCAACTCGGAATGCAGCGGCACCTTGCGCCGTCCTGCTTTCGACTTGACGCTCTTGGTGTCGTCGCCTTCGTCCGTGATGTTCAGGAACCATGTGTCGCCGTCCTGCTTCACATCGGCAATGTCGAGTTGGCAAATCTCGTTCAGGCGCGCCCCGGTGAACATGCCTAAGAGCATTCCCCACTTGTGGCTGTCTTTGCGCACCAGCCCGGACGGGTTTTCCGTCAACTCGGTGTAGATCAACCGCGCCTGATCCGGTGTGAAGGGCTTGCGCTCGCTCTCGCTGGCCTTGTCCTTCTTCACCTTCATACCTTCAAAGAGCGTGTGCGGAGAATGGCCGTGCCGTTCCGCCCAGTCGAAGAACATCTTGAACATCTGGATATGGCTGTTGATAGTCTTGGCCGCGATCTTCTTGTGCCCCGGTTCTTTGATGACCTGCATCAACGGCATGGCCTTCAACTTGGGCTTGGTGTTCCGGCTAGCTGGTAGTGCTTGCAACACCTTCTTGACCTCGCTCGCATCCTGCTTGGTGATCGTGGCAAGCAGTCGATCCGGGCCAAAGTATTCGACAAGGATGTTCAGGTAGGCCCGGTTCTGGCCGATGGTCTTACCAGCCCATTGGCGGGAATGCTCAGCGATGAAATCATCGACCGCCGCGCCCAAGGGCGATGAGGCTGGCAGAGCGGGCGCAGGAGGGGCAGGAGCGATATCCGGGGCATCATCATAGGAATAATGCTCAAGGCGCTCTGCGGCTTCTAAAACGGCCCGGAGCAAGTCTCGGCGGCCCTTGCGAAGTTCGCGTTGCATCATGGGCTGGCTGGCTTGCCAGTCCTGCGCCGTCAGGCCCGACTTTCTCAGGAACGGCTTGACGGGCAGGTATTGGTCGCTCTCCATCTCCATGTCGAGATAGCTTTCATGGTCCAGCATCTCGCAGCGAACGTCTTCCAAGGCGTTCTTCGACATGCCGCGCCGGTCCAGCCAGTCAAGGTACTGGTCCAGTTGCGCCTTGAAGTAGGCTTGTACCTTCTCGCGTATCTCGGTTTGTCTCAGTCCCGCCAATGCAGTGTTCTCGCGCAGTATTCGTCCGCAGGATGCAAGATGGCGGGCCAAATCACCAGCCCGATCCGGGCACCGTGTCCGCAGGGAGATGCGAACCGTGGTCCGCTTTCCCTCTTTGGACGGAGGGATAGGCCAGCGGAAGTAATAAACACCGTGCCGAGAAGGGCTTAGATAGGATGACAGCATCATAGGGCGTGTGTCCCACTTTGTGTCACACCCGACCGTTCAGCCACTAACCCTATGATTTAGAATGAAATGGAGGCGGGTACCGGAATCGAACCGGTCTTCACGGATTTGCAATCCGGTGCGTAACCTCTCCGCCAACCCGCCGCCGATCAGAGTGCGCCCGGCATAATGGATCGCGAACGCCCATGCAAGACAGGAACGACCGACGTTGCCCACCCCCGGAAATCGTGGCAATAAGCCTGCAAAGCAGGTCGAGCAGAGGTTCCAGACATGACCGATTTCGCCGCCCGTCGTATCATGATGGTGGATACCCAGGTTCGCCCCAACGATGTCACCAAATTTCCCATCATCGAGGCGATGCTGACCATCCCGCGCGAGGATTTCGTGCCGCCCGCGCGCCGCGCTGTCGCCTATTCGGGCGAGAACCTCGATATCGGCAGCGGGCGGGTGCTGCTGGAGCCGCGCACGCTGGCCAAGATGATCGACGCGCTGGACGTGCAGCCCGACGACCTGGTTCTGGATCTGGCCTGCGGCTATGGCTATTCCTCGGCGGTGCTGTCGCGCCTTGCCGAGGCGGTCGTCGCCATCGAGGAGGACGCGGATCTGGCCGGCGAGGCCGAGCGTCGGCTGGGCGAGGCCGGGCTGTTCAACGTTGCGGTGCTGCAAGGGGCGCTGGCCGAAGGGGCGCCCAAGCAGGGCCCCTATGACGCGATCCTGATCGGCGGCGGCGTCGAGGCGGTCCCCGACACGATCACCGGCCAGTTGAAGGAGGGCGGCCGCATCGCCGCGCTGTTCCTCGAGGGCAGCCTGGGGACCGTGCGGATCGGGCACTGCCTCGGCGGGCGGGTGAACTGGCGCTATGGCTTCAACGCCCATGCGCCGCTGCTGGCGGGCTTTGCGGCCACGCGGGGGTTCAGCCTGTGATGCGTTTCCCGAAGGCCCTGGCACTGGGTGCCGCGCTGGCGATCACCGCGGAGCTGCCCGCCCGGGCCGAGTCGCTGGCCGACACCATGGTCGCCGCCTATCGCCATTCGGCGCTGATCGAACAGAACCGCGCCGTGCTGCGCGCCGCCGACGAGGACGTGGCCGGCGCGATCGCGCAGCTGCGCCCCGTGTTGCGATGGGTACTGGACCACTCGGTGCGGCGCAACGAGGGCAGCACCACCAGCCGGACCACCTCGCTGACGCTTGGGGCCGAGATGACATTGTACGACTGGGGCCGGTCGCAACTGGCCATCGACGGCGCCAAGGAACAGGTTCTGGCGACGCGGCAGGCGCTGGTAGGGGTCGAGCAGGACGTGCTGCTGGCCGCGACATCGGCCTATTTCGGGATCTGGCGCGCGAATGAGCAGGTCCGCCTGCAGCAGAACTCGGTCGAGGTCCTGACCCGCGAACGTCAGGCCGCCCAGGACCGTTTCGACGTGGGCGAGATCACCGTGACCGATGTGGCGCTGGCCGATGCCTCGCTGGCCGCGACGCAGGCTGCGCTGGCCGCGGCCCAGGGCGACCGCGAGATCGCGCGCGAGGCCTATATGGCCGCAACCGGCCGCAAGCCGGCCGCGCTGGATGCGCCGCCGCCGCTGCCCAGGCGCCCGGCATCGGTCGATGCTGCGCGGGCGATTGCGCAAAAGACGCATCCCCTGATCCTTCAGGCGCAGCGTCAGGCCGCCGCGGCGGAACTGGCCGTGGCCTCTGCGGCCGCCGAGGGGCGTCCGTCGCTGTCCGCCAATGCAGGGTTGGGCGTGACCCGCGGGCCCGACACCTTCGGCAATTACGACAACCGGCTGGGCGCCTCGGCCGGGCTTGAACTCAGCCAGACACTGTACTCCGGCGGCCGGCTTCCCGCCGCGCATCGCAAGGCGATGGCGCAGCGCGATCAGGCGCGGGCGCAACTGCTGAACGTCTCGCGCCAGATCAGCCAGCGTGTCGGCGAATCCTGGTCGGACATCGACGTGGCGCGGGCGCAGATCAGCGCCATCGACAAGCAGATCTCGGCCGCGCAACAAGCCTATGACGGGGTCAGGGAAGAGGCCCTGCTGGGCGCGCGGACCACGCTGGACGTCCTGGATGCCGAACAGTCGCTTCTCGAGGCGCGGGCCGACAAGCTGTCGGCCGAAACCAATCTCCAGTTAGCACATTATCAACTTCTGGCTGCTATGGGTCTTCTGACGGTAGAACACCTGAACCTGGGGATTCCGACCTATGATCCATCGCAGTATTACAACGCCGTGCGTGACGCGCCACGCAGCAGCACGCAGGGCGAAAGCCTTGACCGGGTCCTGCGCGCGCTGGGCCGCGGCAACTGAAGCCTGCAAGACGGGGGGTGGCCATGCCTGACCCCCGCAGCGCGCAGAACGCGGCCCGGCTTTCCGAGGACATCGGCGACGTCCTCAGCGCCATTCGCAAGCTGATTGCCGAGGATGAGGCCCTGGGCGGCGATCGCGCCGCCGGACCGGGCGGGACGATCGACCAGGATGCCGGCGAATTCCTGGCACGGCGCTATGGCGGCAACGCGGCGCTTGCGCGCAGGCTCGCCGGCACCGCGGCACCCGACGAGAGCCGCAGCGACCTTCCGCAGGCGACTGCCCGCGCCGATGACGAGGCGGGCGAGGGCTGGCCCCTTGGCGGGCTTGCCAACAGCCCCGAAGCGGCGCGGCCGGTGGCGGCCCTGTCCGACCGCGGCGCCGTGACGGCGCAGCCGCGCATCCTGCGCCATGACGGATTGTCCGCCCCCGCCGACGCCCCGGCCTTCCAGCGTGCCGAGGCGCGGCCGGAACTGCCGTCCGCGCGCAATGACCTTGTCCGTTCGCTGTCCGCAACCGCGGCCGCGCCGCAGGTCGGCAGGCAGGATGCGGGCGCGGTCGCGCCGTTGCGCCTTGATGCGACGCGCCGGGTGCTGACCCAGGATGACGGCACCGGCCTGCGTGGCGGTGCCCGGCAAGAACCGCCCCTGCACCGCCCGCCGCTTCACCGCCCGCCACTGGCACCTGCCGCCCCGGCGCCGCTTGCCCGGCAGCACGAGGATGACGACGATTTCGCCGAGGCCTTTGACTGGAAGGCGCGGATGCGCCCCGATGTCGATGGCTCCACGCGCGCCGACGCCACGTCTCCGGCCCACTCGGCACCGTCTCTGCCATCCTTCCTTTCCGGCCGGATCGAGCGTCGCGAGGCGCCGGTCACGGTCGTCGCCACCCGGTCCGATGACGGTCTGCGGGCGGATCTGGCGGCGCCCGACGAAGGCCGGGTGCTGGATGATACGCACCATGATCCCGAAGACGCGCAGGCCGAGGTGGCCGGTTCGCCCTCGGCGGCGGATTCGGAGTTCGCCGCGGTTCTGGCCGCGCTCGAGGCGGTCGGGGCTCCCCGGACGGGGCTGGACAAGGCGCCGATCCCCGAGGCGGGTCCTGCACAGGACACTGCGCAGGCGATGCTGACGGCGCCCGCGGCCCCTGAGGCATGCGCGCCCGAACCCGCCGCCGGGCCGACCCTGGCTGGCGAAGCGGCGATCGTCACGCCCGAGGTCGATGAGCAGAGCATCCGCGACCTGCTGCGCGAGATGATCCAGGAAGAACTGCATGGCGAGTTGGGCGAACGCTTTTCGCGCAATCTGAGGGCGGTCATCCGTCGCGAGGTGGCGGCGGCGATCGAGGATTATCTCGACCGCATCTGACCGGCCGATGCCACCTTCAGCGGAACACCCCATCATGCCGGGCCTCGCAGGTGGCCCGGCAAGTCCTGATTGCGCGATGCCCACGGAACGCCATTGGCGAGGACCGCCGGCCGGGCCGCCCTCAGCCGAGGTAATCCTCGGGATCGACGCTGTCGAAGCCGCGGCGCACCTCGAAATGAACGAAGCCGCCGCTGCCGGCCGTGCCCAGCTGCTGGCCCAAAGACACCTGATCGCCCTTCGCGACCTTCAGCCCGTCGAGGCCGGTATAGACCGTCATCAGCCCGCCATCATGGCGGATCACCACGATCGGCACGCCGCCCGTGTCGCGGGTGATCGCCGCGACGGTGCCGCTGCCGGCGGCGATGACGGGGCTGCCCTGTGATGCGGCGATGTCGATCCCCTCGTTGCGGCCCTTCTCATAGACCCGGATGATCGCGCCGCTCACCGGCATGCTGAACCGGCCGCCGCCCGATGCCGCGGTGCGCGTTGCGCCAAGATCGGTCGATGGCGGGGTCGGCGCCGGCTCGGCGGCGGGACGGGTGTCCTCGCGCGGCAGCGGCTTGGCGGCCGAGGGCGGCCGCGGCGTCGGGCTGCCGGTGCCGGGCGCCGTGGTGACGGGCGCGGCCGCCGCCGCCTGTCGCTGACCCGCCGCCGGGATCAGCAGGCGCTGTCCGACGCGCACGCTCATGCTGGACGGCAGGCCGTTCCACGAGGCCAGATCCTCGACGCCGATGCCGTATTTCCGGGCAATCGACCATGCGGTCTCGCCGGCCGCCACGACATGCTGGCCCGGCTGGGCGGTGGCCGATGTCGCGGCGGGCGCCGCTGCCGACGCCGCCGGCGCGCTGCTGCGCCCCGGCACCTCGGGCTGGCGCACGCCTTGACCGGCAAAGGGATCGCTGACCAGGCCGGTGCTGCTGGTCACCTGCCGCGCCGCGCCCGGAGCGGCGGCCACGCGGCGGGGCAGCACAAGCGCCGCCCCAGGCTGCAGCGGCGCATCGGGTGCCAGCGCATTGTGCCGTGCCAGTTCCGCAGCGCCGAGGCCAAGCCGCGCGGCCACGATCGCAGGCGTGTCGCCCTTGCGCGCGATGGCCACCTGGTAGTCGGGGAAGGTGATCAGGCCGTTGCCGTCGGGTTGCGGGCGCGGCGCGGCCCGCGAGGCCGCCTCGGTGGTGCTGAGCGCTCCGGGCATCAGCCGGCGCAGATCGGGGTCGAAGCCGTTGGGGCCGCATGACGCCAGCAACCCGAGGGCCGCAGCGGCGCCGACGTGACGCGTGAAGATCCTGCTCATCCTGTCGTCCTCAACCTGCCTCGGTGCGGCCGGGGGTCATGTCTGACCCAACCCCTCGACCAGCGGCACGAACCTGACCTGCCGCAATTCGTCGTAATCGAAACCGGTCTCGGACCGGGTCACCCGGATCAGCGTCTGGACGGCGTCCGACTGGCCCACCGGCACCACCATGATACCGCCGATCTTCAGCTGTGCCAACAGCGGTCCGGGCGGATCCTCGGCCGCCGCGGTCACCAGAATGCGATCGAAGGGCGCCTGGTCGGGCAGCCCGCGCGATCCGTCGGCGACCTGCGCGGTGATGTTGGACAGGCCCAGATCGTGAAAGATCGCCTCGGCCTCGCGCACCAGCCTGCGGTGGCGGTCGACGGTGTAGACGCGCCTGCACAGCCCCGCCAGCACCGCCGCCTGATAGCCCGAGCCGGTGCCGATCTCCAGGACGGTGTCGCGCGGGCCGGGGTTCAGGGCCTGGGTCATCAGTCCCACGACCGAGGGCTGGCTGATCGTCTGGCCGCAGGGGATCGGCAGGGGCGTGTCCTCATAGGCACGGTCGGCGAACTGGCCGCGCACGAACAGGCCGCGGTCGATGCGCTCCATCGAGTCCAGCACCCGTGGATCGGTCACGCCGCGCGAGCGCAGCTGGAACAGGAAGCGCATCTTGCGCTCGGCGGTGCCGTCCTCGTCGTCGCCGCTCTGCTCCATCAGGATGTGCCGGCCCCGGCCCGCAGATCCGCGGGCTCGCCGCCCTCCAGCGCCTGCGACAGCGCGTCCAGCGAGCGGTGGCAGGTCAGGTCGGCGCGCATCGGCGTGACCGACACATAACCCTCCATGTTCACCGCCACGTCGCTGCCCGGCCGCGCCGGCGCCTGCTGCGAGCCGCCGGCGATCCACATGAAGCGCCGCCCGTTCGGCGCGGTATAGGGCACCACGCCGAAGCGCGTGCCCTGCCGCCGCCCCTGCGGCGCCACGCGGATCCCGCGCATCCGGTCGGCGGGCACCGGCGGGAAGTTCACGTTGTAGAACAGCCGGAAATCGTCGCCCGAGGTCCAGTCCGCGTGATCCAGCAGGCGCCGGATCACGCGGGCGCCGTGGCGGCGCGCGGTCTCGAAGGGATCGGCCAGATCGGCGGTCTCGGGGCCCAGATATTGCGACAGCGCGATGGCCGGCAGGCCCTGCAGCGCGGCCTCCATCGCGCCGCCGATGGTGCCCGAATACATCACGTTCTCGCCCGAATTGTTGCCGCGGTTCACGCCCGACAACACCAGGTCGGGCGGCGTTTCGGCCATCACGTCGGCGATGGCGGCAAGCACGCAGTCGGCGGGGCTGCCCTCGGCTGCATAGCGCCGGTCCGCCAGCCGCGCGATCATCGTGGGATGCGAATAGCTGATGCAATGGGCGACGCCGGACTGTTCGAAGGCGGGGGCCACGGTCCAGACCTCGCCGCGCGGGCCGGCCAGTTCGGCCGCGATCTCGGCCATGACCTCGAGGCCCGGCGCGTTGATCCCGTCGTCATTGGTGATGAGTATCCGCATTCCGGCCCCGCGCGCGTTCAGGCTGCCGCCGCATGATGCGCGTCCGCCCGTGCTTGCCCATTGATTAGCCGTGCGGGGCGGCCGCTTCAACCCGTTGAACGCCTGACCGAAAGCGGTTTGACGCGCCGGGGTGGGCGTTGCATGCTTCGGCCATCCAGCCGCCGCGCGACACATGCAGATCTATCTTCCGATTGCCGAAGTCTCCGTAGACGCCTTCACGCTGATCGGCCTTGGCGGGCTGGTGGGGCTGATGAGCGGTCTGTTCGGCGTCGGCGGCGGTTTCCTGATCACGCCGCTGCTGTTCTTCATCGGCATCCCGCCGGCCATCGCGGTCGCCACCGGCGCCAATCAGGTGGTCGCCTCGTCGGTCAGCGGCGTGCTGGCACATGTCAAGCGCAAGACCGTCGATTTCCGCATGGGCGGGGTGCTGCTGGCCGGCGGGCTTGTCGGCTCGTGGCTGGGGGTCTGGGTGTTCACGATCCTGCAGGGGCTGGGCCAGGTCGATCTGGTCGTGCAGCTTTGCTATGTCGTGTTCCTCGGGCTGATCGGCGCGATGATGCTGAACGAGGGCATCCGCTCGCTGCGCCGGTCGCGCAACCCGACCCATCGCAAGCGCCTGCACCAGCACAACTGGGTGCATCGCTGGCCGCTGAAGATGAAGTTCCGCACCTCGGGCCTCTATATCAGCGTCTTCCCGCCCCTGCTGGTCGGGCTTGCGGTCGGCGTGCTGGCCGCGATCATGGGCGTCGGCGGCGGCTTCATCATGGTGCCGGCGATGATCTACCTGCTGGGCATGCCGACCAAGGTCGTCGTGGGCACCTCGCTGTTCCAGATCACCTTCGTGACGGCCTTCACCACGCTGATGCATGCGGTCAGCTACAACACCGTCGACATCATGCTGGCCGTGCTGCTGATCGTGGGCGGGGTGATCGGCGCGCAGTTCGGCACCACCCTCGGCGCAAGGCTGCGCGCCGAACAGCTGCGCATCCTGCTGGCCCTTCTGGTGCTGCTGGTCTGCGGCAAGCTGGCGCTGGACCTGTTCCTGCGCCCCGACGAGCTTTACGCCATCACCACGGAGCCGCGGTGATGCGCGCCGCGCTCGGCCCTGCCTGCGCGGTCTGGCTTCTGGCCGCACCCGTCGTGCCCGCCCAGCAGGCGCCCGGCTCGACCGTGCCGCTCGAGCCGCCGCGGCAGGGCTATCCGGTCTATCCCGATCCGGCGCGGCAGCGCCCGGTGCCGGCCGAGGCCCCGCCCCAGGCCCCCGAACAGGTTGTGGCCGGGCTGTCGCGGGATTCGGTGGCGATCACGGCCAGCTTCGACGGATCGGACATCCTCATCTATGGCGCGGTCAAGCGCGAGACGCCGATCCCCGACGGCCCGCCCCTGCAGGTCATCATGACCATCGAGGCTCCGGCGCAGGCGCTGACGATCTGGCGCAAGCAGCGCAGGCTGGGCATCTGGGTCAATGCCGACCATGTCGATATCGGGGCCGCGCCGGGCTTCTATGCCGTGGCCACCAGCGCGCCCCTGGACCAGATCCTGCGGCCGGAATGGGACAGCCGCTACCGGATCTCGCTGCCGCTGGCGCTGCGCGCCTTCGGCGGGACGGCCAGCGTCGAGGATGCCGTGCCC
This sequence comes from Paracoccus spongiarum, assembly GCF_030732095.1. Classification (GTDB taxonomy): domain Bacteria; phylum Pseudomonadota; class Alphaproteobacteria; order Rhodobacterales; family Rhodobacteraceae; genus Paracoccus; species Paracoccus spongiarum. The sequence continues at coordinate 46,608 of NZ_JAVAMQ010000002.1, read as the reverse complement.
TTCACCGAGGCGCTGATCCGGCTGCGCGAGCGGAGCGGCCTCTATCGGCTGGACGAGGGGGCGGTGAAGGTCGTCGACCAGACCCTGTTCAGGGCTGACATCCGGCTGCCCGCGAACCTGATCGAGGGCAGCTACAAGACCAGCATCTTCCTGCTGCGCGACGGCGAGGTGGTCGATCTCTACCGGGCGCCGATCGAGGTCCGCAAGGTCGGGCTGGAACGCTGGCTCTACCGGCTGGCCTTCGACCGGCCGCTGCTTTACGGGCTGATGTCGCTGGCCGTCGCGGTCGCGGCGGGCTGGGGCGCCTCGGCGGCCTTCCGCAGGCTGCGCCGGGCCTGACCGGCGCGCGGCCGGCCCCGGGGTCGGGCACGGTCGGCGGTCAGGCCCGATCGACGGTCAGGCCGGCGCCGAGATCAGTTCGGCCTGCCGCACGATCACCTCGGCCTGCTTGATCGAGGCGATGTCGACCAGGCGGCCCTTGTAGACGGTGGCCCCGGCGCCGGACCGCTTGGCCTCGTCCATCGCGGCCAGGATCTCTCGCGCCTCGGTGACCGCCTCGTGCGAGGGCGAGAACACCTCGTTTGCGAGCGCCACCTGGCTGGGATGGATCGCCCATTTCCCCACCATGCCCAAGGTGGCCGAGCGGCGCGCCTGCGCGACATAGCCATCGGTGTCGCTGAAATCGCCAAAGGGCCCGTCGACCGGCAGCACCCCGTGCGTGCGACAGGCGGCAACGATGGCGGTTTGCGCCCAGTGCCAGGGATCGGGCCAGTATCTCTGGCCCTCGCGCAGCATGTAATAATTCTCCTGCGTGCCGCCGATGCCGGTCGTGGCCATCCCCATCGAGGCCGCGAAATCGGCCGCGCCGAGGCTGATCGCCTGCATCCGGGGCGAGGCGGCGGCGATCTCCTCGACATGGCAGATGCCGGCCGCCGATTCGATGATCGCCTCGAAGCCGATGCGCTTGTCGCGCCCCTTTGCCGCCTCGATGGCGCTGGCCAGCGCATCCACCGCATAGATGTCGGCGGCGCAGCCTACCTTTGGGATCATGATCTGGTCCAGCCGCTCGCCGGCCTGTTCCAGAAGGTCGACGACATCGCGATACCAGTAGGGTGTGTCCAGCCCGTTGATGCGCACCGACAGCGTTTTGTCGCCCCAGTCGATGTCGCCGATGGCTGCGATGATGTTGGCGCGGGCCTGCGCCTTGTCATCGGGCGCCACCGAATCCTCGAGATCGAGGTTGATGACGTCGGCGGCCGATTTCGCCATCTTCTCGAACAGCGCGGTCCGCGAGCCGGGGCCGAACAGCTGGCAGCGGTTGAGACGGGCCGGGGGCAGGGGCTGGGTTCGGAAACTCATGCGTGGGTCCAGTTCGGAATGTTTCGGGGCTGGAACGGGTAATAATCTTTCGCTGCGACTGCATCAAGGCTTATTCCTGCACTGCGGCGAAAGCCGGCGGCGCTTGACCTTCCGGCCGCTTTGGGCGCAGGAGCAGGGGGCGAGAGGCGACGGCACGGAGGGGTCGAATGACACGGACGGTTTATGTGAATGGCGAGTATCTGCCCGAGGATCGCGCCACGATCTCGGTGTTCGACCGGGGCTTCCTGATGGCCGACGGGGTCTATGAGGTGGTCAGCGTGCTGGGCGGCAAGCTGATCGACTTCGACGGTCACATGGCGCGGCTGCAACGGTCGCTGTCCGAACTGGCGATCGCCAACCCGCTGTCCGAGGCGGGATATCTGGACGCGCATCGCCGCCTGCTGGCCGAAAATGCGATCACCGACGGGCTCGTCTACCTGCAGGTGACGCGCGGCAATCCGGGCGATCGCGACTTCGCCTATCCGTCGGCCGACACCCCCCCGACGGTGGTGATGTTCACCCAGTCCAAGCCCGGCCTCGCCGATGCGCCCGCCGCCCGCACCGGTTGGAAGGTCGTCAGCGTCGAGGACCTGCGCTGGGGCCGGCGCGACATCAAGACGGTGCAGCTGCTGTATCCGTCGATGGCCAAGATGGAGGCGAAGGCGCGCGGCGCCGACGATGCCTGGCTGGTCGAGGATGGCCGGGTGACCGAAGGCACCTCGAACAACGCCTATATCGTCAAGGGCGGCACGATCATCACCCGCGAACTGGGCCATGACATCCTGCACGGCATCACCCGGGCCGCCGTGTTGCGGCTGGCGGCCGAGGCGCAGATGAAGGTCGAGGAACGCAGCTTCACCATCGCCGAGGCGCAGGCCGCCGACGAAGCCTTCATCACCTCGGCCTCGGCCTTCGTGATGCCTGTGGTGCAGATCGACGGCGCGGCCATCGGCACCGGCACGCCGGGCCCGGTCGCGGCGCGGCTGCGGGAAATCTATCTCGAGGAAAGCCGCAGCGCCGGGCTCTGACGCCACATCGGTGCCGGGCGCGATCCGCCTCGCGGCGGGGCCGGCGGGCTTGCCCCGCCCGGCGACCGGCCCCCTCGACGGGGGGCGGGGGCCGCGCCCCCCACCGCGGCAGAGGCCCGTGGCGCCGCGATCAGCCGCGGGGCGCGGCGGCGCGGCGCAGCCGGTCGTTGATGGCAGCGCCCAGACCGTGATCGGGGATCGGCGCGACCGCGATCGGGGCTCCGGCCGCGTCGGCGCGGCGCAGGCAGTCGAACAGCCGCGCTGCCGCCTCGACCAGGTTGCCCGAGGGCGACAGGTTCAGCGCGCCGTCGGCTGCCCCGCGCCCGAAACCGATATGCGTCTCGCCGGGGTGCGCCACCGCCGCGTTCAGGCGCAGGCTTGCGCGGGGCGCGTAGTGGCTCAGCAACTGGCCGGGCGCCAGCGGCCGGTCGGGATCGGCCGTCGTGCGGGCCAGCGGATGGCCAAGCGCCGCCTCGACCGCCTCGGCCGGGATGCCGCCCGGGCGCAGCAGCGTCGCCCGGCCGCCCGGCCAGCCGATGATCGTCGATTCGACGCCGACCGGGCAGGGGCCTGCATCCACCACCGCCGCGATCCGCCCGGCCAGCCCGCCTTCGGGGTCCAGCACATGATCGGCGCGGGTCGGGCTGATCCGGCCCGAGGCATTGGCCGAGGGAGCCGCGACCGGCCCGCCGAACTGCGCCAGCAGCGCCTGCGCCACCGGATGCGCCGGCACCCGCAGCGCAACGCTGGCCAGCCCCGCCGTCACCAGCCCGGCGATGCCCGCATCGGGCCGCAGCGGCAACACCAGCGTCAGCGCGCCCGGCCAGAAGGCCTGCGCAAGCGCCTCGGCCTCGGAGCCGAAGACCGCAAGGCGTCGCGCGCCCGCCGCATTGGCCAGATGCACGATCAGCGGATTGAATGCGGGCCGGTCCTTGGCGGCGAAGATCGCCGCCACCGCGCGGTCGTCGGTCGCGTCGGCGGCCAGCCCGTAAACAGTCTCGGTCGGGATCGCGACGCAGCGCCCCGCAGCCAGCAGCCGGGCCGCCCGCGCCAGATCGTCGGGGCTGGTGCCAAGTCGTTCAGTCTGCATTCGTGACGCCGGGTTTCGGTTGAGACGGTGCCGCATCCACCTAAGATGCCGCCAGACCACACAGATAATCGCGCCGGCGCATGAAGCCAAGGCGCAGCGGGGGAGAACCAGATGAGCTTTGTCGCGCCGGTCGACCAGATCGCCTTCATCCTCAACCATGTCGTGCGCTTTGCCGAGCTGCGCGGCACCGACCGCTTTGCCGAGGCCACCGACGACACCTGCGCGGCGATTCTGTCCGAAGCCGGCAAGCTGGCCAGCCAGGTCCTCGCCCCCCTGAACCGCAATGGCGACGAGACCCCGGCACGGCTGGAGAATGGCCGCCTGCGGTCCTCGCCCGGCTTTGCCGAGGGGTTCCGGGCGATCGCCGAAGGCGGCTGGATCGGCCTTGCCGCCGATCCCGAACATGGCGGCATGGGCCTGCCGCAGGCGCTGAACATGGCGGTGGCGGACATGATGTCGGGCGCCTGCCTCGCGCTGCAACTGAACCCGCTGCTCACCCAGGGGCAGATCGAGGCGCTGGAACACCACGCCAGCGACGACCTGAAGGCGCTGTACCTGCCCAAGCTGATCAGCGGCGAGTGGTCTGGCACGATGAACCTGACCGAGCCGGGCGCGGGCAGCGATGTCGGCGCGCTGACGACGAAGGCGGTGCCCAATGGCGATGGCAGCTTTGCCATCACCGGGCAGAAGATCTTCATCACCTGGGGCGACAGCGACGTGACCTCGAATGTCTGCCACGCGGTGCTGGCGCGGCTGCCCGATGCCGCCAGGGGCACCCGTGGCATCAGCCTGTTCATGGTGCCCAAGTTCATCCCCGACGAGAACGGCGATCCCGGCGTTGCCAACAGCCTCAAGGTGGTCAGCCTCGAGGAAAAGATGGGCATTCACGGCAGCCCGACCTGCGTGATGAGCTATGAGGCCGCGACCGGCTGGCTGATCGGGCAGGAACACAAGGGCATGGCCGCGATGTTCACGATGATGAACTGCGCCCGGCTTGGCGTCGGCATGCAGGGCGTCGGCGTGGCCGAGGCTGCCCTTCAACAGGCCGTCGCCTATGCGCGCGACCGCGACCAGATGGGCCCGATCATCGGCCATCCCGATGTGCGGCGGATGCTGGCCACCGCCCGGGCCGAGATATTCGCCGCCCGCGCCATCGGCCTCGCTTGCGCCGTCGCCATCGACCTCGAACGGGCCACCGGCGATGCCGAACAGGCCGCCCGCGCCGCTTTCCTGACGCCGATCGCAAAGGCCTATGGCACCGATGTCGGCTGCCGCGTCGCCGATGCCGGCGTGCAGGTGCATGGCGGCATGGGCTATGTCGAGGAGGCGGGTGCCGCCCAGTATCTGCGTGATGTGCGCATTACCCCGATCTACGAGGGCACCAACGGCATCCAGGCGATGGATCTGGTCGGACGCAAGCTGTCGGATGGCGGCGACGCCGCGATCCGGCTGCTGGACGAGGTGCTGGACGGCGCCCGCGCCGCCCATGCCGATCACGAGGATCTGGCGACCCCGCTGTGGCAGGCCGCCGAGACGCTGCGCGAGGCGACGCAGGCCATGCTCGAGCGTGATCTGCCGGAACGCTTTGCCGGCGCGGCAGCCTATCTGTCGGCCTTCGCGCGGGTTCTGGGCGGGCATTTCCACCTGCGCGCGGCGATGGCGGGCGGGGCGCAGCAGCTGGCGCTGGCGCGGGTGTTCATGACCCGGGTGCTGCCTCGCCATGCCGGAGACATCGCCGAGGCAATCGCCGGGCTTGACGATCTGGCCGCCCTTGACGACGCCGCGCTGTCGGGTGATGTCGCGGCGTGATCCGCTATCCCCACGAGACGCCGCCGGCCGAGGGCACGGCCCTTGCCCTTGCCGAGGGCGTCCTGTGGATGCGCCTGCCGCTGCCGATGGCGCTGGATCACGTCAATGTCTACGCGCTGCGCGAGGGGGACGGCTGGACGCTGGTCGATACCGGCTTCGACACCGCCCGTGCCCGGTCGATCTGGCAGACGCTGCGCGCGGGGCCGTTGCAGGGGCTGCCGATCCGCCGCGTGATCGGCACCCACCACCACCCCGACCATATCGGCCTGGCCGGCTGGTTCATTGAGACCGACGGGGCCGAACTGGCGATGAGCCGCACCGCATGGCTGACCGCGCGGATGTTGCAGCTGGACCATCAGCCCCGCCCGACGCCGCAGGCGCTGCACTTCTGGCGTCAGGCGGGGATGCCCGCCGACATGCTGGCCCGCCGCGCGGCCGAAAGACCCTACAATTCCGCCGATGTCGTGCATCCGCTGCCGCCCGGCTTCACGCGCATCCGCGAGGGCGACGAGACGCGCTTCGGCGGGCGGCGCTGGCGGGTGGCGATGGGCGACGGTCATGCGCCCCGTCACCTCACCTTCTGGTCGCGCGATGACGATCTCGTGATCGGCGGCGACCAGCTGCTGCCCTCGATCTCGCCCAATCTGGGCGTCTACCCGACCGAGCCCGAAGCCGACCCGGTCGGCGAATGGCTGGAGAGCTGCGCGCGGATGGCGGCTCTGGCCGAGCCGCGCCATCTTGTCCTGCCCGGCCACAAGCTGCCCTTCACCGGCCTGCCACTGCGGCTGCGCCAGCTGATCGACAACCACCACGGCGCGCTGGCCAGGATCGAGGCCGCGCTGGCCGAGACTCCCCGCAGCGCGGTGGGCTGTTTCGATATCCTCTTCAAGCGGCGCATCGCGGCGATGGAATTCGGGCTGGCGCTGGTCGAGGCGGTCGCGCACATCAACCATCTGCGTCGCAAGGGCCGCATCCGCGCGGTCGGCGAAAGCGACGGCGCGATCCTCTGGGGGGCGTGACAGCCCGCGCTCTTTGGGCTATCGCAAGGCAAAAGCAGCACCGGAGGGCAGGCACATGGCCGATCATCAGCACGTTTCCGATCACAAGCACGGTGAAATGGACATCACCGCCCATCAGAAGACCTTTGCCGGCTTCATCCGCATGGCCATCTGGGTTGTCGTGGTGTCGATCCTGGTGCTGATCTTCATGGCGCTGACCAACGCCTGAGCGACGGCGGACCGGATCCATGAACAGACGCTTCTTTCTTGCCGCGTCGGCGCCGGCGCTGCTGGCCGCCTGTGGCGCCGACAACATCTGGGCCAGCGACGAGGCGGTGCGCGCGGCGCGCTTCGTCTCGGACGAGCCGCCCTCGATCACGCTGTTTACCGTGATCGGGATTCCGCGCGGCGAGGGGGGCCATGCGGCGCTGATGATCAATGGCAGCCAGCGGGTGATCTATGATCCCGCCGGCACCTGGAACCATCCGCGCATCCCCGAACGGCGCGACCTGCTGTATGGCATCACGGACAATTTCAAGAACTTCTACATCGATTACCACGCCCGCAGCACCTATTGGGTGGCCGAGGACAGCGTGCCGGTCAGCCGCGAGGTTGCCGACCTGGCCATCGCGCGGGCCGAGGCGAATGGCGCCAGCGCGAAAAGCTTCTGCGCGATCGAGACGGGCAATGTCCTGCGCGGCGTGCCGGGATTCGAGACCGTGCCGACCGGATTTTCCCCCATCAAGCTGCGCAACTGGTTCCGGACCCTGCCGGGCGTCACCTCGAAGCGGCATCGCGACGGCGATCCGGCCAACAATCACGACGTGCTGCTGCGCCAGAAGAACGGCGTCGTGACCGGCTATCCCAGGATGTAGGGCAGCCCGAACAGGGTGACCGCCCCGGCGGTGATCGCCAGGATGACGTTCCGGCTCAACACCCCGACCGCGACGGTCGCGGCAGCGGCCGCAAGGCGCGCGGGTTCGGGCTCGCCGCCGTTTGCGGCGGGCCACATGACCAGCGGCGCGACCAGTGCCGGCAGCACCGTGACCGGCGTGTAGCGCAGCAGCCGCAGCACCCAGCCCGGCAGTTCGCGCTGCCCCAGCGCGCCGAGGAAGGACCAGCGGATCAGGAACGTCCCGATCCCCAGGACGATGATGACCGCCCAGACCGTCAGGTCCGACATGCCGCCCCCCATCACGCGCGCCCCTGCCGTTCGGCTCGCGCCTCGACAAGCGCGCCGGCGACCATGCCGATCGGCGCGGCAATCAGCAGGCCCAGCCCCGAGGGAAGCCCGGCAAAGGCCAGCGCCCCCGCCACGGCGACGAAGCAGGCGACCAGATGCGCGACCGTGCGCAGCATCGGCGCGATCATCGCGAGGAAGGTGATCGGCATGGCGAAATCCAGCGCGATGTCGTCCGGGATCGCCTGTCCGACCGTGGCGCCCAGCCATGACGCCGCCATCCAGGGAAGGCACAGCGCCACCGCGGTGCCGGCGAAATAGGCCAGCCGCTGATCCAGCGACAGCCTCGGGTGGCGTTCGTAGTGCTGGATCGCCAGCGCATAGCTCTGGTCTATCAGCGCATAGGCGATCCAGGCCTTCTGGCGGGCGCTTGCACGGCGCAGCCAGGGCGACAGCGAGGCCGAATACATCGCCATGCGCAGGTTCACCGCAAGGCCCGACAGGATCACGATGATCGCCGGCGCATTGTCCGACAGCAGCTGCACGGCCGTGAACTGCGACGCCCCCGCCAGCACCAGCACCGAAAAGCCCATCACCTGCGCCAGATCCATGCCGGCTTCCAGCGCGACCACCCCGAAGAGCAGCGCGAAGGGGATGATGACGATCAGGAAGGGCACCGATTGCACCATGCCATGCACGAAGGCCGCGCGCGGCGAGCGCGCCAGCGCGCGCGCGCCCGCCGCGTCGTCGGCGGCGGGTTGCTGCTGGCCGGGTCTGGGCTCGGGCGAGGGGGACATGAAGACTTCCGTTTCTGTGCGGATCGCGGCACCCTTGCTTGCACGATGCGCAAGCCAAGGCAAGAGCCGCCCCCCCGGATCATCTGGCCGATCCCCGACACAGTGCTGCTTGCGGCGTCGGGGCTGTGGTGGCAGGCCTTCCGGCCGCCTCTTGCGCTGCGCCTGCCCGCCTGCCGGGCCGGGCATGGCATTGTCGCGCTGGACGCCTGCGACCGGGTGCTGGGCGTGGTCGGGCTGCGCGATGGCGAGGGCGGCTTTCCCGTCGTGACGCCGCTGGCCGCGCGGCTGGCGTTTCGGGCGGCGCCGGCCACCGACGATCTGGTGATCGACGGCATCGTGGTCAGCGCAGCCGGCAGGGGCATCGGCCGCGCCCTGATGGCCGCCGCGCAGGACCGCGCGGCGCAGGGCGGCCATCCCGGCCTGCGGGTCGAGGTGGGGGCACGCAACCGCGCCGCGCGCGACTTCTACCGCCGGATCGGATTTGTCGAGATCGGCCGCGGCCGCTTTGGCTGGCCCCTCTCGCCCCCGGTGGTGCTGATGCGCCGGGGGCCGGGCGCCGGTTAGCCGAAGATGCCCGCGACGCGGCCCAGAAGCATGAAGGCGCGGGCCGAGCGGGTCTGCGCCAGAACCGCGACCTGCGCGTCGTCGAGCTGGGGCACGAGCCGGCAGACCATCGCGTCGAAATGGCGCAGGAAGTGGTGTGCCGCATCGCGGAAGATCTCGTCGCCGCGCAGCAGGCTGGAGGCCACGTCCAGCGCGAGCTCGTCATGGATGCCGCCAAGCGCGGCGACGGCGCTGCCGCGGGCGCCATCCGCAAGCCGCCGCCAGACCGCCGCCGGGGCCGGGTCGGGGGGCAGGTCGTCCATATAGACAGACTGCGCGGCAAGCAGGGTCACCACATCCTGCGCGGCCCGCAGCACCCGCGAATTGTCGAGATCCTTCAGCGCCATGCGCAGCGCCGCGATGGCCTCGTGATCGTCAGGCCCGTCGGGAAAGTCCAGCGCCCGGATCAGCGTCCCGGGATCGACCTGCACCGATTCCGGCGCGTCGAAGCGCATCGCCGCCTGCCGCTGGTCCGCGGGCCGCGGGCGCGGGGCGGCGGGCGTCTGCTGGGGTGGCGGCAAGGGCGCCGACGGCTGCGGCGTCTGGCCCTGCGCGCCCTGGGCCGGCACCACCCGTCCCGTGGCCTCGCCGGCCACGGCGGGCGGGGCGCCGCGCGTCGCCGCATATTCGCGCAGCTGCGTCAGCCGCAGGCGCAGGTCCTGCGCCTCGGCGCGCAGCACCGCGATCGATCGCGCCAGCGCCACGGCCACCCAGACCATCATCAGCGGCATCACCACGCCGACCGCCCCGACCAGCCGTGCCAGCCCGCCGGCGCCGCCCTCGCCGCCCGGCGCGAGCAGCCAGAACAGCAGCACCAGCAGCAGCCAGACCGCGCTGACCGCAAGGCCGACCGTGGTCACCGCGTCGCGCTGTGCCAGAGAGGTGATTCGCGCCTTCAGGGACATGGGCTATTCGAACCGGATCGCAACGATCTCGTAGCTGCGCAGCCCTCCCGGCGTCGTTACCTCGACGCTGTCGCCCTCGTCCTTGCCGATCAGCGCCCGGGCCAGGGGCGAGCGCATGTTCAGCAGCCCCCGCTCGATATCGGCCTCGGCCTCGCCGACGATCTGGTAGGTGCGCTGTTCCTCGGTGTCCTCGTCGATCAGCTGGACCGTCGCGCCGAACTTGATCGAGCCGGACAGCCGCGAGGGGTCGATCACCTCGGTGCGCGACAGGATCGATTCCAGCTCCTTGATGCGGCCCTCGATGAAGCCCTGCTTTTCGCGTGCGGCATGGTATTCGGCGTTCTCGGACAGGTCGCCATGCTCGCGCGCCTCGGCAATCGCGCGGATGATCGCAGGGCGTTCCTTCGACTTCAGCACGCCCAGTTCGCGTTCCAGCGACTCGAAGCCGCTGCGGGTCATCGGTATCTTGTCCATCGCTGCCCGATCCTTTCAGGGTGCGGTTGCCGTCCCGACGCTAATCGAACGCCCCCGCCATTCGACAATGGCAGGGGCGCGAAATTCCGTCGGCGGTAACGTGACCCCAATTTCGGCGCCGATGCAAGCCCGCCCGGGCTGCAGATGGCGGTTTTCGGCCTGCTGCGCCGCCGCGAAACAATTGCCCCCGGCGCCGTCGCGCGCTAGGGGATGCGCAGCCAGTGCGAAGGAGGACGCCCCGCCATGACCGACCAGACGCCGATCGCCCGCGAGTCGATGGAATATGACGTGGTGATCGTGGGGGGCGGGCCGTCAGGCCTTTCGGCGGCGATCCGGCTGAAGCAGATCGACCCCGAAATTCAGGTCGTGGTGCTGGAGAAGGGCTCCGAGATCGGGGCGCATATCCTTTCGGGCGCGGTGCTGGACCCCTCGGGCCTCGACCGGCTGATCCCCGACTGGCGCGACAGGGGCGCGCCGATCCAGACCGAGGTCACGGACGACAATTTCTACGTGCTGGGCGAGGCCGGCGAGGTGCGGGTGCCGAACTGGCCGATGCCGCCGCTGATGAACAATCACGGCAACTACATCGTCAGCATGGGCAATGTCTGCCGCTGGCTGGCCGAACAGGCCGAGGCGCTGGGCGTCGAGATCTTCCCCGGCATGGCGGCGTCGCAGATCGTCTGGGACGGCGACCGGGTCAAGGGCGTCGTGGCAGGCGAGATGGGGCTGGAGGCCGACGGCACGCCGGGCCCGCAATACGAGCCGGGGATGGAGTTGCACGGCAAATACGTTTTCATCGCCGAGGGCGTGCGCGGCAGTCTCGCCAAGGAAATCATCGCCCGGCTGGACCTGTCGAAAGGCCATTGCCCGCAGAAATTCGGTCTCGGCATGAAGGAAATCTGGGAGGTCTCGCCCGAGAAATTCCAGAAAGGCCGCGTCGTGCACACGATGGGCTGGCCCCTGGGCAGCAATGCCGGCGGCGGCAGCTTCATCTATCACTTCGAGAACAATCAGGTGCTGGTCGGCTTCGTCGTCCACCTGAATTACGAAAACCCTTACCTGTATCCCTACGCCGAATTCCAGCGATTCAAGCACCACCCGATGGTCGCGGACCTGCTGGAGGGCGGCAAGCGCGTGGCCTACGGCGCCCGCGCGATCAGCGAGGGCGGCTGGCAGTCGATCCCTGAACTGTCCTTCGCGGGCGGGGTGCTGCTGGGCTGCTCGGCCGGGCTGGTCAACGTGCCGCGCATCAAGGGCAACCACAACGCGATGATCTCGGGCATCGAGGCCGCCGAGGCCGCCGCTGCCGCGCTGAAGGAGGGCCGTGAGGGTGACCGGCTGGACGCCTACGACGCCGCCGTACGCGGGGGCGAGATCGCGAAGGATCTGAAGAAGGTCCGCAACGTCAAGCCGATCTGGTCGAAACTGGGCCTGTGGCCCAGCCTTGCGCTGGGCGGATTCGACATGTGGGTGGCGAACCTGACCGGCTGGAACCCGCTGGGGACGTGGAAGCATGGCAAGACCGATGCGCAGGCGACCGGGAAGGCCAAAAAGTTCAAGCCGATCGACTATCCGAAGCCGGACGGCAAGCTCAGCTTCGACCGGCTGACCAATGTGGCGTTTTCCTTTACCAACCACGAGGAAAGCCAGCCCTGCCACCTGCGGCTGAAGGACCCCTCGGTGCCGATTTCGGTCAACCTGCCGGTCTACGCCGAACCCGCGCAGCGATACTGCCCGGCGGGCGTCTACGAGGTGCTGGAGACGCCCGAGGGGCCGAAGTTCCAGATCAACTTCCAGAACTGCGTCCATTGCAAGACCTGCGACATCAAGGACCCCAGCCAGAACATCGTCTGGACCACGCCGCAGGGCGCGGACGGTCCGAATTACCCGAACATGTGATCGGTTCGTGCGGCGCCGGGGCGTTGCGGGGCAGGCGGCACAGGTCTAGGGTCGCCGGAACGAAATTGTGATCCGGGGACACCCAACGTGAAACTGACCGGCCCGACCTCGCGCGGACCCAACCTTGCGCTGATCGTCGCGCTGCTGCTTTCTCCGGTGCTGGCCGGGGCGCAGGGCCGGCCCGAGCCGCGCCCGGCCGGCCATGGCGACGCGCCGGTCGCCGAGGCCGCCGCAGGCACCGCGACCGAGGCGGTAACCAGGCCCGCCGCGCCGCCCTTCGGGCTGGCCGGGCCCTACCTGGCCGCGCGCATGGCAGCGGTCGAGAACGATTTCCTTGCCGCCGCGCGCTATTTCACGCAGGCCGTGGCGCATGATCCGGGCGATCCCTATCTCGAGGACAGCGCGCTGGTGGCGCTGGTGTCGGCCGGTCAGGTCGAGCGGGCGGTCACCCTTGCCAACGAGATGAAGGCCCGCGGAGGCGCCACCGAACTGGCGCTGCTGGTCCATCGCGCCGACCTGGTGCATCGCGGCGACTGGCAGGCGCTTCTGGATCTCGACGATGCGGCCGCGCCGGCGACGGACGGGGCGCCACGCGACGACCTGATGGCCGGGATGATCCGGGCATGGGCGCTGCTGGGCGCGGGCCGGGCCTCGGACGCGCTGGCGGCCTTCGAGGCGCTGGCCGCCAATCGCGATGTGGCGCCGCTGGTGAATTATCACCTTGCGCTGGCCCGCGCGCTGGTGGGCGATTTCGAGGGTGCCGAGGCGCTGCTGGCCGACGAGGCGACCGGAACCCACATGCCGGGCTTCGTGGCCCGGGCGCAAGTGCTGGCCGTCCTTGAGCGGCGCGACGAGGCCGTGGCCATGCTGGATGCACTGCCGGGCCTCGAGGCCGAGCCGCAGATGCAGGCGCTGCGCGACCGGCTTGCCGGGGACGAGCCGGTCACCTTCGATGCGATCACCAACCCCGCTGACGGCATCGCGCAGGTCTTTCTGACCTTCGCCACCGCGCTTGCCTCCAGCCCCGATCCCGAGCCGCTGTCGCTGATCCATGCGCGTCTGGCGGCGTGGCTGTCGCCCGAGATGGGCGATGCGCGGCTGATGGTGGCGCAGCTTCTGCAGGACCGGCAGCAATTCGACCTGGCCGAGCCGGAATTCGAGGCGCTGCGCAGCATGGGCCAGATGCGCCCCGTCGCAGAGCTGGCGCGGATCGACGCGCTGTCGGGGGCAGAGCGTCGCGACGAGGCCGAAAAGGCGGCCCTGGCGCTGACGGCCGCCTATCCCGCCCTGCCGCAGGCGTGGATCGCCCTGGGCGACCTGCTGCGCCAGCAGGAGAAATTCGCCCAGGCCGTGCCCGCCTATGACAAGGCGCTGAGCCTTCTGAAGGATGCCCGCGCCGAGGCGCGATGGTTCCCGCTTTACGCGCGGGGCATCGCGCTGGAACGTTCGGGCCAGTTCGAGCGCGCCGAGCAGGACCTGCTGGCGGCCATCGAGATCAAGCCCGATCAGGCCAGCCTGCTGAACTATCTGGGCTACAGCTGGATCGACCGGAACGTGAACCTCGACCGCGCGCTGGAGATGATCCGCAAGGCAGTCGACCTGTCGCCGGGGGATGGCTACATCCTCGATTCGCTGGCATGGGCCTATTACCGGCTGGGGCGGTTCGACGAGGCCGTGGCGCCGATGGAACAGGCAATCGGCAGCATGTCGGCCGATCCGCTGGTGAACGACCATCTGGGCGATATCTACTGGATGGTCGGGCGCACGCGCGAGGCCGAGATCCAGTGGCAGCGCGCGCTTTCTCTGGGACCGGGCGAGGGCGGCGATGTCGATCCCGCCCGCATCCGCGCCAAGCTCGAGCGCGGTCTGGACGCGGTGCTGGCCGACGAGGCGGCCGGGACGGCAGCGGCCCCCGTGCAGCCGCGTGCGCAGACCGAGGCCGGGGCGGCGTCGGGCGGGTCGGACTGATCGCGGCGCGATGCGCGACCAGATCGTCGCCGAAGCGGCCCCTGCCAAGCTGAACCTTGCCCTGCATGTGACCGGACGGCGGGCCGACGGCTATCACCTGCTGGACTCGCTGGTCGGCTTTGCCGCGTTCGGCGACCGGGTGGAATTGTCGCCGGGGCCGCTGTCGCTGGCGATCGCCGGACCCTTCGCGGCCGGGCTGGAGGACGGCGAGGACAATCTGTGCCTGCGCGCGGCACGCCTGGCGGGCGGCCGGGCCGCGATCACCCTGGACAAGCGCCTGCCTGTCGCCTCGGGCGTCGGCGGCGGCTCGGCCGATGCGGCGGCGGTGCTGCGCGGGCTGGCGCGGATGGGTCATCCGCTGCCGCCAGCGCCGGAACGGCTGGGCGCCGACGTGCCGGTCTGCCTGCTGTCGGCCCCGGCCCGGATGCAGGGCGTGGGCGAGGTGCTGACCCCGCTGCCGGCGCTGCCGCGCCTGCCCGTCGTGCTGGTCAATCCGGGCATCGCGCTGCCGACCCCGCAGGTCTTTGCCGGTCTGGCGGCCACCGACAACGCGCCACTGCCGCCCATCCCGCGCCTTGCCGATAGGGCGGCGCTGATCGGCTGGCTGGCGGCCACGCGCAACGATCTGGAACAGCCGGCGCTGGCCCTGCGCCCGGTCATCGGCGAGGTTCTGGCCGCGCTGCGCGGGCAGGGCGCGGGCTTTGCGCGCATGTCGGGATCGGGGGCGACCTGCCTTGGCCTCTTCGACCGCGCCGCGCGCGCCGCGACTGCCGCCAACGCGTTGAAACAGCATGGCTGGTGGGCCGTGGCGACGGAACTGGCACCGCCCCTGCCGCCCGGCTAGACTGCCCCTCACGAAAAGCGGAGGACCCCATGCTGCGCCTAGGCGTCAATATCGATCACGTCGCGACCATCCGCAACGCCCGCGGCACCCCCTGGCCCGACCCGCTGCGCGCCGCGCGCATCGCCGAGGAGGCCGGCGCCGACGGCATCACCGCGCATCTGCGCGAGGACCGCCGCCATATCAGCGACGCCGATATCGACGCGCTGATGGCCCATCTGACGCTGCCGCTGAACCTGGAAATGGCCGCCACCGCCGAGATGCAGGCGATCGCGCTGCGGCACCGGCCCCATGCCGTCTGCCTGGTCCCCGAAAAGCGCGAGGAACGCACCACCGAAGGCGGGCTGGACGTGGCCGGCAACGAGGCATTCCTGGCCGATTTCATCGCGCCCTTGCGCGAGGCGGGCAGCCGGGTATCGCTGTTCATCGGCCACGCCCCGCGGCAGATCGAGGCCGCGGCCCGGATCGGCGCAGCGGTGGTGGAACTGCACACCGGCGCCTATTGCGATTTCGACACCGAGGGTCGCCTGGCCGACCGCGATGCCGAACTGGCCGGGCTGGCCGAGGGGGCGCGGCTGGCCCATGCCCTGGGGCTCGAGGTGCATGCGGGGCACGGGCTGACCTTCGAGACGGTCGGCCCGGTCGCGGCGCTGCCCGAGATCAGGGAGTTGAACATCGGGCATTTCCTGATCGCCGAGTCGGTCTTTGTCGGGCTGGGCGAGGCGATCCGCCGGATGCGCCGCTGCATGGATCGGGCGCGGGCATGATCCGGGCGGGTCTTCTTCTGACAGCCCTCGCGGGGCCGGTGCTGGCGCAGGAGGGTGCGGGCAACGTCCTGCCCTGCGGCCAGGCCGACCGCGTGGATATGCTGGCCGAGCCGTGGGAGGACAACACCGCCACCTATGCCGAGGGGCAGGTGCGGATCGCGCTGCTGGATTTCGTCGAACCGGCCGGCGGCGCGTTCCGGCTGATGATCCTCAGCCCGCCGCGCGACGAGCTGGGCTTTCGGCAATGCCGCGTCGTGCTGGCGGGCAACGGGATCGGCTTTTACGACATGGATTTCGCCGCGCGGCGCAGCAGCTATGATCCCGCGCGCGGCCTGACCATCACGCTGCCGGCCCGTCACTATCCGGCGAACGGCGATGTCGATGGCGACGAGGGCTGGTTCGACCTGTCCGTCACCATCGACCAGAACAGCGGCGACGTTCGCGTGCAGGGCTTCCGTTGACCGGTGCGCGAAGATCCGGCGGGACGGGCGCGGGGGGATGGCGATGATCCTCGGCATCGGCACCGACCTTGCCAATATCGACCGGATCGCCCGCACGCTGGACCGCTTTGGCGACCGCTTCCGGCACCGCGTGTTCACCGAGGCGGAACTGGCCAAGGCCGCGCGGCGCAAGGACGAGGCCGGCACGCTGGCCAAGCGGTGGGCCGCCAAGGAAGCCTGCTCGAAGGCGCTGGGGACCGGGCTTGCGATGGGCATCTCGTGGCGCGACATGGCGGTGACGAACCTGCGCAGCGGCCAGCCGGTGATGCATCTGACCGGATGGGCCGCCGACCGCCTTGCCGCGATGACGCCCCCGGGCCACGAGGCGGTGGTCCATGTCACCCTGACCGACGATCATCCCTGGGCGCAGGCCTTCGTGGTGATCGAGGCCCGGCCGCTGCGTCGCGATCCGCCCTCGCCGGCTTGACTTTGCCCCCTGCCGGGGACCATGAACGCGCCACACCGGCGCCGCGGCGCAGCCACAAGGATCAGATCATGGCCGACAGCACTGTCCGCAAGAAGGAGGGCCTCTGGGAGACCGTCAAGACGATCTTCTGGGCGCTTGTCATCGCGGGCATCTTTCGCACGCTGTTCTTCCAGCCCTTCTGGATACCCTCGGGGTCGATGAAGGATACGCTGCTGATCGGCGACTTCCTGTTCGTCAACAAGATGGCCTATGGCTATTCGGCCTATTCCTGCCCCTTCGCGATGTGCCCGATCTCGGGCCGCATCCTCGAGGACCAGCCCGAGCGTGGCGATGTCGTGGTGTTCCGCCACCCGACGCGCGGCGTCGATTTCATCAAGCGGGTGATCGGCCTGCCGGGCGATACGGTGCAGATGCGCGGCGGCCGGCTGTGGCTGAACGGCGCGGAAGTGCCCGTCGAGCCGCGCGAGGATTTCGTCGAGATCAAGGAACAGCAGGGTCCGCAGGGGCTGATCCCGCGCTGCGTGAACGACCCGGTTCCCGAGGGCGGCGAGTGCATCAAGCAGCGCGCCACCGAGACGCTGCCGAACGGGGTCAGCCATGACGTGCTGAACATCGTGGATGGCTGGGTGGCCGACGACACGCCGACCTTCACCGTGCCCGAGGGGCAGTATTTCTTCATGGGCGACAACCGCGACAATTCCGAGGATTCGCGCTTTCCCCAGCAGGTCGGCGGCCTTGGCTTCGTGCCTTCGGAATACCTGATCGGCCGCGCCGACCGGATCATGTTCTCGTCGGCGGGCCGGTCGCTGCTGTATTTCTGGACCTGGCGGCCGGATCGTTTCTTCAAGGCGGTGGATTGACCCCCGGTGCCGATATTCGCGCCTTCATGGCCCGCCTGGGCCATGATTTCGCGCGACCCGAACTGCTGATCCGGGCGCTGACCCATGGCTCGATCGCCTCGGCGACCCGGCCGGACAACCAGCGGCTGGAATTCCTGGGCGACCGGGTGCTGGGGCTGGTGATGGCCGAGGCGCTGTTCAGCGCCGATCTGGCCGCAAGCGAGGGGCAGCTGGCGCCCCGCTACAACGCGCTGGTGAGGGGCGAGACCTGCGCGGGCGTGGCCCGGCAGATCGGTCTTGGCGAGGTGCTGAAGCTGGGCCGGTCCGAGATGATGTCGGGCGGCCGCCGCAAGGAGGCGTTGCTGGCCGATGCGATGGAGGCGGTGCTGGCGGCGATCTATCTGGATGCGGGATTCGAGGCCGCGCGGCAGGTCGTCATGCGGCTGTGGGCCGACCGGCTGGCCAGCCTCGAGGACGACCCGCGCGATGCCAAGACCGCCTTGCAGGAATGGGCCCAGGCCAATGGCATGCCGCCGCCCGTCTACGAACAGACCGCCCGCGGCGGGCCGGACCATGCCCCGATCTTTCACATCACCGCGCGGCTTGCCGATGGCCGGACGGCCGAGGCCAGCGGCGCGGGAACCAAGCGCAGCATCGAACAGGCCGCCGCCCAGGCGCTGCTGGACCGGCTGGAGGGCCGTCAATGACCGATACCCCCGTCACCCGCGCGGGCTTCGTCGCCCTGATCGGCGAGCCGAATGCCGGCAAGTCCACGCTGCTGAACCAGATGGTCGGCGCCAAGGTCAGCATCGTGACCCACAAGGTGCAGACCACGCGCGCCCGGATCCGGGGCATTGCCATGGCCGGCGACAGCCAGATCGTCTTCGTCGACACGCCCGGCATCTTCCGCCCGCGCCGCCGGCTTGACCGCTCGATGGTCGCGGCCGCCTGGGGCGGGGCGGCGGATGCCGACATCATCCTGATGCTGGTCGAGGCGCATCGCGGGCTGACCGAGGGCGCGCAGGCGATCATCGACCAGCTGAAGGCGCTGGAGACGCGGACCCCCGTGGCGCTGGTCATCAACAAGATCGACAGGGTCAAGGCCGAGGTGCTGCTGGCCCTGTCGCAGCAGCTGAACGAGGCCTATCCGTTCTGCAACAGCTTCATGATCTCGGCCGAAAAGGGCTATGGCTGCGACGATCTGCGTGACTGGCTGGCCGCATCGCTGCCCGAAAGCCCCTGGCTTTATCCCGAGGATCAGATCGCCGACCTGCCGATGCGGATGATCGCGGCCGAAATCACGCGAGAAAAGCTGACCCTGCGCCTGCACGAGGAAATTCCCTACCAGCTGACGGTCGAGACCGAGGCCTGGGAAGAGCGCAAGGACGGCAGCGCGCGGGTCGACCAGATCGTCTATGTCGCGCGCCCTGGCCACAAGGGCA
Organism: Paracoccus spongiarum; assembly: GCF_030732095.1. GTDB lineage: Bacteria > Pseudomonadota > Alphaproteobacteria > Rhodobacterales > Rhodobacteraceae > Paracoccus > Paracoccus spongiarum. The sequence continues at coordinate 27,682 of NZ_JAVAMQ010000002.1, read as the reverse complement.
TCGTGCTGGGCAAGGGGGGTGAAACCATCAAGGCCGTGGGCCAGGCGGCGCGGGGCGAGCTGGAGGAGTTCATGGGCCGCCGCGTCCATCTGTTCCTGCAGGTCAAGGTCCGCGAGAACTGGCAGGACGAGGCCGAACGCTACGGCGAGATCGGCCTCGATTTCCGCGACGGCGATCCGGGCCGCTGATGGCCGAGCCGCGGCTGGCCTCGGGCGTGTGGGTCGCGGCCTATCTGGCACGGCTTGGCCTGGCCAACATCCCCGCCTATGTGCTGGCGCGCGGCGATGACACGGCAGGCGCGATCCTGGTGAAATGCGCCCGCCTCGACGGCACCGCGATCCTGCTGGGCCGCGAATGGGACCTGCTCGGCGACAGCCGCCGCTGGCAGGTTCAGGCCGAGGCGCCCGAGGCGCAGATCGACGAGGCCATCCGCCGGCAGCGCGACATCGACCGCGATCTCTGGGTAATCGAGATCGAAAGCCGCGATGGCCGGACGCTTCTGGACGAGGACGGGCTGCGGTGATCGTCGGGTCGCGCGACGCGAAATCCCCTCGACGGGGCCGGGCTTGTTTTCGCAAAGAACTGATGTAAAGGTATAATAATATCTCTGGTGGTCGAATATCCGCCCGAGCTTCGCGGCGCTGGATTGGCGATATTCGCGCTATGGTTGTTGCACCGCCTGTGCCATCCTCGCCCTGTTACCAGCGCGGGAGGCATCGTGGCATTCACCTTCTCGATCATCGAATGGGCCGCGGTCCTCGATCCGGCGGGGCTGTTCCGGCAGGGCGGACAATCCGAGGGCGAGATCGGCTCGGGCGGCGAGACCGGAACCAGCACTGTCGCCTTCGCGTCGCGCGCAACCGCGCAGCTGACCACCGCGACGCGGGCGGGCGCGGACGACTTTCCCGATGATGGCGGCGCGCGTCTGGCCCAGCCTGTCACCCTGAACGGGACCACCTTCGGCGGCGGCGCGACCGTCGAGGCCGATTTCGAGATGATCCTGCAGGACCCGCAGACGGGGCTGTATTTCCGCGCCACTTGGCTTGCGATCGACAACCAGCCGGTCGGGGTGACGATCTCGCGCGGCTGGAACGCCCAGCTTGGCCGCTATCGGGCGGGCGACGAGGGGCTTTACCCGCCGGGCCGGCTGCTGACCCTCATCGATGGCGACGACCTGCAACAAAGCCCCAATCTTGCCGACTTCACCCGCTCGGCCAGCTTCCTGACCAACGGGGCGGGGCTGAATGCGCGGCTGACGCGGGATGGCGCGGTGATCTGCTTTGTCGCGGGCACCCTGATCGCCACGCCCTCGGGCGATCGCCCGGTCGAGACGTTGCGGCGGGGCGATGCGGTGCTGACCCGCGACCACGGCGCGCAGCCGATCCGCTGGATCGGGCGGCGGCGGGTCGAGCCGGTCCTGCTGGGCCTGCTGCCCCGGCTGCGCCCGATCCACATCGCCGCGGGCGCCCTGGGCATCGGGTTGCCGCAGGCCGACCTGCGCCTGTCGCCGCAGCATCGGGTGCTGGTCCGCTCGACCATCGCGCAGCGGATGTTCGGCGCCGACGAGGTGCTGGTTGCCGCGCGCCATCTGGCCGGTCTGCCGGGCATTGCGACCGATGGCGGCGGCGGGCCGGTCGATTACTGGCATTTCGCCTGCGACGCCCATGAGATCGTCGCCGCGAACGGCACCCCGGCCGAGACCCTGCATCCCGGCCCCGAGGCGCTGCGCAGCGTCGGGCCGGCTGCCCGCGCCGAACTGCTGACGCTGTTTCCCGACCTTGGGGGGGGCGGCGGCACCCGGCCGCTTGCCCGTCCCTGTCCCTCCGGGCGGCAGGGGCGCAGCCTCGCGCGGCGGCATCTGCGCAACGACCGGCCGCTTCTGGTCTAGGCCCGCACTCGGCCTCTGGCGCTGCCTGCGATTGCAGCATATGCAAGCCGGATGAGCGGCACGGGTCCTGATCAGGTCGATTCCCCTCGCGGTCTGGCATTCGCCGTGGCCGCCTATGGGCTGTGGGGCTTCCTGCCGATCTACATGAAGGCGCTGGCCGAGGTGCCCCCGGCCGAGGTGATCGCGCATCGCGTTCTGTGGTCGCTGCCCATCGCGGCGGCGGTGCTGCTGTGGCAGCGGCGGTCGGCGGATGTGGTGGCCGCGCTGCGCCAGCCGCGGCTGCTGGCGATGGCGGCGCTGACGGCGGCACTGATCTCGGTCAACTGGCTGATCTATGTCTGGGCCATCGCCAATGGCCAGGCGCTTGACGCCGCGCTTGGCTATTACATCAATCCGCTGTTCAGCATCTTCCTGGGTGCGACCCTGCTGAAGGAACGGCTGGGCGCGGCGCAGATCGCCGCCATCGCGCTGGCCGCGCTTGCGGTGGTGGTGCTGGCGCTGCAGGCCGGGCGGGTGCCGCTCGTGGCGATCGGGCTGACGCTCAGCTGGGGCTTTTATGCCTATTGCAAGCGCAGCCTGCCGCTTGGCCCGAACCAGGGCTTCACGCTCGAGGTGATGCTGCTGACGCCGGTGGCGCTGGCCTTCGTGATCTGGACGGGGCTGGAGGGGCGCGGGCATTTCCTGTCCGGCACGCCGGCCCAGACGCTGCTGCTGCTGGGCTGCGGGCCGATCACCGCAATCCCGCTGCTGTTCTATGCGAATGGCGCCAAGCTGGTGCGCCTGTCGACCATGGGCATCCTGCAATACATCGCGCCGACGATGATCTTCCTCTGCGCGGTGCTGCTGTTCGACGAGCCGATGGGCACCGCGCGGATGATCGCCTTTCCGATGATCTGGATGGCGCTGGTGCTGTATTCCGCCAGCATGATCCGCGCCGCGCGCGCCGGACGCAGGCTGCGCCGGGCGGCGCAGGCAACGCATCGCGCGCAGTAGCGCGGCCTTGCCGCTTGCGCCACACCATGCCAGCCTCGCGCGACCTCACCGAAGGAGAACGGCATGGCCTTGCCCCGGCAGCGCGTCACCCTCATCACGCTTGGCGTCGCGGACCTCGCGCGCGCGGCCGAATTCTACGGCGCCTGGGGCTGGGTGGCGCATCCCGGCCCTGCCGAGGGGGTGATCTTCTACCAGATGAACGGGGCGGTGCTGGCGCTGTTCGGGCGTGACGATCTGGCGGCCGACCAGGGCAGGCCGGGCGCGCCCCTCGGCACCGGTGCGATCACGCTGGCGCAGAATTGCGACAACGATGCCGAGACCGATGCCGTCTTTGCCGCGGCGCTGGCTGCGGGCGCAACCTGCCTCAAGCAGCCGGGACGGGTCTTCTGGGGCGGCTATTCGGGGTATTTCGCCGATCCCGACGGGCATGTATGGGAAATCGCGACCAATCCGTTCTGGCCGCTGTCGCAGGATGGCGGGCTGACGCTGCCTGCCGCCGACGGCTGAGCGGCGGCGATGCAGTGGCAGGCCGAGGGCACGGTGATCGCGCGCCGTCCGCATGGCGAGACGGCCATCATCATCGACGTGCTGACCGCCGAACATGGCCGCCACGCCGGGCTGGTGCCCGGCGGCGCCTCGCGCAAGCGCGCGGCGATGCTGCAGCCGGGCGCCCGGCTGGACCTGCGCTGGCGCGCGCGAAGCGACGATCAGCTGGGACATTTCAGCGCCGAGCCCGTGCGCCTGCGATCCGGCCTGATGGCCGATCCGCTGGCCCTGGCCGGGCTGAACGCGATCTGCGCGCTGCTGGTGTTTTCGCTGCCCGAACGCGATCCGCACCCGCTGCTGGCCCGCGAGACCGAGGCGCTGCTGGACGCCATCGAGGCCGGGACGGACTGGCCGCCGGCCTATCTGCGGTGGGAAATGCGGCTTTTGGACGAGATGGGCTTCGGTCTGGATCTTGGCCGCTGCGCCGTCACCGGCGCGCGCGACGGGCTGGTCTATGTCAGCCCGCGCAGCGGCCGGGCGGTCAGCCGGCAAGGCGCAGGGGACTGGGCCGACCGGCTGCTGCCGCTGCCGGCTCTGCTAGGCGGGGCAGGCGACAACCGCGGCGGGGGCGTGATCGAGGGGCTGGCGATCACCGGCCATTTCCTTGGCAGCCGCCTTGCCGCCGAACTGGTTGGCAGGCGGCTTCCGCCGGCGCGCGACAGGCTGGTTCAGAGACTTGCCGCCGCCGCCGCGCCCGGCGACTGACGGTTATTGTACGCCGCGTGCCTGCTCAAGCGCTGAGACCGTGCCGGTGCCAGCGCGAACGCCATGCTCGAAGATCAGCCAGGTCGAGGGCGACTTGACCTTCAGCACACCGCCATAGAATTCCATCGCGGTCGCGGCCTGCAACACCGACAGGAACCGGTTCTCGAGCTTCAGGTCCTTGCAGGCCATCTTGGTCGAGATGATCGGGGACAGCGACACCGCCGGAAGGTCCGCATTGTTCGCGGCCGAGAATGAGTTGCACGGACCCTGACCGGACAGCCGCTTCTCCTCGACCAGCAGGGTCACATCGCGCAGCGGCACGGTCGCGCCGTCCATGCCGACCAGCACATAGCTGCCGCCCGGAATGAAACCCCGATCCTCCCCGCCCGGCGTCACTGCCGCAGGCGGAACGGGCTGGCAGGCCGCAAGCGCCAACAGGGCAGCGAGGCCGACAAGGGAAAGGCGGGCGCGGTTCATTGCGGGCATCGGCGTCTCCTTCAAGCGCGAATCAGTACAGAACGCGATAATTCCGTCGCGGTTCCAGCACTCTAGCCGAAAGGATCTCAGCCCAACAGACGCCGTGCGATGACCTGTGCCTGAATCTCGGCCGCGCCCTCGAAGATGTTCAGGATGCGCGCATCGCACAGCACCCGGCTGATCTGGTATTCCAGCGCGAAGCCGTTGCCGCCGTGGATCTGCAGCGCGTTGTCGGCGCAGGCCCATGCGATGCGGGCGCCCAGCAGCTTGGCCATGCCGGCCTCGAGGTCGCAGCGATGGCCGTGATCCTTTTCCCAGGCGCTGAAATAGGTCAGCTGGCGGGCGATCATGATCTCGACGGCCATCATCGCCAGCTTGTCGGCGACGCGCGGAAATTCGATCAGCGGTTTGCCGAACTGCTTGCGGTCAAGCGCGTATTGCAGGCCCAGCTCCATTGCGTTCTGGGCCACGCCGATCGCGCGGGCTGCGGTCTGGATGCGTGCCGATTCGAAGGTCTGCATCAGCTGCTTGAAACCCTGGCCGGTGACGCCGCCCAGCAGGTTTTCGGCCCTGACCTCGAAGCCGTCGAAACCAAGCTCGTATTCCTTCATGCCGCGATAGCCCAGCACCTCGATCTCGCCGCCGGTCATGCCGGGGGTCGGAAAGGGTGCCGCGTCGGTGCCGGGGGTCTTTTCGGCAAGAAACATCGACAAGCCGCGATAATCGGTCGTGTCGGGATCGGTGCGCGCCAGCAGCGTCATCACATGGGTGCGCGCGGCATGGGTGATCCAGGTCTTGTTGCCCGTCACCTTCCAGACATCGCCATCAAGGACGGCGCGGGTGCGCAGGCTGCCCAGATCGCTGCCGGTATTCGGTTCGGTGAAGACGGCGGTCGGCAGGATTTCGCCCGAGGCGAGGCGCGGCAGCCACTGGGCCTTCTGCGCGTCGGTGCCGCCGCCGAGGATCAGCTCGGCCGCGATCTCGCTGCGCGTGCCAAGGCTGCCCACGCCGATATAGCCCCGCGACAACTCCTCGCTGACCACGACCATCGCCGCCTTGGACATGCCGAGGCCGCCAAGCTCCTCGGGGATGGTCAGGCCAAAGACGCCCAGCCCGGCCAGTTCCTCGATGATCTCGATGGGGATGAGTTCATCCCTGAGGTGCCAGTCATGCGCGAAGGGCACCACCTTGTCGTCCGCCCAGCGGCGGAACTGGTCGCGGATCATTTCCAGATCCTCGTCCAGCCCCGACTTTCCAAAGGTCGCGCTGCCCCGCGCCTCGGCGATCAGCCGGGCCAGCCGGGCGCGGGCCTCGGCGGTGTTGCCCGCCATCAGCGCCCGCGCTGCCTCCGAGGGCTGCCAGGCGACGCCCAGATCGGACAGCCGGGCGAATTCGTTCTGGCTCATCATGATGCCGCCGGCGATCTGGGTCAGATACTCGCCCAGGCCGATCTGCGCGATCAGCGCCTCGATCTCGCCGGTGACGCGACCCGACCATGCCGACAGCTGCTTCAGCGCCTCGACATAGGTGGCCAGCCAGGACAGCGCATGGGCCGCGTGCTGATGCGTCTCCAGCGCCTCGGCCTCGACCTTGCCCAAGGGGGCGACGAGGCCGCGCAGCGCGTCGGTCGCCCGCGATTGCAGGTCCTCAAGCTCGGACAGGACGGCGGCGGTGTCTTGCGGCATGTCTTTCATCGAATCGACCCCTTTCGGCATTGCAGCACAGCTAAAGCCTTCGCATGTGCAGCGCAACTATAATGCGCAAAGACGGCCACTTGCGACCGAAAATGTCGCATGGGCCTGCCCGAATTTCCGCCATTTCCAATCCCGCCTTGCCGGTCTAGCGTCTCGGCGATGTTCGGACTGGACGCCTGGCAATTCTGGGCCGCGATGGCCATCACCGCCTTCGCGGGCTTCGTGAAGGGCGCGGTGGGCTTTGCCATGCCGATGATCATGCTGTCCGCCTTCGGCTCGATCCTGCCGGCCACCACGGCGCTGGCCGCGCTGATCCTGCCCACGTTGCTGACCAATGTGCAGCAGGCCTTCCGGCAAGGCCCGCGCGAGGCCGCGGGCTCGGTCCGCGCGTTCCGGTGGCATATCAGGACGGTGCTGGTGTTCATCTGCGTCTCGGCGGGCTTCGCGACCGCGATCCCGCAGGGCGTGATGTATGCGCTGCTGGGGGTGCCGATCGTGCTGTTTGCGCTGTGGCAGCTGTCGGGGCGTTCGCTGGCGCTGCCGATCCATCATCGCCGCAGGGCCGAGATCGGCAGCGGCGTGATCGGCGGGCTCTACGGCGGCATCTCGGGCATCTGGGGGCCGCCGCTGATCGTGCTGCTGCTGTCGCTTGGGGTGGACAAGCGCGAACAGGTGCGCGTGCAGGGGGTGGTGTTCCTGATGGGCGCGGTCGTGCTGACGGTCGCGCATCTGCTGTCGGGCGTGCTGAACGCGCAGACGCTGCCAATGTCGCTGGCGCTGTGCGTGCCGGCCGTTGCGGGGATGATGGCCGGCTTTGCCTTGCAGGACCGCCTCGATGTGGTGCAGTTTCGCCGCTGGACCCTGCTGTTGCTGGTCGCCACGGGGCTGAACCTCGTGCGCCGCGCGCTTGAATTCTGGACCTGACATGATCGACCCCGCCGACCTGACCGCCCGCCTGATCCGATGCCCCTCCGTCACGCCCGAGGAAGGGGGCGCGCTGGTGCTGCTGGCCGGGTTGCTGCGCGAGGCGGGCTTCGAGGTGCATCGCGTCGACCGGGGCGAGACCGCGAACCTGTTCGCCCGCTGGGGCGCGAAGGGCGCGCGCAGCTTTGGCTTCAACGGCCATACCGATGTGGTGCCGCCCGGCGATCCGGCCTCCTGGCGCCACCCGCCCTTCTCGGGCCATGTCGCGGATGGTGTGATCTGGGGCCGCGGCGCGACCGACATGAAATCGGGCGTGGCGGCATTCGTGGCGGCGGCGATCGGCTTCGTCACCGACACACCGCCGGATGGCGCGGTGATCCTGACCATCACCGGCGACGAGGAGGGGCCATCGCGGGACGGCACCCGCGCGATCCTCGACTGGATGGCCGCCGAGGGCGAGCGGATGGATGTCTGCATCGTCGGCGAGCCCTCGAACCCCGAGGTGATGGGCGAGATGATGAAGATCGGCCGGCGCGGATCGGCAACCTTCCGCATCACCGCGACCGGGGTGCAGGGCCATGCCGCCTATCCGCATCGCGCCCGCAACCCGCTGCACGCGCTGACACGCTATCTGGCAGGGCTGATCGCCGCGCCGCTGGACGAGGGGACGGCGCATTTCGATCCTTCGGGCGTGCAGATCACCAGCATCGATTGCGGCAACCCGGCCTCGAACGTGATCCCCGAACGCGCGACGGCGGTGGTCAACATCCGCTTCAACGACCTGCATGACGGCGCCGCGCTGACGCGCAGGCTGACCGCCGCCGCGCAGGACCTTGCCGCGCAGACGGGCGTGACGATCGAGGTGCAGGCCGACATCTCGGGTGAGGCGTTTCTGACCCGGCCCGGACCCTTCGTGGATCTGGTGCGCGATGTGGTGGCCAAGGCGACGGGCCGGGTGCCGGTGCTGTCGACATCGGGCGGCACCTCGGATGCGCGCTTCGTCAAGGATCACTGCCCGGTGGTCGAATTCGGGCTGGTGGGGCGGTTCATGCATCAGGTGGACGAGCGGGTGCCGGTCGATGAAATCCACGCGCTGACAGGGATATACCGCAGTATCCTCGAGGAATACTTTACATGAGGCCCGCATGAGGATCGAACTGACCGACGATATCGACGCCTGCCGTGCGCTGCGCCGGGCGGTGTTCATCGACGAACAGGGCATCGCCGAGGCGGACGAGTGGGACGACCGCGACGATCAGGCGATTCACCTGCTGGCGTGGCAGGACGGCGCGCCGGTCGGCACCGCGCGGATCCTGCTGCTGGGCAGCACCGGCAAGATCGGCCGGGTCTGCGTCCTGCCCGAGGCGCGCGGCACCGGGCTGGGCAGCGTGCTGATCCGTGCGGCGATGGATGTGCTGCGCTCGCGCTCGGGCATCACCCATGCCCGTCTGGGGGCGCAGGTCGGCGCGATGGGCTTCTATCGCAAGCTCGGCTTCGAGGCGCAGGGTCCGGTCTATGACGATGCGGGCATTCCCCATCAGGACATGATACGCGCGTTGTGACGCGCGGCCCCGCGCCGCGGCCCCTCAATGACAGGCACGACCCGATGAGCCAGATCCCCAGCAAGCAGCAGATCCTGGAATGGGTCGCCGAACATCCCGACGCCAATTCCAAGCGCGACATCGCCAAGGCCTTCGGCATCAAGGGCGCCGAACGCATCGAACTGAAGCGCCTTCTGAAAGAGCTTGAGGCCGAGGGCCATCTGTCGCGCCGCCGCCGGCATTACATGGATGCCGGAAGCCTGCCGCCGGTCACCATCCTGGAATTGCTGGCGCCAGACGGCTCGGGCGATCTGTTCGCGCGGCCGCTGGAATGGCCGGGCGAGGGCGCGCCGCCGCGCATTCTCTATGTGCCGCGCGACAGCGACCCCGCCCTGGGCCGGGGCGAGCGGTTCCTGGCGCGCCTGGTCGAGGTCCAGGGCGAGGATCACCATTACCAGGCCCGGCTGATGCGGCGCGTCACCGCCAGCCCGAACCGGATCACGGGGATCTTCCGCAAGGAGGCCGAGGGCGGCCGCATCACCCCCATCGACAAGGGCCAGGACCGCGAATGGCGGGTCCGCCCGGATGCCACGCAGGGCGCCCGCAACGGCGAGCTGGTGCAGGCCGAACAGATCGGCCCCAAGGGCCGGATGGGACTGCCGATGGCGCGGATCACCGAGCGGCTGGGCGATCCGACAGCGCCCCGCGCGGTCAGCCTGATCGCCATTCACCAGCACGGCATTCCCGACGACTTTCCCGCCGAGGTGATCGCCGAAGCCGAGGCCCAGACGCCCGCGGGCATGGCCGGGCGCGAGGATCTGCGCGACTTGCCGCTGATCACCATCGACCCGGCCGATGCCCGCGACCGCGACGACGCCGTCGCGGCCCGGGTCGAGGCGGATGGCGGCGCGACCATCTGGGTCGCCATCGCCGACGTCGCCCATTACGTTCGGCCCGGCAGCGCGCTGGACCGCGAGGCGTGGCTGCGCGGCAATTCCACCTATTTCCCCGACCGCGTTGTGCCGATGTTGCCCGAGGCACTGTCGGCCGATCTCTGCTCGCTGCACGAGGGCGTGGATCGGGCGGTGATCGCCGTGCGGATGCGCCTTGATGCGCAGGGCAACAAGACCGGCCACAGCTTTCACCGCGCGATGATGCTGAGCCGCGCGAGCCTTGCCTATGAACAGGCCCAGGCCGCCGCCGACGGCAACCCCGACCCGGCGACCGCGCCGCTGCTGGATGCGGCCATCAAGCCGCTGTGGCACGCCTATGGCCTGTTGAAGGAGGCGCGCGCCCGCCGCCAGCCGCTGGATCTGGACCTGCCCGAACGGCGCATCGAACTGACCGCGGACGGCCGCGTGCGGTCCGTCAATTTCCGCGAACGCTTCGACGCTCACCGGCTGATCGAGGAGTTCATGGTGCTGGCCAATGTCGCCGCCGCCGAGGAACTGACCCGCCGCCAGCGACCCCTGCTGTTCCGCGTCCACGAGGAACCCAGCCTCGACAAGATGGATGCGCTGCGCGAGGTGGCGCAGGCGTCGGGGTTCACCCTCGCCAAGGGGCAGGTTCTGCATACCAGCCATCTCAACCGGCTTCTGGCGCAGTCCGAGGGCACCGATTTCGACGAGCTGATCAACATCTCGACCCTGCGCTCGATGACGCAGGCCTATTACCACCCCGAGAATTACGGCCATTTCGGGCTGGCGCTGAAATCCTATGCCCATTTCACCTCGCCGATCCGGCGCTATTCGGACCTGATCGTGCATCGGGCGCTGATCTCGGGGCATGGCTGGGGCGGCGGGCGCGGCGGCAGGCCCGACGGGCTGTCGGAACACGACATCGAACGTCTGTCCGAGACCGCGACCCATATCAGCGAGACCGAGCGGCGCAGCATGGCCGCCGAGCGCGACACGACCGACCGCTATCTGGCGGCCTATCTCGCCGACCGCGTGGGCAGCGAGATGACCGGCAGGATCAGCGGCATCCAGCGGTTCGGGGCCTTCGTCAAGCTGGACGAGACCGGCGCCGACGGGCTGTTGCCGATCCGCGATCTGGGGCGCGAGTATTTTCACTATGACCAGGACGCGCAGATGCTGATCGGCGCCGATACCGGCCTCGAGATCGGCATCGGCCAGCGTGTGACCGTGAGACTGGCCGAGGCGATCCCGATGACCGGCGGGCTGACGCTGGAACTGCTGGAGCTTGAGGGGCGGCCGCTGCCGCGCGGCCCGCAGAAGGGCAAGCCGGGGCGCGGGCCGCGCCGGGTCTCGACCAAGTCGCGGCTGGCCGAGATCAAGCGAGCCGCCAGGCGGCGGCGCAAGCGCTAGCCCGCAGCCGCCATCACAGCAGCAGCAGAAGGCCGCCGATCAGCACCCCGGTGATCGCCAGCAGCACCACGCAGAAGCCCATGATGTCACGCGGCTTCAGGCCGGCGATGCCCAGCATCGGCAGCGCCCAGAAGGGCTGCAGCAGGTTGGTCCAGGCATCGCCCCAGGCCACCCCCATCACGACGCGGGGTATGTCGGCGCCCAGCGCCTCGGCCGCGGGCAGCATCACCGGCGCCTGAACCGCCCATTGTCCGCCGCCCGAGGGCACGAAGATGTTGACGATGCCCGCGCTGATGAAGCTCCAGAAGGGCAGGGTCTCGGCGGTCGAGATCGACACGAACCACTGCGACAGGCTGGCCGCAAGGCCGCTGTCGGTCATGATCGCCATGATCCCGGCATAGAAGGGGAACTGGATCACGATGCCGGCGCCGCCGCGCACCGCCTCGTCCAGCGAGGCCAGCAGGCTGCGCGGCGTGCCGTGACACAGGATGCCCAGAAACAGGAACAGGAAGTTCACGACGTTCAGGTTGATCCCGCCGCCGCCCGCAAAATAGCTGGCAAGCCAGACCAGACCCGGCACGCCGATCGCCCACATCAGGATCGGGCTGGCTTCCAGCCGCTCGGCCGGGGTGGCGTGGGGCGACAGCGGCGGCAGGCCGCGATCGCCCGACAGGCGGGCCGGATCGACCAGCACCTGTTCGGAGTCCAGCGGCAACATCAGCCGGTTCGCGATCGGCAGCACGACCACGACGGCCGCGACGATGACGAGGTTCCAGACCGAGAAGATCGTCTGGCCGGTCGGGATGACGCCGATCACGTCCTGGGTGAAATGCCCCTCGGTCGCGATGGTCAGCGGGATCGAGCCCGACAGCCCGCCATGCCAGATCACGAAGCCCGAATAGGCCGAGGCGACCAGCAGCCGGTAGTCCACCCGGATCTGGCGTGCCAGTTCCTTGGCGAAGATCGCGCCGACGACCAGTCCGAAGCCCCAGTTGATCCAGCTGGCCGCCAGCGACACCAGCGTGACCAGCACGATGGCGCCGCCGCGCGAATTGGCCAGACGGGCCAGCCGTTCCAGGATGCGCCGCACCGGTGGCGAGCTGGCGAGGATGAAGCCGCTGACCAGCACCAGAAGCATCTGCATCGCGAATTGCAGCAGCGCCCAGAAGCCGTCGCCCCACATCCCGATCAGCGCCATCGGCGTCACGTCCTGCGTCACCAGCGCCGCGATCGCCGCCACGAGGGTCAGCACGATCACGAAGATGAACGCATCGGGCAGCCAGTTTTCCATCAGCCGCGTGGCGGGTCGGGACAGGATTCTCAGCATGGGGTTCCTCCGCTTTTGGGCGGCAGGGTGGGGCAGCGGGCGGCCAGTTGCAAGCCGCGCGCCTCAGTTCTCGCGGAAGGCCCGGTTGAAGTAGTCGCTCAGCGGTTTCACCAGATAGGCCATCGGGCTGCGCTCGCCGGTCTGGATGTAGACCTCGACCGGCATGCCGGGGATCAGGGCCAGCGCGCCCAGCTTGTCCAGCTCGTCGGGCGGAATCGTCACCTCGGCCCGGTAATAGGGCATCCGCGTCGCCTCGTCGGTCAGCGCATCCGCCGAGATCCGCTCCAGCCGGCCGTCGATCTCGGGCGTGGTGCGCGACGAGAACGAGGAAAAGCGCAGCACCACCGGCTGGCCGATGCTGACCTCGTCGACGTTGATCGTGGCAAGCCGCGCGCCGATCACCAGCGGGCGATCCTGCGGGATGATGAACAGCAGCGGGTCGGCAGGCCGGATCACCGACCGCGGCGTGGTCACCTGGAGGTTGTAGACGACGCCCGCGACCGGGGCGCGGATGTCGAGGCGGTCGACCTGCTCGATCAGGCTGCGCCGCCGTTCGGCCAGTTCCAGTTCGCGATAGCCAAGGTCGCGCAGCTCGGTCTCGGCCTCCTCGCGACGCTCGGCGCCGAGGCGCAGCCGCTGGATGTCCAGTTCGGTCTGGCGCGTCTCGGCCGCCGCGCGGCTGGCCTGCAATTCGCCCAGTTGTCCGTCGAGGCGCACCGCCTCGCGTTCCAGCGCCAGCACGCGCGAGGACTGGGCGAGGCCGCGCGACAGCAGGCTTCTCTGGTCCTCGAGTTCTTCGCCGATGAGTTCGCGCTGGCGACCAAGGGCCTTGATCTGGGCGTCGATGCCATCGACCTGCGCGCTGACCTGTTCGGACTGCTTCTGCAGCTGTTCCAGCGACTGGCGGATGGTGTTGCGGCGGGTCTCGAACAGGCTGGCCTGCCCGTCGATCACCGCCTTCAACTCGGGGTTGGTGGCGGCGGCCTCGGTCAGCTGTGACGGAAAGGCGGGCGCCTCGGCGTCGGCGCGCTCGGCCTCCAGCCGGCCGCGCCGGGCGAGGATCTCGAAATACTGGCCCTCGACGATGGCGAGTTCAGTCGACAGCAGCGTGCCGTCCAGCGCGATCAGAAGCTGCCCGGCCTCGACCGCTTCGCCCTCGGTGACCGCGATTCGCGCGACCACGCCGCCATCGGGGTGCTGGACGACCTGGCGCTGCTGCTCGACCTCGACCTGGCCGGGCGCGACCACGGCGCCAGCGATCCGGCTTTGCCATGCCCAGAGGCCGAAGCCGCCGAACAGCACGAGGATGCCGATGATCCCGGTCCACAACGGGCCCCGCACGGGCCATCGGTCGGCATCCGGCGCGGCGATCGGCCGTGGCGGAGGCGGTGGCGCGGGCGGCGGCACGGGCGCGGAGGGCGCGGCGGGGCGGCGGTGGATGATGCGCCCCTGTCCGGCGCCGGCGGGCGCGCCGGCGGGCGGCGCATCGGGCCGCGCAGGGGCGGCCGGCCGTTGCGACTGCGACACCTGGCCCGTCACCGGATCACCAAGGCGCATCCTGTCCTGCGGCGACGGACCGGGCGCCGGCGCAGCAGTCTGGCCGGACGCGGCATCGGGGCGCGCGGTGCCGGGCGGGTCCTGCTGCGCCGCGGGGGCTAGCTGCGGGTCTTCCCCGTGCGGGCGCGGCGTCGCCGCGTCAGGACCGCCCGGCATCGGGGCGGGCTGGCCCGGCGTTGCGCCGTCATTGGGGCCCGGCGACGGCTTGCGGTCGTCCTCGCTCATGTCACGCCTCCGCTTTGGCCGGTTTCCTGCGCCTTCATGATCTGGGCCGAGTTCTGGACCATCTCCTTCAGCACCTGGTCACGCGGGCCGAAGGCGCGGCGCACGCCCTGCTCCATCACCAGCAGCAATTCGCATTCGTTGATCGCCGCGGGGCGGTGCGCCATGATGACCACCGCGCCGCCCTGCGCCTTGACGCGCCGGATTGCCGCGTTCAGCGCCTCGGAGCCCTGATTGTCGAGGTTGGAGTTCGGCTCGTCCAGCACCAGCAGCGCCGGGTCGGGATAGAGGGCGCGGGCAAGGCCGATGCGCTGGATCTGCCCGCCCGACAGCCGGCCCGCCGTCTGGCTGATGCGCGTGTCATAGCCCTGCGGCAGGTCGAGGATCATCTGATGCGCCGCCGCCGCCTTGGCGGCACGCACCACGCGGTCGGGGTCGGGGTCGGGTGCAAGCCGGGCGATGTTGTCGGCGATGCTGCCATCGAACAGCGTCACCTGCTGCGGAAGATAGCCGATCAGCGCGCCCAGCACATCGGGATCGAACTGGTCCAGCGTCGCTCCGCCCAGCCGGATCGAGCCCGCGCCGACCGGCCAGGCGCCGATCAGCGCCCGGGCCAGCGTGGTCTTGCCTGCGCCCGAGGGGCCGATCACGCCCAGCGCCTGGCCGGGACCGACCGAAAAGCTGACGCCGCGCAGCGTGGCGATGCCCTGACCCGGCGGCGCGACCGACAGCTGGCGCACGTCGATGCGCGCCTCGGGTCGGGGCAGGGGCGTGCGCGGCTTTTCGGGCGGTTGCCGCGACAGAAGCCGGGCCAGCCGGTCCCAGCCATCCTGCGCTGCCTGCACCATCGCCCAGCCACCGACCAGCTGTTCCACCGGCGCCAGCGCGCGGCCCATCATGATCGAACTGGCGATCATCGCGCCCGGCGTCAGTTCCTGCCGCAGGACCAGCCAGGCGCCCGCGGCCAGCATCGCGCTTTGCAGGAACAGCCGGAAGCTGCGCGAGAAGACCGTGAAGCCCGCTGCCACATCGGCACCGCGCACGGCGCTGTCCTGCGCGTCGGCCCGCGCCCGGTGCCAGCGCGAAAAGGTCGCGCTGCGCATGCCGAGGGCGCCGATCACCTCGCCCTCGTCGCGATAGAGATCGGCCATCCGCTGCGCCTGCGTCGCCGAGATCGCCGATTGCTGCAACGGCCGCCGTGTCAGCCAGCGGTTGGCGATCGTGGCGACCACCAGGATCGTGCCGCCCGCGGTCGCGACGACGCCGAGGAACGGGTGGAAGATGAAGACGGCGGCCAGGAAGATCGGCGCCCAGGGCATGTCGAACATCGCCAGCAGGACCGGCGAGCCGATGAACCGCTGGACCGCGTCCAGATCGCGCATGCCGCTGGCCGCGGCTGCGGATTCGTCGCCGCTGATCGCGCCCTCGCGCAGCGCGGCGGTGAACACCCGCCCCTCCATGCGGTCCTGGAACCGCGCGGCAAGGCGCTGGGTGATCCGGTTGCGGGCCAGATCGACCACCCCCATCAGCAGGAACAGGAAGACCACAAGCACGAACAGCGCGGCCAGGGTCTCGCTGGATTGCGATCCGAGGACGCGGTCATAGACCTGCAGCATGAACAGCGGCCCGGTCAGCATCAGCAGGTTCACCACCGCCGAGAACAGCCCCACCGCGACGAACAGCGAAAACCCCGCCGCACGCGCCTCTCGCAGCTCGCGGCTGCCATCCTGTTGAAATGGCGCCTTGCCCATAGCCGTGCCGTCCTCGCTTCTGATCCCTGCGCGCGCAGGTCATCCGTCACCGGGCTTGCCGCGTCCCGCCCGGACCATTATTGCCCTTTGAACGCCGACTGTCAGCACCTGCAAGGCCTTCTGTTGCCTTACGCCCAAAAGGTTAGGAAATACTTTGCGCCCCAAGCCCCGTTCCGCGCCCCTGACGGCCCTGATCCTGACGCTGCTGCTGGCCGGATGCGCCGCGCGGCCGGTCCTGCAGGACGGCATCACCATCAACGACCCCTTCGAGGCGCAGAATCGCCGCGTCCACGCCTTCAACAAGGCGCTGGACGCGCAGGTCATCGGGCCGGTCGCCCGGCTGGTGGCGGGACGCGACGACGGGCCCACGGCGCCGGGCGAGGCCGGGCAGCCGAGGCCCGTCGATCTGGTCATCAACATGGGCGCGAACCTGTCGCTGCCCGGCAAGATCGTGAACAGCCTGCTGCAGGGCCAGCCCGGGCCCGCCGCGCGCAACATGTTCCGCCTCGCCATCAACTCGACCCTCGG
Organism: Paracoccus spongiarum; assembly: GCF_030732095.1. Taxonomy (GTDB): domain Bacteria; phylum Pseudomonadota; class Alphaproteobacteria; order Rhodobacterales; family Rhodobacteraceae; genus Paracoccus; species Paracoccus spongiarum. The sequence goes on along the minus strand of NZ_JAVAMQ010000002.1, from coordinate 11,202 downwards.
CATCGCCGGCATGTTCGATCCGGCCGGCAGCGATTTCGGCCTGACCGAGACCGACACCGATTTCGGCCAGACGCTGGCAGTCTGGGGCCTGCCCGAGGGTGCCTATGTGGAACTGCCCCTGCTCGGGCCATCGACGGCGCGCGACACCGCTGGCAAGGTGGTCGATGTGCTGATCGACCCCCTCGGGCAGGTCCTCGACCGCCGCGAGCGCATGCTGGCCCTGGGTCTGCGCATCGGCTCAAAAGCCGGTGAGCGGGCGCGTTTCGGGGATACGGTGGACAGCGTTCTGCAGGATAGTGCAGACAGCTATGCCCAGACGCGGCTGATCTATCTGATGCACCGCCGCTACGATGTCGGAGAAGAGGACGCAGGATTTGACCCTTATGACGACCCCTATGGCGCCCCGGTCGCCGAAACCGGACCCGTCGCGCCCTGACCCCCGGATCGGCCGGCGCGCCGTGCTGGCGCTGATCGCGGGCGGCGCGGGCCTTGTCGCGATGCGTCCGGCGCTGGCCCTTGGCGGGGCCCAGGCGCAGGCGTTTATCCAGCGCGCCGTGGATGATGTCTATGCGGTCATCAACAGCGGCCAGGCACCGGCCGCGATGTATCGCCAGTTCGAGGCCATCCTGGCGCGGTATGGCGATGTGGACGTGGTCGCGCGCACCGTCCTGGGACCCGCCGCGCGGCAGGTCAGCGCGGCGCAGTTCGCCAGCTACAAGGCCGCCTTCCAGGGCTATATCGGCCGCAAATACGGCAAGCGCTTTCGCGAATTCGTGGGCGGGCGCATCGAGGTCGGCGGCGCCCGCGCGGTGAAAAGCTATGTCGTGGTGGACTCGGTCGCCTATCTCAGCGGACGGGCGCCGATGAAGGTCGAATGGCATGTCTCGGACCGGTCGGGCCGGGTGAGCTTCTTCAACCTCATCATCGAGGGCGTGAACATGCTGGCCAGCGAACGGGCCGAGATGGCAGCCATGCTGGCCCGCCGCAAGGGCGACGTGGCGGCCCTGACCGCCGACCTGCAACGCGCCGGCTGAGGCGCCGGGCCGCCCTTCCGTCCGCGCGGAAGGGCGGGGCGTCACAGCACGAAATCGCCCTCGGTCAGGCGCGAGATGCCGGTGATCTGGATCTCGAGATCCGCGCGGGCATCGCCGTCGTGATCGGCGCGCACCAGCAGGTTGTCGCCGCGTGTCACGGTCCATACCGAATGGGCGCTGGCCGAACTGCCGGCGAAGTCGAAGGCCTGGTTACGGGGCGCAAGCGCGTCTGCGTCCAGCGCGCCGAGGTCGATCCGGTCGATGCCGCTGACGAAATCCTGCACCCGGTCGCGCCCGGCGCCGGGCCGGCTGTCCTCGAGGACGCGGAACACGAACACGTCCCGCTGCCGGTCGGCGCCGCCGAACAGATGGTCGGCTCCGGCATCGCCGATCAGCCGGTCGCGCCCGGCCCCGCCAAGCAGCGTGTCATTGCCGGCCTCGCCCGCCAGCCGGTCGTTGTCGCCCTCGCCATAGAGGCGGTCGTTGCCCTCGCCGCCGGACAGGCTGTCCTGGCCGCTGCCGCCATACAGCCAGTCGATGCCGGCATGGCCCAGCAGCCTGTCATGGCCGGCCTCGCCGCGCAGCAGGTCGTTGCCGGTCTCGCCGCGCAGCTGGTCGTTGCCCGCCCCCGCCCGCAGGCTGTCGCGCCCGTCCCCGCCCGACAGCCAGTCGGCGCCCGTTCCCGCGATCAGCGTGTCGTCGCCGATCCCGCCGCCGAGGCGGTTGCTGCCCAGCAGGTCCTCCAGCCGGTCATTGCCCGCCTCGCCCGACAGGGTGTCATTGTCGGCCTCGCCATACAGGCGGTCATTGCCTTCGCCGCCCGTCAGGCTGTCATGGCCTCGGCCACCATAGAGCCAGTCGGTGCCGGCATGGCCCAGCAGCCGGTCATTGCCCGCCTCGCCGCGCAGCGTGTCGTCGCCGGCCCCGCCACCCAGGATGTTTGCGCCGGCGTTTCCGGTGATGCGGTTGTGAAGCTGGTTGCCGATGCCGTCGACATTGCCAAAGCCCGTCAGCGTGAGGTGCTCGACATTCGGATCGAGCCGCCAGTCGACCGCGGCCTGGACGGTATCCGTGCCGGCGCCGGCGCCTTCGGCCACCCGATCGCCGGCGGTGACGTGGTAGATGTCGTGGCCAGATCCGCCCTCCAGAGTCTCGCCGATGCTGGTTCCGTGAAGGACATCATCGCCCGCGGTTCCGACCGTCAGGTTGTCGTCGAGGATGCGGACCTCGATCACCTTCATGCTGCCGCCATCCTCGAAACGGCCGGCGGTGCCGCTGAGGTTCACGACCAGATAGGCGGTCTCGGTGTCCTCCTGCACGCCGTCGCGGCTGGCCGAAATCGGGATGTTGCGGCGCTCGCTGGTCGGTGCGGTGCTGGAGATCCAGATCGAGCCGCTGCCATTGGCCGTGCCGATATCGGCCGCGCTGGCGGTGCCGCCCTGGCTGGTAAAGCTGTAGGTATAGTTCGCGTAATGCGAGGTCAGGCCCAGGAAGGTCAGCGCGACATCAAGGCTTTGCCCCTCGCGCAGGGTGACGACATCAGGCACCGAGAGGGTGGCGTAGGTGTCGAAGACGGGGGGCGGCGAACCCTCGATCACGAAGGAGGTCTGAAAATCCAACTCGCGCAATTCGGCGTGCTCATAGACCCGGCGCTCGCCTGACAGGTCCTCGACCCAGATGCGGGTGATGTCGATCTTGCCGGCACGATTGGCGGGGTTGAAGTAAAAACTCTGCTCCGCAGCGTCATCGGACCAACTGTCGTAGATCCCATACAGGCCCATGAAGTTGTAGATCACCCAACTCTCACTCGGGCCGGTTCTATTGCTGTAGGTTATGTCGCGGTCATAGAAAACCACGACCTGTAGTATCCCGTCGGGGTCGGCAGCGGTGGCCGAAACAGTAAATGCGGCAGCGCCCTCTGACAGATCAAGGGTCGCGGGAAAATCGAGCGAGACAAGCTGCGGCATGGGAACCTCTCAAACCGGGAAATCGTGACACAGGACCGTCGCGCCACCGTGATGCGCCGGTCATGCCTGTACTTATCGTTTGTGGGTCCGACGGTGCGCAAGGCCGAAGCGCAGGAAAAAACCTGCCCTTTCGGGCAGGTTTCACAAGGGCTTGCGTCGAGTGGCCTGCGAAAACCGGTTAACGCGGGGCCAGCAGCTCAGTTGCCGCCGAGGATGCCGTTCAGCGCCCGGCTGAGCGCATCGTCGGAACTGGCCGAATTGCTGCTGGCAGGTGTCTGCGGCGCGGTACCCTGCATCTCGGTGGGCGCGGTGATGACGCGGCCGCCCTCGGCCTCGGCGCGGCGCTGGTTGGCGACGCCGTCCATGACCCCGGCCAAGGCCGCCGCCAGCGGATCGTCGGCCGAGCCCGATGTGACGACCCGCGGCGTGCCCTCGCCGCTGGACATGATGATGCCGCTGCCATCGGGCGAGACGGTCGAGAGAGGCAGTTCCGGCAGGCCGTCATGGATTTCGGTCATCACCGCCTGCCAGATCTCGGCCGGCAGGCCGCCGCCGGTCACCCCCTGCAGCGGCGTGTTGTCATCATAGCCCATCCAGACGCCGGTGACGTATTGTTCGGTGAAGCCGACGAACCACGCGTCACGATAGCTGCTGGTGGTGCCCGTCTTGCCCGCCGCCGGGCGCGAGCCCAGCTTGGCGCGGGTGCCGGTGCCCGAATCGATCACCTGCTGCATCATGTAGATCAGCTGCCCGGCCGCACGCTGGCTGATGACCCGTTCGCCCATGCCGCCCATCTGGCCCATCAGCGGCTGCTCGTCGCCCTTGATGTTCAGCTCGACCAGGCCATAGGGCGCGACCGACGTGCCGCCGTTGCGGATGCCCGCATAGGCGCCGGTCAGTTCCAGCAGCGTCGCCTCGGACGCGCCGAGGCCCAGAGAGGGGCTGGTCGTCAGGTTGCTGACAATGCCGAAATCATGCGCGATCTGGCGCACGGCGTCCCGGCCGACCGCCTCCTGCAGGCGGATTGTGGCGGTGTTGAGCGACTGTTTCAGCGCATTGGTCAGCGTCACGTCGCCATAGAAGCGGCGCGTGTAGTTCTGCGGCGACCAGGGGCGGCCGCCGGGGATGCGGATGCTGAGCGGGCCGTCGCGCACGATGTCCGAGGGCGAGTGCCCGGCCTCGAGCGCGGCCGCATAGACGAAGGGCTTGAAGCTGGAGCCGGTCTGCCGCTTGGCCTGGATGGCGCGGTTGAAGGCACCGTTCACGGTGGTGTCGCGGCCGCCGATCATCGCGCGCACGGCGCCGTCGGCGGACATCACCACGACGGCGGCCTCGGCCTTGCTGCCGTCCTTGACCTTCTCGTCGAACACCCGCTGCAGCGCGCGTTCGGCGGCGCGCTGGATGCGCTGGTCGAAGGTCGTCTTGATGGTCACGTCCTCGGTGGTCTCGCTGGTCAGGAAGCCGGGTCCGGCCTCCATCACCCAGTCGGCGAAATAGCCGCCGGCCCGCGCCGCCGCGGCCTGCGACAGACGCGCGGGCTGTGCCTTGGCCTCGGCCACCTCGCTGTCGGTCAGATAGCCCTGCTCGGCCATCAGCCCCAGGATCAGGTTCGCGCGGTCCTGGCTGCGCTGCAGGTTGGCGGTCGGCGCGAAATAGCTGGGTGCCTTCAGCAGCCCGGCCAGCATCGCGGCCTCGGCGGGGGTCACCTCGGCGGCGGGCTTGTTGAAGTAACGCTGGCTGGCGGCCTCGAAGCCACGCGCCCCGGCGCCCAGATAGGACCGGTTCATGTAGATGTTGAGGATGTCGTCCTTGGAATACTTGGCCTCAAGCGCGAAGGCGAAGGGCACCTCCTTGACCTTGCGCCAGATGCTTCCCACGCGGCAGTCGGCCTCGAATTCGGCCTCGTTCTTCCAGCGGATCGGGTCGAAGCTGTCGCCGAGGCACAGCAGCTTGGCGACCTGCTGGGTGATGGTCGATCCGCCATTGCCCTCGAGCGGGCCGCGCCCCTCGGCCATGTTGATCCGCACCGCGCTGGCGATGCCGCGCGGGCTGATGCCCAGATGACCATAGAATCGGCGGTCCTCGGTGGCGATCACCGCCTCGCGCAGGACCGGGGCGATCTTGTCGCTGGTGACGGTCCCGAAGGTCTCGCCGCGCCAGGCAAAGACCCTGCCCTCGTGGTCCAGCATGGTGACGCTGCCGCGGGCGCGGGCGTCGAACAGGTCCTCGGGCTCGGGCAGGCCGCTGTAGTAATAGGCGGTCGCCGCGCCGAGGATCAGCAGGAACACCATCGCCAGCCGCCAGGCCGAGCCCCAGACGATCCGCCAGACGAGGCCGACCGCGCCGGCAATCGCGCGCATCACCGGATTGCCGCGCCGAGCAGGCTTGGCGCCGTGGCGCCGGACGCCGCCCTTGGCCGTTTCTGCGGGGGGCTGGGTCGTGCGCTTTTCGGCAACGGGGCTGCGGCCCGTGCGCTTCGGGGTGCCGGTGGGTCTTTTCATGCCTTGGGTGCCTGCGTGTCTGCCGGGCCGGTTCTGCCGGCCAGATTGTGCGCCAGCATACAGCAAGAATGGCCGGGGGGGAATTGACCTGACCAATCCGTGATGCGCGATCGGCGAGGATGCGACCGGGCCCGGTGCGATCACCGGGCCCCGACATGCCGCCCCGCCGGGCGGCGCGTTGCGGCAAGCCGACTAGTTGTAGGCGTTTTCGCCGTGGGTGGTGACGTCGAGGCCCTGGCGTTCCTCGCTTTCCGGCACGCGCAGCCCGATCAGCGCCTTGACGACATGGATGGCCACGAAGGAGACTGCGCCCGACCAGATCACGGCGATCACGACGCCCAGCGTCTGGGCATAGACCTGCGCGCCCATGTCGAAGGCCGCGACGCTGCCGGCGGCATAGTCGAACACGCCCGACCCGCCCAGCGCGGGCGCGGCAAAGACACCGGTCAGGATCGCGCCGATGATGCCGCCGACGCCGTGGATGCCGAACACGTCCAGCGTGTCGTCGACCCCCATCCGCGATTTCAGCCCGACCACGACATACATGCAGGCGAGGCCCGCGATCAGGCCGATGGCGATGGCGCCCACGGGGCCCACGAAGCCCGCCGCCGGCGTCACGCCCACCAGCCCCGCGATCGCGCCCGAAATGGCGCCCAGCAGGCTGGGATGGCCGCGCCACATCCACTCGCCAAAGCTCCAGGCGAGGGTTGCGGCGGCGGTTGCGGCGGCGGTGTTGATCATCGCCAGCGCCGCCACGCCGTTCGATTCGAGGTTCGAGCCGGCGTTGAAGCCGAACCAGCCGACCCACAGCAGGCATCCGCCGATCAGCGTGAAGGTCAGGTTGTGCGGAGCCAGAAGCTCCTTGCGATAGCCCAGCCGGGGACCGGCGACCAGGGCCGCGACCAGCCCGGCCACGCCCGCGTTGATGTGGATCACGGTGCCGCCCGCGAAATCCAGCGCGCCATGCCCGAACAGCAGGCCCGAAGGCGCGTCATAGGCGCTGGGGCCGCCCCACCACCAGACCATGTGGGCCATCGGCAGGTAGGACAGGAAGAACCAGATCACCGTGAACATCAGGATCGCGGGAAACTTGATCCGTTCTGCGGTGGCGCCGACGATCAGCGCCGCGGCGATGCAGGCGAAGGCCATCTGGAAGATCACGAAGCTGAGTTCGGGGATGACCACGCCGGCCGAGAAGGTCTCGACGACGGCATCGGTGCCGACCCCGGCAAGGAACATCTTGGACAGCCCGCCGACATAGGGCGTCAGCGGCCCCGCGCTGGCGGCATCGCCCGCGCCGGTGAAGGCCAGCGAATAGCCGAAGGCGACCCACAGCAGCACCATGACGCAGAACACCGTCAGCACCTGCATCAGCACCGACAGCACGTTCTTGCCGCGCACCAGCCCGCCATAGAACAGCGCAAGGCCGGGCAGGGTCATCAGGATCACCAGGATCGCCGAGATCAGCATCCAGGTCGTGTCGCCCTTGTCCGGAACCGGGGCCGCGGCATCCTGGGCCAGTGCCGGCAGCGCCATCAGCGCGCTGGCGGCGACAAGGAGGGGAGTCATTCGTTTCATCGGCTGTCACCTCGTATCTGCGGGGCCTTCGGGTCGGTTCGGACCGGCGCCCTGCACCCGCTGCCGTCTTCCGCAGTTTGCCCGGCCCTGCACAAGCGGCAGGCGGCTTTGGCCGAGCAGGAAGTGACAATCGGGCCGCTTTTGCCCGCAAAACAGACAATCCGCCGTCCGTATGCCGGTTTTTCGGGCGAAACCTGTTTCCGCTTCGCCCGCCGCCGCCCACGGCTTGTGCAGCGCCGGTCGTTCTGGGGATCAAAGGATCAGTCGCGGCCCGGCTCGCGGTCGCCCCGAAGCACGAAGACAGCGAGGACTGATGAAACAGAAACTCTCCGGACTGGTCGCGGCGCTTGCGCTTGCCGCGTTGCCCGCCGCCGCGCAGGACGCGGCCGCCACCCCCGAAACCGCCGAAGTGGCCGCGGCCGCCGTCGAGGCGGTCAGCGCGGATGTGGTGTTCATCTTCAATACGCTGCTGTTCCTGATCGGCGGCTTCCTGGTCATGTGGATGGCCGCCGGCTTTGCGATGCTGGAAGCCGGGCTGGTGCGATCCAAGAACGTCACCACGCAGCTGTTCAAGAATGTCTCGCTGTTCGCGATCGCGGGCATCATGTACTGGCTGATCGGCTACAACCTGATGTATCCCGGCGACGGCTGGACGGTGAACGGCGTCATCGGACAGCTGTTCAGCCCGAAATCGCTGGATCCGGCAGGGGCGGGTGACGTGACGGCGGGCTATTCGGCCGGATCGGACTTCTTCTTCCAGCTGATGTTCTGCGCCACTACCGCCTCGATCGTCTCGGGCACCCTGGCCGAGCGGGTCAAGCTGTGGCCGTTCATGATCTTCACGGTGATCCTCACCGGGCTGATCTATCCCATCGAGGCCAGCTGGCAGTGGGGCGGCGGGTTCCTGTCGGAAATGGGCTTCTCGGATTTCGCGGGCTCGACGCTGGTTCACGCCACCGGCGGCTTCGCGGCGCTGGCCGGGGCCATCGTGCTGGGCGCGCGCTATGGCAAGTATCGCCCGGACGGGCGGATGCAGCCGATGCCGGGCAGCAACCTGGCGCTTGCGACGCTGGGCACGTTCATCCTGTGGCTGGGCTGGTTCGGCTTCAACGGTGCCTCGCAGCTGGCCATCGGGTCGGTGAATGATGCCGCCGATGTCAGCCGGATCTTCGTGAACACCAACATGGCGGCCTCGGCCGGGGCCATCGCGGCGATCCTCACCACGCAGCTTGCCTTCGGCAAGATCGACCTGACGATGGTGCTGAACGGCGCGCTGGCCGGGCTGGTCTCGATCACCGCCGAGCCGCTGACCCCCTCGATCTTCGCCTCCGTGCTGATCGGCGGCATCGGCGGGGCGATCGCGGTGCTGGCGGTGCCGATCCTGGACCGGCTGAAGATCGACGACGTGGTGGGCGCGATCCCTGTCCATCTGGTCGCGGGGATCTGGGGGACGCTGATCGTGCCGGCGACCAACCCCGACACCAGCTATGTCACGCAGGCCATCGGCGTTGCCGCCATCGGCGCCTTCACCTTCGTCGTCAGCTTCGTGATCTGGACGATCCTCAAGGCGACGACCGGCGTTCGCGTGGACCGCGAGGCCGAGATCAGCGGGCTGGACATCACCGAGATGGGGATGGAAGCCTATCCGGACTTCGTGCAGGCAAAGTAGCCGGCACAGCGGGTCTCTTCCCGGAGAGGGGCGGGTCGCGGTCGCGGCCCGCCCTTCCGGCATCGGTCGCGGGCGAGTCCGGGGCGGGCGAGGGGCGGTGCCTCAGGCCACGCGGCTGACGACGAAATCGGCCAGGTCGGCCAGCATGCCACGCAGCGGATCCTCGGGCAGCGTGGCCAGCGCCGTGCGCGCCCGCGCGGCCCAGGCCAGCGCATCCGCCCGCGCATCGGCCAGCGCCCCGTGACGCGCCAGCAGGTGAAGCGCCTGTGCCAGGTCATCCTCGCGCTGGTCGGCGCGCTCGATGGTGCGCGTCCAGAATGCACGCTCGGCCGCGTCGGCCCGGGCCACCGCCTTGATGACCGGCAGGGTCAGCTTGCATTCGCGGAAATCGTCACCGACATTCTTGCCGATCGTCTGCGTCGCGCCGCCGTAATCGAGGATGTCATCGACGATCTGGAAGGCGATGCCCAGCGCGTCGCCATAATCATGCAGTGCCCGCACCTGCGCCTCGGGTGCGCCGGCGATCACCCCGCCAACCTCGGTCGCGGCGGCGAACAGCGCGGCCGTCTTGCCGCGCACCACCTGCAGATAGACCGATTCGTCCGTTGCAAGGTCCTGCGCCGCGGTCAGTTGCAGCACCTCGCCCTCGGCGATGGTGGCGCTGGCATTCGACAGGATCTCCAGCGTGCGCAGGTTGCCCGGCTCGACCATCAGCTGGAAGCTGCGGGCGAACAGGTAATCGCCGACCAGCACGCTGGACTTGTTGTCCCACAGCAGGTTCGCCGTCGGACGCCCGCGCCGCTGGCGGCTTTCATCCACCACGTCGTCATGCAGCAGCGTGGCCGTGTGGATGAACTCGACCGTCGCTGCCAGGTGGATATGATGGGGGCCGTCATAGCCGCACAGCCGCGCCGCGGCCAGGGTCAGCATCGGCCGCAGGCGCTTGCCCCCGGCCTCGATCAGATGCGCCGTCACCTCGGGGATGCGCGGCGCGTGACGGCTGGACATGCGCTGCCGGATCAGATCGTTGACCGCTGCCATCTCGGCCGCGAGGCTGGCAGCCATCCGGTCCAGCGGTTTCTGGACGTTTTCCGTCACACCCATGTCCACACCCCGTTTCTGGCCCAACGCATTGCCACGGCATCGACAAATTCGCAACCACCCCCTAACGTCCCGGCCATGAAAGAGCTTCTGCGCAGCACCGATCCCGTCCGGCTGTCGCGGGTCGTCGACCTGCTGGCATCCGAGGGGATCCCCGCCTTCGAGATGGACCAGCACATGAGCGTGCTCGAGGGATCGATCGGCATCCTGCCGCGCCGGATCATGGTCGCGGATCGGGACGAATTCATGGCCCGCGCCATCCTGCGCGATCATCGGCTGGATGACTGAGACGCGCCAGGACGGCTTTCTCGGCGGCAGGCTGCGCATCGTGCAGCCGCGGCGCGGCTATCGCGCGGGCGCCGATGCGGTGATGCTGGCCGCCGCCTGCGCCGCCATGCCCGGCCAGGCGGTGCTGGAACTGGGCTGCGGGGCAGGGGTCGCCAGCCTCTGCCTCGGCTGGCGGGTGCCCGGCCTGCGCCTGGTCGGGATCGAGCGGCAGCCGGACTATGCCGATCTCGCCCGTGCGAATGCGGCTGCGAACGGCATTGCGCTGACGGTGCTGACCGGCGATCTGGCCGATCCGCCCGCCCTGTTGCGCAAGGCCAGCTTTGACCATGTGATCGCCAATCCGCCCTTCTTCCTGGGCGGCACGGCGGCGCCCGATGCCGGGCGCGCCGCCGCGCGGCGGGAAGCCACCTCGCTGGCCCTGTGGATGGATGCCGGGTTGCGCCGGTTGCGGCCGGGTGGGGCGCTGACGGTGATCCAGCGCGTCGACCGGCTGGACGGGTTGCTGGCGGCGCTGTCGGGACGCGCCGGCGGCGTCGTGATCCTGCCGCTGGCGGCGCGGGCGGGGCGCGATGCGGGCCGTGTCCTGCTGGTCGCGCAGAAGGGCAGCCGGTCGCCGCTGCGCCTGCTGGCGCCGCTGGTCCTGCATGAGGGGCCCGCCCATCTGCGCGACGGCGACGACCTAAGCCCGGCCGCGCAGGCGGTGCTGCGCGATGGCCGGCCGATCACGGCGCTGTTTGCGAAAGTCTCGTGACAGAATCGAAAAGCTGTGGTGCAATCCCTACGTTGGACACAACCACAGAGGAGGACGCGATGTCGGTTACTTCCCATGTCGAGGAGCTGCGCAAGAAGCACCGGACACTTTCCGAAGCCGTTGAAAGGGCACAGAAAAGTCCAGGGTCCAGTGATCACGAGATCACCCGCATGAAACGCGAGAAACTTCGCCTCAAGGAAGAAATCACTCGATTGTCCCACTGATCCGCCGCCAGGCGGCACGCCGGACGAGAAAGGCCCGCGCAGATCGCGCGGGCCTTGTTGTTTCCGGTGGTCGGGTTTGTCGGTCAGAC